>NZ_CP041637.1:1955000-3155000 GCF_007197735.1 Formosa sediminum
TGGGAAGGGATAAGCGCTGAAAGCATATAAGCGCGAAACCCACCACAAGATGAGATTTCTTTAAAGGGTCGTGGGAGATGACCACGTTGATAGGCTATAGGTGTAAAGACAGTAATGTCATAGCCGAGTAGTACTAATAACCCATAGGCTTATTGTACGCCTGTTTTTTTAGACGAGTACAAGAATTATTATTAGAGTATATATGTATATAACCTCCGGGTATTTTTCAATATGTTAAGATATTTGCGCTAGGAGCGCGGTTGATAGTTGTTAGTTCATGGTTATTAGTTGGAAAAAGTTCCAACAACCAAAAACTACAAACCAACAACCAATAATTTAAGGTGATTATTGCGATGGGGCTCACCTCTTACCATTCCGAACAGAGAAGTTAAGCCCATTAGCGCCGATGGTACTGCATTTGTGGGAGAGTAGGTCGTTGCCTTTTTTAAACTAATCCTGAACAATATTTTGTTCAGGATTTTTTTTGTTTATATACAAATAGGAATTTTTGCTATCTAATTAAAAGAACTTTTTGTTAACTCCATTTTATAAGTGAATAATAAATAGTACCTTAAAAAACAATTTTTTTAATGTGTAGTAATGTCTGTAAATAAGGAATTAGAATTAGCTTGGGAATTTGTAAATAATACAAACCGTTCTATTTTTTTAACAGGAAAAGCAGGTACTGGTAAAACAACATTTTTACATCGTTTAAAAACTAAAAGTTTAAAACGAATGGTAGTTGTTGCTCCTACAGGTGTTGCGGCTATTAATGCGAAAGGTGTAACTATACATTCTTTTTTTCAGATTCCTTTTGGTCCTATCTTACCAAATGCAGATTTAGATAGTTCTACTCAATTCAATAGAAAATTTAATAAAACTAAAATCAATATTATTAAATCCATGGATTTATTAGTGATTGATGAAATTAGTATGGTTCGTGCTGATTTGTTAGATGCTATTGATAAAACTTTAAGAAGATTTAGATATAAACAAAAAGTTTTTGGAGGTGTACAAGTATTAATGATAGGTGATTTGCAACAATTATCACCTGTAATTAAGGAACATGAATGGCAGTTATTAAAACCCTATTATAGTAATGGATTTTTTTTTAGTAGTCGTGTGTACCAACACTGCGATCCTATTTCAATTGAATTAAAGCATATATATCGTCAGGAAAATCCTAAGTTTATTCAAATTTTAAATGAAATTAGAAATAATACGCTTTCTGAGACTGCTGCATCAGAATTAAATAAGAGATTTAAACCCGATTTTACACCAGAACCTAATGCAGGGTATATTTCATTAACTACTCATAATACTAAAGCAGATGCAACAAATAAGTCTGAATTAGATAAACTTGATACGACATTATTTACATATTCAGCTAAAGTTGAGGGTAAATTTCCTGAATATTCTTATCCTAATAATGATATTTTAGAGTTAAAGGTTGGAGCACAAGTCATGTTTATTAAAAACGATATTAGTCAAGATAAACGTTATTTTAATGGTAAAATAGGTACAGTTACTAAACTAACTAAGGATGAAGTAACGGTGCGTTGTCCAGACGATGATTTTGATATTGTAACTAAAGCCGAATTATGGGAGAATATAAATTATACTGTAGATAAAGAAACTAAAGCCATTACTGAAGATAAAATTGGTTCCTTTTCTCAAATCCCTTTACGTTTAGCTTGGGCCATTACAATTCATAAAAGTCAGGGGTTAACTTTCGAAAAAGCCATAATTGATGCTGGTAGTGCTTTTGCACATGGACAAACTTATGTAGCCTTAAGTAGATGTAAATCTTTAGACGGATTAATTTTAAAAAGTAAAATTAGTTCCAATCAGATTATTACAGATACAAATGTAATTACTTTTAATAAACATGCAGAAGAACACGAACCAGATTTAACAGACTTAAAATCGTCTCAGAGTAAGTTTCAATTGGATTTAATAGCAGAAATCTTCGATTTTTATGATTTTATGTACCCTGTTAATCGTATTCTGGATATCTTTTATAAAAACAGAAATAGTATAGAAGGAAAAGTTGAGCACCCAATGGTGACAATTAAAAATACAGTTACAAATTTGCTAAAAGTAGCCAATGGTTTTAAATCACAATTACAAACTCTTCATACTGATACCGTATTACCAGAACATAACCCAATTATTCAAGAACGTTTTATAAAAGCTATAACCTATTTTAAAACACAGGTTGAGACTCATATAGGTGACTCTTTAAAAGCATTTAGTTTTACAACAGATAATCAAGCTATAGGTGGAGATATTTCTAAAAACTTAGATAGCTTAGAATCTGTATACGATACTAAAGTATTTTATTTTACGAATCTAAATAAAGATTTTACGACTAAATCTCTTTTAGAATTGCGTGCAAAATCTATTTTTATAGCAAAAAATAAACCTCAAAAAGCAAGAAAATCTGTTATTGATGGGACAATAAATGTGGAGCTGTTTGAATTATTACGCATATTAAGAAATGAAATAGCGGCTGAAAATGATTTGGTTCATTTTCAAATTTTCACACAGAAATCGTTGTATGAAATGTGTGAAGTATTGCCTGTAACCAAGCAAGAACTTCTTAAAATTGGAGGTATGGGAGCGACTAGAGTTGAAAAATATGGAGATGCAATACTAGATGTTATTCGTGAATATTGTGACGAAAATGATATACAAATAGATGCTATTAATACTAGTACTGATACGCAAGATGATATTATAAAAACCAAAATAAATACTAGAGAGGCTTCATTACAACTATTTAAATCTGGCAAGTCTATTAATGAAATTGCGACTTTAAGGGATTTAAATGAAAACACCATATTTGGTCATTTAGCTGAATTTATTTCAACCGGAGAAGTTAAAGTATCAGACTTAATAACTACAACTAAGTATAATACTTTACTTGATCTTATTCCTAAAACAAACTTTGAGAATCTCTCTGATTTAAAACATCAGTTAGATGATAATTATAGTTATGGTGAATTACGTTTAGTATTAAATATTTTAAATTCTTAATTATGAATGGTTACAACCTTGTGTAAAACCACTTGAGCCGCTTTTTCATAATCATCATTCCAACCAAAATAATTTCCTGTTTTAAAATAATTTTCATGAATATATCCATTAGTGACATAATCGTAGATTTCAGTATAATCTATATCTAAATTTTTCTCTTCACAATAGAGAGCACAATATAACTTACCGTTTTCAATCTTCATTTTAAAAGTAAATAGTGCATGGCCAACATTTCCAAAATCTATTTTATTATCGTATTTGCTGGTCCAATCCTCATTGTTTTCTGGTTTTGTATAGTGGTCTATTTGTATTATACCGCTATTCCATCTTATTTTAACTGTTGCAGGATTACCGTTAATACCTTCAGAAGATTTACCGTGAATTTGTGCAACTATAGTACGTCCATTGCCTTCTACAAAATCTACTTTTAAAGTTGTTTCAAGAATGTGTGTACCTGTAGACATTGTCCAATTGTCATTTGTATCTTGATTTCCTCTCCAATATTCTCTGAGTTCTGTACGGCAATATTTATCGCCAAGTTCTGATAATCCTGAAGTTGTATAGCCTGTAAATTGTGTCCACAATGTATACGAACCATCTTCATTTTTATAAAAATATTTAGAGGCTTCGGGCGTTAGATTATCATTTATTATAGTTTGATAACTTATAGATGTCGCTTTACCGCTACCTGAATTAATGGGTACAGACAAATACCAATTTTTCCAATCTATATTAGGTGTACCT
This sequence comes from Formosa sediminum, assembly GCF_007197735.1. GTDB lineage: Bacteria > Bacteroidota > Bacteroidia > Flavobacteriales > Flavobacteriaceae > Formosa > Formosa sediminum. Next base: position 1,958,784 of record NZ_CP041637.1, read on the forward strand.
TCAACGTCTTCAGTTATTATTTCGGTTTCATTGTCTGTAATATCAATATCTGAATCAGAATTACTACATGCTAAAAACAGCATAAAAGTGGAAATAACTATACTTTGCTGTATTAAAAAACACATTGTTTTCATATCTTTTAAACACTACGATTTAAAGTAAATATAATGCTTATTCTAATATGAAAATTTTTAATTTTAAAAATGTAATGTATTGATTTATATTTTTTTGATGAACGTATGTAGGTGTTTTTACCTCCTTAATTGTTACTTTTAAATTTAATAGGAAGAACTCACTTTTAATTTCGTATACGTTTAATAATAAGTTAAATTTGGTAAAAAAGAAACTGAATCTAAACTATGAATTTAACTATTGAAAATATATTACTTGTTGGATCAATATTACTGTTTATTAGTATTATTGTGGGAAAAACGTCCTATAAATTTGGTGTTCCTACTTTAATTCTTTTCTTGTCTATAGGTATGTTGGCCGGTTCTGATGGTATTGGTGGGATAGTATTTGACGATCCAAAGTTAGCTCAATTTATAGGTATTGTATCACTAAATTTTATACTTTTTTCTGGTGGTTTAGATACAAATTGGAATACTGTAAAACCCATATTAAAAGAAGGTCTTGTATTATCTACTTTAGGAGTGTTTTTAACAGCAATTACTTTAGGTGTATTTGTATGGTATGTTACAGATTTTACAATTTTTGAAAGTTTATTACTAGGTTCTATAGTATCTTCTACAGATGCAGCAGCAGTATTTTCTATTTTACGTTCAAAAAATTTAGCATTAAAGACAAATTTACGACCTACTTTAGAGTTAGAAAGTGGGAGTAATGACCCTATGGCCTATGTATTAACTTTGGCATTTTTAAGTTTAGTTATTAACCAGGATCAGAATATAACATCTATAATATTTATGTTTTTTCAGCAAATGATTCTTGGAGGTCTGTTAGGATTTGGGTTTGGAAAATTAAGTAAATTTATCATTAATAGAATCACTTTAGATTTTGAAGGTTTGTATCCTGTTTTGGTAATAGCTTTAATGTTTATTACGTTTTCAGCTACAGATTCTGTTGGTGGAAATGGTTTTTTAGCTATTTATATTTGTTCTGTATATCTGGGAAATCAAGATTTAATTCATAAATCTACTATTCTAAAAATGTTTGATGGTATGGCATGGCTCATGCAAATTGTGTTATTCTTAACATTAGGATTATTAGTTTTTCCTTCTCAAATTATCCCTTATATGGGTATTGGTTTATTAATTTCTGTTTTTCTTATTCTTGTAGCACGTCCTATAAGTGTGTTTATAAGTACTTTATTTTTTAAAATGAAAACGCGTCGTCGTTTATATATTTCTTGGGTTGGTTTAAGGGGAGCAGTACCTATTGTTTTTGCAACTTATCCGTTATTGGCTGGGATTGATAAAGCTAATATTATTTTTAATATAGTATTTTTTATTTCTGTTACTTCTATACTTATACAAGGAACTACGCTTACGGTTTTTGCTAAATGGTTAAATGTTGGTATGCCTGAAGAAGCTAAAGTTCCGCGTGAACATGAACGTTATATTTTAGATTTGCCAAAATCTGCTATGGAAGAAACTATAATTCCTATAGATAGTTTTGCTGTAAATAAAAGAATTGTAGACTTGCATTTACCAAAATCTGCTTTTATTGTAATGATCAAACGAGATGGTAAATTTGTTAGACCAGGCGGATCTACATTAATAGAGGCTAATGATGTTTTAGTATTGTTATTAGATCATGATGAGAGTTTAGAGGAGATTACGACCTTGTTATCACAACCTACTTTAACCTAAAAAACTCTTATATATATTCAGTTTAACCAATTATATATAAGAGTTCTACATTAATGAACGTAGTGTTGTATTTATTTCATTGCAATTAATTTTTTTGCAACTAGCTTTAGATTCATTTCATTAATTTCTGGTTGATCTGCCAAAGGATATAATTGAGCTCCGGGTCTGCTTATAAATGCACCTCTCCAATTTGCCCAAAGTGCTCCAGCTATATCCCAACCATGAGCAGCTATTAGCATACACTCCTGAGAAGAAACTCCCATTTTACGTGCTGCCCAATCGTAAGCATCTGTATGAGGTTTAAATTTTCCGATATCTTCAATGCTTAATCTTTCTTCAAAATAATCAATTAGACCAGCATTTTTAAATTGAGTTTCTACACCTATATTAGATGAATTTGTAAACGACACCAATTTAAAACCAGCTTGGTTTAAATCTGTTAAGGCTGCTTTTACTTCTGGATGAGCAGGAATAGAGCGTAAAGGAGTTAGTATAGCGTTTTTTGCTTCAGCTTCTGTTAAAGCAATCTCGTTATTAGCAGCTACCATTTGTAATGCAGCCACACCTATAATTCCAAAATCATTATACTGTCGGCCAACTGTAGTTACTAATGAATATTGTAACATGGTTGTAAACCATAAAGGAAGTAAATCAGGTCTGTTACCAAGTGCGTCACCTACACTTTTTTTCATGGCAGTTAAATCTAATAAAGTTTCATTAACATCAAAAAATAAAACTTTAGGTCTGTTATTTAGATTTAAAGCTGCAGTATTAGTTGCATCATTTGCAGCAAATCCTAACGAGGTTACAGTCGCTCCGCCTAGGCCTAGTAAAGCTGATTTTTTCATAAACTCTCTTCTTTTGTTTGTCATTGTTATAGGTGTTTTATAAACATACTACCTAGTATGTTTTTGTTTAAAAAAAATTATAATCGTAATTGTTTTAAATACATGGATAGCCCAATAATATACTCGTCTAAGATCGCATCGTCGTTGTACAATTTTCTTATACCACGTATACCTTCAAAGGCACTTATTAAATAAACAGCTACAGCAGCACTAGACACATTAGCTTTAATTGTATGTTCAGACTTACCTTTTTCTATCAAAATTATTAAAGCAGCTTTCCAAGACTCAATAATATTTTTTAAAGCCATTTGATAGGCTGCTTCATTATCGCCAATTTCATTTATTAAATTGTTCATCGGGCAACCATGTGCCTTTTCATAGATGTTAAAAGATTTTAATCGTTTCAAAAAAATCATTTCTAATATTTCAAGAGCATTACCTTGTTCATGTAATGGTGCAATCATACCTTCAAAAACTCGTTTTTGAACTTTAAGGCTAATAACTTCAAGCCCCAATTCTTTTTTGCTTTTATAATGATGGTAAAACGCGCCTTTACTTAGCGTAGTAGCTTTCATTATTTTATCAATACTAGTAGTTTTAAAGCCATTTTCATAAAATAAATTGAAAGCTTTATCTATGATTAATTGTTTTGTAAGTTCAGATTTTAAATCTTGTTGCATTACACAAATATATAAAAAGATACTACTTAGAATGTTTTTTTGTGTTTGTATTAACGTTTGTAACTATAGGTTTTTTAAATACTGATTAAGTAATTTTTTTCAAATATTTTATCGTAAACATCTTTACTAAACATATAGAGTTGTGCAGGTTTTTTAGAGACTCCAACTTGTTTTTCGTCTAATGGGATAATGTATTTTTTATTTATGAGTTTTCTTCTAAAATTTCGATTATCAATTTCAATTCCTAATATAGACTGGTATAAATCCTGTACATCATTAATTGTAAATTTATTTGGAAGTAGCTCAAAGATAATAGGTTCAGAAAGGCATTTAATTTTTAAATCTTCATAGGCTTCTAAAATAATAGCTTCATGATCAAAACCTAATTCAGGGAGATTATTAACAGGGAACCATTTTGCACTATATTTATTTTCTTTAAGATTAACGGCTTCTGTTTTTATTAAAAAATAGTACGCTATGGTTACAGTTCTGGAGTTAAAGCCTTCATTTTTAATCCAAATCTGATCTTTATCGTTTAATAAACGGTCTGGAGAACCAAATGCTTTAAATTGCTTTTTATAAAGACTACTTAATCCTGTTAACTCTTTTAAAGCTCTTGTAGCCGTATCATCTAAAGTTTCATCTTCATTAATATGATAGCCTGTCAATACGTAATCATCTACTAAAACTTCAGCAGTAGTTGCAGATTCCAAATAGCGTTTTATTAATAAAACGTTAAGTGTTTTTTCAAGGGTATTGTATCCAAAAACAACACAATCTACAGATATGTTTTTGATTTTTTGTGGTTTCATATATATTTTTATTCTGAAGCTAATTTAATAAAATTATTTACATTTTAATTATTAAACGTTTAAAATACATTATATGTTTTTGCTTTTGGTAATCTATTTTAATCGTATTAATATGGTAATTTAGAATATAAATATGTTAATATAGAATATTATATGATTTTATTTTGTTATATTGTTTTTTTGAATAACTTTGAAAATAATTTAAAACGTAAAAATGACGTTTGTAAAATTTTAACCAAATAAAGCGTTTTTTTATTGAGTTTTACAAATTGTTTTAATTTCAAATAAACTAACAGGAATGAATACAGATGCTAATTATCAGGAGTTCGAGAATATTGATGAAGAACAGTTACCTGTGTCTAAACATAAATTACATGATTGGACTCATTTTGCAGGTTTGTATGCTGCAGAGCATGTGGCCGCTACCGAATTTGTAATTGGAGCTACTTTTGTAGCGTTGGGTGCTAAAACAAAAGACATACTGTTAGGATTACTAATAGGAAATATTTTGGCCGTTTTAAGTTGGACCTTTATAACCTCTCCTATAGCTGTAGAAACGAGATTAAGTCTGTATACATATTTAAATAAAATTGCAGGAGATTCTATGACCAAGCTCTATAACTGGGCGAATGTTATTATTTTTACTGTAATTTCTGCAGCCATGATTACAGTATCTGCAACTGCAGTACGTTTTGCTTTTAACATTCCGGCACAATTAGATTGGTACCCTACAAATTTATGGTTTGTAATTATTGTTTTATGTGTGGGATTAGTTGTTGTTGCCATTGCAATATATGGTTTTAAAGCAGTAACAGAGTTTTCTGGTATTTGTGCTCCTTGGTTATTTGTTATGTTTATTAGTGGTGCATTTGTTTTACTTCCAGCCTTGTCACTGTCAGATTTAGGGCAAACCATTCCTAATAGTTGGGCAGATTTTGTAACTTTAGGAAACCATACCATATGGACAGGATTAAATAGCAAAGGTGAACCCGGAATTGGCTTGGTAGAAGTTATTGGTTTTGCTTGGGCAGCCAATACTATTACACATTTTGGTTTGATAGATATGGCTATGTTGCGTTTTGCTAAAAAGAAATCTTACGGACTAAGTACCAGTACAGGGATGATGTTTGGGCACTATGTAGCTTGGATCTCTGCAGGAATTATGGGAGCAGGAGCAGCCGTTATTATAGGAAAACCTATAGTTGCTTTAGATCCCGGAGACGTGGCATATTACGCTTTAGGTTGGTCTGGATTTGTTATTGTAATTGTAGCGGGATGGACAACAGCTATTGCTAATTTATATAGAGCTGGTTTAGCGGCGCAAGCTGTTTTTAATTCTCATTCACGTAAAAAAACTACTGTAGTTGTAGGAGTAATTACAATGATAGTTGCTTGTTTCCCCTTTGTGTTTAGTCAGATTTTACCTTTATTAACTTATGCCGGATTGTTAGTGGTTCCAGTGGGAGGTATTGTATTTGCAGAACACCAAATATTTCCAAGAATTGGTTATACACGCTATTGGTCATATTATAAACACTTAACTTTTAGTACACCTGCAATTGTTTCTTGGGGATTAGGATTAGTGTTTGGGTTTGGCTTAAACATGCTAGATGTAATGCCATTTTACTATTTATTTATACCAACTTGGATGTTTACTATATTTATTTATACTGTATTAGCAGGTAAATATGGGGCAAAAGAAAGTTATCCTGAAGAAGAATTAAAAGAAAAAGTTAGAAATAAAAATATAGAAGCTTATCAAGACGAAAAAGCGAAACAAACCACGAAAACGATTAAGGATCATTCTTTATTATCTAGGGTATTAGGTATTGTTTCAATTGTGGTTTTAGCCATCACTTTAGTGTTGGCATGTATCGTACTATTTGGTAGTGCAAATGAAACTATGTATATAGAAAATAGAGATATTTTTTACCGTTATGCCTTTGTGTGTACCCTTATCTATTTTGTAACTGCTTACTGGAAATTAAAAAGAGGAAAGAATAAAAACATATAATATCGTGGAAAATTTAATAAAACTTAATCAGATGAATTTGGCTCAAGTTGCCAAAAAAATATCTTGTCCAACTTACGATCGTACAAAAGTCAAGGCAGGTATTGTACATGTAGGTATTGGTGGATTTCACAGAGCACACGAAGCCTTTTATACAGATCAATTATTACACGATACAAATGTAACAGATTGGGGTATTTGTGGCGTAGCGTTATTAGAGTTTGATACTAAAATTTATAATACACTTAAAGCTCAAGATGGATTGTATACACTTGTAATTAAAGAATTAGATGGAACGTTAACTAAACGTGTTATTGGTTCTATAGTAGAGTGTTTATATGCACCTGAAAATCCAAAGCAAGTGATTGAAAAAATGGCGAGTCCTGATATTAAAATCATTACTTTAACCATTACAGAAGGTGGCTATAATTATAATGAAGCAACTGAAGCATTTGATTTTGAAAATCCACAAATTCAATACGATTTAGAGCATCCAGAGACACCTAAAACCATATTTGGTTACCTTACACAAGCATTAAAATTACGTAAGGAAAATGAAGGTTCTGGCATTACTATTCAGTCTTGCGACAACATTAAAGGGAACGGTGATTTAGCTAAGCGTATGCTATTGAGTTATGTAGAAAAAGCAGAACCTCAATTAATACCGTGGATTAATGACTATGTATCATTTCCAAACAGTATGGTAGATCGTATTACTCCAGCAACCTCTCCAGTAGATATCTCAAATTTAAATGCCTCTTCAGGTATAGACGATGCTTGGCCAGTTGTATGCGAACCTTTTCATCAATGGGTAATCGAAGACGAATTTAAAACAGGAAGACCAGCTTGGGAAACTGTTGGAGCACAGTTTGTAGAGGATGTAGATCCTTACGAAAAAATGAAATTAACCTTATTAAATGCAGGACATACTGTTTTAGGTATTTTAGGTGCTTTACGAGGGTATTCAACTATTGACGAAGCAGTTTATAATCCAGAAATTAGCACTTTCTTAAAAACGTATATGGATGTAGAAGTTACACCTACCTTATCAGATTTAGAAGGTGTTGATTTAGAAAAATATAAAGAGACTTTACTACATAGATTTGGTAATATTTATATGAAAGACCAAATAGATCGTATATGTTCAGAGAGTTCGGCTAAGTTTCCAATATTTGTTCTACCAACAGTTAATGCACAATTAGAGAGACAAGGATCTGTAGATTTTGCTGCTTTAGTAGTTGCGGCTTGGGCCATATACAGTCTTGGAAAAAATGAACAAGGACATGATTTAATTATAAAAGACGTTATGCAAGTCGCTTTAGCAGAACATGCTGTGTTAGCAAAAGAAAATCCAGCATTATTCTTAGAATTAGAATCTGTATTTGGAAAATTAAAAACATCAGAAACTTTTGTACAAGCGTTTACAAAAGCTTATCGTGCAATCTCTGAAAATGGTGTAGAACATACTGTTATTGCATGGAATAATTCTGCTTTAAAACACAGTTAAATGAAAAATATAGTTTGTTTTGGCGAGGTATTATGGGACGTGTTTCCTACACATAAAAAAATAGGAGGCGCACCCTTAAATGTTGCATTACGATTACAGTCTTTTGGTAACCAAGTGTCAATAATTACAAGAATAGGTAATGATGCTAAAGGTTTTGAAATCTTAGATTTTATTAAAGCTCAGGGTGTAAATATAGACAATGTTCAAGTAGACAAGACCTTGGAAACAGGAGCGGTAGATGTTGTTTTAGATGCAAACGGTTCTGCATCTTACACGATAAATAAAAATCGTGCTTGGGATAATATTCAGTTAACTGAAACTGCTATTGAAAAAACAAAACAAGCTGATGCCTTTATTTTCGGGAGTTTAGTGGCTAGAGACATAACATCTAGAGCTACCTTATATGCCTTGTTAAAAGTTGCAAATTATAAAATTTTAGATATAAATTTAAGAGCACCTCATTACACTAAAGATGTATTAAACGAATTAATGTATGCTGCAAATTTTATAAAGTTTAACGACGATGAAATTTATGAAATTGCTAAAACAATGTATTTTAAATCAGATTCTTTAGAAGATAATATGCTATTTATTTCTAAACAAATGGTAACCACATCTATATGCGTTACTAAAGGAGATAAAGGTGCTATCTTATACCATAATCAAACTTTTTATTATAATAGTGGTTATAAAATTCAAGTTGTAGATACGGTTGGAGCTGGCGATTCTTTCTTGGGATCGTTAATTACTAAACTCTTAAATAACACACCGCCGCAAGAAGCTATAGATTATGCTTGTGCTGTGGGCGCCCTTGTTGCAAGCCATGAAGGTGCTAATCCTAAACTTAATGAATCTGAAATACTTAAATTTATAGAGTCTTAGATTATAAACAATTGTAAATAGATTAAAAAAGCCTCAAGTGTATACTTGAGGCTTTTTTAATTTGTTAGTTTACGCTCGTGTGTACCTTAATTTACGCTTTCGGGTTCTAACATATCATACGTGATTTTAAATCGAGATTTAGACCCTGTATGTTCTGGTTCTCTAGGGTCTGCAGCTAGCACTTCAATGTGGGTAAATGTGTTTTTTTCTTTTAAATATGCCGTTGTATGTTTTATTAATTTTGAATTATAAGCTGTTGCTAAAGAATCTAAATTAAGGTTGCGACTTAATGTTAAAATAGCAGCTTCAACCGAAATTGAATCAGATGCAGTTTTGTTTTGTAAATAGGTTTTAAATGCCTTTTTATCTTTGGTGTAATCTTGCTTGGTTTCAGTATTAAAAGCTTTCCCGATTTCCGCAAAAGCAATGGCGTCTTTTTGTAAATCTAAATCAACATAATGTGACATTTTAATTTTTAACCCCTCTTTTGCATTTTCCAACTTAATAAGTTTATTGAGTTGTTTTAAAGCTTTATCGCTAGGTATGGTATCTAGATAAGTACATTCAATTGTTTCTAAATCTTTAGGATCACCACCAACTAAACCTCCTAAAAATTGAACTGGACTAGCAACGGTTCTTATAATTAAATTCTTTAACGTTGTACCTACTATTTTACCCACGCTTACTTTAGGATCATTCATGTTTCCTCGTACAGGTACATCAAGTTTTACATCTCCATTTTTATCTTTCAATAAAAATAAAGCAAATTTTAATGGGAGATTATATAGACCATTTTTTGTGTTAGCGACTTCTGCATTTTTAACCAATAAATTATTTTCACTAGTTAATTCGCCATTCACGATTTTTGTATTGGTATGGTAATAAAAATCGCCTTCTAAAATATCATGACTTAAATAGTGGCGGGAGTATATGTTAATATCAGATAACAAGAATTTTTCTATTGTAATGTCTATTTCTGCATGATCTGTTTTTAAAGGGTTTGCACTTAATTTAGCTTTAAGCGTACCGCGATTGTTTAAAATCATATCCGAGTAGATCGTGACCCAATTGGAAGCACTAGAAATACTATCTGAATTAATTTCAATATCGCTTAAATGATAGTTAAATTCTTCTCCAGTGAGATTATCTGTATAGTCTAATTTACCTTTATTTACGTTTATATGATTAATAGCATAGTATAATTGAGGATGTACATCAGCAGTTTTAATTGTATCTGTAGTTTCTGTCGGTACTGTGTGTGAGCTCTCTTGTGAGGACTGATCTATTTTAAATATTTTGAAAAAATTATTAGTTACAGAATCCAACTGAAAATACGTATAAGATTCTGATAAGCTTAAAGAGTCTATAACATAAGAACTATTAGCATAATCGATTTTTTTTAATCTAGTTCTAAAATTTTTTAATGCTAAAAAGGTTTGATCATTACTATCTGTAATTTTAAAATCGTTTACGCTGATACTTCCTGAAAGGGTAGATGTAATGGCGTCGTTAATATTCCCTTCAACTTTAATTTCTGAATTTAGAAACCCTTTAAAGCTGTTTATATTTGCATATTGCGAGGCATATTTATAGAAAGAATTTAAATGTAAGTTCCGAATTGTAAAGGAGGCGTCATACTCACCATCTATTGGGTTAAGATTTAGTTTTGATGCAAAATAACCACCATTTTTAAAATTAAATTTTAAATCGGCATTACTTTTTTCTTCTTGATTCCAACCTATGTAAGGAATAAAAAATGATATATCTTCAATACTTGTAATTTGGTTTACATTCTTATCATTAAAAGTAAAATGTGCCTCCTTTAATTCTAAGTTTTTAAGTGTATATTTTAAAGGTTTACTTTCTGTGTCTTGTAGTGTGTCTTCTGGTTGTGTGGTATAAAAAGCAATTAAATCGTCAAAATTAAAAATAGAATCCTGTCGTGCAGTGTGTACCACTAAACCTTTTATATAAAACTGTTCGATAACCAATTCATTGCTAATGTATTTGTAAGGTTCTGTATCTATAATTAAAGTATCTAACCGTATAAATTCTGAAGTATTGTCTGCCTCAAACATTTTAAAGTTAATAAGCTGTAAGCTACCTGTAAAATAATTTAATTTTAATTGATCAATATCAATTTGTCTGCCTATAAGTGCTTTGCTATTTTTTATGGTGTAATTCTTTATTACAATAGGTAAAAAGATTAAAATTAAGACGATGATTACTATACATATTAGTCCACCAATCTTCCATTTTTTATTGTTTTTCATAGCGCAGGTTTAAGGGCATGTTTTTGTTGTATCACAGTTAATAGATAATAAGAGTATTAAATAATCTGGATATAAAAAGATTGTTTTTCCTGCAAATTTAAGGGATTACAGCATTTTATTTAAAAGATAAAATCACTTAATTTAGATTAAAACGGAAACTAAACGGCTCTTATTTATAGGATTTGTTTTTTAAAACATCTACTATTATCAATTTCAGCGTATTGCCCGTAATTAGGTATAAGTGTGTAGCCGTTTTTATGATATAATGCTAAGGCTTCGGGTTGCTGTAATCCGGTTTCTAAAACGCAAGCTGTATAGTGTAATTCTGCAGCCCATTGTTCTAGTTCTTTTAATACAACAGTTGCTAACACTTGTCCGCGATAATCTTGTGCAGTGTACATCCGTTTCACTTCTACAGTATTGTCATTAAAGGTTTTAATTGCTCCACAAGCTACAGGAATTTTATTTTTATAGACCACTACAACATGTTTTAAGCTGTCTATACCATTAAACTGTGCATAGAATGCATGATCTTCACCATCTCTTAAGGCCAAATCGGCATCTAATAAGCTAACAAGTGCTTTAAAATCTGTATGATTTGAATTTGTTCTTAAAAGTTTCATAGTGTTAGTTAATTATAAGGATAAAATAAGGCTGTAATTAGGTATTGTAAAAATCGCAAACTTTTTTGAAAACGAAATTAAAATCTTTGCTAATCTGTTCGTTATTAATTTTAGTGTTAGGAAATGGATTTTCGTGAGTATAATCTCTATCAAAATCTATTTCGTCTACTTTAATATTAATGTCTCTATAAGCGCCTTTTAAGGTGTTAATAATTTCGAACGAGGGAATAACATAATCCTTTTTTAAGGTAATAGCATAAATTTGGTCTTCGTATTTTTTTAATAGCGCTTCTCTAAAGTCCCTTTTTTTCTGATAATCGAGCATGGCATGAAAAACTTCGCCTTCTAAATGATCATCTAGAATATAATGTTTAAGTAGATTATCTTTCTTTAAAAATTTATCGAAGTGTTCAATTAAAAATGAATACAACGCCACATTAGCTTCACTATCTAAAATAAATTTAGATACAGAAGAGAATCTATTAAAGGTTGTACCGCTACAAAATAAACATAGTTTAGCATTCGAAAAATAGTTGTTGTAGTTTGTTAATTTTAAAATTTGAGCAAGAAAACCACCTATTGAATAAGCAAAAAAATCGAATTGAAAATCTGTGCTAATCTGTGGGTTTTTACCAGATTTAAAATTCTCTATAAGCTGAATAATATCATAATATGTTTGTAATCCAGAGTATATGAAACGCTGTGGCATAGCGTGTAATCGCATGCTTATTGCTACATTAGATAAGGTAGAATTTATAATGTTAGGATATCTTTTTTTGCGCTGTTCGCTTAATTTATACATTTCTCTTTTCTCACTCCATTGTTTAGGAGCGCGTTGCATATGGAACGCCAGAGGAAATAACACTACAGAACTACCTGTACCATTACATATTGCTTTTGCCCAAGGCAAGTATTTGGACCAGTCGCGTTCGTTAAAACCATGTAAAAGAAAAATTACTTTTTTAGAAACCGTACTGCTTTTTGGTTTTATAATTTGATAGTTAAAAAAATGATTTTCGTTTACACGAATATCTTTTATGTGTACGTTATCGTTAATTGTGCCAACTTCTGTTCTAAATTGGGCTGAACTTTTTAATTTTAACGCATGTTTAATACATTCATAATCTGTAGTTCCTGGGAGTATATTGTACGATATCGATTCAAAAGGAAATTCTAATAACTCTGTATTCATGTTTATAGCTTAAGAATATCTGGTAACTCATGGTCTCACTTATTTATAAATAAGCGTTTAAATATGACTTTGTTAATGATATTTATAGACCTATAAATTTAAATAATTTCTGAGACAGATTTAAATTAAAGCCATCTGTTTTTTATAAAAAAAACAGGTTAAAAATTAGATCATGTTATGTCTAATTTTTAACCTGTTTATAACTTGTAAAGTATCGTATTTTATTACCTGTATTCTGGGTTTTCGAATTCCCATCGTGTGCCATCGTCCCATTCTTCTCTTGAGTTTCCATAATTAGGATATCCGTTGTTAGCCTTAAGCATATGCGCTAAATGAAGTAAATTATAGGTCATGAATGTTACATTTCTATTAGTAAAGTCGCTATCAAAACCTGCAGGGACATCTAAAGTTTTGTCTTGCCATTTTGTGTCTCCGTAACTTGGACCTGGACCAACCTCTCCAATCCAACCAGCATCAGCTTGTGGTGGGATAGAATACCCAATATGTTGTAACGCATATAACATACCCATAGCGCAATGTTTTACACCATCTTCATTTCCTGTAATCATGCATCCTCCAACTTTTCCGTAAAAAAGGTATTGTCCTTTTTCATTGGTTTTACCACTCATAGCGTATAATCGCTCAATTAGTTTTTGAGCTTCAGATGATTTTTCTCCGAGCCATATAGGCGTACCTATAATTAAAATATCTGCATTTATAATACGTTTAAATAAATCTGGCCATTCGTCTGTGTCCCATCCATATTCAGTCATATCTGGATATACTCCAGAAGCTACTTCGTGATCTATAAACCGTATCTGGTCTACAGCAACATTTTCTTTGTTTAAAATAGCTTTAGATATATCAAATAATGTAGATGTATGGCTTTTATTAGGTGATTTTTTTAACGTACAATTTATATACATAACGCGTAAATGGCTAAAGTCTGGATGTTTCATAATTCTGTGTTTTAAGTTAATAGCTGTATATTATCTTAAAAATTAAGGAAATTATAATAGATTAAAGCATGCGTTTAGAGTATTTAACTATTTCGCCGTTTATTTGTGATTTTATTAACTGTATTCTACATAAGGGTAAGGAATATATAGCTTTATTTAAGGCCAAATTTCTTTAAAATCGTCTCTAATAAACACCATTTTGTGAAGACCGATTGGATTAAGTTTACGCCAATAAATACGGTAAACCATATCCAATTTTCGTTCACGTAAACGGTAAGTACAATGCTTAATAAAATCATACTACCTACTATGGTTCTAAAATATGTGTTTAACATCTTATCCTTTTTTTAGTTTATATATATCTTTCTACAGGAACTACAATAGCACGAATGGGATTATTCGTTTCCAGTGTGGTATTATACGCCTGAATTAAATTAAAAAGTGTGTCAATATTTTTTTCTTCGGTAAACGAGAAAAATAACAACGATTCATTACTTAAAGGTTCTCTAGAGAACCATTGCGATTCCATTAATACGGAAGCCTTATTTTTAAAACCTTCAATGTCCGAAGTACTTAAGTTTTCGATATTTGCTTCTTTAAAGAGTTTTAAAATATCCTTTTGAAAAACGCCTACGGCTGTAACTATAACTAATTTCATATGCTTGTATTTTTGTTTCCCGCAGTTTTTTCTATTTGAATCTGAGTTGTCTGCGGGAAAAATGGTTTATTTGTAATTTTTCTTTTCAATAATATAATACACTAATGGCACAACCAATAACGTAAGTACAGTAGAAACAATAGTTCCGCCCATTAAAGAAATGGCTAATCCTTGAAAAATAGGGTCGAATAATATCACGAAAGCTCCAATCACTACTGTTCCTGCTGTTAATAAAATAGGTGTTGTTCTTACAGCTCCAGCTTCAATAGCAGCTTGTTTTAAAGGGATACCTTCTTCTAATCTTAAATTTATAAAGTCGATTAGTAAGACAGAGTTTCTAACCATAATTCCGGCTAAAGCAATCATGCCGATAAAAGACGTTGCGGTAAAGAACGCACCCATAATCCAGTGGCCGAGTATAATGCCTATTAAGGATAATGGTATGGCTACCATCATAACAACTGGGGCTTTAAAGTTCTGAAACCATCCTACAATTAATAAGTAAATAATGATAATTGCTCCTAAAAACGCAATTCCTAAATCTCTGAAAACTTCTAAAGTAATTTGCCATTCACCGTCCCATTTTACGGTATAATTGTCTTCAAATTCTGGTTGTCCTAAATACATTTTATCTAGTTTATAACCTTCAGGAAGTGTAACATCTTTTAGTTTGTCTTCCATGCCTAAAATAGCATACACCGGACTTTCTAATTTACCAGCCATATCTCCCATAACATAAACCACACGTTTTTGGTTTTTACGGTAAATGCTTTTTGCTTTGGTAGACTCTGTAATATCTACCAAATCGCCAATAGTAATCATTTGACCTTGGTTAGATTTTACTTTGAGTTGTGAAATATCACTTAATGTCGATTTTTCTTTTTCATCCAAAGCTAAAATTATGCCTATTTGTTCCGAGGCGTTTTCGTTATACAGTGTGCTAATTGGTCTGTTAGATAATGCCATATTTAAGGTATACACAATTTGCTGAGGTGCTATACCATACAGCATGGCTTTTTCTTTATTTACATTAAACTCGTATTCTGTTTGGTTAGCTTCAACCATCCAATCTACATCAACAACATCATCAGTGTTTTGTAGAATGTGTTGTATTTGGTTTGCAACGTTAATTTGTTCGTCATAATCTGGGCCATAAATTTCAGCAACAATGGTAGACATTACTGGTGGTCCTGGCGGGACTTCTACAACTTTTACATTGGCATTATATTTAGAGCCTATTTTCTGTATTTCTGGACGTAACAAACGTGCAATATCATGACTTTGTGCAGTACGCTCTTCTTTGTCTACTAAGTTTACTTGAATATCTGCCATATTGCTACCACCACGTAAATCGTAATGACGAACCAAACCATTAAATGTAATAGGGGCAGAGGTGCCTACATAGCTTTGGTAATTTACCACTTCAGGTCTGGTTGATAGAAACTGAGCAATATCTTGAGTAACCGCTGCAGTACGTTCTAAGGTTGTGCCTTCTGGCATATCAATAACGACTTGAAATTCATTTTTATTATCGAAAGGCAACATTTTTACGGCCACAGAGTTGGTGAAAAATAGAGCCATTGTACCTAATAAAGCTAAAAATGTTAATCCCAAAAACAGCCAACGTTTTCCTTTGTGTTCCAGTAACGGGCGTTCAAACTTATTATACAATTTGTAAATAAGAGTGTCTTCCATAGGTTTCTCAACTTTCTCAGGTTGCCCTTTTTTATCATTTTCACGTAGAAAAATTACGCCTAAATATGGGGTAATGGTTAAGGCCACAAATAGAGATAAAATCATGGCTATAGAAGCTCCAATTGGCATTGGCGACATATAAGGCCCCATTAATCCAGATACAAATGCCATTGGTAATACCGAAGCAATAACAGTAAATGTTGCTAAAATAGTAGGATTTCCTACTTCGTTAATGGCATATAAAGCTGCTTGTTTAAACGGCAAACGTTTCATTTTAAAATGCCTGTGCATGTTTTCGGCAATAATAATCGAATCATCTACCACAATACCGGTTACAAAAACCAATGCAAATAAAGTAATTCTGTTAAGCGTGTAATCCAACATATAATAACTTAACAGGGTTAGAGCAAATGTAATGGGCACCGATAAAAATACCACCAAACCACCACGCCAGCCCATGGCTAACATCACCACAAAAGTTACGGCAACAATAGAACCCATAAGGTGCAATAATAATTCCGATACTTTTTTAGAGGCTGTTTCTCCGTAGTTTCTTGTAATTTCTACATGTACATCGTCTGGAATTAAATGTTTACGCAAGTGGTCTACTTTTTCTAAAATAACATCTGCAATTTTCATGGCATCTGCACCTTTGCGTTTTGCAATAGAAATGGTTACAGCAGGATATTCCGATTTGTATGTGGAACCTTTTTCACTCGCTTGTCCAAATCCTAAACTCACATAATTTTGTGGTACTTCTGGACCATCAATAATCGTTGCAACTTGCTTTAAATAAATGGGCTGATTCTGTTGTACACCAACAACTAAATTTTCTACATCTTCAACATTTTCTAAAAATTTCCCTGTATTTACAATAAATTCTGTGTCACTTTTATCAAAACTACCAGCACTTAATTGTTTGTTATTCGCCTTAATCATTTCAGAAACGGTTAAGACATCCAAACCACTAGCAGCCAGTTTGTCTTTGTCTAACACCACACGCATTTGGCGGTTTCTTCCTCCAATTTTATGTGTAATCGCAACATCGTTTACCTTTTCAATTTCATCGGTTAATTCCTGCGCCATTTGCTTCAATTGGTAATCGTCGTAGTTTTCACTCCATAACGTTAAACCTAACATGGGCACATCGTCTATGGCACGCGTTTTAACTAACGGAAACGTAACACCTTCGGGCATTTCGTCCATATGTTTATTAATTTCGTTGTATAATTTCACAAACGAACGCTCGATATCTTCACCTACATAAAATTGTACAATCACCATCCCTTGTTCCTTCATAGAAGTAGAATACACATACTCTACACCTTTAATATTCGAAATTAATTTCTCTAAAGGCTTAATTACTCTAGACTCAACTTCGGTAGGACTTGCGCCAGGATAGCCTACAAAAATATCGGCCATTGGCACATCAATTTGCGGTTCTTCTTCACGCGGAATTAAAAATGAACTATACACTCCAACAACCATAAACACGATCATTAAAAGTACAGTTAGCTTAGAGCCTATAAAGACTTTGGCTATTTTTCCAGCTAAACCTTCTTTCATAATTTATCTTTTTTTGGGCGTTTTAACAGGCTATTCGCTATATCTTTTTAATGTGTTTAAAGGCACATTAAAAAGGATGTCGCTGCTATCCTTAACGCGGTATGTTAGTTATTGAATTGAAATTTTGGCACCATTAAATAATTTTGCTTCGGCAGATACGATGTAAGACTCATTCGCAGATAAACCAGATAACACTTCAATCGTGTCTCCATATGTACGGCCTAAACGTAACCAACGTAAAACGGCAGTTCCGCTTTGGCTTGCTGTATATATTCCAGTAAGTTGTCCGCGAGTGACTAGTGCAGACTTAGGAATTAATATCATACTCGTTGTCGTTGCTTTTTTAGCAACAGGAAATTGAACCGTTGTAAACATTCCCGATAAAATAGGAGCATCTGTACTGTTTAAAGCAACCTTTACTAAATATTGTACGCCCGTATGTTTTGCAGATGTGCTGACTTCTGTAACTATTCCAGAAATTATTTTGTTAATAGATTTCACATTAACTTGCACTTTAGTACCTGTCTTAATTTCAGAAATTTCACTTTCAGGTACGCTGGCAATCACTTCAAAAAGACCTGGAGTTTCTACAGAAATTAAAGGCATACCAGGAGTTGCCATATCGCCAACTTCAATAGTTTTACTGGTTACAATTCCAGTAAAAGGTGCTTTTATATTAGCGTATGCAAACTGAGAGTTCACTTCGTTTTTCATTTGTTTAGCAGCTTCTAATCGGGCTTTAGCCATTTCGTAATTTGCAGTCATATCGTCTAACTCTTTTTGAGAGGCACTGTTGTCTGCAAATAAATTCTGAAACCGGTTATAGTCTTTCTCTGCATTATTAAAAGCCACTGTAGCTTCTGTAATACCAGCATCTATCTGAGCACTTTTAGCTTGTAAATCGGTGTTGTTTATAGATATTAATAATTGGCCTTTCTTTACTTTATCGCCAACGTTTACAGGAATACTATTTACATAGCCCATAATACGCGTGCTTAAATCTGCACTGTTTTTTGCTTGAATTTTTCCGCTAGCCGTTACAAAAGGATGCTTTGTGTTTTCTTGTATAGCACTTACTTTTACGGGTATTGGTGGTGTTGTGTCTGCTGTTACTTTTTTCTCATCATTACCACAACTTGTTGTGAATATTGATAATGCAATTGCGGCGATTATATAGGTGTATGTTTTCATTTTGATTAATTAGTCTTTAGTTAAAAATTGTAAATAAGCTTGTGCGTAATTGTATTCGAAAATGGTTTGGTAGTATTCTAATTGCTTTTTTGCATACAGAGTTTCTGCCAATAATAAATCTGATGTTTTTTCTAAACCTTCACTAAATCTGTTCGTTCTAATTCTTAAAGATTCTTTAGATTGTTCTAAGGCTAAAGCCGTTAATTTGAGTTTACTTTCTGCATCTAAAAGCATACGTTGTGCTTTGTTAAACTCTAAATTACTTTGAGATACATATTGCTCGTATTGGTATTTAGATTTTTCAAATTCAGCTTTACTTTTTTGTGTTTTTCCAAAACGTTTAGAACCCTGAAACACATCCCAACTTAATTGGGCACCAAACATATAGCCACTTGCATCGGCATGGAAAATCTGGTCGTCGTATAGCTCAAAACTTCCAAAAGCATTTAAACGAGGTAAAAAAGTCATTTTGTCTGCTTTATACATGTTTTGGTAAGCATCTGTAGCCAGTTGCATGACTTTAATATCTGCTCTGTTTTCTGTTACTTTTCTGTCTATTAAAGGTGTTATATTTACTGTTAAACTATCTGTAGGCATAAACACCACATTAGAATTATCGTGTATTAAAAATGAGATATAATTAGATGCATTTTTTACATTACTTTTAGCCGATTGTAGTTGGTTTTGCACTTCGGTTACACGCACTGCTACAGACAATACATCTGCCCGTTGTAAATAGCCTTGCTTAAAACTATTATCTGCTAATTTTTTATTAGCCAAAGCAGCTTCTAGAGCTTTTTCTAACACATCTACCGCTTTATAAGCCAACTGTAAATGCATATAGGCTTTCTCGACCTCGAAGGTTAAAAAATCTATTTTACGTTCGGTTTGTAACGCCATCGCGTGCATTTTGGTCTTGGCAGCTTTACGTTGGTAAATACCATCTATATTTATAATAGGTTGTAGAATTTCAAATTTTGTAGCGTAATTTTCAATTTGAGAAGGATCGTTTAATTGTTCAGGATTAAAATCGCTAGCGGTTAATATTTCCTGATTCAATTTTGCCCCAAAAGCCATTAACGGATTTGTTGTAGCCATTGCGGTATGAGAGGCTGTAATATTGGGTAAAAACACCGCATTTGTTTGTTTATAATCTGCTTGCGATTCCTTATATTCTTGCTGAGAGATTTTTATCGATCTGTTTTCTTCAATCACTTTAGTTAATA
Source organism: Formosa sediminum (assembly GCF_007197735.1). Taxonomy (GTDB): domain Bacteria; phylum Bacteroidota; class Bacteroidia; order Flavobacteriales; family Flavobacteriaceae; genus Formosa; species Formosa sediminum. The sequence goes on from NZ_CP041637.1 coordinate 1,978,739, forward strand.
CTTCAGCCTTTTCAATAGGAGTAATTTGTTGTGCTCGAAGTAATATGCTAAATAGAAAAAAACTAAGTATTAAAAGGTGTCTTTTTTTCATTTTCATGTAATTTATTGCATCAAAAATATGGCAATAAAATACTGTGGTCAGTTACTTAGGTTACTTAAGAAATGTAAAAAAGAGTTTGTATAATTGTTTGTAAATGAGTTTGTTGTTTTTGTTTTTTTTGAAGCGTGTAAACTTGTAATAAAGTTATAGATTAAAGACCTTAAAGATTTTTAAAATTAAGAGAATTAATAGTAGGGAACATACTCTAAATCTCTCAAATCAATTAATAAATAAAGTTTAAGATTTGAAAAAGAGATAGAAATAAGCACAAAATAAATAGGTAAACAATTTTATTTTGTCGGGTATAACTTTACTTGTGGAAGATACTTTATAATATACAGCTAAAAGTGTATTTATGGTTACCATGTCAAGTATAACTGCCCAATATGAATTAAATCAATTATCTAAGGAGTAGTAATTAGTATGAAGATAAAATAAACAGTTTTAAGCAGATTCTATTTTATTTCATTGGCATCTAAAACTCTCAAGAAATTTGTGCCTAAAATTTTAATAATATCTGCTTCACTATAACCTCTTTCTACAAGAGCTTTAGTTATTAAAGGGTAATCTGTAACATCGTCTAATTGTTGCGGAGTAATATTTATACCATCAAAGTCAGATCCTAAACCAACGTAATCTATACCTACTAGTTTTACAATATAATCGATATGGTTTATTAGTGTGGCTAAAGGTGGTCTGATTTGATTGGCTTCATCTGCATATTTTTTATATAGATAATCTTGCATATACCAAGTATCCATACCGCTTTTTACAAGAGAATCACCTTCGGTAGCATGTCTTTCAAAAAATGCTTGTGCTTTAGCTTTAAAACTATTATCAATAAAATTAGGGTGAAAATTTACCATAATAACACCGCCGTTTTTAGCAATAGCTTTAATTTGATCGTCTTTTAAATTTCGTTGACTTGAGGCTAGATTGTAAACAGAACTATGAGAAGCAATTATAGGTTTGTTGGTAAGTTTTATAACATCCCAAAATGTTTGTTCTCCTGAATGACTTACATCTATCATCATGCCTAATGCATTCATTTTTTTTATAACCTGAATTCCAAAATCTGTTAATCCTTTTTCTTCCAAGTCTGGGTTTGTGGTTTCATCTGCTGCACTTGTGGCCCAATCTGGAGCGGCATTGTGAGTTAAAGATAAATATCTTGCACCACGATTATAAAGCGCTTCTAATTTGTTAAGATCACCTTCTATCATGTGTCCGCCTTCTACACCAAACATAGCTGCAATTTTATGTGCTTCAACAGCTTTTAAAAGCGCTTTAGAGTTCGCTACTTTAACTATTTTGTCTGGGTTTCTAGCAACTACAGCATCTAGACTATCCATTTGTCTATTAGCAATAGCGTATGAGTTCTTGGTGTTACCGTCACAATACACAGAAAATATTTGTACATCCAGTCCACCAGTTTTCCAACGTTCTAAATCACTATGGGTTTGACCTGTTAAATCTTGATCGAAGATTACACCCTGATCTTCTGTCTTCATTAAAATATCATTGTGAGTGTCTATAACTATGGCTTCGTTATGAATATCTAAATAAGTTTTTGGTTCCATTTTTTTGTTTGTTGGAGATTTGCAAGCTGTCACTAATAGAATCAAAACTGCTAAATATTTCATGTGAAGAATCTGTGTTTTTTTGGTTAATATATCTTCTAAAATTCCTGATGTGTTTCTGTAAAGTGAGAGTATATCCGAAGTTTCAAAAAAATAAAGATAAACTAAATCTTGTTTTATTATATAATTTGACTACTTTTTTTAAAATTCATCAGTTTAAAAAAAGACAAAAATCTCTAATCCGAAGTTAAAAGTCAATTAACAATATTACTTATAACTTAAAAGTCCATGTTTTAAATTGTAAATTTCTGTAAAACCTACAGCCGCTAGTTTTTTAGCACTTTGTTTGCTGCGAACGCCACTTTTGCAATATACATATACCGCTTTTTGTTTGTCTAATTTTTCAATTTCAGAATTAAAAGCACTAGAAAAAGAGTCGATGTTTTTAGCGCCTTTTATATGGCCCGATTTAAACTCAGAGACAGTTCTAACGTCTAGTAGTTGTACGTTTTTAGTCGCGATTGCAGTTTTAAATTGGTTTGCATTAAGTGATGTAATTGCTTTGTTTTTTTTAGTGTTTATCCCGAATAATGAACTTAAAAATGACATGATTTAAATGGGTGTTATAAGTGTGGTTTATAAATGTATAATCTTAATGTAGTTTCTTCCTAATTCTATTTTATTACGCTTTTCTAGCGTTTTTAAAAGTCTAGATATTACAACCCGTGAGGTGTGTAAATCGTATGCAATTTCTTTGTGTGTTTTATGTATAATATCTGTTTGGTTTACTCGAGATTGGTCTTTTAAATACAGTATTAAACGCTCGTCCATCTGCTTAAATGCAATATTGTCTAAAGTTGTAAGTAATTCTAACACTCTACGATGATAATTTTCTATAACAAAGTTTCTCCAAGATTCATATTTTGCCATCCATTCCTCCATTTTTTGGATGGGAATTAAAATCACTTGTACTTCAGTTTCAGTAAAGGCTCTTATATTACTTTTATTATGGTTTATACAGCAGGACATCGTCATAGAACAGGTGTTGCCTTCTTCCAAATAATATAATAGTAACTCGTTGCCATTATCGTCTTCTCTTAAAATTTTTATAACACCAGAAACAAGTAGAGGTATAGACTTTATATAATCGCCAATATCTATCATTTTAACATGTTTTGGTATCATTTTTATCCGTCCTGTTTCAGCAATGTCTTTAATTAGAGCTTCTTCTAATACATCTCCATAGCTATTTATTAGTGTCTTTATCATAGACTGTCGTATTAAAATGAACCTGTTAGTTTAAGCATATAGTAAAGTTAAAACTGTAATCTAATCAAAATTACAGCTTAAAACATTCTTGTAAAGTGACCTAGGTTACTTTCAAATTATTTATTTAAAGAAGCACACTTGCCTTTTAGTTTTAAACAAGAATTTTTAAAAAATGAAATAAAAACAGCACAATTTCCAATTTTGCACACTGTATTAGAAAAGTTGTCAAACATATTAATTTAGATGTTTGCAGTTTTGTAGCATGAAAAATATATCTAACTTCGGAATTTTTACCGTCTTATTAATTAGCAGTTTAACCATTATGGTTGGAACTGTAATAGCACCGTCGCTAGGGAGTATAGTGACGCAGTTAAATTTTAAATTTTCTCCAGGATTATTAATTACTTTACCAGCTTTGGGTGTTGTTGTTTTTGCACCATTTGTAGGGAAGCTTTTAGGTAAATTAGGCCCCATAAAGATGTTGTATTTGGGGTTAATACCGTATGCCCTTATAGGAGTATCTGGTGGATTTATAACCAATGACTACCTCTTAATAGCCAATCGTTTTTTATTAGGAGGAGCAACAGTGATGTTACAAGTATCTATAACTTCGTTTATTGCAGAAGTGTTTCACGGACCGGAACGTATGAAATTAATTGCTTGGCAAGGCATGTCTATAGAGTTAGGAGGAGTTATCTTTTTATCTATAGGAGGCGTTTTAGGCCAATGGTATTGGCAGTATCCGTTTTATATCTATCTTATGGCTTTAGTTTGTCTTGTTTTGGCTTATAAAACCTTAAGCAATGTAAAAAGAACTAATACATCTACAGATGAAAGCCAAATACAAAAACAAGAGAATAAACCAAAAGTAAAATTAGTGTTTTATGCTTCTATGGCTGCTATGGTGTTGTTTTTTGTGAGTTTTGTGTCTTTACCTTTATATCTTCCAAAAGCATTTGATTTCAGCGATTCTTATACAGGATACTATATGGCATTTATTTCTTTAATTGCCATTATTACTGCTAGCCAAATGCCTAAAGTAGTAGGGAAACTAGGCGATGGCAATACTGTAACACTTGGCTTTTCTTGTTTTACTGTAGGTTATATACTGTTGTCTGTGTTTTCAAGTGTGCCTTTATTAATAGGTGTAGCTATTTTTATAGGTATTGGTTTTGGCTTCACCATTCCGTTATTAAACCATATGATGATTGAAGCGAGCTCAAGTAAAACACTTGGTAAAAATTTAGGCTTGTATTCAATGGGTGTTTTTGGGGGGCAGTTTTTGTCTACATTTATAGAATATATGTCTGATAATTATGCTGTAATTTACGGTTGTGCAGCTGCATTAGCATTGCTTTTAGGCCTTATATTGCTATTTTCCTTTAAAAAAGTAGAAGCCAATTAAACATTAAGTAGTTATATTTACATTTAAACGTTAGTTTAAAATGTAAATGCATAATAGTAGTTGGACACATAAAATTAAAATTTCTAAAGGCCATTATAACGAATCGGACATGTTATCGGAAAACGCATTCGGAATTTATTTTGAGTTTTTAGATGAAGCAAATTTAATAGTTAGTTTTAAACCCCTAAATGATAAGTTTCCTGTTTTAACTAAGGACAATAATGAAGCTGTATTGCTTAATTTTGAACGAGAATTTATAGAAGAAGACGACATAGAATATGCTTTAGAAATTATGATGTTGTTTAATAATTCTAAACGTCTAGTTGTTAAAGGGACTGATAAAACTGAAAAAATTCATGCTGTGATACATATGATTACAGCAGAATTATCTCTTGAAACACCGTCTTATATTATTCTAAAAACAGTATTAAAAGTTTTAATGCTACACTTAATTCGTTTTCAAAATAATGCGTTTATCGATCAAGATTTAAATCAGAAACGGGTCTTTCAATTTTTAAAACTTATGGAAATTTCTTTTTTAAAAGAAACCAAAACAGAATATTATGCAGCAGAAATGGGGATTAGTGAAAAACGTTTAAATCAGATCTTAAAATCAAAACTAAATGTTACAGCCAAACAAATTATTCAGCAACGTCAAATTACAGAAGCTAAACGCCGATTAGTAAAAAGCGAAATTACCATTAAAGAGTTGGCCTATGTATTAGGGTTCGATTCTATAAGTAGTTTTTCTAGATTCTTTAAAAAGTTTGTAAAAGTAAACCCTTCACAATACAGAATTGAACATACATAAATAAAAAAGCGATTGATTACTTTAACACAGTTCAATCGCATTTTTTATTTTAAATAATTGAGTTTAAAACAATATATATTTTAATTTATACTAGAGCTTATTTTATTTGTAATTTAGGCTGTAAGCTTTATAAGTGTTCTTCCTTTTAATTCACCTTTAAGCATACGTTGTATATGTGCGTTTAACTCTTCAAGGTTAATTTCATGAGCAGTGCTTCCTAATTGTTCTGGTTTCCATGTTGTAGCCAGTTTTTCCCAGACTTTTATACGGTCTGCCATTTTAGCATTTTGAGAGTCAATGCCAATTAAAGTTATTCCTCTTAAAATAAATGGGAATACGGTTAATTCTAATTTCGGAGAAGCCACGTTTCCGCAACATGTAATAGCTCCCATGGGTTGAGTTGTTTTTATAATATTTTCTAAAATCTGACCTCCAACCGTATCAATTCCTCCTGCAAATAAAGGTTTTAATAATGGTTTGTTTGCCATCTGTTCTGCATCTTCTCGTAATAGAATTTCTTTTGCTCCTAACTGTAATAAAAAGTCTTGCTCAGATGCTTTTCCTGTAATCGCAACAACATCATATCCTAATTTACTTAAAATAGATACACTTAAGCTACCCACACCTCCAGTGGCACCAGAGACAACTATTTTGCCATCTTCAGGTTTAACAAGCGCAATAAGTTTTAAGACAGACATTCCTGCCGTTAATCCTGCCGTACCATAAATCATGGCCTCTTTTAAACTTAGGTGCTTAGGACATTTTACGGCCCAAGCGGAAGGAACTTTAATATATTCTGCAAATCCTCCATCAGTATTCATACCCAAATCGTAACTTGTAACGATTACAGACTCTCCAACACTCCAATTAGAGTCTGTAGTTTGTTCTATAATACCTACAGCGTCAATACCAGGAGTATGTGGAAAATTTCTAGTAACACCTTTATTTCCGGTAGCCGATAAAGCATCTTTATAATTTAAGGAACTATATTGTACCTTTATTAAGAGTTCATGTTCTTCTAAAGGACTAAATGCCATGTCTTTAATAGCGCAAGTATAATTGTTATCTGTTTCTTCTACTCTAAATGCTTTAAATGTTGAATTGACTTCTATCATCTTTATTGTATTAGTTTTTACTTACTTTTGTATAAATATCGGCATAATTGTATTAATAATCAACAGCTTACAAAAAGTGCACTAACGAACATTTAGTGCAGATTTGTATGTTTAAAGCACTTTAGAAGAGAAAAAAAATGAAAAAAAGTTATTGTCCTATAGATACATTTATAAATACAGTAAAGGGAAAACGCAAAGGGACTATAATTTTGCATTTATATCAAGGTGATAAAAGGTATAGTGAATTAGTACGTTTACTTCCCGATATTAGTGAGCGCATGCTCTCTAAACAGCTCAAAGAACTTGAGACAGATGGATTAATTAAACGGACTGTGTTTCCTGAAGTGCCTCTACGTGTTGAGTATAGTTTAACAACTCTAGGAAAACAAATTCGTCCAGTATTAAAAGAAATGTATAAAGGAGGCATGCTCTTTGAAGCGACCATCGAGAATTAACTTATTTTAATACTACTACATTTAATTTTTTACATATTATGCTTTTTGGTTTTCGCAAAGAGTTAATCTTGTTTTTACTACTTTCGCAGAAATATTTCTTGAATGTCCATCACGCTTTTATCATCGCCTTTACAAGGCTTTACAGATTTTCGCTTTCGTAATGCATTTCATCAGTATTTTGGCGGGATAGATACATATTATGCGCCATATATTAGACTGAATGGAAAACTTATAATTAAAAATAACTATAAGCGCGATTTAGATCCGGCACATAATACTGTACCACATTTAATCCCGCAGGTTATGACTAACGATCCTGACGAGTTTCTCTTTGTTATAAAATATGTACAATCGCTAGGATATACAGAATTGAATTGGAATTTAGGGTGTCCATACCCAATGGTTACCAAGCAAGGTATGGGATCAGGAATGATATGTAATCCTGAAAAAATAGATGCAGTTTTACACCAAGCTCATAACGAAAGTGATATTACCATTTCTATGAAAATGCGTATGGGTTATAATGAGCCTACAGAAATTTTAGATGTATTTCCTGTTCTTGAAAAATATCCTATTAAAAATGTAGCCATACATGCACGTATAGGGAAACAATTGTATAAAGGTGGAACCGATCTAGATGCATTTCAAAATTGTGTTACTAAAAGTCCGCATACACTTTACTATAATGGAGATATTACTAGCGTTGCAGCCTATCGTAGTTTACAAGAGCGTTTTCCGAGTATAACACACTGGATGATAGGAAGGGGATTAATAGCCGACCCCTTTTTACCACAAATGATTAGAAATAATACGACCGAATATCCAGAAAATAGATGGCAAACTTTTAAAGATTTTCACGATACTATTTATAGTCAGTACGACGAGGCTTTATCTGGACCAATGCCTATAAAAATGAAAATGTTAGGTTTTTGGGAGTATTTTTCTCAAAGTTTTAATGATCCTAAAAAAGTCTATAAAGCCATTAAAAAAAATGGTAATCCGAGAAATTATAAAGCTACAGTTGCAGAGATTTTTGCTAAACAAAGATAAAAGCGGTATAAATTTATAAAACTAATCTGTTTAGTTTTACATAATTTAACGACTAACCGTTATAAATTTGAGGATGTAGAGCCATTTCTAAAGTATTGTTCTACATTAAAATTCATTACCTTTAGATTATGAAAGATACAGTTTTACAGCAGGCTGAGGTTTTTGTTACAAGTTTATTTGAAAGACAATTATCACCCAAAAATCATTATCATAACATAGAACATACTCGTAATGTTTTAGAAACTGTGACGAGATTGGCTATGATGGAAAAATGTGATGAACACGATACTTTTCTGTTAAAATTAGCTGCTTGGTTTCATGATACAGGTTATGTAAATGTAGAAACAGGTCATGAAGAAGCTAGTGTAGCTATGGCGCAACAGTTTTTTAAAGAATCAGGTTTGCCAGAAACAGATTTATTAATTGTAGAGCAACTTATCTCAGTCACTAAAGTAGGGGTAGTGCCTAAAACACTATTAGAGAAAATAATTAAAGATGCCGATTGTGCTCATGTTGCTTCAGAAGATTTTTTTGAGATCTCTGAACGTTTAAGACAAGAGTTGAAATATAAAAATGAAACAAATATTTCTGAACTGGATTGGTTAAAAAAGAATAAAGAATTTATAGCCAATCATAAATTTTATAGTCCGTATGCTCAAGTAAAATTACAACCTAAAAAAGAAATGAATGCTTATGAGTTGGACCGTAAAATAGAAAAGATTTCTAAAAAGAAAACAAAGAAATCTAAAACTAAAAAAATGGGTAGAGGCGTAGAAACTATGTACCGTGTAACGCTAAGAAACCATATGGAATTAAGTGGCATAGCAGATTCTAAAGCCAATATATTATTATCTGTAAATGCCATAATAATTTCTGTAGCATTATCTAACTTAGTACCTAAATTAGACAACGCGTCAAATTTATTTTTAGTTTATCCTACTTTAATACTTTTAATATTTAGCGTTTTAGCCATAGTGTTATCAGTACTATCTACACGTCCTAATGTCTCTAATGTAAATGTTACAAGAGACATGATTAAAGCTAACAAAACCAATATTTTATTTTTTGGAAATTTTTATAAAATGTCTTTAGAAGATTTTGAGTGGGGTGTAGATTATTTAATAGAAAATGAAGAAACGTTATATAATTCATTAACTAAAGATTTATATTTTTTAGGATTAGTGTTAGAGCGTAAGTACAGATTGTTAAGATTAACATATACAGTTTTTATGGTAGGTATTGTATTATCGGCTTTATCGTTTATTTTAAGCTATCATTTTTTAGTAACCGTTAAATAATAATTAAATATGGAACAATTAATAACAGGACCATTTAAACCTATAATTTCGTTTCGATATTTAAAATCGACCTTTGAAAAGCTTTTAAGTTCTAAAAATCCTATGGAGCAGTTTATGGCTAAAGAAGGTATTAAAATTTTAGATGCAAACCCAGAACTGGTTACAGGTACTAGTGCTATAGATGTATTTTATAGTTATAAAGAAGAGGTCGATAAAATAATGGCATTTTTATTTCCGCCTGCCTTAGCAGACAACGAAATTAAAGCCGCTTTATTTCCATATTCTAACGCCTATTTTTATGTCTCTAAACGATTTAAAAGTATTATAGACGAAACCTCGTCTGATGTAAATCAAGTGCTGCGAAAACTGTATAAAGACAACGACGACTCTATAGATCTTAATCCCTATGCTATAATTTTAAATAAATATTACCAATTTAATGTCGATTTTGAGCGCCCTAAACAAATTCAATTGGTAGATGGCACCGGTGTTACAAGAACATACAGAATTACGTTTAATGCCGATTTTTTAAATATTTATCCCAATGAAAATGCAGTAGAAATTACTTCTGAAATTTTAGACGAACTCTTAGAAAATGCTCAAGATAAAAGTGTTTGGGATCTTTATTTTCCTGAAGATTCTTGGACGGTTGAAGGTTTTGGAATTATTAGTATGATTGATACAACCTTAGACGAAAAGATAGACGACTTTAAAGCGCATCTTATTAAAGGAAACTCCAATAATTCTAAACCAATTATAGAAGATTTACGTAAAATATTCAATATAAGTGATCTGGAAATTGGTAATTATATCGTAGAAGGTGATCAATTAATTCGCCCAATAGGTGAGGGCAAACATACTTTTACATTACATGACGATGGTCAACAAGTGTCATGCCAATCTTATGCTTGTAAATATGTTTACGATACTTTATTTGTAAATCACGAGCCTGTTGTATTATCTAATGTTCTTAATTATAGTAAAAAGTCTCCAGGAAATAGTTTAAGTCGTACTTTATTAGAGAAAGGTTTTAAAAGTGCAATCTTATTACCTATTGTTATTGATGGCGAATTAAAGTTTATAGTAGAATTGGTTGCTCATAAAGTAAATCAATTAAATCATATTAATAAAGTTAAGCTAGACACTATAATGCCTTTTATCTTAAGTCATTCTAAACGGTCTATTGCAGAGTATGACAATGAAATTAGTGCCATCATTCAAAATCAATGCACATCCATTCACCCAGCAGTGGAGTGGCGTTTTGTAGAAGAAGCACATCGATTTATTCAAGAACGCGATGCAGGGTTTTCGCCTAATTTTAATGAGATTAAGTTCGAGAATGTCCTGCCTTTATTTGGACAAATAGATATTGTAGGGTCTTCTGTTGCTAGAAATAAAGCCATACAAAGCGATTTAAATATGGCTTTAACGTTAAGTAAAAACATTTTAAGAGAGCGAATTGAAGATAAAAACTATCCGTTTTACGAACAACTTATTTATAAAATAGATAAACAGATTTATGAATTAGAATCTGATTTTAATAATAACACAGAACAAGAAATTAATTTGTTTTTTGAAAAAGATATTTATCCACTTTTCAGACATTTTAAAGCTGCTGGACCTAAAAACGATAAAATAGATGATTTTATAAATACATTAAACGAAAATAAACATTCGTTTTATGTGGCAAGAAAAGCTTACGATGATACAATTAATAACATCAATAAATCTTTATCTGTATTTATAGAAAAGAAGCAAGTAAAGGCTCAAGAAATCTATCCTCATTACTTTGAAAAGTTTAAAACCGATGGGATTGAACATAATATGTATGTAGGGCAATCCATATCACAAAACACAGCTTATCACGAATCTGTGCTTTTTAATTTAAGATTATGGCAATTGCAAGTTATGTGCGAAATGGAAGCTTTATATTATGCCAATCAACACAATTTTCCTGTAAAGTTAGATGTTACATCTTTAGTTTTGGTTTACGATGTACCACTTACTATCCGTTATCGTATAGACGAGAAACAATTTGATGTAGATGGTGCTTATAATGTACGTTACGAAATGATTAAAAAACGTATAGATAAAGCATTAATTAAAGGAACAACCGAACGTATTACTCAACCTCATAAATTAACTGTTGTATATTCTACAAATAACATTGAACGTGAATATTTAAGTTATTTTGAGTTCCTGAAGTCAAAAAATTATATAGGAGATAAAATTGAAATTTTAGAAGTAGAAGAGCTTCAAGGAGCAAATGGTATTAAAGCCATAAGAGCAGATATTAATCCAAAATTAGAGCAAGCCAATACATTGTTTTCCATGGCAGATTTGGAAGCTTCGCTTTAATAGGAATATGAGTTTATGAATAAATTTTTACTTTTTATTATAGTATTTACTAGTTTAAGTAGCTGTGCAACATACGAGTCTGGACATGCTGTACAAGATGGTGGTGCCTTACAAGATATTAATGCAGAAACTGTAAATGTGTTTTTAATAGGAGATGCCGGAAAACCAGATCAAGGAAAGGCACCAAAGGCTTTAGTAGAAATGCAGAAGCAATTTACACATGCGGGTAAAGAAGACTTGTTGTTTTTTTTAGGAGACAATATTTACCCCAAAGGATTTCCAGATAAAGATCAAAAAGGCCATAAGGCCGCTAAAGAAGCTCTGGAACTTCAACTAGAAGTAGCCAAAACGTTTCCGGGTTCTGTATACGTAATTCCAGGAAATCATGATTGGTATAGCGGGATAAAAGGACTTAAACGCCAAGAGAAATTAGTAGAAGATGTGTTGGGTAAAAACACATTTAAACCTGAAGATGGTTGTGGTATAGACCGTATAAATATTAGTGACGATCTGGTTTTAATTCTGGTAGATTCTGAATGGTACATTACAAATTGGGACAAACAGCCTACAATTAATGATGATTGTGAGATAAAAACTAGAGCACAGTTTTTAGATGAATTTAGAAGTGAAATTAAAAAAGCAAGAGGGAAAACGACATTAGTTGCTATACATCATCCCATGTTTAGTAATGGGCCACATGGCGGACAATATACTTTTGCAGACCATATGAAACCCTTACCTATTATAGGAACTTTAAAGAATATTATAAGAAACACGACAGGGATATCTAATGCAGATATGTCTAATGCATTTTATAACGATATGCGTAAACAGTTAATTGCTGCAGCGCAACAAAACGATCGTGTTATCTTTTTATCAGGGCATGAGCACAGTTTACAGTGTATTCAATTAGACAATTTAACGCAAATTATTAGTGGTTCTGGGGCTAAAACATCAGCAGTTCGAGAACGCAATAACGGACAATTTGGTTTAGGGGCTAACGGTTATGCTGTTTTAAATATTCATAAAAATTTAGCCACAGATGTACAGTTTGTAAAAGCAGAAACACAAGATGTTGTGTTTAGAAAGCATATTCATAATGCATTGCTTCCTCAGGTTACAACTTATCCAAATACGTTTAAAGACTCTATTAGCGCTTCGGTGTTAACACAAGAAGATACTAATAAATCGTCTTTTTATAAAGTGTTATGGGGCGATCGTTTTAGAAACTATTACAGTACTCCGGTGTTAGCAAAAACATTAAATTTAGATACGCTTTATGGCGGTGTGGTGCCAATTAGAAAAGGAGGAGGGACACAATCTAAATCTTTGAGATTAGAAGATCAATCTGGAAAACAATACGTTATGCGTGCTTTAAAAAAAAGTGCCACACAATATATTCAAGCTGCAATGTTTCGCGATCAATACGTTGAGGGGCAATTTAACGATACTGCAGCAGAAGCATTGGTGTCAGATGTCTTTACTGGAGCACACCCATATGCGCCAATTGTTATAGATGTATTGTCTGATGCCGTTGGCGTGTATCATTTAAACCCTAAACTATATTATGTTCCAAAACAAAATGCGTTAAAAGAATTTAATTCTGAATTTGGAGACGAATTATATTTTTTAGAAGAACATGCATCTGAAGGACATATGAATCTTGCAGGAGAAAACTTTACCGGAGACATTATTAGTACCCTTGATGTATTTGAAGAAATACATTCTGATGAAGATGTAATTATAGATCAAGAAAATTACATAAGATCAAGACTGTTTGATATGCTTATTGGCGATTGGGATAGACACCAAGACCAATGGCGCTGGTTAGAATTTAAGGAAAACGGAAAAAAAGTATATAGAGCTTTACCTAGAGACCGCGATCAAGCTTTTTCAAGAATGTCCGAAGGTTTTATGTTAAGTGCGGGTGTGGCTTTAATTCCTGGCGCACGTGTATTAAGAAGTTACGATGAAGACTTAAGAGATGTTAAAGGGGTAAATGCAGAACCTTATCCGTTAGATATCGTATTTATAACCGATGCAGACAAATCTGTTTGGGATACACAAGTAGCCTATATACAAAAGCATATTACAGATGAGGTTATAGATAAAGCTTTTTTAAAGTTCCCTAAAGAAGTACAAGACAAATCTGTGTTAGAAATAAAAGCATTAGTTAAAGCACGTCGTAAAAATCTTAAAGATATCTCAGATCGTTATTACGAGCTCATTAGCAAATATGCTGTTGTAACCGGTACAAATAAAGACGATTATATTTCGGTAAAAGGGTTAGAAAACGGTAATGTAGAGGTGGCTGTTTTGCGTAAAAAAGACGATACGATTAAAGATCGTTTTCATCATAAAATTTATACTCCTAAAGTTACTAAAGAGATCTGGATTTATGGATTAGATGATGATGATACTTTTAACGTTGTACAAAAAAGTAAGCGTATCAAAATTCGATTAATTGGTGGGCAAAACAATGATGATTATACTGTAGAGCATGGGAAGAATATTGTGATTTACGATTATAAATCGAAAAAGAATAATATGCTCAATGCTCAATCGGCTAAAATTAAGCTAACAGACGATTACGATACGCAAGTATACAATTACAAGAAATTTAAAAGTAATACCAACCAATTATTGCCCATTTTAGGAGCTAATCCAGACGATGGATTAAAACTAGGTATTGCAGATACATATACACGATATGGGTTTGAGCGTAATCCGTTTACAAGTCAGCATATCTTTAAAGGCGCATACTATTTTGCAACTAACGGATTTGAATTGTCTTATAGTGGAGAATTTGCTCATGTTGTTGGACACTTAAATCTTAAAGTAGAAGCTGGTTTTCAGAGTCCAAATTATACCCTGAATTTTTTCGGTTTTGGAAATGATACCTCTAATTATGAAGATGATTTAGGAGTGGACTATAATCGTGTAAAAGTTAGAACCTTTGGGATTGCGCCTAGTTTAGTTTGGAATTCTTTACGCGGAAGCATGATAGATTTTGGAATACACTATGAAACCACCGAAGTACACGATTCTAGCAATAGATTTGTTGAAGAAGATAACGGCGAACTCCCAAATTATATATTTGATGAGGTACAATTTGGAGGCATTCATGCTGCGTATCACTTTTCTAATTACGATAATAAAGCCTATCCAACATTGGCATTAAAATTTGATTTAGAAACAGGATATACTCAAAATATAGATTTTAATGGGCGTAGCTATGGTTATCTTATTCCAGAGTTGGCAATTGCACATAAATTAGATCATTCAGGACGTTTAGTGTTGGCTACACGACTGAAGTCTCAGATTAATTTTGGAAATGATTTCGAATTTTATCAAGCAGCAGCTATAGGAGGAGAAGATGGTTTGCGAGGGTTTAGAAACCAACGCTTTACAGGAAAACGGTCTTTTTACCAAAATACAGACGTAAGATATAGTTTAACCAATTTAAAAACACCGTTATTACCTGTAAAAATTGGAATGTATGGTAGTTTTGATTATGGTCGTGTGTGGTTGTCTCAGGATAATTCAGAAAGATGGCATAATTCTTATGGTGGAGGTATATTTGTTAACGGAGCAGAATTACTAACAGCCAATTTAGGAGTGTTTGATTCTGTAGATGGTATACGTGTAGCTTTTGGTTTAGGTTTTGGGTTTTAAAACACAAACTAAGATTTAAGATTTAGAGTTATAAAAAAACCACCTGTAAAAGGTGGTTTTTTTATAAGTTATAATTAATAGGTTTAGTAATTTACATGATCGGTAATTTCTAATCCATATCCAATCATTCCCACACGTTTAGTATGCTCACTATTCGAAATTAATCGCAATTTATGAATACCTAAGTCATGTAAAATTTGAGCGCCTATACCAAAATCTTTATTATCCATGGCAATGCTAGGAGCTTTGGTAACACTGTTTTCTTTTTGTTCTTGTTTAAGTATGGCCAATCTATTAATAATATTCATTGCAGTAGGCTCCTGATTAATAAATATAATCGCACCACATTCGGCATCATTAATCACTTTAAACATACTGTCTAACTTAGCATCTGCATTATTAGTTAAGGTGCCTAAAATATCATTGTTAACCAAGGTGGAGTTAATACGTGTTAATACGGGAGTATCAGATTTCCATTGCCCTTTAGTTAAAGCAATATGTACTTGATTATTGGTTGTTTGCTTATAAGCTCTTAAACGGAATTTTCCAAAGCGTGTTTCTAAGTCAAAATCTTCTTGTTTTTCAATCAAAGAATCATGTTGCATTCTATAGGCTACTAAATCTTCAATAGAAATAATTTTAAGATCAAATTTTTCTGCAACTAATTTTAGTTGAGGTAAGCGTGCCATTGTTCCATCTTCGTTCATGATTTCAACAATCATTCCCGCAGGTTCTAAACCAGCTAATCTGGCTAAATCTATAGCTGCTTCGGTATGTCCGGTACGCCTTAAAACGCCTCCATCCTTAGCAACAAGAGGAAACACGTGTCCTGGTCTTGCTAAATCATACGATTTGGTTTCTGGGTCTACTAAAGCTTGAACAGTGAGTGCGCGATCGGCCGCAGAAATTCCTGTAGAAACGCCTTTTCCACGTAAATCTACAGATACAGTAAATGCTGTTTCCATATGGTCGGTATTGTTAGATACCATCATATGTAAATCTAATGCTTTACAACGACTTTCTGTAAGCGGTGCGCAAATCAATCCACGACCATGAGTGGCCATGAAGTTCACCATCTCTGGTGTTGCTTTAGATGCAGCGGCAACAAAGTCACCTTCGTTTTCGCGGTCTTCATCGTCTACAACAATAATAACTTTACCATTTCTAATATCGTTAATGGCTTCTTTAATTGTATGTAGTTTAAAGGATGAAGATTTTTTTTCTTTTGGTTCTGTCATCATGATGCAAAGATATTGCTTTTAGTTTAAATGTTGTATTGCATTGCGACTTAAGTCTGTTTTGGTTTTATATTTAAAAAAGACATGAGCCACAGGGTAAATTATAAATCCTAAAAGCGTCAACAATATATGAGATTGTTTATTTTTTTGATTTAAATGTTTGTTAAAAGCGATAATACGGAATTGTTGAGCGCTATAATAAACTAGGAATACTAGAAATGAAATTATACTTAATTGAATACATATAGTCGCTAAATCGGGCATTTTATTATTTTTTAAAATGAAAAATAATACGAGTAATACGATGCCTGTTATATTAAATATTAGAGCAATTTTTGAATAGATATTTACCCGATTTACCAAGTTCTTAAGAGCTTCAAAAGAGGCATCAATATGTATCCCTTTTTGTCTAATGGCGTCTAAACTTAAATTGCGTTCTTCTAAAGTATATAACGCTTCAATTTTACCAGATTCGTGATAATTATAAACAGTAGGATCTTTTATAATACTTAAAAGTTTATCTTCTTTATAACGTTTAAAATCGCTAAAATCACGACTGTAACCATCTGTAAAATCTTCAGCAGAGGTTTTAAATTTAAATATCTTTTTTAATGGTATTAAAATGTGGTCAAATTCAAATAAGCCTTTATCTGCTGTAGCTCTACGTGTTAAAAACACACCTAGTGGGAACATGATAATTGTTGAAAACCAAGTCGCTAATACCGGACTAAAAGTACCATCTTTAGAACTGTTTTTAGCAAAAATTCCAATAAAATGGTAAGTTAAAAATAGTAAGATTGCAATAATCATTGGCAGACCCAATCCTCCTTTTCTAATTAAAGCACCAAGTGGAGCTCCAACAAAGAAGAGAATAACACAAGCAAAGCCTAAAGATAATTTTTCGTGTAAAGCAATAACGTGTTTGTTTAACCATGTTGCCTTAGTCTTAAAAGACCTTAAATTATTAACAAGTATTTGTTTGGTGCTTGCTGTACTATTTATTGCTAATTCGGTAATTTGAAGGCGCTTATCGTTATCATAAAGGTCTAAAATATTACCTTCAAAAACTGTGTCTTTAGAGGTTTTTAAACTCAGTTCTAAATTTTTTATACTGTATCGATTATAAACATTTTTAGATAATTTTTTATAATCTTCTTGACGCTCTAAAGCGAGCGAGTCTATGGTATAATTTAGGTCTGATACGTTTAACATGTTATATTTTCCTTCAACATTTTTATCCTCTAAATCCACGTCATTTAATTGTGATAAATCTGTGTTTATTGTATAAACATCAAACGCACTTTTAGTAAAAGGTCTACGCCGTCTCTCTTTAGATTTTTTAGGAGGTGTATCGTCGTAATAATAACCATCCTTTAATATTAGTTTTAAAATATCAGAATCTTCCTGACCGATTAATTCTCCTTCTTTTGCAACTATGGTTGTATAATTCCCTAGTCCAGTGTTGGGTTTTTTATGAATTACTACATCATGCAAAAATTGCCCTTTGTCACCGGTTTTCTTTTCTACTTTAATGTTAATGGATCCTACTTCGTTAAACTGGCCTTCTGCAATAACCATGGCAGGTTTTAATTTCGCTATATTTTTGCGTAAGTTATACGAGTTGTACTCGCCCCAAGGAATCACATTATTGGCAAAGAAAAAAGTAACAATGCCAAGTCCTATAATAAAAATACTTAAACCAGCCATTGCACGCTGCAATGAGATTCCTGTAGATTTCATTGCAGCAAATTCGTAGTTTTCTGCAAAATTTCCGAAAACCATAATTGAAGATAATAAAATGGTTAGCGGTAAAACTAAAGGTATTAATTTAGGTGAGTAATATAATAGAAATTTAAAAATTACCAAGATGTCCAAATCTTTTCCGGCCAATTCTTTAATGAATAGCCAGATGGTTTGCAACACAAAAATCATCATTAGTATTATAAAAACACTAAAGAAGGTTTTTAAATATGTGGTTAAGATATAGCGATCTAGAATTTTCAAGTATTCCCTAATTTAATTTATTTATATAATAATTTTTGTACTTATTCTTATCAAAAGTAAATAAGGATTTAGATAGGGTCTGATTGGTTTTAAAAGACGTAACAGTTAAAGTTGTTTGTGTACTGTTTTGACCTACTTCAATTAAATTATAGATGTGTTTTGTTTGTGGATCTATACCTAATAATACGTGTTTAATTTCTGAATTAGAATCCATAGGTATTAACTTTACAAACTGAATTTTACGTCCCTTAATGTTTTTTTCTGCATCCATTTTATAGGTGTACCCGTGGGTGTAAAAAGATAACATTTTACTAGGTGTTATACTTGCTTCGTCTTCAGGGTTTTCTTCAGAAATAGTAACTTCTTCGTCTTCAGGATTTATACTGTATAGAGTTTTACCATCAAAAATTCTGGTAATACCTAAAATATTTAAGATGTATTTATCTCCTTCCATAACCACATCAC
The DNA here is from genome assembly GCF_007197735.1 of Formosa sediminum. Lineage (GTDB taxonomy): Bacteria > Bacteroidota > Bacteroidia > Flavobacteriales > Flavobacteriaceae > Formosa > Formosa sediminum. Next base: position 1,997,562 of record NZ_CP041637.1, read on the forward strand.
CACGAGTTTCTTGGTTAATATTTTCGGCAGTATTTTGTAAAACGTATTTAAAATCTAATGCAATATTATCGTAAGATTTTACTTTTGAAGATACTTGATCTAATAAGGCTTTTGCTTTAGCATCGTTTTGGCTAAACCCTAAAAGGGTAAAACATAAAGTTAGTGAAAGTAAAAATGTTTTCATTTTAGTTATTCTTTTCATTTTCTAATAATTGTTCTAATGCAACAAAATCTGGAATTAATACTTGTCGGGCTTTACTTCCTTCAAAAGGGCCAACTATACCTGCGGCTTCTAATTGGTCAATTAAACGTCCGGCACGATTATATCCTAATTTTAATTTACGTTGTAATAATGAAGCAGAACCTTGTTGGGCTGTAACAATAATTTCTGCTGCTTCTTTAAATAATTTATCTCTGTCTGATATATCAATATCAAGATTTGTGCCACCTTCTTCACCAACATATTCTGGTAATAGATAAGCGTCGGGATAGGCTTTTTGTCCGCCAATAAATTCAGTTATTTTTTCGACTTCTGGCGTATCTACAAATGCACATTGTATACGAATCATGTCATTACCTTGAGTATAAAGCATATCTCCACGTCCAATAAGTTGGTCGGCTCCCGAGCCATCTAAAATAGTTCTAGAATCGATTTTGGAGGTTACTCTAAAAGCTATTCTTGCAGGAAAATTGGCTTTAATAATACCGGTAATAACGTTTACCGATGGACGTTGTGTTGCAATAATTAAGTGTATACCAATGGCACGTGCTAACTGCGCTAAACGCGCGATAGGTGTTTCTACTTCTTTACCTGCCGTCATGATTAAATCTGCAAACTCATCGACTACCAATACAATATATGGTAAGAAATGATGTCCGTCGTTAGGATTTAGTTTACGCGCTTTAAATTTTGTATTGTATTCTTTAAGGTTACGACACATAGCATTTTTAAGCATCTCGTAACGGTTGTCCATCTCAATACATAACGAGTTTAACGTGTTTATAACCTTAGTGTTATCTGTAATGATTGCTTCTTCGCTATCTGGTAATTTGGCTAAATAATGGCGTTCTATTTTATTAAATAAAGTCAATTCTACTTTCTTTGGATCAACTAAAACAAATTTAACTTCTGCCGGGTGTTTTTTATACAATAAAGATGTTAATACGGCATTTAATCCAACAGATTTACCTTGACCTGTAGCTCCTGCCATAAGCATGTGAGGCATTTTAGCTAAGTCGACTACAAAGGTTTCGTTGCTAATTGTTTTTCCTAAGGCAATCGGTAATTCCATATCTGATTTCTGGAATTTTTGTGAAGCAATTACCGAACGCATGGATACAATGGTAGAGTTTTCGTTAGGAACTTCTATACCAATAGTTCCTTTTCCTGGAATTGGTGCGATAATACGAATTCCTAATGCCGAAAGTGATAAAGCAATATCATCTTCTAAGTTTTTAATTTTAGAAATACGCACACCAGCTTCTGGAACAATTTCATATAATGTAACTGTGGGGCCTATTGTTGCTTTAATACTCGCAATACCAATTTTATAATTGTTTAGGGTTTCGACAATTCTATTTTTATTACCCTCAAGTTCTTCTTGGTTTATAGATATACCTTCGTTATTGTATTTTTTCAATAAATCTAAAGGAGGAAATTGATATTTTCCAAGTTCTAGTGTTGGATCAAACAACCCAAAATCTGCTACTAATTTATTTGATAAATTATCGGTTTCAGAAAGTTCTTCTTGTACCGTTTCTACTTGTATATCTAATTCCGGACCATCCTCTATAGTTTCTTCTTTTGGCGTTTCTACTTCAAAAGTACTGGTAGGCACTTGTTGTGTAGGTTCAGGTTTTTCAAAAGTTTCAAATTCTACAATTGGTGTAGGTTCAGGTTCGGGAACTATAGGTTTAGCTTTAGGTTTTTCTTGAGTCGCTGAAACGTGTGCCGATTTTATAGCTTCGGCTTCTTCTGTTAAATTATTATCGAAAGCAAAACTATCTTCTTCTGCGTTCGATTTTAATTCATCTGAAATATTTTTCTTAGCCGATTTAAATAGGGCAATAAAACTGTGAATAGTTACTTTAAAACGTGTGGCGAGATAAACGATAAGTCCAAAGAATAGAAGCAGAGCCACACCTAAAATTCCGATATAATCTTGTAAAAACGTATTGGTTTCAAAACCAACAGTACCTCCTAGTATAGCGTGTTTTTCTCCAAAAAAACCAAAAAATATAGAAAACCATAAAATTAAATAAAGCCCCCAAAACCAATGACGTCTTAATTTTTGATAGTTAATATCTAAGAGCACATGTAATCCAGAACGTACAAGTAAGCCTGCAAAAATAAAGGCCGCAATACCAAAACCACGATATACAAAAATATCGCTTAGGTAAGCGCCTAATTTTTTTACCCAATTTTCAGCTTCAACCTGACGTACAGTAAATTCGTTTAAAATACTTTGATCGGCTTTACCTGTAAAAAAATAGGATAAAAATGCCGTACCCAAAATAATACCAAGAATGATTAGTAAACTACCAAAAATAAGCTTTTGTTGGTTCGTTAATTTTAGACTTGGTTTCTTAAATTTAGGCGTACTAGATTGATTAGTTTTTGGTTTTTTTTTAGCCATCAACGCGCTGTTGTTAATTTGAGCAAAAATACAAATTACTAACGTTTATCCTAAAAGTATAGTATTTAAAATACTTTTGGCAGGTAAATAATAAAACCGACTATAGTTGCCGCAATTGCTGCAATGAAAACAGCTCCTGCAGAAATGTCTTTTATGAGTCCTATTTTAGTATGATGTTCTGGGTGAATAAAATCTGCAATAGCTTCTACCGCTGTGTTTAAACCTTCAGCAGTCATTATTATACCTATGGCAAGGGTTTGTGCCATCCATTCTGTTGGCGATATATTAAAATAAAATCCAGCTCCTGTAACGCAAAGTGCAATTACAAACTGGATTTTTATACTTGCTTCAGTTTTTAAGAGTAGGATAGCGCCTTTATACGCATATCCTACACTTTTAATTCTGTTTATTAGAAGGGGTTCTTTTTTAGCCATTTTGTAGCGCTTCTAAAGCGGCCTTGTAATTAGGTTCGTCTACAGTTTCTGCAACTTGTTCTGTATAGATTACGTTTCCTTTTTCATCTAACACAATTACAGAACGTGATAATAACTTTTCTAATGGGCCTGTAGTAAAATCTAACCCATAAGCTTTTCCAAAACTTCCAGCTTTAAAATCAGATAACGTTATTACGTTGTCTAATCCTTCTGCACCACAAAAACGCGCTTGAGCAAATGGTAAATCGCGAGAAATACAAAGTACTTTAGTGTTTTCTAAAGCACTAGCTTCTTTATTAAATGCTCTAACAGACTGAGCACATGTGCCAGTATCTACACTTGGAAAAATATTTAAAATAACTTTGCTGCCTTCAAAATCTTGTAAAGATTTAGAACCTAATTCTATTGTTGTTAATGTGAAATCTGGAGCTTTAGTTCCTACTTTTGGTAATTCTCCAGATGTTTCTATTGCGTTTCCTTTTAAGGTTACAGTTGCCATATTATTAATTTTTTGATTACCGGTTAAAATTAATAATAATTAAAGGTTTTAGCTATTTGTTTTCTTTTTTTTTGATTTTTTATGCTGATTTTAATTTACTGATAATAAGTGTGTTAATACTGATGTCTGGTTAATAAATTGTTAATGCCTAAAAAAAATGAAAACCGACATCTTTTAAAATTCGTTAGTAGGATAGAAACATATATATAACAATTTAACTTAATCATGAAAATTATGAAATCATTAAAACTAATTAAAACAACGGTATTCGCATTTATATTTTGTATCACTATCAATGCATTTGCACAAGACAAAATGATGAATGAACACACCGTTATGGTAGGCGGAGCCAAAATGTATCCTTCTAAAAATATAATTGAAAATGCAGTTAATTCTAAAGATCATACCACATTGGTCGCAGCGGTTAAAGCTGCAGATTTAGTAGATGTATTATCTGGCAAAGGTCCATTTACAGTTTTTGCCCCAACTAACAACGCTTTTAATAAATTGCCTGAAGGTACTGTTGAAAGTTTACTTATGCCAGAAAATAAGAAGACCCTACAAATGGTATTAACATATCATGTCGTTGCTGGAAATTGGAATGCAACAGATATTTTAAATCGAATTAAAAAAGGAAACGGTAAAGCTGTAATTGAAACCATAAGTGGCGGTATGATAACGGCATGGTTAAAAGGAAAAGATATTTATGTAACCGATGAGAATGGGAATTCTGCAAAAGTTACTATTGCTGATGTTAATCAGTCCAACGGTGTTATTCATGTTATAGATACTGTATTATTACCTACATCTTAATTTGTAGGGATTATTAAGATGTGTTGCCCAAGAGTCATTTCTGTTGAAATGGCTCTTTTTTTGTGCTGTTATATAGCTAGTTTTTATAATTTGATTGAATATAATATGTATAAAAAAAAGTGACTTCAATTAAAAATTGAAGCCGCTTTAGTGTAAAAATTAAGTCTAATTAATTTATTTTAAATCGAAACGATCTGCATTCATTACTTTAGTCCATGCTTTTACAAAATCGTTTACAAACTTTTCTTTGCTATCGTCTTGGGCATAAACTTCAGCATACGAACGTAAAATAGAGTTAGAGCCAAACACTAAATCCATACGAGTAGCTGTCCATTTTACGGTACCTGTTTTACGGTCACGAATCTCATATAATCCATTATCTATTGGCTTCCAAGTGTTGCCCATATCTGTTAGGTTAACAAAGAAGTCGTTACTTAAAGCGCCTACATTGTCTGTAAATACACCATGTTTGGTGTTGTTGTAGTTTGTGCCTAGCATTCTCATTCCTCCAACAAGAACCGTCATTTCTGGCGCAGTTAAGCCCATTAATTGTGTGCGGTCTAACATTAACTCTTCAGGACTTACTACATATTCTTTTTTGCTATAATTTCTGTAACCATCAGCTAAAGGCTCTAAAGGTTCAAAAGATTCCGCATCAGTCATTTCTGCTGTTGCATCACCGCGTCCTGGAGCAAAAGGCACTGTAACAGGAACTCCACCTGCTTTAGCGGCTTGTTCTATACCTACATTTCCTGCCAATACAATAGTATCTGCAACACTAATACCAAATTCTTCAGCAATAGGTTCTAAAACTGCTAAAACATGAGCTAAACGTTTAGGCTCATTACCTTCCCAATCTTTTTGTGGTGCAAGTCGAATACGTGCTCCATTTGCTCCACCACGTTTATCAGATCCTCTAAAAGTACGTGCGCTATCCCAAGCAGTATTTACCAATTCTGGAATAGATAATCCGGAAGCAACAATTTTTGCTTTAACAGCTTCTACATCATAATCTGTAGTTCCTGCAGGAACAGGGTCTTGCCAAATTAAATCTTCTTGAGGTACATCAGGACCAAAATAATTTACTTTAGGTCCCATATCTCTGTGGGTTAATTTAAACCATGCGCGAGCAAACGTTTCAGAAAAATACTCTTGATCGTTCATGAATTTAAGTGAGATTTCTCTATAGATTGGATCTACTTTCATAGCCATATCTGCATCAGTCATCATAGGGTTATGACGAATACTTGCATCTTCTACATCTACAGGCTTGTCTTCATCTTTAATAGTAACAGGCTCCCATTGAGATGCTCCAGCTGGACTTTTTACAGATTTCCATTCGTGGTTAAATAACATTTCGAAAAATCCACCATCCCATTTTGTAGGATTTGTTGTCCAAGCACCTTCAAGTCCGCTAGTTACGGTATAACGTCCTTTCCCAGACTTATTTGGATTACTCCATCCTAAACCTTGCTCTTCAATATTTGCAGCTTCTGGTTCAGGACCTAAAATACTAGCATCTCCATTACCATGTGTTTTACCCACTGTATGTCCACCTGCTGTTAAGGCCACTGTTTCTTCATCGTTCATTGCCATACGTGCAAATGTTTCGCGTATGTGTGCAGCAGTTTTTAATGGATCTTGCTTACCATTTACACCTTCTGGGTTTACGTAAATTAATCCCATTTGTACAGCTGCTAATGGGTTTTCCATTGTAGAAGGTTTATCTACATTGTCGTAACGCTCATCACTTGGTGCTAACCATTCTTTTTCAGCTCCCCAATACGTATCTTTTTCTGGATGCCATATATCTTGACGTCCAAATGCAAAACCATACGTTTTCAGGCCCATAGTTTCGTAAGCCATTGTTCCTGCTAACGCGATTAAATCTGCCCAGCTAATTTTTTTTCCGTATTTCTTTTTTATAGGCCATAATAAACGTTTAGCTTTATCTAAACTCACATTGTCTGGCCATGAATTTAATGGTGCAAAACGAATATTTCCTGATCCAGCACCACCACGACCGTCTGAAGTACGATAAGAACCAGCAGAGTGCCAAGACAAACGAATAAATAATCCGCCATAGTGCCCCCAATCTGCAGGCCACCACTCTTGACTATCTGTCATTAGTGCACGCATATCTGCTTTTAAAGCTTCAGTGTCTAATGTTTTTAATGCTTCATAATAATCAAAAGTTTCACCTAATGGATTTGTTTTTGTATCATGCTGGTGTAATATATCAAGGTTTAATGCATTGGGCCACCAATCCATAACAGAGTCTTTGGTAGAGGTGTTTGAACCGTGCATTACTGGGCATTTTCCTGCAGTTGCTGTCGCTGTACTACTTGAATGTTCTTTGTTTTCTTCAACAATAGGTTCAGCTTTATCTTTGTGCTGCTGTTGCTGTTGTTGTTCTAATTGTTGGTGGTAAGGGCATTGACTAATATCGTCTGTTGCTTTAGGGTTTTTTTCGCTTGCCATATGTAAAGGTTTTAAGATTTTGTTCTTTTTAATACTTCAAAAATACTTTAGATTGTTATGATGTGTAGCGTATTTTAATTTTCATATTTTATACTAATATAAGTAAAATTTATAGTTAATATTTCGGTTATAGTTTATGGTTATTTTTATAAGGCATTTTGTTATTTTTGTTAAAATACAGATGTAATTTTAATTTTTGATTAAATAAATATTAATATACAAATTTTAAGCTGTATATTTTAAATTATTGCTATCATTTTTTATAAACTAAAATGTATTTGTAGGAATAATTTGTATAAACTTACCTGATTTTTAATGAAGTGGTTAAATATAGTTTTTAGTAAGTCTTTACCAACAAGTGATATTTATTATATAAACTATATAAAAAAAGTCCCCATTTTCTAATTTGAAAATGAGGACTTTTATAGAAATAAGTATATAATTCTATTTATCTATAGCGCCTAATACGCGTTTCATAAAGCCATTTAAAGCTTCTTTTTTTGGTGTTCCATTTTTAATCATACTATTAACTTCTAAGGCACCGTACATGTTAGAAATTAATTCACCAATTACATCTAACTCTTCATCTTTTAAAGAAGGTACTTCTGTTAAAGCTTCTAGAGTTTCGATAGTTTCGTTAACGAAATCTTCATCGTTTTCCTCAATGAATTGAGTCAGGTGTTTAATTACTGGTAACTTCATCGACTAACTCTTTTAAAACGTCAAACTTATTGGTTTGTACTTGGTTAACAAAAGCTCCTTTTTTAAAGGTTGCAAAAGTAGGTAAATTATCCACATTTGCCAGTTTTCTAGATTCTGCAAATTTTTCAGCATCAGCAATCACAAACGTTACATTTTCGTTTTCGGTAGCTAATTTTTTAAATTTTGGTTTCATAATTCTGCAATTACCACACCATGTTGCTGAATATTGTACTATCACTGTATCGTTTCCAGATACAATTTCATTTAAGTTGTCTTGTTCTAATTCTTGTACCATAATAATAGATGATTTTTTAGATTACCATCCTTTAACGAAAAAGGATGGTAGATTGAATGTTTTAATTAGTGAGAAGCTAAGTAGCTAGAAACACCGTCTCTGTTTGCGCTCATAGCATCTTTTCCTTCTTCCCAGTTTGCAGGACAAACTTCACCTTTTTCTTGAACGTGAGTTAAAGCATCAATTAAACGTAAATATTCACCAACGTTTCTACCTAATGGCATGTTGTTAATACTTTCGTGCTGCACGATACCATCTTCATCTATAATGTATGTTGCTCTGTAAGTTACATTATCACCTTCAACAGTTACAACTCCTGTTTCTTCGTTAAATGTTTCGTTAGTAATGTCTAAAATTCCTAATGTAGAAGCAAGGTTTCTGTTAGAGTCTGCTAAGATTGGGTAAGTTACACCTTCAATTCCTCCATTGTCTTTTGCTGTGTTTAACCATGCAAAATGTACTTCAGGAGTATCGCAAGATGCACCAATTACAATTGTGTTTCTTTTTTCAAATTCTGCTACTGCAGCTTGAAATGCGTGTAATTCTGTAGGGCAAACAAAAGTGAAATCTTTTGGGTACCAAAATAAAACTACTTTTTTCTTATTGTTAACTGCTTCCTCTAGAACGTTTACTTTAAAAGTATCGCCCATTTCGTTCATTGCGTCAACGTTTAAATCTGGAAATTTTTTACCTACAAATGCCATGTAATATGTTTTTAATTGTTAATTTTTACATTGCAAATATACGTCAGATTCTGTGTTTGTAATGTGAATAAAATTTTAAAAATTTATACTGATATAGCTTTTATTTATAGCTTAAGAATTACGGTTAACTGAAGTCTATTTATCAGTAAGTTGCTTGATTTTTATTTTAAAAGCAGCAAATATTAATGTGGTAAATGGACTTAAATAATTGAAAAAAGCGTAGCCTGCATAATGCCAAGTATCTACACCTAATACACTACTTTGGTAAGCTCCACAAGTATTCCATGGTACCAATACAGAGGTTACTGTACCTGCATCTTCAAGCGTTCTACTTAAGTTTTCTGGAGCTAATCCCTTGTCTTCAAATGCTTTTTTGTACATTCTACCCGGAATTACAATAGCTAAGTATTGATCACTTGCTATTGCATTTAATCCAATACAACTAATTACTGTACTCGCAAATAATCCAAATACAGAATCAAATAATTGAAGTACCGCTTTGCTAATTCTGGCTAAAGCTCCAATGGCATCCATAATACCTCCAAAAACCATTGCACAAATAATTAGCCAAATAGTGCCTAACATTCCAGCCATACCTCCAGATGAAAATAAATCGTTTAATTCTGCGCTGTCTGTAGCTACAGCAGTGTCTACGGTTATTGCAGTCATGATTCCTTTATAAGCAGAAAGTGCATTAAGTTCTGCTGTTCCTGCTATTTGTTTTACTATTTCCGGTTGAAATATTAGTGCAAAAATACCGCCTAATAGCGTACCTACTAATAATGCGGGTAAAGGAGGCGTTTTTTTTATGATTAAAAAAATAACCAAAGCGGGAACTAAAAATAACCAAGGCGAAATATTAAAGGCGTTATCTATAGAGTTTAACATGGCAGAAGTGTCGGTAGTTCCATGAACATCTAGAGACAGACTTATCACTACAAAAATAACTAATGTTGCAATTAGTGTTGGTATAGTAGTGTAGGTCATATATTTAATGTGCGAGAATAATTCGCCTCCAGCCATAGCCGGTGCCAAATTGGTCGTGTCGCTTAATGGCGACATTTTATCTCCAAAATACGCTCCAGAAATTACAGCACCAGCAGTCATTCCATGGTCTATGCCCAACGCATTACCAATCCCTACTAAAGCAATCCCAACAGTAGCAGAAGTGGTCCAACTACTACCTGTAGCTATAGATATAATAGCACAAATAATTACACATGCAGGGAGAAAAATAGACGGACTTAAAATTTGTAAGCCATAATAAATCATGGAGGGTATAATGCCACTTATTAGCCAAGTTCCTGCTAAAGACCCTACAAATAAAAGTATAAGTAAAGCCCCAGTAGTAGATTTTATGTTTTCGGCAACTTCTTCTAACATTTGCTCATAAGAAACCTTATTAAAAAAGCCAACGATGGCAGCTACAGCTGCACCAAGTAATAAAACAAATTGGTTACTTCCGCTTAAGGCATCATCACCAAAGGCATATTTAACATTAAAAAAAAGCATAATTACTAAGGCCAAAACTGGAATTAAAGCTTCCCAAATACTTAATTCTCTGTTCTCTAATATGGGATTTTCTTCAGGCGATTTAGGCTTTATGTCTTGGCTTTCCATGGGTAAATGTTACGGTTGTATTAAGAAAATATTTTGATTTGTAATGTTACGATTTTACACGCTTATGTGCAAATACAGATTCAGATAAACAAAATCGATAAAAAAAGTGTCAAAAAAAAACACTTCTACTAAAAAGAAGTGTTTTTAAAAGGATATAAAATCAATTTTTATTTTAAAATATGTAATTCTTTCATACAATTGTATATCATTTTATATGTGCGTTCTATATCGGCATCTAGCCCGATAGAGAATCTTATAATACCATTGGTAAGGCCCATGTCTTCTTGTTCGGAAATAGGGATTTCTGAAGAAGTAGAGCTTCCTGGTGCAGAAAAGAGCGTTTTGTAAAATCCTAAACTTACAGCAAGATAACCAATGTTTTTATGTTGCATAAGTTCCATTAATGCATTAGCTTTTTCAAAAGACCCGACATCTATAGTAAGCATGCCTCCATATCCAAAAGCGGTATTCATTTGGGTTTTGTAAATGTGGTGTCCAGGGTGAGATGCTAAACCTGGATATATTGTTTTTAATCCATGAGCTTCAAATTTTTCAGCTAAATACAAAGCATTTTTACTATGTTGTATCATTCTTAAATGAAGCGTCTTTAGGTTTTTAAATATCGAAGCAGCACGCATGCTATCCATTGTAGACCCTAATAGCATAGCTGCACCAGAGTTAACATCTTTTAATTGATTAATAAAGTCGAAAGTACCGCATACAACACCGCCTAAAGTATCGCTACTTCCATTAATAAATTTAGTTAAACTATGTATCACTACATCTGCTCCAAATGTGGCAGGTGTTATACTTAAAGGCGAAAACGTATTATCTACTACGAGTTTTAAATTATATGTTTTAGCAAGTTTAGCTAGGGCTTTTAAATCTGCTATTTCTAATAAGGGATTGCTCACACATTCACAATAAATAAGTTTTGTGTTAGACGTAATAGCAGCTTCTACAAGATCTGTGTTAGTAATATCTATAAAGCTTGTGTTTATATTAAATTTAGGCGTAAAGTTTTTTAAAAAAGCATAGGTGCCACCGTATATGGTACGGCTTGATATAATATGGTCTTCGGCTTCACACAACTGAAGTAATACCGATGTGATTGCGCCCATTCCAGAAGCATATACCGTGGCTGTTTCAGTACCTTCCATTGCAGCTAGCGCACGAGATAAATTTAGATTAGAAGGCGATGTGTGTCTGGAGTATAAATAGCAACCATCAGTCTTTCCGTCAAAAGTGTCTTGCATGGTTTTAGCGGATAAGAATGTATATGTTGACGAGTCTGAAATTGAAGGGTTAACGCCTCCGTCTTCTCCAAATAATTGTAAATCTTGAATATTATTTGCGGGTTTAAATGACATGATTATATTTTTTTATTATCCATTAAAAGTCTTAATTATTAGATTAATAATCAATATCAGTAGAGTTATTTAGATTTTATTGCTGTAATATGTGTATTTATTAGTTTTATATTTGGTGATTATTAGTGGAATAATTATTCTGTAGAAAAATTTTCAAAATGATTTTAGATACAATTGATAAACATCTTGTAAGAGAATTACAAATAGATTGCAAACAGACGAATAAAGCCTTGTCTGCTAAACTTAATTTATCGGTAACAGCGGTATATGAGCGTGTAAAAAAGTTAGAGAGTCAGGGTATAATTAGCAGGTATGTCGCGGTGGTGAATAAAAATGAAGTAGAAAAATCATTTGTTGCATTTTGCCATATTAAATTAGTAAAACACAGTCAAGATTATGTATTTCAATTTGAAAAAGAAGTTGCTAATTTAAATGAAGTGATGGAGTGTTATCACATTAGTGGCGATTATGATTATTTACTTAAAGTTTTGGTAAAAGACATGGTTGCTTTCAGAGAATTTATGGTAAATAAATTAACGACAATAAACCATATTGGTAGCACTCACAGTATGTTTGTGATTAATGAAGTGAAACACAGTACGATAGTAACTGTGTGAAATTAGGCATCGATTTACCCTCGATAAACGGCTTGTTTTTTTAGTATTTTATTAAGATTTATAATTTTAGTGACAATAAGGAAATGGTTAATTTGGTTTTTTTAATATCAAATAATTGTTAAATAATAAGTTTAAAATGAAAAAAGTTTTCTTTTTTGCAGGGGTGTTTATGTTAGGTTTTAGTGCTAATGCATTGACTGTTAATCCTGCTCCTGTAAGTGTAGGTGATGTAGTAACTGTGGGAGTACCTAGTCAGTTTGCTTACTCATCTATTAATTTCCCTAAAAGCAATTTTATAATAAAACGCGGAGGCGTAGTAAATTATAATAATCTTGCAGGATTACAGGTAGAAATTGTAAGTATTACAGATAAGAAAGATGGGAGTAGAGAGGCTGTAATTAAGCGTGCCGATGGCCGTAAATTTTTTAAAGTATTATCAACCGTAAGTGTAGCTATTGATGAAGCTGTAGAAACGCACGAATTACTATTGGAATCTAAACAATTTACATTGGATTAATTTATTTAATAGTACTATAAATAAAAAGCCCTCTTTCAAATTAAAGAGGGCTTTTTCTATTGCTTAAAATAAGATTATTATTTAATCATGCTGTAACTACGTTTTATAAACTTAGTTAACTCTTCACCTTTTAATAACCCTTGAGATAAACGTGCTAAATCTAAACTTTGTGTAATTAAACGTTTTTGGTCGTCTTCAGCTTCTGTATTTAAAATATCAGAAACTAATGGAGAGTTTGTGTTTACAACCAAATTGTACATTTCTGGCATACTACCAAACATGTTCATTCCGCCACCACCAGTTTGTTGCATCTCTTTCATACGACGCATAAATTCTGGTTGTGTAATAATAAATGGTGTTGCATCACTATCTGATGTTTCTAACTGTACAGTAAATTTATCTGCAGGAATAGCTGCTTTTAAAACCTCTTCTAGTTTCTTTTTCTCATCGTCGCTTAATTTAGAAATCTCAGTATCGTCTTTCTTAATTAAGTTGTTAATGTGGTCTGCATCTACTCTAGAGAAGGTTATGTTTTCTTTAGAACCTTCTAATTTTTGCATTAAATGCGATACAATAGGAGAGTCTAATAATAATACTTCGTAACCTTTTGCTTTGGCATCTTCAATATAACTGTGTTGAGCGTCTTTATCTGAAGCATATAAAATAACTAACTTACCATCTTTGTCGGTTTGGGCGTCTTTTATTTTTTCAGTTAATTCTTCATAAGTGTAATATGTACTATCTACAGTTGGGTATAAAGCAAAAGCTTCAGCTTTATCGAAGAATTTATCTTCAGAAAGCATACCGTATTCAATCACAATTTTAATATCGTTCCATTTTGCTTCAAAATCTTCACGATTAGCATTAAACAACGATTTTAATTTATCGGCTACCTTTCTAGTGATGTAAGATGAAATTTTCTTAACCGCACCATCGGCTTGTAAATAACTACGTGATACGTTTAACGGAATGTCTGGCGAATCGATAACTCCTCTTAACATGGTTAAGAATTCAGGAACAATACCCTCTACATTATCTGTAACAAACACTTGGTTTTGGTATAACTGAATTTTATCCTTTTGCATGCTCATATCATTCGTCATCTTAGGGAAGTATAAAATACCTGTAAGATTAAACGGATAATCTACATTTAAATGAATATGGAATAAAGGCTCCTCGAATTGCATTGGATATAACTCGCGGTAGAAATTCTGGTAATCTTCAGTCTCTAAATCTGCAGGTTGTTTGGTCCAAGCCGGATTTGGGTTGTTTATAATATTGTCTACAGTAATTTTACGTTGAGGTTCTTTAGTCTCTTTACCGTCTTTATCTGTAATGGTTGCTGGTTCATGCTCTGGATCGTTAATTTCCTTAGTTCCAAATTTAATTGGAATAGGCATGAATTTATTGTATTTAGAAAGTAAACTGCTAATACGAGATTCTTCTAAAAATTCTGTAGAATCTTCTGCGATATGTAGAATGATTTCTGTACCGCGTTCTGTTTTGTCTGCTGGCTCTAAAGTAAATTCTGGAGATCCGTCGCAAGTCCAATGTGCAGCAGGTTCGTCTTTAAACGATTTGGTAATAATTTCAACCTTATCTGCTACCATAAAAGCAGAGTAAAATCCTAAACCAAAGTGGCCAATAATACCAGAGTCTTTAGCAGAGTCTTTGTATTTATCTAAAAATTCTTCAGCACCAGAAAAAGCAACTTGGTTAATGTATTTTTCAACCTCTTCGGCTGTCATACCTAAACCTTGATCAATAATGTGCAGTTTCTTTCCTTCCTTATCAATTTTAACTTCTATTTGTGGGTTGCCGTAGTCTACTGTTGCTTCCCCTATACTCGTAAGGTGTTTTAGCTTAAGCGTTGCATCTGTTCCGTTACTAATTAATTCACGTAAAAATATTTCGTGATCACTATATAGGAACTTCTTAATTAATGGAAAGATATTTTCTACCGAAACATTAATACTTCCTTTTGCCATAATATGTATGTTTTAAATTGATTTAATTCTGACTTGTTAGTAGTCAAAAAAAATACCAAGGATAAAAAAGTGACAAACTGACATTGATAAATGAAAAAATGCCATTCGGATGGAATGGCATTTTTTTTTAATAAAGGATATGGTATGTTAATTCTTAATCTGCAGTGTCTGTTGCATTTTTATTTTTCACATACTTTTCTAACCATTGGTCTTGTTCCCAAAGCATATGTAAAATAGATTCTTTAGCAGCATATCCGTGGCTTTCGCGAGGTAGCATAACCAATCGCACCGGAGCACCTAATCCCTTTAAAGCATTAAAATAACGCTCGCTTTGTAATGGGTAAGTTCCAGAATTGTTATCTGCTTCTCCGTGAATTAGTAATAATGGTGTTTTCATTTTATCGGCATGCATAAAAGGAGACATGGCGTTGTAAATTTCTGGAGCTTCCCAGTAATTACGTTCTTCACTTTGAAAACCAAAAGGTGTTAGAGTTCTGTTATACGCACCAGAACGTGCAATTCCTGCTGCAAATAAGTTAGAGTGTGCTAATAAATTAGCAGTCATAAATGCACCATAACTGTGTCCGCCCACAGCAACACGTTCTCTGTCTATATATCCTAAGTCATCTACAGCATCAATAGCGGCTTTAGCATTTGCAACTAATTGAGTTCTAAAGGTGTCGTTTGGTTGTTCGTCGCCTTCACCAATAATAGGGAACGCAGCATCATCTAACACCACATAACCTCTAGTTACCCAGTAAATAGGAGATCCGTAATACGGATATGTAAATTCGTTAGAACTTGAAGTACTTTGTGCAGCACTATTTTTGTCTTTATACTCACGTGGGTATGCCCACATGATCATAGGATACTTTTTGCCTGCTTCGTAGTCTGTAGGTAAGTATAAGGTTCCAGATAAATCTAAACCATCAGCTCGTTTATAAGAAATAACTTCTTTCTTAACATTTTGAAGGCTTTTAAACGGATTTTCAAATTGTGTTAAGGGTTTTAAGCCATTTCTCTTTTTAATATTTCTAATGTAATAATTAGGATATTCGTTTTTAGATTCTATACGGACTATAAATTCTCCAGCTTTAGCATCTAAAGCCGTTGAGATGCTTTCTACTTTGTCGGTTAATTTAGATTGATACAGACGTTTGGTTTTTTGTGTATTAAGGTTTAATTCGTCTACAAAAGGAAATTTTCCAGCCTCACTATACCCGTCTCCAATGAGATAGGCCGTGTTTTTATTAAGGTCTAAGACATACTCGTTAAATTGATTTTTGGTAGAAACAAATTTCCCAGGATCATTGTATCGGTCTTGATAATTACGGTCGAATAATACTTTTGGCGCTACATTTGAGTTGGATGGATTGAATACATAGGTTCTTGTATTACGAGTATTCCACCAATTATCGTAAGCAATTGCAATATTATCGTCTCCCCAAGTAATGCCTCTAAAACGATCTTTTGTTTTTAAAAGAGACGTAACTTTACCATTAAAAGGTGCGTCTTGTTGGAATACTTCATCGCGAAACGGAACCTCATTTGCCGGATCTCCACCATCTAAAGCTTCAACCCAATATAAAGTAGCTGGTTTGTCGCTACGCCAGTCAAAATCTCTTTTTCCTGTACGTTCAGCCATGAATCCTTTAGGTAAATCTTCAATTAAAGGAACTTCTAAAACAGATTTTACCAAATCGCCAGTTGCTGTGTAAACAACAGATTCTGATGGAAATCTATGATAAGGTACTAAATAAGAAAATGGTTTTTTTATGGTGGTTATCATGATGTAATTACCATCTGGAGAAAACGAAACGCCACGATACATGTCTGCTTTCTTCCATAGCGTAGCTTTACCATCTAAGGTTATTTTATGCAATTCTGATAGAGATAATTGTTCGAAATTATGCTCGTCGTTTTTGTTTTTTAATAAATCTTGATAGGTTCTGTTTTGGGCTTTTACACCAGCTTCACTTACCGATACTGTTGGTCCGGTTGGTACAGCTTCTTTGGTGTTAATTAGAGCTTTTCTGTTTCCGGGAAGTATTTTAACTAATACAGCGTTACTATCTTTAAACCATGTTACAGGATTTCCCATATTAGCATTTAGGTTGGCTTCGCTAATTTTTTTAGCTTCACCATTTTTAATGTCTAAAAGCCACAATTCTACACCTGTATTTAGTGTTTTAGTAAAAGTCATATACTCTTGGTTTGGCGACCAAGAAAAATTAGCATATCGGCCATCGGCTTCTAATCCAGAAATGATTTTTGGAGTACCATCTTTTTTTGAACTTAATTTAACGTCGTTATAATATCGGGTACGACTCCCAATATTGGTAACGGGATTAATACGTAATCCGCCTAAGCGCAATTCGGTTTCCGAAAGTTCTTCAATAGTTTTGTAACTACTTCTGTATAGTAAAACAATATGTTCACCTTTACTGTCCATTCTTATTATTGGAGCTAAAGGAGCCTCGGCCAATTCAAGAATGTTTTTATGGGGTTTTTGATACATTAAATTTTCCTGTGCATAACCTGTAATTACAAAACAGAGCAAAAAAAATGTTAGAAAATGTTTCATGTGTAATAGAATGTGTGTTTAAAATGAGTTTAAGTTGCTCAATATACTAAAAATTAATATTGCATTGTCAAGGAATTACTACAAAGTGTATTAGTATGCATGCATAACAAATGAGAAGCAGTTTAGAATTATGTTATACTTAAAATGATTAAATTGCGCCTATAAAAGTTAATATATGTACAATTCGAAAATAATAGGTCTTGGGTATTATGTTCCAGACCATGTAGTGACTAACGACGATTTGTCTAAATTAATGGACACTAATGATGCTTGGATTCAAGAACGCACAGGTATTAAAGAACGTAGATGGGTAAAACCAGGTTCTGAAGATACAACTTCGGTTATGGGAGTTAAGGCAGCTAAAGTTGCTATAGAGCGTGCGGGAATAGATAAAGACGATATCGATCTTATTGTGTTTGCAACATTAAGTCCAGATTTTTATTTTCCTGGTCCTGGAGTTCAAGTGCAAAAAGCATTAGATATAAAAACTGTAGGAGCTATAGATATTCGTAACCAATGTTCTGGTTTTATTTATGGATTGTCTGTAGCCGATCAATTTATTAAAACTGGCATGTATAAAAATGTGTTAGTGATTGGTAGTGAAATTCATTCTAAAGGTTTAGACGTGTCTACGCGAGGTCGAGGAGTTTCTGTAATATTTGGAGATGGTGCTGGAGCTGCGATTTTAAGTCGAACGGAAGATAACTCAAAAGGTATTTTATCAACTCATTTACATTCAGAAGGCGAACATGCTGAAGAATTGGCCTTAATAGCGCCTGCTATGGGCACACGTTGGGTAAGTGATATTTTAAGAGATAACGATCCTGAAGATGAAAGTTACTTTCCGCATATGAATGGGCAATTTGTATTTAAAAATGCAGTTGTACGTTTTAGTGAGGTTATTATGGAAGGACTTCAAACTAATAAATTGAGTCCAGATGCTATTGATATGCTTATACCACATCAAGCTAATTTAAGGATATCTCAGTTTATTCAGAAGAAGTTTAAGCTTACCGACGATCAGGTGTTTAATAACATTATGAAATATGGTAATACAACTGCAGCATCTATTCCTATCGCTTTAACTGAAGCTTGGGAACAAGGAAAAATTAAAGAAGGAGATACTGTTGTATTAGCTGCTTTTGGTAGTGGTTTTACATGGGGAAGCGCTATTATTAAATGGTAATTAAATACAAACTATAAACAGAAAAGCCGAAATAATAATTTCGGCTTTTTTTGATTAATGCTATCAATCAATCTATAAGTTAACACGTATGCGCGAATAAAATTTTTAAAAAGAAGACTAATTCAAAAGTAAAATGATAATGCGTTTAGTGTAATTCCTTATAAAGATAACGAAAACACATCTTGTCTATTGCTTTGATTTTCAGTATTTTTAATAAGTTTAACATATTTAACACAATATTTTGAAAACAATATGTTAATCTCTAGACGTATGGTGCTGTTTCCTGATTAACCCCGGTTAATATTTGGCTGTTTTTTAACAAGTTTATTTCGGTATAGCGTTAATTTTAAATTGGATTACTATAATATAAGGACGAAATTTTGAGGTTATTGTTACAGTTAAAATTATAAGGTTAATTAAAGATTTTAATATGAATAAAAAAACATTAGTAATTGGAGCTTCTTTAAAAGCAGAACGTTATTCTAATAAAGCCATTAAGCGTTTAGTTGGAGCTAAGCAAGAGACTGTTGCTTTTGGATTAAGAAGTGGTATTGTTTCTGGAGTTAATATAGATACAGATTTAGTGCAATATGAAGATGTAGACACAGTAACTTTATATTTAAATCCGAATCGTCAAGTGCAGTATTACGATTATATTGTAGGGTTACACCCAAAACGTGTAATATTTAATCCTGGAACAGAAAATCCTGAATTTTACGAGATTTTAAACTCTAATGGTATTGATTATGAAATTGCATGTACTTTAGTGTTGTTGGCGACGAATCAATATTAATCCTAAAAACGTAAGAAGTCCATTAAGAATAAGGATAAAAAAACCAAATTCAAACCCAAACCATTTAAGACTATTTATACTTATAATGTAAGATAGTATAGGCGATAAAATGGCTATAACAGGAACAAATTTGTCTTTAACATTCCATTTGGTAAATAATCCAAAGCTGTAAAGACCTAATAATGGGCCGTAGGTATATCCTGCAAAGACAAATAGTTTAGCAATAACACTCTCGTCTTTTATAACGTATTTAAAAGTAATAATCACTAAAATTAATAGAGCAGATATTAGTACGTGAATTTGTCGTCTTATTTTAACTTGTTTGGTGGCGTTGTATTTTTTTTCAATATCTAAAATATCAATACTAAAAGATGTTGTTAATGAGGTTAAAGCACTATCTGCACTACTATAAGCAGCCGCAATTAAACCCAGTAAGAAAAATATAAATACAGCTGTTCCTAAATGGTTTTTTGCTAATATTGGAAATAAATCGTCTTTATGCGCGTCTATACCCTGTTGTTGTGCATACACGGTAAGTAATAAACCTAAACTCAAAATTACAAAATTAGTAATGGTAAGTACAATTGTAAACCAAAACATGTTTTTCTGAGCATCTTTCAAGCTTTTACATGTTAAGTTTTTTTGCATCATATCTTGGTCTAACCCCGTCATCACTATGGCTATAAATGCTCCGGATATAAATTGTTTCCAAAAATAATTAGCAGTTCTTATATCTTCAAAAAAGAATATTTTAGAGAGATCGCTATCCAACACAAAACGTAATGCTGTTTTACCGTCCATATTAATATCCTTACTTACAGAAAAAATGGCCACCCCAATAGCTACAAGCATAAATAAAGTTTGTAAAGTATCTGTCCAAACAATGGTTTTTATACCAGATTTAAAGGTGTATAACCAAATTAAAAGTACCGTAATGGTTACTGTTTGCCAAAACTGAATGCCTAAATCATCAAATAAAATAATTTGTAACACATTTGCGACTAAAAACAGTCTAAAGCTGGCGCCTACAATACGAGAAATTAAAAAGAAAGATGCTCCAGTTTTGTATGAATAATTGCCAAATCGTTCTTCTAAATAGGTGTAAATAGAAGTTAAGTTAAGTTTGTAATACAAGGGTAAGAGCACAGTTCCTATAACTAGATATCCAACAATGTAGCCTAAAACTACTTGCATATAACTAAACTGAGAAGCTTCTATCCAGCCTGGTACCGAAATAAAA
Organism: Formosa sediminum; assembly: GCF_007197735.1. Taxonomy (GTDB): domain Bacteria; phylum Bacteroidota; class Bacteroidia; order Flavobacteriales; family Flavobacteriaceae; genus Formosa; species Formosa sediminum. Next base: position 2,018,041 of record NZ_CP041637.1, read on the forward strand.
GTTACTCCAGACAACGAAGCGCCAATCATTCCAAAAGCAACAACATACCAAGGCGATTGTTTATTGCCTTTAAAAAAAGCATTATTATCGGTATTTTTTCCTGTGATGTAAGAAATTAAAATTAGTACACCAAAGTAGGCAGTAATAAGTAAGATAATTTGTGTAGCGCTCATAGAATAGTTTTCGAAGACCAAAATACAAATTACAACATAATAATAAATCTTAAAACTAAAATTGTTAATTTGGTCGCATGGAATTTTCTTCAAAATTACTAGAGAAGGCAGTAAACGAAATGTCGCAACTGCCAGGAGTTGGTAAACGCACAGCTTTGCGTCTGGTTTTGCACTTATTACGTCAGCCAGAATCGCAAACCGTACAGTTGGCTCAAGCGTTATTAAATATGCGTACAGAAATAAAATTTTGTAAGTCATGCAATAATATTAGCGATAACGTGTTATGTGAGATATGTTCTAACCCAAGAAGACAGCAAGATCTTATTTGTGTAGTAGAAGACATTAGAGATGTTATGGCTATAGAAAATACAAGTTCCTTTAAAGGACTATATCATGTTTTAGGAGGTAAAATTTCACCAATGGATGGTGTTGGACCTCATGATTTAAATATTACGCCTTTGGTAAATAAAGTTAAAGAAGGTCAAGTAAAAGAGCTTATTTTTGCGCTTAGTCCCACTATGGAAGGCGACACTACTAATTTTTATATCTTTAAACAAATTCAAGGTTTAGATGTGGTAACGTCTACAATTGCACGAGGAATTGCTGTTGGAGACGAATTAGAGTATGCAGACGAAGTGACATTAGGACGAAGTATCTTGAACCGTATTCCGTTTGAAGGATCGTTAAAATCTTAAGTGGTTTGAAGCTTTCAGTAATTGTATTAAATTATAATGTCCGTTATTTTCTTGAACTTTGTCTTAAAAGTGTCGAAGCTGCTATTTCTGATATCGATGCAGAAATAATAGTAGTCGATAATAATTCTGCAGACGATAGCTGTAAGATGGTTCGTGAACGCTTTCCAAAAGTTAAATTAATTGAAAATAAAACCAATTTTGGATTTTCTAAAGGTAACAATATTGGTGTAGCTCAAGCTAAGGGTGAATATATTTGTATTTTAAATCCAGATACTGTTGTTGCAGAAGATACCTTAACTAAAGTGTTAAACTTTGCAGATCAACAATCTAATTTAGGAATCGTTGGTTGTAAATTAATAGACGGTGCTGGGAATTTTTTGCCAGAAAGTAAGCGTAATGTCCCTACGCCAGAAGTGGCTTTAAAAAAGATTTTAGGCGATACAACTACATATTACGCTAATCATTTAAAGCCCGACAGTATAGGGGTAACTAATGTTTTAGTAGGTGCTTTTATGGTTTTAAAGCGAGCTGTGTATCATGCTGTAAATGGATTTGATGAAGATTATTTTATGTATGGAGAAGATGTAGATTTGTCTTATAAAATCTTAAATAAAGGCTATACAAATCACTATTACGGACACACTACCGTTATTCATTTTAAAGGCGAATGTACATTTAGAAACCGAGTTTATGCCAAGAATTTTAATGGTTCTATGCAAATATTCTATAAAAAGCATTTTAAAAAAAGTATGGTTTTTGAAGCCTTAATTTGGGGAGGTATTAAAGGATTAACATTTTTAAATTTACAGCCTTCAGTAAAAAAAATTGATGTAAAATCAATAGTATTTTTGTCTAATAATAAAAATACATTGTTAGAATCTGCATTAGATAAAAAGATAGTTACTAAACGTAAAATCGAGTCTGTGTCAGCGCATCAGCAAATTATATTCGATAATAACTTGCTGTCATTTAAAGAGATAATTGCTATTATGGAGTCTTTTCAAGATTGTAATACAGTTACATACCGTATAATTCCTCGTGCTAGTAATTTTGTAATTGGTAGCGATAATAAAGTCTCTCGAGGAAATGTTATTCATTTTTAGTACCTTTGCAAAAGATTTTCCGGGAATAAAGAATTAAGAAAAGTTATTGCGTATTTTTAGGTAAAAACTATCTTTATTTGTTAATTTCGTATTTTTAATTTTTAAAAACAGTATTATATTATTAATATGACAAAATTTGAACTGAAATTACCTAAAATGGGAGAGAGTGTTGCTGAAGCAACAATTACGTCATGGTTAAAAGAAGTTGGTGAAACAATTGAGGCTGATGAGGCTGTACTTGAAATTGCAACAGATAAAGTAGATAGCGAAGTCCCTTGCGAATTTGAAGGTGTTTTATTAGAAAAATTATTTAATGTCGATGATGTAGTACAAGTAGGACAAACCATAGCTATTATTGAAATTTCTGGTGATGTCGAGAACTCACCTGAACCGTCTACTAATGAAAACGCTGATCATGAAGTCGCTCCAGAAGCAGTTGTAGCAATAGAAGAATCGTTTGAAAATGCTAAGGAAACCGTTACAAATACATTAGTTTCTAGCGAAGATCGTTTTTATTCGCCTTTAGTTAAAAATATAGCAAAAGCAGAAGGAATTAGTCAAACAGAACTGGATGGAATAGTTGGTACTGGACTAGACGGTAGAGTTACAAAAAATGATATTTTAAATTACATAAGTAACCGTGTTACAAAACCAGAGGCTACTCCTGTAAATAATAAGCAGGAAACAATACACGCTCCAAAAGCAAAAGCAACACAAGCTACAGCTCCAGTAATATCGTCTGGGGAAGACGAAATTATTGAAATGTCTAGAATGGGTAAATTAATAGCAAACCATATGGTTGAGTCTGTTAATACTTCTGTACATGTACAAAGTTTTATTGAAGCCGATGTAACGAATATTTGGAACTGGAGAAAGAAAGTTAAAAACGAATTTGCTAAGCGTGAAGGTGAAAACTTAACATTTACCCCCATCTTTATGGAAGCCATAGCCAAAGCATTACGCGATTACCCTATGATGAATATTTCGTTTCAAGACGGGAAAGTTATAAAAAAGAAAAATGTTAATTTAGGGATGGCGGCTGCTTTGTCAGATGGTAATTTAATAGTTCCGGTTATCAAGAACGCAGATCAATTAAACTTGGTTGGAATGACAAAGCAAGTAAACGATTTGGCGATACGTGCTCGTGAAAACAAGTTAAAACCAGACGATATTCAAGACGGAACTTACACAGTAACTAACATTGGTAGTTTTGGCACAATTATGGGGACTCCAATTATAAATCAGCCACAAGTGGGTATTTTAGCTCTAGGAGCCATTAGAAAAGTACCTGCAGTTATAGAAACTCCAGAAGGTGATTTTATAGGAATTCGTTATAAAATGTTCCTGTCCCATTCTTACGATCACCGTGTAGTAAACGGAGCTTTAGGAGGGATGTTTGTTAAAGCTGTTAAAGATTATTTAGAAGCTTGGGATGTAAATCGTGATATTTAATAAAATAACCCACTATAAATCAAACCCATCTGAATTCAGTTGGGTTTTTTTGTTTTACACAGATAACATTTAGTAAATTTACATTTTTATAAACAGTTTTTTAATGAATCTCAATCTAAAAAAACCTATTTGTTTTTTCGATCTAGAAACAACAGGTGTCAATATATCAAAAGACAGAATCGTAGAAATAGCGATTTTAAAAGTGTTTCCTGATGGTAAGGAAGACTCTAAAACATGGTTAGTAAATCCAGAAATGCCAATTCCTCCAGAAGTAACAGCAATACATGGTATATCTGATGCAGATGTTGCAGAGGCACCAACATTTAAAGCGTTAGCCAAAGAAATATACGGTATGATTAAAGATTCAGATTTAGGAGGATTTAATTCTAACCGATTCGATATACCGCTTTTAGCAGAAGAAATGTTGCGTGCAGATATAGATTTTGATATGAAAAGTACATTGGCAATCGATGTGCAAACTATTTTTCACAAAATGGAGCAACGTACTTTAGTAGCAGCATATAAATTTTACTGTAATAAAAATTTAGAAAATGCTCACAGTGCAGCAGCAGATACATATGCAACTTACGAAGTTTTAAAGGCACAAGTTGAAAAATATGATGAATTAGAAAATAACACCAAATTTCTTTCGGAATTTAGTAGTAGAAAACAATTTGCAGATTTTGCAGGATTTTTAGCATTTAACGAAGCTGGTGAAGAATGTTTTGCTTTCGGAAAACATAAAAATAAACGTGTAGTTGATGTCTTAAATGATGAACCTGGGTATTTTGGTTGGATATTGAATGCAGATTTTCCGTTGTACACTAAAAAAGTATTAACGGCAATTAAATTAAGAAGTTTTAATAATAAATTGAGTTAAAAGGGTATGAAGCTTATTTGTATAGGTAGAAATTATACCGAACATATAGAAGAGTTAGAAAATGAAAAACCAATAGATCCTGTTGTGTTTTTAAAACCAGATACAGCTATACTTTTAAAAAAACAGCCGTTTTTTATTCCTGACTTTTCTAACGATGTTCACTATGAGGTGGAGGTTTTAGTTAAAATTAATAAAGTAGGGAAGTACATCGATAAAAAATTTGCACACAAATATTACGATGAGATTGGTTTAGGTATAGATTTTACAGCACGAGATTTACAAGCAAAATTGAAAGCCAAAGGATTGCCTTGGGAAAAAGCTAAAGCATTTGATGGTGCTGCTGTAATTGGTAAATGGATACCTAAAAGTGAAATTTCAGATATAAATCAATTACATTTTTCATTAAAAAAGAACGAAAATACGGTCCAAAACGGAAATACAAGTCATATGCTCTGGAAAATTGATGAGTTAATAGAATGTGTTTCAAAATATTTCACTTTAAAGATAGGAGATGTTATCTTTACAGGAACACCGTCTGGCGTCGGGCCTGTAGCTCCAAACGATGTCTTAACAGGGTATATACAGGAGCAAGAAATGTTTTCAATAACAGTTAAATAATCATGGAACAACATTATAAATTATATAGAGTAAGAGAATTGGCAGATAATGATCAGGATTTTATAAATGCTTTAGCCCTAACGTTTTTAGAAGAAGTTCCAGAAGATCTCCAGATTTTAAAAAAAGCAGTTGCAACAAAAGATTATAATACAACTTATCAAATGGCTCATAAATTAAAGCCTACAGTAGATTTGTTTGAACTTGGTGTTTTAGATGATCTTATTTTAGTTCAGGATTGGGGAAAATTCGAACAAACAGATAAAGACATCACACCAGTATTTGAAAAAGTTGTAACGGCTATAGATTCCGCAATTTCAGAAATTCAAACAGATTTCGCTATTTCATAATGCAAGCAGAAATAATAACCATTGGCGATGAAATTCTCATTGGTCAAATTTTAGATACAAACTCCGCCTATATTGCTAAGGCTCTTAATAAAATAGGCGTTTCAGTTTATCAAATCACCTCAGTACAAGACGATAAAGCTCACATTTTAAAAGCATTAAAAGAAGCAGAAAGTAATGCAGATGTTGTGATTATTACAGGAGGGTTAGGACCTACTAAAGACGATATAACTAAACGTACACTAGCCGAATATTTTCAAGATACATTAGTCATAGATAATGCGGTTTTAAAGCATGTAGAAGGCATTTTTGCAAAGTATTCGTCAAATCCAATATCGCAATTAAACATAAATCAAGCTCTAGTGCCGTCTAAAGCATCGGTTTTACATAACGAATATGGCACAGCACCAGGAATGTGGATGGACCATGAGGGGACTGTTTTTGTGTCGCTTCCAGGGGTGCCTTTTGAAATGAAAGCGTTAATAGATACTGAAGTTATACCGCGTATTCAAAAGAAATTTAAGTGTCCGTTCATCATGCATAAAACCTATTTAACCTATGGTTTAGGAGAGAGTGCTTTAGCAGAACGTATAGAAGCTTGGGAAGATGCACTTCCTCAATTTATTAAATTGGCATATCTTCCTAATTTAGGAAAAGTGAGATTAAGGTTGTCTGCTAAAGGATTTAATAAAGAGGAGATTGTTGCCGAAATGGATAAGCAAGAACAATTACTTATGCCTCAAATTAAAGATATCTTTATGGGTATTGAAGGATTTGAGGAAACGGTAGAAGAGCAAATTGGTAAAACATTAACTCTTTTGGGGCAAACCTTAGCAACAGCAGAAAGTTGTACAGGAGGTAAAATAGCAGAGCAAATTACAGCGCATGCTGGTGCGTCAGAATTTTTTAAAGGTAGTGTTGTAAGTTATGCAACTCAAGCCAAAATAGATGTTTTAAAGATTTCTGAAGCTCTAATAGCAGAACACCATGTGGTAAGTGCAGCTGTTGCAGAGGCTATGGCAACACATGTTTTGGGAATGTTTAATACAGATTATGCAATTGCAACAACAGGTAATGCTGGGCCTAGTAAAGTAACCGATACAGAAGAAGTAGGTACCGTTTATATAGCAATTGCTTCAAAAACAGGGGTGTATTCAGAGAAATTTAATCTTGGAAACCTTAGAATAAAAGTGGTTAACAAGGCGGTAGACAAGGCTTTAGAGATGCTTCAAAAAGAAATTTTAAAAAATAGATCATAATTAAGTTGTTATAAGATAAAGAATTAGTATATTTGCACCTCGTTTTGAAATAACAACATTTAAAGTTTAGAAAGAATGTCAAGAGTTTGTGAACTTACAGGTAAGAAGGCAATGGTAGGGAACAATGTGTCTCACGCTATGAACAAAACTAAACGCAGATTTGATGCGAATTTAGTTAAAAAGCGTTTTTACATTCCTGAAGAAGATAAGTGGGTAACTTTAAAAGTATCTACTTCAGCATTGAAAACTATTAACAAAATAGGAATTTCAGCTGCTATTAAAGAAGCTAAATCTAAAGGGTTTTTAAAATAAGCCACTTTTTAAAATAATAAAACAATGGCAAAGAAAGGTAACAGAGTCCAAGTAATATTAGAGTGCACAGAGCATAAAGAGTCTGGAGTTGCAGGAACTTCTAGATATATTACTACAAAAAATAAGAAGAACACTCCTGATAGAATGGAAATTAAAAAATTCAATCCTATCTTGAAGAGAATGACTATTCATAAAGAAATTAAATAATTAAGTCATGGCAAAGAAATCCGTAGCAACATTACAAACAGGGTCTAAAAGATTAACTAAAGCTATCAAAATGGTTAAGTCTGATAAGACAGGTGCTTACACTTTTGTTGAAGCAATCATGTCTCCAGAACAAGTAAACGATTACTTAAATAAAAAATAATTAATTTATTTTTTATCGAAAAAAGATAATTTAAGCTGCTTTCTTAATAGAAAGCAGCTTTTGTTTTATATTTACATTTAAAATAGTGACAAAATTTCAGCTTTTAAAATTGGGCAGGCATTTTGTGTTAAGAGTTTTAATCAGTTACTAGCCGTTGTTATATTTAAAAATATAAGTGATGGCATAAATTCTAAATAATAACCAATGAGCTTTTTTAAAAAAATATTTTCTTCAGAAAAAAAGGAAACTTTAGATAAAGGTTTAGAAAAATCTAAATCTAGTTTTTTCGATAAATTAAGTAAGGCAGTAGCTGGAAAATCTAAAGTAGATGATGACGTTTTAGATAATCTTGAAGAAATTTTAGTATCTAGTGATGTTGGAGTAAATACTACTTTAAAAATTATTGAACGCATTGAAGCTCGTGTAGAAAAAGATAAATATCTTGGTACTACAGAACTTAATAAAATTCTTCGAGAAGAAATTGCAGGGTTATTGTCTGAAACAAATTCAGGTGAAGAAACAGAATATACCATTCCTGCTAATAAAAAACCATATGTCCTTATGGTTGTGGGTGTAAATGGTGTTGGTAAAACAACTACTATTGGGAAATTAGCCTACCAGTTTAAAAAGAAAGGACTAAACGTTGTACTAGGTGCGGCAGATACCTTTAGAGCTGCAGCTATAGATCAATTGCAAGTGTGGGCAGATCGTGTAGATGTGCCTATTGTAAAACAAGATATGGGAAGCGATCCTGCTTCTGTAGCTTTTGATGCTTTACAGTCTGGGGTATCTCAAAATGCAGATGTTATTATTATTGATACCGCTGGACGTTTGCATAATAAAGTTAATTTAATGAACGAATTAACTAAAGTAAAGCGTGTTATGCAGAAAGTAATTGGAGATGCACCCCATGATGTGTTATTGGTTTTAGATGGTTCTACAGGTCAAAATGCATTCGAGCAGGCTAAACAATTTACTGCTGCAACAGAAGTAACGTCTTTGGCTGTAACAAAATTAGATGGAACGGCTAAAGGTGGGGTTGTGATTGGTATTAGCGATCAGTTTAAAATTCCTGTAAAGTATATTGGCGTTGGCGAAGGTATTGAAGATTTACAAGTGTTTAATAAATATGAATTTGTAGACTCATTTTTTAAATAAGTTTATTCTAATTTTAAGAGTGTTAGAATAGTAATAGACTAACACTCTATAAAAGTAATTTTTTATTTTTTAATAAACTTAAGTGTACTTGTGTTTGAAGCTGTTTTTCCGACGATAAAATACAATCCGTTAGTTAATTGAGAAACGCTTATTTTTTCAGTAGGTGTTTCAATAGTTTTAACGACTACGCCATTTAAATTAATAATTGATAATTGCTCTAAGTTAACATTAGATTTTAAATTTAAAATTTCTGATGTTATTGTTGGATATACTTTAAATTCAAAATTGTTTGTAGTTTCTACTTCAGAGACAGATAAAGTATTTCCTTTAGCTAAATATAAGGCTTCTACATCTGTCGCAGTTAAAGCTCTATTATATAAACGAACATCGTCTAAACCACCAGTGTAAGATAGTGATGCGCCTTCTGTGTTTCGACCTCCAATTCTAAAGTCAACATAAGCTGTACCTGTTGTTGGTATTTGAGTGTTTACAATATCTGTTGTTATTAAATTTACGGTTTCTATTAGTTCGTTATCTACATAATAATCTGTAGTATAACCATCTTCAGTTTTATTAACAACAGCAACTATATGGTGCCATTTATTATCGGTGATAGTTGAAAAAGGTCCTGTTTGGGTTGTTTCTGTATTCCAAAATCCTAAGTTTAATTGACCGGCATTAGTTGTAACTTGATTAATATTAAGGTGCACATGAAGCGATTTTAGATTGGTTCCGTAGCTAAAAATTTGCATTCTTGTATCTCCAATTTCTGTTTTAATCCATAAAGCATAACTTCTTCCGTTTGCACTAACATCTCCTAAGGGTAAATCTGTAATGGCTGCGGGAACAAAATTTATATGAGAATTAGAGGTGAAATTAAAGGCGCTATTTGCATTACCATCAGGACCTTCAATAGGTTTTATCTCTCCTACAATAGTTCCGGTAGCAGCGTTTGAAGATAATTCTGTAAGGGTTTCCCCATCTGTAATATTTACATCAGAGTTACAACCTAAGTTAAAAACTAGGCCTGTAGTAATGTCTTGTGCAGACAAGTTTGTGAAAGCAAAAAGGATAAATGTTTTAAGTAAAGTTTTTTTCATAATGTTTTTTAGATTTTAATATATTAGGATGATATAAAATGCAGACAGTGATTTGTTTTAGCATATTACTAGGAATTTAGGAATGTTAAATTGTATTAGCTTAAGATGTACACTAACTGCATTTGGTTTTCAAATTAATTATAATCATGTCGTGTAGACCGAATCTTGAGATTACACTTATACTACAGGTATAGGCTTTTATGAACTTTATAAATTATGGTGTCAAAAAATATGAGTTTGTCTGTTTTTATTTAAAAAAAATGATTATTTGAGTGATTATTTTTATTATTAATTCTTTTGAAATATTTGATTTACACTAGGATTATTAGTGTTTGTTTTTACTTTATATTGAGATGGGTAAAGCTTTTTTAACAGGATATATCAAAAATTGATAATGTTGTGAATGAATTTTAAGTCATAGTAGTGATTTATATTTTTATTCTCAATTATGTTTTGCACAGTATTCTATATAAATTTTAGTGTTTTTTTCTGGTACCGTCTCATATTCAAAAATTATCAATCTTAAATCATTAATCATAAATCATTACGTATCTTTGCACTCTGAAATTTTGATATGAGAACGAAATCACTTAAAAAGAATAAAATCAACGTCGTAACCCTTGGTTGTAGTAAGAATGTGTACGATAGCGAAGTGCTAATGGGACAACTTAAAGCAAGTGGTAAAGATGTTGTTCACGAAGAGGAAGGTAATATTGTTGTAATTAATACCTGCGGTTTCATTAATAATGCGAAAGAAGAAAGTGTGAATACTATTCTTGAGTTCATGCAAAAGAAAGAAGATGGAGAGGTCGATAAAGTATTTGTAACAGGGTGTTTGTCGGAGCGTTATAAGCCGGATTTGCAAAAAGAAATTCCAAATGTAGATGAGTATTTCGGGACTACAGAATTACCAGGCTTGTTAAAAGCATTAGGTGCAGATTATAAACATGAGTTAATAGGAGAACGTTTAACAACAACACCCAAAAACTATGCGTATTTAAAAATCGCTGAAGGTTGCGATCGTCCGTGCTCGTTTTGTGCAATTCCTTTAATGCGTGGTAAACATAAATCCACACCTATTGAAGAACTTGTGGTGGAAGCTGAAAAGTTAGCAGCAAATGGCGTAAAAGAATTAATTTTAATAGCACAAGATTTAACTTATTATGGATTAGATCTTTATAAAAAACGTAATCTAGCGGAACTGTTAGAAGCTTTAGTGAAAGTTGAAGGTATTGAATGGATTCGTTTACATTATGCATTTCCAACTGGATTCCCAATGGATGTTTTAGAGGTTATGAATCGCGAACCTAAAGTGTGTAATTATTTAGATATTCCATTGCAGCATATTTCTGATGCTATACTTAAAAGCATGCGCCGCGGAACCACACAAGAAAAAACAACAAAATTATTAAAGGAATTTAGAAAAGCAGTTCCTGAAATGACCATTCGTACAACACTTATTGTAGGGTATCCTGGCGAAACAGAAGAAGATTATCAAACCTTAAAACAATGGGTAAAAGATATGCGTTTTGAGCGTTTAGGATGTTTTACATATTCGCACGAAGAAAATACTCATGCCTATAATTTAGAAGATGATGTTCCAGAAGATGTAAAGCAAGAACGCGCTAATGAAATTATGGAAATTCAATCTCAAATTTCTTGGGAATTAAATCAAGCTAAAATTGGTCAAGAGTTTAAAGTCGTTATCGATAGAAAAGAAGGAAATTATTTTGTAGGGCGTACCGAGTACGATTCGCCAGACGTAGATAATGAAGTCCTTATAGATGCTTCTGAAACCTATTTAAAAACAGGCGAATTTACACATGTTATTATTACTGAAGCTGCAGATTTTGATTTGTATGCTAAGGTGGTAAAGTAAAAAATAAAATCAGAGAATTATAGGTGTTTTAATGTAAGTTAAAGCACCTTTTTTCGTTTAATGAGTTAGAATTGTATCTTCAATAATCTTAACTAATTTTTTAGAATTGAAAATACTAATAGCTGTATATTTACAATAAATTAGAATATTTTATGCCAACTGACTGTATCCCTTTTAAAGATATCCATTATTTTTCATCATTAATTTGCGATTATATAGATCAAAAACCTGAATTAAAACCATTTTATAATCGGTTTCCTAAACTTGAAAATTTTGAAGATCAAATAAAAGAAAAATCAGATTTTAAAGGCATGTCTAAAGCTCATAGACAAGTTTTAGCTTCGGTATTAGAACAGCAATATAAAAGCGTTACAACTTCAGAGGCCACCCAATTAAATATTTCTCTTTTAAAAGAATCAAATACATTTACAGTAACTACAGGACATCAACTAAATTTGTTTACTGGTCCATTATATTTTCTGTATAAAATTGTATCAACTATAAATTTAACAAAGGAGTTAAAAACAACTTATCCAGATCAGCATTTTGTGCCTGTGTATTGGATGGCTACAGAAGATCATGATTTCGATGAAATTAATTATTTTAATTTTAAAGGGAAAAAAGTACAATGGAATCGTGAAGATGGTGGTGCTGTTGGACCATTTAGTACAGCGGGTTTAGAAGATGTGTTTGAGTTATATGCTAAAGAATTAGGTGTTGGTAAAGCTGCAGACGAATTAAGAGATCTGTTTTCTGAAGCCTATTTAAAACATGAAACTTTAGCAGATGCCACAAGATATTTGGCAAATGCATTGTTTGCGGAATTAGGTTTGGTGATTATTGATGCTAATCACTCCGATTTAAAACGTGCTTTCATTCCGTACATCAAACAAGATATATTATCTCAAGTGTCGGCTCAAGAAGTGTCTAAAACGAATACGTTACTTTCACAAATTCCGGATACAGATTATAATATTCAAGTTAACCCAAGAGCAATCAATTTGTTTTATTTGTCAGAAAATAGTCGTGAGCGTATCGTATTAGAGCATGATAGGTATAGTGTAATTAATACACAAAAGACATTTACTAAAGACGAAATTCTAGAAGAAATAGAGGCGTTTCCAGAACGGTTTTCTCCAAATGTAATTATGCGTCCGCTTTATCAGGAAGTTATTTTACCTAACCTCTGTTATATAGGAGGTGGTGGAGAGTTGGCATATTGGCTTCAGTTAAAAGATTATTTTAAAGCAGCACAAGTGCCTTTTCCTATGCTGTTATTAAGAAATTCGGTATTAATAAAAACAAAGCAGCAAGCTAAGAAACTAGAAAAATTAAACATTTCAAACCGAGATTTATTTTATAAGCGTGATACTTTTATTAACAAACGAGTGCGTAGTATTTCTAATATTGAAATAGATTTTTCATCACAAAAGAAATTTCTTCAAGAGCAATTTAAAGAAATGTACACTTTAGCAGCACAAACCGATGCCTCATTTTTAGGTGCCGTAAAAGCTCAAGAACGTAAGCAAATAAAGGGATTAGAGCATTTAGAGAAGCGCTTGTTAAAAGCTCAGAAAAAGAAACTGGCAGATCAGGTACTAAGAATGACAGAACTTAAAGACCAATTATTTCCAAATCAAAGTTTGCAAGAACGTATTGTTAACTTTTCTGAATTATATCTCGAGTTTGGAGACCAATTAATCCCTCAGTTAGTGTTAAATTTGCAACCATTAAAACAAGAATTTTTAATACTTAATTTGTGAAAAAAAGCATGCATAAAGTAGATTTTGATTTGGTAGAAATGACCTTAGATGTCATGAAGTATGCCATAGAACGAATTTCTACTACAGAGAGAAAAATTGGTAAACCTAAAAAAGCAGACGAGTTAAAAGCCTTAGTTGGAGAAACTATTACAGATAAAGGAATTGGTGGTGAAGTGGCTTTTAATTTATGGAAAGAACATTTAACAAAAGTTAATGTCCCTATAGATCATCCAAGAAATCTTGCTTTTGTACCTGCAGCACCAACACGAGCAGCTATTATGTTTGACTTGGTAACTTCTGCATCTAGTATTCATGGTGCATATTGGATGGAAGGTGCAGGCGGAATCTTTTGCGAGAATGAAGCTATGAAATGGATTGTATCTTTAACTGGTATGCCAGAAGGTGCATTTGGAGTATTTACAAGTGGTGGTACAGCAGCAAATCTTTCTGCAATTGTAACTGCAAGAGAATATTGGCGCAGTTTAAAAGAAGCTCATAAAAATGAAAAAGGATTAATAATCACTTCTATTGGAGCGCATTCTTCTATAAAAGCTATGGCCAAAGTAGCAGATATAGATGTGTTTTTAGTAGATTCTGAAGATCGTCTAGAAGGTGAAGCTTTACGCGAGGCTATCGATAATTTAACTCCAGATCAGCGTCAACGGTTGTTTGCTGTGGTTGCGACTGGAGGAACAACAAATGCAGGGATTATAGATGATTTAACCGGTATATCTGAAATATGTAAAGCAGAAAATTTATGGTTACATGTTGATGCTGCTTATGGTGGTGGTGCATTAGTAGCCGATTCTGTGCGACATTTATTTAACGGAATTGAAAATGCAGACAGTATTACTATCGATCCGCATAAATGGATGTTTTCACCTTACGACTGTGGTGCCGTAATTTATAGAGATCCAGAGTTGGCTAAAAATGCTCATTCTCAAGAAGGATCTTATTTAGATATTTTTAAAGATGAAGGTGCTCACGGATTTAATCCTACAGATTACCAAATACAATTAACACGTCGTGTGCGTGGTTTACCGTTATGGTTTTCTTTAGCTACTCATGGGACAGATCGTTATAAAGAAGCGGTAGAACGTGGTATAGAATTGGCACAAATAGCGGGACGTTTAATTACAGCACATCCTAATTTAGAGTTGGTACGCGAACCAAGTTTGTCTTGTGTGTTGTATAGAAGGATAGGATGGACACCAGAAGATTATACACATTGGACCTACGAAAATCATGCTAAAGGATTTGCGTTAGTAACGCCTTCTAAATGGAAGTCTGGTAATACTTACGAAACCGTGTCTCGATTCTGTTTTATAAACCCAGATACTACAGAGCAAGATATTGTAGAAATTTTAAAAACCATGGAATAAAGTTTGTCTCAAACTTTTCAAATAAAATATAAATATTAATTTTGCACATGCAACACGACAAGGTATTAATTTTAGACTTCGGATCGCAATACACTCAGCTTATTGCCCGTAGAGTTCGAGAACTCAACATCTATTCCGAAATACACCCATTCAACAAAATTCCAACCGACATAGAAAGTTATAAAGCAGTTATACTTTCAGGTAGTCCAAATTCCGTTAGAGGAGAAGATGCTCTACATCCAGAGTTAGAACATATTCGCACAAAAAAACCTTTATTAGCAGTATGTTATGGCGCACAATATCTAGCCCATTTTTCGGGAGGAGAAGTTGCACCATCTAGCACAAGAGAATACGGACGAGCAAACTTGTCTTACATCAAAGAAGATGAGGTATTCTTTAAAAATATTTCTGAAGGCAGTCAGGTTTGGATGAGTCATAGCGATACTATTAAATCATTGCCAACACATGCTGTACTTATTGCAAGTACTTCAGATGTTACTAACGCGGCATATAAAATAGAAGGAGAAGAAACTTATGCAATTCAGTTTCACCCAGAAGTATATCACTCTACAGATGGAAAACAGTTGTTACAAAATTTTTTAGTTGATATAGCAGGTGTTCATCAAGACTGGACTCCAGATTCTTTTGTTGAGGAGACAGTTGAAGCCATACAAGCTAAGGTTGGAAACGATAAAGTGGTTTTAGGACTTTCTGGAGGTGTAGATTCTACAGTGGCAGCAGTGCTTTTAAATAAAGCTATAGGAGATAATTTATATTGTATTTTCGTAAATAACGGTTTACTTCGTAAAAACGAGTTTGAAAGTGTACTAAAACAATATGAAGGGATGGGGTTAAATGTTAAGGGTGTAGATGCCTCTAAACGTTTTCTAGATGCATTAGCAGGTATAGAAGATCCAGAGTTAAAACGTAAAGCCATCGGAAATGCATTTATAGAAGTGTTTGATGATGAAGCTCATAAATTAACCGACGTAAAATGGTTGGCACAGGGTACTATTTATCCAGATGTTATTGAAAGTGTTTCTGCTACAGGAGGCCCTTCAGCAACAATTAAAAGTCACCATAATGTAGGAGGGTTACCAGATTTTATGAAATTAAAAATAGTAGAGCCACTTCGTGCTATTTTTAAAGATGAGGTAAGACGTGTTGGAGCAACTTTAGGGATCGATCCAGAATTATTAGGCCGACATCCTTTTCCTGGTCCAGGACTAGGTATTCGTATTCTTGGAGATATAACAGCTGAAAAAGTTCGTATTTTACAAGAAGTGGATGCCATTTTTATAA
The DNA here is from genome assembly GCF_007197735.1 of Formosa sediminum. Taxonomy (GTDB): domain Bacteria; phylum Bacteroidota; class Bacteroidia; order Flavobacteriales; family Flavobacteriaceae; genus Formosa; species Formosa sediminum. The sequence goes on from NZ_CP041637.1 coordinate 2,033,828, forward strand.
ACGGATTAAAAGCTTGGGGCTTATACGATAAAGTATGGCAAGCCGGAGCAATGTTATTACCTGTAAATAGCGTAGGTGTAATGGGAGACGAGCGTACCTACGAAAAATGTGTAGCGCTTAGAGCTGTAGAAAGTACTGATGGTATGACCGCAGATTGGGTGAATTTACCTTATGCATTCTTACAAAAAACATCTAACGATATAATAAATAAAGTAAAAGGCGTTAATAGAGTAGTGTACGATATTAGCTCGAAGCCACCTGCAACTATAGAGTGGGAATAGAATTATTTAAATTATTTTTTTGAATTAAACCATATTGAATGAAAAAGTTTTTAGTTGTTTTTGCATTGCTTCTAGTGGTGACTAACAATGTTTTTGCACAAAATTATAAGACACATAAAGTTAAACAAGGTGAAAAAATAGAGGATATTGCAAAAGAATATATGATAACTGTTAATGATATATATGCAATTAATCCAAATGCTAAAAATGGTCTTAGAGCCAATATGGTTTTAATTATTCCAAATACTAAAGTTCAAGCAGAATTAAATACCGTTAAAGAACTTACAGGATATAAGCAGCACCGTGTAAAACGTAAAGAAACGTTGTATGGTATTGCTAAAGATTATAAAGTAAGTGCTGATGAGATTAAAAAAGCAAATGTCTTTTTATATTCAGAGCCCTTAAAAAAAGGAACTAAAATCAGAATTCCTGTTTTTGAGAGCAAACAAGTTTTAGAAGAAGTTGCTACAGTAGTAGACTTAACAAAACCTTACGCGGTATTACCTAAAGAAGGGAAATGGCGCGTGGCCTATAAGTTTGGAATTACAGTTGAAGATTTAGAAGCATTAAATCCAGAAATGGAAGACGTTTTAAAAGTTGGAGACACTATAAAAGTACCAAATATTCCTAATACAAATGAAAAGGTTGTTGATGAAGCTTACGATTATTATGAAGTACAACCTAAAGAAGGTTTTTACCGTTTAAAGGTTAAATTAGGATTAGAAAGAGTCGAACTGGAAACGTTAAATCCACAATTGATAAATTCAGATTTAAAAGCAGGAATGGTACTTCGTATTCCTAAAACCAAAAATAGTGATGTAATTGGAATAATATCTAAACACCGATTAAAAGTTACAAATTTATCTCATAGTACCTTCAATCCCGAAACTAAACACATCGCGATTTTAATGCCGTTTAAGTTAAATCAAGTGAGTTTAGATTCTATTCAAGTTGCAATGAATCAGGTTAGAAAAGATGGATACTTAAATTTTGCTTTAGAATTTCAAACAGGTGTTTTAATGGCTTTAGATTCTTTAAAAGCATTAGGAGTTTCTGTTAAAGTAGATGTTTACGATACCGAAAACAAAACCAGTACAATTAGTTCCTTAATTAACCAGCATAATTTTCAAGATTTAGATGCTGTTATTGGACCCTTATCGCAAGAAAGTGTAGAGTTTACTGCGCAACAATTACATGTGTATAACGTTCCAGTAATATCACCTGTAACAAAAAAAGTTACTTTAAACAGTAATGTGTTTCAATCTCGACCTAGTGAAGATTTATTAAAACAAAAAGTTTTAAATTATTTTAAATCACGAGATAGTTTGGTAAATACCATTTTAATTTTCGATTCAAAAAGCGAATCTCAAAATGAAGTACTTAAGACTGCATTTCCAGAGGGACATATTGTGAGATCGCGAAAAGATAAAGATGGAAAAGAAGCCCATTACGTACGTCAAGAAGATATAGTAAAATATTTAAAACCTGGTAAAAACGTTGTGTTTCTAGAAACAGAAGTTTCTGGATTTGCATCTAATGTAATAGGAACTTTAAATGCATTAAATTCAGATAAAACTCAAATTGTACTTGCCACTACAGATTTAAATAGTGCGTTCGAAAATAGTGAAGTGTCTAACCGACACCTTTCTAATTTACACTTTCATTTTGCCTCTATATCTAAATCTTTTGACGACGAAATAAATAACGGGTTCTTAAAATCGTATACAGATACCTACGGGGTAACGCCTGATAAAATTGCTGTTAGAGGGTTTGATTTAACTATGGATGTAGTGTTGCGTTTGGCAACCTCTACAGATTTATACAACTCGACTATAGATGCTCCGCTAACAGAATATATCGAAAATAAATTTGAGTATAAAAAAACGCCTTTTGGCGGCTATTATAACAACACGGTTTATTTGTTAGAATATAACGATTTAAAGATTGTTGAAGTAAAAAACTAAATATATGACATCTAAAGTAACTTATCTTGGTAATTTACGTACCGAGAACCTACATATTCAATCTGGAAACACTTATGTTACAGATGCACCAATAGATAATAATGGAAAAGGTGAAGCATTTTCGCCAACAGATACTGTGGCTACAGGCTTTGCAAATTGTATGATGACTGTTATGGGTATTAAAGCTAATGGTTTAGATTATAATATGGAAGGAACAACTGCTGAAGTTACTAAACATATCTCTGCAGATCCGAGACGAATCTCTAAAATTGAAGTACAATTTAATTTTCCTATAAAAGCAGATAATAAGGTTAAAAAAATCTTAGAACACACTGCTCAAACCTGTCCTGTACACTATAGTTTACATCCAGATATTGAAAAAGTTGTAACTTTTAATTGGAAGTAAATCCATATAAAATGCTATGATAGATCAGCTTAATCGAGACCTCTTAATTGAGTTGGCACATACTAAAATGCCCTTTGGTAAATATAAAGACAGGTATTTAATAGATTTACCAGAGTTTTATATTGTGTGGTATAACAACAAAGGCTTTCCTAAAGGAAAAATAGGAGATCAATTACGTATGGTCTACGAATTAAAATTGAATGGTCTTGAAGGCCTTATACGAAACATAAAACAGAAATATCCAAATCCAAAAAAGCATTAAAACAAAACTATTGTTTCAATGCTTTTTTTGTTGAAAACTTTAGCAATATTCTTGATACGTTTTTCTGCTTTATACTAATGTGTTTGTTTATAGTGTGTTGTAAAGTGGTTTTGGTAAATAAACATCTTTTTACGATGTTTATCTTTTAATCGGAATTAAAATAGATAAGGGTACTTAATTCTCAATTGTTCTTTGTAAATTTGCCTGCGTTTAAAAGCGCATCATGACAACTACAACAAAGTATATTTTCGTAACCGGCGGTGTTACTTCATCATTAGGAAAAGGGATTATAGCTGCTTCATTAGCAAAATTATTACAATCTCAAGGGTATAGAACAACCATTCAAAAATTAGATCCTTACATTAATGTAGATCCAGGAACCTTGAATCCTTACGAACATGGAGAATGTTACGTTACAGATGATGGTGCAGAAACCGATTTAGATTTAGGTCATTACGAACGTTTTTTAAATACGGCTACCAGTCAGGCTAATAATGTAACTACAGGAAGAATTTACCAAAGTGTTATTGAAAAAGAACGTCGTGGAGAGTTTTTAGGAAAAACCGTTCAAGTCATTCCTCATATCACAGACGAAATTAAAGAACGCATTCAAATTTTAGGAAATTCTGGCGATTATGATATTGTAATCACAGAAATTGGTGGTACCGTTGGAGACATTGAATCTTTACCTTATGTAGAGGCTGTAAGACAATTGCGCTGGGATTTAGGCGAAAATAATGGTCTTGTAATTCATTTAACTCTAGTTCCATTTTTATCTGCTGCAGGCGAATTAAAGACAAAACCTACACAGCACAGTGTAAAAACACTAATGGAAAGTGGGGTTCAAGCAGATATTTTAGTGTGTAGAACAGAACACAACCTACCAAAAGATTTACGTAAAAAATTAGCGTTGTTTTGTAATGTTCGCGAAGAAGCTGTAATACAATCAATAGATGCCTCTACCATTTACGATGTGCCAAATTTAATGCTAGACGAAGGTTTAGATAAAGTAGTGCTTAAAAAATTAAACTTAAATAGTAGTGTACCAGATTTAACCAGATGGAATGCCTTTTTAAAACGTCATAAAAATCCAGCATCAGAAATTACTATTGGGCTTATTGGTAAATATGTAGAGTTACAAGATTCTTACAAATCCATATTAGAAGCTTTCATTCATGCAGGTGCAGAAAATGAAGTAAAAGTTAATGTAGAACCGATTCATTCTGAATATATCAATGCCGATAATGTAAAACTAAAATTAGCCCATTTAAACGGTGTATTAGTAGCGCCTGGTTTTGGTGAGCGTGGGATTGAAGGGAAAATTGATGCGGTGCGTTATGTTAGAGAACAAAATATTCCATTTTTAGGGATTTGTTTAGGGATGCAAATGGCTGTAATAGAGTACTCTAGAAATGTGGTGGGATTAACTGATGCAAATTCTACAGAAATGGATGCGCAATGTAAAAACCCAGTAATTAGTATTATGGAGGAGCAAAAAAATATTACAGATATGGGGGGCACTATGCGTTTAGGATCTTGGGAATGTACGTTAACAGACCAAAGTATAGCTAAAAAAGTATATGGTTCTGAAATTATTGAAGAACGTCACAGACACCGTTACGAATTTAATAGTGATTACAGAACCCAAATTGAAGCTGCAGGAATGATTGCAACAGGGGTAAACCCAAAAACAAACTTGGTTGAAATTGTAGAAATACCAACACACCCATGGTTTGTAGGAGTGCAATACCATCCAGAATATAAAAGTACGGTAGCTAATCCGCATCCTTTATTTGTAGCGTTTGTTAATGCTGCTTTAAAAAATAAGAAAAAATAGTGCCAGATTGTCATAATTTAAAAAGTGGTCACCTTTTTGAGTAGCATACTCATACTACGTAATTCTACAGACTGTTCTGTAAGAGTTCAATTTATACCTAGAATATAATTAGATGGAAGAAAAGAAATTAGACCTTAATTCGGTCATAGGATTTATCCTAATCTTTGGAATTTTAATGTTTATGCTTTGGCAAAATCAGCCAACTCCAGAAGAGTTAGAAGCTCAAGAACAAGCTAAACAAGAGCAAGTAGAAGCCGAAAAAAAGGCTACCGAAAAACATGAAACCTTAAATACATCTTCTGAAGATTTTTCAGTAGCATCAGTAACCGATTCATTACAATTAGAAGCGTTAAAAAATAAATTAGGAGCTTTTGCTTATTCTTCTACATTACCATCAGCAACTAATAATGTTACTGAAGTAGAAACTGAATTATTCGATTTAAAGTTTAGTAACAAAGGTGGATTTATTTCAGAACTTAGACTTAAAAAATTCGATAATTTCGATTCTCTTCCGTTATACCTTATAAAAGATCAAAGTGCAGCTTTTAATATTACTTTTAATACTACAGATAGTCGCGTTTTAAATACTCAAGATTTATTTTTTCAACCTACAATTTCTAAAAACGGAGAAAATACTGTAGTTTCTATGAAACTTAAAGTATCTGAGTCTAAATTTTTAGAATATCGTTACGAGCTAAAACCTGATAATTACATGATGGATTTTTCAATCCGTTCTCAAGGTTTAAGCGATGTCATTAACAGTTCTCAAGTTGTTAATCTAGATTGGAAACAAAAAATGTATCGTACGGATAAAAGTGCAGACTACGAAAACCGTTACACACGTTTAACCTATCAGCACGATGGTGGAAAAATTGATAAATTAAGCCCAACTAGTGATGACGATGAAAAAGAAGAAGATGTAACTTGGTTATCTTACAGACAACATTTTTTTAGCTCTATTTTAGTTTCAGAAAAACCATTTAATACAGCCGATTTAGTTTCAGAAAATTTATTAGAAAAAGACGACGATGATGCTGTGTTTACTAAACTTTATGCCTCTACAGTTCCATTAAATATAGAAGGAGGAGAAATTAATGCCCCTTTAAAATTTTATTTTGGTCCTACAGATAATAAAATACTAAAGCAATATGCATATAATTTAGACGATAGTATACCATTTGGTTGGGGTATTTTTGGTTGGATAAACCGTTACGTATTTGTTCCAATATTTGCCTTTTTAAGTGGTATGATGCCTTACGGAATCGCTATTATAGTAATGACTATTTTAGTGAGAATAGTAATGTCACCAGTAACGTATAAATCGTATTTATCTCAGGCTAAGATGAAAATTCTGAAACCAGAAATTAATGAGATTAACGAGAAGTACAAAGATAATGCCATGAAAAAGCAACAAGAAACAATGGCGTTATACAGTAAAGCAGGAGCGAGCCCTATGGCTGGTTGTTTACCTGGTTTATTACAAATACCTGTATTTTATGCTCTATTTCAGTTTTTCCCGTCGGCATTCGATTTAAGACATAAAAGTTTCCTTTGGGCAGAAGATTTATCATCTTATGATACCATTGCAGAATTACCTTTTAAAATTCCATTTTATGGCGATCATATTAGTTTATTCCCAATATTAGCCTCTGTAGCCATTTTCTTTTATATGCGAATGACAACAGGACAACAAGCAGCATCGCAACCTACACAAGAAGGGATGCCAGATATGGGGAAAATGATGAAATATATGATTTATTTCTCTCCGTTAATGATGTTGGTGTTCTTTAATAACTATGCCTCTGGTTTAAGTTTGTATTACTTTATTTCTAACTTAATAACAATCGGGATTATGTTAGTGATTAAAAACTTCATTATCGACGAAGATAAAATTCATGCTAAAATACAAGAGAATAAGAAAAAGCCTAAAAAAGAGAATCGTTTTCAGAAGAAAATGAAAGACATGATGGAACAGGCAGAACAGCAAAAACAAATGCAAAATCGTAAAAAATAAGTTAAAGCTGCCTTAATTGGCAGCTTTTTTGTTAATTGTAGTTTTTAATAATCGTATACATTATAGTCTTATGAAAAATTTATTATCTGTATTATTAATCTGTGTCGTAGGAACATTAATGGCACAAAATGTAAACCAGTTAGATGAGAATGGAAAACGACATGGAGTTTGGAAAAAGAATTTTGAAGGTACAAAGGTATTGCGTTACGAGGGGCAATTTTCCCACGGTAAAGAAGTAGGAACCTTTAAATTTTATAAAAACCTAGGAAATAAACCGGTATTAACCGCTATAAAAACATTCGATCCTAATAGTGATATTGCAGAAGTACAATTTTTGTCATCCTTACAAAAGGTGATAAGTAAAGGTAAAATGAAAGGCAAATTATATATTGGAGATTGGCAATATTTCCATAATAATTCAGACAAAATTATGATTACCGAAACGTATAATAATAACGGTAAACTGGAAGGCGAACGTTTGGTATACTACGATAATGGTAAAATCGCAGAGCGTGCCTTCTATAAAAATGGGTTATTAGAAGGAACATCTACCTGGTATTCAGAAAAAGAGGTGGTATTAAAAGAGTTTAATTATGTACATGATAAGTTGCAAGGAAAGTCTAAATACTACGACCTAGATGGAAATTTAATAGCAGAAGGTGCTTATAAGAACGATAAAAAAACAGGGACTTGGAACTTTTACAAAGATGGCGAGTTAGAAGATTCTAAAGATTATACTTCCCATAGTAAAAATCCCTACAAACAATAAATAATACAAAAATTCCAGTTTAAATACATATCGGAATTTTTATTTTCCATGCTTAGGCGTGTAGTAAATTAAAACACATGAAACGAGTAATTGTTGGACTTTCAGGAGGTGTAGACTCTAGTGTTGCAGCATATATTTTACAGCAACAAGGTTATGAGGTTATCGGGCTATTTATGAAAAACTGGCACGACGACTCTGTAACTATTTCAGACGAATGTCCGTGGTTAGACGATAGTAACGATGCCATGTTGGTAGCAGAAAAGTTAGGGATCCCTTTCCAAACGGTAGATTTAAGCGAGCAGTATAAAGAACGTATCGTAGACTATATGTTTAAAGAATACGAAAATGGTCGTACACCTAATCCGGATGTATTATGTAATCGCGAAATTAAGTTTGATGTATTTATGAAGATAGCATTAGACTTAGGTGCAGATTATGTGGCTACTGGACACTATTGTAGAAAAGGGACTTTAAATGAAGGTGAAACAGAAACCTATCAACTTCTTGCAGGAGTCGATGGTAATAAAGATCAGTCGTATTTCTTATGTCAACTATCTCAAGACCAATTAGCAAAAGCACTATTTCCTATAGGAGAACTCACTAAACCTGAAGTTCGTAAAATTGCAGCAGAATTAGATTTAATTACTGCCGATAAAAAAGACTCTCAGGGTCTATGTTTTATTGGTAAAGTTCGTTTGCCAGAATTTCTTCAACAACAATTAAAACCTAAAGACGGGGTGATTGTTGAAGTTGAAAAAGATCATGACTACTATTTAAATACCCAAACTCAGTTTGAATCAAAGTTAGAAGAACTTAAATATTTAACTACAAAGAAAACATATTCAGTGTCCGATGGAAAAATTGTAGGTAAACATCAAGGTGCCCATTACTTTACTAAAGGACAGCGCAAAGGTTTAGGTGTTGGTGGCACAGTAGAACCTTTATTTGTTATCGACACAGACGTTAACGAAAATGTCATTTATACAGGACAAGGACATGCTCATCCAGGATTATTTAAATCGGCACTTTTCGTAACAAACGAAGAAGAACATTGGATTCGTGAAGACTTAAAACTCGAACAAAATCAGACCATGAATGTCATGGCTAGAATTCGTTACAGACAGCCCTTACAAAAAGCAAAATTATACAAAGTAGATAAAGGGTTATATGTAGAGTTTGAAACACCTCAATCAGCCATAACCGAAGGTCAATTTGTAGCATGGTACTTAGACGATGAATTAGTAGGTTCAGGAGTTATTTCTTAACTTGTAAGCACATAAACAATGTTATATGGCTTCAAGATTACTAATTTTACTTTTTATTGGTGTTCAGTTGCAGGGTTTTGCACAACAAGATGCTTGGGTTTATTTTTCCGATAAAGAACAGGTAGAGACGTCACTTGCAAACCCAACAACTATTTTAAGCCAAAAAGCAATAGAGAGAAAACAACGCTTTGGTATTAAAATAGATGCTAGAGATGTTCCTGTTAACGAAGCGTATATTACTACACTAAAAGCTTTAGATGATGTTCTGGTATTAGCAAAATCTAAATGGTTTAATGCTGTACATGTTCGAGGGAGTGAAACCGCTATTAGAGCACTTTTAAATTTCTCATTTGTTTCTGAAATTGTTTTTGCAGATAAAACACTAGCTTCTACCGCTAAAATTGTAAGTACAGGGATGTTTTTCAAACAAACGTCAACTTCAGAATTTGTGTATGGAGATACAGCTAATCAGGTAGAAATGATTCAGGTGAATGCACTACACGAAAATAATTTTACAGGAACAGGAATTACTGTTGCTATTTTAGATGCTGGTTTTCCTAATGTAAATACCATTTCAGGTTTTCAAAATTTAAGAACACATAATAATATATTGGGTGTTTATGATTTTGTAGCACGAGAAACAGATGTATACGATAATACAAAAGACGAACATGGTACTCTTGTTTTAAGTACAATGGCTGGATATATAGAAAATACATTTGTGGGTACGGCACCAGATGCTTCTTATTATTTATTTATAACAGAAGATACTAATGCCGAGAATCCGTTGGAAGAAAGTTTATGGGTTGAAGCTGCCGAACGCGCAGATAGTTTGGGCGTAGATATTATTAACTCGTCATTAGGGTATAAATCTTTCGATAATCCCAATTACGATTATAGTAATGAAGACTTAGATGGTAAAACAGCATTTATAACACAAGGGGCTAACATAGCTGCCGAAAAAGGAATTTTAGTAGTAACGTCTGCGGGAAATTCTGGTACATCCGGAGTTGGCGCACCGGCAGATTCTGAAGCCGTATTTTCAATAGGAGCCGTAGATGCTTCAGGAGAATATGCTTATTTTAGTTCTCAAGGTTCAGCAATTCAACCGTCAATAAAACCAGATGTTACAGCTCAAGGTTTAGGTAGTGTGGTTATTAATAAAACCAATCAAATAGAGACTGTAAATGGCACTTCTTTAAGTGCACCTATTTTAGCAGGTGGATTGGCATGTTTATGGCAGGCGTTACCAGAACTTTCATCTACTGCACTTATGGAATTGGTAAGAGCATCATCTTCACAATATAACAATCCAGATTATCTATTAGGGTACGGCATTCCTAATTTAGCTACAGCATATAATAATGGTATTTTAAGTGTTAGTGATGTTACAACAGGGGATAAACTATCTATGTATCCAAATCCTACTCAAAATCACGTGTTTTTCAATACAACTTTAAACGGATCTGATTTGCACATTAAGGTGTTTGATGTTTTGGGTAAATGTATATTAACAGAAACTTTAGAGACTAACGAAAGTTTAGATGTGTCTGTATTAAAAAATGGGATTTATCTTTTACAAATTTCTACAAGAAATAGAACTGTTACTAAAAAACTTATTAAAAATTAATGCAAAATACAATTACTTCACTTTTTAATATACAATATCCAATCATTCAAGCAGGAATGGTTTGGAATAGCGGATGGAAATTAGCTGCTGCAGCAAGTAATTCTGGAATTTTAGGATTAATAGGAGCAGGTTCTATGTATCCAGAAGTGTTACGTGAACATATTCAGAAATGTAAAAAAGTAACAACAAAGCCGTTTGGAGTAAATGTGCCCATGTTGTATCCTAACATTGAAGAACTTATGGCTGTAATTGTGGAGGAAGAAGTGAAAATTGTTTTTACTGCTGCAGGGAATCCAAATACATGGACGTCTTGGTTAAAATCACGTGGCATAATTGTAGTGCACGTGGTTAGTAGTGTAAAATTTGCATTAAAAGCTCAAGCTGCAGGTGTAGATGCTATTGTTGCCGAGGGTTTTGAAGCAGGTGGACATAATGGTAGAGACGAGACTACAACGTTAACCTTAATCCCAATGGTAAAAGCGAAAATAAATATCCCTTTAATTGCAGCAGGAGGAATTGCAACTGGGCAAGGCATGTTAGCGGCCATGGTATTAGGTGCAGATGGTGTGCAAATCGGAAGTCGGTTTGTGGCAAGTACAGAATCTTCAGCACATATAAATTTTAAAGAAACTGTTATTAATACTAAAGAAGGAGACACACAATTAACTTTAAAAGAATTGGCTCCTGTACGTTTAATTAAAAACAAATTTTATAACGATGTTCAAGCCTTATATGCAAAAGGTACCACTGCTGAAGAATTAAAAGTCTTTTTAGGTCGGGGGCGGTCTAAACGTGGTATGTTTGAAGGCGATTTAGAAGAAGGTGAGTTAGAGATTGGTCAAGTGGCTGGTTTAATTCACGACATTAAGCCCGTTTCAGCGATTGTGTCTAATATAATATCAGAATTTGAGCAGGCTAAGGCTCAATTATCATCTTTATAAAATTTTAATAAAAGGTAGGTTTTAGCCTGTTTTAAGTGATACCTTTGCACAACAAAAATTTAAGCGTGCTTTTATCTCAATACACCAAAGAATTTAAATACAATTGGCAACTGGCTGCTCCAGTAATGCTAGGTATGTTAGGGCATACATTTGTTAGTTTTGTAGACAATATTATGGTAGGCCAGTTAGGAACTGCAGAACTTGCTGCAGTGTCTTTAGGGAATAGTTTTATGTTTATAGCCATGTCTATAGGTATAGGATTTTCAACCGCTATTACACCTTTAATTGCCGAAGCAGATACGGCTCATGATTTTAAGTCAGGTAAATCGGCTTTTAAACACGGTTTATTTTTATGTACTTTTCTAGGGGTTTTACTATTCTTAATTCTATATTTTGCTAAACCATTAATGTATTTAATGAAACAACCTATAGAAGTTGTAGAGTTGGCTATTCCGTATTTAGATTTAGTTGCATTTTCTCTTATTCCCCTAATTATTTTTCAAGCCTTTAAGCAATTTAGTGATGGCTTGTCTATGACAAAGTACCCGATGTATGCGACAATTATTGCGAATGTGGTAAACATTGTATTAAATTATATTTTCATTTTTGGAAAATTTGGAGCACCTGCTTTTGGTATTGTTGGTGCAGCATATGGAACTTTAGTGTCACGATTTATTATGGTAGCTTTTATTTGGTGGGTGCTAAAAGGCAACAAGAAATCTAAAGATTACGTTACAAACATTAAATTTTTAGTGTTAGAGAATAGCATGATGAAGCGCATTTTTAATTTAGGAGCTCCTAGTGCTATGCAAATGTTCTTTGAGGTAGCTATTTTTACGTCTGCCATTTGGTTAAGTGGTTTGTTAGGTAAAAACCCTCAAGCAGCAAACCAAATTGCACTAAATTTGTCTTCTATGACTTTTATGGTAGCAACGGGGTTAAGTGTGGCGAGTATGGTACGAGTAGGTAACCAAAAAGGGCTTCAGAATTATCACGAATTACGTCGCATTGCATTTTCATTATTTTTAATGGGAACTTTATTTGCCATTTGCTTTGCTTTAATGTTTATGGCATTACGAACAGAATTACCTAAGATATATGTAGATTTAAACGATGTAGCCAATTTTTCAGATAACTCTGAAGTGGTACAAATTGCTTCAAATTTATTGCTCGCAGCAGCTGTGTTTCAAATTAGCGATAGTATTCAGGTGGTTGTGTTAGGTGCTTTACGTGGACTACAAGATGTGAAGGTGCCAACTATAATAACATTTATTGCGTATTGGATTATTGGGTTTCCTATTAGTTTTTATTTTGGTAAAGCCGAGCAATTAGGAAGCTTCGGAATCTGGTTGGGACTATTGGCCGGATTAACATCTGCAGCAATTTTACTTTACATAAGGTTTAATTATTTAACGAAACAATTAATTTTACAGAAATAACTTTACAACTATGGAACTTCCAAAATTTATATTAGGAGATAATACAGATTATCCAAATGCTATTTTCGTCATTCATACAGAATTTCCACGCTTTATTATCAATTTAGAAGATGATGAGGTTGAGTGGTTTGAGGATTTTGACCAAGAAGACCAGAAAGAAATAGAAATGGAAACTGAAGGATTAATTCAAAAAGCGACAGATTTTTACGATAGAGAAGTCGCGCGTTATGAAGAGTAAATAGTATGTTCGATAAATTACTGAATACAGATAAAGAATTATTTTTATATCTTAATAACTTAGGATCCGAAACTTGGGACCCGATTTGGTTGGCTATTACACATGAATATACTTTTGCTCCTTTATATGCCTTATTATTGTATTTAATTTATAAAAAGCGAGGTGTCCCGACCTTGGTTATTTCTTTAATTGTAATTGTGTGTATGGTAACTTTTACAGACCAAATGACGAATGTGGTTAAGGATACTGTGCAACGTTTTAGACCGTGTAGAACTGAAGGTGTAATGGAATATATGCGCTACATTGCAGCCCGTTGTGGACGTTATGGGTTTTTCTCTGGGCACTCATCTAACACCATGGCAGCAGCTATTTTTGCAGGTTTAGTATTAAAACCATTTTATAAAAATGCCATATATTTTTTAATGTGTTGGAGCTTAATTGTAGCTTATAGCCGTGTATATGTAGGCGTGCATTATCCGTTAGATTTAGTATGTGGTCTTACTTTCGGTGCCCTTTGTGGGTTTGGTTTTTACAAGTTGTTTACATACATCGTAAAACGTCGTGGTTTAGCTACTTTTTAGTTAAAATATAGTAACTGTCTATTAATCTAGAATTGTGTTTTCTAGATGATTTGTTTGCGATATTAATGTCATAAGTTCTTACAAAATCTACAGTATAAAAAGTACTAATATGTTGCAGTTCATCTGCTGTAAATGGTTTAGTAAGTAACCCAAAACGCTTGTCTTTAGGGAATTGAAATTTGCCATTTTCAAGGGTTATGTTTGGTAGTTTGTCTCCGTATAACCAAATCATTTCGGGCGATACATTGTCTGTTCCATAAACATTTAATTCTGCAGCTTCTGCTTCAGGTTTTAATGTTGTGATGTCGTAATAGTGTTCAGGTATTAAAGCTTTATATAATGGTAATGCAACAATAAATATAGATGCATAAAATATTACAGTTAAATAAAATATCGTTTTAATTGCGCGTTGTTTTAAGTAGTAAAGAATGCAAACCCCAATACTCATTAATATAACAGATGCTACACTAAATGTAATCCAATACCCGTGTAATTGATCTTTTAAATTTAAATAGATAATAAGCGGAAACGCAATGCCTATAGCTGCTATTAATCCGAAATTAAAAAATACAGGGATAGTCTCTTTTTTATTTTTTAATGTTTTAAAATGTCGAATTAAATAATCGATATAAAACCCCGTATTAATAGCTAATGGTATTAATACCGGCATTAAATACCTGGATTTTTTTTCAGGAATTAAGGATAGTAATACAACTGCAAATAGGGTCCAGTAAAAACTAAATCTATAGGCTTTTAAATGTTTAACTCTCGGTTTTAAATACGGATATAATAAACTTATAAAAGCAGGAATTGTCCAAATACCACTTTGGGTAAAGAAACTCCAATAATAATAAAATGGACGAATATTATAACTGCCCCAATTGCTAGTCTCTTTTTGAGTAATATGGGTAAAAGTTTCTGGGTCCATTACACGAACGTATATAAACCACCATCCGCCTACGCATAGCATGAGTAATATAACACTCACTACAGAAAAAACTTTGGGTCTAAAGTTTTTAAATTTAAACGTACTTGCATAAGCCAATATAAAAGGTAAAAATAAAGCATATAAAGAGACAGGGCCTTTACTTAAAAAAGAAAACCCTAAAAAGAGACCTGAAAGTAGTGTGTGAGACCAAAAATTTGATTGCTTTTGAAACAGTTGATACAGATGGTAGATTGCAACCATCATAAATCCATGTGCATAAATATCCCAAGGCGCTTCAATAGTAATCCCAACAGTATAAAACGCTGTAACTGCAATACAAGCATTTACAAAACTATGTTCTTTATCTTCTAAAAGTGATAACGACAATTTATAGACATAAATTCCCAATACCATGATCATGAAAACGGTAGGTAATCTTAATGCATATACTTGTATACCAAATATAGAAGCCGATATAGCCGACAACCATGTAGGCAGAGGTGGTTTTTCGTAACGTGCCTCACCATTCATAGTTGTTAGTAACCAATGGTTATCTACAAGCATCTCACGAGCGGTAATAAAGTTTCTAGCTTCCATAATAGTAACTTGCATGACATGTAAATTAGGAAGCAACATCAAAGCGATTAAGGCACACAGCGCAATAATAGGATGTTTTTCAATGATTTTAATCATGATATTTCTTTATTAGAACTAAGTTTCTGCTATAAATAATTGCCCCTAGAATATGACCAGTAAATAATACAGGATCTCTACGTAAAATGGCATAAATTAAAATGAGTATAGAACCCGCTAAGCTTAAAGCCCAAAATCCGAAAGGCAAAGTAGATTCTTTTTTCTTTTCAGAATAGATCCACTGATAAATGAAACGTAAAGTAAATACAATTTGCGAAACAATGCCTAAAATCAATAGCCATACAGGGATATTTTCGTTTTTAAATAATAAGGTGATGTCTATTTGGTTGTTATTGTAATAATAAATCACAATAAAAATAGGTACTAAAAGTAAAAACCAGCGCATGGGTTTAGGAAATTTTGTCCATTGATTTTGAAGCTGAAGGTTTCTAATGTAAATAAAATACGTTAAACTTTGTCCTAGCATAATAGCAAAATCCTGACGCAAATATCCATAAATAAAAAGTAAGAATGACGCCATTAAACTTAAGGTCCAAAATAGTGTTGGCGTAATTACTTTACGTTTTTTTTCAGACGTAATCCATTGCACAACTAAACGCGATGAGAATAGGATTTGAGCAATAAACCCTATAGTATATATAATCCAGTTGCTCATTAACTACGTGCCTTAATTTCGTAGTTAATGTACTTTTTTTTCATCCATATATACGCAAAACAGTCTACTAAAGGTCCTAAAAGTCTATTCCATAATCCAAATTTAGCTTCTCCTGCTATACGTGGAAAATGCTGTACAGGAACTTGTGTAATTTTACCGTGTTGTAATAATATCATGGCAGGTAAAAAACGGTGTAACCCTTTAAACATAGGGATACGTTTGGCATAGTCTGTTTTAATAACTTTTAATGGACACCCAGTATCGTCCATACCATCGTGTGTAAAACTTCTGCGAATTCCGTTTGCAATTTTTGAAGACATATTTTTAACAAACGAATCTTTTCTGTTAGAGCGTACACCCGTAACTAAATCGTAATTCTCAATATGTTGTAAAAGAACATTAAAATCTGAAGGTGTTGTTTGTAAATCAGAATCAATATAGCCCACTAAGGGTGTGTCTGTATAATCAAAGCCTGCTTTTATAGCTGCGCTCAATCCTCTATTTTCTTTAAAACTTATAAACTCAAAAATCTCTGAGCGTTTACAAATGGTTTCAATAATGTCCTGACTTCTATCTTTAGAGCCATCATTTACTAAAAGAATTTTGGTACGTTTCGTAGCTGTTTGGGCATAAGCAGTAAGCTCTTGCTCGACACGCAATAAATTGTCTTCTTCATTATAAACGGGGACTATAATGGTGAATTGGTAACTCATAGATAAAAACTTGAAAATACAAATGTATTCTTTTTTATAGAAAAGAAATTTTTAACATTTAAAAATGTTAAATAAACTCATTGAAATGTAATACTACTTTAAAGGAACACTAATTTTTACGTCGTCCCAAGCCATAGTAAGTGCTAAATTATCTGTAGAGTTATCAAAGGAAATTGTAAATTCTTCTACAGTATTGTTTAATTTCTCTACAGGAACTTCTAGATCTACAACATCAAAATTGGGATCTCGCATAGCTTTCATAGTTTCATCTACGCCCCATTTGTATTGTTTTTTATTAAACATTACATGCCAAACAGAATCGTTAGGGATGGTCCATAGCGTATATTTACCTGGAGGTAAAGAATCGCTACCTATGTTCAATGTTTTGTTGGTTTTAAAAGTAGTGGCTTCGTTAGCTCCTGTTCTCCAAACTTCATTATAAGGAACCAAGCCACCAAAAATTACACGATCGCGCTTAGATGGTCTGTTATAAAATACTTCTAGTTTTAAATCGTTTAATTTATATTCAACTGTGTCCTTGGGACTTAAAACCTTAGTAAAAGCGCCTTTTTCAAAATATGCATAAAGAAAAACTCCTACTGCAACGAAGACGAGGAGTATCATAATCCATTTTAAAAATCTATTCATATAATAATTGGTATTTAGGGGCGTAAAGATACTTTAAAAGATTTCTAAGTTAAAACAGAGGGGTTTAATTAATTCAATTTTAACAACACTAAAATTTTTTTTCGCCTTTTTTGCAACACTTAAAAAAAAGACACGTCTTTAAGATGTACACTAACCAAAACCACAACAAGTGAATTCCTTTTCTATTGAAATTGTAGAAGCATGTAAGCGGAATAACCGAAAGGCACAAATGCAGTTATACAACCAGTACTGCCAAGGGATGTATGTTGTTGCCAAGCGTTTTATTACAAATACTGCTGAAGCTGAAGATTTGGTGCAAGATGCTTTTATAAAGGCCTTTAGTAAACTGCATCAATTTAAAGGCAATGTTACTTTTGGGGCTTGGTTAAAACGTATAGTTGTGAATACTTGTATCGACGCGCTTAAATCTAAATCACCTCAGTTAGATGTTTTAGAAGAGGTGCACCTAAAAGTGATCGATGCAGATGCTCACGACAGTTGGGTCGTTGAAGATGATGTGACTTTAGAAGACATTAAACTAGTTATTGAAACTTTGCCAGAAAAATATAAGTATGTAGTGATGTTGTTTTTAATAGAAGGCTACGATCATCAAGAAATTTCTGAAATTTTAAATATTTCTGAAGTGGCATCACGTACACAATTATCTAGAGGAAAACAAAAATTACAAGAACTATTAAAATTGAAAACCTATGGCACAAGATATTAGAGATTTATTTAAGGCCGATAGCATTCATCAAAACGATGAAAGGTTAGCTGAAGGTCATGAAGCTCGTTTTTTGAAAAAACTAAATGAAACCTTTCCTTCAGAACCCGTGAAATCAAAATTTAATTGGTGGTCTGTAGCAGCGAGTATAGTTATTGTATTTGGGGTATGTGTTGGTGGCTATACGTTTTATAATTCTAATCAAGTTGAAGTTGAAAATACACCTACTGTAACTTCTACCGAAGACACACCTAAATCAAAAATAAAAACATTGGGTGATCTGTCTCCCGATCTAAAAAAAGTTGAAGACTATTATTTGGCGAGTATTCATACCGAATTATCTAAAGTAGAATTAACGCCGAATAATAAAGAACTGATAGACGGTTACATTCAAAGGTTAGAAGAACTAAGCGAAGAATATAAAAAGCTATCTATAGAATTAACAGAAACAGGTCCGAGTGAGTTAACCATAAATGCTTTAATCGATAATTTAAGATTGCGATTAAATTTATTATACCGGTTAAGAGACCAATTAAAAGAATTAAAATCTGAATCTGCAGTGTATACAAGCGCGCAGAAATCTTTTTAAATACAAATTTAAGATGAAACAATTATTTATAAAAACAACATTAGCATTAATACTTTTTGGGCTGTTACCTATTACTTCTTTGGCGCAACAAAAGCGTTCTAAAGCCTTACAAACTTTAAATGTAAATAAAGATGTAACTATTAATTTAGAATCAGATTACACCCATGTTATTGTAGATACATGGAATAAAAATAGCATTGAAGTGGAAGCTTTTGTAGAAAGTGATAAACGCACTCAAGCAGACTTACAAAAGGTTTTAGAACAATGGAGTGTGAATGTAAGTGGTTCTAATAGTGATGTTAATATTACGTCTAAAGGACAACAAAATTATTGGGAAATGGATTACGAGTTTGATGTAAATTCAATTTCGGCATTACAGGAATTAGAGTTTGAGTTGGCACAATTGCCACCTGTGCCTCCAATGCCAAACATTCCAAATATTCCAAAAGTCCCTGAAATGCCTAAAATGCCAAAATTACCAGAGTTGCCAGAAGGTATAAGTAGTGTAAATTTTGATTATGAAGCTTATAAAAAAGAAGGAGAAACCTATTTAGAAAAGTGGAGTAAAGGGTATCAAAAAAAATACGGGAAGGCATTTCAAGAAAAAATGAAAGTTTGGGCAAAACAATTTAGCGATTCAGGTTTTGGAGATTACGAGAAAGCCATGGAAGCTTGGGGAGAAAAATTTGGAGCAACTTATGGTAAAGAAATGGAAGAATGGGGGAAACAATTTGCCGAGAGTTTTGGAGAAGATTTTGGAGATAGTATGGAAGCTTGGGAGGCACAGTTAGAACAGTCTATTGAGCGACAAATGAATGCACAAGAACATGCTGAAGCGAGCCGAATGCACGCCGAAGCAGCAAGGCACAGCGCAAAGCAGGACAGAAACATACCTGATAGTAATCCTTATATAAAAAAAACAATTATTATTCGTATGCCTAAAAAGGCAAATTTAAAAGTGAATGTAAAATATGGCGAGCTACAATTTGTGTCGCTTATCGAAAACTTAAAGGCGCAATTGGCGCATACTAAATTAACAGCAAACACTATCGATGGAAGTTTAACTTCCATCGAAGTGGCTTATGCGCCTGTGTCTATTACACATTGGAATCAAGGACAATTAATGCTAAAATATGTAGAACAGGCTAAAATAGAAACTGTAAATCAGTTGGTGTTAAATTCAAATTCTTCTAATATACAGTTAGGGCAACTGTCTGGTAACACAATAATTAATGGGAGTTTTGGTAATTTAAAAATAGCTGAAATTACAGAAAGTTTTCAGAATCTAAATATTGTCTTAGAAAATAGCGATGCCATAATTAGCTTACCTAAAACAGCGTATAGTTTGCAGTACAATGGTAAGCAATCTCGATTTAAACATCCTAAAAAAACAACTAGCGAAAATGTCTCGACATTTTCTACCGGAGATGTAAGTAGCAATAAATCTATAATCGTGAATGCGAAATTTAGTAAGGTGCTCATGGAGTAACTCCAATTTTATGTAAGTATTGTGTGTCCTGTTACTATAGGACTTTGTGTGCCGATATCCTGAATTGTAATGGATTATCGGCTATATTTGTTTTGATGTAATAAGTTGAAGTAAATATATAATTAATTATGTTTTATAAATTTAGAGATTTTAGTAATTATAAATATTTACTTGATATATTCATTAATCAAAGAATATATGCTTCTAGTTTTAGAAATCTAAATGATAATTTTGAAGGGCAATTTTACACAGATTGTTTTCTCAAGCCACAGAGGGTTAGACTAAACCCCAAAAAAAATCAACACATAAGTATATGTTCATTCTCTGGACATTATGAAAATCATTTACTATGGTCTCATTATTCAGATGGTCATAGAGGTTTAGTTATTGCCTTCGAGTTAGATGAAAATAAATATGAAATCCAAAAAGTAAATTATAGTGGATTAAAAAACTATCATCATTTACCCCATAAATTTGTAGATATTAAATCTGTTTTTCTTAACAAAATTAAAGATTGGGAATATGAAGATGAGTACAGAATTATTCTTAAAGAACAATGCTACATTGATATCATAATTAATGAAGTTATTTTTGGATCAGAGGTGTCTGAATTGGATAAGAATCTAATAAGTAAACTAATTGAAAAAATAGATTCTAAAATAAAAATAAAAATTTATAATGAAGATTAATTTACTTCCAAAACAAAAAAGCTGTCTATTATTAAAATAGACAGCTTTTTTGTTGTTCAAATATATACTAGAAAGTATTATTCTGTAATTACCCAATCACCTTTAGCTAAAAGCGGTTCGGCTTGTTTATATTTTACAGTTTTACTTTCGCCGTTCATTACATTTTTAATTGTAACTCTATCGTTTCTTCCAATTTTTGGCTTATCGCGTACTATAGTTTCAACAACCTCTGGTTGGCGTTGTGTTTGTCCAGCAGCTCTACTTTGTGAAGCACGTTCATCTAAATTAGGAATTTCTTCCTTGGTTGTTTCTAAACGTTCCTTTTTAGGAGCTTGTTGCTTTTCTTCACTAATAGCATTCTGATCTTCACTAGGCAATTCACCTTTAAATAAGAATGAAATAACATCTTTATTAACTTGAGTAATCATGTCTTTAAACAATTCGAACGCCTCGAATTTATAAATTAATAACGGATCTTTTTGTTCGTGAACCGCTAATTGTACAGACTGTTTTAACTCGTCCATTTTACGTAAATGCGATTTCCAAGCATCATCAATAATCGCTAAAGTGATGTTCTTTTCAAAATCTGTAATTAATTGCTTACCTTCAGTTTCGTAGGCTTGTTGTAAATCGGTTACAACTTGTAATGTTTTTACACCATCTGTAAAAGGAACAACAATACGTTTAAATTTATCGCTTTGCGTTTCGTAAACATTTTTAATAATAGGGAATGCCAATTCTGCATTCTTAGCCATTTTAGTTTTATAAAAATCGAAAGCAGCTTTATAAATTTTTGCAGCTATATCTTGTACAGCTAATTTATTAAAATCTTGTTCACTTATTGGGTTGCTCATTGAGAAATAACGAATAATCTCAAAGCCGAAATTTTTATAATCGTTAGCCCCTTTATTTGTTTCTGCAATATGTTCTGCAGTATCAAAAATCATATTAGCTAAATCAACGCTTAAACGTTCACCAAATAAGGCATGGTGGCGACGTTTATAAACCACTTCACGTTGGGCGTTCATAACATCGTCGTACTCTAATAAACGTTTACGGACACCAAAGTTATTTTCTTCAACTTTTTTCTGAGCACGCTCAATAGATTTTGAAATCATAGAATGCTGAATGACTTCACCTTCTTCTAAGCCCATTTTATCCATCATTTTCGCAATACGCTCAGATCCGAATAAACGCATTAAGTTATCTTCTAACGATACGTAGAATTGAGAGCTTCCTGGATCTCCTTGACGTCCAGCACGACCACGTAACTGGCGGTCTACACGACGTGAATCGTGACGTTCTGTACCAATAATGGCCAAACCTCCAACTTTTTTAACCTCGTCTATTAACTTAATATCGGTACCACGACCTGCCATGTTTGTTGCGATGGTAACCTGTCCGGGCTTTCCTGCTTCAGCAACAATATCGGCTTCTTTTTTGTGTAATTTCGCGTTTAAGACATTGTGAGGAACTTTACGTATGCTAAGCATTTTTCCTAAAAGTTCACTAATCTCTACGTTTGTTGTACCAATTAGTATAGGGCGACCTGCTTGTGATAATTTAGAAACTTCTTCAATAACGGCATTATACTTTTCACGCTTAGTTTTATAAACTAAATCGTCTCTATCGTCTCTTGCAATAGGACGGTTAGTAGGAATTTCTACAACATCTAATTTATAGATTTCCCAAAATTCTCCAGCTTCTGTAATTGCTGTACCTGTCATGCCAGATAGCTTGCGGTACATTCTAAAGTAATTTTGAAGTGTTACGGTGGCAAAGGTTTGTGTAGCAGCTTCAATTTTTACATTTTCTTTAGCTTCAATCGCCTGGTGTAATCCATCACTATAACGACGACCATCCATAATACGACCAGTTTGCTCATCGACAATCATAACTTTATTATCCATAACCACATATTGAATATCTTTTTCAAATAGGGCATAGGCTTTAAGTAATTGATTTAAAGTGTGTATACGCTCAGACTTAATACCAAAGTCTTTAAATAATTCTTCTTTTTCGTTGGCTTCTTCTTCTGCAGTTAAGCCTTTAGCTTCTATTTTAGCCATTTCAATACCAATTTCTGGCATTACGAAAAAGTTAGGATCATCTTTACCAGAAAGGTAATCTACTCCTTTATCTGTTAATTCAACTTGATTATTTTTTTCATCGATTACATAAAACAACGCTTCATCAACCTTAGGCATCTCGCGGTTGTTGTCTTGCATGTAATGATTTTCTGTTTTTTGTAACAACTGTCTGATTCCGTCTTCACTTAAAAACTTTATTAAAGCTTTGTTTTTAGGCATACCACGATATACACGTAATAATTGGAATCCGCCTTCTTTAGTGTCTCCTGCAGCTATTAATTTTTTAGCTTCAGCAAAAACACCGGTTAAATATTTACGTTGTACGCCAACAATATCGTCTACTTTTGGTTTTAACTCTGTAAATTCTTGACGATCTCCTTGCGGAATTGGACCTGAAATAATTAAAGGTGTACGGGCATCATCAACCAACACAGAATCTACTTCATCTACAATGGCATAATGGTGCGGACGTTGTACTAAATCGTTAGGAGAGTGTGCCATATTATCACGTAAATAATCGAAACCAAATTCGTTATTTGTTCCGTAAGTAATATCGGCATTATATGCTTTTTTACGAGCTTCAGAATTTGGTTGGTGGTAATCGATACAATCTATACTTAACCCGTGAAACTCGAATAAAGGCGCCATCCAGGCGCTATCACGTTTAGCCAAATAATCGTTTACAGTTACTAGGTGTACACCTTTACCTGCTAAGGCATTTAAATACATAGGTAGAGTGGCAACTAAAGTTTTACCTTCCCCTGTCTGCATTTCGGCAATTTTACCTTGGTGCATGGCAATACCTCCAATAAGTTGTACATCGTAATGTACCATATCCCAAGTTATGGCTTTACCAGCAGCATCCCAAGAGTTTGCCCAAATGGCTTTATCTGCTTCTAAAACAACATATTCTTTGGTTCCAGAGATTTCTCTGTCAAAAGTGTTTGCGGTTACAGTAATACTGGTATTGTTTTTAAAACGTTTAGCGGTTTCTTTAACCACAGCAAAGGCTTCAGGAAGAATATCGTTTAAAACCTTTTCTGTAGCAGCATAAGAGTCGTCTTTTAAATTATCTATTTCTTGATAGATATCTTCACGTTTGTCTATGTCGTCGGTAGCGTTTGCGTCTTCTAAAAGTTTTGCTATTTGATCTTCGAAAGGTTGCCTGCCTTCTGCAATTTTAGCTTTAAAGTAAGCTGTTTTTGCTCTTAATTCGTCGTGCGATAAAGCCTCAAGTGCCTTTTCGAAGGTTTTAATTTTATCTACTAAAGGCATGATCGCTTTTACATCTTGCTTGGATTTGTCTCCTACAAAAAGCTTTAGTACAGAATTTAAAAAATTCATGCGTATATGTGTTAATAGGTTGTATTAAGTTTTGCAACTTAATAGATACAGTTATGTATATTAAATGCGTATAATTATTGCATTCAAATATACGTTTTGTTGTTATGTTTAATAAAGATTAGCATAAAAAAAAGCCTCTATAGGAGACTTTTTAACTTTTCTTTATGTAATACTAATATTCATCCTCGTTCCAGAGATAGTCTTCATCGGTAGGATAGTCTGACCATATCTCCTCAATGGAGTCGTACGAATCTCCTTCATCTTCAATGGATTGTAAATTTTCTACAACTTCTAAAGGTGCTCCAGTTCTAATTGCGTAGTCAATCAGCTCATCTTTAGTAGCTGGCCAAGGCGCATCGCTTAAATATGATGCTAATTCTAATGTCCAATACATCTGTTATTCGTTTTAATTTTTGCAAAAATAATTTTTTAGTTTAAAAAGTCAAGAAAAAAATGAATTATTTCATCATTAAATTAAAGAACGTCTTGTTTTTATAAACAAATTGACTTTAAGATGGTTAGATTACCTAAGTTACAATTGGTTATTGTTTTTCGGGAATCCACTTCACTTCGTCTGCTTTCAAATCATGAGACAACTTTCGTGCCAATACAAAAAGGTAGTCAGAAAGGCGGTTTAAATACGTTAATGTTTGTGGATTTATAGGGTCGATAGCGTTTAACTCTGAGGCTAAACGTTCTGCTCTTCGGCAAACACAACGTGCAATGTGACAGAATGACACCGTTTGATGTCCGCCAGGTAATACAAAATGTGTCATTGGCGGTAATTCTGAATTCATAGCATCTATTTCGTTTTCTAATAAAAGAATATTGGCATCATCGATTTTAGGAATATTTAGGCGCTCTTTTCCATTTTTTAATACGGCTTTATCTGGAGGTGTCGCCAACATTGCCCCAACTGTAAATAAGCGATCTTGTATGGTTATTAAAACGGATTTGTAGTCTGGATGTATGTCTTGGTCGCGTATTAACCCAATGTAAGAGTTTAACTCATCTACCGTACCGTAACTATCAATACGGATATGGTGTTTTGGTACGCGTGTACCTCCAAAGAGCGCTGTGGTCCCTTTATCGCCCGTTTTAGTATATATTTTCATGTTTTAAAGACTTAAATTTAATTGCTACCAGTAAATTTTGATACGTTTCAAAGTTACATGGAAAATTTAGGCTTTAAAAGTGAATTAAGATTTGATTAGTGCATAGGTGAGGGCACTACAATTTTTTCATTTCTAGTATCGCTTTCTATTAAACCATCGCGTAAGCGGATAATGCGATGGGCATGTTCTGCAATATCTTCTTCGTGAGTTACTAATATAACCGTATTTCCTTGTTTATGGATGGTATTAAAAAGTCCCATAATTTCTACAGAGGTTTTTGAGTCTAGATTTCCTGTAGGTTCATCGGCTAGTATTATTGAAGGTTTATTAACAAGAGCCCGTCCTACAGCGACACGCTGACGTTGACCACCTGAAAGCTGGTTGGGTTTGTGGTCCATTCTATCTGCTAAGCCTACTTCGGTTAAAACCTCCTCTGCACGCTTTGTGCGATCGGCTTTAGAGTATCCGGCATAGACCATAGGTAAAGCCACATTGTCTAAGGCTGTTGTTCGCGGTAATAAATTAAAGGTTTGAAACACAAAACCAATTTCTGTATTTCTTATTTCAGCCAAGTCGTCATCAGTCATTTTACTTACATCTTTACCGTTTAAGACATATGTTCCAGCTGTTGGAGTGTCTAAGCATCCAAGTAAATTCATTAGCGTAGATTTACCAGATCCAGAAGGCCCCATTATAGCAATATAATCGCCTCGTTTAATGGTTAAGTCTATACCTTTTAAAACATGAACGGTTTCTTGACCGAGTTTAAAATCGCGAATGATGTTGGAAATTTCAATAACGTTATCCATAAAATTTTTGCTGATGTTGGTTAGTGCAAGATACAGGAATTTTTATATGAAATAAGACGCAACACACGATGATTTGTTACAGTATATTTAAATAAAACTGTGATTTTTTTATAAAAATTATAATCTTATTGTAAAATGTTCTTTGGCTTGCTCGCTTCTAAAAAAGACAAATCCATATTGAAACGTATCTATAGTTACAGTGACTTTTGGGTGTTTTTTAATGGTTTCCCAAGCTTCGGTCATGCCTTTTGTCCAATAAATATCATCAAAAATAAATACACTGTCGTTATGAGTTTTGGGCAATAAGGTTTCAAAATAGTCTAAAGTCGCTTTCTTATTATGGTTGCCATCAAAGAGTATAAAATCGAAAGTGTTTTGTTTTAATTTTGGAATTTTAATACTAAAATCACCTATTAAAACTTCGGCATTTTTAATATTATTTTTTTTTAAGGTTTGCGCAGTAAATTTAGCAATATTGGGACACCCTTCTATAGAAGTGATTTGCCCGTCTGTATGGCCTAAAGCAATAGCATGTGTAGATATACCAAGCGAGGTTCCTAATTCTAAACTGTTTTTAAACTTAAAATAATTTGCTAAACGATATAGAAGTTTAGCACGTTTTAAAGACGCTCCAGAGTGTTTTGCAATACTTTTTACCGTTCTAATATTACTTTTTGTATACATAGATCCAGTACCTAAATCGGTAATGTGAAGCGGCGTGGTTTGTTTTAAAAGCGCACTTTTATATTGTGCTATTAACTGGTAATCGGTATGTGTTTTTTTATTGTAAAAACAGTTGGTAACCAATTGATAAACAAAGGGAGAATGCACGCCATGTTGGTTTGTAGAGCGCTTTAAAAACTTTAAATATTGTGAAATCTGATAAAACACGTGTTTAAAAATCGGGATTAAAATTTAGTCTTCTAATTTAGCAGCCAATTCAAACCAGCGTTCTTCTTTTTCCTCAATCTCTTGAATGAGTTTCTCTAATTTTAAAGATAACTCATTAATTTGATCTTGAGATAGGTCAGGATTATTAAATTTAGACTCTAATGCTGTTTTATCGAACGCTAAAGATTTAAGTTTACTCTCTATATTATTATATTCTTTTTGTTCGTTATAAGATAATTTTGTGCCAGAATCTTGTTTCCAGTTTTTCTTTTCTTTTTTATCCTCGGTAGGTGCTAATTCCGGACTGTCTTCATAAGATCTAAAATCTGAATAATTACCAGGGAAATCTTCAATAACACCTTCACCTCTAAAAACAAAAAGGTGATCTACAATTTTGTCCATAAAATAACGGTCGTGAGTTACGACAAGCAAACATCCAGGAAAATCTAATAAGAAATCTTCTAACACATTTAGGGTTACAATGTCTAAATCGTTAGTGGGTTCGTCTAAAATTAAAAAATTAGGATTCTGAATTAATACTGTGCATAAGTACAGACGTTTGCGCTCTCCACCACTAAGTTTCTCTACAAAATCGTATTGTTTCTTTCTGTCAAATAAAAAGCGTTCTAAAAGTTGCTGAGCGCTAATTTGACGTCCTTTTTTTAAAGGAATATAATCCCCAAATTCTCGCACAACATCTATTACTTTTTGATCGGGCTTAACAGCAATACCACCTTGAGTGTAATATCCAAATTTAACAGTTTCTCCTAATGTGATTTTACCACTATCTGGAGTAATAGTTTCAGTAAGAATATTTAAGAAGGTAGATTTACCTGTACCGTTTTTACCGATTATACCAACACGTTCGCCACGTTGGAAATTGTAAGTAAATCCATCTAAAATGGTTTTGTTTTTAAATGATTTTTTAACGTTATGTAATTCAACAATTTTATTACCAAGACGTTCCATATTAAGTTCTAGCTCTACTTGGTGGTCTTTACGGCGTTTGCTCGCGCGTTGCTTAATATCGTGAAAATCGTCTATTCTAGATTTAGATTTTGTAGTACGTGCCTTTGGTTGGCGACGCATCCAGTCTAATTCTTTTTTAAATAGTTGTTTGGCTTTACCAACTTCTACAGCTTCTTGCGTAATACGCGCTTCTTTTTTTTCGAGATAGTAAGAATAGTTTCCTTTATAATTATAAAGTTCGCCATGGTCTAGTTCTATAATTTCATTACACACACGTTCTAAGAAAAAGCGGTCGTGAGTTACCATAAACAAGGTCATGTTTTCTTTCGCAAAAAACAATTCTAACCATTCAATCATTTCTAAATCTAAATGGTTTGTAGGCTCGTCTAGTATTAGTAAATCGGGTTTGTTAATTAACGCATTAGCCAATGCTAAACGTTTTTTTTGTCCGCCTGATAACGTACTAACTTTTTGTGAAAAATTATCTAACTTTAACTTAGAAAGGATCTGTTTATATTGGGTTTCAAAATCCCAAGCATTATAGCGGTCCATCTGTTCAAAGGCTTTTTGATAGGCATCTGCATCTTCAGGATGGTTTAAAGCAGCTTCATAATTTCTAATTACTTTTAAGATGTCGTGATCGCCATCAAAAATAGTAGCTTCAACGGTCAGGTTGGGATCTAGAACGGGTTCTTGAGGTAAAAACGAAACCGTAATATTTTTTCTGAATATTATTTGTCCAGTATCGGGTTGGTCTAAACCGGCAAGTATGTTTAAAATAGAGGTTTTTCCCGTACCATTTTTAGCAACAAATGCAACTTTTTGGTCTTTATGAATGCTAAAAGATAGGTTTTCGAACAAGGTTAACTCGCCGTAAGATTTAGCTATATTTTCTACTGTTAAATAATTCAAGTGTGTTTTTATTTTAGAATTAGTTTACAAATATCCAAAAAGTAAACGATTAGTTTTTATATTCCTGCCGAAAACTTATATTTGTCCATAAATCACTTACCTTAATTAATGACCAAATTTTTTATAATCAGTTGTCTCGCATTGTGTCTTGCCGTCTCTGGATGCGTTTCGCATAAGGATATGGTTTACTTACAACCTTCAGAAACAGTTACAGATTCTATAGCTAAAGTTGTAGCAACTCAATCGCCATACCGTATTCAAATTTACGACATTTTAAATATTAGAGTAAAAGCGTTAGATCAAGATGCAGTACAAATCTTTAACCCGATGGGTGAAGATTTGTTAGATGCAAATAGCGATGAACGTGCTTATTTTGATGGGTTTACGGTAGATTTGCACGGTGAGATTAGAGTGCCTGCCTTGGGACGTATTAATGTGTTAGGGTATACTACAGAAGAGATTGAGAAAATCATAGAAAAAAAATTGCTTGACGAACAGTTTAAAGAAACAGCTAATATTTTTGTTACGGTTAAACTCACTGGATTAAGATATACGGTGAGTGGTGAAGTAGAGGCGCCTGGAACAAACACCTTATTCCAGGATCGCGTTAATATTTTTGAAGCCATTGCCAATGCTGGAGAAATACCAATTACCGGAGATAGAAAGGATATTCTAATAATTAGACAATATCCAGAGGGGCAAAAAATTCATCATTTAGATATTACCCGTGAAGATGTAATGCAATCTCCATATTACTACATACAACCTAATGATATTATTTACGTAAAACCACTTCCACAAAAATCTTGGGGAACTGCAGAAACAGGTATGCAAACGTTAACAACCATTGCAACAATAATTACATTAGGAACTACAACTTTATTATTAATAGATCGATTATAACGAATGACACAGTACGAGTTTGATGATCAGGACCAGATGGAATCTGGAGGTATGACCTTTGATTTTAGAGGGTATTTATTTAAAGTTTTAAACCTTTGGAAATTGGTACTGCTTTGTATTGGTATGGCATTAATTATTGCTTATTTAATAAATGTAAGAAAGCAAAATATATACAGACTAGATTCTTTAATTACAGTAGAGAATGATCAAAACCCTTTTTTTACAGCGAATACAAGTATTTCGTTTAACTGGGGAGGTGTTTCTGGTAAAGTAGGTAAGGTTATTACCTCGTTACAAACCCGAACTCACAATGAAAAAGTAGTAGATTCGCTTCAGTTTTATATTAATTATTTAAAAGAAGGAAAATATAGAAAGGAAGATATTTATAAAGATGCTCCCTTTTATTTAGAAATTGATAAAACACAAGGACAACTTTTAAATCAACCCTTAGGAATACGTTTTATAAACGACACACAATTTGAAATTTTTAAAGAATTTGAAACAGAAGATGGGCGCATACAGTTTTATGGCGACAAGCACACTAAACCGGTTAAATTACCCATAGGAAATTTTAATAATACATTTACTATTGGGCAGCCTGTTAATTTGCCTTTTGTACACTTTACTTTACAAACCAAACCCGACGTAAGCATTCAGAATAATTCCGAATATTTTGTTCAATTTTTAGATTTTGATCAGGTTGTAAATAATTATAAAGAAGCTGTAAAGACAGAACCCTTTTCTAAAGAGTCGTCATCGGTGTTAAAGTTATCTTTAGCAGGTCATAATAAAGCTAAAATTGTAGATTACTTGAATGCTACATCTGCCATTTTAAGTCGTACAGAACTAGAACGTAAAAATTTATACGCAACAAATACCATACAGTTTATAGATAGTAGTTTAGCTGCTGTAAATAATAGTCTGAAAGATGTGTCTGAAGAAATGAATACCTTTAGAAAACAAAATAAGGTGTTTGATGTAGATGTAGAGATGACAGAAGTTTCAAGCCGTTTGAGAGAATACGAAATGGCAAAAGAAATGGAGCAAACAAAACTTAATTATTTAAATGCCCTAGAAGATTATCTTCGTACTAAAACAAATTATGTCAATATTGCAGCGCCTTCTTCAGTAGGTATTGAAGAACCTAACATTCAGCAAAGTGTTGGTAAAATTACGGCTTTAGCTATAGAACGTCAGAGTTTAGAATATACTATGAAGGAAGGATCTGATCTTTTTAAAGACTTAGATCGACGAATAAATGCTGAGAAGCATGTATTATTAGAAACTATTGATGCCACCAAACGTACTATTAGATTACAACTTAGTAGCATACAACGTCAGGCTTTAAATTTAGAGTCTAAACTAAGTAATTTGCCAGAAGATCAGCAGCAGTTTCTAAAGATACAGCGTAAACTAGACATTAGTCAAGAGGCTTATAATTTGTATATGGCCAAACGTAGCGAAGCTGCAATAGTAAAAGCAGCAAATATATCTGATATTACCTCAATAGATGATGCAAAAGATATTGGAGGTGGCTTAATTGGACCAAATAAATCACTTAATTATATGATGGCACTAATGGTTGGATTTTTCTTACCGATGCTTTTTATATTTATTATTTATTTGTTAGACAATACTATTCATGGCTCTGATGAGGTTGAACGTTTATCTCGAATTCCTATTTTAGGTCTTATAGGTAAATATAAATACCACAATAATTTAGTAGTTTTCGAAAAGCCAAAATCCGCTGTAGCAGAATCTTTTAGGTCTATAAGGTCTAGTATGCAGTTTATCCTGAAAAAACAAAATACAGATCATAAATTAGGAAAAACAATAATGATAACTTCTTCTGTAAGTGGTGAAGGAAAAACGTTTACTTCTATTAACATGTCTACAGTATATGCTTTGTCTGGAAAGAAAACTATTTTATTAGGTTTGGATCTACGTAAACCTAAGATATTTGCAGATTTTGGAATTACTAATGAGCGTGGAATGGTAAATTACTTAATAGGTGAACATACGCTTAGCGAAGTCACAAGTCATACAGATGTAGCTAATTTAGATGTAATTCTTTCTGGACCGGTGCCTCCAAATCCTTCAGAATTATTAATGAGTGATGGTTTAGCCGAGCTTATTGCTAAACTCCGAATAGATTATGATATAATTGTTCTAGATACACCTCCTTTAGGTTTAGTAACCGATGCATTACAATTAACACAATTTGCTGATGCTACTATTTTTATGGTACGTTTAGACTATACTAAGAAAGGAATGTTATCCTTAATTAATGCTAAATACCGTATGGGAGAAGTTAAAAATATAAGTTTTGTTCTTAACTTTTATAAGCATAAAACAAATCATAATTATGGCTATGGTTACGGCTATGGTTATGGTTACGGTTATGGCGTGTATGGTAATGCTTATCATGAAAAAGATGAACAAAGTGGTGTGTTAGGGAAATTAAAAGCGTTAATTAATCGAAAATAATTTTAAATGCTAACACTCGACTGAGGTTGGATTTGAGTTTTTAAAATAACGCTTTGTAAAATTTTTTGAGTGTGCATAGTATCTTGTTGTGGGATTAAAAAACGTTCTAAATCTTCAGTGTGCATAATCTGTTCGGTAGCGTCTATAAAACCATAGCCCTTGTAAAATCCATCTCTAATTAAAATAAATGCAGATTCTTCTTGATGTCTGCCGTTTTGTTTAATTACAAGTTCTTGATTGCTATTTTTTATAGATGCGATAGCTTCTTCTACCCTCAAGTTATAATTTGAAGCCGTTTCCTTTTGTTTACATATACCTTTACAGTCTTGAATGGCGTAATGGGAACATGCGGTAATACTTTCTTGCAAATGACAATATTTAGGACATAAATTAAAAGCTGTACAGTATTTTTCTAATTGTAGTCTGCAATCTGTAATGGAGTAGAAAATTTTAAGTGGATT
Organism: Formosa sediminum; assembly: GCF_007197735.1. Classification (GTDB taxonomy): domain Bacteria; phylum Bacteroidota; class Bacteroidia; order Flavobacteriales; family Flavobacteriaceae; genus Formosa; species Formosa sediminum. Next base: position 2,066,525 of record NZ_CP041637.1, read on the forward strand.
TGGAGCAGATTTTAGAGTGTTATATGCCAAGTGTTTTATGCCGTCTCTGTCTTCATAACTAAAAATTGCGAAAGCTTTTGGATTACGCTTTGCTGCTTGATTATATTCTGGATAATGAGATTTTATAGCAGCATCTTCCATAAGTGACGCAATCAATTCACTCCCAGATAAGTCAAAAGTGATATCTGCTGTTTCTCTGCACAAATTCATTTCTTTATCCGATTTATTGTAAAAATGAGTTAATACACGTTTTTTTAAATCTTTAGCTTTTCCAACATATATTATTTTTCCTTTTTTATTCTTAAAATAATAAACTCCAGGTTTATTAGGTATAGCGTTAAATACTGTATTAGGCAAATTTGGAGGGAGAGTTGCTTCTTTAGAAGAAGGTTTTAAAAAGGCTTTTATAACTGTTTCTGATTCTTCTTTGGCTAATAATAATTCAAATAAAATTACAGTTGCTTCTGCATCTCCTTTAGCACGGTGCCTGTTCACAACATTTATATTAAGGGCGTCGCATAATTTACCTAGGCTGTATGATTGGTGTCCCGGAATTAATTTTCTAGATAAACGTATGGTACATAATTTTTTGCGTTTAAACTCAATACCAAGCTCTTTAAAAGCATTACGAATAATGTTATAATCGAAATTCACATTATGGGCAACAAAAATAGAATCTTCTGTAAGATCTAATACTTGCTGAGCAATTTCTGAAAAAGTAGGGGCGTTAGCAACCATTCTATTGTCTATACCTGTAAGCGTAGTAATGTATGGCGGTATTTGAGTTTCAGGATTTACCAATGTGCTAAACGTGTCTATAAGTTGTTTGCCGTCATGTTTTAAAATCGCAATTTCTGTAATTTTATTACCGCTTCCGTTAGTTTCAATATCTATAATTGTGTACATTATTGTATCATTTTTTCTAAAGCTTTTAATTCTACACCAAGCTCATTAAACATGCTTATTATACTACTTATTTGTAATTCGTGTGCGTCGTACTCTTGTGTGTTTATGCAACAAGTAAATTCCCATAATTCTAAAATATCTTCAGCATGTACTAAATACGGAGCATATTTTTTATTGTCTGATACGAGTAAGATACTGTTATTTTCTTTGATTTGATTATAAACACGCTTATAGACCATACCTTGTGAAGCTGTTAATAACACATACGTGCGACCGTCTTGCAGATCTTGTAGGTCTTCAATAAATTTACCTACAACAAAAGAACCATCTTTTAATGGAAGCATCGAGTCTCCTTTTATAGGGAAGGCTCTGTGTTTTCCTGTGGGTAAAAAGGGCAGCTTAATGTTTTGTAGTTGATCTATGTATTCAGGATCGTCGTAGCCATTTAAATATCCAGCAGAGGCTTTTACAGGAACAACTTCTATCAAATCGTCATCTTCCAAATCTACAATCATAGGGAATAGGATGCGATTTTGTCCAATATTTAAAAACGAATTGTCTTTGGTTTTGCTTAAGTCGGTACGTACTAAAATATCTATAGGCAATTTAAAATAATCTGAAAATTTAATAAGCATAGCTATAGCAGGTTCTGAACGACCTTCTTCATAAGACCCAATTCTGGATCGGGTAATTCCTAAATCATTGGCAAGTGCTTCTTGAGAGTATTTTTTTAGTGTTCTTAAATGTTTAATATTTGAGGCAATCATAAACAATTGTTATTAGTCCAGAATAATGGCTGTTGTAATTAGTAGTAATTAATGCTTGTAAATGTAGCAAAATTATTAATCTGAAAAAACAAAAATTAAAGGTGTATTAAAATTATTGTAAATGAGTTAAAGTATTAAAAAAGAAGTGGTGTTTTTAAATGTGTAATTTCTTAGTAATTAGTAGTGTTAGAAGATGAAATACTATAGCGTTTAAAATTTTAGTAAAAAAAAAGAGCCAAATGGCTCTTTAAATCATGTTATCTTTTATCGTCTTGATGTCTTTTTTTATACTCTTCAAAGAGTTTTCTTCTAAAATCGTCTTCAGATTTTTTAAGAATGATAATTTTTTTAGCAGGAATTACTTTCTTTAAATCATTAATGTATTGATTGTATAGTAGCAATCTTTTTTCGTTAGATTGAACCATGCTATTTAAAAGCGTGTTGGCTTCGGTTTCAGATAAATTATCTATATCAGAGCTTTTTCTTTGCGCTTTCATTTCGTTACGAAGGGAATTGGTGTCTTCTTCATAAGCGTTATAAATAGGCCAGAATTTTTGTGCTTCAGTTTTAGATAAATTCAGTTTTTCTGTAATAAAAGCTATTTTTAGAGTTTTTATTTTTTCGTCTTTACTTTGTGCAAATACATTTACACTACATAGGGCGATTAATAAAATAATATATCCTTTTTTCATAAGTTAATTTTTAATTGTCTAAAAGATCTTCTAAATCTACTACACTTTCTATATAATAATCTATAGAGGCATCGCTTAGTGTACTGTTTAAAATGTCATTTTCAAAAACATCAGTATCTGTAATTAAAGTAGCCATTTCTGAAGTGTTAAATTCTTCATTTAAAATAAAAGACTCTAAACTATCGTTATTTATAGAGCTAATAGAGTGAGTTTGATTATTAGAAAAAGTAAGTGTAAACATAAGTACTAAACAAGCAGCAATACTAGCCGCATAAGCCCAAGGTTTAATATTTAAAGTTCTTACTTTAGGCTTAGCATCTAATTTTGTTAGAATACGAGCTTCTAAAGTCTCGAAATAGTCATCAGGAGCTTTAAAACCAGGATTTGAAACTTTGTCTTGAAGTTTAGCTTGGCTTAAAATAGAATCCTCAAGAGTATTAAAGTAATCTTTTGGTATTTTAAACCCTCCGGTATTGTCGTTATGTAAGTCTTTCAATTTCATCTTAATGCTTAGACTGTGTTTTTTTATAAAGGTTTAATCATGAGTTAAATAGTCTTCAATTTTTTTTACAGCTAAATGGTAAGATGCTTTTAATGCGCCTTCGCTGGTCTCTAAAATTTCAGACATCTCTTTATATTTTATATCTTCAAAATACCTCATATTAAATACTAACTGTTGTTTTTGAGGTAGTTTAGCAATTGCTTGTTGTAGTTTAAATTGAATGTCGTCTCCTTCAAAGTAAACATCAGATTGTAAATGATCTAAAGCAAGTTGCTGGGCCTCTTCGTTTGTAATTTGCAACAGTTTGGCTCTTTTATTAATGAATGAGATAGCTTCGTTAGTCGCTATACGATACATCCATGAGTACAATTTACTGTCTCCATTAAACGAATTTATATTTCTAAAAATCTTTATGAATGTATTTTGTAATACATCATCCGTATCGTCGTGAGATTTCACAATATTACGAATGTGCCAATACAGCCGTTCTTTGTAAATCCGAATAAGGTCTTTAAAAGCTGAATCTCTGCTAGCATCAGATTTTAGTTGCTCTAAAAGTTGAGACTCGTTAATCATTCATAGGTTTTATACTTAGACATCTAAAAGTCTTAAAAGTTTAATTAAGGATGTAAATTTCGGAATAAAGTTTGAAAAATGGGTATAAAAAAGGGATAAACACCTATTAAAGTGGTTATCCCTATATTAAAAATTAGATTTAAATTTTATTCAAAACTTTGCATGTGTACCAATTTATTGTAAACATGATCTTTTTTAATCAATTCCTCATGAGTGCCTTGTTCTACAATTTCTCCTTTTTGCATAACAACAATTAAGTCTGCACTTTGAATGGTTGATAAACGGTGGGCAATAACAATAGAGGTTCTGTTTTTCATCATGTTTTCTAAAGCATCTTGTACTAAACGTTCACTTTCTGTGTCTAGGGCAGAGGTTGCTTCATCTAAAATCATAATAGGTGGGTTCTTTAATACTGCACGGGCAATGCTTAATCGCTGCTTTTGTCCGCCAGATAATTTGTTTCCAGAATCTCCAATATTGGTCTCTATGCCAAGAGGTAAATCTTTAACAAATTCCCAAGCATTGGCAATTTTTAAGGCGTCTATAATTTCTTGATCTGTTGCATTTTCTTTGCCTAATAAGATATTGTTTTTTATAGTGTCGTTAAACAATATAGAATCTTGAGTAACTAAGCCCATTAAATTACGTAATGAATGTTTACTTAAATCTTTTATATTGTCTCCATCTATAGTAATGCTACCTTGGGAAACATCGTAAAAACGAGTTACTAGATTAGCTATTGTGCTTTTTCCGCTACCAGATTGTCCTACAAGCGCCACACTTTTTCCTTTAGGGACAGTGAGTGTAAAATGCTTTAACACAAAATCGTCTTCATATTTAAATGAAATATTATTTAGTGCAATTTCAGAATTAAACTCTGTTTTAATTTTAGCATTAGGCTTGTCTTTTAAAACAGATTCTGTATTTAAAATCTCTAAAACACGATCTGCAGCAGCATTACCAGCTTTAACCTTATAACTTGCTTTACTAATATCTTTTGCAGGTGTTAATATTTGATAAGCCAGTGCCATATAAGTAATAAAAGCACCTCCAGAGAGTGTTCTCTCTATTAAAACCATACTCCCGCCGTACCATAATAAGGCGGCAATAGTTATAATTCCTAAAAATTCGCTAGTAGGTGAGGCTAAATTCTGTCGGTTTAAAAGTGTATTGGAAAAATGATAAAAACGTTCTGTAGAATCTTGAAATTTAGCATTAAATTTTTGTTCTGCATTAAACCCTTTAATCACTTTTAGTCCGCCTAAAGTTTCCTCTAAGGTAGAAATAAATACGCCTTGTTCTGTTTGTACTTTATTAGATTTACGTTTTAAACTTTTCCCAATTCTAGATATTATAAATCCCGCAACCGGAATAAATAAAAACACAAATATGGTGAGTTGGGTCGAGATGGTAAACATGGTGATAATTGCAAAAACAATGGTTAACGGTTCTTTTACAATAAGCTCTAAAATAGCTAGTAAAGAATTTTTTACTTCGTTAACATCTCCTGAAATACGAGCAATGATATCGCCTTTTTTCTTTTCAGAATAATAAGAAATAGGTAGCGTAATAACTTTATCATAAATGGCGTTTCTTAAATCTTTTAAAACGCCATTTCTTAAAAATGTAATTGAAAATAATGCTAAGTAATTAAAAATATTTTTGAGTAAGAATAAACTAATAATTAACACAATCATATAAAATAAAGTACGCTGTGGGCCCTCGTTTGCATTGGTTGTGGTAACAAAATAGTTTAGGTAATTCTCACCATACGCTTTTAAATGCCCGATACCTTTATAAACAGGTTCTACGGTTACTTTTTTAGTTTCGCCAAATAATACATTTATCATAGGCATTAAAGATACCATAGCTAGGGTACTAAATAATGCATATAATATGTTGAAGAAAATATTAAAGAAACCGTATTTTTTATACGGTATTATAAAGCGCGATAGTTTTTTTAGATACTCCATTAACTAAGTTTCATGTCTTTTATAATAGCATCTATTTTAGCTTCTAGTTTTGCTTCTGTCGCTTTAAAATTGTTTGCACTGTCTAATGGTGTGTTGGCGCTAATATAAAATTTAATTTTAGGCTCAGTTCCGCTTGGTCTTAATGCAACTTTACTACCATCTTCTGTGTAATAAATAATAACATTTGATTTAGGAATGTCTATCGAATCTTCTTTACCTGTCGCTAAATATTTAACGGTTGCAGTTTGGTAATCTTCTACACGTACTACTTTAGAGCCGTTAATTTCAGATACCGGATTTTCACGAGCATCAATCATCATTTGTTTAATTTCTAGTGCACCTTCAATACCTTTTTTAGTTAATGAAATTAAACGCTCTTTATATAAGCCATGTGCGACATACAAGTCTAATAAGCTTTGGTACATAGAGCTACCATTTGCTTTGGCTTGTGCTGCTATTTCGCAAGCCAATAGGGTAGAGGTTACGGCATCTTTATCGCGTACAAAATCGCCAACTAAATATCCGAAACTTTCTTCGCCACCACCAACGTATGTTTGTTCTGGGAAGTCCTTAATCATTTTAGCGATCCATTTAAATCCTGTTAAACCCACTTTGTAATCTACATTATAAGCTTTGGCTAATTGAGACATCATAGGTGTAGAAACAATCGTAGAAGCGATAAATTCGTTACCTTTTAAAGCGTTTTTAGATTGCCATTGTTTAAGTAAGAAATCTGTCATTAATAACATGGTCTGATTTCCGTTTAGTAAAATCATGTTTCCTTCCAAATCACGAACTGCTACACCTAAACGATCACAATCAGGGTCTGTACCTATAACAATATCAGAACCTGTTTCTTTAGCTAAATCTAAAGCCATTTTTAAAGCTTCAGGCTCTTCTGGGTTAGGCGATTTTACAGTAGGGAAGTCTCCGTTAGGCACTTCTTGTTCTTTTACAATATGTACGTGGTTGTAACCTGCTTGTTTTAAGGTTTGAGGTACAGAGGTTACAGAAGTTCCATGAAGTGGTGTAAACACAACATTTAAGTTTTCTCTAGCTTCGGGAGTTGTATAGGTTCCGTTTTCAATTGAGGCTTTAATAAATGCCTGATCTACATCTTCTCCAATATAATGAATTAAGTCTGCGTTGGCTTCAAATTTAACTTCAGAATAATCTAATGCATCTATACCTTTCACAATTAAATCGTCGTGAGGAGGAACCAATTGTCCGCCATCTTGCCAGTACACTTTGTATCCGTTATATTCTGGTGGGTTGTGCGATGCAGTTAACACGATACCACAGTGGCAATTTAAGTGTCTTACGGCAAAAGATAATTCTGGTGTAGGGCGTAAATCTTCAAAAAGATAAACTTCTATTTGGTTTGCAGAAAAGACATCTGCTACAACTTTTGCTAATGTTTTACTATTATGTCTACAATCGTAAGCAATGGCAACTTTAATCGTTTCGTCAGGAAAATTTGTGTGTAAATAATTGCTTAAGCCTTGGGTGTTTTTTCCTAATGTATATTTGTTAATTCTATTAGTTCCAATTCCCATTATCCCTCGCATTCCACCTGTACCAAACTCTAAGTCTTTATAAAAACTTTCTTTTAGCTCGGTTGGGTTATTTGCAATTAAGTCTTTAATATAGGTTTGCGTTTCTTCATCAAAGTTAGGTGTTAACCATGTGTTTACGCGTTCTAATAATTCTGGTTCAATGTAAATCATAATGTTTTAATATATAGTAAACAAAAATAAGTAATTCGTTAAATGGAAATGATTAATAGGGCATTAATTTATGTCATGTCTAGTTTAAATTTAATTCATTTTTAATGGTATATCTATTTCTGTTTGGTTTTGATCTTAAAATTAATTCTCCTAAAAATCCAGCTACAAAAAACTGTGTCCCAATAATCATGGTGGTTAAAGCAATATAAAATTGCGGCCGTTGAGTAATTAATCTTCCGTTTGGATGAAGAAAAATTTTATCAATTCCTAAATATACAGAAAATACAAACCCAATGGCAAGCATTAATATGCCTAAAGCACCAAATAGGTGCATGGGACGTTTTGCAAAATGCGATAAAAACCAAATGGTTATAAGGTCTAAAAAGCCATGAATAAAGCGATCCATACCAAATTTAGTTTCGCCATATTTTCTAGCCTGATGTTGTACAACTTTTTCTCCAATTTTATAAAATCCTGCATTTTTAGCTAATAGCGGAATGTAACGATGCATTTCTCCATTAACATCTATGTTTTTTACAACTGTGTTTCTGTAAGATTTTAGTCCGCAGTTAAAATCATGGAGTTTTACACCAGAAGTTTTTCGTGCGGCCCAATTAAATAATTTAGAAGGTAAATTTTTAGAAATTACAGAGTCGTAACGTTTCTTTTTCCAGCCAGAGACCAAATCAAAGTCATCGTTAATAATCATGCTATATAGCTCGGGGATTTCTTCTGGATTGTCTTGTAAATCGGCATCCATAGTAATGATTACATCTCCAGATGCTTTTGCAAAACCGGCGTGTAAGGCTTGAGATTTACCGTAGTTTCTTAAAAAACGAATGCCTTTAACCTCTGGGTGTGCAGCAGATAATTCAGATATGATTGTCCAAGACGTGTCTGTACTACCATCATCAATAAAAAGGATTTCGTAAGAAAAACGATTGGACTGCATAACTTTAGCAATCCAATCGTATAATTCGTGTAAAGACTCGTGTTCGTTAAGTAGCGGTATGACTACTGATATATTCATGTAAATGTTTTAAACTTTTTATATAAAGTTCAAAAATACTATAATTAATTAGCTTCTGGGTCAGTTTTTTTCATTGCAAGTGCAACTATTAATCCTACCACACAATAAAATATAATTTGAAAGGCTAAAGATTTAATCTGATTACCAATTTCAAATTGATTTTGATCTTGCATGTCGGCTACAGCTTGATCAATTGCTTCTTGAGGTGCACCAAAGCTCTTCATCATTTTTGTTGAGTTCTCTATAACTTGTAATTTTAAGGCTTCAGCAGCATCTGGATCAATATAATTAAATAGGATAATGCTAACAATCGCACTTATTATAACGCCTACAACAACAGTTGCAAAATAAGCTGTAAAGGCATCTTTAAAACTAATGAATCCGTTTTGAGAACGTTTAGCTTTTGCTGTTGAAAAGATTCCAAAACCTATAATAATTATAAATAAAATAATTCCCACCCACATACTAGTGAGTAGTTCAAGATTAATAACATAGGCAATAATAGTTACTGAAGATAGTAAAATGGCTAAATAAATACCATATGTGGCTGCCATAGATTTTAAAGATTGTTCCATAATTTTTTGGTGATTAATTGGTTTGTAAAGGTTAGTAAACAAATATAACAAAACGTTACAAAAAGAAACTTAAATAAATTTTACAAAAAAACATTGCAGAATAATAAAAAATACTTAAATTTGCATTCTCAAAATTGATAAGATTAAAACGATTAGTGATGAAAAAAGATATACATCCAGCAAATTATAGAGTAGTAGCATTTAAAGATATGTCTAACGATGATGTGTTTTTAACTAAATCTACTGCTAATACAAATGAAACATTAGAAGTAGATGGTGTTGAGTATCCTTTAATTAAAATGGAGATTTCAAGAACATCACACCCGTTCTATACAGGTAAATCTAAATTAATTGATACGGCTGGTCGTATTGATAAATTTAAAAATAAATACGCTAAATTTAAAAAGTAATTTAGTGCAAATATATATTACTAAAGCCTTTCAAATTTTGAAAGGCTTTTTTATTTTTACTTAAAAAATCGAATAATGAATTATATTCTCTTTGATGGACCTTCGCGTAACAGTCTGTTACCATTTACCTATACTAGACCTGTTGCAGATATTAGAATTGGAATTTTAACTATTCGCGAAAAATGGGAGCATCATTTAGGAGGAACCACGACTACAATCACCGAAGATTATTTAGCAGATAAATATCCAATGGTTGAAATGGAAGAGAATGTAATGATTAATGCGTCTTACCTTCCAAATTTTGAGTTGGTAGAGCTTATAAGAGGTCTAGAAAAAAATCAAGCCATATTTAAAGATGATGATGTGGTTGCTTTTTTTGCTACAGACACTCAAGACGATATTGATTTTGATACTTACGAAGCTATTGAATGTAATGCAGATTGTGTTAAAATAGAACATACCTGGGAGATCTTTACTAAGAATGGTATAGCTATTCAAGACGACTTCGAATTGTTAACCGAAGGCAGAACCTCGCAACCTATTCCTACAACGGTAAACACCATAGCTCCAGAACATATTTTTATTGAAGAAGGTGCCGAACTTAACTTTGTAACCTTAAATGCATCTACTGGGCCAATTTATATTGGTAAAAATGCTGTAATTCTTGAGGGCGCTTTAATTCGTGGTCCTTTCGCATTATGTGAAAAATCTGCAGTAAAAATGGGGGCGAAAATTTATGGTCCTACTACTATAGGCCCTTACAGTAAAGTTGGGGGAGAAGTAAATAATGCTGTATTGTTTGCAAATTCTAATAAAGGACATGAGGGGTACTTAGGAAATTCTGTATTAGGAGAATGGTGTAATTTGGGTGCAGATACCAATAATTCTAACTTAAAAAACAACTATGCCGAGGTAAGATTATGGAGCTACGAAACAGAAAATTTTGCTAAAACAGGACTTCAGTTTTGTGGTTTAATAATGGGAGATCATAGTAAATGCGGAATTAACACCATGTTTAATACAGGAACAGTTATTGGTGTAAATGCAAATATATTTGGTGCTGGATATCCTCGTAACTTTGTGCCTAGTTTTAGTTGGGGTGGCCATAACGGCTTTACCACTTACACCACTAATAAAGCTTTTGAAGTAGCCGAAATCGTTATGAACAGACGCGACATTGAATTTACAGCTACTGATAGAGCCATCTTAGCGCATGTTTTTGAAATATCTAAAAAATACAGAAGGGATTAAAACGCCTGTTAGTTGTATTTCTTAACGCGCTTTAAGTCTAACAAATTGGTTGGATTTATACCTAAATTATGAACTTCTTTTCGTGTAAATCTAACAACTTCATCATAAAATAATGGTACAACAGGGGCATGTGCCATAACTAAAGAGTCCATTTTTGTATAGAGTAACTCTCGTGTTTTGGTATCTGTTTCTACAAAAGATTGCTCGTACCATCTATCAAATAAGTCGTTTTTAAAATGCGAATAGTTAGGGCCATTAGGGGCAAAATTTTTACTGTAAAATAACGATAAGTAATTTTCTGCATCGGGGTAATCGGCAACCCAACTCGCTCTAAAAATATCAAGTTTTCCGTTAGCTTTAGCGTCTTTTAAAGCCGAAGGTGGCACAACGTTTATGTGTACTATTAGTCCTATTTTCTGTATTTCTCGTTGTATATATTCACAGAAACTTAAATAATTTCCTGTTGTAGTTATCGTGATTTCGGGATGTTCAATTCCTTTTTCGGTTTTAAACGTTTCAAGGTAACTTTTTGCTAATTTTGGATTATAGTTAAATCCAATCCCCGAATTATAACCTGGTAAACCTTTAGGTATAAAGCCGCCGTGAGCAGGAATACCAATACCATTTCGTAAATAAGTCATCATTTTTTTCCGGTCAAACCCATAGTTAATACATTTTCTAAGCCATTCTGATTGGATTTCAGTAAGTTCTGAATCCATAAAAAACGATAAGTATTCCGTATTTAAATACGGAGCACGAATTAAATTTACTTCTGGCTCGTATTGGTCTCGTAGCTGGCCATTTGCTGTTAAAATTTCATCTTTATACGAGGCATCGAGTCCCGAAATAAAATCAATATTACCTTGTGCAAATTGTAAAAATTCACTTTGTTTGTCAGGTAAAAAAGTTATAGCAACAGCTTCTAAATAAGGCAAATGCTGACCATAATTATTGGTTTCAAAATATAAGGGGTTTTTTCTGAAAACTAATTTTATATTTTCTTCCCAGCGTTTAAAATAAAATGGTCCTGTCCCTATTGGGTGTGATCTAAATTCAGTTCCGTAATGTTCTACAATTTCTTTGGGAACTACCGAACAATACTTCATAGTAAGTAATCCTAAAAAAGCAGGGAAAGGTTGTTTTAAACGAATTATAAACGTGTGTTTATTTTTAGCTTCAAAAGTGTCTACTTTATTTAATACCCATCGTCCTGGCGAGCCTACCTCAGGATCTAATAAGCGGTTAAAGCTGTATGCAAAATCATGCGCAGTCACTATACGTGTAGAATCTCTTCCAAATAAAGCGTGTTTGTGGTAATAAATATTTGTTTTTAAGGTAAAGGTATAAGTTAGTCCATCTTCGGAAATAGACCAAGATTTTGCAATTGCAGGTTCTACTTGCATACTATCATTCATCTGCACTAAACCATTAAATAATTGGTTGGTTGCCCAGATATCTGCAATGTCCTTAGAAAACGCAGGATCCAAAGTACTTATATTTTTGTGTTCGTTATATCTAAATACAAGATTTTGGTCTCTATTTTTTTTGTTGGTTGTACAGCAAATACACATTATACTTCCAAAACAGATAAGAATATATTTTTTAAAAGTAGAAAGAGAAGTATTTAAAACTGAAAACATAAAAGAGTGCGGATATTATTAACTAAGTGTTTTAATTTCAAAAGTAAGTGTATTAGCTCACAAATTAAACTCACATTTTAAATATTTTACTTTTTTTGAATCTACTGAAAATGAATTAGGTGTTGGTAGGTAGGTATTACATGGGTTTTAACATAAACACCATAGTTTTTTTGTAAATTCGCAGCATTTTAGAATTTTAAATTATGACTAGACAAAAAGTAGCGTTTTATACTTTAGGCTGTAAACTAAATTTTTCTGAAACCTCTACCATTGCAAGGGATTTTGAAAATGAAGGGTTTGACCGTGTAGACTTTACAGACCCTGCAGATATATATGTTATTAATACCTGTTCGGTAACCGATAATGCAGACAAGCGTTTTAAAACCATTGTAAAGCAAACACAAAAAGTGAATCCTAAAGCTTTTGTTGCTGCAGTTGGTTGCTATGCACAACTAAAACCACAAGAACTTGCAGATGTAGATGGGGTAGATTTGGTTTTGGGAGCTACAGAAAAATTTAAAATCACAGACTATTTAAACGATTTATCTAAAAACGATTTTGGTGAAGTTCACTCTTGTGAAATTGAAGATGCCGATTTTTATGTAGGTAGTTATTCTATAGGAGATCGAACTCGTGCGTTTTTAAAAGTTCAGGATGGGTGCGATTATAAGTGTACATACTGTACTATTCCGTTAGCACGTGGAATTTCGAGAAGTGATACTTTGCAGAATGTGCTTAAAAATGCTAAAGAAATCTCTGAACAGAACATTAAAGAAATTGTTTTAACGGGTGTAAATATTGGAGATTATGGTAAAGGAGAATTTGGTAATAAAAAACACGAGCATACCTTTTATGAATTAGTACAAGGTTTAGATACGGTAGAAGGTATCGAGCGCTTAAGAATTTCATCAATAGAGCCAAACTTACTTAAAAATGAAACTATAGATTTTGTCTCTAAGAGCAGAACTTTTGTGCCTCACTTTCATATTCCGTTACAAAGTGGAAGTAATACAATTTTAAAGTTAATGCGCCGTCGTTATATGAAAGAATTATATGTAGATCGTGTAACCAAGATTAAAGACGTCATGCCAGATGCGTGTATAGGTGTAGATGTAATTGTTGGTTTTCCAGGAGAGACAGACGAGTTGTTCTTAGAGACCTATCATTTTTTAGCTGAATTAAACATCTCGTATTTACATGTATTTACATATTCTGAGCGTGATAATACTCAAGCAGCAAATATGGAAGGCGTCGTACCTAAAAATGTACGTAGTAAACGCAGTAAGATGCTTCGTGGTTTATCGGTTAAAAAGCGTAGAGCATTTTACGAAAGTCAAATAGGAACTCACAGAACTGTATTGTTTGAAGGTGAAAATAAAGAAGGCTATATTCATGGATTTACAGAAAACTATGTTAAGGTAAAAGCCCCGTGGAATCCAGAACTGGTAAATACTCTACAAGAGGTAAATTTAACAAAAATAGATGAAGATGGTTTAGTGAGGTTTAGCTTTGTATCTCAACCCTTAACAGCATAATATAAAAAAGCCACTATAAAAAGTAGTGGCTTTTTTATTAAAGGTGTTAAATTCTAACACCAATAGGTAACATGCTTTTGTATTCTCTGTGTTTTCTCATAAATTTAGCGATTGTTGGACACGTAGGTACAACACTTAAATTACGTTCTTTTAAATGCTCTAAAACCAGAGTTATAAACTTGTTTTCAAAAGCTTCTGTGTGTTTGTCTTCAGGAACTATTAATTTTGTTAGAAAAATCTTTCGTTCTTGTAGGGCGTACTCAATAATGGCTAAATCAGTGTCAATTTTGTATTCAAACTGACGTAAAAAATCGTTGTCTGATACTTCTGCTGTGTCTATCATGGTCATGTTTTTAACGAATGGAGTCAAGAGAAAAAGAATCTACTCTTTATAAGTTTTAAGTTTAAAACTGTATATAAATTTACGAAAAAAAAAGATTAAACGAAAGAGTTTAACAGTTTAATACATTATGAATCAAGATATAATACATGTGTATTTTATGCCGGGAATGGCTGCAAATTCTACTATTTTTGAGTATATAAAATTGCCCAAAGCGCGTTTTAAAATACATTTATTAGAATGGGTGTTACCTTATAAAAATGAAACCTTATCAGAATATGCAAAACGAATTTGTGAAGGTATAAAAGAAGACAATCCTGTGCTAGTAGGAGTCTCTTTTGGAGGTATATTAGTGCAAGAAATGAGTAAGCATATAAAAACAAGAAAAGTTATAGTTATTTCAAGTGTGCTCACCAAGCATGAGTTACCAAAACGTATGAAATTGGCGAAAGTCACTAAAATATATAAATATTTACCAACGCATTTAGTAAGGGATTTTGAAACCTATACAAAATATACATTTGGGAGTAATTTAGAAAGACGTGTAAAATTATATAAAAAATATCTGTCTGTACGTGACAAAAATTATTTAGATTGGGCCATAGAACAAGTAGTGTGTTGGGAGCAAGAACAACCTTTGCCAAATACAATACATATTCATGGCGATAAAGATGCCGTCTTTCCATATCAATATATTAAAAATTGTATTACTGTTAAAGAAGGCACACATATTATGATTATAAATAAGTATAAATGGTTTAATGAAAATTTACCACAATTAATTTTAGACGATAAAGTGGCTTAAAATTTGATGCTATTTCTTATTAAATTAAAACAATACCAATATTATGAAACACATTTATAAAGGACTTACATTTATAGGCCTATTAGGAGTTGTAGCCTTGTCTATTAATGCGGTTGGAGATCCAGAAACCGATGAAAATTTTGAGAAAAAACAGTTTAATGATTATAATGTTTACGCATTACAAATGCCTGAACAATTAGATTTTGCAGGAGAAGCGTTGCCTTTAGGCGATCCCGATGTCTATGAGCGTATGGATAGAGAATTATTGGTAAATACCTATTGGCAATCTAATGCTTTACTACTGTTTAAACGTGCGCATAAATACTTTCCTGTTATAGAGCCTATATTAGAAAAACATGGTATTCCAGACGATTTTAAATATTTAGCGGTTATTGAAAGTGGTTTAACTAATGCTGTATCGCCTGCTGGAGCAAGAGGTTTTTGGCAAATAATGAAAGCAACTGCTAAAGATTTTGGTCTGGAGGTAAACGATAATGTAGATGAACGTTATAATTTAGAAAAAGCAACAGAAGTAGCTTGTGAGTATTTAAAAAAATCGAAAGCACAATTAGGATCTTGGACCTTAGCAGCAGCAGCTTATAATGCAGGGAATAGTGGTGTTTCTTCCCGCTTGGAAGCGCAACAAGTTAATGACTATTATGATTTGTTATTAGGTGAAGAAACTGGGCGTTATGTATTTAGAATTATTGCATTGAAGGAAATTTTAAATAACCCTTTAAAATATGGATTTAATTTTAGAGAAAAAGACCTTTATACCCATGTGCCTACATATACTGTAAAAGTAGATACAGCTGTAACAGATTTCGCAGCCTTTGCTCAAAAATTTGATATTAACTATAAAGTTTTAAAAATTCATAACCCGTGGTTACGTGAAGCGTTTTTAAATAACAGTTCTAGAAAATTATACGAGATAGAAATTCCTAAAGTAGGATATTATAAATAGTAAACACTAGTATTTATAAAAAAAAAGCGTTGAAGTTGATCAACGCTTTTTTTATGATGTAAAATAGTTATATTATCGTCTTCCGCCTCTTGGTTGTCTGTGACCACCAAAATGTTGGTTAGGGGCTTGAGCACGTTTCATGTTTTCTTTCATCATTTTTATCTGATCGGTTAACATGCCTTGTTTGTCAAGTTTTTGAGCTTCTGTTAACAATTTACTAGCTTCTTGTTTTCTACGTTTAGATAAAGCAATACCTGCTAAACTTAGTTTAGCCATAGCTAAATCATGATCCATGTTTAAGCCTAAATCAACAGCTTTTTTTAAGTATTTTTCAGAGACATTCATGTTGGTTTGTGAAACCATAATACCGTGTAAATAGTTGTAATAACCTTGTTGTTTAGTGACTAAGGCAGACTCTGGATTTTTAATTTTGTTTAACCATTTTGTTGCGCCTTCAAAATCTTGTTTGCGCAACCTTAAAAAAGCAAGAAGAATAAATTCATTTTTAAAGTATAAGAAAATGAAAACAGAAGATAATAAGATAAACATAATCCCATTTCCTATGTTGCCTTCTATAAATTGATAAACTGCATAGGCTATTATTAAAGCAGCAATTACTAATTTTATGTTTTTGTTGTACATATACTTTTATTTAATTTTATAAGTTGTTATAGATGTTACTTCAGTAGGGTTCGTATGTGTTGTGTGGTTCAAATCAAAGGCATTGCTAGCCTCTGCATTTACAGTCATTTCATTTATAAAACCAGTATTTTTATCGGCGATAACGACAATAGTTTGTTTTCCTTTTAAAAGCAAATTGGTATACTCGTCTTCAATAATCATACTTAAATCCGATTTTGCGTCTAATTGTACAGTATCGGTTATATTCTTTAATTTCCAGGTATTTACTGCGTTTATTTCTCCTGTATACGCATTGGTCCAAGTATCTCCAATCTTAACTTTTTGTTTAGGATAAATATGGGTAAGTTGCTCAAAGCTTTTAGAGAGAGATTCGCTTCCAAACTCAGATTTCATGGATTCTATCATAAGCTGTTTTGTAAATTCATCTTGTACACCAGCTAAACTAACCATGTTGTTAATCATGTTTTCTGCACCAAACACTTGAATAATTTCACCTGTGTAAGTCATTTCTATTTGTAATTCAGAGCGTGTTAAACCGCTAAAAATTTTACCTTCGGTATCTCCTTCAAGAACAGGTTTGTTTGTATCTACATCTACTAATACACCAAGTCTATTCGAAGTAGTTTTAAGTTTAAAATGGTTGAAGTGAAAAGTTAGTCTGTAAGTACTGTCGGTTTTAGAAACAACCTTAAAAGTGTAATTTTCTTCAAGATTATTATGTATTTTATGCTCAATACCTTGATCGCACTGAACAATATCTTGAGTAGCTTGTTGTTTAACTGTCATACTATCTCCAATTTTTAGGCGATATTGCAATAAGGATTGGGCAGAAACAGCATATGTGCTTATTAAGGTAAGGATTAATATCTTAAGAAAAAAACGAATCATTTATACTATATTAATTGGGACTACAAAGAAACTAAAAATTTTACGAAAAAATATTTTTTAAATAAGGTTTGTGTAATAAAAAAGTCTTTGTATATTTGCGCGCAGTTTTGAAGAAACCATCAAGACTTCATTTAGATAGAATATTGAAGATTTTTAAAGATACAAGACAATGAGTAAAAGAACGTTTCAACCATCAAAGAGAAAGAGAAGAAACAAGCACGGTTTTAGAGAAAGAATGGCTTCTGCCAATGGTAGAAAAGTCCTTGCACGTAGACGTGCAAAAGGAAGAAAGAAACTGTCTGTATCTTCAGAGTCAAGACATAAAAAATAATGATATCAATGTGTTGATATAATAGAAAGGTGTTACTTAATGGTAACGCCTTTTTTTATATCTCATTTTTATAACTACTTTAGCAATATCTTATATTTAATACAATGCCAAAAAATCCAAAGCTTAAATCTATTCTTATCATAGGATCTGGACCAATTGTAATTGGACAAGCCTGTGAATTTGATTATTCAGGAACCCAAGCCTTAAGATCGCTTCGCGAAGATGGAATAGAAACCATACTAATTAATTCAAATCCAGCAACTATTATGACCGACCCTTCAATGGCCGATCATGTATATTTGTTGCCTTTAACCACAAAATCTATTGTTAAAATTCTTGAAGAGCATCCGCAAATTGATGCAGTTTTACCTACAATGGGAGGACAAACTGCGCTTAATTTGTGTATTGAAGCTGATGAAAAAGGAATTTGGACAGATTTTGGTGTAGATATTATAGGTGTTAATATCGATGCCATTAATATTACAGAAGATAGAGAGCAATTTAGAGAGTTAATGCTTAAAATTGGTGTGCCAATGGCGCCCCAAGCTACAGCTACTTCGTACTTAAAAGGAAAAGAAATTGCACAAGAATTTGGTTTCCCATTAATTATTAGAGCCTCTTATACTTTAGGTGGAGCAGGAGCTTCCTTTGTATATAAAGAAGAAGATTTCGACGAATTATTAACTCGCGGATTAGAGATTTCTCCAATTCATGAGGTAATGATTGATAAAGCTTTAATAGGCTGGAAAGAATACGAGTTAGAGTTGCTTAGAGATGCAAATGATAATGTTGTTATTATTTGTTCTATTGAAAATATGGATCCTATAGGAATTCATACAGGAGATTCTATTACTGTAGCACCAGCAATGACACTTAGCGATAAAACATTCCAAAAAATGCGCGATATGGCCATCCATATGATGCGTAATATTGGAGATTTCGCCGGAGGATGTAACGTACAGTTTGCAGTGTCTCCAGATGAAAAAGAAGATATCATTGCTATAGAGATTAACCCTCGTGTGTCACGTTCATCTGCATTAGCATCAAAAGCCACAGGATATCCAATTGCAAAAATAGCAGCTAAATTAGCTATAGGATATCATTTAGATGAATTACAAAACCAAATTACAAAATCTACTTCTGCTTTATTCGAGCCTACTTTAGATTATGTTATTGTAAAAATACCACGTTGGAACTTTGATAAGTTTGAAGGGTCTGATAGAACATTAGGACTTCAAATGAAATCTGTTGGAGAAGTGATGGGGATTGGACGTTCGTTTCAAGAAGCACTTCACAAAGCAACGCAATCTTTAGAAATTAAACGTAATGGTTTAGGCGCAGATGGTAAAGAAAATAAAAACTACGAGCAAATTATAGAGAAATTAACGCATGCGTCTTGGGATCGTGTGTTTATTATCTACGATGCTATAGAAATGGGAATTCCGTTAAGCAGAATTCACGAAATCACAAAAATAGATATGTGGTTCCTGAAGCAATATGAAGAGTTGCATATGCTTAAAAACGAAATTTCTACTTTTAATATAAATACTATACAAAAAGACTTATTGCTAGAAGCTAAACAAAAAGGTTATGGTGATCGCCAAATCGCACATATGCTTAAATGTTTAGAAAGTGAAGTGTATGCTAAACGTGAAGAACTTGGTGTAAATCGTGTATATAAGTTAGTAGATACGTGTGCTGCCGAATTCCAAGCTAAAACACCATATTACTACTCTACCTTTGAAAGTGATATGGAAACAGCAGATGGTACGCGTTATGCAGATAACGAAAGTATAGTAACAGATAGAAAGAAAGTCATTGTTTTAGGTTCAGGGCCTAACCGTATTGGACAAGGTATAGAATTTGATTACTGTTGTGTTCATGGAGTGCTTGCAGCAGCAGAATGTGGTTACGAAACCATCATGATTAACTGTAATCCAGAAACGGTATCTACAGATTTTGATACAGCCGACAAATTATATTTCGAGCCTGTATTCTGGGAACATATATACGATATTATTAAACACGAAAAACCAGAAGGTGTAATCGTTCAGTTAGGAGGGCAAACCGCCTTAAAATTAGCTGAAAAATTAACCAAGTATGGTGTTAAAATATTAGGAACAAGCTTTGAAGCTTTAGATTTAGCAGAAGATCGCGGATTGTTTTCTAAACTTTTAAAAGAAAATAATATTCCTTATCCAGAATTTGATATCGCTACAACTGCCGATGAAGCTTCTGAAATTGCAGACCGTTTAGATTTTCCAATCTTAGTACGTCCATCGTATGTACTAGGAGGACAAGGAATGAAAATTGTAATTAATAAGGAAGAACTTGAAAAACACGTTGTAGAATTATTAAGTATCATGCCTGGTAACCAGTTACTATTAGATCACTATTTAGACGGGGCTATAGAAGCTGAAGCAGATGCAATTTGCGATGGCGAAAATGTGTACATTATCGGAATCATGGAGCATATCGAACCTTGTGGTATTCACTCGGGAGATAGCAACGCTTTACTACCACCTTTTACCTTAGGAGATTTGGTAATGGAACAGATAAAAGACCATACTAAAAAGATTGCTTTAGCTTTAAATACAGTAGGTTTAATAAACATACAATTTGCTATAAAAGACGATTTAGTATATATTATTGAAGCAAACCCAAGAGCATCGCGTACTGTGCCGTTTATAGCAAAAGCTTACGGAGAACCGTATGTAAACTATGCTACTAAAGTGATGTTAAGAGAGAAAAAGGTAACCGATTTTGACTTTAAACCAGAATTAAACGGATATGCCATTAAGCAACCCGTGTTCTCTTTCAATAAATTTCATAAAGTAAATAAGAAACTCGGACCAGAAATGAAAAGTACGGGAGAAAGTATCTTATTTATAGATAATTTAAGAGACGATGAGTTTTACAACATTTACTCGCGTCGTAGAATGTACTTAAATAAATAAGACATCTATATAAACTAAAAAGGCTTCCATATCAGGAAGCCTTTTTTTATGTTTTAATTTTAGTAATAAATTAAATGGCACCACCGCTTTTAAGTACAATATAGGTTAAAGGTATAGTTATAGCGAGCATAATTAGTACGGGTTTTACCCAATCACGTTTTTTGTATGTAGTAATGTGTTTTAAATGGGTTTTCCAGAAATATTCAGTTAATATAAACCCTCCAATAGTATTGGTTAGTAGTGCAAAATTAGAGTTTACACCTAGCATCGATATAGATACAACAATGACTAAATAGGTTAAAATAAAATACACAACTTGATTTTTGGCAGTCTGTAATCCAAGTCTCTTAAAATTTGAAATTAAAAGAATACTTCCAAAGAGTGGGGAAAATAAAATGGAGATAGCCAAAATAAAAGTCTTGGAATATAATTCAGGTAACGGTTGTAAAGAGTCCGAAGTGTTTGAAGCATTAGCAAAGTCTGATGGCTGCTGTTTAGCATCTATTTTAGGTTGTGATGGTGGTGTTACTAAGATTTTTGCCGTTAATGCTGTGTGTGTATTTAAAATAGCCTCTGTATGTATGCCTCTGTCTATTAAAATTTCTAAAGCGGTTAATCGGGCTTCATCTGTATAAACGTCTTCATTAAAACTAATGCTTTCAAGTTCAGCATCAGTCATTTTACTAAATCGGGTTACAAATATATTGTCTGTCATTTTAATTTAAATGTAATGGTATATTTTAACGGCAAATTTCTTGCCAAGCACTGCAAGTTAACAATTTTTATACTTGCCGTTTAAACCAATGCTTTGTTTTATCATAGGTGAAATCTTTTCTAGCCTTTTTTGTTTCGTCGCTTCGCGTTTTGCCGAAATAATATATTCAAAATATTCTCTTTGCTTATAAGGTGTTAACAATTTAAATTGGGCGTTTAACTCTGTATCTAAAGCTAAGGCTTGTTTTAAAAGTTCGGGAATAACTATAAGTGTTTTAGGTTGAGGTGGTGGTGCTTTTCCTGACTTTTGGAGGTCTATAGCTTCCAAAACATAGGTTAAAATAACTTGTTTGTCAATGTCATTAACAGATTTAAAACGCATTTGTCGTAATGCTTTAGTTGTGTCTGATGTTTGTGTTAGCACCTTTAGCTCGTCTTTTAAAAAGACACCATTAAAAAACCAAATGCAAAAATGATGTTTAAAAGCACCTAAGCCCAACACGTTCTTTCCGTTAAAAGTATATACAGGCGCATTCCATTTATAAGCTTCTTCTAAGGTTGTGCTTAGTATAATATTTCGCAAACAGGTTAAAGCTTCTGTATATGTCTCGTGTCGCTCAATATAGGCTGTAACTGTATCTAATGTTTTCATACCTAAAGATAACACTTTTTTTAGGTCTTAAAATCAGATGTTCTCGAGGCTTTTATTCTATTGTGTTTTAAATTAACAAATGTCTGATAACTATTATTTTTTATCAGACATTTGTTTTGGGCGTTACCCTAAAGGTCGCGCTTTTCGTTGTATCTTTTTTAGCCCTTTATTAAAGCTAAAAAAGGATGCCACTACAATCGCTAACGCAAAGTTATAGCTTAGCTGTAAGTTCTGCAATTTTACAAATAACTTCGGTAGCTTTAATCATGCTTTCTACAGGGACGTACTCATAACGGCCGTGAAAATTGTGGCCACCAGCAAATATATTTGGGCAAGGTAATCCCATATAACTTAACTGAGAGCCGTCTGTGCCACCTCGAATGGCTTTAATGTTTGGAGTAATGCCAACTTGTTTCATGGCTTCTTCAGCAAGATCTACAATATGCATTACAGGCTCAACCTTTTCTTTCATATTATAATATTGGTCTTTTATTTCAATTGAAATAACTTTACGGCCATATTGTATATTTAAATCCTGAGTAAGTTTTAACATCATGTCTTTACGTGCCTCAAAATGTTCCTTATCGTGATCGCGGATAATATATTTTAAAACAGTTTGATCTACTTCTCCATTAATATCTGTTAAATGGAAAAAACCTTGATAGCCTTCAGTATGTTCAGGAGTTTCTAAGCGAGGTAACGAGTTAATAAACTCCGTAGCGATATACATAGAATTTACCATTTTACCCTTGGCGTAACCTGGATGTACAATTTTCCCTTCTACAGTAACTACAGCTCCTGCAGCATTAAAATTCTCGTATTCTAATTCTCCAATTTCACTACCATCCATAGTGTATGCCCACTCGGCTCCGAATTTTTCAACATCAAATTTATGAGCACCACGACCAATTTCTTCATCAGGAGTAAACCCAACACGAATTTTTCCGTGTTTAATTTCAGGGTGCTGTACTAAATACTCCATCGCGGTAACGATTTCTGTAATTCCAGCTTTGTCGTCTGCTCCTAAAAGCGTTGTTCCATCTGTTGTAATTAACGTCTGACCTTTATATAATAACAGGTCTTCAAAATAATCTGGAGATAAAATAATGTTTTGTTCTTGGTTAAGAACAATATCTTTTCCGTCGTAATTTTCAACAAATTGTGGTTTTACATTGGCACCAGTAAAATCTGGAGAGGTATCAAAATGAGAAATAAAACCTATGGTTGGTACATCGTGATCTACATTACTAGGTAAAGTAGCCATAATATATGCGTTTTCGTCTATACTAACATCTTCTAATCCAATGGCTTTTAGTTCTTCGGCTAGTGCATTTGCTAAGTCCCATTGTTTTGCTGTACTGGGTGTGGTATTGCTTTCTGGATCCGATTCTGTATCTACTGTAACATAACTTACAAATCGGTCTATCAGGTGTTGTTTATTTATCATAAGGGCTAAGATTTTAAACAAAAATACTATTATTAATTATTTATGCTTTTTGAATTGTAGGATTTTTTATTTAAAAGTATTTTTGCATAAATAAGTCCAAAATGTATAAACTTTTAATTCGTCCTTTATTTTTTAGTTCAGATCCAGAACAGGTACACCACTTCACTTTTTCTATGGTGCGATTTCTTTTTAAAATCCCTTTCATTCCAAGTGTATTTAGAGCGTTATTTGTAGTTGAAGACCAGAAATTAGAGCGCGAAGTATTCGGATTAAAATTTAAAAATCCTGTTGGTTTAGCTGCAGGTTTCGATAAAAATGCGGTGTTGTATAACGAATTGGCAAACTTTGGTTTTGGTTTTATAGAAATAGGAACTGTAACTCCTATTGCTCAAGAAGGAAACCCGAAAAAACGAATTTTCAGACTTATAGAAGATCAAGGGTTAATTAACCGTATGGGGTTCAATAATGAGGGTGTTGAAACTGCAATTACACAACTTAAAAAAAATAAAGGGAAAATTCTTATTGGTGGAAATATTGGGAAAAACACCCAAACCACTCCCGAAAATTATACAGCAGATTACCTAACGTGTTTTAACGCGCTACATCCATATGTAGATTATTTTGTGCTAAATGTAAGCTGTCCTAATGTTGGGAGTCATGCCAAATTAAATGATAAAGATTATCTTCTAGAGTTAATAAGTACAGTTAAAACTGCAAATAAATCTTATGCTAAAGAAAAGCCTATCTTACTAAAAATTGCGCCAGACTTAAATCATGTGCAGCTCGATGAAATTATAGAATTGGTTAACGAAACCCAATTAGATGGAGTTATAGCTTCTAATACGTCGGTAGATAGAAGCGGATTAAAAGCCAGTACTTCGCAACTTGAGGCCATTGGAAATGGCGGCTTAAGTGGGCAGCCGGTAAAAGATAAAAGCACAAAGGTTATTAAATATTTAAGCGAGAAAAGTAATAAAGCTTTTCCAATTATAGGAGTGGGAGGAATCCATTCTGCAAAAGATGCTTTAGAAAAATTAGATGCAGGAGCTACCTTGGTACAGATTTATACAGGATTTATTTATGAGGGACCATCGCTTATAAAAAAGATTAACAAAGCGATTTTAAAACGCAGTTAAGTTTTGGATGTCGATGTTTTAATTTCTTTTATAATAGCAACGGTAACTTTAGCTGTAGCTCCTGGTCCAGATATTATTTATGTATTAATGCAAAGTATTACAAATGGAAAATCGTTTGGAATAGCAACAGCCTTGGGCTTAGTTTCAGGATGTTTGGTACATACCACTTTAGTGGCATTTGGGGTGTCGGCAATTATAAAAGCATCTAATGAACTTTTTCTTATTATTAAACTTTTGGGTGCTTTTTACTTATTGTTTCTGGCGTATAAGGTTTTTAAAAGTGATGCCAATACTATTTTAAGTGAAGAAAGTATACCGCAGAAATCGTGGTTGCAATTGTTTAAACAAGGATTTATTATGAATGTTTTAAATCCAAAAGTCTCTATATTTTTTCTAGCTTTTTTTCCTGGATTCTTATTCAGTAATACTCTTTCTACCGTGAATCAATTTTATATTCTTGGGTTTATCTTTATGGCGGTATCGTTTCTAGTGTTTTCTATCTTGGCTGTTTTATCCGGAACAGTGTCATCATATCTCACACAACATAAAAGAGTTGGTCCTTTTCTAAAATGGATGCAAATAATTGTGTTTATTGGGATTGCGATTTTCATCTTATTTTCAGAAAAATAATGGTATTTTTAAAGTCTAAATGCTCATAATCTATGTCTAAACAGGTAAAGGTAATAGAATGTCCACGCGATGCTATGCAAGGAATAAAAAACTTTATTCCTACAGAGCGTAAAGTGCAATACATACAATCTTTATTACGGGTAGGGTACGATACTATAGATTTTGGAAGTTTTGTCTCGCCCAAAGCCATTCCGCAAATGGCAGATACAGCCGAGGTTATAGCGCGTTTAGATTTATCTAAAACGACCAGTAAATTACTAGCCATTATAGCCAATACGCGTGGTGCAGAAGAGGCTTTAAAGCATAACGAAATAGATTATTTAGGATTTCCATTTTCAATTTCAGAGAATTTCCAAATGCGAAATACGCATAAAACCATAGCAGAATCTGTGGTAACACTTCAGGAAATTCTTAATATCGCAGATAAACATAATAAAGAAGTTGTAGTATACATTTCTATGGGATTTGGAAATCCGTATGGAGACCCATGGAGTGTAGATATAGTTGCACAATGGACTGAGCAATTAAGTAGTATGGGGGTTAAAATATTGTCATTAAGTGATACAGTTGGGGCATCGGAGCCGGAGACAATTAACTATTTGTTCTCTAATTTAATTCCGAAGTATCCAAATATCGAATTTGGAGCACATTTGCATACTACACCAAATTCTTGGTTTGAAAAGGTTGATGCTGCTTATAAGGCAGGTTGTAGTAGGTTTGATGGTGCTATACAAGGTTTTGGAGGTTGCCCTATGGCTAAAGATGAGCTTGTAGGAAATATGCCAACAGAAAAATTACTATCTTATTTTACAACAAATAAAGTAAACGAATTAAATGCATTAAGTTTTGAAAGTGCTTATAATGAGGCTTCTAAGATTTTTAAAGTCTACCATTAACATTTTACAAGTTTTTTGTAAATTCAAATTAAACTTTTTTAAGTGATTTAGGTCTAAAAGATAAACACACTTATACAAAGGCCGCATTGAAAAAGATACTCTTATTACTACTATTGTCCTTTACGGGAACATTATTTGCACAGAAATTTACTTTAGAAGGCATTGTTCAAGATAAAAATTCAATTGTTTTAGAAGGTGCTACTGTATATCTTCAAAGTATAAAAGACAGTATCCCTATGTCTTATGGAATAACTAATAAAAACGGAGAGTTTTCTATTCCGGTTAATGCAGAAGACGATTCTAAAGTTATATTTAATGTTGCATATTTAGGGTATAAACCTTTTATAAAAGATATTAATGTTCCTGAAGGAAAAGCTTTAAATATTGGAGCTATAACTATAGAGGAACAGGTCGAAGAATTAAATGTAGTATCTATAATTGCGAAAGCTCCACCTATACTAATTAAAAAAGATACTATTGAATATAATGCAGATAGTTTTAAAACCTTGCCCAATGATAAAGCTGAAGATCTCTTAAAAAAATTACCCGGAATTGAAATTGATATCGATGGAAATATTACCATGAATGGCATTGAAGTTGAGGCTGTTAATGTAGATGGGATGGCTTTTTTTGGAGAAAAAAGTGGAGATATAGCTTTAAAGAATTTACCGAGTAATGTAATTAGTAAAGTTCAAGTTACCGATTATAAAACCAATACTCAAAAGTTTACTGGCGAAGAGTCGGATTCTGGAACTAAGGAAATTAATCTTACAATTAAAAAAGGAAAAAACAGAGCTACATTTGGAGATGTTAAAGCTGGATATGGAACCGATGAAAAGTACCAAGTAAATGCTAATATTTTTAAATTAATAGAAGGGAAACAATTAGGATTAATTGGAGGAACTAACAATATAAACATGACAAGAGGATTTAATTCCTTACCCGATACAGATACAAGTAATGGTTATATAGAATCAGATTTTATTGGAGCCAATTTTACTAAGGGTAAATGGAATGAAACTCGTGTTAATGGAAATTATAGATACAGTGCTCAAAGTACAGATAACGAACAAATAAGTCATACCGAAAACTTTTTACCAGATTTTAACTATACTACGGATTCTGAAAGTAAGGGGTATAGCGATTCTGATAATCATAGAGCAGGTGGAGATTTAAAATTTATTATTCCTTCTAAAAATAAAGGGTCGAATAATAAAGTTCAAATTTCAAATGAGATTGATGTTAATGTAAGCAGTTCGGAATCAGGATCTGTTTCAGATATCAATTCAGAATATACAAATGGCGATCTAGTAAGTGATTATAATTCAAAAAATCATACACTTTCAGATGGCTATAGTGTTAATAATGAGTTTAGTGTTACTACAGTAACGGGTAATAGAGATTATTTAACAATGTCTGTAAATACAGATTTTAGTAAAGAAAATATTGAAACCGAAAGTTATTCTGAAAATTATATTGTAAGACTTAATAGTACAGATATTCAAGATCAAATAAATAATAGAGATAATAATAGTAGTAATATTTCATTTGGTGCATTATGGAATAAAGAATTATTTACAAATTTTAGAATTATTCCAGAATATAATGCCCGCATCACTTCACAAAAAAATGAGAACTACATCTTTGATTTTAATGAGAATACTAATAATTATGATGATTTTAATGAGATTCAAAGTTCAGATAGCAAATATACCACAACAACTTTAATACCTGCTCTAAGATTACGCTATGAGTATAAAGATTTTCGTTTCGAATTAAAAGCAGGTTATACCAATACATTTAGAAATTATACAGATAAATTAGTTGAGGCTAGAGATTTTAAAACAAATTTTGAGTATGTAACCTATTCAGGGAGAATACGCTATCGTGATAAGAATGGTTATAAAAACATAAATTTAAATTATAATCAGAATGTAAACTTGCCTTCGGTAAATCAATTACAACCTGTTATAGATGAGAGCAATATAACCCATGTAGTTATTGGAAACCCATTTTTAGAGCCAGAAGTAAGCCATAATATAAATTTTCAATACCAAAATAATATAGCCTTTAATAATATTAATGTTACAGGAAGTCTTAGAGCAGAATTTATTGAAGATAAAATTATTAGTTCAACAATTACTGATGAAGATCTAATTAGATATACTACATACGACAATATTAATGGTAATTATTCGTATTCAGGAAATGCAGCTGTAACAAAGTCTTTTTACAACCAAAAGACAAATATTAATATTAATGGACGTGTAAATGGATCATTCAATAAAGCTTTATCAATACAAAATGGAATTGAATTTACAGGTGAAACAACCAATATTAGACCTTCACTGTCGTTTAAATATTTATATAATGATAAATTAGATTTAAGTGCTTCATACAGTTATTCTTTTACAAGTGTAGTTTATGATACCGATGCATTTAACGATAACAGATATTTTGTTCAAAATGTAGATCTTGAAGCCTCTATATTTTTCTTAAAAAATATATTCTTAACAAATAAAGTGTCTTATCGATATAACAGTCGTGTTGGTGATGAATTTGATGGAGATGCTGTGTTCTGGAATGCTGGTTTAGGTATTGAATTATGGGAAAATAAAGCAACAGTAACATTAGTAGGTTACGATATGTTAGGTAAAAATAATGGATATAGACGTACGGTAACAGAAACTAGTATTCAAGATAGTGAAACAAATATTTTAGAGCAATATTACATGCTAAATTTTACTTATAAATTTGGGAATTTTGCTGGTCAAAGAATGAATATTGGAGGTGATAAAGGAAATAGACGTGGCAGTAACCTTGGCGGTGGTGCAAGGAGATAATAGTAATTGAATGTAACATCAATTTAAAGTGTTAGTAAAAAGCCTATTAAAAAGAATAGTATTTTTTTAAGTTTAATTTAAATAACAGTGTTTAGCTTTAACGTTTTTCTACTAGGGTCGCGGGAAGAAAACAGTTTGTATAACGATAATTTTTTTTACACTTTAATGTTAAGTAAATAATAGAATTAATCCCCGTTTTACTTAGTTATACTAAAAAATATTAAGAAATTTGTAAATGTGTTTTTAGAGGAGAGTTTAAGTTAATTAATTTTATTAATATTCTATCTCTGTAAAAATAATATTAAGTTACTATTCTCAACTTTATGCTGAATTTAAATACTTACATGCGTAAAACCACTAACCCTGCTCCGTTAGTGGTGTTTAGGGTGTGTTTTGGATTGTTAATGTGTGCAAGTTTAATAAGTTTTTGGAAAAAAGGTTGGGTAGAATCTTTGTATTTAGAACCTAAATTTCATTTTACATTTTATGCTTTCGAATGGGTTAAACCTTTTGGTATGTATACATATGCTTTGTTTGCTATCTGTGCTTTAGCATCTGTATTCGTGGCCTTCGGATTTAAATATAGAATTGCCATAGTTACGTTTTTCTTAAGCTATACTTACATTCAGTTTATGGACAAGACTGTCTACCAATCGTCTTCGTATTTTATAATGTTAGTCAGTTTTTTAATGATTTTTTTACCTGCAAATGCGGCTTTTTCTATAGATTCATTACGGTCCAGGCGGTCGTATCGTACCATTCCAAAATGGTGTATAGACAGTGTGCAATTAATGTTTGTTATTGTATTTTTTTATTCTGGTTTAGCAAAATTAAATTCGGATTGGTTAGGGCGTGCCATGCCGGTAGAGCTTTGGTTAGCTACAAACAAAAACATTCCGCTAATAGGTGATGCTATGCTACAGTCTACTTGGTTACCTTATGTTGTGTCTTGGTGTCTTATGCTTATAGATTTAACACTACCTGTTCTATTAATATACAGCCGTACCCGTATTCTTGGATTTGTACTTTTAATATCTAGTCAGCTACTATCGCAAATGTTATTTCCATGGGGTATATTTCCTTTAATTTTAATTTGTTGTTCCCCAATCTTTTTCTGTGCAGAATGGCATCAAAAAGCCCTTTTAATTTTACGTGCCATATTATCGCCCATACAAAATGTATTTAAGATGAATTCAGCATTAAAAAGGACTAAGGATTTCCAATATAAAACCCCTTTACCCATATTAGTATTGGGAGTGTTTTTTGTATTCCAATTGCTGTTTCCTTTGCGTTATATGTTGTACGACGGTGAGTTGTTTTGGACTGGTGAAGGTTATCTTTTTTCTTGGAGAACAGCACTAATAGAACGTTCGGGAACAATTACATTTCATGTGGTCGATTCTGATACAGGGGAGTCCTATAAAGTAAATAATACAGACTTCTTAACAGCAAGACAAGAAAAACATATGAGCTATCAACCCGATTTTATTTTAGAATATGCACATGAACTTGGTAGGTGTTTTATTACTAAAGGCCATAACAATATAGAAGTTTATGCAGAAAGTTATGTGTCGTTAAACGGTAGGCCGAGTGCTCCCTATGTAAATCCTAAAGTAGATTTGTTTAAAGAAAAAGAATCATTAAAGCATAAAACATGGATCTTACCATTTCAAGATAAAATAAAAGGATTTTAATTTTGGATTTTATTTTGAATTAAATTAGCAGCATTCCATACCATTTTTACTATTAAAAGCTGTATATTTGCACGCAATTATATCTTAATTGCAACATGACAGCACACGAAAACAAAATTCTAGGAGAAGGACTAACCTACGACGACGTTTTATTAGTTCCAGCATATTCAGAAATTTTACCTAGAGAGGTAAATATCCAAACAAAATTTACGCGTAATATTACAATTAACGTACCTATAATTTCTGCAGCTATGGATACTGTTACAGAAAGTGCTATGGCTATAGCAATGGCTAGAGAGGGTGGTATTGGAGTTTTGCATAAAAACATGACCATTACCAAGCAAGCTCAAGAAGTACGTAAGGTAAAGCGAGCAGAAAGTGGTATGATTATCGATCCGGTAACATTACCTTTAACTGCAAAAGTTATCGATGCTAAGAACTGCATGAAAGAACATAGTATTGGAGGTATTCCTATTGTAGATGAAGCAGGTAAATTAAAAGGGATTGTTACCAATAGAGATTTGCGTTTCGAACATAAAAATGATCGACCTATAGTGGAAATTATGACGTCTGAAAACCTTGTGACTGCTGCCGAAGGAACATCTCTAAAAGATGCTGAGGTTATTTTACAAGAAAAGAAAATTGAAAAACTTCCTGTTGTAGATGCTGAGTATAACCTTATTGGATTAATTACATTTAGAGATATTACAAAACTTACACAAAAACCTCATGCAAATAAAGATGTGTATGGTCGTTTACGAGTTGCAGCAGCAATTGGAGTAACTGGAGATGCTGTAGATCGTGCTGAAGCGTTGTATAATGCAGGCATAGATGCAATTATTATCGATACTGCTCACGGACATACCAAAGGTGTTGTTAATGTACTTAAAGAAGTTAAAAAGAAATTTCCAAATTTAGATGTTGTAGTTGGAAATATAGCAACAGGTGCAGCGGCTAAATATTTAGTTGAAGCAGGTGCAGATGCAGTTAAAGTTGGAATTGGTCCTGGATCTATATGCACAACACGTGTGGTTGCTGGTGTTGGGTTTCCTCAGTTTTCTGCAGTACTAGAAGTTGCAGCTGCAATTAAAGGATCTGGAGTGCCTGTAATAGCAGATGGTGGAATTCGTTATACAGGAGATATCCCTAAAGCAATTGCTGCTGGAGCAGATACTGTGATGTTGGGCTCCTTATTAGCCGGTACTAAAGAATCGCCTGGTGAAACGATTATTTTTGAAGGAAGAAAATTTAAGTCTTACCGAGGTATGGGATCTGTAGAAGCTATGAAAGAAGGTAGTAAAGACAGATATTTTCAAGATGTAGAAGACGATATAAAAAAATTAGTTCCAGAAGGTATTGTAGGCCGTGTAGATTACAAAGGCGAATTGTTTGAAAGTATACATCAGTTTGTTGGTGGGTTACGTGCTGGTATGGGATATTGCGGATCTAAAGATATTGAAACATTAAAAGAAACAGGACGCTTTGTAAAAATCACAGCGAGTGGTATTAATGAAAGTCACCCTCACGATGTAACCATAACAAAAGAGTCTCCTAATTATTCAAGATAATTTTTTATAGACTTATAACTACTATAAAACTCCAATTACAACGTCAAAACATTGTAATTGGAGTTTTTTTTGCGTTAATATTAGTTGCGATTGCATTAATCAATTTTTTAAAATTCCACATATTTTGTAATTTAATGCTTTAAGTTAAAATTATGGAATCAAAAGTTTCAACAAAATATGCACATGGTCAGGCGCAAATTTTTAAGAATCCATTTTTAGAACGCCTCACTAAAACCAATCCACTATCTAATGCTATAGTATACGGACTCACGATTACTTTATTACTCTATTATGCTATTGGAGTACAAAAACTAAACCTATTATATACCATTGCTTTATTTGCTTTTGGCATGGTGTTTTGGACATTTGCTGAATATATTTTACACCGGTATGTATTCCATTGGGTTACAGAAGCCGCATGGTCTAAACGGTTTCATTTTATTATGCATGGCTCGCATCATGAATATCCTCGAGATAAAGAACGCTTATTAATGCCTCCTGTACCTGGGCTAATTTTGGCAATTTTGCTATTTGGTATCTTTTATGTAGTGTTTTGGCTATTTAATATAACGCAATGGGTATACGGGTTTTTTCCTGGTTTTTTTAGTGGATATTTAATGTATTCTTTTGTGCATCGTGCAACACATGTTATGAGACCGCCTAAACGATTTAAAAAGTTATGGTTACATCATAGTTTACACCATTACAAATATCCAGATAAAGCGTTTGGCGTATCTAATAGATTTTGGGATCGTGTATTTGGTACTATGCCACCAAAACAATAGTAATTATCCTTTAGATAAAATTCCTGCTATAAGCTTGGTGCTTGGAAATTGTTCAAGAATAATCTTAACAAATACAGTAATAGGAATAGCCATAATTAAACCTGGAATTCCCCAAATAAAGCCCCATAACATTAACATAACTAAAACGGTAATGATATTAATAGAAAACGATTTACCCATAAATATGGGTTCTAAAATGGTACCAAATAATACCTGAACCCCGGTAATACTCATTATAAAAAAGACTAAAGTACTAGTAATTTCTATTTCAACAAACGCAAATATAGATAGTAATATAACCGTGGCAAAAGAACCAACCATTTGTATAAAGTTAATTATAAATGCAAATAAACCCCAGAAAATAGGAAAACTTACATCAAAAGCATAACAGGCTAATCCAGTAAAAATACCTGTCATTAAGCTTACAAAAACTTTTACTTTAATAAACTTTATCAAATCTTTTTCAATTTTCATAAAAGTTTTAATAGAGGTGTGTTTCTGTTTTAAGATGGTACGATTTAATAAATTGTGAACGTTTATAGATTCGGCTAACCACAACACTACAAAAAAAGCAGTCATTAACATCATGGTTATTGTCGATTGTAAAAAATTTACTGTTGGTCCAAAATTATTTACTAAGGTGTCTTTATCTAGCAATTGTTCAGAAATACTAATATTGTCCTTTAATAAATCTGTACCAAAAAAGGTTTCTAAACTAGAAATCAAGAGCTTGATTTTTTCTTCAGCTTTAAAAATAAAAGCATCGCTAGTCGATAAGATTTCTTTACTAGATAAATGAACTAAATGCCCTAAGAGTTTAAAAAATACAAGAATAATTAGTACAATTACAATAATACTAACCGCCTTAGGTAAATTACGCTTAGTTAGCCAACGCATTATAGGTAAAAATAGCAAGGCAATAAACATTGAAAAAATAAGAGGTACAAAAATAAATGATAATATTTTTAGCAAATAAAATATTAAAGGAATAACTATAATAAGTAGGAGAAAATTAGTTGTTCGTCTATCGTTTAACATGGTATATTAGCACTTAAAAATTGCGATTTGCAAATGTAGTTTAAAACCTTAAAGTTTAGGGGTGAAAATATCATAATTTTAATGATAAATTTTTGTAAAATTACTCGTAAACTTGTCCGCGATGTGGTTTTAATGCATCGCGTAAAGGTTTCATTTCCGATTCTTTAACAACTAAATAGGCAATAGCATGCAGCTCGGAAAGAGCAGACACCCCTGTTATAGGAATATCTAGTTGTTCCCTATTAATATATTCTTTTAAATGCACTTCGTGATGTCTAGCCGTTTGTAAAGCATTTGGTCCTCTAAAATCCCAAATTAGTTTTAGATCTCTCATGTGTTAAAGTTTTAACAAAAATAGAAATTCCTCAATCAGGTTTGTATGGGATTTAAGTTAATTTATCTCTCAATTTTCGAGTAGCGCTAACTTCAAGATTTATAGGGTTCTAAAGACTTTTTTGTGAAGGTGAATAATTTTACAATAGAATTATACTCGAATATACATTATAAATACTAAAAGTCTCCACTTTGCGTTTGTTAAAGCGGCTTGTATTATAGTATTATATTACTATTTTTGTTTTTGTTAAATTATAAATTAATGAATTTTAGATCCATTTTATTGTTGCTGTTATTAACTGTTTCTACTTTAAGTACAGCACAAATAACTTCAGAAGATATTCTTTTTACTGTAGATGATACTCCAGTTTACGCTTCAGAATTTATAAGAGTTTATAATAAAAATTTAGATCTTGTTAAAGACGAATCGCAAAAAGATGTAGATGCCTATTTACAACTTTTCATTAATTATAAATTAAAATTAGCAGAGGCTAAAACTTTAAAATTAGACGAAAAGGGGTCGTATAAAAGAGAATTAAAATCCTACCGAAATCAATTAGCTCAAAATTATTTAACAGACAACACAGTTACAGAAGAGTTAATTGAAGAAGCGTACCAACGTACAAAACAATTGGTTAAAGCTAGACATATTTTAGTGCGCATAGATGATACTACTCCAGATAAAGATACCTTGGCCGCCTACATGAAAATTATTAAATTAAGAAGCCGTTTGATTGATGAAGGTTTCGATAATGTAAAAAAAGACGTACATGATGGTAAAACAATCTTTGTAGAAGATTTGGGTTATTT
Organism: Formosa sediminum; assembly: GCF_007197735.1. Taxonomy (GTDB): domain Bacteria; phylum Bacteroidota; class Bacteroidia; order Flavobacteriales; family Flavobacteriaceae; genus Formosa; species Formosa sediminum. The sequence goes on from NZ_CP041637.1 coordinate 2,101,582, forward strand.
TTCAGCTTTTAAAATGGTGTATAGTTTTGAGAATGCTGCTTATAATACGCAAGTAGGAGATGTTTCACAACCCTTTAGAACACGTTTTGGTTATCATGTTATACAAGTTTTAGACAAGCGCCCTTCACTAGGGGCTGTACACGTGTCTCACATCATGGTAGCAAAAAACAAAACTGGAGATACCATATCAGATCCAGAAATACGAATTAATGAGATTTATAAAAAATTAAATCAAGGGGAACGTTTTGAAAGTTTAGCAAAACAATTCTCAGACGATAAAAGTTCGGCAGAAAAAGGCGGGGAGTTAGCACCTTTTTCTAAAGGACAATTGGCTTCACCTGAGTTTGAAGATGCTGCCTTTAATCTCGCACTTGTAGGTGAAGTATCAGAGCCTTTTAAAACTGACTTTGGTTGGCATATTATTAAACTTTTAGATAAAAAACCAGTTCCACCGCTAGAAGATATTAAAGCAGAATTAGAAGAAAAAGTAAAACAAGATAGCCGTTCTAAAATTATTAATGACACACGTATTCAAGATTTAAAAACAAGATATAATATTCCCGATACGCAACCTGCGTTACCTTATTTTGTTAAAATTTTAAACAACAACTATTTCAATAATACATGGGAGCTTCCTAAAAAATTTACAGCAGATAAATTGTTTTTAACAATTGGAGAGCAAACATACACCTATCAGGATTTTGGAGATTACCTATTAAAACGTCAGGGTTTGTATTCCGATCAGCTTAGTTTTAATAAAATTATAGACCACAATTATAATTTGTTTTTAGACGAACGTTTAAAAGCATATCAAGATGCTAACCTAGAAAACGAAAACAAAGAGTTTGCAAATATTGTTAGCGAATATAGAGATGGCTTACTACTATTTGAATTGATGGAAAATGAAATTTGGAATGCAGGAACTAAAGACACCTTGGCCATTCAAGATTATTACAAAGCAAATAAAGATAAGTACTTTTGGAATACTAGAATAGATGCAGTTATTGCAGCTTCTGCAGAACGAAAATATATAAAAAAGGCAGCAAAACTGTTAAAAAAAGGTGTGCCTATAGAAGATATTAAAACAAAGCTTAATGTAAACGACAAAATTCATGTTATCTTTACCACTGGAATTTTTGAACAACATCACCAAGGCCTTCCTAATAATTTTGAATTTAAGACAGGAATGTCTGAAATTTATAAATTTAATGATGGTTACATAGTAGCTAAGGTTAATCAAGTGCTCCCTAAAACCCTCAAATCTTACGAAGAAGCCAAAGGCAATGTAATTAGCGATTTTCAAGCTGATAAAGAAGAGCGATGGATGCAAGGTTTACATGCTAAATATACGGTGTCAGTCAACGAGACGGTATTAACAAAAGTAAGAAATCAAATTAATAATCAATAATTGAAAATTAGAATTTTAATAGGACTACTGTTACTCAGTGTAAGTGCATGTCAATGGTTTAAAACTCAAGACGAGCGCGTTGCTGTGGCTCGTGTTAACGACACCTATTTATATCAAGACGATATTAATAATTTGGTGCCTGAAAACATGTCAAAAGAAGACAGCACGTTAATTGTGCAAAACTTTATCAATCGCTGGGCCACTCAAGAGTTATTGGTAGAAGGAGCAAAGCGTAATTTGCAAGAATCTAAGCTAAAAGACTTTCAGCAACTCGTTAATCAATATAAAAAAGATTTATATTCTAAAGCATATTTAGAAGCTTTAGTAAAGCAAAGTATAGATACAACAGTATCACTTTCTGAAGCCGAAGAATATTATAAAGCAAATGGAGAAGCGTTTAAATTAAATGAAGATTTAATAAAATTTAGATATATAAACTTAGACGAAAATAGGTTGGATTTTAAGGAGTTAAAAACAAAATTCGAGCGTTTTAATGCAGCAGATAGACGGGAATTAGATTCCATTTCTATTCAGTTTAAATCTTATGCTCTAAACGACACCGTGTGGATACGCGCAAGGCAAGTGTTAAATAAGTTACCAGTAGTTTCTGTTGAAAATAAAGACCAACTGTTAAAAAAATCTAATTTTATACAACTCAAAGATTCTTTAGGAGTATATTTGATGCGCGTAAACGATGTTTTATTGCGGGGTAGTAAAGCACCTTTAGAGTATGTGAAACCTACCATTGATCAAATCGTGATCAACAAAAGAAAATTAGAACTCATTAGAGATTTAGAAAAAGATATTACAAAAGATGCAATTAAGAACAAACAATTTGAAATCTATAATTAACCTTAAACAAGCTTTTATTTTTAGCTTTATTTTATGTGCAAATAGTATGTTTGCTCAAGAAATTATTCCAGACGAAGATCCCGAACCAAAAGCAGAAGATCCTAAAATGGTTAAAGATTCATTAGTCTCTGCAGGTGCACAAAAAATAGATGGAGTTGCAGCTGTAGTGGGAGATTACATTCTTTTAGATTCAGATGTAAATAGAACAAAAATGCAATTAGAAGCTCAAGGTGTTAATACTTCAGATTTTTCAAACTGCGAATTATTCGGAAAATTGCTTGAAGATAAATTATATGCACACCAAGCTATTCAAGATAGTATTATTGTTTCAGATATTGAAATTCAATCTTATGTAGATCAGCAAGTACAAGGGTTTTTACAACAAACCAATGGCTCAATGGACGCTTTGTTAAAGTTGTATAATAAGGAAGACGAAAAAAGTTTAAGAGAAGAAATTTTTGAAATTAATAAGAGTCAGAAATTAGCGCAGCAAATGCAACAAAAAATTGTTGAGGAAGTAGAAGTTACTCCAGAAGAAGTGCGTCAGTTTTTTAATGACATTCCAAAAGACCAGCGTCCAACATTCGGTACAGAGTTACGTGTGGCGCAAATTGTAGTAGAGCCTCAAGTGACCGAAGAAGAAAAAGAGAAAGTAATAGAACGTTTAAATGAAATGAGAGCAGATGTGTTAGAAAATGGTGTGAGTTTTCGTTCTAAAGTAGTACTGTATACAGACGATAAAGCTTCCATATCTAATGGAGGTTTATATACGTTAAACCGTAAACGTCCAAAAATGGTAAAAGAATTCAGACAAGTGGCTTTTTCTTTAAAAGAAGGTGAAATATCAGAGCCTTTTGCTACAGAATATGGCTATCATATTATTTACTTAGAAAAAATTAGAGGTCAAGAATACGATGTTCGTCATATACTATTGATGCCTAAAGTTTCTGATGAAGAAATAAAAAAGGCAAAAGAGAAAATTGATAAAGTAAGAGAAGAAATTGTAAGCGGAGAGATTACTTTTGCCGAAGCAGCAAGTAAATATAGTGATGAAAGAGAAACTAAATATGATGGCGGACAATTAATTAATCCGACCACTCAAGATTATAATTTTGAATTAACCAATATGGATCCAGAATTATATAGCCAAATTCAAAATTTAAAAGATGATGAAATTAGTTATGTATTAAAAGATCAAGACCGTACGGGGAAAATTAAATTTAAAATTTTAAAAGTTTCTGACCGTGTGAATGAACACGTTGCTAATTATGCTCAAGATTACCTTAAAATTAAAGAACTAGCATTAAGTGAAAAACGATTAAAAACAATTGAAAAATGGCAGGAAGAAACCATTTCAGATACCTTTATTAAAATTAATGGGGAATATAGAGATTGTGAATTTGCTAGTAATTGGTTAAAAAAATAAACATGTCAGACGTAGCTGCCGTAGAACAATTTGTTAAAAAATTTGGTGCCTTAAAAACCGAAATATCTAAAATGATAATTGGTCAAGACCAAGTGATTGAACAGATTTTAATTTCTGTGTTCTCTGGTGGTCATGCCTTATTAATAGGAGTCCCTGGTTTAGCAAAAACCTTAATGGTTAATGCAATTTCTCAGGCTCTGGGGTTAGAGTTTAAGCGTATACAGTTTACGCCAGACCTAATGCCTAGCGATATTTTAGGAAGCGAAGTTTTAGACGAAAGCAGAAACTTTAAATTTATTAAAGGCCCTATTTTTTCTAATATTATTCTTGCCGATGAAATTAATAGAACGCCGCCTAAAACACAAGCAGCACTGTTAGAAGCCATGCAAGAACGCTCGGTTACTGTAGCTGGCCAACATTATAAATTAAACTTGCCGTATTTTGTATTAGCGACTCAAAACCCGATTGAGCAAGAAGGAACGTATCCCTTGCCTGAAGCCCAATTAGATCGCTTTATGTTTGCCATTCATTTAGATTATCCTACATTTCAAGAAGAGGTAGATGTGGTTAAAGCAACTACTACAGATAAAAATGTAACGATAAACCCATTGTTTAGTGCCGACGAAATTGTACAATTTCAAAAGTTAATTCGTCGTGTTCCTGTAGCGGATAATGTCATTGAATACGCTGTGAGAATGGTTGGTAAAACAAGACCTAATACAACGCAAACTTCAGAATTAGTGAAAAATTATCTCGATTGGGGAGCGGGACCTCGAGCATCACAAAATTTAATTTTAGCAGCCAAAACTCATGCTGTAATTAATGGTAAATTTTCCCCAGATATTGAAGATGTACAAGCTGTAGCCTTTGGTATTTTAAGGCATAGAATTATTAAAAACTACAAAGCCGAAGCCGAAGGAATTACTGAAGAAGCTATAATTAAAAGTCTGTTTTAATTAGGGCTTGAGATCTAAAATTTAGCAGCTTTAAAACAATTCCAAATCCCTTAAATTATCCGTTTTTACAAGTTTTAAAAACTTTCATCACTTAAATTGTTATTTAGAGTGGTTATAAAAAGCGAAATTCATAATTTAAATTCAATTTAATTTCAATTCATCAATAAATTAAATGGTTTTATGACGATTTTTGAATATAAAACGGATTATGTTAAAATGTGATGATACTATAAAAAATTAATATCGTATGCGATTGTATTACAGGCTTTCTTTTAAAAACTTTGCATTAAATTTTTTATGTTTGCAAAGTTTTTAAAAGAAGTTATTCAGCATTTGAAAATTTTCCATTTTAATACGACAAAAGGGATGTATTCGCTTACAAAATTATATCGATTTCGTTTAATAGGTATAACTGTATAAAAATAGATTTTAAAACAGCTTAATTGCAATTTGGCTAACAGAAAAATAAACTATAACTAATTATCAGTGTATTAACGTACACGAATCTAATATTGACAAAAAAAATATTATTTATGACTACTTATAACGATTACATCAAGGAAATCGAAGACCGTAAAGGTCAAGGGCTTCATCCAAAACCTATTGATGGTGCTGAATTATTAAGCGAAATCATTGCGCAAATTAAAGATGTAGATAATGAATATAGAGAAGATTCTCTTAATTTTTTCATCTATAACGTATTGCCTGGAACCACTGCAGCTGCAAGTGTTAAAGCTGAATTTTTAAAAGAAATTGTCCTTGGTGATTCTGTAGTTAAAGAAATTTCTCCAGCCTTTGCTCTAGAGCAATTATCACATATGAAGGGAGGACCTTCTATAGCAGTCTTATTAGATTTAGCTTTAGGTGAAGATCTAGCTATTGCAAAAGACGCGGCTGAAGTATTAAAAACGCAAGTGTTCCTTTACGAAGCAGATACTGCGCGTTTAGAAAAAGCATTTCACGAAGGAAATCCAATTGCTATAGAATTAATAGAGAGTTATGCTAAAGCAGAATTCTTTACTAAACTTCCTGAACTTCCTGAAAAAATAGACGTAGTTACCTTTATCGCTGGAGTTGGTGATATTTCTACAGATTTATTATCTCCTGGTGGAGACGCACACTCGCGTTCAGATAGAGAATTACACGGACAGTGTATTTTTGAACACAATAAAGAACAGCAAGACGAATTAAAAGCTTTACAAGCACAACATCCAGATAAACGTGTGATGTTAATTGCTGAAAAAGGAACCATGGGAGTAGGATCTTCTAGAATGTCTGGTGTAAATAACGTGGCACTATGGACAGGAGTAAAATCTAGCCCTTATGTCCCATTTATTAATATCGCCCCAGTAATTGCTGGAACAAACGGTATCTCTCCAATTTTCTTAACTACAGTAGGTGTAACCGGTGGTATTGGTTTAGATCTTAAAAACTGGGTGCAACAAAAAGATGAAAACGGGAATACCATTGTTGATGAAGAAGGTGAACCTATTTTAAAAGAAGTTTATTCTGTTGCAACAGGAACAGTATTGACTATAGATACTAAAAAGAAAAAATTATATAAAGGCGATACAGAATTAAAAGATATCTCTGCAGCATTTACACCACAAAAAATGGAGTTTATGAAAGCGGGAGGATCTTACGCTGTTGTATTTGGTAAAAAATTACAAACATTCGCATCTAAAGTTTTAGGTATAGATGTTATACCAGTATATGCACCATCAAAAGAAATTTCTATTGAAGGTCAAGGATTAACAGCTGTAGAGAAAATTTTCAATAAAAATGCTGTAGGTTCAACACCAGGTAAAGTATTACATGCCGGTTCAGATGTTCGTGTTACGGTAAATATTGTTGGGTCTCAAGATACAACAGGGTTAATGACTTCTCAAGAATTAGAGATGATGGCTGCTACAGTTATTTCTCCAATTGTAGATGGGGCTTACCAATCAGGATGTCATACCGCTTCAGTTTGGGATAATAAATCTAAAGCAAATATCCCACGTTTAATGAAGTTTATGAACGACTTTGGTTTAATTACTGGTCGTGATCCAAAAGGGAAATATTTCCCAATGACAGATGTAATTCATAAAGTACTTAACGATATTACAGTAGGAGATTGGGATATTATTATTGGAGGTGATTCGCATACACGTATGTCTAAAGGTGTGGCTTTCGGAGCAGATTCTGGAACCGTAGCCCTAGCATTAGCAACCGGTGAAGCATCTATGCCAATTCCACAATCTGTAAAAGTAACCTTTAAAGGTGAAATGAAATCATATATGGATTTCCGTGATGTGGTACACGCAACGCAACAACAAATGTTGAAGCAATTTGGAGGAGAAAATGTATTCCAAGGGCGTATAATTGAGGTGCATATTGGTACATTAACTGCAGATCAAGCCTTTACATTCACAGACTGGACAGCAGAGATGAAAGCGAAAGCTTCAATTTGTATTTCTGAAGATGAAACTTTAATAGAATCTTTAGAGATTGCAAAAGGGCGTATCCAAATCATGATTGATAAAGGTATGGACAACGACAAACAAGTACTTAAAGGACTTGTGGAAAAAGCAGAAACACGTATTACAGAACTTAAAACTGGAATTAAACCAGCATTAAGACCAGATGCTAATGCAAAATATGAAGCAGAAGTTGTTATCGACTTAGATCAGATTGTTGAACCAATGATTGCAGATCCAGATGTAAATAACGATGATGTATCTAAACGTTACACACACGATGTTATTAGACCGTTATCTTTCTACGGAGGTACAAAACAAGTAGATTTAGGTTTTATAGGTTCATGTATGGTGCATAAAGGCGATATGAAAATATTAGCTCAAATGCTTAAAAATATTGAGAAACAACAAGGTAAAGTCGAGTTTAAAGCGCCTTTAGTTGTGGCCCCTCCAACATATAATATTGTAGACGAGTTAAAAGAAGAAGGCGATTGGGAAGTATTACAAAAATACTCTGGCTTCGAATTTAATGACGATAATCCTAAAGCGGCAGCACGTACTAAGTACGAAAATATGTTGTATTTAGAGCGTCCTGGATGTAACCTTTGTATGGGGAATCAAGAAAAAGCTGAACCAGGAGATACGGTAATGGCAACATCTACACGTTTATTCCAAGGACGTGTTGTAAAAGATTCTGGAGAGAAAAAAGGAGAATCTTTATTAACATCTACACCTGTAGTAGTACTGTCTACTGTTTTAGGAAGAACTCCTACATTAGAAGAATATCAAGCAGCTGTAGAAGGTATTAACTTAACTAAATTTAAGCCTTCTAGTAAATTATTATCCATATAATTTATAGTTAGCAAATCATAAATTAAAAGCCCGAGTCCTAGACTCGGGCTTTTTGTTTTAGTATATGAGTTAATTTTATAGGTTTTCATAATAATATTTTGTATTTGATAGCTTCAATAGTCACTGTTAAATTCGTATATTGTAATAAATAATTATCGAATAATAAAAAAAAGAAATATGGCATTTGACATTGATATGATTAAAGGTGTGTACGCGAACATAGCCGATCGCGTAGACAAAGCAAGAAGCATTGTAGGGAAACCATTAACACTTTCTGAAAAAATCTTATACGCTCACCTATGGGATGGAGTAGCAGATAAAGCATTTGTAAGGGGGAAAGATTATGTAGACTTTGCTCCAGATCGTATTGCATGTCAGGATGCTACTGCACAAATGGCTTTATTGCAATTTATGCAAGCTGGTAAAAGTAATGTGGCAGTACCTACAACTGTGCACTGCGACCATTTAATTCAAGCAAAAGAAGGCGCTTCAACAGATTTAAAACACGCAAACGATGTAAGTAGCGAAGTGTTTAAATTTTTAGAATCGGTGTCTAATAAATATGGTATCGGGTTTTGGAAACCTGGTGCAGGAATTATCCACCAAGTGGTATTAGAAAATTATGCCTTTCCAGGCGGAATGATGATTGGTACCGATTCACACACCGTTAACGCCGGTGGTTTAGGTATGGTCGCTATTGGAGTAGGAGGTGCCGATGCTGTAGATGTTATGGCAGGAATGGCGTGGGAATTAAAATTCCCGAAATTAATCGGTGTGAAGTTAACTGGTAAGTTATCGGGTTGGACAGCGCCAAAGGATGTAATTTTAAAAGTAGCAGAAATTCTTACTGTTAAAGGAGGGACTGGTGCTATTGTAGAATATTTTGGAGAAGGCGCGACCTCAATGTCATGTACGGGTAAAGGAACCATTTGTAATATGGGAGCAGAAATTGGTGCTACAACTTCTACATTTGGATACGACGAATCTATGGAGCGCTATTTACGTGCTACAGAACGTGCAGATGTTGCCGATGCTGCTAACGAAGTTAAATCTTATCTTACAGCAGACCCAGAAGTATACGCCGATCCAAAATCTTATTTTGATGAAGTGATCGAAATCAACTTGTCAGAATTATCACCATTGTTAAACGGACCTTTTACACCAGATTTATCTACACCTGTAGGAAGTGAAATGACTGAAAAAGCAACTGCTAACGAATGGCCTTTAAAAGTGGAATGGGGATTAATAGGGTCGTGTACCAACTCCTCTTACGAAGATTTATCTCGAGCCTCGTCAATTGCACAACAAGCATTAGATAAGAATTTAAAAACTAAAGCTGAATTTGGAATCAATCCGGGTTCAGAAAAAGTTAGATATACCACAGAGCGTGATGGTATTCTAGACATCTTTGAGAAACTAAATGCTAAAATATTTACAAACGCTTGCGGACCATGTATTGGGCAATGGGCAAGATATAGCGATCCTAAAAACGCACCTAAAAATAGTATCATTCACTCGTTTAACAGAAACTTTGCAAAACGAGCAGATGGTAACCCAAATACACATGCATTTGTAGCGTCTCCAGAAATGGTTGCTGCTATAGCCATTGCCGGACGATTAGATTTTAATCCTATGACCGATAAATTAATCAATGAAGAGGGAGAAGAAGTGATGTTTGATGAGCCAACAGGATGGGAGTTACCACCTAAAGGTTTTGAAGTTAAAGATAACGGATATTTAGCACCAGATGAAGATGGTAGTGATGTTGTGGTGTCTGTAGATCCAGATTCTGAGCGATTACAATTATTAGAACCATTTACACCCATTGGCGATTCAATTACAGGTGCAAAATTATTAATTAAAGCATTTGGTAAATGTACTACAGACCATATTTCTATGGCAGGACCTTGGTTGCGTTTCCGCGGGCATTTAGATAATATTTCTAATAATTGCTTAATTGGTGCAGTAAATGCCTACAATAAAAAAACAAACTTTGTTAAAAATCAATTAACAGGAGATTATGGAGGTGTGCCAGATACAGCTCGCGAATATAAAGCAGCGGGAATTAAATCGATAGTAGTAGGAGACCATAATTATGGAGAAGGCTCATCGCGCGAGCACGCTGCTATGGAGCCTCGTCATTTAGGTGTTGCTGCAGTTATTGTAAAATCATTTGCTAGAATTCACGAAACAAATCTTAAAAAACAAGGTTTATTAGGATTAACATTTGCTAATGAAGCCGATTACGATTTAATTCAAGAAGACGATACTATCAATTTCTTAGATTTAGATGAATTTGCACCAGATAAAACCTTGTCTATAGAGTTTGTTCATGCTGATGGTACTAAAGATGTTGTTGTTACTAATCACACGTATAATGCGGCTCAAATTGCATGGTATAAAGAAGGTTCTGCTTTAAACTTAATTAAAAAGGAGAACGCTTCTGCTTAATAAACAATAAAATTTTAAGAAAAGCTTCTGAGTATTCAGAAGCTTTTTTTTGTTAAAGACTTAACTTGTATATTATAAGAATAAATAGAAAATAAAGAAGGTACCTTTGTAATCTATTAAAATAAATCATGTCATATTAAAATGAAATTAAAGTCATCTCAAAAGCAAAATATTGTATTTGCGATAGGTTTAGTGTTGTTAATAATACCACAAACACGACAACCTATTCAGGTTTTTATTCAAAAAGGGTTAGCAGTATTTAGTCCGTCTGTAACAGAGAAATCTGAACAGCAAGACGTAAATTCATACCAATGGCATTTAAAAGATTTAGAAGGACAGTCTTATAATTTTAAATTTGCCCAAAACCAAGTGGTACTCCTTAACTTTTGGGCAACATGGTGTCCGCCGTGTATAGCAGAAATGCCAAGTTTGGTCGCATTACATAAGGATTATAAAGATAAAGTTCAATTTCTGTTCGTATCTAATGAGGATGAAGATGTGATTGTAGCATTTTTAAAAAAACATAACTATACAATTCCTGTACATCAGCCTATGTCAGCAGTCCCTGAGCGTTTACATACCAGTACGATTCCAAGAACGTTATTAATAAGTAAATCGGGTAAAATTGTAATTGATAAAACAGGAGCATCAAATTGGAATAGCAATACGGTTAGAACAACCATAGAACAGCTATTAGCCGAATAATGTAAAACGTATACTGTGCAAATTGCTTAGATTAAGTTTAAAAGCGTTAACTGTATACACTAAGATTGTGATAAAGTGGTAACATATTTAGTCTGAATTTAAGTAAAATTATGGCATAAAAAAAAGGTTAAACAAATATGTTTAACCTTTTCTGTGACCGGGCTGGGGCTCGAACCCAGGACCCTCTCCTTAAAAGGGAGATGCTCTACCAACTGAGCTACCAGGTCATTGTTTTTCTTTCTCTATAACGAGGGTGCAAATATACGACCTTTATTCAAAAAAGCAACCATTTTTTAATATAAATTTAAAATTAATTTAAGTTTTCTAAATTCAACCTATATGTATAGGTTTTAAAGTACTGTTTAATAGGGGTTTAGCTATTAGTTTAAACCAAGATAATGTTGTAAATAAAATAATAAAAGCTAAAAAGTGCGCACGAGAAGATTCGAACTTCCACGTCCTAAACGGACACTGGCCCCTCAAGCCAGCGCGTCTACCAATTCCGCCACGTGCGCGTTTAAATAAAGGAGATAAAATAAAAAAGGTTAAACAACGATGTTTAACCTTTTTTTGTGACCGGGCTGGGGCTCGAACCCAGGACCCTCTCCTTAAAAGGGAGATGCTCTACCAACTGAGCTACCAGGTCATTGTTTTTGTTTGCGTATTGCGGGTGCAAATATATCACCTTTATTTAGAATTCCAAGCCTGTTTCTAATTTTTTTTTCGTTTTTTTGCGCTACAATTACGTATGTTTTTAAGGATCAATAAAAAACACTTTAAATGATTATAATTTTAATTGGATATATGGGGTCGGGAAAGTCTACTTTAGGTAAAACCTTGGCCAAAACATTAGAATACCCTTTTATAGATTTAGACGATTATATAGAAGCTCAAGAAGAAGTAACAATTCCTGAACTTTTTAAAACCCATGGAGAAGTGTATTTTAGAAAACAAGAACATATTTATCTAAAAGCACTCCTAACTGAACAAAAAAATGTGGTATTGGCTTTAGGAGGCGGAACACCTTGTTATGCAAATAATATGGAACTGATTAAGCAACATGCTAATGCCAAGTCTTTCTATTTTAAAGCTGGAATTCAGGAATTAACACAGCGTTTAAAACACGATAAAAATAACCGCCCATTATTAAGTCGATTTAACACAGATGACGAATTGGTTGAATTTATAGGGAAACACCTTTTTGAACGTACGGTCTATTACAATCAAGCCGATGTGATTATCTCTGTAGACCAAACTACAGAAACAGAAGTAATAGCCCAATTAATGCCCCATTTAGTTTAAATAAGCTTCGTAATGTTCTGTATCAAAATCTACGGTAACATGTTCGTTTAATGAAGTGGATAAAGATATCCCCTTGAAATCCGCCTTAACGGGATATTTTTTATGATTTCTATTAACGAGTACAGCGGTTTTAAATTGTTTTAGCGGAACATCTAAGAAATAGCGTACACCATAAATCAAAGCTGTGCCAGAATTTAGCACATCGTCTATCAATACGATTGATTTGTTTTCATATTCAGAGACATCTAAAGATGTTTGTATGGCATTACGCGGATTTTTTTTGTCTATTATTACTTTACAAAGTATAGGGTTAATAGGGGAAATCTCACTTAAAACAGATTTTAACTTTTTAGCTAGTACATATCCATTACTTGCTATGCCCGCTAAAATCACGTCTGTTTCGTTAACATTCCTTTCATAAATTTGATAGGCTATGCGCTTAATTTTATGATTGATTTCGTCGTGAGTTAAAATTATATTTTTAGTTGTTTCCATCGTAAATAGTAGTGTTTAATCAAAGATAAAAAGAGTTTTCTTATCCGTTATTATGTAAAAGTAAATATCTTATGTATAATGTTTAGAGTGCATCATTAAAAGGAGGAACGTCTTGATTATCCTGATAATCATCTATATCTCTTCTGTCTTTTTTAGTAGGCCTTCCTGTACCTTTTTTACGATAGTAATCTTTGGCATATTTTAAAAGCTCTTGAGCTTCAAAAGCTTCTTTTGGAGTAGTATCTATACGGTAGATGTCTACGAGTTTTGCGCCCACTCGATTAGGAGGTAAATCATTTACGGTTAAACTGTAGTTTACCTGATCTTTTCTAACCTCAATTTTATCTTGCGGATATACTTCTCGACTTGGTTTTACAACAGCACCATTTACTTTTATATGTCCTTTTTTACATGCTGTGGTAGCAATACTTCGGGTTTTGAAATAGCGTACACACCATAAATATTTATCTATTCGCATTTTGTATTGTGAAAATATGCAGCCAACCCATCTCTAAATAACAGATTGAGTAGCTTCTTTTGAATTCAAAAATAATCAATATTGAAATTAAGCACACTAAATTTAACCTATTTATTAGCGTTTCATTTCAGTTTTATAACATCTTGTAAAAAACAAAAATAGATGAGGCTAATTAAAGAGCAAAGAAAATGGGGAAGCAACGTTTTAATTACAATTGTATAGAGACACTAAGAATAAGTTGTTCGGGTCTAGAGTCTATAGTTACAACATCTAAATCATTGTTTGTAATAAAGTCAAACTCGTAATCTTCTAATCCACGTTCGTATCTTAAATCAACGCCTATAGTTTTAAAGTTAAATGCAATTCCAAAATTAAGTCCTGTAGTTATATCTTCGCTGCGGGCTTCAGCAGCAATACCATCAAGTTCACTTTCTATAATGTATTGCAGAGCTGGTCCTGCAAATATGCCAAAAGGGCCAATAAGTTGAACTCCTATTAAAGCGGGAACATCTACTTTTTTAGTTTTAAAATCTGAGGTGTTATATGAACTATGGGTTTGGGTGTAGGTAGGTTCAAATTTAAGATAAATTGAGCTACCAAATTTACCAAAAACACCTAAATGAAACCCGGTATGACTTTCAGGTTCTGCTATAAATTCGCCTAAAGAAGAACTGTAATTACCATTAGAACTATAATTTAATCCACCTTTAATTCCAAAACCAGAACCTTGTTGTGCAAAACTAAAGTGTTGTGATCCAAGTATAATGCAAAGCATTATTAGTAAGTTTTTCATCGTTTTAATATTAGGGAGGTAAAATTTAAAACGAAACTACTAAAATTAATGTCTTTTTATTTTAATTCGTTTAAGCTTAACATTTAAAACTAACGTTATTATTAATTTAATAGTAATACAGTTTAATTTCTGTGATATCTTTATTAAGACATGTTTGGAGTTATAGGCTAAGTGATAAGCTTAATATCAGCTGATCTGGTCTTGAATCTATTGTTACAACATTTAGGCCGTTGTTAGTGATAAACTCAGTTTCGTTTGTATTAAATCCACGCTCATACCTTAAGTCTATACCTATACGGCGAATATGTAATGCAAGGCCAAAGTTTAATCCCATACTAATGTCTTCTTCTATATTGTCGTAGTCAATATCATCAAATTTAGAATCTAATATATATTGAAAGGACGGTCCAGCAAAGACACTTAAAGGACCAATTAATCGGATACCGACTAAGGCAGGTAAATCTATTTTTTTAATTTCAAGATCAGCATTGTCGTAGGCACTACTAGTTTGAGTATACATTAATTCAGGCTTAAAATACAATCTGCTACCAAATTTAGCAAAAACACCCAGATGGAAACCAATGTTTCTATCTGAGTGATTTATATGATCGCCTATAGAGGAAATATAATTTCCGTTAGAGCTGTAGTTTAATCCGCCTTTAATACCGTAACCTGAGCCTGATTGTGCTGTAGTAATCTGGATGGCTCCTAGAGTTACAAAAAGTATAAAGATTAAATTTTTCATAGATTTTAATTTAATGTGTGAGTACATTAAACGCTAATCTACTAAAATTATTTTCTTTTAATCACAGTTTCGCAGGCATTAACAATTGCGCTAGCATTTAAGCCGTATTTATCCATTAATTGTGCAGGCGTACCAGATTCTCCAAAAGTATCTTGCGTACCTACAAACTCTTGAGGTGTTGGTTTATTAGTGGCTAATACACGAGCAACACTTTCGCCTAATCCTCCAAGAATATTATGCTCTTCAGCAGTTACTATACATCCTGTTTTAGATACAGAGTCTAAAATGGCTTTAGCATCTAAAGGTTTTATAGTGTGAATATCGATAACTTCAGCAGAAATTCCTTTTTCGTATAACGCTTTAGACGCTTCTAGGGCTTCCCATACTAAGTGACCCGTTGCTACAATAGTAACATCGGTTCCTTCTGTTAATTGTAATGCTTTTCCGATTTCAAATTTCTGATCTGCAGGCGTAAAAATTGGCACAGATGGACGTCCAAAACGTAAGTAAACTGGGCCGTCATGTTCAGCTATAGCTATAGTTGCTGCTTTAGTTTGGTTGTAATCACAAGGATTAATAACCGTCATTCCAGGTAACATTTTCATTAACCCAATATCTTCCAAAATTTGGTGGGTTGCACCATCTTCACCTAAAGTTAAACCGGCATGAGATGCACAAATTTTTACATTTTTGTTAGAATAAGCAATAGATTGACGAATTTGATCGTAAACACGACCTGTAGAAAAGTTTGCAAAGGTTCCTGTAAACGGAATTTTACCCCCAATAGTTAAACCTGCAGCGATTCCCATCATATTGGCTTCTGCAATACCAATTTGGAAAAAGCGCTCAGGGTTTTCTTTAATAAATTCGTCCATTTTTAATGAACCAATTAAATCGGCACATAACGCTACTACGTTAGGATTTGTACGTCCCAATTCCGCTAAACCAGCTCCAAATCCGCTTCGTGTATCTTTTTTTTCTGTATATGTGTATGTTTTCATTGTCTTGTAATTGTAAGGATTAATAGTCGCCTAAGGTCACTGGGTTTTGAGAAAGGGCATTTTCTAATTGGTCATCGTTAGGTGCTTTTCCGTGCCAAGCATGAGTATACATCATAAAGTCTACACCATGTCCCATAACAGTTTTTAATAGTACACAAACAGGTTTTCCTTTTCCTGTCAATGCCTTAGCTTTAGCCATACCTTTTAATATCGCGTCTATATCGTTTCCTTCTTCTATAGTTATAACATCCCAACCAAAAGCAACAAATTTACTTTCAATACTTCCCATTGGTAAAACAGTATCTGTAGATCCATCAATTTGCTGACCGTTTAAATCAATAGTACAAATAATATTGTCTACTTTCTTAGCAGAAGCATACATGATAGCTTCCCAGTTTTGTCCTTCTTGTAATTCACCATCACCATGTAAGGTGTATACTAAAGTAGAATCGTTATTTAATTTTTTTGCCTGTGCTGCACCAAGGGCTACAGACATCCCTTGTCCTAAAGAACCAGATGCTATACGTACGCCAGGTAAGCCTTCGTGAGTAGTGGGGTGTCCTTGTAATCTAGAATCAATTAATCTAAAGGTATTTAATTCTTCTACTGGAAAATATCCAGCATGTGCAAGTACACTGTAAAATACAGGAGAAATGTGACCGTTAGATAAGAAGAATACATCTTCGTTAATTCCATCCATATCAAAACCGTCTTTACGGTCCATTATTTCATTGTAAAGGGCTACTAAAAATTCTGCGCATCCTAAAGAACCTCCTGGATGTCCAGAGTTTACTTTGTGTACCATGCGTAGAATATCTCTACGAACCTGAGTCGTTAAATCTTGTAATTCTTTTGTGTTAGCCATGTTTTATAACTTGATTTTTAAAAGTCCAAAAATAAGCCTTTATGTCTGTTTAGCAAATTAATATTTTGCTAATTTATGTCCCATTTTTTAAGTTTGGTTTTAGAATGATAAATTATTAAGGAGTAAATTGTAACTTTAATAATAAAAGCACTCAATCTGAGGGTCTAAACCCCATAATTGGAGTCTTAATGCTTAATTTTTTTTAAATACCCACACATATCACAGCGAGATAATTATCTTTGCCAACTGATTGATTTTTTGAACATGACATTCGACTTAAAAGCACAAGACCCGCAAAGTAAAGCCAGAGCTGGAGTAATGACTACAGACCATGGTAAAATTGAAACACCTATTTTTATGCCTGTTGGTACTGTTGGCTCTGTAAAAGGGGTACACCAACGCGAACTAAAAGAGGATATTAATCCAGATATTATTCTAGGAAATACCTACCATTTATACCTGCGTCCGCAAACAAAAATTCTTGAAAAAGCTGGAGGATTACATAAATTTATAAACTGGGATCGAAATATTTTAACCGATTCTGGAGGGTATCAAGTGTATTCATTATCTTCTAATAGAAAGATAAAAGAAGAAGGGGTAAAGTTTAAATCGCATATAGATGGGAGTTACCATGTGTTTACTCCAGAAAACGTTATGGAAATTCAGCGTAGTATTGGTGCCGATATTATTATGGCTTTTGATGAGTGTACACCATACCCTTGCGACTACCATTATGCAAAACGTTCGATGCATATGACGCACCGTTGGCTAGAACGTTGCTTAACGCATCTTGATAAAACACCTTTTATGTACGATTACAGCCAATCGTTCTTCCCTATAGTGCAAGGAAGTACGTATAAAGATTTACGTAAACAATCGGCAGAGTACATTGCAGGTGTTGGGGCAGAAGGTAATGCTATAGGAGGCTTGTCTGTTGGTGAACCTGCCGAAGAAATGTATGCCATGACAGAAGTGGTTACCGATATCTTACCATGGGAAAAACCTAGATATTTAATGGGAGTAGGTACTCCTATTAATATTTTAGAAAATATAGCATTAGGTGTAGATATGTTCGATTGTGTCATGCCTACTCGAAATGCTAGAAATGGAATGTTATTTACGGCATATGGCTCTATCAATATAAAAAATAAAAAATGGGAAGATGATTTTTCTCCAATTGATGAAATGGGCATTACTTTTGTAGATACAGAATATTCTAAAGCTTATTTAAGACACCTGTTTTCAGTAAATGAATTACTAGGTAAACAAATAGCAACCATACACAACCTAGGGTTTTATTTGTGGTTGGTAAGAGAAGCAAGAAAACATATCTTAGCCGGAGATTTTAAAGTCTGGAAAGATATGATGGTTAAACAAATGGATAACAGATTGTAATATTGAAAATATTAGATTGGTACATATTAAAGCGGTATTTGCTCACATTTTTAATGATGTTGTTGCTGTTTATTCCTATTGGAATTACCGTGAATTTAGCCGAAAAAATTGGTAAAATTTTAGAAAAAGAAGTGCCTTTTGTTGAAGTAGCTTTATTCTATTTAGATTTTACTATTTATTTTGCACACCTTTTATTTCCGTTATTTTTATTTCTCTCTGTAATATTTTTTACGTCTAAACTCGCAAATAATACAGAAGTTATTGCCTTTTTGAGTTCTGGGGTGTCTTTCTCTAGGTTTTTAAGACCGTATATGATTGGGGCTACTGTTGTCTCTATTTTAGCTCTAATTTTAGGAATGTATTTAGCGCCAGAGGCAAGTAAAGGGTTTAATGATTTTGATTATAAATACTTTAAAAGCAATAAAAAAGCAGTAGAAACAGGAAGTGTATACAGACAAATTAATGATCACGACTTTATTTATGTAAGTAGTTTTGATGCTAAAAAGAGGATGGGGCAAAACTTTACATTAGAGCATATTGTAGACAACAAATTAGTTTATAAAATGAGTGCTCGAAACATTCGCTATATTGAAAAAGACTCTGTGTATCGTATGGTCGATTATGTAAAGCGCAAAGTTGGTGAAGATCATGATATTTTTGAAACCCAACGCCGCAAGGATACTATTTTTAGTTTCGATTTAGAAGATTTAACACCTTTAGAATATATTGCAGAGACCCTTAACTATCGCGATTTAAACCAATTTATTGAAAAAGAAAAGAAAAGAGGTTCGTCCAGTATAGGACGTTACGAATTGGTGAAATATAGAAAATGGAGCTTACCCGTATCTGTTTATATCCTTACAATTATAGCTGTAGCTGTATCGTCTAAAAAACGTCGTGGAGGCATGGGAGTAAATTTAGCCTTTGGTGTAAGTATTGCAATGGTATTTGTGTTTTTCGATAAAATATTTGGAGTTATGGCTGAGCAATCAGATTTTTCACCTTTAGTAGCCGTGTGGTTTCCAAATTTTATTTTTGGAGTGCTAGCAGCCTACCTTTTATATCATGCGCGACGTTAAAATACTCAATTATTTGCATATGCACCTGTTGGTGTTTATTGCAGGATTTACAGCCATTCTAGGCGAATTAATAACTATAGATGCAATTCCTTTAGTATGGTTTCGTATGCTTATGGCCACCGGATTAATGTATATATACATTCGGTTAAGAAAGATTTCTATAAAGGTTACACCCAAAAACATCACAAGATTTGCGGTTGCAGGAATTATTATCGCTTTACATTGGATAACATTTTTTGGAGCCATTAAAGCTTCTAATATTTCTATTACATTATCTATGGTCTCTTCGGGCGCATTTTTTGCTTCAATTTTAGAGCCTATCATTCATAAACGTAAGCTAATTACTTACGAAATTGTATTTGGATTGGTAGTGGTTATAGGAGTAATGCTAATTACTCAAAGCGAAATTCAGTACATAGAGGGAATTATTTTAGGAATCATTTCAGCTTTTTTTTCAGCCTTGTTTGCGGTCTTAAATGGGAAATTTGTAAAAACACATAGACCATCTGTCATTTCTATTTACGAGTTTATAAGTGGAGTACTTTTTATTACCTTATATATAGCGGTATTTGGTACAGGGTTTCAAGGCGATTTTTTTAATGTTAGCCAATCAGATTTGTGGTATTTGTTTTGCTTAGCCTCTGTTTGTACGGCTTATGCTTTTATTGCTTCAGTAAAAATCATGGAGCATATCAGTCCATATACGGTAATGTTAACCTATAATTTAGAACCTATTTATGGCATAATTTTAGCTCTTATTTTGTTTCCAGAAAGCGAAAAAATGTCGACTAATTTTTACTTCGGTGCCGCTATTATTTTGGGTGCAGTATTACTTAATGGTGGCTTAAAAAATTGGAAAGCATTAAAAAGAAAGCGGTCTTAACAAAATATCAACGCTAAAGTTTTTATATTTGTAGGCTAACTAAAAAACAAAACCTTCATTGGTATGGAATATTTAGAATTTGAACTTCCCATTAAAGAGCTTGAAGAGCAATTAGATAAATGCCAAATTATTGGTAAGGAAAGTGATGTAGATGTATCTGAAACCTGTAAGCAAATTGAAAAAAAGCTTTTAGAGACTAAGAAAGAAATATATAAAAATTTAACGCCTTGGCAACGTGTAATGATGTCAAGACATCCAGATAGACCTTACACTTTAGATTATATTAAAGCACTTTGTGGTAATACTTTTTTAGAAATTCACGGGGATAGAAACGTGAAAGACGATAAAGCCATGATTGGTGGCTTAGGTAAAATAGGCGATCAGAGTTTTATGTTTATCGGTCAGCAAAAAGGTTTTAATACCAAAACCAGACAATACAGAAACTTTGGGATGCCAAACCCTGAAGGTTATCGTAAAGCGTTGCGTTTAATGAAATCTGCAGAAAAGTTTGGAATTCCTGTAGTTACTTTAATAGATACTCCAGGCGCATATCCAGGTTTAGAAGCCGAAGAACGCGGACAAGGTGAAGCTATTGCAAGAAACATTCTTGAGATGACGCGTTTAAAAGTGCCTATTATTACGGTTATTATTGGAGAAGGTGCCTCTGGAGGCGCACTAGGTATTGGTGTAGGAGATCGCGTAATGATGTTAGAAAATACGTGGTATTCTGTAATTTCACCAGAATCTTGTTCTTCAATTTTATGGCGTAGCTGGGAATATAAAGAGCAAGCCGCAGATGCCTTAAAGCTAACAGCTACAGATATGAAAAAACAAAAGTTAGTCGACGAAATTGTAAAAGAACCTATCGGTGGTGCTCATACAGATCGTCAGCAAACTTTCAACATAGTAAGAGATGCAATAATTAAATCTTTTGATGAACTTAAAAACTTATCACCAAAAGAATTAGTTAAAAAACGTATGGCAAAATACGAAAATATGGGCGTGTTTAAAGACTAAAGCTTTCACACCCTAATGGTTATAAATCTGAAGTTGTCTAACTTCAGATTTTTTTATGGTTATGAACAAGATTTTTAAGTTGTTAACAGTTAGAATGTTGACTAACCGTTAACATCAACTCTTAAAAATCATATGGTATTAGCGCTAATTTAGTTACTTTCGCAGTTATGAAGCAACCGAATCAATTACAAGGATACAAAGTGGATAAAAGCACTTTAATAAATTTAGAACGTGGTAAGATACCGCCGCAAGCTCTTGATTTAGAAGAGGTTGTGTTGGGGGCGATGATGATTGATAAAAAAGGTGTCGATGAGGTTATTGATATTCTTAGTGCCGATGCGTTTTATAAAGAAGCACATCAATATATTTTTGAGGCCATTTTTCAGCTGTTCGAAAACAGTGAGCCTATAGACTTATTAACAGTATCAAGTCAATTAAAAAAGAATGCTAAACTTGATGTTTCTGGAGGTGATTTTTACCTGATTTCTTTAACTCAAAAAGTATCTTCTTCTGCGCATATAGAATTTCATGCGCGTATTATTTTACAGAAATTTATTCAGCGCAGCCTTATTAAAATTTCATCAGAAATTATTGAAGAAGCTTACGATGAAACTAAAGATGTATTTGATTTACTAGATGCTGCCGAAACTAAATTATACGAAGTTACACAAGGGAATATTAAAAAATCCAGTGAAACAGCTCAAGAATTAGTAATTCAGGCTAAGAAAAAAATTGAGGAAATTTCAAATAAAGAAGGTTTAAGTGGTATTCCTACAGGATTTGATAAATTAGATAAATTAACTTCTGGTTGGCAGCCTTCCGATTTAATTATTGTTGCTGCTCGTCCTGGTATGGGGAAAACAGCTTTAACCTTATCTATGGCTCGTAATATTGCTGTAGATCAAAATATACCCGTTGCCTTTTTCTCTTTAGAGATGGCATCTGTACAGTTAATTATGCGTTTAATTTCGTCTGAAACCGGATTGTCTTCAGAAAAATTAAGAACAGGAAAATTAGAAAAACACGAATGGGAGCAGTTAAATGTAAAGGTAAAAAGTCTTGAAAAAGCACCTCTTTTTATAGATGATACGCCTTCGTTATCCATATTCGATTTACGTGCAAAAGCCAGACGTTTATCGTCTCAGCATGGTATTAAACTAATTATGATTGACTACTTGCAATTAATGACAGGTGGGCCAAGCCATGGTGGAAACCGTGAACAAGAAATTTCGATGATTTCTCGAAACTTAAAAGCGCTAGCCAAAGAATTAATGGTGCCAGTTATAGCACTATCGCAATTATCACGTGCCGTGGAAACGCGTGGAGGATCTAAACGTCCGTTACTTTCCGATCTTCGTGAATCTGGAGCAATCGAGCAAGATGCCGATATTGTATCGTTTATTTACCGTCCAGAATATTATAAAATTGAAGAATGGGATGATGATGAACGTTCTCCTACCGAAGGCCAAGCCGAATTCATTATTGCAAAACATAGGAATGGTGGTTTAGAAAATATCCGATTGAAATTCTTAGGACACTTAGGTAAATTTGATAACCTAGACGATTTCGACTCGCCCTATGAATTCCATAGTAAAATGAATACAAATCCTAATGAAAATGCAGGCTTTCCTTCAACCAATAGTTTTCCAACACCTACCGATGCGTTTGGAAGTGCTATGAATGAAGATGATGATAATGATGTGCCGTTTTAAAACTGAAACGACCTAATTTATATAAACCACGATTGTTACCTATTAAGTACAATTCGTGGTTTTTTATTGTTCCGGAGTGTGTTGTTTTACTTAAGGTGATTTAGAAGTTATTTTAAATTCATTTTAGGATATTATTTCTCAGTATTTAGATATGGCATAATTTATACAGTGCAGCCATTGTGATAGTTTTAAAGGATTGTAAACAATAAATACATAAAAAAATAAAACGGATAAACTGTCAATCTTTTTATAAAGTGTTTTTACTCGCATTAAAAATTAAGTATCTTTCACAATCAACTGTGTTAACGTATAAAATGATTTTAAAACGGCTCTTATTTTTTATCTTGTGTGTGCTGCTGTCAGCCAAATCCTTTGCGTCTTATATTTTAATACCTATGGATGCAGATGGTCAAAAAAATCATTTAAAAGCTTACGGTATGACCTATTGGGCACTCGATAAGCAATTAAAAGTTAAATGGCTTTTAAACTATCGAGGTGGGTCTTTTTTAGTACCAGATACCGATGCTATTCAGAGAGAATGCCAAATTAGAGGCGTCTCTTTTGAAGTCATTTCTAATGATAAAGCAGAAAACATTTTGGAGTTAATTGAGAGTCCGAGTCAGAATATGGAAGCTGTAGTCCTTGAAAAAGCACCCAAAATAGCGGTCTATACGCCAAAAGGAAATTCGCCATGGGATGATGCGGTAACTATGGTTTTAACCTATGCAGAAATTCCGTATACTACGGTATATGACGAAGATGTTTTAAACGATAATTTATTGCTATACGATTGGTTGCATTTACATCATGAGGATTTTACAGGGCAATACGGAAAGTTTTATAACAGTTTTAAAACCGCTGCCTGGTACATAGAAGATAAAAAAGAAGCAGAAGCTTTAGCGCAGCGTTTGGGATATACAAAGGTTTCTGAAGAAAAGTTAGCGGTAGCGTTAAAAATAAGAGATTATGTTGTGGGTGGCGGATTTATGTTTGCCATGTGCAGTGCTACAGATTCGTTTGACATTGCTTTGTCTGCTGAAGGTGTAGATATTTGCGAAGCTATGTTTGATGGCGATGCTAGTGATCCAGGGTATCAGAATCATATTAATTATAATAATACGTTTGCCTTTACAGATTTTATTTTAGAACGAGACCCTAAAGTGTATGAGTTTTCGTCTATAGACATGACAACAAAACGCCGTATAATGAAGGATGCCGATTACTTTTCGCTAGTAGATTTTTCAGCAAAGTGGGATCCTGTGCCTACCATGTTATGCCAGAATCACACGGCTTTAGTAAAAGGTTTTATGGGGCAAACGACGTCCTTTACTCGCGATGAAATTAAATCTAATGTGTTGGTGTTGGGCGAAAATAAAAGCAATGGTGAAGCCAAATACATTCATGGTATTAAAGGTAAAGGCTTTTTTACCTTTTATGGCGGACACGATCCAGAAGATTATACCCATAAGGTGGGAGACCCAAAAACAGAATTAGAGTTACACCCTACATCGCCAGGATACCGATTAATTCTAAATAATGTATTGTTTCCTGCAGCCAAAAAGAAAAAACAAAAAACATAAGGCTGTATGAGAGACGGGAATTGGAAATTAGTGTTTTTTATGATTCACTAGTACAGTCCCCTAACATCTTAACTATATAATTACAAAACATATGTTTACCTAATACAATCAATTGGTATGAAAGTTATTCAGAACGAGATGCAGTTACAGCCTTTTAAACGTGGGTTTCATATTATTACCAACGAGGTAGTAGCAGCTCTTCCAGAATTAAATACAATAACTACAGGAATGCTTCATGTATTTATTAAACACACGTCTGCTAGCCTCACTATTAGTGAAAATGCCGATCCTTCTGTACGTGTGGACTTTGAACGTCATTTTAATGTGATGGTGCCCGAAAATCAATCGTATTATACTCATACTTATGAAGGAGCAGACGATATGCCTGCTCATATAAAATCAGCGTTATTAGGTAGTAGTGTACACATACCTATTACCAATGGCCAATTAAATTTAGGGACTTGGCAAGGCATCTATATGTGCGAACACCGAGATTATGGTGGGTCAAGACATTTAGTGCTTACAGCTTTTGGAATGTGATTTTTAAATAGGGAAGTGGTAAAGTTCAAATTTATATACTCAATCTATCATATGGGCATGGTGTAAGCTATGGCGTATAAATTCTCTAGTTGGTATTAGTCGTTTTTGGTGCGTGTTAACTTTTAGCGTGTTTTATACTGAAGGCCATTCGGTTTTATATTATAATATTCGGTTTAAAATAGTCTATCTAAAGCGTGGCGTAAGCTGTAATGTACAACTCCTGTAACCTTTCGGGTATTTGTGTGCCGAAATGTTTGTGTAGCTAACAGTTTTATACACACACCTTAACCATCAATTAAAACTTTTTTCTTAGCATCAAGTAAAGCTTCTAATACCACTTCAACACCAAAAGCATCGTTACTTTTAGTTATAAAACGTGCAGTTTGTTTAACGTTTGGGTGTGCATTTTCCATAGCATAACTAAAATGGGCACGTTTCAGCATTTCTAAATCATTATTATAATCTCCAAATACCATAGTTTCTGCTTCAGAGATTCCAAATTCTTCTTGAACTTCTGATAAAGCATATCCTTTATTTGCGTCGTGGTGTGAGATGTCTAGCCAATGTTCTCCAGAGACTTTAATCTGATATTCAGCTTCCAAATGTTTTACTTTGGGATAAATAAAATCTTCAGAATTATTGGTATGATAAATAGCCAGTTTTAAAAATTCATCATCTGTGACTTCACTGAGGTTTGTAACTGTATTAAATTCGGTATAATATTCACTTAAAAGCTTAGGGAAGTGAATGTCTTCTGTTTCTATATATGCTTTGTTTTTGCCACAAAGTACAATAAAGGTATTCTCAATAGCACGTAACAGCGGTAAGATGGCATTGATTTTATCTTTTTCAAGTAAGCGTTTTGCCAGTTCTTGGTTGCCACGTTTGGTAAGTCCACCATTTTCAGCAATAATGGTAATTGCATCCTTAATGGGGTGTAACTTTTCAATCATACTAAAATACTGTCGACCACTAGCGGCAATAAAATGCACATTGTGAGCTTGAAGCTCATGAAACAATTTATAAAAACGCGGACTAACTTCGTCTTTAGAATTTAGTAAGGTACCGTCCATATCGGAAACAACGAGTTTAACTTGAGATAATTCCATAGCATGAGTTTAAGCACTAAAATACAGTTTTTAAATGGTATAGGAGTATAAATTAATTGTTAGTTTTAAGTGGGGGCTGTTTGTTAGTAGATTGTTATATTTAAGGTGAATTGGTATTCTATTTTCTACACCAACCTTAAACTATAATATAACAAGAATACCACTTAAAAGTGTTTTGCTAACAGTTTTTTAACTAATCACAAAACATAAATTGTAATTCACCTGCATTTATTATATTAGCACCTCTAAACCCAGACCCTTGAATGCAATAAAAGAACAAGAACGCCCTTGGTTGTATACCATATCTCCAAAGCGTAAATTAATAGATCTTAATTTTAAAGAAATTTGGAGGTATAAAGACCTATTGTTACTGTTTGTAAAACGTGATATTGTTACTGTATATAAGCAAACCATTTTGGGGCCGTTGTGGTATTTTATACAGCCTTTATTTACCTCAATAATTTTTACGGTCATATTTAATAATTTAGCAGCCATACCAGTTACACCTGGCGTGCCTGCATTTTTATTTAACTTAGCAGGGATAACAGCTTGGAATTATTTTAAAGAATGCCTTACGGGTACAAGTGATACGTTTACTAAAAATCAGGCTATTTTTGGTAAAGTGTATTTTCCCAGAGTGATTATTCCTATGTCTATAGTGGTTTCTAACTTAGTGAAATTTGCCATTCAATTGTTGGTATTTATAGGGTTTTACGTCTATTTTGTAGGGTTTACCACTACGGCTTATGCTGCACGTCCGCAGTGGAGTTTGTTACTCTTACCAGTGCTTGTCTTTATTATGGGGCTTTTGGGTTTAGGCTTTGGGATGTTAATATCGTCTATGACTACCAAGTACCGTGATTTAACCTTTTTAGTGGCCTTTGGTGTGCAATTACTTATGTATGGCTCGGCAGTGATGTACCCTTTATCCTTTTTTGAAGAAAAATTACCAGGTGTTGCGTGGCTAGTGGCTTATAACCCTATGACTATTGTTATAGAAGCCTTTAGACATATTACGTTAGGCGTTGGCGAGATTTCTAGCCTTCAATTGGTATATATAAGTGTGGTTAGCATATTTGTGTTTTTGCTTGGACTTATCGTGTTTAATAGTACAGAGAAGAAATTTATAGATACGGTTTAAGTGTAAGCGTAATTCGTATAAAAAAAAATATAACATGAATTTTAAATCAATACCCTTACAATTAACACTCTAATAACTAAAATGAATACTATACTAATCACCGGAGGAGCCGGAAATATAGGGAGTAGTTTGGTTGCTGCTCTTGCAACAGAACCAGACACACAACTCGTAGTTGTAGACAATTTACTTACAGGAGTAGAATCACATATACCCAAGTTATCTAATGTAAAGTTTATTCAAGCAGATGTAAATCGATATAATGATGTTGCTCCAGTTTTTGAGCGTTTTAATATTAATTATGTATTTCATCTAGCAGCTATGGTAGGCGTAAAGCGTACGTTAGCAAATCCTCTTCGCGTTTTACAGGATATAGAAGGGATAAAAAATATTTTGTCTTTATCGAAAGCATCAGATGTAAGGCGTGTATTTTATTCCAGTTCTTCAGAAGTGTATGGCGAGCCTTTTGAGGTACCACAACACGAAAACACGACACCTTTAAATTCTAGGTTACCTTATGCCATAGTGAAGAATGTAGGAGAATCATTTTTTAAATCTTACCAACAAGAATTTGGATTAGATTATACAATTTTTAGATTTTTTAATACCTATGGTCCACATCAAAGTGATGATTTTGTAGTGCCACGTTTTCTTCATGCTGCACAGACTAATAAGCCTATAACCATACATGGAAATGGACAGCAGACCCGTTCGTTTTGTTATATAGATGATACGGTTTCGACCTGTGTAGAAGCTTATAAAAAGCAACTGTTTATTAACGATGTTTTAAATGTAGGAAACGACAATGAAATGACCATCTTAGAATTAGCAAATCGTATTATTGCATTTACGAATTCAAAATCAGAGATTATACATTTACCAGCATTGGTAGAAGGCGATATGAAGCGTCGTTGTCCTAATAACAAAAGGATGAAGCAGGTTTTAGAACGAGAATTAGTTAGTCTTGAAAATGGATTAAAATTGATGAGTTAATTGGGGGTAGACCATTTGCAGTTGGTTGTGATGTGTGATTAAAGCACGAAAAATCCTCGTGTGTACGAGGATTTACATTGTATTTTAAAACCTGTTTATAGAACGTCTATAAGTTGTAAGGCATTAAATGTTCCATTTTTTAAAGGGTATTGTGTACCATTTACTTCTTGATAAAATGCAACTTTTAGAAAATAAAAGGGCGTTCCTGTACCAGTAGGTGGTGCAGCAGGTATTAGTGTTATTGGTGATAATGTACTGTTAATTGGTAAATTGACCGTAGGGCTAATTTGTAAGTCGGATACACTATCATTAAAATTTAGATTTAAAAACCCTGAATTAAAACTAACATGTGTCGATCCGTTTGGGCTATTTAAGTCTTGTGCTGGAATAAAATTAGGCATGCTAATTTCTCCTGTCGTGGTGTTTAAGGAGTAAGCTTCAAGCAATACACTGCTTAGTAGTGCATTGTTGTTAAATTCGAAGCCTTTAATTGCGTTTTTGCCATCTGTTGTATTGATGCCAATACTTACTTTGCGCTGACCTCTTGCTGAAGTGATATCTGCATTTTTAACACGACTCATAATTTGAGTCAACCTGGAAGTCATTCGGTTATCTTTTGCTTCTATCAACAAAGCTGTAATGGCATGTCGTAATTTTTTGCCGGATGTTGCGGATTCTGCAAATTCACTATTATTCTCGCGTGTTCTTACAAATGCGGGATCGTTTAGTATGCGGTCTTTGCTAACACCACCTTTAGATCGGATATAAAATCCGTCTTCTCCTTTGTAGAATGTAACTTCTCCTATTGAACCTTCTACATTAAATAAAGATTTATATTTTGCCATGATATAATGGGATTTATGCAGGTTCTATATCTGTTTAATTTTACACACCGCTCAACATTTATTTTGTTTTGCAATTGTGAGCATTTTAGATCTATAACCTACGGTTAGTAAAAATGATGTATCTGCTTACTTATGTTCCCGGGATTGGTTATGCTATGGATAACCTATAATTACTACATACATAATTTAGATACATGCGCTTAGTTCTAAATTACTACAGGTTTGTTTTGCATTTTTTTGAACTTCCTTTATTTTCTTATTATTTCTTATTTCGAACTAATATTTCTAGTTTCTTCTCTGTTTTTCTTGATTTTTCCGAAATTTGAGGTTGATTTTGGTTTTTGTGCTTATAAGTTAACTATGGCTTTGGTATGGCTTTGGTATGGCTTTGGTATGGCGGAGGGTTTTTATATTTATTTAAACTCTATGGTCTAATTTTAGGTAATTTTTTTGTTCTAGCTTATCGTAAAACTGTAATACATTCGCAGCATTTTTTATTACATAGGTTTCTTTAAGTTGTTTTTTATTATACTCTTATTTGTGTAATTACTTAAAAATGAGTATGTTGCATGTTTTTAAGCCTAGCTTTTTTTTATTGAGAACCTGATTTTGTTTATTTTCTATGCTTTTTTTTATTTTATCTGACTATAGATTTAAAGGAAAAATGTAGCGTTAATACAAAATAAAAACTATTATACTTAACCTAATTTAAAGTGCTTAGTACTATGGGATATCGACTATTTTTAAATAGTAACGATGTCGCACTTCTTATGGGAGTTTGCGATAAAACCGCTAAGCAATATATACGCGATATTTTGAATGAATATAAAATTGTGAAACGTAAACGGATTAGTATTCGTGAGTATAGTGATTATTTTAAGGTGCCTTATGATGATGTGTTGCGAGCTGTGCATAGTAAGGTTAAGATTTAGGTGGATAAGGTTGTTTTTTTTATG
This sequence comes from Formosa sediminum, assembly GCF_007197735.1. GTDB lineage: Bacteria > Bacteroidota > Bacteroidia > Flavobacteriales > Flavobacteriaceae > Formosa > Formosa sediminum. The sequence continues at coordinate 2,131,617 of NZ_CP041637.1, forward strand.
TTCATTTTGCCTTGATGCAAACCCTTCGACTTCGCTCAGGATAAACCAAGCCAAAAGATCAAATGAATTTCTAGGTCATTACTGCGTACCATTCACTATCGAAGCTTCATGCTTACTACTTCGTAGTGCAGTTCCGCTTCTTCGTTCATTATGACTGAAAATTCATGGCTTGTAATTGTTATTTGTGTTTTGATTGTTATTTGTTTGTTTGTACAGCTTAAAATTTTACATGTTGTTCACTGCACATTTTACGATATACTTTCGATAGGCCGGGGTCTTAAGCTGCATGCTTACTACTTCGTAGTGCAGTTTCGCTTCTTCGTTCATTATGACTGAAAATTTATGGCTTGTAATCGTGATTTTCGTTTTTGTTCTCTTTACTTTTTATTCGCGTTATTATTTTTAAGGACTCATGATGTGCTACGCAGTTTTCATTGCTAAAAAAAGTTATACAATCTTTTTGTTTTGCTTAGGATAAGGGTATTTGGGTTAAGAAAGTATTTTTAAATTTTATCAAGGTTATTATTTGTTGTTATTAATGTTCATTTTTATTCGCGTTATTATTTTTATGGACTCATGATGTGCTTCGCAGTTTTCATTGCTAAAAAAAGTAACAAAAAAATCTAGGCTTACGAAAGTATCTCTAAATGTTATGTTCCAACACTAAATTTTAAGAACTCGCATTTGTGTGTATTCTATTGAATATGATTTGGTTTTATATGATATGTTAGTGTTTTTAATGTAATGCGTTTGGCTCAAACAGCTTAAAATTTTACGCGTTGTTCACTGCACATTTTACGATATACTTTCGATATGCCGGGGTTTTTAGATTCGATGTTTTTTATTTACTTTTTATTCGCGTTATTGTTTGTTTCTCTACTTTTTATTCGCGTTATTATTTTTATGGACTCATGATGTGCTACGCAGTTTTCATTGCTAAAAAAAGTAACAAAAAAATCTAGGCTTACGAAAGTATCTCTAAATGTTATGTTCCAACACTAAATTTTAAGAACTCGCATTTGTGTGTATTTTATTGAATATGATTTGGTTTTATATGATATGTTAGTGTTTTTAATGTAATGCGTTTGGCTCAAACAGCTTAAAATTTTACGCGTTGTTCACTGCACATTTTACGATATACTTTCGATATGCTGGGGTTTTTAGATTCGATGTTTTTTATTTACTTTTTATTCGCGTTATTGTTTGTTTCTTTACTTTTTATTCGCGTTATTATTTTTAAGGACTCATGATGTGCTTCGCAGTTTTCATTGCTAAAAAAAGTAACAAAAAAATCTAGGCTTACGAAAGTATCTCTAAATGTTATGTTCCAACACTAAATTTTAAGAACTCGCATTGGTATGTATTCTATTGAATATGATTTGGTTTTATATGATATGTTAGTGTTTTTAATGTAATGCGTTTGGCTCAAACAGCTTAAAATTTTACGCGTTGTTCACTGCACATTTTACGATATACTTTCGATAGGCCGGGGTCTAAAACTTCAGCTTTAGGCTTTTAATATTTCTTTTTTTCTGGATGTTTATTAGTTTTGGAAGTTCATGGTTTGTAATCGTGTTTTTTTTGTTCTCTTTACTTTTTATTCGCGTTATTATTTTTATGGACTCATGATGTGCTTCGCAGTTTTCATTGCTAAAAAAACGAACCAAAAAAATCTAGGCTTACGAAAGTATCTCTAAATGTTATGTTCCAACACTAAATTTTAAGAACTCGCATTTGTGTGTATTCTATTGAATATGATTTGGTTTTATATGATATGTTAGTGTTTTTAATGTAATGCGTTTAGCTCAAACAGCTTAAAATTTTACGTGTTGTTCACTGCACATTTTACGATATACTTTCGATAGGCCGGGGTTTTTCGATTCGATGTTTTTTATTTACTTTTTATTCGCGTTATTATTTTTAAGGACTCATGATGTGCTACGCAGTTTTCATCGCTAAAAAAACGAACCAAAAAAATCTAGGCTTACGAAAGTATCTCTAAATGTTATGTTCCAACACTAAATTTTAAGAACTCGCATTTGTGTGTATTCTATTGAATATGATTTGGTTTTATATGATAAGCTAGTGTTTTTAATGTAATGCGTTTGGCTCAAACAGCTTAAAATTTTACGTGTTTTTTGCTGTATATTTTTGATATGCCGGGGTCAAAAAAAATAGCTTTTGGGTTTTAATATTTCTTTTTCTTGATGTTTATTAGGACTGAAAATACAGTGTTCTGCATGGTAGAATAAATAATCATTGAAAACATCTAAGTCAACTGCTTTTATTATATTAGCCCATTATTTTGGTATATGGATGTATTGTTTGTAATTACTAAATAGCCAAAATTAAATCAACCAACTATTACGCATTCATGATTATTTTAAAAGCCGAGAACATAAGTAAACAATACCGCCTGGGACTTATTGGTACAGGTACTATTAGTCACGATTTAAACCGCTGGTGGCATCGTGTGCGCGGTAAGGAAGATCCGTATTTAAAAATTGGTGAAACCAACGACCGCTCGAGTAAAGGTAAAAGTGATTATGCTTGGGCCCTTAAAGACATTAATTTTGAGGTAAAACAAGGTGAAGTTTTAGGGATTATAGGTAAAAATGGCGCGGGAAAAAGTACCTTGCTAAAAATTTTATCTCGGGTGACTAGCCCGACCACAGGCGAAATAAAAACCCGTGGGCGAATAGCCAGTTTATTAGAAGTTGGTACGGGGTTTCATCCCGAACTTACAGGTCGTGAAAACATCTATTTGAACGGCGCTATTTTGGGTATGACCAAAGCCGAAATTAAAGCCAAAGAAGACGAGATTATTGCTTTTAGTGGGTGTGAACGTTATGTAGATACCCCTGTAAAACGGTATTCTTCAGGGATGCGGGTGCGTTTAGCCTTTGCCGTAGCGGCCTTTTTAGAACCCGATATTTTAGTGATTGATGAGGTCCTTGCTGTGGGTGATGCCGAATTTCAGAAGAAGGCGATAGGGAAGATGCAAGATATAAGTAAAGGAGACGGAAGAACTGTATTATTTGTTAGTCATGATATGGATGCTATATTAAAGTTAACAGATAGAGTACTTTTATTAGAAAATGGTAAAGTTGTAGATGATGGATTACCTAACGATATTATAAATAAGTATACACTAATTAGTTTTAAGCCAAAGACTTCAAAAACATGGGGAAAAGGAAATGAAATAGGTAATTCTTATGCAAAATTGAAATCTATATCTGTAGAAAATTCCGAAAACTCTCCACAGTTTGAATATGATATGACCGAGTCTATTAATATTAAAATTTGTTATTTAGATCTTAATAAAGAATATAAAAATACAGCAATTATACACATAATTGATGAGTTTGATAGAACACTTTTTGCTTCAAATGAATTTGATTCGGAAACATGGTCTAGCTCTCACTCTATTAAAGATTCATTAATAACAACTACTTGTGTTATACCTGGAAATTTATTATTAGAGGGTAGATATAAAGTTCTAATAGCGCTTGGTAATTATAACCCTAATATGGTTCATTTAAAAATTGATGAAGCTTTAACTTTTAAAGTAATAAATAAACCTAATATAATAAAATATAGAGTAGATACAGGAACGAATTGGCCTGGTTTAATAAGACCTATTTTAGACTGGAAAATTGAAACTAAAACTCTATAATTAAGTTTAGTATTATGATCGATCTTTTGAAATATATCTACAGGTTTTTCTATCCTGTAAAAAAGAAAGAAAAACTATTCTACACTAAGGACTTCTTTAAAAACAAATCATATGAAATTGGAGAGGGGACTTATGGTAATATTAGAGTTTTAGATTATAATGAAGGTACAACTTTAAAAATAGGGAATTATAGTTCAATAGCTGCAAATGTAACAATATTGTTAGGAGGAGAGCATGATTATAACTTGATATCAACATATCCATTTTATTCTCTGTCTAAAGATAATTCTTTATTAGGAAAAGATAGAGAATCTAAAGGAGATGTTGAGATTGGTCATGACGTTTGGATTGGTACAAATGTTACCATTCTTTCTGGTGTTAAAATAGGGACAGGTGCAATTATAGGAGCAGGAAGTGTTGTTACTAAAAATATACCAGAATTTGCTATATATGCAGGTAGTCCAGCAAGATTTATAAAGATGAGATTTGATGAAGATCAGATTAATAAAATAAAAAAAATGGAGTGGTGGAATTGGTCACATGATAAAATATTAAAAAATAGAGATATTCTGATGAGTACTCCTGATTAAATATCATATTTCAAAGATTAAAAATTATAAATAATTCAATATTTGTTAGCAATAGTTATTCCATATTATAAAATTACCTTTTTTAAGCAGACTTTAGAGTCATTAGCTAATCAGACTGATAAACGGTTTAAAGTTTATATAGGAAATGATGCTAGCTTAGAAAATCCAGAAAATTTGATTAATGAGTATAAAAACAAATTTCCTATTGTATATAAAAGATTTAGTAAAAATTTAGGAGGTATATCTTTAGTTAAGCAATGGGAACGCTGTTTTAAGTTGGTTGAGAATGAAAAGTGGATAACTATTTTAGGAGATGACGATGTTTATGGTGAAAATGTAGTAGAATCATTCTATGATAATTTAAAAGAAATAGAACAAGAGCGTATTAAAGTTGTCAGATTTGCTACTCATAAGATTAATTCAGAAAGTGTAGTGTTTTCAGAAATCTTTAAACATCCTAAGAAAGAAACATGCTTAGATTTCTTTTCTCGAGAAGTAAGAAGTTCTTTAAGTGAATATTTTTTTAATAAAAAACAGCTTTTAAAGATAGGATTTAAAGACCTTCCTTTAGGTTGGTCTGCTGATAAATTAGCTGTTTTCGAAGTGTCTAATTTTAATTTTATATTTTCAATAAATGAGGCAATAATTAGCGTAAGAATTTCTGAAAATAGTATTTCTGGAGGAAAAGGCTACGATAAACAAAAACTTGAAGCAATTTATAAATATAATTATTATATAATTGATACTTATCAAAGCGAATGTAGTCCTTCTCAATATTTGAGTTTCAGTCGAGATTTAAATAAAAGTTATTTGAATTCAAAAATACATTTTTTAAGGTACCTTAAGATAAATTATTTGTATTTGAAAAAGGGTGACTTTAGTAGTGTTTATAATTTTCAATGCGAAGTTTACAATTCTATTAAATTAAAATATTAATTTAGTTATTTAATCATGCGAGTAGGCAAGAATCCTCAACGTAATAAAAAAATAAATCTTGATAAATATAATCATCAAGTAATTATACCTGTTTATATACCAAATTTAGAGAAGTATTACAGACAGTCTTTTGAGATATTTAAACTGTCTTTAAATTCGCTATTAAAAACTGTAAATAATCAAACTTATATAACGGTTATTTGCAATGGTTCGTGTGTAGAGGTTGAGGAATATGTTTTGAATCAATATCTTAGCGGTAATATTAATGATGTTATTATCACTAGTGGAATTGGAAAGGTTAATTCTATTTTAAAAGGAATTTCAGGGATTAACTTACCATTGTTAACTATTTCAGATGCAGATGTACTATTTTTAAATAATTGGCAACAAGAAACTTATAAGGTTTTTGATAGTTTTCCAAGGGCAGGGGTTGTAAGTCCAGTGCCGAATCCTTCACAGTCATTTTATTATACAGAAAATATTTATTTAAATTATATGTTTTCTGAAAAAATATTAAAGCATCCGGTGGTAAATAAACAAGCATTAATAAGATTTGCTGAAAGTATAGGTGCTTTATCTCTTTTTGAAAAATATTATTGTAAAGATTATTTAATTTTAAAAGGTAAAAACGAGTGTAAAGCAGTAGTTGGAGCGGGTCATTTTGTTGCTACCTATAAAACTTCAATATTTAAATATTTAAAAAGGCATACAGATTATCAATTAGGAGGGGAAAGCGAAGAGGAGTATTTAGACAAACCTCCTTTTTTAAAAGGTTTATTTAGGTTGTCGACGATGGATAATTATGCATATCATTTAGGTAATACTGTTGAAGATTGGATGTTAAAAACACACAATGAAACTCTTAGAAGTAAAAAACAGGAAACTGTTTTTCCTGAGAATCTAATAGAAATAAAATTTTCAAATTATCAGAAAATCCAAAATTGGATTTCTAGACAATTAGTAGGTTCAACTAAGTTTAAACAACTAATTTTGTGTAAATTTAAAAATTAAATATAATTATAATACATACTACATACTACAGTTTAATATGAACTTTAGGAGTAAACAGAATTAAAAATATTGGATAAATAATTTTTTGATGGTCAGCCCTTTTATAATTGCAGAAATTGCACAAGCCCACGATGGAAGCCTAGGGATGGCGCATGCCTATATAGACGCTGTGGCAAAATCGGGGTGTGATGCTATTAAATTTCAAACTCATATTGCTGAGGCAGAAAGTAGTATTTATGAGCCTTTTAGAGTTCAGTTTTCTAAACAAGATACTACACGATTAGAGTATTGGAAACGTATGGAGTTTACCTTAGAACAATGGAAAGACATCAAAAGGCATTGCGATGCTGTCGGTTTAGAGTTTATGAGTTCTCCTTTTAGTAATGCTGCTGTAGATTTGTTAGAGGAGGTTGGTGTAAAACGATATAAAGTAGGTTCAGGAGAAGTTAATAATTTAGTGTTATTAGAAAAAATTGCACAAACAGGTAAGCCTGTAATCGTATCTTCAGGAATGAGTTCTTTTGAGGAGTTAGATCAAACAATAACATTTTTAAAAGATAAACACGTTGATGTGTCTGTTTTACAGTGCACTACTGCCTATCCGACTAAACCAGAGGAATATGGATTAAATGTGATCTCAGAATTAAAGTTTAGATATAATATTCCAGTGGGTTTCTCTGACCATTCCTCATCTATAGAGTCGTGTATTGCTGCGGTTGCTTTAGGTGCCGAGATTTTAGAATTTCATGTGGTTTTTGATAAAGAAATGTTTGGCCCAGATGCCAAAGCATCATTGACTATAAAAGAAACTTCACAATTAGTAACGGCTGTAAATAATATAGCTATAGCAATTCAGAATCCCATAGATAAGAAAGATAATTCTAAGTTTTCAGAACTAAAAGGCATTTTTGAAAAATCTTTAGCAATTAATAAAAATTTAGAACAAGGGCATATTATAAGGTTTGAAGATTTAGAAACAAAAAAACCGAAAAGTTATGGTATTGATGCTTCTTTATTTCAGGGTGTTATTGGGAAACAATTGAATAAAGATTTAAATCAATGGTCTTTTTTGAATTGGGACGATTTAGATTAGAGATGTGTTAATTGTTTTTTACGGAAATGATTAAACAGATGAATCATTGTATTGTCTAAATGAAGTTCAGCTTATAAGTTCAGAAGTAATGTTTAATGTTTTTTAATTACGTATTTTGAAAGACAATTTAGTTTTCATTTTATAAAACCGTATATATTTGTAATATTACAAGGTAAAAGTTACAAAACATTTATGTCTCATAGAAAAATAGCTGTAGTTATTACAGCACGCCCTTCTTATAGCCGTGTTAAAACCGTGTTACAAGCTATAAAAGATCATCCAAATTTAGAACTACAACTTATAGTGGCAGCTTCTGCATTATTAGAGCGTTATGGATCTGCTGTACATTATATTGAAAACGATGGTTTTACAATTGCAGCTAAAGTTTTTAATGTTTTAGAAGGAGAAAATTTAACTGCAGCAGCAAAGACTACGGGTATTGGAATTTTAGAATTATCTACGGTTTTTGAAAACTTAAAGCCTGATATCGTGGTAACGGTAGCAGATCGATTTGAAACGATGGCAACAGCCATAGCGGCATCTTATATGAATATTCCCCTTGCACATATTCAAGGAGGAGAAGTTACTGGTAATATTGATGAAAAAGTGAGACATGCCATTACAAAGTTGGCAGATTATCATTTTGTAGCCTCAGAAGATGCCAAAACTCGTGTATTAAAATTAGGAGAAGAAGTAGATTCTGTATTTAACACAGGTTGTCCGTCTATAGATATCGCTAAAGCAATTGATACTTCAGGTAAATTACAATTTAACCCTTACTCTCGTTATGGTGGCGTAGGTGCAGAACCAGATTTGTCTAATGGCTATGTGGTAGTTATGCAACATCCTGTGACTACTGAATATAAAGATTCTAGACGTCATGTAGAAGAAACTTTAACTGTTGTTAGTCAATTAACATTACCAGTGTTATGGTTTTGGCCAAATGTTGATGCTGGAGCGGATGGTACATCTTCGGGTATACGTTCTTATCGAGAAAAAAATGAATTAAATCATGTTCATTTTTTTAAAAATATGAAAGGTGATGATTTTTTAAATCTTTTAAATCATGCGTCATGTCTAATAGGGAATTCTAGTGTAGGAATTAGAGAATGTGCATATTTAGGAGTACCTGTAGTTAATATTGGTACAAGACAGAATAGAAGAGAACGAGGAGAAAATGTTATTGATGTACCTTATAGTAAAGATGCTATTTATAATGCGATTCAGTCTCAAATTAAAGTAAATAAAACACCTAAATCTTTAGTTTATGGCGATGGTAATGCGGGTAAAAAAATAGCAGAGTATTTAGAGCAAGTACCTCTTAAATTTCATAAAACAATTGTATATTAAAATGAAAATTTTAGGAATTATACCCGCTAGAGGTGGCTCTAAAGGAGTGCCAGGAAAAAATATAAAATTATTAGCAGGAAAACCTCTGTTACAATATACAAGTGATGTAGCAAAGGCTTCCAAATACCTCTCTAAAATTGTTTTAAGTTCTGATGATGATAAAATTATAGAGTTAGGTAAAATAATGGGGCTTGATGTACCTTTTAAAAGACCTAACAATTTAGCTCAAGATAAATCACCAACATTACCTGTTATAATACATGCTTTAGACTTTTATGCAAATCAAGGAGAATTCTTTGATGCTGTGTGTTTGTTACAAATTACATCACCATTTCGTACAATTGAATTTTTAGAAACAGCTATTGAAACATTTTTAAAAAATGATACAGACTCATTAGTTTCTGTTATTGAAGTCCCTCATGAGTACAATCCGCATTGGGTGTTTGAAGCAGATGATAAAGGAATTTTGTATATATCTACAGGTGAATCAGAAATTATTTCAAGAAGACAAGATTTGCCTAGAGCTTTTCATAGAGATGGGAGTGTATATCTAACCAAAACAGAGGTCTTAAAGCATCAAAATTCACTTTATGGAAAAAGCATCTCATATATTGAATCGTCAAAAAAAACATATGTAAATATTGATACGCTTGAAGATTGGAATAAAGCAGAGCAATTAGTTGGAGTTTTTAATAAGGATATGTAAATGATGATTTTTAAAGAAAGTTTAAATATAAATTATTAAGATTATTTTAGTGCAATATGAATAATCATAAAAAAATACTCATGATAATTCCAGATGGGGTGAGCTTAAGGAACTTTGTGTATACTTCGTTTTATAAGCAGGCGCAGGCTATGGGCTTGGATATTGTATTTCTTAACCTTACGCCATTACCATTATCAGAACTAGGATTAAAAGAAGTTATACCCCAAACCATAAAACAACATCCGTTAACGGATAGTTTTAAAAATGCCAAGAAACGAGTAGAACTCAATCAAAATATTAATCGGTTTAATGATAATGTATACAATAAATATTGGTTTCCTTTAAAGTATTCTGGATATAAAAGTGTTATAAAACATAGTATAACTAAGCTATTAATTTTAATGTTTAATAGTGAAAAAGGACTATTAAGCTTACGCAGGCGTATTCAAAATTTAGAAAGTAAAACGGAGTATTACAATTCTTGTTATGACCTTATAAAACAAGAGCAACCCGATTTGGTGTATTGTGCTAGTCAGCGTGCTATTTTAGCGATAGCACCTATTCAAGCAGCAAAACAGATAGGTATACCAACTATTGGGTTTGTGTTTTCATGGGATAATTTACCAAAATCGATGTTAGATGTAGAGACCGATTATTATCATGTTTGGAGTAAACATATGAAACAAGAACTGTTAACGTATTATCCATTTGTAAAAGATGAACAAATAACGGTAACAGGAACACCACAGTTTGAGCCTCATTATAATACAGATATTATAGTTTCTAAAACTGAATTTTACAAACACTATCATTTAAATGCAAACACCACTTATTTTTGTTTTAGTGGAGACGATATTACAACATCGCCTCAAGATCCTTTGTATTTAAAAGATGTTGCTTTGGCTATTGAAGCACTTAATGCAGAAGGCCACCAATTAGGACTTATATTTAGACGTTGCCCTGTAGATTTTTCAAAGCGTTTTGATGCTGTTTTAGACGAATTTAAACATTTTATAGTTCCTATAGCGCCGTTATGGAATGCTATAGGTGATGGATGGAATGCTAAATTACCAACTCTGGAAGATTCAAAATTATTAGTAAATATGGCAGAACATACTGCTGGTGTCATGAATTTAGGATCGTCTATGGTGTTTGATTATGTGGCACACAATAAACCTTGCGGGTACATGAATTATCATTATAATAGAGAAAATACTGTTGTAAAAGGTGTACACGTGTACGATTATGTGCATTTTAGATCTATGCCAAATGCAAACGCAGTATATTGGTTAGATCACCCAGATCGTATACAAGCTAGTTTGTTATCTATGTTAAATCATTCCTCTGTTGTTACTAGAAATGCAGCTAACTGGTTCTCAAAAATAAATGAACAACCAAGCAACGAAGCTTCAATTCGTATACTAACAACAATTAATTTAACTCTAAATGAAAAATAATCAAAAAATAATTTTTTCGAATTCATATTCTCCTAGAACAGGACATAATTTTGTCGCACAAGTATTTAAAATTTTTACAGGTCTTGAAATTTTAATACATGATAAAAGTGAGACACAATTATCTAGAATATTGGATTTGTACTACACACATACTAGACGTTATATTTATTTAGATTCTGATAAGAAATTTATGGATCATTTATTTATAAATGGTTTACGTGAACGTATTTTGTCTAAATCAGATAATTCTTATGTTTTAATAAAAGACACTAGTTTTCAGGGAGTTGATTGTTTGCCTGAATTATTCCCGAATGACATTCATATATTATTAATTAGAGACCCTAAGGATGTTTTAACTTCCGGTTTTAAGGCTATGAGATTTAAAAGAAAGTCTATAAAAAATCTTATTAAAAAAATAGGAATGAAGACTGGTTTGTTTCAGTTGTATTTTAGTTGGAGAGTAACGCATCAGGTTATTGATATACTTCCTAATCTAGAAAATCGGATTTTAATTCGCTATGAAGATTTGGTAATTCAAAAAGAAGAAACACTTCAGTATTTAAAAGAACTTTTTAATTGTGATAAGGCTTTAGATGATATCAAGGCAGAAATAAATGAAATATCAGTAATAAATACGTCTTTCTTTAAAGAAGAAACAGGAGGAAAGCATATTTGGGATGAAAAAGAAAAAACTACGAAATTCAATCCTGTAAACAGGAAATCAAAGAATATATTTTATCGTAAAGCTATAGAGTGGGGGACAAGAGACCTTCGTAAAAAATTGGGATATGTATGAAAATAGGTTTTATAGCCCCAGAATATCCTCATTTTAAAATTAAACAAGCAGCTGGTTTAGGGACTAGTATTGGTAATTTAGTAGAAGCTTTAAGTCAGCAAGGTCATACAATCTACCTGTTTATATATGGGCAAGAACAAGAGGATTATTTTGTAGAAAATAATATTTATTTTTATTTAATAGGAAATGTGTCTTATAGTTTTGGAAAATGGTTTAGATATAGAAAGCATATTCAAAATATTGTACAAACGGTTATCATAAAAGAAAAATTACGACTTATTGAAGTCCCTGATTGGACTGGTATTTCAGCATTTATGAATTTTACAGTGCCTATTGTTATGCGTTTTCATGGTAGCGACAGGTATTTTTGTCATTTAGAAGGACGCAAGCAGAAATTAAAAAATAAACTATTCGAGCAGTTTGCCGTAAGAGGTGCAAGTGCATATATTGCACCTACTACATTTGCAGGGAAATTAACAAAAAGGCTATTTAAAATATCTGATCATAAATCTATTGAAACTATTTATCATGGGTTACAACTAGACGATTTTAATAACTTAACCCCATCAGTATTTGAACCCAAAACAATCCTTTATATTGGCACCATAATTAGGAAAAAAGGCATGTTAGAGTTGCCACATATTTTTAAGTTGGTGAAGCAGCAAGTTCCTAATGCTAAATTAATATTGATAGGTAGTGATGCTCCAGATATTTTAACAGGAAGTCCTTCAACTTGGGAATTAATGAAGCAGAGTTTTAATGAAAGCGAATTAGAAACTATTCAATATCTAGAGAAAGTTCCATATAGCGAAGTGCAAAAAATTATTAAAAATGCCCATGTATGTGTTTTTCCTACTTTTGCAGAAACTTTTGGTATGGTAACAGTTGAGGCTATGGCGTTACAAAAGCCAGTTGTAAATAGTAATATAGGTTGGGCAAAAGAATTAATGGAAGATGCCCTTAGCGGATATTTAGTTGCTCCTGCAGCTCATAAATTATATGCAGACAAGATTAGTAAACTGTTGCAAGATGAAAATTTATGTTTAAGTATGGGGGAATCAGCAAGAAGCTTTGTCGAGGAGCATTTTGATATAAAGAAACAAGCTATTAAAAATATTGAGTTTTATAGAACTATAATTAATGGTGATAAAAAAAATTAAATTTTATTATAAATGGTTCTTAATCTGGATACATTATTTAAAAAGATTATCTTTTAAGAAAGAATCTAAAGGAGAGATTATTATATGTTTTGATGGTATTTTCTCTCATGGAGGATTAGTAGATCGTCTTAAGGGGATTATTTCTTTTTATGAAATTTCAAAACGATTAGATTATAACTTTTTTATTCATTTTAATTCTCCATTTAATTTAAAAGATTTTTTAGTTCCGAGCAAACTATTTTGGATAAAAGAAAAGGTATATTATAATCCTTTGACATCAAATATTCTATATTTAATGAATGATTTTAATAGTAACCCTTATACTATCATTAAAAATTCGAATAAAAACAGGTTTATCGTTTATAGTAATATTGATTACTTAGATAAAATTTTAGATACTGATATTGAAAAAGATATTTATTTAAAATGGAGCGAAAATTACAACGCATTATTTAAACCCTCTTTTTTATTAGAATCAAAACTCAAAACGCTTTTAAGTACAAGTAAAAAAGTAGTATTTCATACACGGTTTACAACTTTACTTGGAGATTTTAAGGATACAACTAAGTTAGAACTTAAAGAGTCAGAGAAAATAGATTTAATAAAGAATGTTTTGGTTGAAATAAATAAAAAAGTAGCTTCGTTTGAAGAATATGAGGTGTTCATTTTGTCAGATAGTATTTATTTTCTTAATTATATAAAAGAAAACACACCTTATAGAGTATTAGATGGGGTGCCTAAGCATATAGACTTAAATGATAATGATATTGAATCTGACTTAAAGACATTTATAGATTTTTATTTTATGAGTAGTTGTGAATTTGTTTTTTTAGTTCAGTTGCCCTTGATGTATAATAGTAATTTTTCAAAGTTTGCTTCCATTGTCGGAAATGTTAGATTTGAAAAGTTAATAACTTCAACATATGCTTAATTTATATACAGATAAATCATTTTTAATACCAGAGCATAGAGGTAAGGTATTCCCTTTGCTATTAGATTTATATTATAAAGAATGTAACATAATAAATAAATATTATAGTATTACGGCATTAATTGAACAAGCCGATATCATTGTACTCCCCTTAGAGTATAATTATATTAAAAGTTTAAAGCCAGAAATTAAATTAAAATATTTAACTCTAGCACGTGAGCATAACATTCCATTGTGGATCTATACAGGAGGTGATTTTGGATATTCGTTTAAAGAGGAAGAAATTTTTACTTTTAGACTAGGAGGCTTTCATTCTAAACTTAATGCAAATACTTTTATAATGCCTTCATTTATTGTAGATCCATATGAATACATATTAAAATCTGAATTTAACACAATAAAAAAAAATATTAAACCTACCATAGGTTTTGTAGGACATGCTCATATTAGTTTGTTTAAGGGCATAAAAGAGTATTTATTGTACTTAAAAGTTAATATTTTAAAGCGAAAGATTAAAAAAGAACATATAGATTACCAGTCCTTTTATCCGTCAAGTATTAAGAGAGCTTTTATTTTAAAAAAGCTTGAAGATTTAACGGAACTTACAACCCATTTTATATATAGAGAAAAGTATAGGGGAGGTGTTCAGACTGAATTAGATAAAATAAATAAAACTTTAGAGTTTTTTAAAAATATTGAAGTATCAGGGTATACGTTTTGCTTACGTGGTGTGGGAAATTTTTCTGTACGTTTATATGAGACACTTGCCATGGGAAGAATCCCTGTATTAATAGACACAGATTGTAGATTGCCTTTAGATTGGAAGATTGATTGGACTAAGCATATTGTTTTAGTTAAGAGTGCTAATGCTGAAGTTATAAATAAAACGATTATTGATTTTCATAATCAATTAAGTTCCTCTGATTTTATTACATTGCAATCCGAAAATAGAACTTTATGGAGAAAATATATGAATAGAAACGCCTTTTTTAAGGAAATACATGATGTTTTTAAATAATAATTTATGACTTTTTCTCTTATTGTTTGCACCTACATGCGTCCGAACGCTTTATTGAATTTATTAGAAAGCGTACAAGTACAAGTTTTATATCCGGATGAAATTTTAATTATAGATGGATCTTCTAATAACGATACAAAACGTATGCTTGAGGCTAATGATTTTAAAAATCTTAAGTATTACAAAGTAACTGAGCAAGACAGAGGTTTAACTAAGCAACGTAATTATGGTATATCTAAAGTTTCAGAACGTATTAATGTGGTTTGTTTTTTAGATGATGATATTACTTTAGATACATCTTATTTTGAAAATCTAATAGGAACTTATATTACTTTTCCAAAGGCATTAGGTGTTGGTGGCTATATTACAAATGAAGTGAATTGGGAACGCTCTAATGCAACATCGAATTCAAATTATTATGATTTTGATGGTTGGAGAAGAACAGAACCTTTACGATTTAAAATTCGTGCAACATTAGGTTTAAATCCCGATGCGTTACCAGGTGTTTTACCTTCTTTTTCTCATATGAGACCAATAAGTTTTTTGCCACCTTCAGGTAAAGTGTATCCAGTAGAATTGTTTATGGGTGGTGTAGCATCTTATAAAATGTCTGTTTTTAAATCTTTGTCATTTTCAACCTATTTTGAGGGTTATGGCTTGTATGAAGATGCCGATTTCTGTTTGCGATTATCTAAAATAGGACAATTATATGTAAATACAGCTGCCGTTTGCGAACATCATCATGAAGTTCATGGTAGACCTAATACCTATAAATATGGAAAAATGATTATACGAAATGGATGGTATATTTGGCGTGTAAAATATAATAATCCTAAACTTAAAGCAAAATTAAAATGGCATTTAACCGCTTGTTTATTAATGTTATTAGGTGTTTTAGGTGGACTAAAATCTAAAAACAAGAATCTTGAACTTCAAGAGGCCTTAGGGCGTTTTGTAGGTTGGTGGAGTTTAATAGGTAATAAACCAAAATTTAAGTAGGATGTTTAACGTATTTAAAAAGGACTTAAATAAATATAAAACATATAGTAACACTAATAGTTTAGTTTTAATATTAACACAACAGGGGTTATGGGCAATATTTGTTTACCGTATTTCTAATTCCATATATACAAGTAAATTACCAGTCTTAATTAAGCGTATACTATTAGTGTTTTGTTTAATATTTCAAAAATGGATAGAAATTATAACAGGGATATCTTTACCTTATTCTGCTAATATAGGAGAACGTTTTTATATTGGACATTTTGGAGGTATCATTATTAATGCACATGCTGTAATTGGTGCTAATTGTAATCTTTCCCAGGGGGTTACCATTGGAGTAAGCGGTGTAGACCAAAAGCGTGGTGTACCGGTTATTGGTAATCATGTTTATATAGGAGCACATGCTGTAGTGGTAGGTAAAATTACAGTAGGTGATGGTGCTGTTATAGGTGCAAATTCTTTGGTTACAAAAGATGTTTTACCACATACAACAGTTTTAGGAGTGCCTGCAATAAAAATAAATAATCATGATTCAAAAGAGTATATATGAATAATAAAACAAAAAAATTGTTAATAGTCTCTTTAGCTCCCACAATTTTAAAAGAAGGTAAATATTGGTCGTATTCACCATATGTTAATGAAATGGATTTGTGGTTTAAATATGCCGATGAGCAGCGTATTATTTCTCCATTTACTTATCCAGAAGAGGTGTTAATGAAACCTTTTAGTACAAGTACGATACAGCGTTATTACATTCCGTTTTTTGCTTTTAATACCATTATAAATATTTTAAAAGCAATGCTGTTAATGCCATTGATTGTTTTACAGATGATTAGAGCTATGGCATGGGCAGATCATATTCATTTACGATGTCCTGCAAATGTGAGTTTAGTGGCTTGTTTTGTTCAAATTTTATTTCCCTCTAAACAAAAATCTACAAAATACGCAGGGAATTGGGATCCGAATTCCAATCAGCCTTGGACCTATAGATTGCAACAAGCCATTTTACGGAATACATTTTTAACCCGTAATATGAAGGTGTTGGTGTATGGGAACTGGCCAGGAGAAACCTCTAATATCTATCCGTTTATTTCGGCAACCTATCGAGATGCCGAGCGAGTGCCTTTTCAGCCTAAAGACTATACCGAAACATTGGTGTTTGTATTTGCAGGGATGTTAGTGCCTGGAAAACGTCCGTTGTTAACTATTCAATTTATAGAAGCATTAAATATACAAGGTATTCCGGCACGTTTGGAATTGTTTGGAGATGGCCCCTTACGATCAGAAATAGAAAGCTATATTGCAACACAGCAGTTGGAGTCGCAAATTACAGTACATGGCAATCAAGATAAAACCGTAGTGAAAGCTGCTTTGTTAACTGCGCATTTTAATATTTTACTGTCTAAAAGCGAAGGCTGGCCTAAGGCTGTTGCCGAAGGTATGTTTTACGGGTGTATACCAGTAACCACAGCAGTGTCTTGTGTGGCTTGGATGGTAGGAGAAGGGCAACGCGGGATTATTGTTGCACCCGATTTAGAACAAGCAGTAAGTCACTTTAAAGCTGTGTTTAACAGAGAAGACCTTAATGGTATGGCAGCACATGCTTTAAACTGGTCGCAACAGTATACCTATGACCGTATGGAGGCCGATATTGAAAGCGTATTGGCAGGAACGTTTGTGAGTCAAGTATAAGTAAACCTATAAACAGCGCCATATTGTATTGAAGCAATCCAGTTTTTGTTAATGTATTTTATAGGTAAGTTGCGGGATTTTATATAATATGTACCATTAATATACTACTTAAAGGCAACATAACTTTAAACTTAACCTTTTAATATTATGATAATTTAATAGCTGAAGGAGAGGTGAAATTGATAACTAATTCTCCATACTATTGGTTAAAAAATAGCGCTCTTATAGGGTTGTTTTGAAAAATTGTTAAAGGGAAATACGTATAAATATACTCGAGAAAAAGCCTATCACTTTTATTGAAGAAAGCTGTTAACCTGTTTTAAGAGGTCCAGCCTGTTTCTTGAGTCGTTTACATTTTACATTATATTTCACTATGCTGCTGGAGTAGGGGTAAGACGGACACTGGAGCAGCTTTTACGCCTGTTAAATGATATAGAACGCCTTAAAAAATATCTTATTTTATTTTAAAGCGGTTGGCGTGACACGGGAGGGTATTCTCATTTATTTGAAATTTATGGAGCACCGTGTGATGAGCCATAACGTGATAGTACCACCCCTTTACACTCCAGATTACCTCATGCCAGTGTTAAAAATGTACGGAAGGATAAAGACATTAGTGTTTGAATTTGTAGCTCCTAGTGTTGCTTTAAGGCCGTTTAATTTGTAAATTATTTATGTGCCGACTTTACAAAATGATATGTTTATACATTGTCCTGCACATACCAAAAAAAAAGCACTTTTGCAGTGTGAGTTAACACCTTTAGACAACGGATTACCGTATATGATAATATTATAAATTTTAGAGAAGAACCCTTTGCCGTTTAAAGTTGAAAAGTGATTTGAACCCGTGACTTTAATAAGGTAAATAATATGGCTAAAAACACTTTAAGTTCTTTACAAATTTAGTATTTTCGACTCCAAAATAAGACGTGCGATTTTGAGAGTATTACAACTTATAGATAGTTTAGAAGCAGGAGGCGCAGAGCGGATGGCCGTTAATCTTGCAAATGCTTTGGTTGTTAGTATAGAGAGATCGTATTTATGTGCTACACGTGCAGAAGGCTTGTTAAAGCAAAGCTTAAATGCTGAGGTGGGCTATTTGTTTTTAAAGCGTAGGCATACCTTAGATTTTTTAGCATTACAACGGTTGGTACGCTTTATAACCCAAGAGCGAATTACCGTTATTCATGCCCATGCCTCTTCTTTTTTTATGGCTAGCCTTTTAACATTAAGGGTCCCTAAACTCCGTTTAATTTGGCATGACCATTATGGAAATAGCGAATATTTAGACCAACGCCCCAAACGAGTTTTACAGTGGTGCTCAAAACGATTTGCAGGAATTATAGCTGTAAATGCGCATTTGGAAACATGGAATAGAAAAGCACTTTATTGCAAAACGGTAGTATTTCTTCCTAATTTTGTAGTTAAATCTAGCACCATTACAGCCGTAACCGAATTGGAAGGCGTGTTAGGAAAGCGGTTGTTATGTTTGGCAAATTTACGGCCACAAAAGGACCATATTACCTTATTAGAAGCCTGTAAAGTTGTGTTTGAAATTTATCCAGATTGGAGTTTGCATTGTGTAGGCCAAGAGGGTGATGGGGACTATATACAAACAATTAAAACGTCTGTACATGCGTTAGGTATAGCACAACAGGTATGGTTTTATGGCAGTTGTCCTGATACCGAACATATTATATCTCAGGCGGATATTGGAGTGTTGGCTTCAACCTCTGAAGGCTTACCATTGGCATTATTAGAATATGGACAAGGCAGGCTAGCTGTAGTTGCAACCGCTGTAGGGGATTGTGAACGCGTAATTCCCACTAAGGCGTACGGTATATTGGTTCCGCCAAATAATGTACAAGCTTTAGCAGCGGCTATTATAGCTTATATTGATGACGCAACAGCCCGTGCTAAAGCTGCAACTGCTTTGCATACTTATATTGGAGAACACTATGCCCAAGAAGCCATTATAATACAGCTGCTTACTCTTTACAAGTCTTAACATGAAAGGAAATAAAAAGAAGAAAAAAAAGTATCATTTTACTAACGATTTGTATGTGCTTTTGGTGATATTACATTTGTTTGTAGGTGTAGGAATTTTTTATATCCCCTTATTTTCTAAACTGTATTTTACCATTGTGTGTTTTTATTTTATTGGTAAAGTGATTTTATCTCCCACACGTTCTAAAACCATGTGGGTGTTGTTTGGGTGTGCCTATATAGCCGCGGCAGAATCACTATTCCGGATGACTGGAGGTGGGTTGTTTTATGAATTTTCTAAATATTACATTATTTTATTAGTGCTTATTGGGATGTTTTTTACGGGAGTTTCTAACAAGAGTTATCCGTATTTTATTTATTTTATTTTGCTTGTGCCTTCTGTACTCGTGGCTTCGACCACATTGGGTTATGATTTAAATTTTAGAAAATCTATAGCCTTTGTATTGAGTGGTCCTGTATGTTTAGGAGCTTCGGCTTTGTATTGCTACGATAAAAAACTCACCCAAGAACAGTTGTTACAAATATTAGCTTGCATGACGTTTCCGGTACTAAGTATGATGGTGTATTTGTTTTTATATAACCCAAGTATTAAAGAGGTGTTAAATGATACGGGTTCAAATTTTGCCGCTTCTGGAGGTTTTGGCCCCAATCAGGTTTCTACCTTATTGGGGTTGGGTATGGTAGCACTAACCGTGCGGTTTTTTTTTAAATCGCCTTCTGTATTTTTAAAAGTGTTTAATTTAATACTACTCGCTTTAGTCTCTTTTCGTGCATTAGTTACCTTTAGTCGGGGTGGAGTGATTACTGCAGCAATGATGGTTGTCGGGTTTTTAGTGGTATTGTATGGTAGGTCTAATTTTAAACGCCGCCAACACATTAAAGGTTCTTTAATACTTTTATGTATAGGAGTGGCAATCACTTGGATTGTCTCTGCAAATCAGACCGATGGATTAATTGAAAATCGCTATACCAATAAGGACGCTACAGGTCGAGAAAAGGAAGATTTGTCTACCGGCCGTCTCGGTTTATTTGAGCAAGAATTTGAAGGGTTTTTAAGACATCCGTTTTTAGGGGTAGGGGCTAGTGGGATGAAGCAAATTCGTTTAGAAGAAGAAGGTGAAATTATTGCCTCACACAATGAGGTGAGCCGTTTGTTGTCTGAGCATGGTATGTTTGGAGTTATTATTTTATGCTTATTAATCGTTACGCCTTTGGCATTTAGAACGCGGCATCAAGGGAATATGTTATTTTATTCGTTTTTAATTTTTTGGTTTGCCACCATTAACCACTCTGCCATGCGTATTGCGGCACCAGGCTTTATTTATGGTTTATCGTTACTACATATTACACATGAAAAAAAACGTCCTGTATCTAGGAAACAACTTATCGAACAGTAAAACTAATGTCTCTTATATGAAAGGCTTAACACAAGCTTTAGAGGGAGAAGGGGTTGCTGTAATTTGTAAATCGGCTATACAACATAAACTAGGGCGTGTTTTGGATATGGTTAAAGGTGTTTTAATATCTGCCCATCGTGTGGATATTGCTTTAATTGACACCTATAGCACTCAGAATTTTTACTATGCCTTAATTGTGAGTCAGTTTTGTAGGGTCTTGCGGTTGCCTTATATCCCTATATTACATGGCGGGAATTTACCGTACCGCTTGGCGCATTATCCTAAAATGAGTCGCATGCTATTTACCCATGCCAAAGTGTTAGTGTCTCCGTCCTTGTATTTAAAAGAAGCTTTTGTAAAACAAGGTTTTAATCATGTGGTGTATATTCCTAATAGTTTGCAACTCCAAAATTATCCGTTTACGGTTAGAGCTATAGATACAATTCGCTTATTGTGGGTGCGTTCTTTTTCTGAAATTTATAATCCGTGTTTAGCAGTCGATATTCTAAAAGCCTTACAAGATCTAGGCTATCACACAGAATTGTGTATGGCTGGCCCGGATACCGATGGATCACTTACTACTGTTAAAGCACATGCTCAAGCTTTAGGTGTAGCTATTAAAACACCAGGAAAGTTAACTAAAACAGAATGGACTACACTCGCTAAAGATTATAATGTATTTATAAACACCACTAATTTTGATAATATGCCGGTGAGTGTGATAGAGGCTATGGCATTGGGTTTACCAATAGTATCGACACATGTAGGCGGAATGCCCTTTTTGATTGAAGCCGATGTTGATGGGGTATTGGTGCCACCAAATGATTGTCAGGCTTTTGTAGCGGCTATTTTAAAATTGAAGGCTGCTCCAGAATATACTTATAATATGGTGGTTAAAGCTCGTGAAAAGGTTGAGGGGTTTGATTGGGACGTGGTAAAGGCGCAGTGGTTGGAGGTTTTAGATTAAATGTTTTGTTTGTTTTTCATGATGTTCATTTTTATTCGCGTTATTATTTTTATGGACTCTTGATGTGCTACGCAGTTTTCGTTGCTAAAAAAAGTTACACAATCTTTTTGTTTTGGATAAGGGTATTTGGGGTAAGAAAGTATTTTTAAATTTTATCAAGTATATTGCCTGTTTCTTTACTTTTTATTCGTGTTATTATTTTTATGGACTCATGATGTGCTACGCAGTTTTCATTGCTAAAAAAAGTAACAAAAAAATCTAGGCTTACGAAAGTATCTCTAAATGTTATGTTCCAACTCTAAATTTTAAGAACTCGCATTTGTGTGTATTCTATTGAATATGATTCGGTTTTATATGATATGTTAGTGTTTTTAATGTGATTTGTTTAGCTCATACAGCTTAAAATTTTACGCGTTGTTCACTGCACATTTTACGATATACTTTCGATAGGCCGGGGTCTAAAACTTCATGTTTACTACTTTGTAGTGCAGTTTCGCTTCTTCGTTCATTATGACTGAAAATTCATGGCTTGTAATTGTGATTTTGGTTTTTGTTCTCTTTACTTTTTATTCGTGTTATTATTTTTATGGACTCATGATGTGCTACGCAGTTTTCATTGCTAAAAAAAGTAACAAAAAAATCTAGGCTTACGAAAGTATCTCTAAATGTTATGTTTCAACTCTAAATTTTAAGAACTCGCATTTGTGTGTATTCTATTGAATATGATTTGGTTTTATATGATATGCTAGTGTTTTTAATGTAATACGTTTAGCTCAAACAGCTTAAAATTTTACGTGTTGTTCACTGCACATTTTACGATATACTTTCGATAGGCCGGGGTCTAAAATTTCGGCTTTTGGGTTTTAATATTTCTTTTTCTCTGGTTGTTCATTATGACTGAAAATTCATGGCTTGTAATTGTGATTTTGGTTTTTGTTCTCTTTACTTTTTATTCGTGTTATTATTTTTATGGACTCATGATGTGCTACGCAGTTTTCATTGCTAAAAAAAGTAACAAAAAAATCTAGGCTTACGAAAGTATCTCTAAATGTTATGTTCCAACTCTAAATTTTAAGAACTCGCTACATTGGTCTTGTTTTTTTATAGTGTCATGTCTTTATTCAGAGTATTTTAGTTTCTGTATTATTTTGTTAAGCTCAAACAGCTTAAAATTTTACGCGTTGTTCACTGTATATTTTGATGTATATTTTTGATATGCCAGGGTCTAAAACTTCAGCTTTAGGGTTTTTAATATTTCTTTTTTTCTGGATTACTACTGCGTAGTGCAGCTTCGCTTCTTCGTTTATTATGACTGAACATTCAGGATTAATTAAGATGGTTAATAAACAAATAATTAGTTTCACTACTCACTACTCACTACTCACTACTCACTACTCACTACATCTATTTTTTAATACGTTTTATTTAGGTGTTAACTGCCTTAAAACATGATATTTATCATAGTAATTTGAAGTCTTTTTTTCTACCTTAATATAAGTTAAGAAAGGAGTATTAACCATAAAATATATCGTTATGAACGCTAAAAAAAATCCAAACCTAGATATTGGGAGAAATAGCAGTATATATTTTGCTATTGGGTTAAACATTATGTTATTATTGACTTGGAATGCCTTAGAGTATAGATCGTTTGAAACTGCAGAGCCTTCTATAGTGCGTCTTGATTTGGAAGCTGAATATGAAGAAGATATCCCTATAACCAATTTGAACACGCCACCACCTCCACCACCTCCAGTGGCTATATCAGAATCTATTGAAGTTGTAGAGTCTATTGCAGAAATTGAGGAAACGGTTATAGAAAGTACCGAATCGTCTCAAGAAGATGCTATTATAGCACCAGAACCTGTAATTGCAGTAGAGGATGTGAATGTAGAAGAAGTAGAAGAAGATGTTGAGGTACCCTTTTCTGTAATTGAAAATATTCCGGTATTTCCGGGGTGCGAAGGGTTGTCTAATGCCGCTTCTAAAGCTTGTTTTCAAACTAAAATGAATGCACATATCACTTCTAATTTTAAATATCCAGAAGAGGCTTTAGAACTGGGGTTACAAGGGCGCGTGTCTGTGATGTTTATTATTGATGAACACGGACAAATAACTGGAGTACGCTCTAGAGGACCTGAAAAAATTTTAGAGCAAGAAGCCGAACGTATTATCCGGCTATTACCTAAAATGAAACCTGGAAAACAACGTGGTAAACCTGTAAAAGTATCCTATGCAGTACCTATCTTTTTTAGATATAAAGCACCTTTATAGGTACAGTGTGTGGTTAATACAAGGTGTTTTAAGTTGTATATACGCTACATGTCATTGTGTAGCGTATTTTTTATGTGGTTTAGTCATATGGTTTGCTACTAAAAGATTATTACCATTATGAGGGTCAAGAAAGTGTTATTTATGGGGGAAATAGGTCTGTTAATAGAATGGGGGATGGCATTCTTATTTTTTTTGTTTGATGCTATGTATAGTTTAGTTTAAATACACTTATATTTCCATCCTAATGCCTATATTTACCTTGTAATTGTTATTGCATTATGTTTAAAAACTCGATTTCTTTCAATATATCTGAACGAAAGATTTTATTACGGCTTATTGATATTTGTATTGTGCTTATCGTACTGTATGGGTTGGGCGCTTATTTCAAATTTGATTACTTTACAATTTCTAATGAAAATTGGTCTTGGGTAATTGTCCTTATTCTATACTTGACTATTTTTGGAACCGTGTTTGAAATTTACGATCTTCAAAAATCGAGTGTCTTTCAATCTACCTTACCTAATGTGTTTTTAACGGCCATGGTCGTTGTGGCTGTGTATTTGATGACCCCGCGATTTACCCCTTTTTTACCCGAAAAACGAATACAAATTTTGGTGTTCTTTTTGGGCATATTAGGTAGTATTTTATTTTGGCGCGCCATTTATATTACGTGTATTTCAACCCCGCGATTTTATAAGCATGTATTGCTAGTGGGTGAACCTCAGCATATAGACGACATTGTAACCTCTTTAAAACAAGTAGATCCGCATTACAATATTGTAGGTTTTATAAATTGTGAGCCTTCTAACCCGATACACCCCACGTTAACCCAGTCGTATAATGCAGCCGACCTGAACGCTTTAATTGCTAAACATAAAGTCTCTGAAATTTTAGTTGCGACTTATAATTCGGAATTGATAACTACTGAACTGTACCAAGAGTTAATGCGCTTATTGGAACGTGGCTTTCCTATAAAAGAATATACACAGGCTTTTGAGGAAATGACCTATAGAATTCCGGTGCATTATTTGGGAAAAGATTTTTATAAGTATTTTCCGTTTAACCGTAATAACCAAAATAAACTCTATTTGTTACAGCGCTGGATTTTTGACAAAGGTTTTGGCGTATGTTGCCTGTTGGTGTGTTTGCTTATTATTCCCGTGGTCCTGCTAGGGAATGCTATTGGAAATAGAGGACCGTTATTTTATAAACAACAGCGAGTGGGGTTGCATGGCAAACTATTTTCTATTATTAAATTTAGAAGTATGGTGGTTAATGCTGAACAGCATGGAGCCGTTTGGGCCTCTAAAAATGATGCGCGTATTACTGCCTTTGGAAAATTTTTAAGACTTACTCGAATTGATGAAATTCCGCAATGTTTAAATGTATTAAAAGGGGAAATGAGTCTTATTGGCCCCAGACCAGAACGGCCGGAGTTTGTAAAACAGCTGGCAGAAGTGATTCCGTTTTATGAAGCTAGACATATGGTAAAGCCTGGAATTACAGGTTGGGCGCAGGTAAAGGTCCGTTATGGTGATTCTGTTGAAGATAGCTTGATGAAGTTGCAATATGATTTGTTTTATATTAAAAAACGTAGTTTTTTCTTGGATTTAAATATACTTGTTAAAACTGTTACTGCAGTGGTGTTTTTTAGAGGGCAGTAGGTTTTTTGAGGGGATTGTTTTCTTTACTTTTTATTCGTGTTATTATTTTTATGGACTCATGATGTGCTACGCAGTTTTAATTGTCAAAAGAAGTTACTACATCTTTTTGTTTAGGTTATGGATGATATATGGGATAAGAAAGTATTTTTAAATTTTATCAAGCTTATTGTTTGTTTCTTTACTTTTTATTCGTGTTATTATTTTTATGGACTCATGATGTGCTACGCAGTTTTCATTGCTAAAAAAAGTAACAAAAAAATCTAGGCTTACGAAAGTATCTCTAAATGTTATGTTCCAACTCTAAATTTTAAGAACTCGCATTTGTATGTATTCTTTTGAATATGATTTGGTTTTATATGATATGTAAGTGTTTTTAATGTAATTTGTTCAGCTCAAACAGCTTAAAATTTTACGCGTTGTTCACTGCACATTTTACGATATACTTTCGATAGGCCGGGGTCTAAAACTTCATCTTTTGGGGTTATAATATTTCTTTTTTTCTGGATGTTTATTAGGTTTGGAAGTTCATGGTTTGTAATCGTGTTTTTTTTGTTCTCTTTACTTTTTATTCGTGTTATTATTTTTATGGACTCATGATGTGCTACGCAGTTTTAATTGTCAAAAGAAGTTACTACATCTTTTTGTTTAGGTTATGGATATATGGGATAAGAAAGTATTTTTAAATTTTATCAAGCTTATTGTTTGTTTCTTTACTTTTTTTCATTGCTAAAAAAAGTAACAAAAAAATCTAGGCTTACGAAAGTATCTCTAAATGTTATGTTCCAACTCTAAATTTTAAGAACTCGCATTTGTATGTATTCTTTTGAATATGATTTGGTTTTATATGATATGTAAGTGTTTTTAATGTAATTTGTTCAGCTCAAACAGCTTAAAATTTTACGCGTTGTTCACTGCACATTTTACGATATACTTTCGATAGGCCGGGGTCTAAAACTTCATCTTTTGGGTTTATAATATTTCTTTTTTCTGGATGTTTATTAGGTTTGGAAGTTCATGGTTTGTAATCGTGATTGTGGTTTTTGTTCAAATTGCTTAAAGTTTTATGCGTTGTTTGCTTTATATTTTATAACTGATTATTCTTGGTATCGTCATGCCGAACTAGTTTCGGTATCACATTCAATATCTTGTTTAAAGTTGTCTCTTGTTCATTTTTATTCGTGTTATTATTTTTATGGACTCATGATGTGCTACGCAGTTTTCATTGCTAAAAAAACGAACCAAAAAAATCTAGGCTTACGAAAGTATCTCTAAATGTTATGTTCCAACTCTAAATTTTAAGAACACACATTTGTATGTATTCTTTTGAATATGATTTGGTTTTATATGATATGTAAGTGTTTTTAATGTAATTTGTTCAGCTCAAACAGCTTAAAATTTTACGCGTTGTTCACTGCACATTTTACGATATACTTTCGATAGGCCGGGGTCTAAAACTTCATCTTTTGGGTTTATAATATTTCTTTTTTTCTGGATGTTTATTAGGTTTGGAAGTTCATGGTTTGTAATCGTGTTTTTTTTGTTCAAATTGCTAAGAATTTTATGTGTTGTTTACTGTATATTTTGTGATATATTTTCGATAGGCCGGGGTCTAAAACTTCAGCTTTAGGGTTTTAATATTTCTTTTTTCTTGATTACTACTGCATAGTGCAGTTTCGCTTCTTCATTTATTAGGTCTGAAAATTCATGGTCTACACTTATGGTCTATAAAACAATACAGGCTACCAAATGGTAGCCTGTATTTATATTGAAAACTATAATGTTAAAACTTATTCACGAATGTGACCGTCTCCAAAAATATAGTATTTATTAGTAACTAATTCATTGAGTCCTAAAGGACCTCTGTGGTGTAATTTATCGGTACTAATGGCAAGTTCTGCACCTACACCCATTTTTCCGCCATCGGTAAAACGTGTAGACGCATTTTGATAGACTGCAGCACAGTCTACATCTTCCATAAATTGTAAGGCTTTTTCTTTGCTATTCGTCATAATAGTAGCAGAGTGCCCGCCAGAATAGGTATTAATTTTTTCAATCGCAGCATCTAAAGATTCTACGGTACCAATTACACATTTTAAAGCCAGAAACTCTTCAACCCAAACGTTGTCGTTGGGAATTAAAGGTTCGTCTTGAAGTGTTTTTTGAGTTTCAGAATCTACTAAAATCGATACGTTATGTGCTTTTAGTAGTGCTTCTAAATCTTTTAATTTGGCGGCGTAATCCGGAACATCTTTCTGAATTAGAATTTTGTCTAAGGCATTACAAGCCGAAATTTTATCGGTTTTTGCATTTAAAATTACTGTTTTGGTTTTTTCCCAATCGGCCGTTTTATCTACAAACAAAAAGTTGTTTCCGCGGCCGCTAATTAAGACGGCACAACGCGCATGTTCTTTTACAAATTGTATTAATCGTTCGCCACCACGGGGTACGATTAAATCTAGTGGCTCTGAAGGATTTTTAAGAAAATCCTGAGTCTCTTGTCGGTTTAAGGTTAATAGCTGAATGTAGCTACTGTCTAAACCATGAGCGTTTAAGGCTTGATGCCAAAAATTGACTAATACTTTATTACTGTATATGGCTTCTTTTCCGCCTTTTAATAAAATTTTGTTATTGGCCTTAAAGGCTAATACAGCAGCTTCTATGGTAACATCTGGTCGTGATTCATAAATGATCATAATGGTTCCAAAAGGTGCTGTTTTATTGGTGATTTCCAAGCCGTCGTCTAACACACGGTGGGAAATGGTTTTTCCAATAGGATCGTCTTGAGACATCACTTCCTTTACTGCGGTAATCATGCCGTCTATTTTCTTGTCATCTACGATTAACCGATCGTACATGGCTTGGTCGTCTTTACTAAATGCTTCTAAATCTTTCTTGTTCGCGCTTAAAAGTTCTGCTCTATGGGTATCCAGTAATTCAATCATGGATTGTAGAACATTATTTTTTAAGTCGGTCTTTAATAATTTCATCTTTTGTTTTTAAATTTCTACTTTAGTTCCTACAGCTTTACCATCTATAATATCGATAATGGTATTTTCGCTTTTTCCATTGGCAATAATGGTAGGAATGTTTTTTGCTGCAGTTTGTTTGGCATAGTTTAATTTTGATAACATACCACCTCGGCCTTCAGCTTCACCTTTATGCCCATCGTTTATGAAATGGTTTACATTTTCATCAATTCCTACTTCTTCTACCAAAGAGGAGTCGTCTGCATCGGGATGTCCGTCGTATAATCCATCAATATCTGTTAAAATGATGAGTTTATCGGCATCAATCATCTCTGCAATCAAACTCGCTAACTCGTCGTTATCGGAAAACATGGCATGAGTTAAGGATACAGTATCATCTTCATTGGCAATAGGAATTACGCCTTCAGATAATAGATTCTCGTAACAATTTTGCATGTTTCTACGATGCTCTCCAGGATCAAAATCGTTTTTAGTAGGTAAAACCTGTGCACATTTCATACCATAATCGTGAAAAATATTATAGTATAAACGCATCATTCGGGGTTGTCCGATTGCAGAATACACTTGACGTCTAGAGGCTTTATCCTTAATATCTGAATGGCCTAGAACTTCCATACCTGCAATAACAGATCCAGAAGATACTAATACGGTAATTATATCACGCTCGTATAATTCGGCAATTTGCTTAACCAAACGGTCTAGTACAGGTCTTACAATTCTATTGTCTCTATTGGTCATTACGTTGGTTCCAACCTTAATGACGATTCTTTGTTTATATTTTTTACTTGTTTCCACCTAGTTCTATAGCTCTATTAAAGGCAGCAAAAGCGGCCTCTTTAATTAATTCATTTACATTATTATCATCCATACTATCTAAAGCTGCACGTGTGGTGCCACCTTTAGAAGCAACGCGTTCCATCCAAGTATTTGGCGATATGTTGTCTTGGTTAAATAAATCTACTGCACCTGTAAAGGTCTGACTTACCAAGACTTTAGAATTTTGTTCTGAGAATCCCATTTGTTGAGCGGCTTCCATCATACTTTGCATAAAGTAAAAGACATACGCTGGTCCGCTTCCAGAAATACCTGTAGAAGCATCAATAAAGTTTTCATTTTTTACCTGAATAGATTTTCCTGTGGTATTTAATAGGTTTTCAATAGTTAATAATTCAATTCGTGATACTTGGTCTGAAGCCGTATAAGAAGTTAGTCCTTTACCTACTTTTGCTGGTAAATTAGGCATAGTACGTACCACTTTAGGTAAATCTAATGCAGTTTGTATATGATTAATGGTAACACCTGCCATTAAAGAAATGACAATTTGCCCCTTAGTAACCAATCCCGCCATTTTGCTAAATAAGTCGTCTGCATGATACGGTTTAACTGCTAAAAAAATTAAATCTGCTTGAGGGACGCAGTCTTTAGGTGATTTGAAGACGTCGAAATGTGAGATTTTATTTAAACTCTCAATTTTCTCGTCGGAGCTGTCTAAAATCATGATGTTTCTTTTCTTAAGAAGCTTCGATTTTGACATCGCTTCGGCATAGGTTAACCCCATATTTCCCGCTCCAATTACTAATAGTTTCATTATGTTATTTTTATGATTAAAATTAATGATAGGGACAAACTACTAAAAAATCTGAATTATCAAAATCTGAGCAGTTTAATGCCTTTTTTGAAGGGATTTTTATATTATATGAACTTGATTAACGGTTTTGTTGTGAATTTTGTAATAGTTTGAGTTTATACTACTTATAGATAAACTCTATTTTAAAGGGGCCATGCAGGGTAAATATTTGCTTGATATGGTAACAAATTTTGATTGATGGATTAGAACTGTATTGAATGAGGTTGAACTTAGTATTGAGTCCAAAATTGAGAAGCCAAAACGTGTTAAACGCCCCTTTTATTTTGTAATAAGGGATAAATGGCACTGAATTTTAACTTTCGTGTTGAGATACACGAACAACTTTACCCTGCTTAAAATATAGATCTAGCACTTGTGGGTCTATATTGAAGAGACCCGGTAGAACACCAAGCGTATAAGATATGTGGTTCTCGTTATACACATAATAATCTGAACCCAGTACGTCTGCAATTTCCGCTTTGGTTTTTCCGATAAACATTTCACTTTCGATGATGTCTTGAGTCATTGTATACCGTGTTTCGGGATGGGTGTTCCATTGCAATTTGCTAAACTCGTGTTTAGCGTAGTAGGAAGACGACCCTATCCAAATTAATATGATTACGATATAACACAACGGACTTAAAATAAAAGTAGGACATAAGGCGATATAATTGCGGTTTTTAGGTGTCCCGATATCTAACTTTTTTAAGCACCATTTGCAGATGAAAAAGGTAGGGATAGCCAAAAGAAGTATAAATAGAAGCGCCATATAGAACTGCGTACTGTAATTGTGACTTAATATACCGTTTTTATATGATATAAAACGCTGTTAAAATTGAACCCATACTGTAAAAATTTAAGTTCTTAAATCGTGTTTAAATTAAAATGCCTAATTTTGTAAACGTATGCAAACATTTTTTCGCAACATTACAGCACTTTTTATGGCCTTTGTGGTCTTATTGTCTACCTTATCTTTTAGTGTAGATATGCATTATTGTGGCGATACCTTAGTAGATGTGGCGGTTAATACAGATGCGGCTACTTGCGGCATGGAAGTTATGGTCGAAACGCCTTTGAAAACCTCAATAACCACATCTGGATGTTGTACAGACCAGAAGGTAGTGGTTAGCGGTCAAGATGAATTAAATTTAGGTGTTAATGCCTTATCTTTAGACCATCAGATATTTGTTACTACGTTTGTATATGTATACCAAAATTTAATATTCGAAACTTTACCCAAGGCTCATATTCCGTTTCAGGAGTATAGTCCGCCCACACTCGTCTCCGATTATCAAGTCTGTTACGAGACCTTCTTAATTTGATTCATTACACCCTAAACAGTGCTTAAACCTTGTGTTTTAGCAGAATTGCGGTATGCAATTCCATTACCTATGTTTAATTGTTTATAAATGAATCATGCTGAATAGAAGCATAAAATTTTTAATTGCACATAAGTTTGTCGCCGTACTATTACTTGTTCTGTTAATAGGATGGGGCGTCGTGCATTCGCCATTTGGCTGGGATACAGGCCTATTGCCTAGTGATCCGGTAGCTGTAGATGCCATTCCAGATATAGGAGAAAATCAACAAATTGTTTACACGACTTGGGAGGGGCGTTCGCCTCAAGATATTGAAGACCAAATTACTTACCCACTCACTACAACTTTATTGGGGATTCCGGGCGTGAAAACCATACGAAGTTCGTCTATGTTTGGCGTGTCTAGTATTTACATCATTTTTGAGGAAGATGTAGAGTTTTATTGGAGTAGGAGTCGCATTTTAGAAAAATTAAATGCCTTACCTAACGGGATATTACCTGCAGAAGTAAACCCTGCCTTAGGTCCTGATGCCACGGGATTGGGACAGTTGTTTTGGTATACCTTAGAAGGTCGTGACAAGGATGGTAATGTTACTGGGGGTTGGAACCTTCAAGAGTTACGAAGTACACAAGACTATTTTGTGAAATACGGTTTATCTTCGGCAAGTGGTGTTTCCGAAGTGGCATCTATAGGTGGGTATGTGCAGGAATATCAGGTAGATGTGAATCCTGAACTGATGAAACAGTACGGCATTACCTTACAGCAAGTGGTTAAAGCTATTAAAGGTACCAATCAAGATATAGGGGCGCAAACTATTGAAATTAACCGGGCTGAATATTTAGTAAGAGGGTTGGGGTATGTAAAATCTATAGCAGACTTAGAGCAGACTGTAGTGGCGGCACAAGCCTTTACATCCATTCGTATAAAAGATATTGCTCAAGTTGTTTTAGGACCAGAAGCGCGACGCGGCATTTTAGATAAAGAAGGCGCAGAAGTCGTTGGGGGTGTGGTTGTAGCCAGATATGGCGCTAACCCCATGGAGGTAATCACCAATGTAAAAGCAAAAATTGCAGAACTACATAAGGGCTTGCCTTCTAAAGTATTGGCAGATGGTACGGTGTCTCAACTTACTATAGTTCCGTTTTACGACCGCTCTGTTTTAATTAAAGAAACCTTGCATACCTTAGACGAAGCTCTCACCTTAGAGGTGCTCATTACCATATTGGTGGTTGTGGTTATGGTGTTTAATTTAAGAGCATCGCTCCTCATTTCAGGCTTGCTTCCTGTAGCCGTATTAATGGTATTTATAGCCATGAAATATGTAAATGTAAGTGCTAACATTGTAGCCTTATCTGGAATTGCTATTGCTATTGGGACTATGGTTGATGTTGGAGTGATTTTGACTGAAAATATTATCAGACATCTTGATGACAACCATGACAATAAACCCATAAACGATGTGGTGTATCAGGCCTCTACAGAAATCTCTGGAGCCATTCTTACTGCAGTAGCCACAACAATAATAAGTTTTTTACCAGTATTTACTATGTTGGGAGCAGAAGGCAAATTGTTTAGACCTTTAGCATTTACCAAAACCATGGCCTTACTAGCCGCTGTAGGGGTTGCCCTGTTTTTGATTCCGCCATTTGCAGCATTTTTATTCCGAAAACGAAAGCTTAAAACAGAGTTTACAGCAGTCTTAAATAGTCTGCTAATGGGCTTGGGTGTGTGGGCTGTGTTTTGTGGGTTTATGGTGGGATTATTACTGGTGGTTTTTGGTATTGTAGCTCTTTTAAAACTAAAATTTAAATGGTCTGATACACGTATACTTACCATTAAGAATGTGAGTGTTGCCATTACCATTGTTTTTATGTTGGCCGAGTATTGGAGACCGTTAGGTGTGAGTAAAAGTATATTTACCAACCTAATTTTTGTGGCTGTAATTTGTTTTGGATTACTTGGTGTATTCTGGTTGTTTAGACGGTATTATACCCAGCTATTACACTGGGCATTGCAATATAAACTCCTGTTTTTAATCTTCCCAACCACGCTGGTGGTGTTTGGATTTATTATAATGAAAAATACAGGTAAAGAATTTATGCCTGCTTTAAACGAGGGGACCTTTTTACTCATGCCCACCTCGATGCCACATGCCGGAGTGACCGAAAATAAACGGGTGCTGCAACACTTAGATATGGCTGTAGCAAGTATTCCGGAAGTAGAAACGGTAGTTGGGAAAGCAGGACGAACCGAATCGGCTTTAGACCCAGCGCCTCTATCCATGTATGAAAATATTATACAATACAAACCCGAGTATGTATTGAATGAAGCTGGAGAACGGCAGCGCTATCGGGTGAATGCCAAGGGTTATTTTGTAATGAAAGATGGCCGGTTTATAAAAAATGTAAATACAACTGCGGGAAACGAAGCGGTTGCATCTGGCGTATTATTGTCTACAGAACTTAAGGTTGAAGCGCAACAACTAATCGCTGATGAAGCTGGTGCGTTTTATAGAAACTGGCGACCAGAAATTAAATCGGCTGACGATATTTGGGCGGCTATCATTTCAAAAACCAACCTTCCAGGAGTCACTTCTGCACCTAAATTACAACCTATAGAAACCCGATTGGTGATGTTGCAAACAGGTATGCGTGCACCTATGGGGATAAAAATTAAAGGGCAGGATTTAGAACAAATTGAAGCCTTTGGTAAACTGCTAGAACCCATCTTAAAAACAGCTGAAGGTGTAAAAGCAGATGCTGTTTTTGCCGACCGTATAGTTGGGAAACCCTATATTTTAATTGATATTAATCGTGAGCAATTGGCGCGTTATGGCCTATCTCTAGCTACGGTTCAAGATGAACTTAAAGTAGCTGTTGGCGGTATGGTGCTTACTCAAACTATAGAAGGTCGTGAACGTTATGGGGTTCGGGTGCGTTATCCGCGAGAGTTACGAGCTACCCCAGACGATTTAAATTCCATTTATATTCCTGTTGCACAAGGTAACCCTATACCATTAAGTGAATTGGCTACAATCCGCTATGAACAAGGTCCGCAAGTTATAAAAAGTGAAGATACGTTTTTAGTAGGCTATGTTCTGTTTGATAAATTAGATGGCTATGCCGAAGTTAATGTGGTAGAAACTGCACAGGACCTTATACAAGATAAAATTGATAAAGGAGAGTTGGTGGTCCCTAAAGGCATTACCTATCAGTTTACAGGAACTTATGAAAATCAATTGCGTGCCGAGAAGACGTTACGTATAGTGGTGCCATTGGCCTTAGCTATAATTTTTCTGATTCTTTACTTTCAATTTAAATCTGTGTCCACCACTCTCATGGTGTTTACTGGTATAGCAGTAGCCTTTGCAGGAGGCTTTATTATGATGTGGTTCTATGGGCAGGACTGGTTTTTAAACTTTAGTGTGTTTGGCGAACATTTGCGGACAGTATTTCAGATGCATCCCATCAATTTAAGTGTAGCCGTTTGGGTAGGCTTTATTGCATTGTTTGGTATTGCTACAGACGACGGTGTGGTTATGGCAACGTATCTAACTCAGACATTTAAAAAAGAGAAGCCTCAAAACATACAAAGTATTCGTCGGGCAGCAATTCAGGCAGCAGACAAACGTATTCGTCCGTGTTTAATGACAACAGCCACAACAATTTTAGCGTTGTTACCAGTATTAACGGCAACAGGACGCGGTAGTGATATTATGATACCGATGTCTATTCCTGCATTTGGAGGGATGCTCATAGATATAACCTCTTATTTTATTGTACCTGTATTATACAGCTGGAAACAAGAATTACTATGGAAGAAAAACAAAAATCATGAACACTAAACAGATGAAAACAACTATAAAATATAAGGTTGCATGCAGTATTGTTTTGGGGTGTTTTATAGGGTGTATTCCAAAGCTTGTCGCCCAAGATTTACAAACGTTAATTCAGTTGGGGTTAGAAGATAATCCAGGAATTAATACCGCCGATTTGCAATACCAAATAGCTTCAGAACGCGTAAATGAAGCTAACGCTTTGCCAGATACAGAATTTGGATTGGGATATTTTGTAAGCGAACCTGAAACACGAACAGGACCTCAAAAGTTTAAAGTCTCGGTCAACCAGATGTTGCCATGGTTTGGAGCAATTACAGCACGTGAGAATTATGCAACGGCACTCGCAGATGCAGAATATGAACAGCTTGCAATTGCCCAACGTCAATTGGTGATGTCTATTTCTCAGAAATACTATAAATTATGGGCTAATCAAGAAACCCAACACGTTATGTTGGCTCAAAACGACATTTTAAACCAGTATAAAACACTGGCGTTAACTCGTGTAGAAGTGGGGCAAGCTACAGCAGTAGATGTGCTAAAATTGGAAATGCGAGCAAACGATATTTTAGAACGGCTAGCCATTTTAAAACAAGAATATTTAGCCTTGCAAACAGCGCTTAATATGGATTTAAATCGCCAGAAAACAATAGACATTACAGTCACTTCAGATTTAAAAATTCCAGACCAAGAGCATTTAGATGAGGTAGAAATTACGAATTTGCATCCCGAATTATTACAGTATGATAAGTTGTATGAATCTGTAGAACACTCCGACCAATTGATAGCGAAATCTCGAGCGCCAAGCATTGGTTTTGGAGTAGATTATATTGCGATAGAAAAACGGCAAGAGTATGTTGTCGATAATGGAAAGGACGTTTTAATGCCCATGTTGTCGGTGTCTATTCCTATATTTCAATCAAAATACAAATCTAAAAGTGTTCAAAATAAAATTCAAAAAGAAGCCTATCGTACTCAAAAAGTAGAACGAAAAAATAAACTGATTGCTTTGTTAGACACTGCAGAAAAAAATAGAACTGCGGCTAAAATTAGTTTTAATACACAAACTAAAAATTTAGAACAAGCCAAATATGCGCAAGATATACTAATAAAAAGTTATGAAACAGGAGGCATAGATTTTAATGATGTTTTAGATATTCAGGAGTTGCAGTTGCAATATGACATTAAACGTATTGAGGCCATCACCTCCTATTATCAAAACCAAACTATAATTAATTATATTACACAATAAACAATAGAACTTAAGTATTTAAATTATGACACACGTAAAACAAATTATCAGTACAACCGTATTAGGAATCGTATTACTAACAGCAGCTTCTTGTAAACAAGACCCCAAGAAAACCGAAACACATGCAGCAGAAAGTGCAACAGCAACGGTACAAGCTTCTCCAGAATTTAAGGATGCAACTGTTGCAGAAACATTTACACAGTATTTACAATTAAAAGATGCATTGGTACAAACAGATGCTGCGGCAGCTAAAAAGGCAGCCGAAGGTCTGGCAAGTACCACAGCTAATGATAGCATTAAGTCCTTAGCCACAGCAATAGCTGCCGCTAACGATATAGCCCAACAACGCGAGCAGTTTTCAGCCTTAACCACAACCTTAAAACCAGTACTAGTCGCAAATTTATCAGCAGGAGAAGTGTACGAACAACATTGCCCGATGGCTTTAAATGGCGGAGCTAACTGGTTTGCGGTAGAACAGCAAATTAACAATCCGTATTATGGCGATAAAATGTTACGTTGCGGCTTGGTGCAAGAGACCTTAAAGTTATAAAACAAGCGTTTCTAATATTAAGAAGCGTGGGCAGCTACGATTGGTAATTTAGTAAGACAATAAAGACTATGATGCAACAGCTTTACATTAAAAATATGGTATGCGACCGCTGTAAAACCTCTGTAAAACAGGTGTTGGAAGCACTTCATGTGCCTGTGCATGCTGTACATTTAGGGCAGGTGTATGTGGAGCAGATAAACCCTAATACATATGCGTTGCTAGATGAAAGGCTTAATGCCTTGGGATTTGAGTTGATTGCTGATGAAGATGATGTACTTATTGAACAGATTAAAACGCTACTCATTAAAAATTTAGAAGCAAAAACACCTTTGCACTTGAAAACTTCCGACATGTTAACTCAGTCCATACCTAAAACATATTCGGTATTAAGTAAACTATTTAGCAAGCGTATGGGCATTACCATAGAGAAATATGTTATTCAGTTAAAAATTGAAAAAGTGAAAGAGTACTTGCAACTTGGGCAGTTACAATTTTCGGAAATCGCAGATAGTTTGGGGTATACCAGTAGCAGTCATTTGGCAAATCAGTTTAAATCCGTAACCGGAATGTCTATGAGCGATTATAAGGCTTTAGAAGATTGGGACCGTAAAACCATTGACAAAATTATATAAGTATTGTCCATAATAATGCAATAGGAGTTGGTGATTAAATGGTAATTTTGTAGTCTAATATAAAGAGAATGAAACATATATATAACATATCTGGAATGACCTGTAATGGCTGTCGTGGCCATGTGGAGACTATATTGTCTAATGTGGAAGGCGTGACTAAAGCCGAAGTGAATTTAGAACGCGCTGAAGCGATACTTACAATGAAAACGCATATCCCCTTAGAAACATTTCAACAAGCTTTAGAAGCCGATGGCGGACGTTATGGTATAGACCAATCGCCACGCACGCCTACAAACGAAATGGAAACAGATGGAGATGCAACGTCCTATTGTGCTTCAACTACAGCGCATGCTAAAACACAGACTACAACGTATCAGGTACATGGGATGACGTGTAACGGTTGTCGAGCTCATGTAGAAACGATTTTAAATCAAGTTGAAGGGGTTAAACACGCAGCAGTAGATTTAGAAACATCTGAAGCAACTATTACTGCTGAAAATCCAATACCTATAGAAACGTTTCAACATGCCTTAAAAGCCGATGGCGATACCTATACCTTGCATCCGTTAGGTACACCCAAGGCTAAATTGCCAACAAAAAAAGCTAAAGCTACTGGTGCAGGTACATATTATTGTCCTATGCATTGTGAAGGAGATAAAACGTATGATACACCTGGAGACTGCCCAGTGTGCGGGATGGATTTGGTAAAGGAACAAACAGCATCTCCCACTAAAACCCAATATACTTGCCCGATGCATCCAGAAGTGGTGCACGATACACCTGGAGATTGTCCCATATGCGGGATGGATTTAGTCCCTATGGCACCCGAACCGTCGGCAGAAGAACACACGTATAATACTCTGGTTAACAAATTAAAAATAGCCACTGTATTTACCATTCCAATTTTTATAATTACAATGTCTGATATGCTTCCTAATAATCCGTTATACCAAATTCTACCACTAAAAATGTGGAATTGGGTACAGTTTGCCTTATCGATTCCGGTGGTGTTTTATGCCACGTGGATGTTTTTTGAGCGGGCTTTTAGAAGTGTAAAAACAGGACACCTCAATATGTTTACACTTATTGGTATAGGTGCGGGTATTGCCTGGTTATTTAGTGTGTTTGGGTTGTTATTTCCAGCAGTAATTCCCACTCAGTTTAAAACAGATTCAGGTACGGTACATGTGTATTTTGAAGCTGCTACAGTAATACTTACCTTGGTATTAATGGGGCAAGTCTTAGAAGCTCGGGCACACAGTAAAACCAATGATGCCATAAAGGCCTTATTAAATCTAGCACCAAACGAGGCCACACGTGTAGTAGATGGAAAAGATGAGGTTGTTGCAATAGACATTATACAAGAAGGTGATCTATTACGTGTGAAGCCAGGCGGTAAAATTCCGGTAGATGGACATGTTCAAGAGGGGGTAAGTACCGTAGACGAATCTATGATTACTGGCGAACCTGTTCCTGTAACAAAACAGCAAGGCGATGCGGTAAGTGCCGGAACAATAAACGGTAAACAATCCTTTTTAATGCGTGCAGAAAAGGTGGGTAACGATACCTTATTATCTCAAATTATAGAACTGGTAAATACTGCCAGCCGTAGTCAAGCTCCTATTCAGAAATTAGCCGATAAAATATCTGGGTATTTTGTGCCAGTAGTGGTCGGTATTGCAGTGCTAACTTTTATATTATGGGCTGTATTCGGGCCAGAGCCAAGGTATGCCTATGCGTTTGTAAATGCCATTGCTGTCCTCATTATAGCTTGTCCCTGTGCGTTAGGGTTAGCAACACCCATGTCTGTTATGGTAGGAATTGGAAAAGGTGCCCAACAGGGTGTGCTAATTAAAAATGCAGAAGCCTTGCAGCGTTTACATGCCGTAAATACATTAATTATTGATAAAACCGGAACTATTACAGAAGGGAAACCATCGGTAGAAGCGGTTCAGAGCGTTTCTGAATCTTTAGATGAGACGACCATATTGCAATATATAGCCTCTTTAAACACACATAGTGAACACCCCCTTGCCGAAGCGACCCTAGCTTATGCCCAATCAAAATCTGTAACTCTACGTCCTGTAACCGATTTTAACGCCATATCTGGACAAGGTGTTACGGGTATAATAGATAATACATTTATGGCTTTAGGGAATGCTAAACTTATGGAGACTACAAATGCTACGGTTCCTACAGCGTTAGAAACTACGGTAACAAAAGCCCAAAAACAAGGAAAAACAGTATCTTATTTAGCAGTGAATGGTGCTGCGGTGGGCTGTGTTATAATTACAGATAAAATAAAATTTACGAGTAAACAAACGCTTAAAACCTTACAAGATTCTGGAATAGACGTTTTAATGTTAACTGGAGACAATGAAGATACTGCCCGCGCTGTAGCCGAAGAATTAGGATTAGCCCATTATAAAGGTAGTATGTTGCCGCAAGATAAATTAGCGGAAGTAGAACGGTTGCAGGCTGAAGGTAACATTGTAGCTATGGCGGGCGATGGTGTTAATGATGCGCCTGCGTTAGCAAAAAGTAATGTGGGTATTGCTATGGGTACTGGAACAGACGTGGCTATAGAAAGTGCAGAAATTACATTAGTAAAAGGGGATTTACATGGTATTTTAAAAGCACGTCATTTAAGTACGGCTGTCATGAAAAATATTAAACAAAACCTTTTCTTTGCTTTAGTATATAATAGCGTTGGGGTGCCCATTGCTGCAGGTATTTTATATCCCATTTTTGGGCTATTATTATCACCAATGATTGCCGCTTTAGCAATGAGTTTTAGTTCAGTTTCTGTAATTGCAAATGCATTACGTTTACGAACGACCAACATAAATTAAAATTAAAAAATTATGGAACAGTTAAAGACATATTTTAAAGAGAATACATATTCACGCTTTTTTTTAATGCTTGGAGCATCCTTTATTTGCATGTATGTTACCATGTACTTAAATACATATGCGATAGCGCATGTATACTTTAGTTTAACACGGTTTTACATGACGTGTTTAGGCATTTCTACAATGGCTATAATTATGTTGTTGTTTATGCTAAACATGTATAAGAACAAGGCTAAGAACAGTGCTATAATTATAGGGAGCATCGTGCTTTTTATGACGGCATTAACTTTGGTAAGAATGCAAAAACCATTAGTTGGAGATTTACTGTGGTTAAGAGCAATGATTCCGCATCATTCTATTGCTATTTTAACTAGTGAACGTGCAGATATTCAAGACCCAGAAGTGAAACAATTGGCTGAAGATATAATTGAAACACAACGCAAAGAGATTGAAACTATGAAGCTTATGATTAAACGTCTTGAACAGCAACAAAATGACTAAGAATTTTTTATATCTCGGTTTAGCTTTGGTCGTGGGTATTGGCCTTGGATATTTGTTCTTTAGCCAGTCGTCGGCTACAGATTCTGAAGTATCTCACGAGCATAATCAGGATCATTTACTAGGTGCAGAACAACAATGGACCTGTGCCATGCATCCACAAATTGTAAGAACCGAGCCTGGAGATTGCCCAATATGTGGCATGTCACTTATTCCTCTACAGCTGGAGAGCGATCGTATCTCACCACAGCAGTTTCAATTAACAGCACATGCCGCTGCTTTGGCAAATATTGAAACGACTACAGTTGGTGAGACCTGGTCGGGTGCTGCTCAGTTACAATTGTCTGGAACTATAGCTGTAAATGAAGATGAGGTGTTTGTGCAACCTGCCCATTTTAATGGGCGTATAGAAAAACTTTATGTCACTTCTGTAGGTCAACATATTACAAAAGGCCAGTTAGTGGCAAAAATATATTCTCCAGCCTTAATTAGTGCACAACAGGAATTAATCACGGCTTATAAGCTACGGGCTTCGCAACCCGATTTATATCTCGCTGTACGAAAGAAGTTTAAAAATTGGATGATTCACGACACGCAATTGCAAGAGATTGAGCATTCGGGTAGGGTTATTAATCCGTTTAATATCTATGCGCATGTCTCTGGAACAGTCTCTGAAATTACAGTAAAAGAAGGCGACCACATAATGGATGGCAATGCAATTTTTAAAGTGGCCAATTTAAAGACGGTTTGGGCTGAATTTGATGCTTACGAAAATCAGCTTCGCGATGTGTCGGTTGGGCAGGACGTAACAATAGCTACAAAAGCATATCCTAACCAAACGCATACGTCTAAAATTGCATTTATAGATCCTATTTTAAATGCCAACACAAGAACGGTAGCAGTACGCGTGGTTTTGAATAATACTGATCAAAAATTTAAACCAGGCATGTTTGTCTCTGGAATTATTTCTAGAGCACAACAGGAACCTTCGGAACTGTTAAGTATTCCTGCATCGGCAGTGCTATGGACAGGTAAACGGTCGGTAGTGTATTTAAAAATGCGCAACGATACACCTGTTTTTGAAATGCGCGAAATAGAACTAGGAGCAAAAGTAGGCGAAAATTACGACGTGCTAAACGGATTGCATCGTGGCGATGTTGTAGTCACACATGGTACATTTACTGTAGATGCAGCCGCACAATTACAAGGAAAGCCGTCTATGATGAATAAGCAGATGGATTTAAAATCCGATTCAATAACTGTTATTGATACCAAAATACATACGGTGCAATCTTTTGATGCTGTTCCTATAGCTTTTCAAAAAGAACTGGAAACCTTCCTATATTCCTATATTAATTTAAAAGATAAATTGGTGGCAAGCGATTTGGAATTGGCAACTAAACAGGCAAAACAGCTTTGGGAGCAATTACAAGCTATAGAGGCTACGGCTCTGTCTGCTCATCCAAAAATGCAGGAGACGTGGTTAACATTATCTCATCAAATGAAAAATGATATGGTTGATATTCAAAATGTTAAAGCCTTGTCGGAATTGCGTTCACAATTTTCTGTATTAAGCTTAGATTTAAAACAGCTAATTGAAACTTTTGGAATTTCGGTTCAAGTGTATGTGCAATATTGCCCTATGGCTAACAAAAATAGAGGTGGATATTGGTTGAGTTTATCTGAAGATATTTTAAATCCGTATTATGGAGATCAAATGTTGAGCTGTGGCGAAAATGATAAAATACTAGGTTAAAAAAGGATAAATATTTGTTTTATAATAACATCCGTATTTCTTTAATAAGAATAATTCAATATTTAGTATAAACAAAATCTATGGTTAATGTGCTATTGTTTAAAAATTTTAATGTTTATTTGTGTCTGTTTTAATCACCTAATTAATTAAAAAATTAAATAATGGAAGTCTTATTAGATAATGTAATACCAGAGAATAACCCTCGAACTTTTACAACAAATGCTTCAGAACACAAGGATTTAATTAAAATAAAACAGGCTATAATGGCATTGGAAGGCGTAGAATCTGTAGAGTTTACGGATGTTGTTTTTCCAAAACAATTTATCGTATCGGTCTCCGAAATGATTGAAGTGAGATTTGTTGAAGAAGCCGTAAATGATTTGGGTTTTAATGCATTACCAAAAGAGTTTTTATCTTTCTAAATATAAAGAAAAGCTAGTAAAATTATTTACTAGCTTTTTTTTATAGGTGCTTGTAATGTTTATTTTAGACCGTAAAGTGTGACATCTGCAGTACCATTTAGGATTCCTTTAGTATCGTACCAAAATTCTATACTTCTTAATTTACGCTTGCCTCCAATTAGATCAATAATGCGACTTTCACCATTTTTAGGAATGGTAAAACGCGTTTCTACCTTTTGTGCAGTACCAGTTTCATAATTTACCAC
This sequence comes from Formosa sediminum, assembly GCF_007197735.1. Lineage (GTDB taxonomy): Bacteria > Bacteroidota > Bacteroidia > Flavobacteriales > Flavobacteriaceae > Formosa > Formosa sediminum. The sequence continues at coordinate 2,175,316 of NZ_CP041637.1, forward strand.
TAAACGGTGCATGTTTACTGGAGCGTCTTTGACTTTAAATTTAATTTTTCTATAAGAATCAAATGGGCCAGGGATATTAATTTTGTCGTGGTCTCCGGTGTGTTTTGCATGTGTAGTCCCGAGTTTTACCCAGCTTACAGCAGCGGTTTTATTAATAGGCCTTGTTTTTATGTTGCGTTGAGCTATAATATATTGTATGCTACATAAGCAGATAGCAAACATTACAACTAGCGTTTTTGTGGTTAGTTTCATATGAGTATTATTAATTATTAGCATTTAAAGATACTTAAAAACTATAATAAAAATATAGTTGTAATAAAATGTAATACTGAGTTTACTTTTATATAATTTTTTTTATAACTCGAAGTTTATGGGTGTGCATATTTCTATCTACATTATAAATTCCAGAATGATCTAGTCTGTCTATGCGTACTTTACCATGAGCATGTATAATATAATTGTCATTCATAATAAGGCCTACGTGAACAATTTTGCCTTCATTATTATCAAAAAATGCAAGATCTCCGGCTTCACTTTCTTCAATAAAACTAAGGGCTTCACCTTGGGTAGCTTGTTCAGAAGCGTCTCTGAAAATTTTGTAGCCATTTAATTTATATACCATTTGCGTTAAGCCCGAACAATCTATACCAAAAGGTGTTTTACCGCCCCATAAATATGGTGCATTTAAATACATAAAAGCCGTATGTATAAGATTAGATTTGGGTAAAACAGCTTCAGAAGTGGTGCCATCGTGTGTGTGATGAAGCACGTCTAAACTATTCAATGTTGCGCCTAAAGGTATAGGATAAAGCTGATTATTGGCATCGTTAACAAATTCAACCAAATCGGTCGCAATTTTAGGTGATTCAGAATCCAGTCTATTATAAATCGCTTCAGGGATTTCTACATATTGTTTGGTATCAATCCAGCCTTCATAAGCATCGAAAGCTAATCTTATTCTACACCAGTTTTTTCGTTGTTCTAACACTTTAAAATGTTCGCCATAAAGTACCTGAGACACAAGCTCGGAAGCATCAGAAGGTTCTATTCTTAAAGGTACAATGCTTAAATTACAAACGCCGTATTGCATTAATTAACTATTGGATTTTGGTCTAAATATAGAATTTAATGAGTTTTTAAAAAATAATATTGACATTTAAAGTCGTTCTAAAATCATTGCCGAAGCACCACCACCGCCATTACAAATTGCAGCAGCACCAATTTTAGCTTGATTTTGTTCTAGAATATTTAAGAGTGAGATTACAATACGGACACCAGAACACCCTAGTGGATGCCCTAGTGATATGGCACCTCCGTTTACATTTATATTAGTAGCCGTTAAACCTAAGAGTTTCATGTTGGCTAAAGCCACGACAGCAAAAGCTTCATTCAATTCAAAATAATCTATATCTTCAAGTTTTAAGTCTGCTTTATTCAACGTTTTCTGTAAAGCCTTAGCAGGAGAGGTGGTAAACCATTCAGGGGCTTGTGATGCATCTGCATAACTTCTAATTCTCGCTAAGGGATGTAATCCTAAGGTGTCGGCTTTGTCTTTACTCATCATAATAACTGCGCCTGCACCATCGTTTATAGTGGATGCATTTGCAGCAGTTACAGTGCCATCTTTAGAAAATACAGGACGTAAAGTTGGAATTTTATCAATTTTTACATTTGTAAATTCTTCGTCCTTATCAATAATGAGAGGTGTACCATGACGTTGCGGTATCTCTACAGGAACAACCTCGTTATTAAATTTTCCGGCAGCCCATGCTGCTGCAGATCGGGTATAGGATTGTATGGCATACGCATCTTGATCTTCACGAGAAAGGTTGTATTTAGCAGCACAAACATCTGCACAAGCCCCCATCGTATTCGCATTATATGCATCTATTAAACCGTCTTTTTGTAGACCGTCTAAAACAGTTAGAGGACCAAATTTTGTGCCTGTTCTTGAATATACATAATGAGGAATAAGACTCATATTTTCCATACCTCCAGCAACAACCACATCAGCATCACCTAAGGCAATAGATTGAGCAGCAAGTGTCAAGGCTTTCATGCCTGAAGCACACACTTTATTTACAGTGGTGCAAGGCACAGTATTAGGAATTCCTGCATAAATCGCAGCTTGCTTAGCAGGTGCTTGACCGGTTCCAGCTTGTACCACTTGCCCCATAAAAACTTCATCAACAAGATTATGAGCTAAATTAATTTTTTGTAGGGCGCCTTTTATAGCTACAGCCCCTAATTCTGGAGCAGGAATTGTAGAAAGTGTACCTAAAAAACGTCCTATAGGAGTTCTAGCAGCGGAAACGATGACAACTTCTTTACTCATAAACAATGTTTTTAGGTTTAATTGTTGCGAAATTAATGAAATTAATAGGAAATAGGAAGGATTCCTGCTTTAGAAACCTGTTAAAACGCTTTAATTTATTACATTTGATATACCTTAATGACTTACATGAAAGACTTTGTAAATACCTTATACAGGAATCATACCTTGTTATATAAAGTATTGCTTTTTATATGCACGACTTTTTTAATCGTGTATTTATTTCCAAAAAGCGGACGGTTTAAATACGACTTTGAGAAAGGTAAACCATGGCAATCGGAAAATTTATATGCCCCTTTTAATTTTGCAATAAAAAAGAGTCCTGAAGAAATATCTGAAGAAAAGCGAATCATTACCACAAATGCGATTCGCTATTTTGATATTGATAGTGGTATTAAAGAACAAGTCTTTAAAGATTATAAAAACACGTTTAATTTAACCATACCCGATACCATACCTGCTCGAGATGCAAAAGCCTTATATCGAGAAGGGACTAAAATTTTAAATCAGTTCTATAATTTTGGTGTATTACACGAAGATTATAGTTTTAATGGCAATACCACTGTAATCCTTTTAGATAATCGAGTTGAAAAAGTTAATGCTGAATACTCAAATCTCGTAAAGCAAGAGAATATAAAACCCTTGCTTATAAAAACAGTTACAGATCATGATTTGAAACGTTATGAGCGACTGTTTTTAGCTCTCTTTTATGATGTAATACAGCCAAATTTAACCTATAATAAAGAGTTTACAGAACGAGCTCTAGAAGAGGCTTTAAGTAAAATTTCGTATACTCGAGGGAGTGTAGAAAAAGAAACCCTTTTAATTTCTAAGGGAGAAGTTGTAGAGGGAGATAAATTTCAGATTTTAAAATCTTTAGAATCGGAATACGAATCTCAGGTGTGGAGCGCCTCTAATTACAATTGGATAGTGTTTGCCTATACGCTTTTAGTATCGCTTGCTCTGTTAATGCTATTGCTGTTTTTAAGAAAATACAGACGCGATGTTTTTGCTAATAATAATAAAGTAACCTTTATATTTTTTAATGTGTTATTTATGGTGTTTATAACGTCTATGGTTGTAAACTATAATGCCCATTACATTTATGTGGTACCGATTTGTATGCTGCCATTGGTGTTAAAAGCTTTTTTTGATTCGAGACTAGGATTGTTTACTCATGTGGTTACAATGTTGCTTTTAGGATCTATAGTGCCGAATAGTTACGAGTATATGTTTTTGCAAATTATTGCGGGTATTGTAACCATATTAACGGTTTCCGAGCTCTATAAACGAGCCAATTTATTTATATCTATTGGCCAAATTACTCTAATTTATATTGTAGCCTATTTTGCGTTTTTCGTCATTCATGAAGGTAGCGTAGACAACCTAAAGTGGGAAACGTTTTTAATGTTTATTTTATGTGGATTGGCAACACTGTTTGTACAGCCATTAATTTACGTTTACGAAAAAATGTTTGGATTAGTATCTGATGTATCTCTATTAGAACTTACTGATACAAATAGTAAATTATTAAAAGAGTTAGCAGAAAAAGCACCAGGAACTTTTCACCATTCTTTAAATGTAGCCAATTTAGCCGAAGCTTGTGCAAATGAAATTGGTGCCAATAGTATGCTCATGCGTGTTGGTGCACTATATCATGATATTGGTAAAATGAAAAATCCAACCTACTTTACAGAAAACCAATCTACAGGAATTAACCCTCATGATGAATTGGCGCCAAAAGAAAGTGCTAAAATTATTGTAGACCACGTGTTAAACGGTATTGAAATTGGAAAGAAAAATAATTTACCCGATCGGGTTATTGATTTTATACGTACACATCACGGTACAAGTGTGGTTTATTATTTTTATATGATGGAAAAAAAATCGCAACCCGATGATGTTGAGATAGATGATTTTAGATATTTAGGACCGAAACCATTTAGTAAAGAAACAGCAATTTTAATGATGTGTGATAGCGTTGAAGCGGCTTCTAAAAGTTTAAAAGAACCTACATCTACAAAAATTGATGCTTTTGTAGAATCTATTATAAATAAGCAGATGGAAGAGGGACAATTTTTAAATTCTAATATTACCTTTAAAGATATTCAATCTATAAAAAAAGTGCTAAAGCTCAAGTTAGCAAACATTTACCATTTAAGAATTGAGTATCCAGAATAATTTTTAAAAAAAAGACAAAAAAAAGGTTGGATATTTAATAACAAAGCTTAAATTTGCAACCGCAAAAATAATGAAAGTTCATTGTTTTTAGGAGAGGTGCCAGAGTGGTAATGGAGCAGATTGCTAATCTGTCGACGGGTAACTGTCGCCAGGGTTCGAGTCCCTGTCTCTCCGCAGAAGTCTTTAAATGTAAATATCGGGAATTTAAAGATAAACATACACTTCGGGGTGTAGCGTAGCCCGGTTATCGCGCCGCGTTTGGGACGCGGAGGTCGCAGGTTCGAATCCTGCCACCCCGACTATTTTAAAGTACAATTAGTGTCAAAACCTTGGTAATCTTCAGATTACCAAGGTTTTGACGTTTATGTCCATTCATATTAATTGAATTGATTTAATTAAAAATGTGACTTATTCGGTTACCAATATAAAAAACGTCAAAAAAGGTAACCGAGATTTTTGATTTGACTTTTGTTTTTAATGTTCAATTTTTAAAACAAAAGTGTATGAAAACCACACAAACTTTCAGTATTCTGCTTTAGTTAAAGCAATCTATGACCAAAAACGGAAAAGCGTCTCTTTACGCTCATATTACAGGTAATGGTAAATGCGCAGAACTTTCCTTAAAACGAAAAGTAAATATCTCGTTATTGGGATTCGAACAAAAGCCGTATAAAAGGCTTGAATGAGGAATCTAGATTACTCAATGATTATTTAAAGCAAGTTAGTGCAGAACTTTTTAAGATATTTCACATGACCTTACTATATAATATTTTTTAATCTTTTAAAAATGAAATCAATTTATTTCATAATCCTATTTTTTTCTATTCATCCAATATTATATGCTCAATTTGAAATTACTGGCACAATATCATCTGACAGTATTAAACTAGAGAGTGTTAATATAGCTGTTTTAAACTCAAATAGAGGAACAATAACTAATTCCAAAGGACAATTTAAGCTTAATAATGTAAGCACTACAGACACAATTCGTTTTTCAATGATGGGTTACCAAACTCTAGATACTCTATTTTATAAAGGTGTGGGAGATGCTAAAATCAAATTAAAGCAATCAATTATTGAGATTTCAGAAATTGAAATAACTACACCCAATTATGTATCAGACATATTAAAAAATGTACTTGTAAATTTGGAAAATAATTACCCTGTAAATTCAAGTATTATTAATGCCATTTTTCGCAAGCAAATTGTTCAAAATGGAGATTACTTATTTTTAGGAAATTCTCAAATTTCAATATTCTGTCCTTCTTATCTCTCAAACGAAAAGAAGAACGTTTATTTAAACACTATTAAACTGACAAAAAACGAATTAGTCAATATAAATATGGATATACCTCCATCCTCGCTTCTTGATTTTTCGCCAAAATTTGGATTTATTACATCTCCAGAATATTTTGATTTCACTTTTCTAAAATCAATCAAATGGAATAATGCAGTATTTTTAAAAATAGCATTTAAAACAAAACAAAAGTACTGGGATGACTCTCCTTTTGAAGGTGTCCTGACAATTGAAAAATCATCATATGCTATCTCTGAAATTGAATGGACCACCCATAAAAAAGATGAAACAAAAAAAGGATATAATAGAGAAATGGGTATATATAAAGGAACTTTCGTAACCAATCAATTAAAGAATCACATTAGTTATACCAAAAAAAATGATAATAAATGGCATTTTAGCTACAATCGCATTATTTGGGATGTTACTATTAAGTATAAAAAATATCCTGATGAAAATCAAAATCTTATACTAAAATCCGATTTATATGTACAAGAAAATGATCTACTTTCAAGCATAAAAAATCTCGAATCAATTAATATAAATGTTGATTTATTTAATAAGCAAAAGTCTTTAAATTATTCAGAATGGGATGATTTGAATCCTATTTTACCTGATTTTAAGTAAATTAGTTATGAGAGAAATAATTTTTGTTGAAAGCAGAGAAAGATTAAAAAATATTGCGAAAAAATTCCTTTTGGAGAAGAAATTACATCTATAGATTTCATCAATAAAAACCCTAGGTTTTACCTATATTATTCATATCTTTTTTCAGATGTCTTTAAATATTACGATTTAACGACTTTAAATAAGTTATCCTTTCAAGCTGAAGCAATGGAGATTTTAACAAGTATCTTTAATTCAAAATCAAATTTTGGAAATATTTTAAAAAGCGAAAGTTAGAATTACTAGAGGAGCAAAATATTGAAGACGAATTAAATAATAATTTCACTTTTAAGAAATATAAAAAACTTTCGGATTGACTTCTGGCTGAAAAAAAGATCCATTAAAAGTAATGGTCAAATTCCTATTTATGCCCGTATTTTAGTAAATGGTGTTGGAGCTGATATTAGTATCCAGCGTTCTACCTTAGCCTCTAATTGGTATAATAAATCTTTTAGGGTAAAATCTAGGTTAAAAGAATCTAAGAATATTAATTTTTACCTCGATGAAGTGTATTCAGATTTATTAGAATGTCACAGACAACTTTCTTCTGAAGGCATACCTGTAACGGCAAAAAAGATAAAATTACGTTATTTAGGCAAAGACAAAACATTAGAAACACTTGAAGATGTTTTAAATTATCATAAAACTGTAGAATCTAAAAAACTGCAACAAGGCACTTTAAAAAACTATGTGGCTACGGAAAAGTATTTGAAGCGTTTTTTACAACAAAAGCATAGTGTTTCAGATATTCATTTACATTGCATTGATTACTCTTTTATCATCGAGTTTGAGGATTTTCTTCGGACTTGCAAACCTCTTCGTGCATCTCAATCCTTGAGTAATAATGGGATTATGAAGCATATGGAACGTTTCCAGAAACTCATCAATATTGCGATGAAGTTTGGATGTTATAGAAACAATCCATTTAATTTATATGGTCTGAAATATGAAGATTATGACAGTGAATTTCTTGAAGTCAAAGAAATAATAAAATTAAAAAGCGTTGTTTTGTCTTCTCCAAGTTTGAAACAGACAAGAGATTTTTTTGTGTTCGCTTGTTACACAGGTTTGTCTTATATAGAAGTTCAAAAGCTAAATCGTAGTGATATTGTAGAGGGGATTGATGGAGTATTATGGATAAATGTTAAACGTCAAAAAACAAAAACACCTGTTAGAGTGCCATTGTTATCTCAAGCATTGGAAATATTAGAATGCTATAAATCCTATCCCTGTGAGAGTAATAATTATTGTTTACTTCCTATTTTATCCAACCAAAAAGTTAATGCACATCTTAAGGATATTGCAAAATCGGCAGGAATATATAAATATTTAACCTTTCATGTAGCGAGGCATACATTTGCCACAACCATAACATTATTAAATGATGTGCCCTTGGAAACAGTTTCGAAATTATTGGGACATACTAAATTGTCGACCACACAAAAATACGCTAGAGTTGTTGAAAAGAAAATAAGTAAGGATATTGGGCGCTTAAAGAATGTTTTGAATCGGCAAGAAGAATGTATATTAAAACAGCCTATAGTTAAGTCTGTTCAACTACGGATTGTTTAATTTTACATTAAACGACTCATTAACGTAAATATAAAATATTAATTTAGCGATATATATTAAACCTCAAATTTAAGAAAGAACTATTAAAATAAATCAACGCTCAATATGAAGCGTTTCACAGTGATGCTGGTGCATTGTTAGAAAGTGGAAATAAGGCAGCAGGAACACGTGCTCGTAAAGCTACACTTGAAATGACCAAACTAATGAAAGATTTTAGAAAGATGTCTATAGAAGCTTCAAAAAAATAATTTTTTTATCTTTTTAAAGAAGAACCCCTTCATATTTTGAAGGGATTTTTTTTTAAGTTAAGATTGTATAGTTTCGATATTAACTAGTTGACCATGCTTATTTCATGTCAATACAAAATATGTTGATGAAAATAATATTAATTATCAGGTTTTAAAGGCGCTATTGGAATTTTCTCATCAAAAGATTATGGTATGAAAACAATTATATATTGCCTAATCAAATTTATTTTTCTCTACTTAAGAATATAGCTTTTACTTACATCTGAGGACTTATTAAATAATGTTAATTTAAACTTTAAAAGCTATGTAATAACAAGATTTACAGTAGGTCGATATCTTTTTTCGATCAAAAATGAAATCCTTAAAACAGTTAAGATTTTATATTGCACAAGTCTGGTTTAAAAATTTATAACATACTAAGTAGAAATTTTCCTTGTATATTGGTTCTACAGGTGGGTATTTTAATAGTATGTGTTTTTAATTGTTTGATATAAAAAGGTGCTTATAAAGTAAAAGGTTAATCCGTTTAACTAGGAATAAAAATCAAAATAAGGAATTCTTGTATTCCTTTCTAAATTATTTAGGTATTTATTCTACGCTAATATTCAATATGCTATCTCAATTAACAATTAGTTAAACTTTAGTTTGCAATCCCTTTATATTATTTGTTGGGGGTATTCTATAATTTTCGACTCCTATAAGTAAAAGGGTAAACTTTGTATGAAAATTAATAGAAGGGAAAAGAAATGTATAAGGTATTTAACTAATGAAATGTCTCAGGCAGATCGAGCTGTTTTTGAAATAGAGCTTGCCTTAGATCATGATTTAAAAAACCTTTATGAAAATTATAGTCTAATTTGGAAACATTATCCAATACCTGAGCAAATTGACGATCCTAATTATGAATCAAAACAAAGTTTGTCAAAGGATTCTAGTTTCATTAAAGATTCTAAACAAAGGTGGTCCAAAAAATATATCGCTATAAGTGCTTTTGCTTTAGTTATACTAACTGTATCCGTTTTTATATATCATTCGCAAGACATTAATTATACTAACCAAATTGTAACTGAAAAAGGAGAAAGGCGATCACTTTATCTGCCAGATAGTACCTTGGTTGTTCTAAATTCTTTAAGTGAGATACATTTTCCTAACGCATTCAATAAAACAAGAGATGTTTTTGTGAGCGGAGAAGTGTTTTTTGATGTCACGCATAATGAAGAAAAACCTTTTACAGTGCATACAACCGATTTGGATGTACAAGTGTTAGGAACCGCTTTTAATGTGAATACCTCTTCATCAAATAAAATCATATCCTTAGAACGTGGTAAAGTGAATGTGTTATTAAAAGAGTCGAATAATCAATTAACTCTTTCTCCTAACGAACAACTTATTTATAATAATGCCACAAACAATATTACAAAGAAAAATTTTAATGCAATAGAGGTCTTAGGCTGGAAGGATGAAATGCTTATTTTAGATAACACACCATTTAAAGAAGCCATAAAAAAACTTAATCAGTTTTACGGAGTAACCTTTAGACTAAAAGATAAAACTCTTGAAAGTAAAAAAATAACGGGCGCATTCAAAGGATTAGACATAAAGGGGGTTATATCCTCATTAGAATTTATTGCAAATATTACTATAGTTCCAATTCATAAAAATGAATACTTAATAATCGGAAATGATGCAAATTAGAGGAGTGAATGTAAGTAATGCTGTAACTGAAGATCTTCTTCTTTTTAAGCAAATTCAATTAGGAAACCCTAAAGCAGTAGATGTTTTGTTTAAGAAATATTACCATAGCTTATGTCGGTTCGGAATCCTTTATGAGTCTAATATTCACATTATAGAAGAAAAAGCTTCAGATGTTTTTATGATCTTATGGAAGGAAAAGCATAAACTACATACTATTAAAAATCCAAAATCATATATATACGTAATCCTAAAAAACAACCTAAGAAAGCCATGTAAAAACCACAAAATAAGACCAATACTTCATGAAGATCAATTTGAGAATCAAAATTTGTATCCAAGTATTGAAGATGAAATTATAGCTAATGAGCAGTTAGAAATCAATAAACACATCATTAGAACTATTTTAAATGAAATTCCTAAACGCACACGTCAGATCTTTGAAATGAGTAGAATAGACGGATTTAAGTATAAAGAAATTTCAGAACTCTTAGATATAGCTCCTAAAACTGTAGAAAATCACATCGGGTTAGCTCTTAAATATATAAGTAAGGGGTTGATTACTTACAAGTAATATTAAATTAAATCATATCATTTAAAAAAAATCCTATGTCATAGGACAGGGGATTCCTATTCAAAATTTAAAACATAATTAAAGCATAATTTTATGAAATTTAAAAGCCTAATTATAGTTCTTGTCCTATCCATGGCAAGCAGTTTACACGCATTTTCAAGTGCTTATTTAATACCGCCTAATACAGATAGTATTAATTTGAATTTAAAGAATACCTCTTTAAGTCAAGTATTTAATCTTATAGAAAAACAGACACATATACCATTTATTTATGTGTCAAATCAGTCCTATTTATCGACTAAGATTGATTTAAATGTACATAATGAAACTCTAGAGATTGTTCTAAATACCTTGAAAGAAAAGTCTTCTTTAGATTTTAAAATTACCGATAGCGGTATTTTGGTTAAGAAGCAGGTGGTTATTTCTAACCAACAAGAATCTCAAATTAAAGGTACTGTAAAAGACAACAATGGGTTACCTATTTTAGGAGCCAATGTTTTTGTGAAAGGTACAAATATAGGAACATCTACAGATTATGATGGTCATTTTAAATTAACAATTCCGGCGAATATAGAGACTATTACTATAACTTATTTAGGGTATCAGAAACAGGATGTTAATATAATTGGTCAAAACATAGTTTCTATTGTTTTATTGGAAGATGCGAATGAATTAGATGAAATATTAGTGGTGGGGTATGGCACAGAAAAACGTGAAAATATTACAGCTGCTATTTCTTCGGTAGATCCGGATGACATTAAAACGTTGCCTAAAGCTAATGTAGAGGAAATGTTACAAGGTAGAATGCCAGGTGTCCAGGTTATGAGTGATAATAGTCCAGGAGGAGGAACATCCATTCGTGTAAGAGGATTTAGTACGATTAATAATAATGATCCTCTTGTTGTTATTGATGGTGTTCCTACCTCTAACGGATTAAATAGTATTAATCCTCAAGATATAGAAAGCATACAGGTCCTTAAGGATGCTGCTTCATCTTCTATCTATGGTTCACGTGCTGCTAATGGTGTTATTGTAATTACGACTAAAAAAGGAGCTGGTAAAGATTCTTTTGAGGTTAATATAGATGGTTATGCAGGAATACAAACTGCTATTAACTTACCAAAAATGTTAAATGCGCAACAATATGGAGATTTATTATGGCAAGCATATAAGAACGATGGACAAACACCATCGCATGATATTTATGGAGATAACCCAGATCAAGCCGTAATACCAATATGGTTAAATAGTGAGGAAACACTACCAAGTAGCGATGTAAATTGGATTCAAGAAATTATGCAACCTGCTTTTGTTCAAAATTATAATCTTTCCATCCAGAAAGGTTCAGAAAAAGGACAACATGCCTTTTCTTTAGGGTATTATGATCAAGAAGGCGTTGTGAAATATACCGGTTTTACTAGATATTCGGCACGTTTTAATTCAAATTATAATATTACAGATTGGTTAGCTATAGGAGAAAATTTTACAGGATCTTATACGGAAGATGTGTCTGCAACTACGAATAGTGCTTTAGGAAGTATAATTTACAATGCGTTTCAATTTCCTTCAATAATTCCTGTAAGAGATAATAATGGAGATTTTGGAGGTAACCCCATTAACGATATAGGAAATCCGCTTGCCAGTCTTTACCGATCAAAAGATAATAAAGATAAAAATGTACGTGCCTTTGGTAATGTTTATGCCGAACTCAATTTTGGAGATTTTATATTTAAATCGTCCTTTGGATTAGATTATAATAATTATAATTATAGAGGGTTTTCTTCCGTATATGATGAAATTCTTTCTCAAAACACCATAAACAGCTTAAGTACTTCTAATAGTTTTAACCATCAGTTTACTTATACCAATACCATCAATTATTCTAAATCTATAGGCGGTCATAATATAGATGTATTACTAGGGCAGGAAGCTATAGAATATTATGCAGAATCTTTTTCAGCTTCTAGACAAGATTTTTTATATGAAGATCCTAATTTTTGGTATTTAAGTTATGGAACGGATAATCAATTAAACTCGGGATCAGCGAGTGAATGGACATTAAACTCGTATTTCGGAAGGTTTAGATATAATTTTAATGAAAAGTATCTAGTTACTGCAACAGTTAGAAGAGACGGTACTTCGCGCTTAGCCAATAATAATTGGGGGACATTTCCAGCCTTTTCAGTAGGATGGCGCTTAGATAAAGAAGACTTCTTTGACTTTGGAACAGTGTTTACAAGTATGTTGCTTAGAGCAAGTTGGGGACAAACTGGTAATCAAGAGGTTCCATCTTATTCTACAGTAGATAGTTATACTAATAATAGTAGTAATAGTGATTATGCTATAGATGGCGGACAAAATTCGGTGTCGACAGGGCTTACTCAAACTAGAATTTCTAATTCAGATCTTAATTGGGAGACCACAACACAAACCTCTATAGGTGTTGATTTAGGCTTTTTTAATAATAAATTAAACATCACCGCAGAAGTATATAAGAAGGTTACTGATGATATTTTGGTTTATAATTCTGTACCACTAACATATGGAGGCACAAATGATGGACAGTGGATTAATGATGGTGTTATGGAGAATAAAGGATACGAACTTAATTTAAGATATAGCGATAAAAGCCATGATTTTGGTTATGATTTAGGTCTTAATATATCTGGTTATAAAAATGAATTGACAGAACTTCACAATGTTGCTTACTTAGGGATTCCTAGTTCATCACTACATAGCGTGAATTTTGATCAAGAGGTTTCTAGAAGCGCCGTGGGGCAACCTATCGCATCTTTTTATGGCTACCGTTCTGAAGGATTGTTTAGAAGTCAAGAAGACGTTGATAGTTATGGCTTACAACCCAATGCGCAACCTGGAGATTTAAAATTTGCAGATGTGAACGGTGATGGTGAAATAAATGATGAAGATAGAACCTTTATAGGTTCTCCGCATCCCGATGTTGTTATAGGATTTAATATAAACGTTAATTACAAGAATTTTGACTTAGGTATGTTTTTTAACGCAAGTATTGGTAACGATATTTATAACCTAACAAAATACAAGACATACTTCTTTAACCAATCTGCATATAATAAAGACTCGGCTTTATTAGGCGCGTGGAGTACAGAGAATCCAAATTCAGATATACCAAGATTAAGTTTGGACGATCCAAATAATAACATCAGACCTTCATCGTATTATGTTGAGGATGGCTCTTATTTAAAATTAAATAATTTACAAATTGGTTATACGCTTCCAGCAAATATTTTAAACAATTTAGGGCTCAGAATATATGCTCAAGCGAGTAATGTATTTACAATAACAGATTATAGTGGGATGACTCCAGAAATTGGGCTTCAGAATTATTCAAGTAGCAGTAGAAACTTAGATATTGGTGTAGATCGTGGTATTTATCCTCCTTCAAGAACATTCATTTTAGGATTTAACCTTAACTTTTAAAACTAATTTACAATGAAATTTAAAACATATATAGCAAAAATTATGATTGTTCCTACAGTCATATTAAGTATTACGTCGTGTGCTAACGATTATTTAGAAGAAGTTACCTATGGAGAAGTTTCTCCTTCAGAAATGACTAGTCCAGCGAATGTAGAATTGGCAATAATTTCAGCTTATAGCGTCTTAAATGGGCAGTTTGACGGTGCAAGTAATGCTTATAATTCACCTGCTTCTAATTGGAGTTTTGGAGATGTTGTTTCAGACGATGCCTATAAAGGTGGTGGTGGTACTGGTGATCAAAATAATATTCACCAAATGGAGATCTTTAATACACTACCTACTACAATTGATGTTGAACGTAAATGGATGGCATTGTATGAAGGTGTTAAAAGAGCTAATGAAGCGATGCGCTTACTTGAAGCATCTGAAGATTTTGATGATGATTTAAGAATTCAGAGAAAAGCCGAGTTACAATTTTTGCGTGGACATTTTTATTTTGAATTGAAAAAGATTTATAATCATATTCCTTATATAGATGAAACGGCAGAAACTGTAAATGACTATGCTAAATCTAATACTGAATTTACTTCAGAAGAATTATGGAACAAAATAGAAGCCGATTTTCAAGCCGCTTATAACGTCTTGCCAACTACACAAGACGAAGTGGGTAGACCTACAAAAATTGCGGCACAAGCCTATTTAGCTAAAACGTACTTGTTTCAAGATAAATGGCAATTGGCTTATGATGCGACTACAGAAGTTCTAAATAGTAACTACGGTTTGATGGATGATTTTCAAGAATTATTCTTGCCAGAAAATGATAATAATAAAGAAGTTATTTTTGCCGTTCAACACTCTGTAAATGATGGTCAGGCTAGTAATTATAATGGAAGTATAGGCGACCGATTATTAGCTCCAGGAGGACCTTTCTATTCTCAATATGGATTTCAAAGACCATCTCAAAATTTAGTAAATGCTTTTAAGGTTACTTCAGAAGGTATTCCTGCACATAGTAATGAAACCCTAACCGATACTGATTTTGTAGACCCTAGATTAGATATTACTATAGGAAGACCTGGGATTCCTTATAAAGATCTTGATATTTTGTACGATAGCAGTTGGGCAAGAGACTTAGCAACTTATGGTGAATTTAGTCCTAAGAAAAGAATTGTTTCAGCCAATTCTGAATATTTTGTAACTGTTTGGCCGTATGTAAGTGCTTTAGATTATTATATCATTAGATATGGAGAAGTTGTGTTATGGAGAGCAGAAGCCGCAGTAGAAATTGGTCAATTAGAAGAAGCAAGGTCTTTAGTAAACCAACTTAGAGATAGAGCTAAAAACTCCCAGTATGTAAAGACCTTAGATGGAAGTCAAGATGCCGCAAATTACAAGATAGCGTTGTATGCTAATGTATGGAGTAGTCAAGATGATGCTAGAGAGGCTGTGCGTTTAGAATCACGTTTAGAATTGGCTTTAGAAGGACATCGATTTTTTAACTTAGTACGTTGGGGAAATGCAGATAATGTTATCTCGGACTATCTTGAGGTTGAGAAAACCAGAAGAACCCACTTGTCTAATGCTACATTTCAAGCCGGAAAAAATGAATATTGGCCTATACCTCAGGCTTATATAGATGGTGTAACGGACGGCATGGTTACTCAAAACGACGGATATTAATACACATTAAATATAGCAGGAGATATTATTCTCCTGCTTTTTATTTTATACACATGAAAAAATATGTAATTATACTATGCTTGTTACTCACTGTAATAGGCTATAGCCAAGTTGCTCAAAATACTTACCCTAAAGTTTATCAAAAGCTAGCCAATAAAAATTATTATTTATTAAATGCCATAGATCACTATCCAGCAGTAAAAAATATTTTTGAGGACGATACCGTTTTGAAAGACATTTCTAAAGTTAAGCATCAAGCTATAGTGGCCTCGCTTTTAGGTGATTCTAAAACGATAGATGCGAAAGATCTGGTAAATCCGTATATTTTTACTGATTCTGAAATTTTAAGAATAAGTGAAAGATTAGAAGCATTATATGCTAAATCTGAAGTGGTAAGAGAATTCGTAAAGACAGAACTTAAGCCTTCTGGAGCATATAACTTATATGAAGGTGAAGGTGATAAAAAATTATTGTCTCAAGCTTGGGCATTATGTGCTCGTGGTGTTAATCACGTTTTAAAAGTTTATGGTCAAGGTGAATCCCCTCAATATGCTGAAATTGATTCTATATCTTACAATGTAAACAGTTCATATTATAAGCAAACCCTATTTGTATGGAGTGATCATTTGGTAGCTAATAATTTACAGGCTTTTTATTCTCAATCTACACAATTTGTTTTGTCCCTTTTATACTTTAATCACAGGGATGAAGCCGTAAGGTATGAGCCTTTAGCTACACTAGAAAATAAAAACGTAAAAGCGTATATATCGAATATTGATTTTGAACAATACAAATATGCTTCTGTACTCGTTCTAGGAAATGGTCCTGAAAATTACAGAGATCGATTATCTGCTTTAGGAAAATTTAATATTAAGTTGGGAGCAGAAGCTTTTTTGTCAGGAGACGTTCCGCTTATTATAGTGTCAGGAGGTCATGCCCATCCGTATAGAGCTGCATATGCAGAAGCCATAGAAATGAAAAAGGAGTTGATTACACAATACAATATTCCTGAAAATTGCATTATTATTGAGCCTTACGCGAGACATACAACAACCAATTTAAGAAATGCCAGTAGGCTATTGATTGCGTATAACGTGCCTATAGATCGGCTTTCATTAGTGGTTACTAATAATTTTCACAGTGAATACACAGGAAGTGAAATGTTTGTTAATCGTTGTTTTACAGAGTTAGGATATCAGCCAGTAACTATTAAAAAACGTTTAAATAAAACGACTCTTGAATATTTGCCCCAAAAGGAGTCCCTACAACAAAATCCTTTAGAACCTCTAGATCCCTAATATATATGTTTAGATATCTTTTTATTATTATACTACTTGTTCTAATAACAAGTCGCTTAAAAGCTCAAGAACGTACTAGTTTGACTGGTAGACCGGTAGATGCGGTTAATGTTTTTTTAGGTACCTCTGGAGATCATGGTCAATTATCTCCTGCGGCATCATCTCCTTTTAATATGATGAGTATTGGTCCACAAACCAAACCACATATACATACTGGTTATGATTATTATGCAAAAGTGTTTGAAGGGTTTACCCATACACGCATTGAAGGAGTAGGATGCACTGGAAGCGGAGGTAATATTTTAGTGAAACCCATTTTAGGAGAAGATCTCACAACAGAGCTTTACAAAAAACAGGATTATGCTTATCCTGGATTTTATAGTGTATCTTTTGAGAATGGTATTAAGGCTGAAATGTCAGTAGATACTAATTTTGGCATTCATAAGTACGAATTTCCAAATGAAGAAAGTAGTTTGTTCCTTGATTTATCTTATGCTTTTGCAGATCGATTTGTAGCTGAAAAACATACCTTACATGCCAATGTTATCACAGGATATATTGATACAAAAACAACCTGTGATGTTGGGGTGTATCGTATTTATTATGCCATTGAAATACGTAATGTTTCTGAGCTTAAACCGAGCGGAAATCATGGGCTTATAGCTGTCCGTGAAAATAAGCATAAACCTATGGAAGTCCGTGTTGGATTTTCTTCAGTAGCTGAAGATTATGCTTTAAAAAAAATAGAAAATTCATCCATAAGTTTAGAAACTTTAAAAGAACATACGATTACGAATTGGAATCAGTTGCTGAGTCGTGTAGAGGTCAAGGGGGAGAAAGATCGTGAAGCTCTTTTCTATTCTTTATTGTATAGAGGACTTCAATCTCCATATCTTATTTCAGAAACAGATGGTGTTTATCGTGCCATAGATGGATCTAGACAAACATCAGATTTTCCTGCTTATAATGGTTGGGCTATTTGGGATAACTATAGAGAGCAGTTGCCTATGTTATCACTATTGTATCAAGATACATTTGCATCAATAGCAAAGTCTATTGCTAATTTATACCGTTACGGCAAGCAAAGTTGGGCTACAATGCACGAGCCTTCACCTACTGTTAGGACAGAACATGCCATTGTAGTGTTGCTAGATGCTTATAACAAAGGATATGCTGTTAATTTTGAAGCTATACAAGAAGCATTAATTACAGAAGTTGAACAACTTGATTATAGTGCACCAGATAAAGCCTTAGAATCCTCTTACGATACTTGGGCAATGTCGGAAATCTTAAAAATTACTGGAGATACTTCGCTAAGTGAGAACTATGCACTTAAAGCTTTAAAGTATAAATCCTATTGGAATACAGATTTTGCAGATCTATCAAAAGACGATGTAGATAAAATGCAAGCGCGCGGTCTGTATCAAGGTACGATTTGGCAATACAGATGGTTTGTACCATTTGATGTTGATGGATTAAAAACTTTAATAGGAGGAGAAGATCTGTTTGTAAAACAATTAAATCAATTTTTTGCAGATTATAATTACAATCATGCAAATCAACCCGATTTACAAGTTCCAGGACTTTATAATGCTACCAAACAACCTTGGAAATCTCAAAAGCTTTTTAGAAATATTATGTTAGATACCGTGGTGCAAACTTATTTTAATAATAATAGTAAAGGTGTAGATCCCTATATCGGTAAAATATATAATAATAGACCAAAAGCCTATTTACGTACTATGGACGACGATGCAGGTACCATGTCGTCTTGGTTTGTGATGAGAAGTATTGGACTTTCTCCTGCTAATATTGGTGATCCGATTTATTATTTAACAGCTCCAATATTTAAATCTGTAAAAATAAATATGGGAGATAGTAAAATTTTAAATATAGAAGTAAAGCATTATAATAAAGATCATTTTTACATTCAAACCGTTTATTTTAATGGGAAGAAATTAGAAAGAAATTGGTTAACTCAAAAGGAACTTACTCAAGGTGGTCAACTCTTAATAGAAACAGGTCCGAAACCCAATAAAAGTTTTGGAATTCATAATCAATGGATCTCTAGTCTAAAAGAATGATTTCGTTGCTTTTTTTAATAACAATATATATCAAAAATGTAATTGTCAACACTTATGTATATACAGTTTTAAGGTATTAGTAGTAAATACTATATATAATTGTAATAAAAAATTTATTTATTATTATAAATTACTTTCCATTCTGTTATGCTTATTAAGTTTTCCTTCAATTGCACAAGAATTTCAAACTAAGAATTATTTCGGGTTGGAAACATCCATGAAAGAAGGTATTCTTTCAAAGGTATCAAAATTAAATAATTCAGAACGTTTTAACGCGAACATGAATAGTATGATGCCTCATTCTAACTATGAATATTATTCTAATACCAATAACGGAATTAATATTCCTTTTGCAAGTATTAACGATGGATCAAATGTATATATTACGGGAACAAGTTCTAACCCCAATACCCCAAAAGGAGATTTTGTTACAATTAAGGTTGACGAAAATGGAAATGTTCTATGGGAAGTAAGAGAAGAGTCAAATCTATATAGTGTTGAATTTGGAATGGTAATTACATTAGACGGATTAGGAAATCCGATTGTAAGCGGGGTAAACTGGAATGGGGATAATATGGATATCCTCAATTTTTGTACTTAAGTTTCAAAATATTTTTTTACATAGATTTAAATAGGGAATAATTTTCTCTGTTATTAGGGCTATTCTATCTTTAGCACGTGGTTTAAAACTGGAGGTAATAGCGAATACTAATTCTAATTTTTTCTCTACCAGAATAATATTTCCACTATCACCAATTGCAGCATAGGTATTACGGTTAATTACCCACCATAAATATCCATAAGATTTATTATTCCATTGGCTATGTGCAATGGTACTCTCTCGTATCCAATTAGAAGGTACTAATTGTTGGTTATTCCATTTTCCCTCTTTAAGGTACAGTTGGCCAATTTTAGCAATATCTCTTGTGGTTAAACAGATTCCCCAACCGGAGGTGTTTACACATTTAGGGTCTATTACCCAGCCATGCACATGCTTATTTTTAAGAAAAGCAAAGTGTTCACATCTTTAGTGTGTATTCTTATAGGTTTTGGTGGATTAATTTCTAACGGAAGAAATAGATGTTTGGTAGCAAAATCCAAAACGGAACTGCCAGTTGCATTACAAATTAAACCGGATAAAACTTGAATTCCAACAGTTGTATATTTAAAATCTTCACTTAATTTTTTGCCTCCTAAGAGGTCTAAAGCAGATTTTGTCCAATCTTCACTTGCGTATACTTTGGTATAAGGTTCGTATTTAAATTTATAAGGCGCCGTCATAGTTAATACCTGTTTGGACTACCTAATAAATTTGGTGATATTTTTATGCAACATTAAACATAGGTTTAATTTTTAATTCTGACTCTTTTTCAGTCAGTGCTTTAAAATCCAAAGTTGAAAGGATTCTAACGTTTTTATACTACTTTATATAATTATCAATAATATTGTAAGCTTCTAAATAAGATTATCTGTAATTTGTCAATTTTTCTAACAAAAACCTAGGGCTCTTAAACCGTATTTTCTGTAGTAATATCGTCAATTAAAATCCATTAGAACATCATTCTATCTGCTAAAATCTTATAATAGTAGTTATATTATAACATAGGGGAACTACAATTTATAAATACTGATTACATACAATTTAGTTATTTATACAGCTTCCTTTTGTTTAATTTATAAAGGTGATTTAATATTACAAATAGGACTTTTAGATTCTAACATCCTTAAAACGACTAGCTATTTCTAAAAGATAATTAAAATTAGTGTTCCTCATTTGGAAGACATGCTATTTGTATTTAATAACACAAATATACTCCTGTTGATATAATGTCTGTTGAAAATGAACCTTTACAAAATTTAAGTTTTAATCCGGTCAATCCTATTTCTATTTTGTCAGGACTCAATAATGTAAAAAAGCGATTGACTTTTAAAAGACTTGAACATAACTTCAAAGCTTTCACTGTCCATTTTGTTTCCCTATAAAGGCAAATGAAACGTATTCGCAACTTTAGTTTTAAAGTCAAATCCGCTAAAACAGAAAATAGGTTTATAATTCGTGTTCTTCTACTATTTATGATTTTATATTTCTCAATCTAACTTTCAAATACACCACGATATATATCACGATTTTTTTTTTTTTTATTTTTTTGAAAGCAAAATAAAAACATTCAAAGGTGGATAGAGATATAAATTGGTTTACTTGAATTTTACCAATCACAGAATATTCTAAATTTTTAAACTTTGAATATTAAATTATTTAAGGTAGTTTATGCGGGAAGATTGATGTTTTAGAATTGATTTTGAAAATATCATAACAAATTATCCTAAACTGTTATTCATTTTCATTTTATTTTAGTCAATTTGATTAGTGAATGTCGAAAACTCATTAAATATGTCCTATAGCGTGTCCTATTATGATTGTTATTATTATAAGTTATTGAAATAATGGTTATTGTGACTTTGTTATTATTATTGGTTTAAATTAATTGAAAGAAGTATTTAGTTTTCTATTTCTTAAACATACTGTGTTTATAATTGTATCGAAACTAATATGAGGCCTTTTTGTTCAACGTGTTTTATCTAAATAATGTAATGAGTCCACAATATTTTTTTAGTTAAACAAAATTATAATCAGTTTTATATTATCCTTTTAACTTTCTAACGGCATCTTTTAAGATTAGGATAAAGCGAATCATTATGTTTTTTTTCATTCGTCGAACTTCTCTTCGAAGTTTAGCATTTTCTATTTTTGTAAATTGTAATTGATTTATTAGAAATACATTCTGATTTTGATTTGTAACCAAGTCATCAAAGTTATTATAAAGGTAATTTAGTCTATCCTTCATAATAGAACCAATGGTGTAAAAGGATAATTTATCTTTTACAAAAAGGCTGGCGTTACTGGTTTTTAAATGTCTTAAATCTGAATTTTCGTAAATAGTTCTTAATTTATCTGCAGTCTCTTTTAGTAATGGATTAGCCCATAATGTTTTTGAACAAAAGTTGTTATCTGGGTTTTCAATGTAACTAAGTTTATAATCAACTAAATAGCTATTGTCTTCCTTCATGAATTCAGTATTGCCTGAATAATTTGTTGCTATAGTTGGTTTTCCTAAATACATAGCTTCAGCTAGCGTTAATCCAAATCCTTCTGAATGATGCATTGAAACATAAGAGTCGCAAGTGTTTATTAAGTGGTTTACACCGTTTTTATCCAGTTCTACATCATATATTTTTATGTTTTTAGAGGCGCATAATTCTAAGCGTTGTTTTTGTTTCTTATGTTGTTTTCCTCCTACGGTTTTGATAACTAATTCTACGTTGTCGTTATCTCTAAAAGCAGTGTTAAAAGCTTCGATTAGGAAAAAAGGATTCTTTCTCTCTAAAGAGCTATGGTAGCTAAATATAAATAGAAAACTGAATTTTTCGTTATCAAAAAAATTAATGTTATTTTGGTTTGATAGCGGTGCTAGATGAACTTCGACTGGGTGAGGAACTACAATTATGGGGTTATTGTATGTTCTCTGGAATATGTTTTTACAGTATTCTGAAGGCGTCCAAATTTCATTAAATAGATTTAAGTTTTCAACTAATTCGGGAGCAATGTATTCTGATTCCCATACTAAGAAAAGAATAGTATATTTTTTTTTAAACAGATCAGGATCTATAACAGCTAAAAAGGATTCGAGATCTTTTAAAGATATTTGAATTAGATTAATAGCATAGTTAAAGGAATATTGATAGTTGGTGCTTTGTTTTACTTTGTCGTAATTTATTAAATTAAGAGGGATATCTAGTTTTTTAGCAGCATTGATATTTAGCCTGATAGCTTCACCTAAGCCAAACATAGCTTCTGTATATCCAATAATGTTAAGCCCTTGTATATCTAGTTTCATGTCGTGTTGCATTTATTTTTTAGTTGTTCAGTAAGAATTTAAGCATGGTATTCTGCTTCTCCATTTGTCTCTGATCCATATCTTGATAAAATGATTGCGATTTTAGACCTGTTTAAAAAATGGATTTACTAATTAAATTCTAGTGATTGAAGAGCGACTAAATTATGGTAAGTTCCTTTGGTGTTTAGTAATGTTTCGTGTGTGCCTTGTTCTATAATCTCTCCTTTTTTCATAACCACAATGTGATCTGCATTTCGTATGGTCGATAGCCTGTGTGCTATTGCTATGGATGTACGGTTTTCCATCATGTTTTCAAGGGCGTCTTGCACTAGTTTTTCAGATTCGGTATCTAGGGCAGATGTTGCTTCATCAAGAATCATGATAGGAGGATTTTTTATAACAGCTCTAGCTATGGCGATACGTTGTCGTTGACCGCCTGAAAGTAAACTACCTCCATCTCCAACATTATTCTGGTATTTATTAGGGAAGTCAGAAATAAAATTATGGGCATTTGCTATTTTAGCAGCCTTAATAATATCTTCTTCATTGGTTTCTTCTATGCCTAAGGATATGTTATTAGCAATACTCTCATTAAATAAAATAGAATCTTGTGCTACAATCCCCATTTGTTCTCTTAAAGACTTTGTTGTTACATCTCTAATATCAACACCATCAAAAGTAATACTACCTTCAGTGACATCGTAAAATCGTGTTATTAAATTGGCAATGGTAGATTTACCACTTCCTGATTCACCAACTAGTGCTACTATTTTTCCTTTAGGAACAGTAAGGCTAAAGTTTTTTAGAACAAAATCATCTTTGTATTTAAAGGATACGTTATTAAATTTTATTTCATGATTAAACTCAGTGATCACTTTAGCATTTGGTTTATCTTTTAATGGGTTTTCGGCATCCAAGATAAAAGCGATTCTTTCATAGGCAGCATTTCCTCCCTGTAAGGCGTGGTTGGCTTTTGTAATGGCTTTAGCGGGTGTTAGAATTTGATATGCCAATCCAATGTATGCCATAAACGCACCACCACTCAAAGATTTATCAATTAACACTAACGACCCTCCGTAAATAAGTAAAATAGAAATAACTAGAATGCCTAAAAACTCACTCGTTGGTGCAGATAAGCTCATGACTTTACCAATGGAATTGTTAAGGTTATTTATGTTCTTTGTGAGGTCATTAAATTTTTTAGAAAAATAACTTTCAGAAGTAAAATTTTTGATAATTTTTATACCGCCTAGTGTTTCTTCTATGTTTGATAATAAGTGGCCTTCTAATGAAAAAATATCACCAGATTGACTTTTAATGCCTTTACTTAGTTTTGAAATTAAAAATCCAGAGATAGGAATAAAGAAGAATACAAAAACACTTAGTTTCCAGCTAATCGCAATCATGGCAATCAATGTGAAAAGGATGGTTAAAGGTTCTCTAATCATCATTAAAACACTCATAAAAGATACTTTGATGGTATTAATATCAGCAGTCATTCTAGAAATAAGATCTCCTTTTCTTTCATTAGAAAAAAAGGCTACATTTAAGCTTATTACTTTATTATAAACATCTTGTCTTAGGTCTTTTAAAATACCATTGTTTAAATACGTCATATATAAAATGGAAAGATAACTGAACACGTTTTTTAATAAGAAAGTACTCAATACAAACCCAACAATAGTAATTAATGTAGCTAATGGACCATTGGTTTCATTCATATTGGTAATGAGATAATTAAGGTAGTTTTCAAGGTAGTTTAAGTCAAAATCTTTAATGCCATTATAAACAGGTTTTACTCTTAATTTTTCACCTTCTTCAAATAATACTTTTACCATTGGTAGAAGAGAGAGCATGGATATTGATGAAAAAAAGGCATATAATATATTGAATAAGATGCTTAAGAATTGATGCTTTCTATAAGGAACAAGGTATTTAAGGAATCTTTTAAAGTTTTTCATTAAGAGGTGTATCGTAATTAATATGTAAGTGTTATTTTTCTAAAATGCTTTTGTAAATAGCCGTATAATCTAGGGCAGCTTTATCCCAGGTAAATTGTTTTGATCGATGAATATAAGCCGTTTGGTAAGTGTCTTTGTTGTCTTCAAAAGTATTCATGCCCATTTCAAATACATTGGCCATATCTTTTGCGTCGAAATTGGACCAATAAAAGGCGTGATCTCCACCTATTTCAGGTAAAGATGTTTTGTTAGACAGGAAAACGGGTTTCCCAAAAGTCATGGCTTCTAAAACTGGAAGTCCAAAGCCTTCTCGTAATGATGGAAAAGCAAAGGCCATACAGTTTTTATAATAAAACATCTTATCGGATTCTGAAATACTGCCTAGTAAGACAACTCTGCTTTCTAACTTGAAATGTTGTATTTTTTCTTTCAGAATTTCAGCGTATCCTGTTTTTAATCCTCCGGCGATAAACAAAACAACATCTTTTAAATGCCTTAGCATTTCTATTAATACATGAAAATTCTTTTTTTCTAAAATTTGACCTATTGAAAAAATAAAAGGTTTATTGGGTGTGTAAATGGGCTGGTTGTTTTTAATAATATCTAAAGCGTTATTATTAAAATTATTTCCATTGTAAATTACATATTCAGGTATTTTTGGAATATCAAAGTGAGCATGGGTTTGCTGCTTGGTAAATTCTGAAATATACACTATAGCCGAACTTCTTTTAATTTTACTTTTCAGTTGATTTATTCTAAAATTTAAACGCTTTCCTGATTCTTCTTCTATAAAATTTACATCATGAATAGTTAATAAATAGGGGGAGTTTAAGGACGCGGGCTCTATTTTTGTATTTTGATTTACTGAATGCCACAAATTAAACTTTTTCCTGATTCGAAAAAGAGGGTATCTGGTTATAGGTATATATGTATTGAAGGAAATTTTATCATATAATTCCTTTTTAACACTGCTATTATTGCAATTAAGGATAATCTCATGCGTGCGAAGAAATTCTGTCTCTTTACTTAAAGCTCTAGCTAAATTGTAATTGAATTGACCAAAACCGCTGTGCAGATTATTTATATTGTGAGTTTCTAAAAAAATACTTTTAGTAGGGTGTGATTTTTTCATAAATATGATTTGTGAACTATTGAATGGACTAATTTTTTAATTATTATTTTGGTCAGATTTAAGGCTATATATAATATCTAATAGTTTGATAAATATTATATTAAGGTGTAATTAAAAAGTACAAAAAAAGAGTGCTTAAAAAACAAAATAAGAACTCAAACTGCTTGGGTTAAAAGAGAATTTTTCATAAAAAGTTCTCTTTTTTTCATTCGGAGAAGTTTAGTAGGAGCAGTGTCTTTTTTTACAGGAATATTAAGATGGAGAAAACGATTGATCTTGTCTTTAAATAATAGTGGTTTGAATTTATTATATAAGTCCTGATTATCTTTTTTTAATTGTTTTCTAGATTTGTTGTGTAAAAGTGAAGGCAAATAATCTTTTAAATGTACTGCTTCATGATGTTTAATATGATTAAAAGTTTTCCAAATATCTTGCTCTATCCAAGACGAAAATATACTAAACGTGGGTATATTAAGTGCCTTAGCGATATTGATAGCACCACCTTCATTACCGATTATAGCATCGCAATGGTACAAGATTGCTAAAAAGGAACGTAAGGAAGGTGTATATACTTCAAATTTAATTTTAGCCTGTGTTACAGAAGCGCATAACTTATAAAGTTTCAAGGCATCATCTAATTGTGATGGCATGTAATTAAATAATATCGTAAATTCACCTTTGCATGCAATATTGTCAATTAGTTCAGCCATATAGGGGAGTGGGTATGTTTTTTCTATACTGCTGCCTAAAATATTAATCATGATGACTGGGTTAGAAAAATCTATATTATTCTTTTCTAAAAATATACGTGCTTTTAAAATTTCATTTTTTGTTAAATGTATTTTTGGAAGACATTTCATTGCATCTATTTCTGCAATAAAGGGTTTAAGTAATTTTAGTCTGTTTTCAATCGCCAAACCTAAATTAGAATGTCCTTTTTTCGCATACTTAAAGGTTTTGGTATATAGTAGTCTAGTGTACCATTTATCCATAGAAATTTTAGTATCAGCATTAGAAAAAGAACTGACTAATATGCTTTCCAATTTTCCATAAGCATCTATAACCACATCAAATTTCTCTTGATTTATTTTATTTAAAAATTTGTAGAAGGACCATTTGTTATTTTTATACTCTTCTTTAAAAAAAATAACCCGGTCAATATAAGGGTTATTAGTAACTATAGCTTCAGTATGAGTATTAATTAAATAATGAATTTCACTATTTGAAATGTTCTTTTTAAGCTGTTCACAAAGCATCGTACTTAAAAGCACATCACCTATCATTTTTTGTTGAATAATTAGAATTTTCATAATTGAGTTGTTCTAAGTAGATGCAAAAAAAACAAACAGGTTGCTTGGGTATATGTTAAATAAATATTAATAAAAAATATTTTGATTTTACCTTTTGTTGATATTAGAAACTATGGACTTGCAACAAAAAACTGGACAAATAGTTGAATGACTATGCAGCTAGTTTAAGGTTATATATGTCTAATTCAAATTCTCTTATAGTTTTATTTCCTAAAAAGGAATGTCTTCTTCTATTATTGTACCAGGTTTCTATCCATCCAAAGATGGATAACTCCGCTTCAGATCTCAACTTATAATTGTGCCTATAAACCCATTCTACCTTTAAAGATTTAAAGAACGATTCTGCAACTGCGTTATCCCAGCAATTACCTTTTCTGCTCATAGATTGGTTTACTAAGCCTTTGTAACTTTTAATTAAAGAGGTGAACTTATGGCTGGCATATTGTATACCTCGGTCAGAATGAAAAATTAAAGACTGGGTTAAAGTTTTTTTCTTTATAGCCATATGCCAAGCTTTAATAATAGTATCCTCTGTGCTTAGGTTATCGCTTAGAGCCCACCCAACAACTTTACGGTTAAACAAATCAATAATGACAGTAAAATATAACCAGCCTTGCTTGGTTTTAATATAGGTAATATCACTTACCCAAACTTGATTTTGTCTGCTTACTTCAAAGTTTTGGTTTAATAAATTAGGTGCTATAGGATAATTATGCTTACTATCTGTGGTTGCTCTAAACTTACGTTTTCGTTTTTCAAACAAATAATTAGCACTCATAATACGCGCCACTCTGGGCTTTGATATTTTATAGCCTAATGTCTCCAGTTCTGTTTTTATTCTAGGAGAACCATAGCTTTGAAAACTATCCTTAAATATACCTTTAATAAGCGCAGTTACCTTTTGATTTTCTAACCATAATTTACTTGGTCCTGATTGCAACCAATGGTAATAACCGATTTTGCTTACCTTTAATATTTGACACATCGTCTCGACATGAAATCTCATAAGGTGTTGTTTTATAAATCTGTATTTTTCTTGTCGCTAGCGGAGAAGATGCTGATGACCTTTTTTAAGATGTCACGTTCCATTTCAGTATCCTTTAAAGCTTTTTTTAATCGAACTATCTCTTTTTCTTCATCGGTTATTTTAGGATTACCACGGCCTGGAAAACTGTTCTTACCGTAATCTTTTAACTCTTTACGCTAACGGTAAAGTACGGATGGGAATATGTCCAGGTCTTCACATACTTGCTTTACATTGCCCTTGGCATAACTCAACTCGACTGCTTTTTGTTTAAATTCTAAGGTGTAATGTTTAGATTTTCTTCTCAAAATGGCTAAGATAAAAACTAACTAAAATATTCTCTCATCTTTACGTCCAGTCTAATATAGGAAGTCCACAAATAAAAGGTTAAAAACACGCCAATAAAGGAAATAGGAATCATGCTAATAATTGCAAGTGGTTGTTTTAGCGACTCCAATAAAATATCACAAATAAAGAAAATAATTAAAATAACGATAAACAAGGAGTAGTATTGATTTTCTCCTTCTTTATCCCAGTTATTATTTATAGTCTTACCTATATTAAACCCTAACGGTAATTTCTCTTTAAAAGATTTTATATTATCAACTTTTACTTTATTTTCCAATTGGTAGGTGCCAATTAAATCGTAAGCCACTAACAAACTATATTTTTGATTGGTTTTAGAAATCGTATTCCCCGAATTTCGCTTATCAATAGTAGCCAATTGATTTAATTTGTATTGCTGATTTCTAATCCACAGCGGTGTGTTTTTTAAATCCCACACATTAAATTTTTTGTAATTGTCAGACTCCAATTTTACAGATTGCATTTCATCCAATCCTTATATAAGATTACATCTTTTATATTTTCACATAAATTTATATTTACTTTTTTTTACTCAACCAAACTATAAAACCAGTTACGGGTAAACTAGCACAAATTAGACTAATAAAAAATGCAAATATTTTACCTGTTAACCCAAGAGCTGCTCCAATGTGAATATCATAATTCAGCATGGTTAATTGATCTGAAAAGTCAGCTTCTTCGTAGCGATCACCTTTCATTCTTAGAGGTTTTAAGGTATATTGATCATAATAATATTCATTCTTATTATAATAAGATTTATTGTCTTGAAAGGCAATAATTTCAATAGCATCATCGTCATCTTTTAAAATAGGAGTCATGTAAAAACCTTGAGCATCCATTTCTTGTATACGTGTTGCATACCAAGCTTTGTCGAGCGAATAACTACTATTATTAGCCACTAAATTGGCATAATTCACATCGGAATGCGGATGGTGATGTTCAGGACGTTCTTCACCAGCAGAAGTTACATAGTACACTGAATCTGCAAACCATTCAAAACTCATAACCAGTCCTGTTATAGCAAGGACTAAAGCAAAAATTAAACTGTAGAATCCTAAAACATTATGTAAGTCGTAATTAATACGTTTAATCTTAGCATTCCATTTTATTTTAAAACTTTTTTTAAGGTTAGATTTCTTAAAATTTTTAGGCCACCACATAATAAGTCCACTTATAAGCATAAATAGAAAGATAAGTGTGAACACTCCAACAATAGGCCGACCGATATCATAAGGTAACCAAAGTGCTCTATGCCCATCTATAATAAAGCGAAAAAAATTAAAATCATTACTCCCTAAGCTATGTTCTTTTTTTATGAATTTCCCAGTATATGGGTTTATAAAAATAGCCGTAAAATTCCGTTTCTCATTAACATAATAACTATAACCGACAGCAGCTGCTCCTTCAGCATTACTATAAGTTAAACCAGTAGGTTTTTCCTTAGGCATATACACTTTTGCAGTATCTAACAATTGGCTTGGTGGCACAAATGGAACGTCTTGTTGTTTTACAAAACGCCAAGGTTCTGTTGCATCTTTAACCTCTTGTTCGAAAGCATAAAAACACCCTGTAATACTTACAATAAAAACTATAATTCCAGATACCAATCCTAACCAAAGATGTAACCAGTCGTTTATTTTTCTAAACGTACTTTTTTGTTTCTTTTTTTTAGACACTTTGTTTTCCATATGAATAAGAAAAAGTCAGTCCGCTACTAGATAACAGACTGACTCTTTAAATTAACAGCTCGTTAAAATTTAAAAAAACCTGCTACAAAGTTAGCTTCTACTTTAGCACCTTTTTCAGAGGTATAATTTACTATATCCATTTTATATACGTAGATACCGTCATTTTCAATAGGAACACATAAATACACATAGTTTCCATCTTGTAAAGCAGCTAGCCTTCTACCGTCTCCCTTATGTTCTGGCACACCGTTAATATATTCAATCGAAGGAATTGATAAATCAATTACAGCAGATTGTAAAGGCGAGTCAGACCATTTTTCTTGTTCGCTTCTTTCGGTCATATTAATTTCAGCAAAGATTTTATTCCCTCCTAGGTATTTTAAATGAGATGCTTGTTTTCCGCCAGTTAAAGCAGGGATATCTAAAAAGTAATCAGCATCAAAATCAGATTCTCCAGCATTAATTTTTAAGATACCGCCAGGTTTCGTGCTTTGGCTATAACCATTTGCAGGGTTAGAATGAGATAAGGCATATACATTTCCATAATCATCTTTTACCAAACCAGATTTGATATTAAATCCACCAATTGGTCCAACTCGTGAATCGGTAATTATTTTTTGAAACTCTAATTCTGGATAAGAAAATACAGCTATTTCAGCTTGCTCTGTATAATCCGTATCAAAAGTATTAGGATTAGAGATGTAGTAACTTAAAAATAAGTAATCTCCACTAACAGCCATACCAGAGTAATTTGGACCACTTAAATCTGTAATATCTGTAACAGGGATATCTATAGTTTCTGTAGCAACAAGGGTATTGGGTGTAAATTTGCGAAAGGTGATCACATCTGATGATGACCTCATACTAACCGAAATCAAATTATTATCATCACCTTTAACAAAATCTGCAATGGCAGCTGTAAAAGATACATCGCCTGTTTCCTCTAAACTACTATCGCTATTTTGTGTAATGGCTACCACATTCACGTCGTCTAAACCACCTAAGCTATAAATAGTGTTGTCTATTTTTGTAAAATCGTAATAACCAGGTTGCTCAATTCCTTCTCCAACTGCATTTAAAGTACCTGTCATAACCTCGGCGAAAGGCACGGTGTAATATGTAAAGCTATTATCACTTCCTTGAATGGCCAAAGAAAGTGCGAATGGCTTATCTACCGAACCGCCATTATTATCATCCGTGCTATCATCAGAACTACATGATGAGAAAGAAAAAACGGTAATCACACTTAAAAAAAGTGCTGTTAAATTAAATTTGGTGTTTTGAAACTTCATCTTTTATTATTTTAAATTGTTATTTTTTATAAAGAGTATCTCAGTTTAAGATAAAATGCTCTCCCGGGTTTTTGTAATCTATATTTATCGTACAATAATTCATCGGTTAAATTTCTGCATTCAATTGAAATATTATACTTGTTGTTTTGTAAACTATAAGCTAGTTCTATGCTGTGGGATGATTGCTTAGGAATGGTTTCTTTGTTGGCTGCATTCCCGTATTTGGCCCATCCTAAGTAATATTCTTGCACATAGTTAAAGTAATAGTTAAAATTAAGAGCTGTATTTTCATAAATTACATCTTTAAAAGTGAGCCCCGCAATGGCGTTTCCAAACAAATAAGGTGTATTTGGTAGTCGGGCGCCTTTGTTAAAATTTGGCTGATATCCAGAATAATCGTTGTAGATTTGGTCTGCCTGATCTGTAATATTTTGATAGGTAACATTGATACCTAAATTAAAGCGCTCCTTCCAGTTGTAGTTTAGATTTCCTTCTACCCCTAATGTTCTAGCTTCAGCTAAATTTTCAAAATTAGTTTCAGGACTGGAAATACTTACGCTTTCGTAAATTAAATCTTTGGCATTTCTATAAACAAACGTGCTTTTAAGGTCTAAATAATGGTTAGCTCCAACAGTAAAATTATAGACCACATTAAAATTGAAGTTGTCACTCTGTTCAGACCCTAAATTATCATTAGGACTTACTAGCAAACCATCACCAAATATCTCATTAGGAAGAGGCATTCTGTAGGTATGTTCGAAAGAAGCTTTTAATTGTAAATTAGGAAGTATAAAATATGACGTTGCCAATCCATATCCGTAATTATTCTTATGAATTGAGTTTTTAATATAAACTTCGGAATTTTCACTTTCTTGTTGCGACGAATTTACTTTCAGGAAATAAGCTTTTCCGAAAATAGTCGTATTCCATTTAGAATTATAATCATATTTATAAGCTAAACCTAAAACGTTTTTATAAAGTGATTTCGGAAAAAAATAGGCTTGTTTCTCAGGGTTTTCGCTATCAAACTCCTCACGATTAAAATACTGATACGCTTGATTAAATGAGAAAGAATGGTCTTTGTTTAGAATATAACCAATATTAAATTGATTTGTAAATTCTTTATCATCAAATTTTAAATTACTAATAGGTGTTCCCTTTTCACCGTTAGTTTGAGAATTACTAGGTATTTGTTCTCCATTCCAATTATATACGACTCCGGTTAGCGTATCTATACTCCTACTATTATATATATTATATGAGGTGTTTAAGCTTACATCCAACCCATCCGCAAATAAATCTTTCTTTTTATATTTTAAGCTATTTATAAAGGACTTGCTTTCTTGCATAACCGCTCCATAAACCGTGGCCATAGTGGCTCCTGTTTGTACTTGATTATCATCTCCAGAAGCAATCACTTCTAGCAATAACTGATCAGCATACTTTTTATTTAAAACTCCTGTTGAAAATTTTCCAGTTATAGATCTGTACCTATCATGAAAACGTTTAACGTTAGTGGTTTCCAGCACATTTCCGTTCGCATCTGTAATATCGGCTAATACCTCGTAATCATTATCGGAATAATTATAATTCAAGTTTCCTCTAAATGTAAAACCTGTTTTTTCATTAGTATGTGCACCATTAACCGATATCCTGTTGGTGTTAAAAGAGCCATAAGAATAAGAGGCATCTAAAAAATTATGTTCTTGATGCGTTATAATATTAACAGCACCTCCTAAAGCATCGGTGCCTAACCAAACTGGAACTACACCTTTATAGACATCTATACGTTTAATACTATTTACAGGAATACTACTTAAATTAAAAGAGGCCCCGTAATTATCCATCGGTACACCATCTAGAAAAAATTTAACTTGATTTCCTTGAAAACCATTTAAAGAAAATGATAAGTTAGAACCTAAGCCACCATCTTGTAAAATTCTAATACCTGGTACGCGGTCTAAAATTTCTTTGGCATCTGTAGAACTATTTTGTAACTCTTTTGTTGAAACAGAAGTTACCGAATACGATTGTTCATTAACACTACGAATTTTAGATTTACCCGTTAATTGAACCGTTGCTATTTCTTCAGGATTATCTAACAACACAAAATTAATACTGTTCATTGTGGGCGAAACATCAATACTTTTTTCCTGAATTGTGTACCCTAAAAAGCTAACTCGTATCGTATGTCTTCCTAAACTCACATTTTGCAAAACGAATTCACCACTAGCATTAGTTATTGCTCCAATGTTCTCGTTTTTTAGACCAACTGTAGCTCCTTCTAGAAATTCCCCTGTTTCAGAAGTCACTTTTCCTTTAATAACAACGTTGGTCTGAGCGTGACTCCCCCACATCATTAAACAAAAAAATATATTTATTAAGCCAAACGGACAAACCTTTATTTTGAACACTTTATTTTAATTTAGACGCCTTAAATTTCATACGAAAATAAATTAAAATTAAAGATTCACAAACCTTATTTAGAATAATTATATATAAAATAGATTTTGACAAATATTTGCATCATAGAAAACATTGAAACCGAATTACTCTACCTTATTTATTACACAAAAAAAAGAGTTGCTATTAAATAACCTTTACAATTTAGTTATTTAGTTGTTATAAATTTTATTAAGTATATAATGATAGTAATATTTACTCTCCTTTATTTAAAGTCATTACTGATTGTGCTTAGGAATGAATTTTACATATCAGGTTTCATATAAACAATATTAAAAGAAAGATTATTTTTTTGTGAACTAGCGGATGTAGCTCCTTCCATACTCCGTATTTAAATCTCAAGAATAATATAAAAGATCGTCTTCTAATAAAAAAAGTTCAACTAGAGGAAATGGGATGACTACGAAAAAATACTAAACTTAACAGCACATATAAAAAATAGCAGTATTAGGTCTATATAGAATATATTTAATTAAATTTAGGATGGTGCAATATGTAAAATCAGTCTATAATATTCTGCTAATTTCTATATATGCAAACGTTGCCCACAATTATGAAAAAAATCCTACTAACATTTATATTAGGAACTTTATTGGCTAATTGTGCTGATAAAAAAACTGAACCAAAAGTAGAAAACCAAGCAAGTGAGAAAAGTGGACTTGTAACAAAAATCTGGACAAATAGTTGAATGACTATGCAGCTAGTTTAAGGTTATATATGTCTAATTCAAATTCTCTTATAGTTCTATTTCCTAAAAAGGAATGTCTTCTTCTATTATTGTACCAGGTTTCTATCCATCCAAAGATGGATAACTCCGCTTCAGATCTCAACTTATAATTGTGCCTATAAACCCATTCTACCTTTAAAGATTTAAAGAACGATTCTGCAACTGCGTTATCCCAGCAATTACTTTTTCTGCTCATAGATTGGTTTACTAAGCCTTTGTAACTTTTAATTAAAGAGGTGAACTTATGGCTGGCATATTGTATACCTCGGTCAGAATGAAAAATTAAAGACTGGGTTAAAGTTGTTTTCTTTATAGCCATATGCCAAGCTTTAATAATAGTATCCTCTGTGCTTAGGTTATCGCTTAGAGCCCACCCAACAACTTTACGGTTAAACAAATCAATAATGACAGTAAGATATAACCAGCCTTGCTTGGTTTTAATATAGGTAATATCACTTACCCAAACTTGATTTTGTCAGCTTACTTCAAAGTTTTGGTTTAATAAATTAGGTGCTATAGGATAATTATGCTTACTATCTGTGGTTGCTCTAAACTTACGTTTTCGTTTTCCAAACAAATAATTAGCACTCATAATACGCGCCACTCTGGGCTTTGATATTTTATAGCCTAATGTCTCCAGTTCTGTTTTTATTCTAGGAGAACCATAGCTTTTAAAACTATCCTTAAATATACCTTTAATAAGCGCAGTTACCTTTTGATTTTCTAACCATAATTTACTTGGTCCTGATTGCAACCAATGGTAATAACCGCTTTTGCTTACCTTTAATATTTGACACATCGTCTCGACAGGAAATCTCATAAGGTGTTGTTTTATAAATCTGTGTTTTTCTTGTCGCTCGCGGAGAAGATGCTGATGGCCTTTTTTAAGATGTCACGTTCCATTTCAGCATCCTTTAAAGCTTTTTTTAATCGAACTATCTCTTTTTCTTCATCGGTCATTTTAGGATTGCCACGGCCTGGAAAACTGTTCTTACCGTAATCTTTTAACTCTTTACGCCAACGGTAAAGTACGGATGGGAATATGTCCAGGTCTTCACATACTTGCTTTACATTGCCTTTGGCATAACTCAACTCCACTGCTTTTTGTTTAAATTCTAAGGTGTAATTGTTTAGATTTTCTTCTCATAATGGCTAAGATAAAAACAAAATAAAAAAATCTCTCATCTTTACGTTCAGTCTAATATAGGAAGTCCAAGGCCTAGAATAAGTAAAATGGGAAATAGAAGATTGAGGAAAGTATTATTTATGTGTAGTTTCTCTGCAAGTAAACATAATAAAGCTTGTAAAGAGCTTTATAACAGGATTGTTGCAAAAGGAAAGAGTAAAAAACTAGCTCTAGTTGCAGTCTGTAATAAACTATTAAAACAAGCCTTTGCTATTGCTAAATCTCATTTGTGATATGACGAAAACTACAGGAGTGTTTTAGTGAGGTAAACTATGGTTTTAATATTATTTATTTAAATATGTTTTTATCTAGGGTGAAAATGTATCAGAAGAATATTGTTTAAAAAATTAACTCTTTTTTATTGGTTTATAACACAGTTCTTGAAAAGTAGCGGTTTTTATGCACAGACTTTTCAGCTTGATACTGATGATAAATTTATGAAAATCACATTGGATTAAGTAATTCAACCGCTATTTTTTATATACGTTGTTAGCGGTAGTAATTTTTTCAATTAAATGTTGCTCTGTATTGTAATGGTGTTTGTTGCGTATTCTTCTTAAACATAGTACTGAATGATTGGGGATATTCAAATCCCAAATCATAAGCGATTTCCTTTATGCTTAAATTAGTTGTTGAAAGCAGTTCTTTCGCTCTTTCAACTATGGATTGTTGAATATGGGTTTGCGCATTTCTGCCGGTAGTATTTTTCAATAAATCAGTCAAATAATTGGGAGAGATATTGAGTTTTTCTGCAAAATAGTTGACCGTTGGAACACCAGATAGAGTAGCGTCACTTTTTAGGTACGCATCCATTAATACTTCCATTTTTACCACAATGTCATTATTCACAGAACTTCGTGTCAAAAACTGCCTATTGTGAAAACGCTTTGCGTAATTGAGAAGTAAGTCAATGTGCGATACTATTAAATCCTGACTATAATGGTCAATGTTATTTTTTAGTTCATCTTGCATTTGTTGCATCAGGGACATAATGATATTGTCCTCTTTTTCAGAAAGGTGAAGCGCTTCTGCGGTGGAATAGGAAAAGAATCCATAATTACCTATAATCTTACATAATTCATAATGCCGTATAAGGTCAGGTTTAAAAACCATCATATATCCTGACACGAGGTCATCCAAAGGATTCGTGACTGAAAAGATTTGACCTGGCTTGGTAAAACTCATTACTCCTTCATCAAAATCATAATGACCTTGTCCGTACCGAAACTTACCTGAAGCCTCTTTTTTAATAGCCACACAATAGAAATCATAATAAAAGCTACTCCAAATTTCATTGGAATCGAATTTCAAATGCTCAAAATCAATCACGCTTATCAAAGGATGAATTGGTTTTGGCAAATTGAATAATCTATGAAGTTCAGAAATTGACTTAATTTTATATGGAGCAGCTTTTTTCACACTATTTTTGTTCAAAATCAGTTGATAAAGATAAGGCTTTCCATTGTTCCATTTCTTCCTTTTCGTTTTTACGAACTTCCAAAATTGCATTATAACTATCAGAACCTAAAGGAAGATGCAAGGGAGGGTTAGGCATTTCTACAAGTTTAATTACTACCTCTGCTAATTTTTTAGGATTCCCTAATTGTTTACCATCGAATCCCGTAAACTGTTCAACCTGCTTATTTAAATTATAGGTGTCAATTTTATTTTCAGAAACATTGAGTGTATCCTCATTCATGAAATTTGTACGAAATGTTCCTGGAGCAAGGATAGTTACTTTTATGCCAAATGGTGCAACTTCTTGAGCAAGTGCTTCAGATAGTCCAATAACCGCGTATTTAGATGCACTATAGCTTCCGTTAGCGGGATAACTCATATAGCCCATTATAGATGCCGTATTGATAATATGCCCCGATTTTTGCTTGCGTAGGTGTGGTAAAACATTTCTGATGATATGGGTCATTGCAAAGATATTAACATCCATTGTTTTTCTAAACTCGGCATCACTTATTTCTTCTATATTACCCAAGAGGTTATACCCTGCATTATTGACCACAACATCTATTTGTCCAAATTCATATATGCCTTTTAAAATCGCATTTTTAACATTTTTTTCATTGGTGATGTCCAGCTTTATTGGAAGCAAATTTCCTTCGTGTTCTTCAATTTTATCTATAAGTTTGTGCGTATTTCGAGAAGTTGCAATGACTTTATCGCCATTACTCAAAACTGCTTTTGTGATTTCAAGTCCCATCCCTTTAGACGCTCCTGTAATGAACCAAACTTTCTTTTTACTCATAATATTTGTTTTTTTACAAATTTACGGAGCATAAAGGTTTAGAAAGTTTTCAAATTAAGGATAAACGTATTAAGATTCAAGATTACAGATGGTTTTTCTCAAATGTCTAGTCCTGAAATATGGCTACAGGTTAAAATTGTTTTTAAGCTGATAATTTATATACCATATTCGGTGTTTTATAATCTAAAGATAAATGTAATCTTATTTCGTTGTATAGATTAATTGCATTTTTTGTAGCTCTCTTGGCGTGGGCCACGTTATCAAAGGTTTGGTCAAGATAAAATTCATCTTTTAGTATGCCATTTACCCGCTCTGCCATAGCATTTTCGTAACAATGATTTTCTTCCGTCATACTAATATCTATCTTTTTTCTTTTTAATATTTGCGTGTATACATTGCTACAATACTGTATGCCTCTATCGGAGTGATATATAAGTTTCTTTGTGTTTTTAGCTTGATATATAGCTTTGTTTAAAGCTCTGACACATCCTTTTAATTCTAGGCTATCACTTAGGTCATATCCTACAATTTTCCTAGAATACATATCTGTTATTAGTGCTAAGTAACAAAATCCTTTAATGGTTCTTATGTAGGTAATATCGCTTACCCACACCTGATTTGGCTTTGTAATTTCCATATTTTTTATCAGGTTATTGTATTTATAAAAACGATGATAAGAGTTTGTAGTTCTAGCACTAGTTTTCTTTCTTAGTGTAAGCATATTATACTTTCTAAGTACGCTAAATAAAGAGTCTCTGCCGACTTTAAGATTGGCATTGTAAAACTCATTTTCTAACGATCTAATGAGTTTACGTACACCTTCTCTAGGAAGAGATTTGCGTCTTTTCTTGACTATATTAATAACTTGTTGTTCTAGTTTTAAACGCTTATCAGCTCTGCATTTAAACTTATAATAGGCATCTCGTTTTAGTCCAAAACAACTGGTAATAGTCGATAAAGAAACAAATCCCTTAGCTTTATCTTTTGCTTTTATTAAGGCTTGGTATTTAGTTTTTTTTTGAGCTGTTGGATGTTTTTGTATCCTAATTTTTCAGCGGCTACTTCTAGGTAAGATTCATCTACCATTGCATCGAGATCTTTTTTAAGTAGTAGTTTTTTAAGTTGTTCTACTTCTTTTTGTAGCGCTTTAATTCTAGTAATTTCGTCTTTTGTTTCCACTTTTACTCTGGTGTTCATTAAGTCTTTACGTTCATACTTTTTAATCCACTCGTTAACAGTTGTAGGAGCGATGGAGTAGAGCTTACACAATTCACTCTTAGTGTATTTTCCTGTTGTAAGTTCGGCTAAAATTTTCAATTTAAAAGGTTCACTGTACCTTCTAATTACTTTGTCATTTCTATACATAATGTTTAAAATTATGTAGCCTTTATTCAGGACGGGTCATTATGTTTGCTAACGTGTTTGTATATGGTTTGTTACGTGGTTTAAGCAACTAATTTAGTAAATAATTACCGACCAAGAAAGTCCGCGAGGACTTTCGTAAGTAGGCTAGAACAAGCAATAAATTATATACGGTGTTAGCAAACGTATTTAATTATCATAGTATTCAATGTTTGTATTAATATCTAGCCAACCTTTTCTTCGTTCTCTCGTTATTCTATAAAATGAGTTGGTTTCCTGATTGATATTTTGATATTGTACCGTTTTATGCCTTGGAAAAATGCCAACTTTATTTTTTTTGTAAAAATAGACTAAGCCATCTTTAGGGTTATATGTGATAGATTTATAATTAATAGGTAAAATAGTTTCATTTTTAATTGTTTCTGGAAAATATATAAAAGGATTTGTTATATCAGCTATTGTGTCATATTTAGAACTGCTATATTCATATTTATAAATACCACTTCTGTTTCTCCTTGTGACTATTAGATAATTTGGATTTATGTATTTTTCTCCTGTAAAATCAATGTTAGTATCCCAATAGGTTTTATTTGAGTTGTTAAGGAAAGTTACTATATCTCTTTTTTTTACGCCTTCTAATTTAAAATCTTTTCTTTTGCCTTGATTAGAAAAAGCTTCACCTTCTATTCTTTTTATGATATGTGATTTTTCATATTTATCATATTCAACTATATATTTTTCATAAGAAACTGTTCCGCACACTGAATATGATTTTTTGGGGAATTTATCAATAATTTTCAATTCAGAATCATAATAACTAGCTCCTTTGTTGGTCAAAACTTCTAAACCACTTCTATATAGATAAGCACTTTTAACGGAGTCAATTTCTATCTTTTCATAATAGGAATTGAAAATATCGATTTGTTTTTTATTTTTACCAATAATGAAAAACTGATTATGCATAATGGTTTCGTATTCCGCTTTAAGTAAATTTTCGTTAAACGTATTTACTAATTCATAGTTGTTATTTTTGTTTTTTAAAAGAGTGGCAAACTCTTCATAATCATACCTTTCGAACGTTTCTAAGTAATTTGTTTTGTACAGTAAAGTATTTTTTATACTACTTATTCCATCATCATTAGATATTAAATAGTCATTCTCTACTAAGGGAAGGAATAAAAACTCTTGGGAGTCTCCATCATTCAATAAATAGATATGCTTATTGTTGCCTAAATCTAAGACAATAGTCGTAAAATATTCTGCGTTATAAACTCTCCATTTTTCTTCATTGTCAGTCTCACGATAAGTTCTAGAAGAACCTAAACCACCACTAAATTCTTTTTTATTAAAATAAAGTTCTTGAATAACTGATAGCGATTTGTTTATAAATTTTAGAATTAATTTATTTGTGTCTTCACCGTACTTAAACCAATTATTATTAATCTCTATTTCATATTTTAGTAGGTCATTAATATTTGTTTTTTTTATCTGGGTTAGACGTAATATAACATCATTTTCAGCTAGTTTTATTTCTTCTAAAGTTACAATATCGTTATCATATTCTAAATCGGTTGAAATAAAAATATTATCAGAGTTGTCATTAAATTCTAAATAAACTTCTATAAATTGATTTTTATTTTTTTCTTCAAATAATCTTAAGTTTATATCATCTTTATTATAAATTATCAAATCAATGTTAGTTAAATTTACAGTTTGCTGAGAGAAACAAAATTTTGATTTTATTAATAAAACTAAAAAAATGAAAATCAGTTTTAAATGAATGTTCTTATTCTGTATCATATGTTTGCTAACGTGTTTGTGTATGATTAGTGGCGTGTTTAAGCAACTAATTTAGTAAATAATTACCGACAAATAAAGTCCGCGAGGACTTTCGTAAGTAGGCGAGAAGCTAGCAATAAATTATATACGGTGTTGCCAACTGGCTTTTTTCAATTAATAATCTTGAATTAAAACTTCAGTAGGGATATGTAGAGTAGTGTTTAGTTTTCTAATCATATCTAGAGTCAGTTTTCTTTTTTTATTCAAAATTTCGCTAACTCTGCTTTTAAATCCAACAACTTCTGCTAAATCCTTTTGTTTCATTCCCATTTGTTCCATTCTGAATTTAATTGCTTCTATTGGGTCAGGCATTCCGATTGGGAATTGTTCATTTTCATATCTATCAATCAAAATTGACAGGATTTCCAATTCGTCTCCATCTTCCGTTCCTTTTTTTGCATCAAAAATTTCCTCAAGTCTGTTGAGTGCGTTTTGATAGTCTTTTTCGTTTCTAATTGGTAATATTTTCATAATTAGATATTATTTGCGTCAATTTTATCATATTCAGCGTGAGTTCCAATAAACCTTATCCAACATATTCCGTATT
Organism: Formosa sediminum; assembly: GCF_007197735.1. Lineage (GTDB taxonomy): Bacteria > Bacteroidota > Bacteroidia > Flavobacteriales > Flavobacteriaceae > Formosa > Formosa sediminum. Next base: position 2,217,452 of record NZ_CP041637.1, read on the forward strand.
CAAAATTAAATTTTACAATCAAACGATAATTATTACCTTTAATATTGTAAACAATTCGATTGTCTTTTAAAATACTAGCACTCGGATATTCACTTTTTAATTCGTTAATATTGTTCCATTCGGATTTTTCAGTTTCTCTATACCACGATTTTAATTGTTCTTCACAATCAGCGTGTTTTTCCCAAAAATCTCGTAAAGTTCGTTTTGCGATTACTCTCACATTATAATTGTTTGACGCAAAGATAACAAAAAAAAGTTACCAATTTGGTAATTAGTTCGGTTTTTTTAGCTTGTTTGCAACGGCAGTCTGTCTAATAACTTGCTGCGTTTTTATATATTTCTACTAAAATACAGTTTTTTCTATTAGACGTGAGCTAAGATTCTATATTTTGAATTTTGTTTGTAGGGTTCTTCAAAACTTGTTAGAATAGCTGTAAAAAGCCTAATTAAAGATCTGTGAGCTTGAACACGAGGTGTATTTGTTTTTCTAAAGATATTCCAAATTCTTTTTAAGTTATAGGCAATAAACATAAATCCTACATCTGCACTAGCACGTTGTATCGTTTTTTTTAGTCATAATATGATCAAAACTCCACTGGCGTTTTATGGTTCCGTATGGATGCTCTACAATGGCTTGGCGTTTTTTGTAAGCATCAGGATTTTGCAATACGCTCTTTACGTTGGCTTCAATATATTTATGGAATTCACTGCGCTGTACTACTTTTCCATTTACTTTAGACGTGGTGCATAATGCTCTTGCGGGGCAAGCTTTACATTTGGTTGTTTTATATTGTTTGAAGTTGTAATTACGAGCTTTATAGATACTTCCATTACTTTTAAGTATATTTACTTCCGGGCAGGTATAGGTGTCGTGTTCTTTATTATATTTAAAATGTTCTGAGTTATAGTTAGGGTCTGGAGCTTGCGATGCTCTTCCTATTCCAGGAATAGCAACAAGGGTTTTAATACCCAGTTTATTAGCAGTTTTAAATTCACTTCCTGTATGATATCCTTTGTCGTATAGCGCCGTAAATGTATTTGTCCCTAGAATGGTTTTAGCTCTCTGTAACATCTGTCCCATAGCTTTGGAGTCATTTTTATTGGTAACCAAGTAGTCGAACGGAATATTGTGATCTGCGTCCACAGTAGATTGTACACAGTAAGCAACTTCAGTAATATTGTTACGCACAATTAAATGCTTGCTATCGGGATCAGAGGTAGAAATTTGTGGTTCTCCAGAGGCATTCAGCTGTACATTTAGTTTTTCGTATTCTTTTCTACGACCTTGATGCTTATCAATATTCTTCTTAATATCTTCTTTCTCATTTTCACTATCACTTTGCTCAAGAGCTTTGTTATATTGCTCTAATTTATTGTCAATATAATCTATGTGACGCTGTATTTTCTTTTTATTAAAATTGTTTTTCTTACTATTCTGAGCTCTAAACTTAGTACTGTCTCCTGCTATAAGTGTAGCTCCGATAAGCCCAAAATTGCGTGCAATTTGCACGGTAGCAAAGAACACTTTTTTAATAGCTTTTGCATTATCTTTTCTGAAGTTACTGATGGTGTTGTGGTCTGGGGTTAGCGATTCAAGCAGCCACATGACTTCAATGTTACGCCTGCATTTTTTTTCTAATTGTCTTGAAGAACGCATACGGTTCATGTATCCGTAGATGTAAAGTTTGAGAAGAACAGCTGGGTTATAGGCCGGAGGACCGTTTTCGGTAAAGTCTGAACGGAATCCTAGTTCTGCAAGGTTAAGTGAATCTACAAATTGATCTATAGACCTTACGCTGTTCTCAGATTCTATAGAATCTTCAAGAGAAACAGGAAAAAGGCAGGTCTGTTTTCGGTCTTTTCCAAGTATGAATTTCATAACTAAAAAATACAAAAATCACCTGTAAATTACTTGAGAACTTCTTAAAAATATAACTGAAAAAAGGAATAGTTATTAGACAGTCTGACGGTTTTGTATAAGATTAGTTGCGTGGTTTAAGCACCTAATGTAGCAAAATACAAACCGAATAGAAAATCCGCGAGGATTTTCATAAGTAGGCTTGCACTAGCAATTAATTTTATACGGTGTTGGCATTTCGTTGTTTTTTTATTTAGGTTTCTGTTTACTCGACTTAATTCAATTTTATGTTTTTCTTGCGTTTGAGTAAATTCGGTCAGATATTTATTCCGCAAACTTTTTCAATTCCAGTTCCTTAAATATTCTAAACGTCAGAATGAGATTTTTTTTTTAGATTTAATTTGTCCTGTTATTAACAATGCAATTCCTCCTCCGACTAAAAATCCAGTAAGAAAATCAGTTCCATCATTTTCAAATGAAAACTGCAAAATAATTCCGATTATTAACATTATTAAACCAATTATTCTTATTCTATTCATAATATATTTTTTTATTCAGTTTCAGATTCCGCAAACGAGCTAAAAGTCAAACATCTTTTTTTTAATCACTCTTTTTATACAGCTTTAAATTCTCATTTACTTTTTATTAAAATAGTGTTTTTATAATTTCTCAATGCCTTGTAATTCAGCCAAATTTGAGTCATTCGTATATTTTTCAATTATCTATTTTATGTCTTTTAAATTACTCATAATTGTAATTTTTAACGGTTCTGCTCAATGAATGCCAACGTGTTTGTGTATGAGCAGTAGCGGATTATGTGCGACAGCCTTTCGATTAGCAATATACTTTATTAAAATGAAAAACGGTTTAAGTAATTACCTAAACCGCTATTACTTATACACGTTGTTGGCAGCTGGGCTTTTTTACGTCATTATTCGTGTTCAAAAAATCGCTTGTTCATTGTTGAAATTACATTTTCTATTCCATCTTTTCTCAGCCATTCATATTCTAATGTTGAAAGATTGCCAGCTGTGTAGTGTAATTGCTTTTTGTTGTCTGTCGCAGCTTGGAAAACTACATTGGCAATGGTTTCAGGTGTATCTTTTTTTGCATTTGAATCTGCTTTCATTGCCGTGATGTATTGATTAAAAACTTCCTGATAATTTTGATGAGAAACCATTTGTGCATTATTTCCAAAGCTAGTTTGCATATAAGCAGGAACAATTGTTTTTATATTGATTCCAAACTCATTTAGTTCGTAGCTCATTCCTTCCGTCCACGTTTCCAATGCTGATTTTGTTGCTGCATAAACTGCTACAAACGGATACGGAATATTAGCGGTTGAAGATGTAACAGTAATAATCGTTCCGCTTTTTCTTGCTCTGAAGTAAGGAAGAAATGATTTTGTAACGAGTATTGTTCCTAAGAAATTAGTGTTGATCTGTCTTGTTAATTGTTCATCGCTAGCCCCCTCAAAAGCTCCCATAAGTCCATACGCTGCATTATTGAATAATACATCTACAGGACTTATTTTTTCTGCTTCAGAAGCTACTTGAGCAATTTGCTTGGCATTATTGATGTCCAACTTCAAAAGATGAATGTTTGGTAACTCAGTAAGTTCTGTTTCTTTTTCGGGATTACGCATTGTAGCAATTACCGTCCAACCATTTGCCGCAAATAATTTGGCAGTTGCTTTTCCTAATCCTGCTGATGCACCTGTAATAAAAATTGTTTTGTCCATTTTCTTTATTTTTTAATATAAATTGATGGTACAAAAGTGCGCAGATTAGAAATGAACCTATTTACCATATGGTAAAATCAGTTTAGCGAATATTTTTTCTTATTCTACTCAACGACTGTTGTGTGATTCCTAAATATGAAGCGATGTATGATAAGGGAATGCGATTGACAAGTGTTGGATATTTTTCCATAAATTCCAGATAACGTGTCGTTGCATCTTGTGAAACTAGCGGACTTACTCGTTCCAATTTTTGCGCAAGTGATTTATTCGTAATCTTTTGAATAATATGTTCCCAATCAATTATAGTTTCAGAAATTTCTTTCCAATCTTTGTTAGAAAATACAAGTAGCTTACAATCTGTTGCAGCCTGTATATATTCCGTTGAAGGTGCATTATTTAAGTTGAAAAGAAGATGGTTTTCTTCAATGAAAATTTTAGTGATTTCTTCACCTTTGTTGTTGTAATAACAAATACGAATAATACCCTCAATAATAAACCCGACTTGTTTCAAAACTTTTCCCGCTTCTGCAAAATAGTCGTCTTTGTTAAGTTCGATTTCTTTTGCTTTGCTTGTAATCAAGTCAATTTGCTGTTTATTCAAATTACTATATTGCAAGATGTACTCTATAAATTCTTTCATTACTGCAAAATAATATATCCTTGTTTTGCGTCATTTACCATTTGGTAAAAAGTGTATTTCTGTCGTTTTCGCCTTGCTGCCAACGTGTTTGTGTAAGGAACGTTGCGATTTTGTACGCGAGGATTTTCCGCAGGAAAATCAGCAGTAAGCAAAATTGCAAGAACCAAACGATTGAACTAAAGTAAGCAATGTTTTTTACACGGTGTTATGTACAGGTTTATTTTCTTTCCACCATAAGAGTAAAAATCCATAGTTCTACATGTATTTTTAACCTTAAATATCAAAATAGGTAGTAGATATTTTTAGAAGGTTTAAAGGTTCAGATATTCAGCTCAAACCATTGGTTTATTATGTTTTTGTAGCAAAAAAATATACCTGGGAAATCTCTTTTACCAATACAACTTTCTTAAAGTTCAGATTATTTTAAAATCCGTCAAAACTTAGAGTTTGCTATATTTTCGATGTAGAGAATGTTTCTAGGAAAGTTAAAATTCAGAGTGGTATTTTGCAACATTTTTTATTCCGCTAGAGTGAAATTCATAGTGTGTTTTTCAATTCAGCATTTCAATTTTTTCCTTATTTAGAAATCTAAAAACTTTAAATTAAGTAGGATTTTCGTTAGTTTGGGAACTTGTACATAACGTGTTTGTGTATGGTTAGTTGCGTGTTTGAGCAACTAAGTTAGTAAACATTTACGAACCCGTGAAAATTCCGCAGGAATTTTCGCAAGTAGAGAAGAATAAAGCAATTAATTATACACGTTGTTGCCAACAGTTGTTTTTTCGTTTTTTTACTTTCTTAAAATTCAAAAAAAATCGATAATAACAAACTAGCTACAATTTCCACCATATTTTTTTAGTCAATATTTTTTAATTCCGCAACTTGCTAAATTTCGCAAAAGTGATTTTCTTCATTCAGTTCGTTTTTCGCTACGTTTATAAATTCCGTTTGATTGGTAATTCCGCAAACTTGCTCAAATTCCGTTTTGCTTTTCATTCCACATTTGAGTCAGAATTTATTTTGCTTTTTTCAATAATTTTTTTCCTAAAATTGAAATATAAAAAGCCACTAAAATAGCTAACGAGATATAAAATAAAATTTCATAGAGTTCCGTTTTATCAGGTTCTGTTTTTCCAATATAATCAGGTTTGTCATTTTTAGTCAGCATTAAATATGTACAAACTAAAAACCATAAATGGACTACAAATATTTGAAGTTTAAAGATTAATTTCATTCAGCGTTCTGATTTTCCTCAATTGTTGGCAACGGTTTTGTGTATGATTAGTGGCGTGTTTAAGCACCTAATTTAGCAAATAAAAACCGAATAGAAAATCTGCGAGGATTTTCGTAAGTAGGCAAGAACCAGCCATTAATTATACACGGTGTTACCTGCTGTTGTTTTTCGTTTTTACTTTCTTAAAATTCTAAAAAAAATTGAATAAACTAAACTAGCAAAAAATTCCGCTTATTTTTCCGTTCAGTTTTTCAATTCCGCAAACTTGCTCAAATCCGTTTGTGTGGTAATTCCACAACTTGCTTAATTCGGCACAAAGTTCGGTCTTGGGTTGTTAATTCAGAGCTCGATTCCGTAAACGAGCTAAAAAATCCGACGTGAATTTCATTAAGAATTCAGTCATTAGTTCTTAAATTTTCTTTCAGAATATTGTCCTAATTGATATGCAATTAAAATTGGAATTAATGCAAAAGCCATATACTTTTCTAAAAGTCCATATTCTGATAATGCTATCAATATTGCAGTTGAAACAATAATAAAAATTAAGTCAAATGTTCTTTTTTTTATTTTCATTTAATTTGGGTTTGAGTGAGTTCCGCAATTGCAGGTAACGTGTTTGTATATGGTTTGTTGCGTGGTTAAGCAACTAAGTTAACAAATAAAAACCGAATAGAAAATCCGCGAGGATTTTCGTAAGTAAGCTATAACCAAGCAATAAATTATATACGGTGTTACCACACGTTTTTTTTAATCAGATTATGAAAGCAACAACAATTTCCAATATTATGGACAAAATCGCAACAATTAAAAAGAATATAAAAATGTTTTTCGAGATATTCTGTGTTTTTAAAAGTCGGAATTGGTTTAGGTTGTTTAAAATCAACAATTCTTTTTCGTCCATTGCTCGTAATTCAGTCAGCTTTTTGTATTTGCTATATTTATCAAATTCGGTTGGTTCAATATCATTAACATTTTTAATATTTTCCATATGTCTTATTTACTAATTTTTAAAAATATACTTTATCTATGATGAAAAGAACAATAGGTATAATAATAGCTATTGCTATTGCGGAAATCCCAATGATTATTGTTATGCGTTCAAATCTGTTAAAAGGAATTACGTTAGGATTTTTACTTGGTTTAATTATTTGCTTAATTCTTTTTAATAGTCTTTGTAAAAACGAAAAGTCCGATTGATTTTTAAGTCGGTAATATTCGTCGAATTTAGATAAGTCAGAATCTTTGATAGTAAAATTGTCTTTTGTCAAATACAGTTTTTTAGCGTGGCTTCTGTCAATAGATTCTATAAAATTAAGTTTACCATTATTTGGGTTAATTTCATAAACATCAACAATATCAGGATGAGTAAGAATATCGTAATTTGTTTCTTTATGTTTTGGCAAAATCTCTTTTTTCCAATAACTATAAGTTCCGCCTATTATTTGTCCTGTATGTTTGTTTTTAATTCTCAATTTTTCTCAAATGTGTGGTAACGTATTTGTATAACCGTCAGTTACGGGATTAAAGTTAATAATTTTCGGTTAAGAACTGGCGTTAGCAATTCCGAGTGGATTCGGACGTAGTCGAATCCGCCGTAATTGCGGTTATACATTGTTGTAGCCAGTTTTTATTTATATTCAAGCGTTTTATATTTTCTGTTTATTCCGTATTTCTTTTTCGCAAAGTCTTTGTCCAATTCCACAAATTTATTGGTATCCATATTTGGAATTTTTCCAAGTATTCGGTCAGCACTTTTTTGACCTTTTATTTTGTAGGCTTTATTCTCGTATACGATATAAAATCCTTTAGGTTTTTTGGATGAATTTTTCAGATAGTCAGTTGAATAATATTTTTCTTTATTCATTAAGCTGGTCAAACTGTCATTAGTTATCAGATAAAGATTGGAAAAGTCAGGATTGTTTTCGGTCAAATTTTTTCCATAAATATCTTGAGATTCTAAAATCAGCGTGTCGTTGGATTTTCTATATTTAATTGTAGTTGACGCTCCTAAATGTCCGTAAATTTTTGAGTAATTCAGAGTCGAGTCGGAAATCAATACAATGGATTTATTCGGCTCTGAAGTAAACATTCTCATTTTTCCATCTGTTTCAGTGTATTCTATATTTCTGCTTAATGAGTAAACTTTAATTTTATAAGAGTTACACGAGATTAGAAATCCGATTAAAGTTAGAAGAGGAAATATTAGTTTGTAATTCATTTGTTTTGGTTTGATTCCTCAAACTTAATTCAGCTTTTTAGTTACTCAAAGTCAAATTGAGTAAACTATACTTTTGGTAGAGTAAATGCGTTTTTCTAAAATTGGCTACAACGGCTTCGGCTAAGGTTAGTACGGGATTAAATTAGCATTTAATTTCGGATTAAGCGATTAGCCAAAACTTTTAATTTTGTTTTATCTTTCTCTGTTCAAAGCTAAATCAAAAGATTTGGCGGACTTTATAAAAATACACTAAACTTTGGATTAAGAACCAAAACCCGTATTAATTTTAGCCAATGTTAGTATTAGTTATTTTACTTTCAGATTGCTATATTCTACTTTATTTGAATTTACATCATTAGGTTCATTAATTTTTTTCCAAATAGTATAAATTCCATAAAGTAAAATTAATAGAGATATACTAATACTAATTGTCAGACCAAGAGTTTCTATTATTTTTTGAATTAGATATCCAAAAAATTTATTTTTCCCTTCGGTATTAGAAAAATTAGCACCAGTCGATAATAAATAAGTAAATATTGCGCCTGAAAGAACTGTAAAAACTCCGTGATGATTTAATAAGCGATTGTATTTACTTTCTTGAATTAAATTCTTTTCATATTGTAATGTTTCTAACTGTTCTTTGAAAGTAATAAAATCTTTTTCTTTAAGTTTAAATGTTTCATTAAAACTTAAAGAATTCATTTTTACATATGCTTTTATTTTAACTTCATTTTCATTTATGATTAATTTCTTTATATCACCAAATCTTATTCTAACAGTTTTTTCAATTAGCCGTGGATATTTATGTAATTCAGTAAATTGAACCGATACTTCAATTTTCTCCTTACTAAAGATAAATTCTTTTCTTCCAAAAAAAATACTTTTGATGTTTCTTTCGTCAACTTGGTAAATTTTTTCTTCCATTTTCTCTAATTAATGCTAACGTGTTTGTATAAGGAAAGTTGCGTGTTTGTGTGCGAGGATTTTCCGAAGGAAAATCAGAAGCAAGCAAACGAGCAACTAACTTTGGTTTAGCTAAAACTAGCAATTTTTTTTATACGGTGTTAGCATTAGTTTTTTTCTTTAAACATATGATTTTTTATCTCAGTTTCCCATTCCGAGTATTCAATTTTTTTTAATCCTTTGCTCGAAATCAGTTTTGTGTTTTTGTCTAACTTTTTTAGAACAGATTTGAGTTTTGGATTACCATTCATATATGGCCAATCTGTAAAAAGTCTGCCATATTCCCAATAATTATAATTGTCTTTGATTGATTCTTGCCATTTATTTAAATGGTAACTATTCAAATGTTTCCCATTTACTCTAGGGTCAAATAAAATCATTGTTATCAAACTTTCTGTTCCGTTTCTATTTCTCCAAGAGTAACTTATAATTACAGTATATCCGTTAATTTTTCCAATCAGGTGGTCTTTTTCATTGGTGAATCCAACTTTCAGGAAATCAGTAAACTTTGCTGTTTTTATCTTTTTTATTCTTTGTTTAGGACCAATATATTTGTCGTAAGCAAAGATTAGAGTGCCAATAAAAATTGATAAGCAAACGGTTAGTAAAATTAGATGGGTAAATCCTTCAATTCCCATATTAAAGTTTCCCGTTATTAAAGATGATAATAAAGTTGAGAAGATTATAATTGAAAAATAACCTAATGCTTTTCTATAGTAGTTAAGAATTTTCATCAAATTAATGCTAACGGTTTCGTATAACCGTCAGTTACGGGTTAAATTAGCGATTATTTTCAGTTTAGCACAAGCCTTAGCAATTCCGAGTGGATTCGGACGTAGTCGAATCCGCCGTAATTGCGGTTATACATTGTTGTACAACGTACTTTATTTTTCATTATCGATAAGCCAAGGTTGTTCAAATTCCGTTGTTTTTATCAATTCCTTTTCTAATTTCTCTCGGTCTAATTCCAATTCCGAATATTCTGCTCGTTCGTAGAGTAGGTTATAAGCTGATTGATTAAGTCCGTATTTTTTTAATTTATAAAAATCAGATTCCGCTTTTTTAGAATTCAGATTTTCGTTGTGAAATTCAATTTTTAAAAGGTCAACCAATGTGTCATTTACAAACTGGTTTTCATAATTCCGCTGTCTTTCGTCCAATTTCATTGAGTTGAATTCTCGGATTATTTCATAAACGATTGAGTCGTTTTTCTCCGCTTTTCTGCGACTCCAAAATTCAGCGTAATATTTGGTTTGTATTTCTGGTTTATTATAAGTCAATTCCAGACTGTCAATTAAATTCTGGAAATTCCGTTTGATATAAATTCCTTGAATTAAAAATTCGTTGTCACTTTTAAAAATCAGGTTTTCGAGTTTGTCGTAACCAAATTTTTTAAATGATTCGTGAACCATTTTTAGATTTTCAGGTTTTTTAATCCACGAGTTTTTTGTCCAGTCTCCATTTCTCAAATCGAAAAATGAAGTTTGGTTTTCTGCATAAAATTCCAATTCAGATTTCTTGTCGTTTTTACAAGACAGAAATAAGAAAATCAGAAGTGAAATTGTCAGCAGTTTGTTCATTTCGGGGTATGTTGTACAACGTTGCGTGTATATTTAGTGCGGAAATAGAAAGTCAGAAGACTTTCAATTCAGCACGAGGCAAATAATTTTGTTTGCCTTTATCTTTATCTATTCTAAAGTCAAATCAAAATTGATTTGACGGACAATATAAATATACACTTTCCTTTTGGTTAAACACTAAAACCCGCATTAATTATACACATTGTTGTGTGTAGTGTTTTTAATATTTTATATATTTTAATAACTTTATTTCATTGCAATTAAAATCGTCTATTGGTTTTCCTAAATATAATACCTCAAATTTTTTAATTAAGTCAAAAATAATAATAGTTTCATTTATTTCTTCTTGATTTTCCCTTATTTCTTTTTCAAATAACGTTTGCGATCCTTCAGAAAATATTCCATCTCCACATTCTTTTGCACAAACAAATTCTCCATTTATTCCTAAAGAAAATCCAAAGACCATAACTCTGTCATCGTAAGCTTTTGAGAAAATTTCGCAGTCAGAAAACTCTTTTAGGAAATCTTTTCTGATTTCGTTATTATGAATCATTTTATAAGCAATTTCACTTCCTAAGATGATTGTTCCATTATTGATTTCACCTATAAATAAATCTCTCACAATTCCTGTTTCACATAAATTAGTTTCACTTGAAAAATCGTGATTTCCAATTTCCAAAATAGTTGTTATCGATTCAATATTTAACTCTTTTATTTTCTTATCTTTTAGAAAGATATAATCAGCTATTTGAGACATTCTTCATTTTTTTTCATTACACACAACGGTCTCGGCTATGAGTAGTTGCGTGGTTTAGCACTTAACTTTGCAAGTACACACCAAACTGAAAATCCGCGAGGATTTTCATAAGTAGGTGAGAACAAGCAATTACTTATAGCCATTGTTGTAGCCAGTTATTTTTTTCGAGTTCATATCTTCTATCCGTACAGTTATCTCTTTTATTAAAAAATTCACACACAGGTTTCATAAACTTGTCTAAAATCTTTACCGAACAAACATTTGCAATATTAACATCTGCCGTAACTTTGCTTTCATTCATTTTCAGGAAATAATATTCCAACATTCCTTTTGTAGTTTCTGTTCCGTAACCTTTTCCCCAATATTTTACTCTAAAACGATAACCCAATTCTTTTTCGTCATTTTCATTTATCAGAAACAAAGCCAATCCAATCAGTTCTGCGTTACCTTTTTCAAATATCCCACAAGCACATTTCCGATTACTTAAATCATTCAAGTTTAAATTTAGGCTTTTGTCAAATCTTTCTGTTATTTGATTTTCCGTAAACGCTTTTTGAGGAATTAGCTCTAAAATTCTTGGGTCGGTAAAAAGTTCAGCAAAATATTTCTTGTCCGCTTTTTTTAAACTTTTAATAATTAATCTTTCGGTTTCAAATATTTTCATTTTCCCGATTGGCTTGGTTTTAATTGGCTACAACGTGTTTGTATATGGTTTGTTGCGTGGTTAAGCAACTAAGTTAATAAATAAAAACCGAATAGAAAATCCGCGAGGATTTTCGTAAGTAGGCGAGAAGCCAGCAATAAATTATATACGGTGTTAGCCACTGGGCTTTTCTTTGTTTAGTTCAAAATATTTTTCTAATGTATTAAATGTATATATTGATTTAACGAATATTTCTTCCAAAACTTTGGTGTAATTATCACTTTCAATTCCGAAATATTTAAGTGCTTTTTTACAGTCTTTATTCGATTCACTAAATGTATGAGCAATTAGTCCAGACCTCAAATTTTGAAGATTCCTTAAAAACTCAAACATATCAGGTATGTTCATTCCTTTTGATTCTAAAAACTTTTCAAATTTTCCAATTCCTCTAATTTTTGAATCTAAACTTAAACCTTTTGCTAATTCTTTTTCGTTTAATCTGTCAATAGTCAATTTTACTATAGTCAAGGTTTGCTCACAAAACGATTTGACATTATTAGATGTTATTTTATGCAAAGCAGTAAATAAATGTTCATCTGTTTTGGATAATGGTTTGTATAAATTCCAACCAAACTTTTTTTCCCAATTTTTATTAAAGCTTTTGTATTTTGATTTGAAAAATAAGTCAACAGTTTCAGGCTGTTCTGCCCATTGACCTTCTATCATTGTTTTATAATAAGTTCGACTAATATTCATTCCATCTTTTGGCGGAATATTGTATTGTTTCCAATGAAGTTGTTCCATTTCTGGAAGTATTCTTAAATTAGTAAGAAATACAGGAATATATTCATCTACATTATTATCTATTTTTAATCTGAAAAATTTCGAGCCAACGCTAAAACCGTCAACTTGATATTTATTGGGCTCATTATAATATTTATTTAAAACCTCTTTTTTGAAATAAGTGACTTTAAAATGGTTTCCATCTGTTTCTCCACAATCTTCATAAATCAATTCTCCTTCATCATCGATTCCAATTATGAAACTCTCATTTTTTGATTTTCCAATGTCAAAATGTGATTTTTTTATTTTATTTGGTTTAATGAAAACTTTGCCCATTACCCAACTTTGAGTTTTATCGGATACGTTTCTAATTAGATGATTGTAAATAAAGTCGTTTTCTTTAATTAGTTCGTCTTTGTGCTTTATATTCCAATCTGAAGGTATTTTCTTGAGTAATCTCATAAAATCATAGGAAACCACGAAATTCATATCTCGCATAGTAATATATTCCCTTAAATACTTGATTTTAACTCTAATCAATTTTGGTTCGATTATTATGACTTCGTCTAATTCTCCGTAATCACTTACGTAATAAAATGTGCGATTTTGTTTGTCGTTCCCTTTTTCATAAAGTCGAAAATATAAAACAAATTCTTCTGCAACATCTATATATTTTATTGATGTTTCTTGTAATGAAAAGCTCTTATAGAACAAAAAAGGTTCCAATCCTTCTTTGTCATTAGATTTATATGTGTTGTCTCCATAAACAGATGGTTTTCCTTCGCTTCCCAAAGAAAGTGGCCAGTTATAATCTTTACTATATTTTTCAACCTTATCGTTTGCTATTAGACAGCAATATATTCCAGCTGTATCGTCAAAATCTTTTGAGTCGTCTTCGTAAATTTTTAACCAACCATTTTTGATTAGAAATTTGGATTCAATTTCCTTTTTTTTGTCCTCTAAAAGGAAATAGTCTTTTTCCATTTTTTTATTCGTTCAGATTGGTTTTCGCCTTGTGGCTAACGGTTCTCGTATAACCGTCAGTTACGGGATTAAAGTTAATGTTTTTCGGTTTAGCACTGACGTTAGCAATTGGGAGTGGATTCGGACGTAGTCGAATCCGCCGTAATTGCGGTTATACATTGTTGGCAACTGGCTTTTTTTCCATTTCTATTGTTTCCCAATTTTCATTTCCGACTTTTACAAGTTTTTTTGGTTTATCAGTTTTTGAAAATCCAACTTTCTCATAACATTTAATTGCTCCAATATTCCAAGAGTATACATTTAGAATAATTCTTTCTTTTTTTAAATTGCTAAATCCATATTCAGTCAGTTTATTAATCAATTCCGTTCCGACTCCTTTACCACGCATTGATTTTTCTCCGATTAAAATCCGAGCTAATTTCGCAACATTTTCCTCAGGTATGCTAATTTCTGCAATTCCGATAGTTTCATTATTTTCATTTTCTATTTTAAACACAGTACGTTTTGATTCAGATAAATACAATTCGACTTGTTTTTGGTCAATTGGAAAACTAAAAATCTGTCCAGCAAATTGGATTAATTCAGATTCACTTGAAATCCACTTTTTGAGATATTTCCAATCTTCTATTTTAAATGATTTTAATTCTATCACGATTGTTGCTTTAGCTTGTTGCCAACGTGTTTGTGTATGATTTCGTTGCGTGTTTCAGCAACTAATTTAGCAAATACAAACCGAATAGAAAATCCGCGAAGATTTTCGTAAGAAAGCTTGAACTAGCAATGAATTATACACGGTGTTGGCATTAGTTATTTTTCCGCTTTTTGTTCAGTTTTTCAAATTCAAAATAGGACTTCAATTCTTGAATCAGAAGCTTATTCATTTTCAATATTTCGTCTATACTTAATTCGTTTTCTCGTAAATATTCCAAATCTTCTAAAATCCACTTTTGTTTTTTGAGAACTTTTTTATCTACTTCAAGACCTATCCACTTTGAATCTTTTTCTTTTCGTTTAATCGATTTCAAAGAATCAAATTTGTCGTGAAAGCTTGTTATTGAGAAATAATGCTCGATTAAAAGATATAATCCATTTAGTTTATGATGTTCAGATTTGGATAGCTTGTCTCCAAATTCTAAAGTCTTTTCATCAAGATTTTTGATGTCAATTGTATTCAATGAATATTGTATGCGTTTCACTGTAAAAAGCAAATTCTGTAAATTAAAAATTATTCCAAAAGCGAATAGTGGGTGAATAGTATTTTTATTTTCCTTAAAATCTTTTTCGAATTTGTAAATCAATTTATCGAAAGTCAGAAGTTCATCGTCCATTTTTTCCGCTGACCTTGGCTGTTTATACTCTAATTTGTCATAAGTCAGTAAATTCCATACAATTCCGAGTTTCTTTTTTACGTAAAGATGAAATCCGAATTTTGATTTTCGTTCCTCGTACTTTTTTTGAGCAAATGGAATAATTACAGCAGTAATTAAAGTCAGAACAGCAATAAGTAGAAACCAAACATTCCAATCAATTTTATCAGAATTTTCAATTAATTCAACTTGAATCGGGTTCGGAACGTTATTAGCTAAAGTATCAGTAACCGCTTTAGGCAATGAGTCAATTACTTTTTGAGTTATTGTGTCGGTTATCTGTTCGTTCATTTTCTAATTAATGCCAACGTGTTTGTGTATGATTTGTGGCGTGTTTAAGCACCTAATTTAGCAAATAAACACCGAATAGAAAATCCGTAAGGATTTTCGTAAGTAGGAAAGAACCAGCCATTAATTATACACGTTGTTGTAAATAGTGCTTTTTTCAGTTTCATTTATTAATTCAGATTTTCAACTTTTAAAATCAAGATTAAATTTGCTTAAAATCCAAATTCAGTTTTAATTATTTGTTTTTCTTTAGTGAGTTAAATTTTCAACTAATATTTTTCCAAGTTTAAAACCAAGTAAACCAAAAAACACTCCAAAAAACATCCAATATAATCTGTGTTTTTTATTATATTCAAGATTTATGTTCTCGATTAATTCTTTATTTTCAGAGAGTTGAATGTTAATTCCATCTTTTGCAAATAATTTAGCTTTAGATTTTAAAGTATAATTTTTAGTATTCATTTCGAATTTATGTTCAATTCCTGTTATGGAAAATTTATTCGAAATTTTGTTTCCATTTATTAAAACACTCTCAAATCCGAGAACAGAGTTCAAAAATTCTATTTTATTCGTGTCAATATTAAATTCAGCGTATTTCATTCGTTATGAGTTTTTCCAGCATTATTTACAACGTTCCGTATAAGAGTAGTGGCGGTTTTATGACCACAGTCTTTTCCACCAAGATTGTTGTTTGTTATTTGCACTAGTATTTAAATTGGCACTATCTCCGCCATTACTTTTATACTTTGTTATGCCCTTTTTTATTTCCTCAATATCCACGGAGATTATCTCTGAATGCGTTCTAATAATCATTGAGCTTTTGTTTTTAATTAGCTTAACACCCCGAATTTCCGATATTAAGTTTAAACCTGTTTCGTTTTCTATTTCTCCAGTTGATGAGTAGAGAATTATTTTCTTTCCCTTGGCTAGAGCAATGAAATCATCATTGATAAACACTAAATCACTAAGGTCATGTTCCGATTTAAACTTGGATATATCAACTGTCCAGATAGTAGTAACTTCTTCCCCTTGCATTTCACAGAGCGATAACGCTTTTGGAAATGAGACAGCAAATTTGTTTCCTGATGAATTAAACCCAAAGCCTTCTGATGAATTATTCCATTCAATAAAGAACGTATGTATATAATTCAATTCATTCTCTCCTGAAAGCGTATAAATGCTGTGATATGTTTCTTGATCATAACAATAAGTAGACACTAGATCTTCATTCTTATTGATTAGTGGAAAAAACACTCCATCATCCATAGAATGTTTTTCAAGTAGCTTAAATTTCAAGTCCAGAATATAGCTCGTCCATCCATCGCTGGATAAATATATTTTCTTCTTAGGTAGGAATGTAATTTGGTCTAACCTCCCTTCATTGAAATCAATTGATTCCAT
Organism: Formosa sediminum; assembly: GCF_007197735.1. Taxonomy (GTDB): domain Bacteria; phylum Bacteroidota; class Bacteroidia; order Flavobacteriales; family Flavobacteriaceae; genus Formosa; species Formosa sediminum. Next base: position 2,233,909 of record NZ_CP041637.1, read on the forward strand.
CAATTCGAATGTTTTTGAATCAATTTTTAGAAGTTTATTGTCTGTAGTTGGAATGATTATATTATTTGACTCATCAAACGTGAAATTCCGAATAGTAGGTAAATCGATACTTATTGCATTAATCGCTATAAATTGATTTTTTTGATGTTTGTACCTTATAACCGTTGATGATTTAGTTAAAGCGATTATTTCATCATCTTCAATTGGGTGTTCAGAGAGAAAATATATTTGCTCAAATGATAGTGATTCTGGTTTTTGAATTTTTGTTATTTGATGCGAAGTTAGTTCTGGATAATTTGTCTGTAGGTGTTCAATGATTTTTTTTCTAGCCCCTTGTTGAGCTAAAACATATGGAGTACGACTACTGCTATCTTTATGCCATTTTGCTCCGTTTTTAAAGGCATGTTCAAAAACTTCCACATTATCAGACCATGCTTTACTGTGTAGTATTGAACTGTTGTTTTTATCTTTTAGAGATATATCGGTATTATGTTTCAGGTAAATATCAAGCGTTTTTATAGAATGGCAATTCAAAAATTGGGGTTCTTCTATGTTTATCTTGGCACCTCTTGTCAATAGTTCATCAATAATCTCTGTTCTATCATCTCTTGTAGCCATATCCAATTCTCTGTCATTCATTGTAGCTCCAGAATCCAAGAGTAGAATTGCAATCTCAAGTGTTTTAGCCCAGCACAAAGGAGTAGCATAAACACCGCTTCTTTCAGCGTTGATCTTAGCACCGTTTTCAATTAGATATTTTGTTATCTCAAAATTGCCACATTCAGCAGCTTTGTGAAGAGGGGTATGATCCATCCATCCCTTTAAATTTATTTCTTCAGGGTGATTGTCCAGATGTTTGATAGCATCCGAGTTTTGATGATTCTTGATAAGTTCAAAAATCTCAGGAGTTTTAGTATGGTCAGTTTGATAAATGTTTTCTTTCACCATTCTCTTCAATTGGGCATAACGTGTTTGTATATGATTTGTTGCGTGATTTAAGCACCTAATTTAGTAAATAATTACCGACCAAGAAAGTCCGTGAGGACTTTCGTAAGTAGGCGAGAAGCCAGCAATAAATTATATACGGTGTTGTGCGTAGGCTTTTATCATTTCGTCCATTTTCTCTTTTGGATATTTCCAGTTCAACATTTTATTAGGTGAACTATTCAGTTTATTGTTTAAATCTCTAAATGGCATATTATCATAAGTTCCATAGTCTTTTTTCCAATCGTCCATTTGAAATAAACAGTTATTCAAAGAGCCACTCGTACTTCGGTCATTATTTGTTTCGCACAAATTAATTTCGCCAATTATTTTATCGACCAATGTGTAATCTGTTTTAATTCCATCATTATTCAACTGAAAATACAGAGTTTTCTTAAAAATAGTGGATATATTTTTCAAATCAGATTTTTTTACATTTGGTATAATCACAAGATATTTCGTTAACTTATTTATGATTAACCAGCATTTTTTATTACTCACATAAAATAGAGTAGCAGTCCAATTACCTAAAAATTCATTTTCTATACTAACCTCACTAGAAATGAATTCATTAGTTGTTTTTTCAAGTTTTCTAGTTGTAAAAATGTTTGTCTTAATCATTAAATTTTCTCTAAGATAGATTTTTGCATTATAGACAAAAGTCTAGCGTTTTTTTCGTTTAGTGAATTTATTAATTTTTACTTTAAAATCTAAAAAAATCGTTTCAATTTAAATTCCAGCGTAACGTTCCGCAAGAGTAAATAATTCGTGTGTAACGTTATTCAGTTTCTGATTAGTTATTTGTTTATAAATGTCGAAAGGATTAAATTTTAGCTTGATTTTTGTTGGTCTGTCAGCTTACGCACAACGTGTTTGTATATGGTTTGTTGCGTTGTTTAAGCACTAAATTTAGCAAATTAAAACCGAATAGAAAATCCGCGAGGATTTTCGTAAGTAGGCTAGAACTAGCAATAAATTATATACGGTGTTGTACACCGTTGTTATATTATTATTAAACTTATTGGTAAATCATTTTTCAATTCCTCAAGTTTCATTTCGTTCCACCATTCTCTCGGGATTTTTGAGCCATCTAATTCAAAACCAACTTCAATCTCTTTAACCAAAATAAACACAGCGCCTTCAGCTGTTGACATATCGTCAATAGTATATTTGTTTTTCAAGTCAGCAAGAGTATTGCCCACACCAATTCCTAATTCGGTTTTGAACTTCTGTCCGTATAGCCAAATCCTCCACACTTTTTCTCCTTTCTCGTCTGGTTCCACCGCATAAATCAATTTAGAGTTTTCGTAAACATTAAAAATGTCATAGTCGTCTCCTTCAAGGCTTATCGTCTCTTTCTTTATATTATATTCCTTGTTTTTAGATTCTAAAAAATCAGAAATTTCCATTCCGATTTTCACATTGTCAACGGAATCATTTTCAATGAATTCATAATTGACGAATAGTAATAATATAATTAAGTTCAATATTTTCATTTTGTCTCCGTAAATGGTGTACAACGGTTTTGTATAAGATTAGTTGCGTGGTTTAAGCACCTAATGTAGCAAAATACAAACCGAATAGAAAATCCGCGAGGATTTTCATAAGTAGGCTTGCACTAGCAATTAATTTTATACGGTGTTGGCATTTCGTTGTTTTTTTATTTAGGTTTCTGTTTACTCGACTTAATTCAATTTTATGTTTTTCTTGCGTTTGAGTAAATTCGGTCAGATATTTATTCCGCAAACTTTTTCAATTCCAGTTCCTTAAATATTCTAAACGTCAGAATGAGATTTTTTTTTAGATTTAATTTGTCCTGTTATTAACAATGCAATTCCTCCTCCGACTAAAAATCCAGTAAGAAAATCAGTTCCATCATTTTCAAATGAAAACTGCAAAATAATTCCGATTATTAACATTATTAAACCAATTATTCTTATTCTATTCATAATATATTTTTTTATTCAGTTTCAGATTCCGCAAACGAGCTAAAAGTCAAACATCTTTTTTTTAATCACTCTTTTTATACAGCTTTAAATTCTCATTTACTTTTTATTAAAATAGTGTTTTTCTAATTTCTCAATGCCTTGTAATTCAGCCAAATTTGAGTCATTCGTATATTTTTCAATTATCTATTTTATGTCTTTTAAATTACTCATAATTGTAATTTTTAACGGTTCTGCTCAATGAATGCCAACGGTTTTGTATAAGATTAGTTGCGTGGTTTAAGCACCTAATGTAGCAAAATACAAACCGAATAGAAAATCCGCGAGGATTTTCATAAGTAGGCTTGCACTAGCAATTAATTTTATACGGTGTTGGCATTTCGTTGTTTTTTTATTTAGGTTTCTGTTTACTCGACTTAATTCAATTTTATGTTTTTCTTGCGTTTGAGTAAATTCGGTCAGATATTTATTCCGCAAACTTTTTCAATTCCAGTTCCTTAAATATTCTAAACGTCAGAATGAGATTTTTTTTTTAGATTTAATTTGTCCTGTTATTAACAATGCAATTCCTCCTCCGACTAAAAATCCAGTAAGAAAATCAGTTCCATCATTTTCAAATGAAAACTGCAAAATAATTCCGATTATTAACATTATTAAACCAATTATTCTTATTCTATTCATAATATATTTTTTTATTCAGTTTCAGATTCCGCAAACGAGCTAAAAGTCAAACATCTTTTTTTTAATCACTCTTTTTATACAGCTTTAAATTCTCATTTACTTTTTATTAAAATAGTGTTTTTCTAATTTCTCAATGCCTTGTAATTCAGCCAAATTTGAGTCATTCGTATATTTTTCAATTATCTATTTTATGTCTTTTAAATTACTCATAATTGTAATTTTTAACGGTTCTGCTCAATGAATGCCAACGGTCTCGGCTATGAGTAGTTGCGTGGTTTGGTACTTAACTTTGCAAGTACACACCAAACTGAAAATCCGCGAGGATTTTCAGAAGAAGGCGAGAACAAGCAATTACTTATAGCCATTGTTGTAAAACGTTTTTATTCATTCTCAAATACTCCACGAGCTGTTAAATATCCGTTTTTCTGTTCGGTAAATAGTTTTTCAACACTTTCTCCTTTCAGACCTTTCCATTTTTGTCCTTTTTTATTGGGTCAAATATGTATTTCTGGTGATAGTATTTTTTATCTTCCTCACTATAGGATAAATATAGTATAGCGTTTTCGTAATTTTCAAATGCAGGTCTACCATAATGGTCATAAGCTTCGAACTCGACCGTGTCAGTTTCTAATTTGTTATATACATTTCTGAGAACTTTATATTTACATTTAAATCCGTTGTCCATTACCCAATTTTTAAAAATCAGAGTGTCTCCTGTAATAGAGTCAATTTCTATTCGTTCATTATTTTCATTTGGGTCAAATTCAATTACAGATAATTTTTCTCCGATAAATGCATAAAGATTTACAGAGTCATTCGTCATTTTGAATTCAGATTCTGACCCAATTTTAGTCGACTTACAACTAATCAATATCATTAAAATCCCTAAAGTTTGAAGGATGCGATTCATTTCGTTCAAATGTTTTACAACGTGTTTGTGTAAGGAACGTTGCGATTTTGTACGCGAGGATTTTCCGCAGGAAAATCAGCAGTAAGCAAAATTGCAAGAACCAAACGATTGAACTAAAGTAAGCAATGTTTTTTACACGGTGTTATGTACAGGTTTATTTTCTTTCCACCATAAGAGTAAAAATCCATAGTTCTACATGTATTTTTAACCTTAAATATCAAAATAGGTAGTAGATATTTTTAGAAGGTTTAAAGGTTCAGATATTCAGCTCAAACCATTGGTTTATTATGTTTTTGTAGCAAAAAAATATACCTGGGAAATCTCTTTTACCAATACAACTTTCTTAAAGTTCAGATTATTTTAAAATCCGTCAAAACTTAGAGTTTGCTATATTTTCGATGTAGAGAATGTTTCTAGGAAAGTTAAAATTCAGAGTGGTATTTTGCAACATTTTTTATTCCGCTAGAGTGAAATTCATAGTGTGTTTTTCAATTCAGCATTTCAATTTTTTCCTTACTTAGAAATCTGAAAACTTTAAATTAAGTAGGATTTTCGTTGGTTTGGGAACTTGTACATAACGTTTATGTATAAGAATAGTTGCGGGTTTGTATGCGAGGATTTTCCGAAGGAAAATCAGACGTTACAAACACGCAACGACCTTTGATTAAGCACTAAACCGCAATTATTTTTATACGGTGTTAGCGGTAGTTTTTATTATTCCTAATTCTATATGTTCTCAATAAATTTTCCATTTCTTTTGGGGTTTTATCGAAGTCACCAATTTTTATTTTTTCAGAACCACCTTTGAATTTATAATATAAATACGCTTCATACCTTTTTCCTGTATTAATATAAATTACTTCTTCATTTCTAATTTCTTTCCAATTTTTAAATTCGACATTTACTGTTCGAATTCCTTTATTACAAATAGTAATTTGTGTGTGATTATTCGTTGCTTGTCTAAACTCTTTTATTGCATAATATCCTCCAATTAGACTAAATATTGTTCCTTTTATATAACTGTCAGATGTTATTATTAAATAGACTCCAAGCCCAAGGCAAAGAAGCATTATTCCCATTTCGATTAAGTTTGTTGTTTTTGAATAATGAATTTTCGTTAAAGAAGGAACTGTATAGTCTTCTTTATATTCATCCTCTTTTTCGAATTTCTTTTCGAGTTCTTTGAGTTTTAATTTGTCCTTGTTATCCCTTATTTCTGTTTTTTCAAAAATATTGCCGTCCCTCCATATTAGCTTTTCTTGAATTGCTCTTTTCTTTAATTCGTGAACATTTCTAACATTTTCAAAAGCCCAAATTCTCCATTTGGTTATCATAAAACTCCAAATTAGCCAAGCTAAAACAAAACCAATTAAGAAAGCTATCCCAATTCCCCAACCAGGAATTAAATTCTGTTTTGATAAAAATAAGGCTAAAGCTGGACAACCAATAATTGTAATAAATACAGGTATATTCACAATCAAATGCCCTCTATTTATTGCTTTATCGACTGTTATTTGTTCTCTCATTTGGATTTTGGCTCAAATTACCGCTAACGGTTACGTATAAGAATAGTGCGGTTTTGTGTGCGAGGATTTTCCGCAGGAAAATCAGACGTAACAAAATTGCACGGACTCTCGATTAAGCACTAAACTACGCATTATTTTTATACTTTGTTACCTGTAGTAATTATTCCCAAGTTTCAATCATAGTTACTTCAGATGATGATGAGCTTTGTTTGTTTTTAGAATTATACTCAATCAAATTATCAATTATTCTATTATGTAAAGGTTCTAAAGAATGTAATAGAATTATAATTATCTCTTTGATTTTATTCAGGAAATAGTTGTCGTTTTTCATTGTGAAAGGTGAAAATTTTCCCCAAAAAAAAGACTCCATTGTGTTTAAATCAAAATTAGGTTCTAAATGTGATGCTCCGTGTTTATTAGAAATCAAATTAATTATGTTTCTTATGTTAAAAATATATTCAGTTTCTGATTTAATCTTCAAACAATTTATTTCAACAAACTCTTCAAGATTGTATTTTTTCAGAGGTTCGTGACTTAACATTACGTAATTTATTCCTTTGTTTTTTGAAAAATCATCTCGATATGTTTGTATTTCTCTTATTTTTCTATTCGATAATGCAATTCCTGTAATTATTTCGTTGTTTGCATAAAAATTGATATCAATATTATAATTCGTATTTATAGTTTCAATTCCTTTGTCTAATAATAATATTCTCAATAAAACAGATGAACGAATAAAATCATATGTTTTGTTATTCAATACGCATTTATGTAAATCTTCAATACATTCCACAAAAAAAATCTCTTTTGAAATTCTTGAGCTTACAAATTTTTCTCTTAATTTTTCTGTGATTATGTTTTCTTTTAAGCGCATTTTTGGTTTATTACAGGTAACGGATTCGGCTATGATTAGTGCGGGAATAGGGAAGCGATAGCTTCACGATTAAGCACTAAGACGAAGCATTTTGTTTGCTTTTATCTTTTTCTTGTTCAAAAGTCAAATCAAAATGATTTGACGACATTATAAAAATACACTAAACTTTTGATTAAATACCAAAACCCGTATTAATTATAGCCATTGTTGTAAGCAGTTATTTTTATTCAATTTCAATTTGTTTTGGTTCGTAATCAAACCATTTAAAATTTGAGTTTAACGGTCCAAATTCTTTTGCGTGTTTAATCGGCGATATAAGTGAGTTTTCTCCATTTTTTGTAATTCTAAACATAGCAGCAATTTCTAATTCCAAAAACTGTTCAACTGCTGCTGGTGTTAGAACTATATTATGTCCAACATAATCACTTTTTACGCTCGGATATTTTAACCCAGGTAATCCTTTCCAATTTATCACGAAATCAGCAAATGCTGCTGAAATCATATAGTCTGTATTTTTTTCTATGTCTTTTTTTGCGAATTGGTTTGAAAAAAAATCCAATATCAAACGAAATTGTTCCAAATTTTCCGGATGTTCTTTAGCTAAATTTTCTTGATGAAATTTAAACGATTTTTCTACATCTTTTGAGTTTTTTATTGAGTCTTGGTTAAAGACCATTTCTGCAACTTCTATGTCTTCTTTTATTCTCCATTTCCCAACTGTCATTACAAAATCAGCGTTATCAACTTTTACCTTATCCAAATTTCTAAATATTTGACTTGTTTCGAGCAAATTAATCAATCTTGGATGCTTGATAACATCTGACTCAATCGCACCATAAAAAAGTGATTGATGTTTCATATTAGCTCGACCATAAGATTTGATATTTTCATAATCGTTTCTGTATGAAATATCAGTTTCCGAGTAAAATATTTCGTCAGGTTTGTTTATTCTTGCTCGCTCAATATGATAACCTTTATTAAGTTTCGCTGTCAGAATTGGAATCCATTTAAGTTTTCTTAACTCAACAGATAATTTATTGAAAGAAACTTTTTCCAAATCAGCCGTTTCATATTCAGCTATTAGTTTTTTAATCTCTTCTACGCTTGGTAGCTCTGGAAATTTCGGTTGTTCTTTCATAATTGCTTACAACGTGTTTGTGTATGGTTAGTTGCGTGGTTAAGCAACTAAGTTAACAAACATTTACGAACCCGAGAAAATTCCGCAGGAATTTTCGCAAGTAAGAACTTAAAAAGCAATTAATTATACACGGTGTTGTGCGTAGGCTTTTTCATATTCAATTGAATAAAGATTTACCAAAATTTTTAAACACATCAATATATGATTTTTTTCTATTCGTTAAGGCTCGTTCTGGATATAATTCCGCTTCGTTTTTCAATTCTGATGCAATTTGTTTTAATTCCTCATTATTAAATTCACAATCCACATAAAATTCTTCGTCATCTTTGGCATTCGGATTGCGAGATTCTAAATCAAACGTTATTCTTATCCGTTTTTTATCCGCAAATTTTTTAGTTAGTTCAAATTCCAAATTTGGTTCCATAAACACAAGTGAATCAGTATCTGTTTCTATGTCATTCGAAAGTTGCTCAAACCATTCAATAATGTCTTTTAAATCTCTAACCAAAAGCGAAGGGTCAACAGTTTCCCAATTTCCACAATCACTTTTTATTTTTAAATAAACCAACAACCAATTTGAATCATATTCACAATCAGTTATTTCAGGAAACTGATAATTCGTTATCCTAAATTCAACTGTTTGGTTATTTATTCCTTTAAATATCATTTAATTCAGATTGTTTTTTCGTTCGTAAGTAGTTGGAAAGTTTAAATTCTAGCTCGATTTTCGTTGGTCTGACAGCTTACGCACAACGTGTTTGTGTAAGGAACGTTGCGATTTTGTACGCAAGGATTTTCCGCAGGAAAATCAGCAGTAAGCAAAATTGCAAGAACCAAACGATTGAACTAAAGTAAGCAATGTTTTTTACACGGTGTTATGTACAGGTTTATTTTCTTTCCACCATAAGAGTAAAAATCCATAGTTCTACATGTATTTTTAACCTTAAATATCAAAATAGGTAGTAGATATTTTTAGAAGGTTTAAAGGTTCAGATATTCAGCTCAAACCATTGGTTTATTATGTTTTTGTCGCAAAAAAATATACCTGGGAAATCTCTTTTACCAATACAACTTTCTTAAAGTTCAGATTATTTTAAAATCCGTCAAAACTTAGAGTTTGCTATATTTTCGATGTAGAGAATGTTTCTAGGAAAGTTAAAATTCAGAGTGGTATTTTGCAACATTTTTTATTCCGCTAGAGTGAAATTCATAGTGTGTTTTTCAATTCAGCATTTCAATTTTTTCCTTACTTAGAAATCTGAAAACTTTAAATTAAGTAGGATTTTCGTTGGTTTGGGAACTTGTACATAACGGTTTTGTGTATGATTTCGTTGCGTGTTTTAAGCACTAAAGTTAGCAAATAAATCACAGATAGAAAGTCCGCGAGGACTTTCGTAAGTAGGCTACAACTAGCAATGAATTATACACGTTGTTGTGCAACGTTTTTTATTTTCCGTGTGATAACCTCAATACCTTTCCATTCCAAGAGTCAAAAACCAGTTTAAAAACTCCTCCTCTATAATTTTTCGGAAGTGTTCCAAAAATAACCCAATAGTCATCAATCAGATATACTTGGTAAGGTTTCTCAAACTCTATTTGTTCTTTTCCATAGCGCTCGAACAATATCAATTCAGCATATTTAATTGCGTTTTCTTCTTTAGTAATCAACTTGATATTCATTTTTGTCCGGTCAGGCTTATTTTCCAAGGCCAATTCAAGTTGTTTTTCAGCGTATTCTTTATCTCCAATCCATCTATCAGACTCTTGCGCTTGAATACCTGCAGAAAACAATATTCCAAGTAATAATATTATTCCTAGTTTCATTTTACTCACGTTCTAATTTTAAGTTTGTAATCAGTTAACCAATTTTTGTATCCAATCGCTTCAGTTCCGTTTTCGTTAGCTACTCTCTTAATTATTTTTAACGCTTTTTGTTCCGTTTTTTTGTCAACGTTTAGTCTTTCCAACATATGAGTCGCAACCCAAAGATTTGTTCGGTTTTCATTAACAGTAAGCAATTCCGCAAACTTTAGAATTTCAAAACTGTTATCATTTTTAGAAATCAATTCAATAATCTTGTACATTTCGTTTACTGACGAGTTGTTTTTACGAACAGATTTTTTATCGGTATAATCTGTTTCTGCACAGGTTTTTGTCAGATTGAGATACTTTTCTTTTAAATTCTCGATGTTCATTTCAAATGTTGCACAACGGCTTCGGCTATGATTAGTAAGGGAATAAATAAGCAATTAATTTCCGATTAAGCACTTAGCCAAAACTTTTTATTTTGTTTTAATTTTTCATTTTTAAAGCCAAATCAAAAGATTTGGCGGACTTTATAAAAATATACTAACTTTTTGATTAAACACCAAAACCCGTATTAATTATAGCCAATGTTGTAGCCAGTTTATTAATCAGCTTGTTGAATTGAGCCAAATATTAATCGGTTTGATAAAATTTTATAATTTTTCTCAATTAAAATTGTGCTCCCCTTTTGGATTAATAACTCGAATTCAGTTCTACGTTTTGATTCCTTTTGTGCCTTTTCACAATAAATAGCTTTTGAAAATTTAGGTACTTTTAAAATCAATAAAGCATCTTTTTCGAAATCACTATTATTGCCATCTGAGTCTTTTCTGTGCGATATATTTATAGATGTACTTAAAAACCCATAGTCTTTAATAATACTAAGTTTTTTCTTTCCGTTAAATAAAAATGATTTTGACCTTCTCGCTACTATTATGTTTTCTGATACATCAAAAGAGTTGATAGTCTTATTTAAATGACAAATATGTTTATTTAATTTATTGTCAAATCCTGCGGTATAAGAACCTATTCCTCTTAATTTTTTATTTATGTGTCTAAATATTTCACCTTGATAATTATCAAAACTATCTATTATATTAATTTCTTCTTCTGTAGCTTTTAAATTATCTTTTTTTTCTAAAATATTAGTAAAATATTGATTGTGAACATCTGTCCACAAAGGTATTGTTTTGTCAGTTTTTAAATCGAAATATTTAAAATCAGTTTTTACGATATGATTTTCAATCCATCTGTTAATTAATAACTCAGAGAAGGAATTAAATATTTTTCGTTCAATCTTTTTCTTCGTTATCATTTTTAATTGGCTACAACGGTCTCGTATAAGAATAGTTGCGTGGTTAAGTATCTAATTTAGTAAACAAAAACGTGCCAGAGGAAAATCCTCTGGATTTTCCGAGTAAGGAATGACCAAGCAATTATTTTTATACATTGTTAGCAATAGTTATTTTACTTTTTGTTCGAATTTAACAGACATAGTTCCATTGGTTGCTACAATCTCATAAGTTCCATTTTTAAGTGCTAAATTACAATAGTCGGTTTTATATTCAATTTCTATAACATCAATTGGAATTGAAGCATTTAAATCTTCTCCTTTATTATAAGCAAATATCATAATAGGAAAATCCAAATTTAAATTAGAAATATTAATAGCCACATTATTATTCCCGTTTTCAAATAACCAATTTGGTCTATTACTAATGTATTTTGTTAATGGATGAAAAACAACAATATCAATCCATCTGTCATTATTCTTATAAGCAAAAGGGTTTGAGTTTTTATCAAGAAGAATGGAGGGATGCTTAAAGTCAAAAGATTGTACAAAAATATTGCTATAGTCAAAAGTACTTTTTTCAGAGTAAAAAACTTGGTCAATCGTTAGCGGATTAATTCCAGTTAATTTGTGTAATCTTCCAGCTAATGATAAGCCACCAAAAAAACTAACATTTCCTTCAATAGCGTGGCCTGAACCACAATGAATGAGATTCTTTTCAGATGGTTTTTCTTTAATTATTTTATAGATATTGTTCGCTTGGTCTATTTCTCTTTTAGCCCCTCCTTCATTACCAGTTGTTTCATATGGATAAATTGTGTATCCAATTTCTTTAGCTGTTCTTATCAAATTTCCGAATTGTGGGTTTTTAGTGTAATAACCTGAATTTTGGATAGGGTATTTTCTTGAATTTAGCAAAGAGTCTTTTTTATCACCATTTGTGAGGGCTTCAAGAAACAAGTTTTTGTAACCATTATTAAATAATTCTTTTAGCAAAGATTCTGTGAACACTCTGTGAGATGCGTTATGGTGAGATTCATTTATAATAACAATTTTGTTCTCTTTGGATTGATTAAGTATGTAATCTTTTGCTTTTGCAGTTTCATAAAGATTTTTAATTGAATCAAATTGAAACTGGTTATAACCAATAATTTTTGGAGTAAATTCTAAATCCCAATATTTTAATGCATTTTTATGGTCAGTTTTAAAGGAGTACTCTGTTGCGTAACTTTGAAAGTCAGGTTCTAAAGCGTCTTTTTTAGATTCACTTTCTATTTCGGCTTTAAACTTATATTTATTGTTGAATGCAATATCTTTTTTTTCATTTCTTATAGATTTACAAGAAATAAAAAATAAGATAATTGTTACAAAATATATTGTTTTGTTCGCCATAATTATTGCTAACGTGTTTGTGTAAGGAACGTTGCGATTTTGTACGCGAGGATTTTCCGCAGGAAAATCAGCAGTAAGCAAAATTGCAAGAACCAAACGATTGAACTAAAGTAAGCAATGTTTTTTACACGGTGTTATGTACAGGTTTATTTTCTTTCCACCATAAGAGTAAAAATCCATAGTTCTACATGTATTTTTAACCTTAAATATCAAAATAGGTAGTAGATATTTTTAGAAGGTTTAAAGGTTCAGATATTCAGCTCAAACCATTGGTTTATTATGTTTTTGTCGCAAAAAAATATACCTGGGAAATCTCTTTTACCAATACAACTTTCTTAAAGTTCAGATTATTTTAAAATCCGTCAAAACTTAGAGTTTGCTATATTTTCGATGTAGAGAATGTTTCTAGGAAAGTTAAAATTCAGAGTGGTATTTTGCAACATTTTTTATTCCGCTAGAGTGAAATTCATAGTGTGTTTTTCAATTCAGCATTTCAATTTTTTCCTTACTTAGAAATCTGAAAACTTTAAATTAAGTAGGATTTTCGTTGGTTTGGGAACTTGTACATAACGTGTTTGTATAAGAAAAGTTGCGTGTTTGTGTGCGAGGATTTTCCGAAGGAAAATCAGAAGCTAGCAAACGAGCAACTAACTTTGGTTTAGCTAAAACTAGCAATTTTTTTTATACGGTGTTACCTGTAGTTATTTTTTTCTATACACTATTAAATTATACTTAAATTCAGTTCCATCACTTTCTAAAAGTTCAAATACTTTCAATTCCGTTTGAGTGATTTCCGCAAATTCTATTTCGTTTTTTGTAAATTCTATTAAAGAACCAGATTCTCTTAATTGTTCCAAAAGACCTGGTGCAAGTTTGTCAATCGGAACATTGTATCTCGGTTTGTCATAAGTCATTCTAAATAACTTAAATTCTCGGTCATATTCCCATTTTCCAGATTCACAATTATCGGGATTATCGCAACCAATTAATTCATAAGTTCCGTTTTTTTCAATTCGCATACTAGGTCGCCAAATAACTTCATTAGCAGTAATTGTGTCATTTATAAAATGTGTAATTTCCGATATCGTTTTTCCATTACTATCCGTTAATTTTTCAAATTCCCAAGTTCCAATAATCAGTTTCTCAATTTGTTCTGCGCTTTTCTTTGTTTTTGCATCATCTATTAATTCCAAGTAAGTTTTAGATGACTGGCAATAAGTCAAAATTGGAAAGAATATAATGGCAAGCAGGATGTTTTTCATAATTACAGGTAACGGACTTGTGTATGAAACGTAGCGTGCAAAAAGACACTAACTTTTCGGATAAACACAGAGCCGAATTTTTATATTTTGTTTTTAGTTTTTTCTCTTTTTAAAAGCCAAATTAAAAATTTGGCGGACTTTATAAATATACAAAACCTTTCGATTAAGTACTTATTAGCTATGTTTTATACACCGTGTTGTAAGGCGTTTTTTTATTCAGATTTTATATTTTCAATTCTTAAATAATCTCTTAAACTTGGGTCAACATATTTTTTTTCATTCGTTTGTTTGTTTCTTACTTCGTTAAAGTCGTGGTCTTTGAAAAATGGACTGTTAAATAGTTTATGAATGTCCAATCCAAAAAACTCTAATTTCCCAATTAAATGTCTAAATTCATACTTTTCAGTCAAATTTTGCTTTTCGACAATATAGTTTCCAACTGAATTAAATAAAGATGAATATCCAATACAATTAGCTTTTTCTAATTCACAAATCAAATTCGGATTACTCGAAACTTTATTAAAAGTAAAGTCCAATTTTTCGCTTGTTATTTTATTGCTCAATTCAATTATTTCTTCAATACTCAATATTTTATCACTGGTTCTATTATCAATTTCTTTAATTAACTTTTTGTCGGTCAGAGTAATATTATTTCTAGTATCAACTTCTAAATAATTAACCGAAATTCGGTATAAAAATCCACGAAATAGCATTATTAGAATTATAAAAAATCCGAAGTATTTAATGTTTTTTTTTAGTCTGTTCACAGTTTGTTTTAAATGGCTTACAACGTGTTTGTGTAAGGAACGTTGCGATTTTGTACGCGAGGATTTTCCGCAGGAAAATCAGCAGTAAGCAAAATTGCAAGAACCAAACGATTGAACTAAAGTAAGCAATGTTTTTTACACGGTGTTATGTACAGGTTTATTTTCTTTCCACCATAAGAGTAAAAATCCATAGTTCTACATGTATTTTTAACCTTAAATATCAAAATAGGTAGTAGATATTTTTAGAAGGTTTAAAGGTTCAGATATTCAGCTCAAACCATTGGTTTATTATGTTTTTGTCGCAAAAAAATATACCTGGGAAATCTCTTTTACCAATACAACTTTCTTAAAGTTCAGATTATTTTAAAATCCGTCAAAACTTAGAGTTTGCTATATTTTCGATGTAGAGAATGTTTCTAGGAAAGTTAAAATTCAGAGTGGTATTTTGCAACATTTTTTATTCCGCTAGAGTGAAATTCATAGTGTGTTTTTCAATTCAGCATTTCAATTTTTTCCTTACTTAGAAATCTGAAAACTTTAAATTAAGTAGGATTTTCGTTGGTTTGGGAACTTGTACATAACGGCTTCGGCTATGGATAGTTGCGTAGTTAGGTTACTAATTTAGCAAAAGTTCTCGGACCAGAGGGAAATCCGTAGGATTTTCCGAGTAAGGATAGACCAAGCAATTATTTATAGCCATTGTTAGCACCAGTTTTTATCTTTTTATTCTATTTCTCTCATAAAGTTTTAATTTCCAATTCTTTAAATCAATTCCAATTAAACCACTCCACAACCAATCGGTATCGGGTTTGAATCCTTCATAGATATACGTTAATTCGTTCTCAGTTGCCAAGGGAATAGCTTTCAATGAGGAAACGGCAAGGTAATCGTTTACTATTGAATCTGTCAAATTACCATTTTTGTATAAATACAAATAGTTTTCCGGTTTTGAGTAGTTTCCAAAAGATAGAATAGAAATCGTATCTGATTTATATATCAAAGAATTTTGCGAAAATATTTCATGATATTCATGCTGAATATTTTTAAGCAACTTTTCGTTTTTGATTAAATCAGAAATTGGTTTAGGAACTTTATTTAAATTTAAATGTTTAGCAGAGTTGGTTGATATAACTATTATTGAATCACTTAATTGATTTTGGGTTTCATATGTTGCTATGTAAGAAGATTCTATTGAAGCATCGTAGAACTCATAGTTTTTTCTAGAAATTGTATCTATTATGATTTGTTCTTTATTTATTACAATAAGCCTATCAATACCATCTGTTGAAAAATATTTTTCGGCAATATTATCGGGTATTTTAACTCTTGATTCCAATTCATTTCTGAAAACAGTCTCTTGATAAGAGTTGTTAATTATGTTGGCAATTGAATCTGAATATTTATTTTTAAAACTTAATGTTATGTAGTACTCTTCACTATTGTAGAATTTTGTTAAAATGTCTACAAGTAGGAAAGGTTCATCCTTTGTTTTGATTTTCTGATTTTGAATCGAGTCCAAAGTAACCTCATTTTTTGAAGTTTCTTCTTTAATTTCTTTGTTGATTTCAGATTCTAAATCGGTTTTATTCAATTTTCTATTGTTACAACTAAAAATTGTAATAAAGATTAAGAGTGTAGTCAATTTTTTCATCAAATTGGTGCTAACGTGTTTGTGTATGGTTAGTTGCGTGGTTAAGCAACTAAGTTAACAAACATTTACGAACCCGAGAAAATTCCGCAGGAATTTTCGCAAGTAAGCACATAAAAAGCAATTAATTATACACGGTGTTGGCAAATCGTTATTTTGGATATTCCTTAAAGTTCGTATTAATTTCTTCAATGTTCTGAAACCAATTAAATAGTTTTAAATCTTCAATTACTTCATCTTCCTTTTCTTTCGGAAATGGTTCAATATTTTCTATGTATCCGAATTTAAAATGTGTTAATTTATTTGAAGTAGAAATTACAATTATTTTACCAGCTTTATATTTATTCCATACACAATAACCTTCTGCGGCTAATTGCATTGAAATCATTACGTGTTCGTGTTCCATTTTTTCTCCGTGAAGTACCATTGCAACGATTATGTCATTTATAGTTCCATATCTTCTAGCAACAAAATATCCGCTTTCATTTTTATATCGATTATGAAATTCAAAAAAAGTTTGTCCAAAAATTCGTCTTTCAAAACGACTTAAGGAAAGAAGTTCTGTCGCGATTTTAATATTATTTGGGTTATTTCTATAAAGCACTTCTCGTTTAACGAATTCGTCAACGAAGTAACTAACTTTATCATCTTTCTTTTTTCTTTGAACTTCCTTTCGTTTTAGATATTCCTCCCATTTACCGTCTAATTGAATACTCGCTCCATTGTATTCATCTGAATAGAGGTTTTTGTTGAATTTTCTATCATTAAAAAGATAATCTGCTAATAAATCTAATTCGCTTCCCGAAAAAAGGATAAAACGTTTTTTATTTTTTAATAGTTCTGTATTATATTGAAAAAATGATTTATTTGTTTCCTTATCCCAATCATTTTCTTCTCCAAGCATCATTACAAGTTCTGTTTCTTTAAACGTAAACTCTCTTTCTTTGAGATATTCAATGAAATCAGGAATAGTATTTAATTCAGTAACTATACCTAAAAATGAATTCCAGTTCAGAATATGTGCAAACTCATTGTTTTTAGTAATTAAACCACCAGGATGAAATAAAGGAACTGTATTCAAATTAATTATCAATCTATGAACACTATCATAATTTTCAGGCGAAAAATCAAAAGAGCCAGTTTCTGGATGATTAAAACTAACGTTATTATTTTTGTTAAGTAATTTTCTTTCCGCTCCGTGAATTTGTGCGATTGCTTTTTTTAAAGTTGAACGAAAGTAACGTTCATAGTTTCCCTTAAATGAATAATTCTTAATTGAAATTATTATTAAATGGTTTTGGAAAATTATTAGTAAATCACAAATCTCTTTTTTATTTCCTAATTCATCTTTCGGATTCGGAAAGCACCAATATTTTAAATAAGTGTCAAATGCAATTCTATTTACAGCTTCTTCTCCCTTAATTCCGATTTCGTTACTGTCCATTCTCTAATGTTTGCCAACGTGTTTGTGTATGGTTAGTTGCGTGGTTTAGCAACTAATTTAGCAAACTTTTACGAACCAGAGAAAATTCCGCAGGAATTTTCGCAAGTAGGCAAGAACCAAGCAATTAATTATACACGGTGTTGTGCGTAGGCTTTTTCATATTCAATTGAATAAAGATTTACCTAAATTTTTAAACACATCAATATATGATTTTTTTCTATTCGTTAAGGCTCGTTCTGGATATAATTCCGCTTCGTTTTTCAATTCAGATGCAATTTGTTTTAATTCCTCATTATTAAATTCACAATCCACATAAAATTCTTCGTCATCTTTGGCATTCGGATGGCGAGATTCTAAATCAAACGTTATTCTTATCCGTTTTTTATCCGCAAATTTTTTAGTTAGTTCAAATTCCAAATTTGGTTCCATAAACACAAGTGAATCAGTATCTGTTTCTATGTTATTCGAAAGTTGCTCAAACCATTCAATAATGTCTTTTAAATCTCTAACCAAAAGCGAAGGGTCAACAGTTTCCCAATTTCCGCAATCACTTTTTACTTTTAAATAAACCAACAACCAATTTGAATCATATTCACAATCAGTTATTTCAGGAAACTGATAATTGGTTATCCTAAATTCAACTGTTTGGTTATTTATTCCTTTAAATATCATTTAATTCAGATTGTTTTTTCGTTCGTAAGTAGTTGGAAAGTTTAAATTCCAGCTCGATTTTCGTTGGTTTCACAGCTTACGCACAACGTGTTTGTATATGGTTTGTTGCGTGGTTAAGCAACTAAGTTAACAAATAAAAACCGAATAGAAAATCCGCGAGGATTTTCGTAAGTAGGCTAAAACCTAGCAATAAATTATATACGTTGTTGGGCGTTCGTTATTTTTATTCCATCAAAAAAGTAATCTAAAATATATTTATCAAACTCATCTAGTCCTTCTGTTTTTCTAACTATTTGTTCTTGACCAATTTCGTTAAATTCTTCAATTGCCTTATGAATAGTTAATTCGCTATCATAGAAATCAATAATTTTCGATTTTTGAAACTTTTTAGAAATCATTCTAGGTAAACCATATTCTTCTAATTGAAAAACAACTTTTGGTAGGAATGCTTGTGAACAATAACCAATAAACTTAGAAATGTCATATCCTTTTCCAACTAATATTTCTTTTTGTAACGCATTAACATCTTTTAAAAGTGAAGAAAATTTGTAAGTTACATTTCTTTCTAATTTAAAAAATTCATCTATTCCAACATCATAATCTTCTAATTCATTAAGTAACTCTGGGATTGATTTACTCCAATTACGAGCGATTGTTTTTATGAACTCAACAAATGTTTTGTTTTTCGCTTCCCAGTTACCTGGTTGAAGATTTATAATTTTATAAAGCAACCTATCCCAGTTTTTTGGCTTAAATTCATTTAAATGATATAAGCCATTCCATTCATCTGGATTTGTTTTTAGGTCAATTGCAATTTTTTTTATTAAGTCTGAATTACTTGATTGAAAAGCCGATTCACTCTTCAACTTTTCATAAACTTGAAAACCCATTATTGAGGTCATTTCTTCTTGGTGCGACTTTAATAAAGCTAGTTGTTCTTTAGTTAATAAACCTCCATATTGTTCTGCATCTAAATCCCCAATAATTTCATTTGGAAAAGGAATGTCTAATTGAGTTTGAGCTTGTTCAGGTGGTTTTTCTAAAATGTAAATTTTACCAATAAAATGTTTGAACATTCGACCTCCTCTACCAATAATATTTTTATAGGTGAAGTCATCAAGTTTTGCAGCTCCTTTTCTATTTCTCCAAATAATTACATTTTCAGCAGATGTATTTACTCCTTCAATAATTGAGGAAGTTGAAATTAAGTTATTGATTCCTTTATCTTCTTCAAATAATCTTACCTGTATTTGGCTTAGTGAACGATGTAGTCGTCCATTATGAACTCCAACACCTCTTTTTATTAATTTAGTAAGACTCCAATTAAAGTCATAATTTTTTACAAGCCAATTAGAAAACATTGTAAGTAAATTGTTATCTAATTCTGAATAAGTAGATTGAAATAGGTTAGTTAGACTTTCAATGTTTGAATAAGTCCCTGCATAAATAAGTGATTTAGTATTATTTTTTTCTAAAATATCGAGTAAGACTTTACTCTTTTGGGCAGTGTCATTATTTTCTATTTCATTATATAATTCGTGTTTTTCAAGGAAAACTGTATTAAAATCCATTCTATGAAACTCCATATCTTCTGTTAATGGATTGTCATCTATACTTGAAATATTTGGAGCCAAATAATATTTTTGTTTTGCTTTTTCGCCTAATTTAATCATTGCTCGAACTAGGCTAGGAGACCTTTCTTTATCAAACTTATAACCAGCTTTATAAAATTCGTCAATAATCATAATGTCAAATTCATTGACAATATTGATATAATTCAAAGCTCTTTCTTGTGGGAAAATAAAAATGTTTTTTTCAGAGAGTGTTACATCTGAAGTTGTAATTATTTTATATTCATCAGCAAATTTTTTATATAAACGCCTTCTTGTTTCGTCAGTTAAGGCTAGAGTTGGTACAATTATTAAAACATTATTTGGTTTCTTTAACTTAATATAAGCATCAATAACAAAACTTTTTCCAAAACTTGTTGGAGCACTAACAGCAATGTTACGTCCTTCTAAGAGCTTTTTTAATAGTAATGATTGTTCTCTATGTAGAGTTAAAGGAACTTGTTCTCCGACATCTACTTTAAAGGCATCATAGATAAATCGTTCTTCCCAATTTGATGTTTCTGGGTCTAAATATGGGAAAAGACCTGTTTCTCTTATTAAATGATTTACTAAAGGATTATAATTTAATTCATTAGTATTATGATAATCTAATAATTTGATTAATTCTTGTCTAGCTTCATTGTCTTTTTCAGATATTAAAAGTTCGTTTATTATATGACATTTTTCGAAAACTTGTTTTTGCATATTTAATCTCTATAAACTTTTGCTATTTGAATGAATTTATTAACTATTTGCTCTTTTTCGGCAACTGGAAAAAGAATTATATGAAAATTTATTTTCTCATATAAATGTACGTCAGTACATTTATTAATTTGTTTTTTAAAGTATTGAGTTGCTCTTTCTTTATGATAAGCAATTACTTCTTTTTTATATTCATCTGTTAAGCTAGTACCTGATTTAGTTTTTTCACATTCGTACAGTAATAAAATGGGAATGTTTAAAATGGGCTTTATATTATCTATTGACTCTCCTTGTGATAAGCTTGATTTGATTTTAGCTCTTAAATCATCTGAGATTTCATTAAAATCGTTAATATCACTTAGATTAGTAATTATTCCATTTTCTTTTTTTATTTTATTTAAGCTAATAGAGTCCTTTACAGAATCTACTATTTTATCTAATCTAGCATTTTCAATACTGTTGTAAAATTTTGATTCGCCAAACCAAAGGGAAAAACTATCTTCGGATTCAACTACAATATGAACACTATCAGCTCCTTTAGCTTCATCATTTTGGTTTTGTTTGTAGAATATTTTTGGTACAATTGGTAATGCCTTGTAATGTTTTTTCATTATTCCATAAAGAACAATTTCTGCAATTTCACTTCCTTTACCAAAAGATTTATCTCCTTCAACTAATCTTAGTTTTTTAGCTGATTCAATTAATACAGAACCTTCTCCATCATTTAAAAGAGCCTGTCTTTCACTGTAACTTAAAGCCGTTTCTTTAATATTATTCCATACAAAATTTTGAAATTTTTCATATCTCCATTTCCCATCTTCAAAGTCATTTATAATTCCAAGTACAGATTTATTATTAGTAGGATTTAACGTGTCATCTAAATTTACGTCATCAAATATTTCATTAAGTATAATTTCAAATTTCATTCGTGTTTTTTTTTAATGACGCCCAACGTGTTTGTGTAAGGAACGTTGCGATTTTGTACGCGAGGATTTTCCGCAGGAAAATCAGCAGCAAGCAAAATTGCAAGAACCAAACGATTGAACTAAAATAAGCAATGTTTTTTACACGGTGTTATGTACAGGTTTATTTTCTTTCTACCATAAGAGTAAAAATCCATAGTTCTACATGTATTTTTAACCTTAAATATCAAAATAGGTAGTAGATATTTTTAGAAGGTTTAAGGGTTCAGATATTCAGCTCAAACCATTGGTTTACAATGTTTTTGTCGTAAAAAAATATACCTGGGAAATCTCTTTTACCAATACAACTTTCTTAAAGTTCAGATTATTTTAAAATTCGTCAAAACTTACAGTTTGCTATATTTTCGATGTAGAGAATGTTTCTAGGAAAGTTAAAATTCAGAGTGGTATTTTGTAACATTTTTTTATTCCGCTAGAGTGAAATTCATAGTGTGTTTTCAATTCAGCATTTCAATTTTTTCTTTACTTAGAAATCTAAAAACTTTAAATTAAGTAGGATTTTCGTTGGTTGGGGAACTTGTACATAACGTGTTTGTGTAAGGAACGTTGCGATTTTGTACGCGAGGATTTTCCGCAGGAAAATCAGCAGCAAGCAAAATTGCAAGAACCAAACGATTGAACTAAAATAAGCAATGTTTTTTACACGGTGTTATGTACAGGTTTATTTTCTTTCCACCATAAGAGTAAAAATCCATAGTTCTACATGTATTTTTAACCTTAAATATCAAAATAGGTAATAGATGTTTTTAGAAGGTTTAAGGGTTCTGATATTCAGCTCAAACCATTGGTTTACTATGTTTTTGTCGCAAAAAAATATACCTGGGAAATCTCTTTTACCAATACAACTTTCTTAAAGTTCAGATTATTTTAAAATCCGTCAAAACTTACAGTTTGCTATATTTTCGATGTAGAGAATGTTTCTAGGAAAGTTAAAATTCAGAGTGGTATTTTGCAATATTTTTTTATTCAGCTAGAGTGAAATTCATAGTGTGTTTTTCAATTCAGCATTTCAATTTTTTCCTTACTTAGAAATCTAAAAACTTTAAATTAAGTAGGATTTTCGTTGGTTTGGGAACTTGTACATAACGGTCTCGGCTATGAGTAGTTGCGTGGTTTAGCGATTAACTTTGCAAGTACACTCCAAACTGAAAATCCGCTAGGATTTTCAGAAGTAGGCGAGAACAAGCAATTACTTATAGCCATTGTTGCCATTAGTTATTTTTTATTCGTTTTAGTTTAATTACGGAGAAATAAACTTTGTCGTCAGTATTCCACTTTAGATAATCTCTCTCTTGAGAAACAACCTTAAATTTTGAGTAAACTTCATTGTTTAGAAGAAAGGTCAGAATATAATTTTTGTCATCATATTTCCATTTTCCTAAATGTTCAGTTTCTGTCCAATTCTCAATATTTATGTCAGTTATCCTTAATTTTCCGCTTCTCTTAAAATTTAAATCGGTAAAGTCTTTATTTTTATTCTGTTCTGATTTAATTAGTCCGCTGTTCAATTTCACGAAATCCTCTTTAAAGTTTAGAACTTTGTATAGACTAATAGAGTCAGCTTTATAGAAATTCTGTTTTTCATTATTTGCAAACCATTCTGTTTTATTGAAATTGATACTTCTTATTTCTCTCTCAAAATCTTTTAGAGTTACTTGATTTTCTTTTTTTGAATAGTCTCCATACGCTATTTTTTTATCAAAATCGACACTTAAATAATCGGTAAAGCAACTAAAAAAGTCATAGTCATTTTTTTCGCCATTCTCATCAGTTTCTATTAACAAAGAAGGTGTAATTAAATAGTATTTTCCGATTTCAAAGTTTGCAATGTATGGCCGACATAAAGCTCCATTGTCTCCCCAAATTTTTATTTTTTTGCGTTTTTCAGAACCTACATATTTTTCAATTATTTCTACTGTCATTGACAAAGGCATTTTTCCATCATAGCCGTCAATTTGCTCTTCAATAAAGTCTGAGTATTCAATTACTTTTATTAGCGCAACCAATTCAGAGCCTTTAGAAATATTACTGAACGAACAATCCCCTGTACATTCACAACTACAAGCAAATGATTTTATTGAAATCAGTAGTATAAAAAGTATGGCGAAAGTTTTTTTCATAATTAATGGCAACGGTTTTGTGTATGAAACGTAGCGTATAAATAAACGCTAACTTTTCGGATTAGCACGAGCCGAATTTTTTATTTTTATGTTTAATTTTCTTTTATAAATATAACCAAATAAAAAATTTGGCGCACTTTGTAAATACACAAAAACCTCTCGGAAAACCTATAATAGCTATGTTTTATACACGTTGTTGTGTTTTCGTACTTTGCTTTTTTTGGTTAATACATATATATTATGTATATTTGTACTCGGATTGGGCTTTTCCCGGTCGGCATTTTTCCTCGGTCTTTACTGGGGATTTTGTTTTTTATGGGAATACCTTATAACCATATTTCTTCTTTTCAATTATATCATAAGCTCTGTTTACTTGTGTTGGCTTTAAATATTTCAATCCAATTGGTCTAGCTGTTAGGTCAGCTAATTGCAATCCACTAGAATTTGTTTTTTTGTCTGAGATTAAAAATTTATAAACCATTTTACCAAAGTTTATATTCTTGTATCCGAACTGCTCATTTTCAGTACAAATTCTTAAAAACTCAAGTTCTAAATCTTTGTCTTCGTTATTCCCTCTTTTTTCAAAAATCAAAGAAATTTCTTTTCCTTCTTGACCGTTGTATAGTAATAGTTGATTCAGCTTTTCTAAACCGAAACGTAAACCTAAATGATATGGATTAAAAGGTTTATTGTATTTCGACATCAGTTTTCTTTTGTCAATAACAATAGGCACAATCTTAAAAGGTATGTCTTCTATAATTTTTGATAAGTCCAACATAAAGTTTTCTCTTAACTCTCTGTTAGTTCGTAAAAACTTAAAAGGCTCTTTAGTCTTTCTAATATCTATTTCGTGTAAAACTATTTGGTCGTGACCAAAATACTTGAATTTGAAACGTTGAAGTTCAGGAACAGCTTGCTCTATGTAATCAGATATTTTAAAACAACAAAAAGTCAATACAAATATTGGGTAATTATTGTCTACATTTTTCAATCCGTGGTCTCCTGATTCATCTACATAAACAATGTAGTCCCCTTTTTCTGTCATAAATTTTAATCTGTATTCGTATTTTTGTGGTATGAAACACAACGTGTTTGTGTATGATTTCGTTGCGTGTTTTAGCAACTAATTTAGCAAATACAAACCGAATAGAAAATCCGCGAGGATTTTCGTAAGTAAACCTGTACTAGCAATGAATTATACACGGTGTTGTGCTTAGTTATTTTCCTTACTTTCTATTATTATTGTTCTTGCTATTTGACTAATTATTTCAATTTCTATTCTTAATTTGTCAATATTCCCAGGTGATGGATTAAAAGGAACTGCTTTAGATTCATCAAAATCAGGATTGGAATGAACAATAGAGCATCTAGTCGAGTATATTCTTTTTGTTAATTCTCCAAAGAAATTTCCTTCCTTTTCAAAATCGATTGCAGGTAATTTTAACGGTTTTACACAATCAAAAGTTAAAGGCTCCGAAAAGTGTTCGATTAATTCTAATTCCTCAATAGATTCCTTTAATTCTTCCCTTCTAATATATTGCTTTAATACTCTTTCAATTTTTACCTTATCATTTGTATGTCGGTCATTTTCTTTTTTGAACAGATTTATTGCAGTCGTTACATATTTATCAGTTTTTATATGAAAATCTGGTTTAAGCAAAATCTTTTTTACTTCTTTAGAAACTAAGTCGTATGCACTTTTGTCTGAGAAATATTCAATAATATGGTAATAACAAATGAATTTAAAAGGTAAAAAATCTACCTTTTCTGCAATATGAAAATATTGAATTAATTCAGGAATATATTTTTTATAAACCAAGTTAAACTTTTCGGAAGGTAATTCATTCTTTTTTCTACGTCTTCTGAAATATCTTCTTAATAGACCATCAATATTTACTGTTTCTAAAGCTATATCATAATTATATTCTATATCAAATAATACAGAATTTATAATACTACGGACGTCATTTATTACTCCATCTGGACTCTCTTTTTTAAAGTTCTCTATCTTTAGAATAGTGGGTCTTCTTCTTGAATATCTAAAAGCGCCTCTAACGAACTTAATAAATTTCGGTAAGGTGTTATCTTCTCCGATTTCTAAAAGAATGTTTAAGTCATTTTTGAAGTAATTCATCCCAATGTTACAGACAACAGCTCTGTTTACATCTTCATCAAACTCGATATTTCTGAATGAAGTTCTGTAAGATATTGTGGTTAAAAGTACTTCAATTGTATTTTCATATTTAATAGCAAGAAAGTCAGTAAAAATAAAAAGTTCTTTTCTTAAAAGGTCCGATATTAAATCAATGTCGTCGTCAGGTTTTAGAACTATTTGAAACTCAGAATTACCTTTAAAACCTGAAACATAAATTCGGTCTTCTTTTTTTATTCCTTCTTCTAAATAATGAAATTGTTCTTCTTTCAATTCAAAAGTCAAATCCTTAAATTCATTCTCTAAAAGTTCTAATTTTTCTTTCATTTAGTTTTTTTGGTAATTAAGCACAACGGTCTTGTGTATGGTTAGTTGCGTGGTTAAGCAACTAAGTTAGCAAACTTTTACGAACCCGAGAAAATTCCACAGGAATTTTCGCAAGTACTGAAGAACCTAGCAATTAATTATACACGGTGTTGCCAGTAGTTTTTTATTCCGTTCAATAGGGTTCAAATTTTGCGTTTTTAGGAAATCCGTGATAATAAACGACTTCTATTTCAAAACCTGTTGCTCCTTTCCAACGTTTAAAATTATTCCATTTCAGGGAGTCTAATATTTTTTCCGAATTAGATAGCACCAATTTATCCAATTCCGATAGTTTTTTATAAGCAATTTGTGAATCCAAATCTTTTGGAATTTCTCCATAAAATAATCGATAAACAGAATTTTTGTCCTTTTTCGTACGCTTATTAATTCCGTTTGAATATAAGCTGTAATAAACAGAATCTGAAACTTTTATTACAATCCGCTTTTTATATTCTTCGTTATTTAAATCCGTTTGCACATAATATTTCACAGTTCCAAAGTCCGTTTTCTGTCGTTTAATCAGTCCTTTGTTAGTCGAACAAGAAACCAAAAAAGCAATTACAACAAAAATTAATATTTTCAGCGGTTTGTTTTTCATTCCGTTTAGTTTTTTTTTCGCCTATTTAATTCAAGAAATGTTTTCAGTTCCGCTTAATTTAATCTTTCATTTAAAATTCAAAAAAAAAATCAAATTCTGTTTATTTTTTGTCGTTTTTCAATTTAAGTTACGATTTTTCTTAAATTACTGGCAACGTGTTTGTATATGGTTTGTTGCGTGGTTAAGCAACTAAGTTAATAAATAAAAATCGAATAGAAAATCCGCGAGGATTTTCGTAAGTAGGCGAGAAGCCAGCAATAAATTATATACGGTGTTGTGTGTAGTACTTTATTTTTCATTAAAAGTCAGTTCTGTAATTTCTTTTTCAAATTCAAAAAAGAATGTCATTTCTTGATTTGAAATCAAGTATCCAAATAGTTTTATATCCCTAAAAGTATATTTGTTTTGTTCATTATAACTGTAAATATTTTTTTTTGGTTTTTTGTAGGTAGCAATAATTGAATTGTTTTTTAAAATTCCAGTTATAGAATGTTTCTCTTCGCCAATTTCCCAAGATATTTCAATAGTGTTATCGTTTTGAGAAACTATTACAGGTCTTTCATTTAAATGCCATTTATTTGAACTTTGAATTTTAATAATTCTCGAAGTAAAGATTGCATTTCCAAAATGATTAAAAAACCTATATTTTTTATTCGCTTTTTTTAATATTTTCTCTTCTAATTCCTTTTCCTCCGTGATTTTAGATTTTATAGAAGAAGTAGCTTTAAATACATTCTCGTGAGGATTTTTAAAATCTTCTGCTTTATTCAAATATTCTTCTGCTTCCTTCACAAAACCAAGATGAATTAATTGATATGCTAAATTCGAAGCAGCTAAACTATTTTTTAATTCAAAAGCCTTTTTATATTGTTCAATGGATTTAATTTCTAAACCAAGATTTTTGTAAGCAACTCCAATATTATTTAATGCATTTTGGTCTTTTGAATTAAAACCTAAAAGCTTTTTATATAATAGAAATCCTAAATCTTTTAAATCCTCTTTAGTTTCGCTATAATTATATGCTGAATCAAATAATAAATAAGTATTGTTAGGTGATAACTCTAGAGCTTTTTGATAAGCTACTGATTCTAATAATTTGTCTTCATTTTTTTTATAATAATTAGCTAATGCTCTATATAAAGTTGTTTTCGGTTGCTTTTCATTAATAGAATCTATGTGTTTTAATATAATTTCTAGAGAATCTTTTTGATTTTCATTTTCCAAATAATATTCCGATATTTTTGAGATGCAATATGATTTTTGTTCATTGTCTGTTGTTATATCTAAAGCTTTACTCGCTAAATCAATAGCTTTTTCATAATTGTTTGCTTCTTTATAAATTAGACTCAGATAATATAAACCAACCGACTTTTGTTCATTGTCATTTTCGATCTCTGATGTATAATTTTCCAATTCATTAAAGGCAGAAGTATCTCCATAGAAATGTCTCCAATAGAAATTTCGAATTATTTCCTCTTTTCTTTTTTTTGAGTTAGTTTCTTTCTCTAATATTTTGTCAAAAAAATCTTTAGCATCTTTGAATTTTCTTTCACGTAATGCTTCGTGATATAAAATATGAATATTGTTTTCTTCTTCTATTTTAGGGATTTCTTCATTATCGTCTTCTACAGACTCTCCTTTAGGTTTTTCTTTTTCTTGATTAATTATTTCATTTTCTTCTTTGTTTTCTTTTCTATGAAGTTCAAATTCTGTGTCGCCTCTTTTAACTCTAACTTGAGTAAAATTGCTTACAAATGACCAAATAGTTTTCCATTTGATTAGGAAAGTTATTATGAAAAAAATAACAAGAAGAAATTTCCATTGACTTCCGATAGTTTTAATTATTTCAATTGTATTATTGTTCATTTAGATGTTATATTTTCGTTTCTATCGGTATTACACACAACGGTTACGTATATGAAATGTTGCGTGTTTGTGTGCGAGGATTTTCCGAAGGAAAATCAGAAGCAAGCAAACAAAGCAACTAACATTGGCTAAGCACAAAATAGCAATTTTTTATATACATTGTTACCACACGTTTTTATTTATTCCGATTAATTTTTTCATCACTTGATTGTATCGGTACATTATTCTAATCTTTTCACGGGTCGGTTCAATGTAGTTGTATTTTATCGCATATTCAACTTCTATTTGTCTATGTATTTCCATAGATTTTTCTGTTGGCCAACAAACAGCTAATCCAAGAAGTTCGCGTTTTCCATTCTTAAAATCCAATTCTGCTTGTTGTTCGCTATACTTATTGTGAAATTCTGGGTTTCCAATTGAATCTCGGTAGACAGATAATTTTTTGTCAGATATCCGAAGTTTTAGAGTGTCTCTAATTTCATTATAGTCAAATTCAAAGTTTTCATTTAGAACTGGTGAATGGTCATTTACCCTTATGAAAATAGAGTCATTAAATACAGTACTAATTTTAAAAAATCCATTTAAGTCAGTTTTGAGTTCTGTTATGCTGTCCTTTTGTAGAATCTTAATTTTATGGTTCCGATTTGTTAGATTTTCTATTGTTTCATCAGGGAATGATTCCAAAACATTCCATTCATTTTCGATTGATTTATAAAATTCCACCTTTCCAACAATTTCTTTTTGCGAGTAAAGACTTTGTTGGAAAATCAAAATGGTCAATATGAAAACGATTTTTCTCAAATGTGTGGTAACTAGTTATATACAAAACATCGTTAACGATTATCTATAAAATATTCCGGATAAACCAATGTTTATGTTGTTAATATAAAAGTACAGATAATATTGTTTTTTTCGTTAATCTTTCTTTTTTTTTAATAGTGAATAATAAATTATTCTCATATAAAGATTTAAATGCTCATATAAAGCTTATGGTATCTACCTAATACTAAAACTCTAAAAAAAAAAATCCTACTACTTTACATATTAGATTATAATACATTTATTAAAAGATAGTGAGGTACAAGGAAGGATTTATTCTAAAAACATATCAATCTATGGATTTGTGGCTTTTCAACCCAATAGTACTCTAATAATCATTCACAAAACTCTTCATCAGCTCATAATTATAAAGACTTATGATTGGTTGGTGAAACTTTACTCGAAAAATGCAAAAATTAGCGGATATTCATTGGTGCCACTTTTAGAAAACCCTAATTAAGAATGGACCGATAGAGAATTATTTATTTACTGTTGGTAATGGGCTGCAGGCGAACAGGAAGAAGCCAAATTCAAGAAGTCGGCGGTTTGATAATAATAGTCAAATGTATTTTATTTTTAACAATCCCTCGTAAACAAACGATGTATCTGCAGAACATCTAGAAGTTATAACATATTTAAGAACATACTATAACCAGTGGTGGGATCAGTTATACTCTTAAGGTGAATGTAGGTTTGCCGAAAGTAGACCCAAAAGATTAACCACTGGTTAAGTATTATTATTGACAGTCAAAAGAAACAGGGATAACAGAATGGTATCCAAAAGTACAAACTAACAAGGTCTTTTAATTTTTAGACTATCTAAGGTATTTTATTACAATATGTGTATAGTTATAAAATCGATGGTTATGAGCTTGTAATAATTTTTATGTAATCTTTTTGAGGTTCTAAAATACAAGGCGTTAATAATAAAGGGAATATGAAACGCTTCAATTGGAATTGATAGAATTAAATGGGAGTAGGAATATTGTGTTAGATTAAGAATTGTAAAATTAATAAATTAGAATTTTATGCTGACCTATTTTTAAGGAAGGCTACAATTGACCAGTGTTTCGTTGCAAGTCCAATAGAGGGAGAATTTGGATTTAAAAACTCTAATTTGAATTTTTTAGCCAAATGATAATTAAATTAAAATAAATTTTATATCAATTTGATTAATTTTGTACTGTGAATGTCAAATATCTATTTTAATATGTCCTATAGCGTGTCCTGTACTCTTTTTATTATTGTAAGTAGCTGTAAATTAATTATTTGTAATAATTGACTGAGTCCTGCCACCCCGACAATTTTGACATATTGTAAACTAAACAAATATTAAACTAATGATTTTCAAGGGTTTAATATTTATTAGTTTCAATTGTTTTCAATTGAAACTAACTATTAATATGTCCTATAGCATGTCCTATTTTTATAGGATAACCTTTCGTAAATTATAGACCATAAGGGACTTATCAGAGATTTGACTTTAACTAAAGTGAAATGTTATGAAAACCACAAAGACATTCAGTGTAACTTCTGTCTAAAAAAGATCCATTAAAAATAATGGTCAAATTCCTATTTATGCCCGTATTTTAGTAAATGGTGTTGGAGCTGATATTAGTCTCCAACATTCAACTTTAGCCTCTAATTGGTGTCATAAATCTTTTAGTGTAAAATCTAGGTTAAAAGAATCTAAGAATATTAATCTTTACCTCAATGAAGTGTATTCAGATTTATTAGAATGTCACAAACAACTTTGTTTGTAAAGGGATTCTCTTATCAGATCAAAATGTTATAATTACATCTTTTTGCTTATGTTATTTCACTATATCAATTTAAATCGTAAAACAATCTATTGGAATTCTGTTTTTTTGGTTTTTAAAAACTTAAATGGGTATTAATTTATAAGTTTTGATGTATAAGTTATAAAAAATAGATTTAAGTTTTTATAGTTTTCAGATTCAAATTATAACTAATTAAAACTTAATCATGAAAAAAACTATCTTATTATTGACTATAATATGCCTCTTAACCGCGGGGTTTTTTAATAGTCTTAAAGCAGAAACAGATGTGTCTGTAAATTTAGAACAAGAACTTAGCTGTGCAGAATCTTATCCAGAATTAATAGCAGTGGATTTCGATGGTTCAGACGATGGAGAATTAGTAACAGAAAATGGTATACTAGAAAATATTGTTGATGGATCTTACATTATGTTTTCCAATATAGATATAAGATGCGCAACTGGAATTACTGTACTAGCGGCTGCACCCAATGATCGCGGATATATAGAAATCAGATTAGGATCAATTTCTGGGCCACTATTAGGTAAAACAGAGGTTATTAATACCGCCGCTTGGTCGCCAATGTCTTATATTAATGCAGATATAGATAGCAGTGAAGTTACAACAGATTCAGAAGATATTTATTTTGTATTTGTGGCTTCTGGAACAAGTAGATATTTGTATAACTTGTACTCGCTTAAATTTAATAATAGTGATTCAGTTCCGACCGATGAAGAAATTACGGTAAGTACATTATCTGAATTACAAAGTGCCGTTTTAGGAGACAACCAACATATTATTTTAGATAATGGAGGGGATAATATTTATAATTTTGAAGACGATTTACCTTCTGTCTTAAGAAAAATTGAAGTATCAGGTTCTAATAATACTATTGATTTAACTGGAGTTTATATAAATGTACCTGTGGGTAGTGTAAGCTCAACATATTTTGTAATCTCAGGGAATAATAACATAATTTTAGGAGGAGAAATAGAAGACACCTATAGAAATGGAATTACAGAAATTACAGATTTTAGTACTTATAATCAAGATCGTGATAATCTAGCACATGGTTTAGGCGGTGATGCTGTTGTAACTATTACAGGAGAAGGTAATTTAGTAGATGGTTTAAAACTAACCACCCGTGGTTCGTTCCCATATGGCTATGGAAGTATATATGGTATTGGTGCAGAAAATGAATTCGGATTAGATAAACGTTGTGGAATTCTTATAAATGGTAAAAAAAATAGCCTGGATAATGTAGTGCTTCATCAAAGAGCATTTGGTCATGGTATTTTTATGCAAGGTGATGCAGACGAAACTGTAATTACTAACACGCAAGTTGATGGTCGAGTACGTTTGGGAGCAGAGTTTTATGAAGAAACAGAGCCTTACGATTTACCGTTTTTATCTGACTATTTAGAGCCTTTTTATGATGATAAACCTATCGACAAAACAGAGATGCATTCGCTTTGTGAAGATGGTATAAGAATGTATAATATTCCGGGGAGTGTAACGATTGAGAACTGTACGGTAGACCAAATGCGCGGAGGTATTCGATTATATCTTGGAGGTCAGGCAACCGTAAA
Organism: Formosa sediminum; assembly: GCF_007197735.1. Lineage (GTDB taxonomy): Bacteria > Bacteroidota > Bacteroidia > Flavobacteriales > Flavobacteriaceae > Formosa > Formosa sediminum. The sequence goes on from NZ_CP041637.1 coordinate 2,266,834, forward strand.
TAACGTAACGTCTACTAACTGTGGGAGCTCTAACTACAACCTTCCAGGGAATGTGGGAACTATTACAAATTCATTTGGAAATTTTGCCTATGCACCATTATCTGATTTTGCTTTAGACCGAAATGGTTATAATGCAGAATGGACTATTATACCTTCTCCACATGCTACAGGTCCTCATAATTTAATGGATGTAAATGGAAATAATCATAAGCTTATTTTTCATAGAATCGAAGGCCCAACAGACACTAATCTTTCTCGTGAAATTGTAGTTACAGGTACTGGTTCTACAATTATAAATGAAACTGAATATACAATTAGACTTAAATCTACCTCTAGTGAAAATACTATATTTAGTTGTGGTGAAGGACAAATAATAGATGAAGGCTTTAATAATACGACTACACGTTTTGAAAATTGTGAAGATATTGTAATCGAAGATACAGAATGTGAAGTTGTTGAAACTTTTTCTAAAATTGAAGCTGAAGATTTTTGTGAACAATACGGCGTGGAAATAGAAACAAATGCCGAACAAGAGCTAGGTAATATAGGTTATATAGGTAATGGAGATTGGGTTATGTTTAAAAATGTAGATTTTGGTACCGGAGCTTTAAGTGTAACAGCTAGTATTGCTGGTCAGCGTAGTGGAAATATAGAGTTTAGATTAGGAAGTATTACAGGAACTTTAATAGGTACAATTCCTGTAGTAAGTACAGGTGGTTGGCAAACTTGGAATTCGTTTTCAACCAATTTAGAAGGAGCTACTGGGGTTCAAGATCTCTATTTAGTTTTTACAAGTACTGAGTCTGGTAGTTTGTTTAACCTAGATTATTTTCAGTTCTACACAACCTTAGGTATAAATGATATTTTAGAATCGGAAATTAATATGCATCCAAATCCAGTAAAAGATGTACTTTATATTAAAAGTGACATAAATGCTAAAGTAAATATTTTTGACAGTTTAGGGAATTTAATTATTTCTAAAAAATTATCTAGTGACCAATCTACAATAGATACTTCATATCTAAATTCAGGGGTTTATATTGTAAGATTAGAAAAAGATAATGGAGTACAGTTTAAAAAGCTTATTAAACATTAATTAAGATTAATATCTAAAATTTATATAATAAACTTTAAATTTAAACGAGTTGTCTAAAAAGATCACTCGTTTTTTTATTGTGATACTAAAATTTACACTATAACCAGCATATTTCAGCTAAAAGGGATAATAAATTATAAGATATGAATTATAATATATAGCCTTTGTATCTATAATTTTCGAACTTGTACAGTGATTAAATGAAATTAAAATAAAAGTAAATGAAAGTTTATATAAGTTTTGTCTCCTTGTTATGTTTATTATGTATTATAGTATCATGCGAAAAAGATTGGAAAAAAGTAGATAAAGGAACCAAGATACAAAAAAGCAAACCTAACGTAATTTTAATTTTGGTAGACGATCAGGGATATGGTGATATAGCAGCTTTAGGTAATCCGTACATACAGACACCACATATTGATGCGCTTCATGATACTAGTGCACGATTTACAGATTATCATGTAAATCCTACTTGTGCACCAACAAGAGCAGCTTTATTAACTGGGCATAATGCTAATAGAGCAGGAGTTTGGCATACCGTAAATGGCCGTTCTATACTTTTAGAGCGTGAAACTACGGCAGCACAAATTATGAAAGCCAATGGCTATGCAACCGGAATTTTTGGAAAATGGCATTTGGGCGATAATTATCCATCACGTCCCCAAGACAAAGGTTTTGAAGAAGTACTTATCCATGGTGGAGGTGGTATAGAGCAAACTATGGATTATTGGGATAATGATTATTTTAATGATACTTACCATCATAACGGAAAACTAGAAAAATTTGAAGGATTCTGTACAGACATTTGGTTTGAGCAGGCCATGAAATTTATGGCAGAAAATAAAGCGAAGAACAAACCCTTCTTTTGTTATTTACCTACTAATGCCGCACACACACCGTATTTTGTAGCCGATAAATATTCAAATCCGTATAAGGATAACGAGAATATCCCGAGTGCAGCATTTTATGGTTTGATTGCGAATGTCGATGAAAATATTGGTAAGCTTACCGAGTATTTAAAGACTAGCGGATTAATGGATAATACCATTTTAGTGTTTATGACCGATAATGGGACTTCTGCAGGGGCAAAAATCCCGAAGACAGATCACCGTTTAGATGGTTTTGTAACCAAAGGATTTAATGCGGGAATGCGTGGTATTAAAGCAAGTAAATACGAAGGCGGCCACCGTGTGCCATTATTTATTCATTGGAAAGATGGAGGTATAACCGTAGGCAAAGATATTGATGCTTTAACAGCACATTACGATGTGTTACCTACCTTAGTTGATTTGTGTGATTTAGAAGTTAATGATTCTATTACATTTGATGGTCAAAGTTTAATACCTTTAATAGAGGGCGACGATTCTAATTTTAAAGATCGGATTGTAATTACAAATTCACAACGTGTTGATGTGCCTGAACCTTGGAGAAGAACGTCGTTAATGCAAGGTAAATGGCGTTTAATTGATGGTACAGAATTATACGATTTATCTACAGATCCTGAGCAACGTACCAATATTGCAGACCAATATCCAGAAAAAATGGCTAAATTTAAAGAGGCTTACGATGCCTGGTGGGCAGATTTATTACCAGGATATAACGATCTTCCACGTATTTATATTGGCAATGAAGCTGAAAATCCAACAACATTATACTGTCACGATTGGCACACACAAAAAGAGGCAAGTCCATGGCATCAGCGCCATATTCGTTCCGGATACATGGATAATGGTTATTGGTTGGTAAAAGTTGCGGAAACCGGAACTTATAATTTAAAATTACGTCGTTGGCCAAAAGAAACAAAGTTAGCCTTAGGTGCCGAAGCAGATATACGCCCAGAACTTCCGGGTACCAGCGTTAGTGCATCAAAAAAAGGACAGGCTTTAAATATTAAAAAGGCTCGAATTAAAATTCAAGATCAAGAAGCTCAAAAAACGGTTGATGCTACTCATGAATATGTTGAATTTACAGTGGATTTAAAAGCGGGAGAAACCCAACTTCAAACTTGGTTTACTCTAGAAAATAATAAAGAGTTAGGAGCGTATTATGTTACCGTTGAAAAACTATAAGACCTAAATTTATTGAATATTTAAAGTTGAATTTTTATCGTTAATTTAAATTCAATAAATATGTATTATACAGAACTATAAATATTAATAGTATTTATAGTTCTTTTTTTTTACAATTTAAATTAAAATCTGTTCAGCTAACATGATCATAAACTTAGAAAAACTAATGAGTTTTACAATTATGTTTAGATCTTATAATCATCTAAAATTTTATCGACGTTTCAAGACCATCGTAAACTTCAAAATAATCTGTTATTCTAACGATAATAGGTTTTTGTAGACATTAAAACTTGATTCAGCACAAATTATAATAAGATGTCTTACTAAATGTTATTCCTCAAATTAACACATATTAAAATATATATGTTGTTGTAAGGGAATGATTAAAAATACTATGGTTGAAAAAAAGATATAATAAGATGTCTAAAAACGACATAGGTTTAATCAATCTAAAAGTAAATAATAATTATATAGACTTAGATCGTTTTAAAATTTCAATGTAAAAAATATCAGTTTTCAATCTTTTATAAATCTATTTAATACATATAAAATCGCTTTACAATGGGAGTAGTAGAAGTGTTAATTCTTACGGTCTAAAATAAAATAGTATTCAATTTTGAAGTTTATAACAAATAAATCCTAAAACCCTTATAAATAGTAGGTTTTAGCAAGTAAATGGGTTTTAATTTATTAAAATTGGCTCATATTTTATATTAAAAGAGGGTAGAGCACTTTATTATTGTAATGTTAATTGTAGCAAATATTTAAAAGTTACAGATAGCAAAGATTAAAAGTTAATAACAAATTAAAACATATGAATTTACTAAAAGGAACATTTGTAGCTTGTCTTTGTGCTGCCACGTTAATTGGGTGCGATTCAAAAAAGAAAGAGGCACCGGTTTCTTCTCAAGCAGCAGAAGAAATTATTAATACAGATCATGTATTAGATTTAAGCGTAACTAAGGTGAAAACAGCATTAGCTTCTTTAAAAGAATCCGACAGTTTCCCAAGAAATATAACTCCAGGTCAAAAAGATTGGAATTTAGTAGGTGTGAGAGATTGGTGTTCTGGATTTTGGCCAGGTGTATTGTGGTATGCATATGAACATTCTAAAGACCCACAAATAAAAGCCGGTGCAGAACGCTTTACAGCTCCGTTAAAAGAGATAGCATATACGCCAGCAGATAACCATGATATTGGTTTTATGGTATATTGTAGTTATGGAAATGGATATCGCTTAACAGGAAATGAAGAGTATAAAAAAATTATGCTTGCAGCTGCAGATACCTTAGCAACATTATATAATCCTAAAGTAGGAACAATTTTATCTTGGCCAGAACAGGTTCACAAACTAGGATATAACACGATTATAGATAACATGATGAATCTAGAATTGCTGTTTTGGGCTGCTAAAAACGGTGGAGATAAAAAACTATACGATATTGCTGTAAGTCACGCAAATAAGTCTATGCAAAATTTAGTTAGACCAGATTATTCAATTTATCACGTGTCTTTGTATGATGAAGAGACGGGAGAATTTAAAAAAGGGATAACACATCAAGGTTATGCAGACGAGTCTATGTGGGCTAGAGGTCAAGGTTGGGGAATTTATGGTTTTGCCATGTCTTATAGAGAAACTAATAAACCAGAATATTTAGAAACTGCAGTGAAATTAGCAGATCATTTCTTAGAACGTTTACCAGAAGATGGTATTCCATATTGGGATTTTGACGATCCAAATATTCCAAATGCTCCCAAAGACGCCTCTGCAGCTTCATTAGCCGCTTGTGGTTTATTAGAATTATCAGACCAGCTTAAAGACCAAGAGTTAAAAGATAAATATATTAATGCAGCAATAACATTAATGGATCGTTTAGAATCAGATATGTATTTTAGTGCAGATACAAATCAGGCACTATTACTACATTCTATAGGACACTTTCCTAACGGTTCAGAGATAGATGTACCAATAATTTATGCAGATTATTACTTTATGGAAGCTTTATTGAGGTTAAAAAAAGGTAAATATAATTTAGCACAACATTAATTTAGTTTTTGTTTTTTTTGTAAATCATGAGATGATGATTTAGAGATTTGTTATCTCGTTTATTTTAACCCTTTTAGGATTGGTTCTAAAAGGGTTTTTTTGTTTGCTACTTAGCATTTAAAATTTTATTGCTGTTTTATAAATATAATACATGTATGCAGTCATGATAATAAGTTATTTAAGTAAAGAATTGATTTATGTAAAGTACATAACTAACCACAAAACCTTTATACTAATTATGTTGAGGTGTGAAACTAAGCTTAATATTAATGCGATATTAAGCTTATGCAGATCATAAGTAATAATTAATACTTATTAATGTCTTCTTGTAAACTAGAGCATAGTCTATAAATATTATTCATAGTAATATAGAGTTATCAATTAGATATCCATATTGTTTTTTCTAGAGATACTAAATGTTTGAAATCTGGTTGTGTTTTGTTTTAAGTTTTAACATGTAAAAACGCGTAATTTTTTATGTTTTGTAATTCATAGAAGTTTGTCTTTTTATTTAGATGTAAAAACGTGTTTGGTTAATTTATTAATAAAATTAACCCTTTATAAAAAGGATTTAAATATTAATTATGTGTTAAATTTGAGAATAATTTAAAAATATTAAGTAAAAAAACAGGTGTAATGTGAAATTCTTATGAGTATCAGTTTATATCCGTATTTATACTTAAAAATGGGTGATAAGTTAGATAGATAGAATCATGATTTAGACTATAAATGAGTCATTATTTATAAAATTGTTAAGAGAAACACCAAATAAATTGTTAACATTTTTTTATGGTGTTTTTACAAACAGTATTAACATAAAACTATCAATTATGACTAAAAAAAAATTATTAAAACAGCATCTTAAACCAAATGGTGTTTTTCAGAAAAAAGAAAATTTTAATGCGTGTTTAATGTTTAAAAATTGACCTTTCCAAACAACCAAGTAAAATTAGTATAACAAACAAAGTAATTTATGTATAACAATTATAATTTTAAAAAGTCTTCAATAAAGCCAATAGCAATACTGGTTTTATTGCTATGCTTATCTATTAATAGCGGATTATACGCTATAAATGATTCGTTTAAATTAGCAAATGAAGCAACAACAAGCGTACAAAATCTTACTATAACAGGAACAGTAACTGCAGCAGAAGATGGCATGCCTTTAGCAGGTGTAAATGTTATTTTAAAAGATGTACAAGGGGTAGGGACGGTAACAGATTTTGATGGAAATTATTCTTTAGAAGTGCCATCAACAACTTCAGTGTTAATATTTAGTTCTATTGGTTACATTACTCAAGAAATTTCTGTATCAGGAAGAACAGAAATAAATATCGCGTTAGATACAAATATTAGTGAACTTGAAGAAGTTATTGTTGTAGGTTTCGGTACTCAGAAAAAAGCAACACTTACAGGATCTGTGGCACAAGTAAAAGGAGATGATGTTGTTAAAGGTAAAGGTACTTCTAGTGCAGTTTTAGCTTTACAAGGAGAGGTTCCTGGTGTAGTTGTAACGCGTACATCTTCGCGTCCAGGTGTAGAGGGTACATCTGTTAATATTCGTGGAGATATCTCTGTAAATAGTATTAGTCCGCTTATTTTATTAGATGGTGTAGAAATTTCACAAAGTGACTTAGCAGCAATTAATGCCAACGATATTGAAACTTATTCTGTATTAAAGGATGCATCAGCTGCAATTTTTGGTACAAAGGCAGCAGGTGGTGTTATTTTAGTAACTACTAAAAAAGGTAAAGAAGGGAAAATGAAAATTAGTTATAAAGGTGAAACACAATTAAATTTTGCAAAAGATTTCCCTGTTGCTAATATGAAAGAATGGGCAGATGCTTGGTTAGTAGCAGGACGAAATGATGCAATAAATTTTGTAGATGGCGATGGAAATCAACAAACAGCAGCAACAAGTTTTAGGTTCTTTACAGAGGAAGAGTTTATGATGATATCTAATGGAACTATGCCTTTGGCACCAGAATCTTATTATTGGTTAGGTAAAGATATGTATTTTTCTGATACGAGCCAGTTTGATGCTGTATATGGTACAACCATCACAGAACGTCATGATTTTTCTTTGTCTGGAGGTAATGAAAATGCAACTTATAGAACATCTTTTGGATATGCAAACGAACGTTCTCCAATATCTTTTGTGTACGACGGACAAAAACGTTATAACTTCCGTACAAATGTGTCGTATAAAGTAAACGACTTAGTTAAAACAGATTTCAATATATCATATAATAGTGATATTATCGATACTCCAACTCAAGGTGTTGGGTATGGTATTCAAGACATGAATATTTTTCCTTTATATAACCCTCAAGGACAATTTTACGATAATTTTGGAGGAAATAATCCTTTAGCTTATTTAAGCGAAGGCGGACGTGTTAAAGACCGAACTAATATATTTCGTTTAGGAGGTAAAATTACACTAGACTTAGAAAAATATGTAGAAGGATTAAATTTCTCTTATTTTGGAAACATATCCTTAACAGATAACAGAAAAAATAAAACATGGAAACCAATAACAATGTACGATTGGGATGGTAACGTAACAAGTACACCTACGACATTAACTAATTCTAAATTAGAAGTTACCGAGGTAGATTATGTATTCCAAAACCATATATTTCAATTAAATTATAACCGTTCTTTCGGAAATCATAATTTAGGAGTCATGGCTGGGTATACTGCAGAATTAACAGAAACAGAAAAATACTTTATGTCTCGTTCTAATTTAGTAGATGAAACTTTAAACGATTTAAATGCATTTGATGTAACTACCCAAACAAATAGTGGAGGAAGTAATAATGTTGGTTTAGTTTCCTTTTTAGGTAAAATAAATTACGATTATAACGGTATCTATTTATTAGAGGTCTTAGGGCGTCGTGATGGATCTTCTCGTTTACACCCAGATTACAGATGGAAGAATTTTTATGGAGCTTCTGCTGGTGTAGTATTTTCTGAAATGTCTTTTATGGAAGATAGCTCTATTAATTTATTAAAATTACGAGCTTCTTATGGAGAAACAGGATCTGTAACAGGTATAAGTGCATACGATTATTATTCAAGTATTGGTACTGGTACTGTATTATTTGGTAGTACGCCGCAATTGGCAGCAACATCTTATATTGATGGATTATCTTCTTTAGACCGTACTTGGGAGCGTGTATCTACAACTAACTTCGCAGTGGATTTTGGTATATTAAATAATAGATTAACGGGTACTGCAGAATATTTTATTCGTAAAAATGACGATATGTTAGTTAACATTACATATCCAGACATCTTAGGTCCTACAGCTCCAAAAACAAATAGTGGTAATTTTGAAACTACAGGGTATGAATTGTCAGTAAACTGGAGAGATCGTATAGGAGACGATTTTACTTACCGTATTGGTCTTGCCTTCTGGGATAATCAAAGTGAAGTTACAAAAATGGAAGGTAAAACAACGATTAGTTTAGGTACGAATGAAATTATAGAAGGTAAACCTTTAAATGCTATTTATGCATATAAAACAGATGGTTTGTTGACTACAGAAGACCAAGTGTTAAATTATTATAATCAAGTTGGATTTGAAGATCCTTCAACTCAAACCATGAAGGATGGTACGAAATTACCAAATTATAGAAGTGCAGATCGTTTAGTCCCAGGAACTGTAAATCGTATAGATGTAAGTGGAGATGGTCTTATTAATGAAGATGATTTAGTATATGTAGGAGATGCTAATCCACATAAAAGTTTTGGTATTAATTTAGGATTTACATACAAAAGCTTTGATTTTAGTGCATTCTTCCAAGGGGTTGCAGATGTAAATATTGTTAGAAGTGGTTCGCTATCTTATCCATTTATGCAATGGTGGACAAACCAAAACCCAATTTTTACTAATAAAACTTGGACAGCAGAAAATTCTAATTCAAGTAGACCAGCAGCGTTTGTTAATGGTTCAAGAAAAACTTGGAATTATGGAGATTTAAATGATATGAATGTTATTAAAGCAGCTTATTTAAGAGCAAAAGCAATATCTGTAGGATATACATTGCCAAAAGATGTTTTAGATAGAGCAGGAATGGATAAAATTCGTTTGTCTTTAACAGGAAACGATTTGTTTACAATTTCAAATATAAGTGATGGATTAGATCCTGAATTTGGAGAAGGAACAAGACAAGGTAACATGATACCTTTTTCTTCAGCATTGATCTTCGGACTTGAACTAGCATTTTAATTAATTTTAATTTAAAGAATATGAAAAATATACATTATAATATAAAAAAAATAGGGATAGCTGCTGTAATCTCTATATTCATGTTTACTGGGTGTTCAGATTACTTAGATCAAGAACCTTTAGACTCAGTAACAGAAGCAGTGTATTTTAAAAATGCAGAACAGTTTGAAACAGCTGCAAATTATTTTTATCGTGCTTCTCTAGGGTATGATGCAGGAGATGAATCTTCAGATTTATCAGGAAACCTCGATACATCACCGTCTTATGGACAAGGTCAATCCATTATACCAACAGAAGATGATGTTTGGTCAAATAATTATAATCAATTAAGAGAACCAAATCAACTCATTGAAAAAGCAGCAGAATACGAAGGCGATCAGTCAGAAATTGCTGGATCTGTTGCAACAGCTTATTTTTTTAGAGCTTGGTGTCATTTTAATTTATTACAACGTTTTGGAGGTGTACCAATAGTTACACGTTCTTTAGATGTAGATTATGAAGAGTTATACGCCCCTAGAAATAGTCGCTACGAAGTGATATATCAAATTCTTAGTGATTTAGATGTTGCTATAGCAGACCTACCTACAGAAAATAGTATTACTGATTCTGAAAAAGGAAAACTTTCAACAGAAGCGGCTAGAGCATTTAAAGCACGTGTGTTATTATATGAAGCAACTTGGGAAAAATATGTAGGTACAGCTACAGATGGAGACGGTGTTAATACTGGTGCAGGATCTAATAAGCCTGCAGGATACCCAAGTGTAGACGAGTTGTTTTCTGAAGCTAAAGCACAATCTCTAGCTGTAATTAATAGCGGTGCTTATGAATTGTGGGATTATCGTGAACAATTGGGAGATAGAAATTTATATTACTTATTTAATTTAGAAGATGGCGGCTCTAATCCTGCGGGCTTATCTAAAGCAAATAATAAAGAGTATATCATTCAAACGGTTTACGATTATACATTAAGAAAAATAAATCAAAATTTAACACACTCTAAAACACATACACCATCTCGTAAATTAATGGATATGTACCTATGTACAGATGGTTTACCAGTACAACACTCCTCAGTATTTGAAGGTTATGATACCATGACTTCAGAATTCCGTAATCGTGATTATCGTTTAACAAGTTTTGTTCGTGAACCTTTAAAAGAATACTGGGGTTGGGGAAATAGTGTAGAAGGCGGAGGTGCACAATATGGTGTAGATTTCGCAGATGCAGGTACTAATTATGATTATAGATATGTGCCAGAATTAACAAGTCCAGGAGCTGGCCGTAATATAGGTTATCAGGGGGTTAAGTTTACTACAGAGTATATTTTAAGAGAAACTAGAGACGAATCGTTTAATTACCCATATTTACGTTATGCAGAAGTGTTATTAACTTATGCTGAAGCAACTGTAGAGTTGGGAGGAGGTACTATTTCTGATGCAGATTTAAATATGTCAATCAATAAAATTAGAGAGCGTTCTAATGTAGCGCCTTTAACTAATGCTTTAATTGCTCCTTTTTCAGATTTAACCATGTTGGGAGAAATACGTAGAGAGCGTGCTATCGAATTATTTGGTGAAAATCAACGGTTCAATGATTTAAAACGTTGGGGGATTGCAGAAGAGGAGTTAGGTCATGTCGTAGCTACTACATATGTAGACGGAACAGAGTTTGAAACGGCTGAAAACCCTAAAAATCCAGGATCTCAAATTTATATAGCTAGTGCATTCTCTTACGGAACAACATCTAAAGAACAATCTGTATCTAGTTATTCAGGTATTGCAACAACTAAACCAGGTGCATTAATTCTAGATATCGAAGGAAATAGAAACTTTTCTATAGATAATTATCTAGATCCAATAGGGTCCGATCAAATCAGATTAAATCCAGAGTTATTACAAAACCCTGGATGGTAAAAGTGTTCTTATAATTTTAGTACTATTTATATCTAACTTAAAAAGCAGTTGCGATTCTATCGTAGCTGCTTTTTAAATTATGGTTAGATAATCTTAAATGGGAAGAGATAAAATTTTTTAATATAAGAAAAGAGTACTAAACTCCCTTTTATTTTTATAATCTCTAACAGAGCTATTAAATCAAGTTGCCCTATAAATTAGACTAGAGTCAATCTTAAAAGTATATAGGCATTAACAACATTCTCCATGTAAAAAGGACTCTGTCATTTTAGTGTTTTCTGTAATCTAAAATTATGTATAACTCTATATACTTTACCCATAAAATATAATTGATGCTTAAATGTGAAAATATTCAAAAACTACGTAATCACTAGTAAAAAACATTAAAAATGGTTGCTGTGTTATAGTAAATGAACGATAATTTATTCAAGAAAAACAAAACAACAATTAGATTGCAGTAGTTATTGTTTATTAAGTCTTAAGAACGTAGTTAATTCTTAAGATGTGTTAGAATTGGTTTAAAATTCATCCAAGGCGATAAAAAATCAAATTGGATGAATTTTTTAAACACCTAAAAACTCTAAAATAATAGTTCAATTTAATATATGAAAATACTAAGAACATATATCTTATTTATAATTGTATCTATGTGTACTTATGTATTGCATGCACAAAATGTAATAAGCAAAAATCTTGGACAAGCACCCGTTGATGGCGGTTTCCAAATGGAAGACTATTGGGTTTGGGGTAGCTCGGTAATTAAGGGGGACGATGGCATCTATCATATGTATGCATCGCGTTGTCCAAAATTTTTACCTTTCCATCCTGGTTGGATGATTGCTTCAGAAATTGTACATGCCACGTCTAAAACTCCAGAAGGGCCATATACATTTCAAGATGTCGCACTTAAAGCCCGTGGTACTCAATATTGGGATGGACGTTCTACTCACAATCCTAAAATTGTTAAATACAACGACACCTATATTTTATATTATATGGGGTCTACACATCCTTTCGAGGGTGTAACTTCAGAAAATGTAAATGCATTCGATTTAAAAAGTAAATGGTGTATCGCAGCGCGTTGGGGAAAACGTATCGGGATGGCGACGTCTAAAAGTCCTAATGGTCCATGGACACGTTTAGAGGCGCCGATACTAGATGTTAAACCCAATTCCTTCTATAGCTTTTTAACGTCTAATCCGTCACCTTTAATTAAAGCAGACGGTTCTGTAGTTTTACTTTTTAAAGGTCGCGATTATAAAGCAGATGGCATCACTAATGCCGATATGAGTATAGGCGTAGCAACAGCTCCGTCTTACAACGGGCCTTACACAGTTAAGGGAGACAAACCTTTGTTTTCTCTAGAACATTTTGGAGAGGTAGAAGACCCACATATGTGGAGCGATACTACCGGATTTCATATGGTTGCTAAAGATCAGCGTGGGGCAATTACAGGAGGTGCTGGCGATGGACTTTTAGCGCACTCTAAGGATGGTATCCATTGGGAAGTTGATAAAAACTCGAAAGCCTATACTAAAACAGTTACTTGGGATAACGGAAAAACCATAAAGCAAGGACAATTAGAGCGTCCGTTTGTATTAGTAGAAGATGGTGAGCCAACACATATCTTTTTTGCAACTATGGATGGTCCTGGCGGGTTTGGAAATGGAACAAAAACTTGGAATATGGTAATTCCTATAAATAAAAACTAATTTAAACACTAACTAAAAGGCTGTAGGCCTGACTTTATACTTAAACACAATGAACAAAAAAATAATATTATGGTCTATAACCGCAGCACTTGCCGGATTCTTATTCGGGTTTGATGTGGTTGTAATTTCTGGAGCAGATAAAAAATTACAAGCCTTATGGGGCTCGTCTGAAGCGTTTCATGGCGCTGTAGTTATGGGTATGGCACTTTGGGGAACTGTAGTTGGTGCTATTTTTGGAGGGTTTCCAACGAATAAATACGGCCGTAAAAATACGTTAATTGTCATCGGATTATTGTTTGCCATTTCGGCTATAGGGTCTGCCTTGTCTAACGACCCCTATGTGTTTGCTTTTATGCGTTTTATAGGCGGATTAGGGGTTGGTGCTTCTACAATTGCTGCTCCTGCTTATATTTCTGAAATTGCTCCAGCTAAAGAACGCGGACGTTTAGTGGCGATGTATCAATTCAATATTGTATTTGGTATTATGATTGCTTATTTATCAAACTACTTATTAAGTGATATAGGCGAAAATGCTTGGCGATGGATGTTAGGTGTAGAAGCCATTCCTGCAATTTTATATATTTTATTTGCTTTAAAATTACCAAAAAGTCCACGTTGGTTATTATCTCAATCTCGAGAAGCAGAGGCAAGAGAGGTATTACAACTCATAGACCCAGATGCAGATATTAATGCACAAGTTCTGGAGTTTAACTCACATTCTGAAAGTAGTGATAAAACCGAAACTATTTTTATTAAAAAATATAGATTTCCATTACTGCTAGCTTTCTTTATTGCATTTTTTAATCAGTTTTCAGGAATTAATGCGGTGTTATATTATGCGCCAAGAATTTTTGAAGCAGCAGGATTAGGAGAAAGTTCTGCTTTATTAAATAGTATAGGTTTAGGGGTAACAAATCTAATTTTCACATTATTAGGGGTATTCTTAATTGATAAATTAGGTCGAAAAACATTAATGTATATCGGGTCTTTAGGATATATTATTTCGTTAAGTCTTCTAGCAGCTGCCTTTTTATTAGAATGGTCAGGAATGGCTGTACCTTTTTTCTTATTTTTATTTATAGCAGCACATGCCGTTGGTCAAGGGGCTGTTATATGGGTGTTTGTTTCAGAAATTTTTCCAAATCATCTCCGAGCATCTGGTCAAGCCTTCGGAAGTTCTGTACACTGGATTTTGGCCGCACTTATCCCTTCATTATTCCCTTTCTTATTAAAATTAGTTGGAGGCGGTGCTGTGTTTCTTGTGTTTGCTGTAATGATGCTTTTCCAATTATTATTTGTAGCGTTTATGATGCCAGAAACTAAAGGGAAAACACTAGAAGAGGTTGAAGATATCATGCTAAAAAAGAAAATATAATTGGTGGTATTAAACTGATTCAGCATTAAAAATAAGATTCAAATCAGAATAATTATTGAATAGTCAAGTTCATAAAAATGCATAAAAAACTAATTCATATCCTTTTAATATTTCTGTCTTGCAATGTCTTTGCATTTCGGGTAGATACACTTGTGGTTTTTAGTGCATCAATGAATAAGGATATAAAAAATGTAGTCATTACACCCGATAACTATTCTAAACAGGGTGCGGCATATCATGTTGTATACTTATTACATGGGGCTGGAGGAAACCATACATCATGGTTAGGTAAAGCTCCAGCCATTAGAACCTATGCAGATATGTATAACATGATTATGGTTTGCCCAGATGCCGATAAAACCAGTTGGTATTTGGACAGTCCGATAGATTCTAAAATGAAATACGAAACTTATATCTCGAAAGAATTAGTTTCAAAAATAGATGCAACTTATAATACCGTAGCATCTAAAACAGGTCGAGCAATTACAGGATATAGTATGGGCGGTCATGGCGCGTTGTATTTAGCTTTTAAGCATCAAGATGTTTGGGGAGCAACAGCGAGTATGAGTGGCGGAGTAGATTTAAGACCGTTTCCTAATAATTGGGATATTTCAAAACGTTTAGGAACTTATGCGGAGTATCCAGAACATTGGGAAAATAATTCTGTGATTAACCTGACACACTTATTAACAGCTAAAGACCTTAAAATACTATTTGATTGTGGCGTAGACGATTTTTTTTACGATGCTAATGTAAGACTTCATAAAAAACTATTAGAGCGTAATATTCCTCATGATTATATAGAGCGTCCAGGCGGACATACCAATGCGTATTGGAGTAATTCCATAAAATATCATTTAGTGTTTTTTAATGATTTTTTTAAATCAGCAAAATAAAAGCAAATGAAAAGAAGAGGTTTGATCTTATTAACATTTATATTATGTAGTGTTTTAGGAGGATGTAAAGCTAGAAAAATTCAAGGTGTTGAAAAAAGCAAGTCATCTACAGCAGTTAGTGCATTTGGGCAACCTAATATTGTAGTATTACTGTGCGACGATTTAGGGTATGGCGATTTGGCGACTTTCGGGCATCCTGTAATTGAAACTCATAACCTAGATAAATTAGCTGAAACAGGAATTAAACTTACAGATTTCTATGCAACGGCACCGGTATGTTCATCTTCGCGCGCTGGTTTGTTAACAGGTAGAAGTCCTAATCGGGCTGGTATTTATGATTTTATTCCGGGGTATAAAAAAAGTGCAGACAATAGAGATTTGGTACACTTACGTGCCGAAGAAGTGACTATTCCTCAAGTATTAAAATCTGTAGGTTACGAAACCTGTTTAGTGGGGAAATGGCATTGTTCGTCTCAATTTAATTCAGACGCACAACCACAACCAAACGATTTTGGTTTCGATTATTGGATGGCAACACACAATAATGCAGCGCCAAGTCATAAAAACCCAAGAAATTTTGTGAGAAACGGCGAAGAAGTCGGCGAAATAGAAGGTTTTAGTAGTCAGATTATTGTAGACGAAGCCATGTCTTGGTTAGATAAAAGAGATACTAATAAACCATTTTTCTTAGAAGTTGCATTTCACGAACCTCATGAACCTATTGCCTCTCCAGAAGATTTAGTACAGAAATACTTACCAAAAGCCAAAAATCATGAAGAGGCCGAATTTTTTGCCAATGTAGAAAATGTAGATTTAGCTGTAGGTCGATTATTAGAGTATTTTGAAACTCATAATATCACCAATACTTTAATCGTGTTTAGCTCAGATAACGGGCCCGAAACCTTTATGAGATACGAGCGTGCTAAAAAATCTTACGGGAGACCGGGACCTTTAAAAGGTATGAAATTATGGACCAATGAAGCTGGGTTTAGAGTTCCAGGTATTGTAAAATCGATAGGAAAAGATACCTATTCTGGAACTAGCGATGCCGTAATATCTGCCTTAGATTTCTTACCAACATTTGCCGAATTAGCAGGCGCAGAATTACCTAACAGAAAATTAGATGGCGAGTCTTTTGTGCCGCTTTTAAAATCGGGAAATTTTGAACGCGAAAAACCTTTAACATGGGCATTTTACGATGCAATTAACGACCGTCGTGTAGTCATGCGTAAAGGCGATTATAAAATTATAGCGCGTATAGAATTAGATGGTGAAACCTTACCTAATCTTCATAATTTATACGACGGAAATATTGACGAAATTAAACGCGCTAAACTCACAGATTTCGTGTTGTTTGATTTGAAAAATGACATTGCTGAATCTGAAGATATTTCAGCTCAAAAAGCAGACATTTTTAATACGATGAAAACAGAATTTGAATCGGAATATCAAGCACTATTAGACGGCAGTCATGTTTAGGTGCGTGATAACGCGAACGACCAATAACATATTTAAAAATCAGATGTAGCAACAGTTAAATAGATAAAGTAATGAGTAGATATATTAAGAATTTAGATTTTGGTTTAAGACATAGAAGCTTGTGTTTTTTGGTTTTATTATTACTATGTAACGCCATGGTATTAAACGCACAACACGCTGCAGAAGTATATTTTTTAAAATTATCTGGAGCTATTAAAGATGGTAAAATTGATGTTGAAAAATATAAAGACTCCCAAAAGAAAGCAACGAATAAAAAAATAAATCCCATTAAATTATATCCAAATATAGAATTTCAAACGTTCGAAGGTTTTGGAGGTGCTTTCAATGAAATTGGAGGTGAAGCTCTAATGGTTTTACCAAAAGATAAACAAATTGAAGTGGCGAAAAATTTATTTAATGTAAATACTGGAGCGCAATTAGTGTTTTGTAGAACAGCTGTTGGATCTAGTGATTTCGGAATTGACGCTTATAGTTATGCTGAAAAGGCAGACGATTATAATATGAGGGCTTTTTCTATTAAAAGAGAAGAGGCTTCTGTTATTCCTTTTATTAAGCATGCAATTGCGCAGAATCCAGATTTTAAACTGTTCGCTTCACCTTGGAGTCCACCAGCATGGATGAAATATTCTGGACTTATGGATCAAGGAAAAGATTTTCCTGAGAAAAATAAATTAAAAGACGAGCCTAAAATCTACAAAGCTTATGCGTTATATTTCTCAAAATATATTAAAGCTTACGAAGATAAAGGGATTACGATAGATCGTTTAATTGTTCAAAACGAAACAGATGCAAATACAGCATATCCATCTAACGATATGTCTGTAAATCAAATGAGTAAGTTTGTAGGGGCGTACTTGCGTCCGCAATTTAAAGCCGATAAAATTAATACAGAAATTTGGGCAGGAACCTTTAGGGTTCATGGCCGAATTGACGCTTTAGAATTGGCTGCAAATCCAGAAAATTTAGCTTTGTTTGATGGTATTGGAATTCAGTATACGTCTTCAAAATATATCCAAGATATGAATGCATTATATCCTAATGGTAACACCATGCATACAGAAGGAAATTGCTTTAACGGAAAAAATACTTGGGATCAGGCCGCAACGCGTTTAAAAGAAGTAGCACAATACTTTAATTATGGCATTCCAAATTATTGCTATTGGAACATGATTTTAAATGAAACAACAGAAAGTGGTTGGGATTGGGCACAGAATTCATTAATAAATATAGACCGTAACACTAAAACGGTTACTTATAATCCAGACTATGCTGTATTTGCATTTATGAGTCAGTATTTGGTGCCAGGCTCTAAACGTATTGCAAATTATTCTAAGGACGAATTAATTTCAGTAAAACATGATAATAAGATTTTTGTTTTACTCCAAAATGATAACGATTTACCTAATTCTTATGAATGTCAGATTGAAGACGGAGAGAAACAAATCGTAACGCTACCTGCTAAATCATTAGCCGTAATTGTTTTAAATATTTAAACGAAATAAGATATAATGTAAATGAATAAAAAACTGATACATAATTTAACTTATTACTGCTTGTTTATTGTAATGAGCGGGTTATTGTATTCATGCGATAATTCTAGAACAAGTATTGAAGTTACGTCTCCAGATGCAACTAAAAAGATGGTGTTTCTTGAAGGGGAAAATAACAACGATGTCTCTTTTTCTGTATTTTATAATCAGAATGAAGTCATTCAAAGTTCGGTATTAGAACTAATGTCTGAAGAATTAAATTTCAAAGGAACTGTTACGGTTGACAATATAGAAACAACTTCAGTAAATACAACGTGGACCTCTAGATTTAATGAGTTAAGTACGATTCCAGACCATTATAATCAGATAAAAATATATTTAAAACAAGGCGATGCAAAAGTGAATATCATTGCTAGAGCTTACAATGAAGGTGTGGCTTTAGCTTACGAAATTCCTGAACAAGGCAACCTTACCGAAATTGATTTAAATGAAAACATGCATTATAATTTCGATAACGATTACGAGCTGTGGTCTACCCCAAAACGTGAAAAAGGCGTATTAACGGCTCAAGGCGAGTACAAAAAAATTCCAATTTCAGCTTTACAAGAAGGTGCCGAACGTCCGTTAGTAATTGAGATAAACGATACGGTTAAAATTGCATTGGCAGAAGCCCGTTTGGTAGATTATGGGCGAATGAGTTTTAATAAAGGCACAACATCGCCGTATAGTATTGTATCGACCCTTGATGGTAAAATGGGAGAACAAAAACAAGATACTATTACAGGAGCTGTTATTTCCGAACGCAAAAACGATGGCGCTAAAGTGCATAAAACCTTACCATTTCAATCGCCTTGGCGCGTGGTAATGATGGGGAACAGTCATGGCGAGTTATTAGAACATAATTATTTAATTCAGAATTTAAATCCGCCATCAGAAATAGCAGACGACTCTTGGATAACGCCAGGAAAAGTACTTCGTGAAACGACCTTAACAACGCAAGGAGGTATGGCAGCTATCGATTTTGTAGCAAGTCATAATATGCAATATGTGCATTTTGATGCGGGTTGGTATGGTAATGAAATGGATAATGCCTCTGATGCTACAACTATTACTTTAGACCCGAAACGCTCTAAAGGACCTTTTGACATTGAAGCCATTACAAAATATGCTACAGAAAAAGGTGTGAAGGTTATGCTTTATGTTAACCGTCTCGCTTTAGAAAATAAATTAGACGAGGTCTTACCTGTTTTAAAAAAATGGGGTGTTTCTGGCATAAAATATGGTTTTGTTCGGGTGGGCGACCAAGATGCAACCGCTTGGATGCACAAGGCCGTAAAAAAAGCCGCAGAATACGAAATGGTATTAGATATTCATGATGAATACAGACCAACAGGATTCTCTAGAACGTATCCTAATTTGTTAACTCAAGAAGGGATTCGTGGCGATGAGGAAACGGTGCCAAACGCACATACCTTAATTACTATGTTTACCCGAAGTTTAGCAGGTGCCGCAGATAATACGGTGTGTTATTATAACAGTCGCGTAGATAAAATGGGGTCGCATGCCTCGCAATTGGCTAAAACGGTTTGTATTTTTAGTCCACTACAATTTTTATACTGGTACGATAAAGCGCCATCAGCACCAATTAAAGACGATGGACTTTGGGGCGATACGCGTACCATTGGTAACGAGCCAGAACTAGAATTTTTTAACGCCGTACCCACCACTTGGGACGAAACTAAAGTGTTACGAGCAGATATTGGAGAATTAGGAATTATAGCACGTAGAAAAGGTAACGATTGGTTTGTTGGCGGAATAAATGGTGTTACACCACATGATGTGACTCTCGATTTTTCATTCTTAGAGGAAGGAGCATCTTACAAGGCGAAAGTGTATACAGACGATGAGACTGCAAACACCAGAACTCAAGTAAAGATTGAAGAGAAAGATATCACAAACCAATCAAAATTAAATCTTAGCATAGACAGTAATAATGGTTTTGCTATGCACATTACTAAAGAATAAACGCTAAAGGTCATGAAAAATAAAGTTAGCATGTTAAAATACGTTGTAGTTTGCTTGTGTTTAAGCATTCTAGGATGTAAATCTAAAGAAGAACAACAACCAGAGGTTAAAAAGGAAATAAAAACACTGCCTAAGGAGCGTCCCAATATCATTTTTATGATGTCCGATGACCACGCCTATCAAGCCATTAGCGCGTATAGCGACCATTTAATTCAGACACCAAATATAGACCGTATTGCAGACGAAGGTATTTTATTTACCAATGCTTGTGTCTCGAATTCCATTTGTGCGCCTTCAAGAGCAACTATTTTAACAGGAAAACATACTCATATTCATGGAAAAGTGGATAATGTATTTCCGTTTGATGAGTCGCAGATGACGTTCCCTCAATTACTTCAAGAGGCAGGCTATCAAACCGCGATGTTTGGAAAATTACACTTCGGAAACAATCCAAAAGGGATAGACGAGTTTAAAATTCTTCCGGGTCAAGGACAATATTATAATCCAGATTTTAATACCAACGACGGAAAAATTACCGTAGAAGGTTATGTTACCGATATTATTATGGACATGACTTTAGATTGGTTACAAAACAGACGCGACGAAAATAAACCGTTTATGTTATTCTCTATGCAAAAAGCACCACACAGAGAGTGGTTGCCAGCGCCAAGACATTTTAAGGAATACACTAAAAAGACGTTTGTAGAGCCAGAAACTTTATTTGATGATTATGAAGGGCGCGGCACAGCGGCAAAAACTGCAGAAATGAATTTGTTAGAGCATATGAACTGGGCTGGAGATTCTAAACTATACCCAGAAATGATGGCAGAACTAGGCATTCCAGATAAGTCGGGTTGGGATTTAGAAGCGTTTGAACGTGAAGTTGGACGTATGAATCCAGAACAACGTGCGGTATGGGATTCGGTTTACAGACCTATGATGGAGGAGTTCAAGGAAAACTATCCAAATATGAATGAAACCGAATTAATGAAATGGCGTTACCAACGTTATATGCAAGACTATTTAGGATGTATTGCTTCGGTTGATGAAAATGTGGGACGTTTATTAGATTATTTAGATGAAACCGGTTTAGACGAAAACACCATTATTGTTTACACGTCAGACCAAGGATTTTATTTAGGAGAACACGGTTGGTTCGATAAGCGTTTTGTGTACGACGAATCCTTTAAAACTCCATTACTTATCAAATGGCCAAACGTCATTACACCAGGAACAACAAATACTGAAATGGTACAAAATTTAGATTTTGCACAAACCATTTTAGAAGCTGCTCATGTAGTACCACCATCAGATATGCAAGGTGAAAGTTTAATTCCATTGTTATTAGGAAACGATGAGGCATGGACAAGAGATGCTGTGTATTACCACTATTATGAATATCCAGGAATTCATATGGTAAAAAGACATTACGCCATTATTACCCAAGAGTATAAATTAGCACATTTTTATTATGATGTAGATGAATGGGAATTATACGACCGTAAAAAAGACCCGAACGAAATGACGAATGTAATTAACGACCCTGCTTATGCCGATGTGGTTGTGAAACTTAAAAAACAATTAGCAGATTTAAGAGCGCACTACGGCGATAGTTCTGAACTAGACCAGGAAATCTTACAGAAATATTTGGAAGCCAAAAACAATCCAGATATCGAAACCGTACCCTTACATTAATTTGAAAGATAACATATAATACCATGAAATTTTCAGTCTTATTAACCTTAGCGATAACATTCTGTTTAAATACCGTAACCATACAGGCCCAACAAACGGCCGAACACCCACGGTTGTTTGCAAAAACCAACGAAAGAGTAGGTTTAAAACAAAAAATAGAAACAGAAGATTGGGCAAAAGCATCGTATAGTGCTTTAGTCGAAGAGGTGGAGCCATATGTAAATCGTCATACAACAGATCCAGAATGGATTGTATCGCGATTGGCGATGTATTGGAAGGACGGCGAACACTTTACACAATGTTACATTAAAGGACAAGATTGGGATTATGGTGAAGGAAATGCACCCATTCCAACAGTGCGTTTACCAGGTATGCGTAAATGGAACGATTATGTAAATGTGCCATTAGAAGATAGAATTCCTTATAACGAATCTGGAGATATGTTAGGCATTAGCCGTTCTAAATCCGATAAAACACCAGTGTTAATTCCGTATAAGGAAACAGGGCATATGATTCGTGCCAATAATATGGAGATTTTAAAATTGGCAGAAAAATCAGCTTTCCTTTATTATATGACCCAAGATGAAAAATATGCGAAGTTTTCAGCAGATATTTTTTGGACTTGGATGTTAGGAACTTATTATATGAATCCACCTTTAGATCCTGAAGAGTCTGCCGGCGGACCAGGAGGATACGAGCCAGGCGGAATTTTAGGCTATTACGATTACGAAGTGATTCACGACGACCGACAAATTCCTATGGCGATTACATACGATTTTCTTTATGATTATCTCAATGCTAATCCTCATAAGCACTTAAAAGAAATAAATAAAACTACGGTAGATGTGTCTAGTGAAGTGTTTAAACGTTTTATAGAAATAGGATTGGTACGTGGTGGTAAAAAAGGAAACTGGAATGTAAACCGGTATAAAAACATTTTAGGAAGTATGTTGGTGTTAGAGTCTAATTCATTTTATAAAGATGGTAAAGGACGCGAATATTACATACCGTTTTACACTGAAAAATCGGGAGATCATTATGAGGGTTTACCAGAAATAATGGCAAATTATGATACTGAAACTGGATTGTGGCCAGAATCACCAGGCTATGCGTCGGGAATGATTCCTACAGTATTAGAAATGGGATTGCAATTGTATAAATCTGGAGTGAATACGCTCGCTGGAAATCCAATTATTGAAAAAGCAGCATTGGCTAATTTAGGCTGGTTAGACGCCCGTGGAAATCTAGTGGTGTTTGGCGATATGCGTGGTGGCGCTTTTAATATGTCGGCTTTTGAATCGTTATTAACCTATTCGACTTGGAAAGGTGATGATAAAACGGCGAAAACCATGGCTACGGTGATCAAGAAAAATATAGAGAATGGTCAATACGATAGAAATAAATCGAATTGGCAAGATATTATTTTCAATCAAACATTACCTGAGTCGGGAAGCGAATTACCTTATCACAGATCGGCGTATTCAAAATTTCATAGACACATGATTTTAAGAAATGGAAATGACGAGGAAAACGGATTAATGTTTACATTATACGGCGGACGCTATCAATCTCATTTAAGTAAAAACGGATTAGCCATGCAGTTTTACGGTAAAGGCTGGGCATTAGCGCCAGATGCTTCTGCTTACGAATCGTATTGGTCACCAGATGCAGGCTATCATCGTGGTATTACAGGATCTAACACTATAATTCCTGGATATAAAAATGGAGATATTACTGTTAATGCTATGGATCCAAAAACAGTAGATGACGGTTTTTATAATACAGAAGTGACTTCTAAAAATGTATCGTTCGCAGATGTTTCAGCAGACGAAAAACGTCGTGTTGTAGCCATGATTCGCACTTCTGAAACTACGGGATATTATGTAGACGTGTTTAGATCAGACCAAGATAATAACGATTATATTCATCATAATTTAGGTCATCAGGTAACATTAAAAAATACAAAAGATGCGCCTTTAGAAGTGAAAGCTGTTAGCAATTTAGGTACTGCATACGATAAAAATTACAGTTTCTTTAATAACCCAAAAAAGATAAAGTATACAGACGATTTTAATGCCACTTGGGATATTAATACGGTATCCCCAGAATTGCATGTAAATATGTGGATGCAAGGACAAGAAAATCGTGAGCTGTATGTGGTAGATGCGCCACCAACAACCTTACGCGATGATATTACACCTGGACAAATTAATAAAAGTCCGCAATCTACACCAACGCTAATTGTACGTCAGAATGGGATAAATGCTAAAAGTCACCCGTTTGTTGCTGTGTTTGAGGCTTATGAAAGCGGACAAAAATCAATAAAAAATATATCTAAGCTTGGAGAATATGCTGATTTATCGAGTCTAAAAATCGAATCGAAAAACAGTACACAAATTATTTGTAGTGCTATAGTTGCTAATAAAACATTTAAACCAACTAAAGGGCTAACCTTTCAAGGAACTTTGGGAGTAGCTTCAGAAAAACATGGTAAATTTGAATATCTATATTTAGGTGAAGGAAAGTTGTTACAATGGAATAATGTCAGTATAGAAGCAGTTGAAGGAAACGTTTCAGCAGAACTGAGATACGAAGATGGTAGATATTTTTATTCATCTGATAAACCCTTGAAAATTTCCCTTAAAAAAGGGAAGGCTAAAACCTATCCAGCCGGATATAATATTGAGATTAAATAAGTAAAAAGAGATGAGATTAATATCTGCTATAAGTTGTTTTATAATATTATTTGTTCAAATTTCATGTTCTAAAAACTCATTGGAATATCCCGTTCCAGAACACGTAGTATATAAAATTATTGAAGATGATACTTTAACCATGGATTTGTATAAACCTAATGGATTTAAAAAAGATAGTGTATATCCTACATTAGTGTTCTTTTTTGGTGGTGGATGGATTGGAGGTAGTGTAGATCAGCTTAGACCTCAAGCCGAGTATTTTGCTTCTCGAGGTATGGTAACCGTTTTAGTAGATTACCGCGTTAAAAAGAAACATGGAACTACTCCGTTTGAGGCTGTAGCCGATGCGAAATCTGCAATGCGCTTTTTAAAAACACATGCAAAATCTTTTCATATTAAAAAAAATAAGATAATAGCTTCTGGAGCATCAGCTGGCGGACATTTAGCTGCAGCAACAGCAATGCTTCCAGGATTGGATGAAGCAGGAGAAGACCTTAAAGTAAGTACAAAGGCACAAGCTTTAATTTTATATAATCCGGTTATAGATAATGGGCCAGGAGGTTATGGGTATGAACGTATTGGAGACCGTTATACCGAAATTTCACCTATGTATAACATTTTTAAAGATGTGCCTCCAACACTTATTTTTCAAGGCACCAAGGATAAACATATACCTAATGGTACTATGGAAAATTATAAAGCGAAAATTGAAGCAGTTGGTGGACGTTGTGAGCTTCATTTATATGAAGGTCAGTTACATGGTTTTTTCAATAAAGGAAGACAACCTGATGATAAATATTATATAGAAACCACTTTGGCAGCAGACGAGTTTTTACAGTCATTACACTATTTAAAAGGAAAATCAACAGTTTAAATCAAGATGTTTATGAAATTTTTTCAGATTTTAACATTTTTATACTGTATATGTATTTTAAGTTCGTGTGAGTCAGATCAAGAACAAAAAATTATTTACGTTTCTAAAACCAAGGTAGAAATGCCTAATGGAACGCAAGCATTGCCGTTTCAAGATTTAGAGGCTGCAGTAGAAAATGCGTATGAATTAAGACGTCTTAACCCAGAACTGCCAATCGAAATAAAATTAAAACCTGGCGATTATTATTTGACTCAAGCCATTACAATTACTCCAGCTTTAAATGGTTTAAAAATTACGGGTACTTCTCCCAAAGAGGTACGCATAAAAGGATCTGAAATCCTGCACCCTACATGGGAGGCGTTTAACGACAATATCGTTGTAAGTACGGTGCCAGAGCATTTAGATTTCGACCAGTTAGTTGTGAATGGTGAACCACAGATTTTGGCGCGGTATCCCAACTACGATGCAGATGCGCAGTATTGGAATGGTTCTGCTCCCGATGCGATTTCTAAAGAACGTATTGCAACTTGGAGCAATCCAAAAGGTGCTTATTTTCACGCGCTTCATGGCGGAAAATGGGGCGGTTTTCATTTCACCATTACTGGTGTAGACGAGCAAGGTGAAGCCATTTTAGAAGGCGGGCAACAAAATAATAGAGGCTCGCGATCACATGCAGAATTTAGAATGGTAGAAAATGTGTTCGAAGAATTAGACAGTCCGGGAGAATGGTTTTTAGACAAAGCGTCTCATAAATTATATTATTGGCCAAAAGAAAACACCAATTTAGAGGATTCTACTATAGAAGTGGCTGTACTAAAAGATTTAATTCAGGTGGTGGGAACTCTAGAGGAACCTGTTAAAGATGTTGAGATAAGTGGTATGTCATTTCAGCATACCAAACGTACTATCATGGAAGATTACGAACCTTTATTACGTAGTGATTGGTCTATTTACAGAGGAAGTGTTGTGTTTTTTGAAGGGACTGAAAATTGTATCGTACAGGATAACGAATTTGTACATTTAGGCGGAAATGTTATAATGGCAAGTAAGTACAATAGAGGCCTTCAAGTTACAGGTAACCATATCCACGATAATGGTGCCAGTGCTGTATCCTTTGTGGGCGACCCGTCTGCCGTGCGTTCTCCTTCTTTTAATTATGGTCAGTTTGTAGATTTAAAAGATATGGATACCCTAGCAGGATCCAAAAATGAATTATACCCCAGAGACTGTATTGTTGAAGACAATTTAATTCACCGCATTGGTAGAATAGAAAAGCAAACTGCAGGTGTAGAAATTGCCATTGCAATGGATATTACTGTGAGTCATAACAGTATTTACGATGTGCCTAGAGCCGGAATTAATATTGGAGACGGTACTTGGGGCGGCCATGTTTTACAATTTAACGATGTGTTTAATACGGTTTTAGAAACGCACGATCACGGATCGTTTAATTCTTGGGGTCGTGACCGGTTTTGGCATCCAAAACGCGGTGTTATGGATAGTATTACAACCAAAATTCCAGATATGTATACTTGGGATGCTGTAAAAACAACCATTATTAGAAACAATCGCTTCCGTTGCGATCACGGTTGGGATATAGATTTAGACGATGGTTCTTCAAATTATCATATTTATAATAATCTGCTGTTAAATAGCGGACTTAAATTACGTGAAGGATTTAATAGAGTCGTTGAAAATAATATCATGGTGAATAATTCTTTACATCCGCATGTGTGGTTTGCCAATAGTGAAGATGTATTTAAGCACAATATTGTAGGTAATGCTTATCAAGATGTTGGGTTATTAGGTTGGGGAAAAGAGTTAGATTACAACCTCTTTCCTAATGAAGAATCCATGATGAAGTCTCAAATTTACGACCGCGATTTACATAGTGCTTATGGCGATCCGCAATTTAAAGATCCTGAGCATTTAGATTTTACAGTAGCAGAAACCTCACCAGCATTAAAATTGGGCTTTACAAATTTTCCTATGGATAAATTTGGAGTACAAAAACCAGAATTAAAGGCGCTTACAAAAACGCCAGAAGTTCCCGTTATTAAGGATCCTTCAGAAAACACGAGTAGCCCTGTTGTGGCTTGGTTAAGAAATCAGTTAAAATCTGTAGATTCACCTCAAGAGCAATCGGCTTACGGATTAAATACGGCAGAAGGCGTAATTGTATTGCGTATTTGGAAACCAAGTCCGGCTGTACAAAATGGAGGAATAAAGAAAGGAGATGTTATTCTTCAGGCCGCCGGACAACCAGTAAAAACAGTACAAGATTTTTTCAGAATAAATGTGGAACATCCAGATGATGAAATGGATCTTGTGGTGATGAGAAATCAAACCGAAACACCAATAAAAATAAGAACAAATTAATTGAAAGTAAATTAACAAACTATGAAAATGAAAACGTTAAGGAATATGACTCTACTGGTAGTATTGATCATGTTAAATTTTGGATCGGCTATGGCGCAAGCAAGTTTTAAGAAAAAGCTGTCAGACGACGATCGTATGGAATGGTGGAGAGATGCCAAATTTGGGATGTTTATTCACTGGGGAGCATACTCTATTATTGGAGGCGAACGCGGTTCAAAAATAGCAGGCGGTGGCGCAGAATGGGCCATGGATAAATTAGATTATACTGTTGAAGAGTATGAGAAATATCCAGAAATGTTTAACCCGCAATTATTCGATGCAGATGCATGGGTTAAAATGGCTAAAGATGCAGGGATGAAGTATATTGTAATAACCTCTAAACACCACGAAGGGTTTGCGTTATGGGATTCTAAAGTGTCTAAATACGATGTAATGGATACAGCACCGTTTAAACGCGATGTGCTAAAAGAATTATCTGAAGCTTGTAAAAAACAAGGTATTAAATTTTGTGTGTACTATTCTATTGTAGATTGGCACCACCCACAAGCGCAAGGGAACTTATATCCTAATTATAACATTGCACAACATGACGACCCTTCTGTTGTAAATCCAGAATTTCCTAAGTATTTTCAGAACTATATGAAACCTCAGGTTAAAGAATTATTAACCAATTATGGCGATATAGGAGTGGTATGGTTTGATGGCGATTGGATTACCGATTATACTACAGAAATGGGGAAAGAATTATACGATTTTATCCGTGACATACAACCAAATACTATTGTAAACAATAGAGTAGATAAAGGACGTACTGGAATGGACGGTATGAATAATAAGCCAGGAGAATTTGCAGGAGATTTTGGGACACCAGAACAGGAAATTCCAGATACAGGAATCGATTCTGACTGGGAAGCGTGTATGACCATGAATGGAACTTGGGGTTACAAACCAGACGATAATAATTGGAAAAGTAGTGAGGATTTAATTGAAAAGTTAGTAGACATCGTTTCTAAAGGTGGTAACTTCTTATTAAATATTGGACCTGATGGTTTTGGAAGATTCCCAGCGCAAAGTATTCGTCGTTTAGATGCTATGGGACAATGGACTAAAAAGAACGGAGAAGCTATTTATGGCGCTTCAGCAAGCCCATACGAAAAACCAAAATGGGGACGTTACACCCAAAAAGATGGTGTTATATATGCGCATGTTTTCGATTGGCCTAAAGATGGATTGTTAAAACTAAACAAAGCTATTAAGTTCAAAAAAATAACGCTATTAACAGATCCAAACACAGAGTTAAAAGCTTTAGGTACCTCTAGAGAAGTTATTGTAGAAGTACCAATGTTGGCTCCAGACAGCCCCGTTTCTGTAGTGAAAATTGAGTTGGCTAAGTAATAGGAATTATTGTTAGAAAATAAAGAAGCAGACAAACAGTTTTAGAGCGGTTTGTCTGTTTTAGTTTAATAATATATGAAAAAATAGAAATGGCGAATATTTGCAAAATCAGTTTAGTGTATACCGTAGTCTTTATTTTAAATATGGGAATTGGATTCTCTCAAACCATACCTTTTGAAAAACCAAATTGGGGAGCCTATACACAAGATGGCGAAGACGGTTTTTTGTTAGCGCATATTTTTATATGGCCAGAAGATGGTAAATTGGTTTTAGATAGAGCTATTAAACCAAGGGAAGCTAGATTACTTTCAGACCCCGATAAAAAGATAAAAATAAGATTAGTTGATGGAAAATTAACTGCATTTTTACCAAAGAAAGCTCCGCTTGAACAAGTATCTGTATTAAAAATACAATTAACGCTTACTGAAGATTGGGCAAATTTAGAACGTTACAGTCAAGCTAATGCCGAATTAAAAGCACCAATTAAAAAAGAAAATCGCGTGGTGTTTATAGGGAATTCTATAACCGATAATTGGGATAGGGATCATGTTGTTTTTTTTCAAGATAATCCAAATTACGTGAATAGAGGAATAAGCGGACAAACAAGTGCACAAATGTTGTTGCGTTTTAGACCAGATGTGATTGAGTTGAAACCCAAAGTGGTCGTGATTTCAGCCGGTACAAACGACATTGCAGGAAATAGAGGGTATATAGAATTAGATCGTATCGCAGGTAATATTTTTTCAATGGTAGAGTTAGCAAAAGCTAATAATATTAAAGTCATATTAGCATCTGTACTTCCAGCAAGTAGTTATTCTTGGAGTCCGTCTATAGAACCAGCAGATAAAATTATCGAGCTGAATACCCTTTTAAAAGCGTATGCAAAGAGAAATAAGATAATCTATTTAGATTATTATACAGCTATGGTAAATAATGAAAAAGGTTTAAAACAGGAATTGGGGAGGGATACCGTACATCCTAATGTAGACGGTTATCTTATTATGGAACCAATGGTTAAAGCAGCAATATCTAAAGCTTTAAAATAATTTTTAACATTTTAATTATAAACGGCTTCATAACTACTTTAGATAAGTAATTATGAAGCCTTTTTCATAAAAGGCTATGTAACTTCCTTAAAATTCTATCAATACCAAAAACAGATCATAATTTATAGGTCTTGGATGATGAGTTATATATTTTATATTTTATAATTGATAGTATTGTGAATATAAATAATATATAAGTTGTCATGAGGCTTTTTAGTTCGTTTTAAATATTAAAAAAGCAGATTCGATTCTTAAAGACCTTGTACTGTATACTTTGAAAGAATGGTAAAGAGAAAGATAAATAAAGCAGTTATGAAAAAATACATGCTATTAGCTGCTTGTTGTGTTTCAATGTTTTTGGTGGAGACCAGTGTAGCACAAGATCGGACAGCACTTCATAAGCATGCAACCAAGCAAGCGAAAAACCTGATAAAACAAATGACTTTAGAGGAGAAAGTCAGGTTAATAGAAATGACAAATTTGCCAATAGAGCGTTTAGATATTCCGGAACATCATTGGTGGAATGAAGCATTGCATGGCGTAGCGCGTCGTGGAGAAGCTACGCAGTTCCCAGTACCACTTTCTATGGCTTCTGGTTGGAATCCGTCCTTAATAAAAGACATGACCACCGCAATTAGTGATGAAGCTCGTGCTCTAAATAATAAAGATGCTGTCGAAGATAAAGCAAAACGATATCACGGTTTAACTTTATGGAGTCCAGTTATAAATATGGCACGTGATCCACGATGGGGACGTACAGAAGAAACCTATGGGGAAGATCCCTTTTTAACCACAGAACTTGCATCTGCTTTTGTAAACGGATTGCAAGGAGATCATCCAAATTATTTAAAGACTGTAGCGACTATAAAACATTTTGTTGTAAATAATACTGAACATAACCGTTTGCATGTGCGTCCAAATGTATCGGAGCGTGCATTACGAGAATATTATTTTCCAGCGTATCGCGATGTCATTGCTCGCGAAGATGTAGAATCTATTATGACAGCCTATAATGGTTTAAACGGTATTCCGTGTTCCGTAAATACATGGTTGTTAACGGATATTTTACGCAATGAATGGGAATTTAACGGAACTGTGGTAACCGATGTTGGAGTACCAGGACATTTGATAGAGCAACATAAATATGCTAAAAATGGACCAGAAGCTGCTATGATGATGATTACTGCTGGTGTAGATGTGTATTCGGGATCGGACAGAGCTAGAGAAATTAACGAGAGAGAGTGGTCTAAGCAAGCCGTAGAACAAGGGTTAATGAAAGAGTCCGATTTAGATCAAGCGATTATTCGTAGTCTAGCTACTCGTATTAAATTAGGACTTTTACGTTCAGACGAAGATAATCCGTATACTAAAATATCAACAGATGTGGTTGGTTCAGAAAAACATTTAGCTATTGCTAGACAAATTGCACGAGAGGGTGCTGTGTTACTGCAAAATAAAAACAATGTGCTTCCTGCAACTCCAGAAAAGTATAAATCTATTCTTTTTGCCGGACCTTATGTTAATGATGCGCCTTTTGGAGCTTACAGCGGAAATGCCGCAGGTATAGCTGCAACGCCTATGTTTGGTATGCAAGAAATCGCAGGAAATCAATTTGAAATCAAAAGTCAGTTAGGCGGGAAGTGGTTATTCATTCCGGAAGGCAATTTAAACGTTCCTGGAAAGCCAGAGACTAAAGGTGTAGTAGGAGAATATTTTGCAGGTACTAAACTCGAAGGTCATCCTATTTCGGTGAGAACAGATCGTGGTTTCGATTTGGATTTGCCAAAACCGTTAGCCCATATAGACCCAGAAATTCCACAGCCTACGTTTTCGGTACGTTGGACTGCAGAATTAACGCCCAATCGTACAGGACTTCATTATTTTTCAATGGCGGCATTAAGCGGTGCACGTGTGTGGATAAACGATCAAAAAGTATTAGATAATTGGCATAGTAAAGCACCGCATAACGAAGAATCTCAAGGGGTTTTTCTAGAAGCTGGTAAAGCAGTAAATTTAAAAGTAGAATATTATAATGAAGAAGCAGAGCCTGCTCGTGCCTTATTAAAATGGGTGGAACCCCAAGAGGTTGTTGTTGTAGAGCATCCAGAAGATAAATTACTAATATACGTGGGTGGACTTACTTGGAGAATGTCTAAAGAATCTCATGATCGCATGAATTCTATTTTACCACAAGATCAGATGGAAGAAATTAAAGCACTAGCAGCTATATACCCTAATATGTTAGTTGTACTAAATGGTGGAACAGTAGTGCAGTTATCTGAGTTGAATGACATCGTGCCATCAATTCTTTTACAATGGTTTCCAGGGCAAGAAGGAGGTTATGCTTTAGCTGAATTAATTACAGGAAAAGTGAATCCTTCAGGACATCTTCCACTTACATTTTACACCGATCCTGATAAATTACCAGATTTTGAAGATTACGAAATCAGTAAAGGAAGAACATATATGTATATGAAAAATAATGTGACCTATCCATTTGGGTATGGTCTAAGTTATACGTCCTTTGACTATTCAGGATTAAAAATCACTCAGCATAAAAAAGAAGTCACGGCTGTTTTAGATGTGAAAAACTCAGGTGTTATGGATGGCGATGATGTGATTCAACTATACGTTACCAACTTAGATTCTAAAGTATATCAGCCAATTCGTCAATTAAAAGCATTTAAAAGAGTTTCTATTTCAAAAGGTGACACGGAGCAAGTAGAGTTACATTTTTCTATAAACGATATGCAGTGGTGGGGTGTGAGTAAACAAAAATATGTTGTAAATCCTGGTCGTTACGAGATTCAGATTGGAAAGTCTTCAGCAGAAATTGTACAGAAACAGATTATCACCGTCAAATAACTAAACTAGCTAACCAACTAACTAAAACTATAATGAAAATAAAACAATTAAACGGGTCTATACTTTTAGTTTTAATCGTGATTTTTAATACTATGATTGTTAATGCGCAATCTAAAGCTAAATCTAACCAAAGATTTGAACCTCTATTTAACGGTAAAAATTGGGATGGTTGGCATCTTAAATTAAGAAATGGCGATGCAGAGATGGTTAAAAAAGTCTTTGCCATTGAAGATGGTGTGGTACATGTCTTTAAGCATATGCCAGATAGTTTAAATCTTAATACAGGCGAAAATGCAACGCATGGCTTGTTTTATACCAATAAAACATATAGTAAATACATCTTGAGATTTGAGTATAAATGGGGACGTAAAATAACGAATAATTTTGATAGGTGGCAATATGATGCTGGCGTGTATTATCATGTATCCGACGACAAAGTATGGCCTACAGGAATAGAATATCAAATTAGATACAATCATCTTACCAACACAAATCATACAGGCGATTTAATTAGACCTAAAGGCGCAGGTTATGATTGGTTTTCTACTAAAGATGGTAAACATTTTCTTGCTCCAAACGATGGTGGAATCCCTAAAGACAAAAGTAATTGGATACATTTAGCAACACCAACCAAAAATTACAATGCATTAAACGATACTTGGAATACCTGTGAAATTATTGTTATGGGTGGTGAATATACCATTCATAAATTAAATGGGGATATTGTTAACATGGCTTTCAATTTAACACCGGAAGAAGGCATTATCGGATTTCAATCGGAAACAGCAGAAATTTATTATCGTGATATAGAAATTAAAGAATTTGAGAGTAGTATTCCAAATTATATGGTGTTATTGTAAACTAATATAACAGTAACACTCAATATATAGTGGGAATTGGGCATAATGAAACATAGTTTATAGGGAATGAACTATGATTTAGAAGCTTTTTAAAATAAAAAAGATAACATTGTTACACCAAGATAATATCTGGATTTCAGAGTTATCTTTTTTTGCTTGTGGTGTAATGTAATGTTAAAAAAAAGTATCGTGTTACAATTTAAAATTAATATTAAAATCCTTTTTGTGCTATTAGCGTTACCATTAGTTGTGGGCTGCGCTAGGGAAACTAAAAAAGACTCAGTTGAGTCTTTAAACATAGAAACCTATTTAAAAGCTGCTAGCTCAGATACGCTTTATCCATCTGATGCACAAATAGCGATGCTTGAAAAAGTAATACCTAAAGAGGCTTTTCAGCCTGCTCCAAAAATCACAGACCGTACGTATTGGAATGCTATTGCAGCGTCTTCCTCTGGACAAGCTTATTTAGAAAAAGCAAAATCATTATTAGAAAAAGCGCCGGAAGTGCCTATTTCAGATAGTATTTATCGTGTAGCCAATAGAGATGGAAATCGTGGAATTTACAAACCTAGGTATTATAGAACCATGGATAGATTAGAACATTTTATTCTTGGCGAATGTATTGAAAATCAAGGTGATTTTTTAACTCAAATAGAAACCTATGCGAATGCTATTATGTCAATGAAATCTTGGGTACATCCAAATCATGACGATAACAATAACGGGATTTTAGAAGGACGACGTGTATCTATAGATTTAGGTGCGCGTAAATTTGGTTCGGTTTTGGCAATTGCCGATGCGCTTTTAGCAGAGAAGTTGCCAGAACAATTGCGAACAGATATTGCTAACAATATTCAAAGACGGCTTACAGATACGTATTTGAAAAGTACTAAATATTCAGATGAAAATAATACATGGATTACTAGTACAAGTAACTGGAATTCGGTCTGTACTAGTGGAACCATTTTAGCTACGATTACAAATTCTAAAGATTATGATAAACGTATAGCCGCAATAGGTTCTGCTTTAAATAGTATGACTTATTATTTATCAGGTTTTGGAGACGACGGTTATTGCTCGGAAGGTTTAGGATATTGGGGTTACGGCTTCGGTCATTATTTATATTTAGCGCAGTTGTTATACGATTATTCGGATGGGCAAATCGACTTATTTAAATTTGATAATCCAGAAAAAATGCGAAACGTTGGGAATTTTCCTGAGAATTTTGTCATTCAAGACAATCGTTGTGCCCCTTTTGCCGATGGTGTTTCTAGAGTTTCAAGTACAGGTAGTAATTTTGCTAATATTTTGTCAGCCCATTATTATTCAGCCATAAAACCTACAGAGATTCGTTTAGAAGAAGCTGCCGAACAACTTATGGTGTGGAATCATCCATCCTTATTTGAAATAAATGATAAAGCTCAAGAACCTCAATTACCAAATCATACTTATTTTGATGATTTTGGAATGGTTATTTCTAGAGGAAAACAACACACACCATTTTCAATTGCTATAAAAGGAGGTCATAATAAAGAAAACCATAACCATAGCGATGTCGGAACTTATACTTTGGTGCTAGGTCAAGATATCATGTCTGGAGATATTGGAGCACCGTCGTACAGAGCTGGAGCATTTTCACCTGACAATCCTGCACGGAGTTCTTGGGGACATCCCGTTCCAAAATTTAATGATATTTTACAATCTAATGGTATAGAGCGTAAAGGAATATTTAAACAAACCGATTTTAAAGAGGATACAGATGAAGTGGTTATAGATTTAAAAGCGGCTTACGATTTCCCTGCATTAGATGTTCTGGAAAGACATATGACTAACAATAAATCAGGCTCAGGAACAATTACTATTGAAGATTATTTTGTAGCCAAAGAAGCAGTAACCTTTGAGACCGCCATAATGACTTTAAACGATTATAAAATTATCGATAATAATACGGTGATTCTAACGTCCGAAAATCAGAAGGTAAAAGCAGAGATTAAAGGTGAAGGCTTTAAGATTAGCATTATAGATGAGCTTGTACCAGTAGAGCATTTACGCGAAGGTGGACCAGCTTATCGTATAGGCATACAGGCCGACCGTGTGGCCAATACAGGAAAAATAAGCGTGGTGTATACACCACTATAAAATAAAATTAACAAACAAACTAACTAAAATTTATGTGTTCAATTTATACGCATGGCTATTTAAAAACCATTAAAACAGGACTTTTAGCATTAGGGATTAGCGTTTTGTCTGTAACCATGTTTGCCCAAAAATCAAGTAAAATTCCTTTACCTAGTCAATTAGAACAAGCTTATCCGCGCATTTACATTACGCAGTCCGAAAAAAAAGACTTACAAAAAACCATAAAAAAAGAAGCTTGGGCCCAAGAGGTTTTAAAAGGTATTCACGACCGTATCGATCATTATGTCGAGCAGCATAAAACCGATCCAGAATGGATGGTTTCTAGACTTCAAATGTATTGGAAAACCAAATCAACTAATGTGTATGTCAATGGAATCAACTATTCACACGCCGATGGAGAAGCACCAGTTCCAACAGTT
The DNA here is from genome assembly GCF_007197735.1 of Formosa sediminum. Taxonomy (GTDB): domain Bacteria; phylum Bacteroidota; class Bacteroidia; order Flavobacteriales; family Flavobacteriaceae; genus Formosa; species Formosa sediminum. The sequence continues at coordinate 2,303,559 of NZ_CP041637.1, forward strand.
CGTTTTGTAGGATCTCGCGATTACACCACACCATATGGCACACCAAAATTAGAAGATATTAAACCCTATATGGACGATCCTAGAGGGTTATGGCTTCCAAATAGAACTAAAGAAGGTAACCCGTTTGAATGGGCAGAAATTTCTAAAACAGGTCGTGTCATTTACAGTATAAACGAAAGAATTATTGAGTTAGGACGAGATGCCGCGTTTACATATTGGTTAGAACATGACCCGGCTTATGCGCAATTTGCTTACGATATTTTTCATACGTATATGGAAGGTATGTCGTACCGAAGCGAACCTATAGATGTATTAAATGGTCACATTCAAACTCTAGTTGGTTTTACTAATTTTCAAGTCATTCACGAAAATGTATTAATAGATATTGCAGAACTTTACGATTTTCTACATCCTTATATCGAAGCGAATCATGCGAAGCATATCGCCATGTACGATACAACCATCAAGCGTTGGATAGATCAGATTATTAAGAACGGAGTACCACAAAATAACTGGAATTTACATCAAGCTAAGATTATTCTAAAAGCAGCGATGGTATTACAGGATAATAAAAATTACGACGATAATAAGGGCCGTGAGTATTATATCGATTATATTTTAAATGTAACCTCTACACGCCAATGGTCATTAAACAAATTCATGGATTATGGTTACGATAAAAGTAATGGGGTTTGGGCAGAATGTCCTGGATATTCCCTAGGAGTGACTAAAGATTTAACGCATTTTATGGAAGATTTTAATAACACCTTCGATCATAATATTTTACCATATATGCCAGTTATGGAAACGGCTGTAAAGATGTTACCTCAATATGTGTTTCCTAACGGACAAACAGTTGCTTTTGGAGATAGTAATTACGCAGCCTTAAGTACCGATGCTTTTGATGATATGATTCGTATTGCTCAAAAAACAGGAGATCAAGAGATGGAAGAAGATTTTACAGGTTTGTATAAGTTATTTTCAAAAAACTCTAAAGACGGTAAAGTGAGACAATCTAAAGCAAATATCAGTTCGTTTTTTGCCAGTAAACCTTTAGAACTTAATCCAAAGTTTAAAAAAGCAAATCTAGCAGATTATGTCACTCAAACCTTTTATGCACCTAATGTAAGCTGGCACGTACAACGTATGGGAACAGGTAAAGATGGTATGATGGTATCGCTTAACGGATCGCTTGGTAATCATATGCATGCCAATGGAATTAATATGGAATTGTACGGAAAAGGATTTGTACAAGGAGGAGATCCCGGAAAAGGTGCTAGCTATTTACAGCCTATTTATTTAGAATATTATTCTCAGTTTCCTGCACATAATACGGTTATGGTAGATGGGGTGTCTTCGTATACCGAAATGCTGAGTTATCATGCATTCGAATTAAAGGGTGAATACCCTAAGTCAGAACAAAAAACAGGGTATTATAAAGATATAACGTATTCCGATGTGTATTTCTTAGAGCCAGAAACGCAAAGCGACCAAACCCGATTAGTTAGTATTGTAAAAACAGGAGAAACTACGGGCTATTATATTGATGTGTTTAGATCTAAAAAGCAACGTGGAGGCGATAAATTTCACGATTATTTCTATCATAATTTAGGACAGACTATGCGCATTATGGATACAACAGGAAACCCGTTACCGTTGCAACCAAGTGATGAAATGGGATTCGCAGGCGGGCATTTATATGCGTTAGATTATATGTGGGATAAACAATCGAAGAAAACAGCAGCCGATTATCAAGCAGAATGGAAAATTGATATGCCTGAAGGTGAAGACGATGTGTTTATGAATTTATGGATGAAAGGAACAGAAGGGCGTGAAGTATTTTCAATTAAATCACCTCCTAATAAAGCCTTTAAAGGAAATAGTGGTTTGCCTTACGAGGTAGACAAAGCACCGTATTTAACACTTGCAGCGCGACAACACGGCCCTGCCTGGGAGCAACCTTTTGTTTCTGTTTACGAACCGTTTACTTCAGCCCAAGGCAAAAGCATAAAAAGAGTATCTAGTTTTGAAGATGAAAATGGAAATTCAGAGTTTGTAGGATTACATATTACACATAAATCGGGTAGAGAAGATGTGGTGTTTTCTTCAGCAAATCATAAAAATGTAAAATATAAAGACATTGAAACAGATGCCACCTATACCTTGCTTGGTACAGAAACTAATGATGATTGGGTTTTGTTTATTGGAAACGGAAAACAAGTTAAAGCAAACCGATATACCATTTCTAGTACAGAATATGGTAATGTTGTTTTAAAACAAGAACAAGGCAAACTTATGTTACATAATGAAGTCCCTATAGACATCTCTTTTAATAATAACATTACCACTTTTGAAGAAGGTAGTCTTAGAGTCATAAACGTGAACTAAAAAGCAAGAGTTACCATGAATTATCAAATAAATATTTTGTGTACACTATTCTTTTGCATCTGTACACCACTACTTGTTTGGGCACAAAATGCTAAGGAACAAGAAATTCTAGATACTTTTCTGCATAAAGAAAAATTGGTGTATAAAACTGTAGATGGACAAGATTTAGATATGACTATTTTTTATCCAAGTCCAGAACTAATGTCTGCGAAAAATCCTTGGATGATGTATGTTCATGGTGGCGGATGGGCAGGAGGTAGTCCATATAATATTCTTAAAAAAGCGACTTTAGAAACACTTAAAAGCCTTTTAGGTCAGGGGGTGATTTGCATAGCTATAGAGTATAGATTGGCAAAAGGAGAGACTAATGCTTACGATGCGGTTGTAGATGCTAAAGATGCTGCTCGATTTTTATTAAAGCATGCAAAGCAATACAAACTCCATAAAAAACAATATGGAATATGGGGTGGTTCAGCTGGAGGTCATTTAAGTTTAGTAACTACTTTAGGTAATAATTCCAATTTTAAAGGAGAGACAGAATTTGCTAGATATAAACCAAAATTTAAATGTGTGGTCTCTTATTTTCCGTTTACATCGTGTTTAAACCCGGACTTAAGACCAAATTCTATTTTTGAAGATGGTAAACTTTTTGAAAGATTATTAGGTGCTCCTTTAGCAGAAAAACCAGAACTCGCAAAATTATTGAGTCCAACAGAATTATTAAGAAAGAGTAGTCCTCCTATTTTATTAATTCACGGAGATAAAGATACAGTGCTTCCTATCATAAATTCTACATACATGCTAGAGGTTTCCAAAGAAAAAAAAGCAAATGTTGAGTTACTCACTATTAAAAATGCTGGACATAGTTTTCATGGCGAATCTATTTCACCATCTATAACCGAATTAAATAAGTATGCTGTTGCATTTATAATGAGTCATTTAAACTAAAAAATATCAATATATCAAATACTTTAATATAATAATAGATGAAATTTTTAAAATTTTTTATTTTTACCATAATTGTATTAGTTACAATTTCTGAAATAGGCGAATCGAAAACAGAAACATCAGCTCATACTATTGAAAAACGTCCAAACTTTCTGTTTGTGTTAGTCGACGATCAATCGCCTTTAGATTTACAAATTTATAATGCAAAATCAATTCTAGATACGCCTAATATCAGTAAATTGGCAGAAGAAGGTATTGTGTTTGAAGACGCCCGACATATGGGGTCTATGAACGGCGCTGTGTGTACACCATCACGGCACATGATTATGAGCGGACGAACGCTTTGGCATTTGCCTCCAAGTGCACAGTTTCAAAAACAAACAGGGCCTCATGAAATAGACGACCAAACTATAGGTGCAATTTTTAATCGGGCAGGGTATAAAACGATGCGTACCTGTAAAAAAGGAAATTCTTATCCTGGAGCAAACCGACAATTTACAGTAGTTCATGATGCAACAAAACGAGGCGGTACAGAAGAGAGTGGAAGCGCATGGCACGCTAATCAGGTGCTAAGTTATCTAGAAGATCGAGAACAAACCCAAGAGGAAGCTCCGTTTTTTATCTATTTCGGATTTTCACATCCACACGATACCAGAAACGGGACCCCAGAATTGTTAGAAAAATATGGAGCGATTAATCATAAAGATCAAAATAGCTTACCACCGTTAAATGAAAAACAACCACAATTACCAGAGAATTATCTAGAGGCTCATCCGTTTTTTCACGGACATCCAGCGCTTAGAGATGAAGAACGTGTGAGTGGCGTTTGGAAAAATAGAGATGAAAACACAATACGTAATGAATTAGGACGCGAATTTGCATGCTCAGAAAATATAGACATTCAGTTGGGAAAAGTTCTAAAACAACTTGAAAAAACAGGTGAATTAGACAATACTTATATTATTTATACTTCCGATCATGGCATGGCTATAGGAAGACATGGACTACAGGGTAAGCAAAATTTATACGAGCATACCTGGCGTGTACCTTTTATAGTGAAAGGTCCAGGTTTAGATACTGGTAAACGTGTAAAAGGGAATATGTACTTGTTAGATGTCTTACCAACTTTATGCGATTTAGCAGGGATAGATATTCCTGAAACTGTCGAGGGGAAAAGCATTGTTCCGGTGCTAAAAGGACAACAAGATGAGGTTAGAGATGTGATGTACGGCGTATATGCAGGAGGTACAAAACCAGGAATGCGCGCTGTAAAAAAAGGCGATTGGAAATTAATAAAATACGATGTCATGGACGGTACGGTTAGAGAAACACAACTCTTTAACTTGGCCAAAAACCCAAATGAATATCTTCCTGAACATCATAAATCTGGAGATATGGAAACCAATTTAGCCGATAATCCAAAATATGCAGACAAGTTAGCTGAGATGGAAGCTCTATTACTTGAAGAAATGGTTACTCATGATGATCCGTATAGATTATGGGATCAGCCACAAATACAAAAGTAAAAAGTATGAGTAATTTACGACACAAGACATAGTATACCTTAAAAATATGATGGTGTTTTTGTTTTCCTAATAGTTTTAAATGGTATGCAAGGGGGGTATAAAGAGCAGATAGAACGGATTAAATCTAGAGCAACTTGGTAGACGCTGTATTAAGGAACTTCCAATTCTTAATGGACTTTATGAGACTACCGAGCGGCCTAAATTTGAAATTATCAGTATGGTTGACGATAGCTATGTAAAAGAATTAGAAGCACCAATTAGAAAGTATGTCATCTTATAGTCACAAATGATTACAGACGATAGAAACATAATTAAAGAGAAATACAGAGTTACAGTATATCCAACCACATTTCATAAATCTAGAAGGTGTAATTATTGAGAAAAATTTATGCAGTGAAAATTTGTAACAAAGCATTGATAGACTAATTAAAGTGAAATAATTTATTCAATTTTACGTATTTAAAAACCGACATAATTTATAATTAAACTATGTCGGTTTTGAGACTGTTTTATTCTAACAAACTAAGATCTTAAATCTTCGATAGATTTAATTTTAGAAAGACCATTTTCAATAGTATGTTTCTGAGATTCTAAAATCGTTTTAGTACTTAAAGGTAAATCCGTTTCGCTTAAAACATCTTGATATTCTTCTACAGACGCTTTTTCGCCTCTAATAGCCTCTTCTAACATGGCTTCTTCATTGTTTGTAGTAAATGCCGATTTAATATCCATCCAAGTGCGGTGTGCTTGTCCTGTAAAACTTCCACCTTTATCAATGTGTTGTCCATAAGCAGCTAATTCCTGTTTAAGTTCATGTCCAAAGGTTAATCGCTCTTGAGACTTTCTTTTAAAATAATTTTTTAAAGGTGTTTCAGTAACGTTTTCAGCAGCTTTAGCAAACCCTTGTTCTGCATCGTAAGTTTTCTCTAATAAAGCATTCAATTTGTCTCCAACAATATCTGTGTAAGTATTCATAATTTCTTGTTTTTTTGATTAATATTATTTTAATGAATTTAGTTTTTACATATTCATTTACTTCAAAATTACAAGATGTTTACAACTAGAATTATTGCTATCCGTTTAAAAATTAGCTTTAAAAAACGATTTCATTTTTTATAAATAAGTAAAACAAAATTTCTAAACTTTATATCTGTAAACCTGCTTAAACAAAGGGGTTAAAAAGCAGTTATTACTAAAATGAGTTATAAGTTATAGTCAAAGAATTATAATTTATATCGTATTTAACAATGAAGTCCTAATATTACAAAACTAAATGGTGTCAAGGTTTGTCTGGATTAATGTCGAAAAATTTAAACACCAATAAAATAATAAAGACTCTCTAGTATTTATGAACGTGTTTTGTAATACCATCCAATTTTTTAAGCAGTATGTGCTAATTACTTTATTGGTTTTTAGCTGCACACTAGTTGTTAATGCTAATGTAGAAGTACATGCATTATTTTCAGATGGCATGGTCATTCAGCGTGATACTGAAATTCCTATTTGGGGCTGGGCAGATGCCAACGAAATTGTGACTATAGAAAGCAGTTGGGGAGCATCAGCACAAGTTATTACAGCTACAGATGGTACTTGGCGAGCTAATCTTAAAACTCCGGAAGCAGGAGGACCACACAAGATTACGGTGTTTTCAAAAAATAAAATAGAGATTAACGATGTGTTATCTGGCGATGTGTGGTTGTGTACTGGACAATCCAACATGGATTTTGCTATGAATAAATTTGTAGGAGACGCAAGAGAACCGCAGTATCAGCCTTTGGTGGAATATATAAGAAACGAAGTCGCAACAGCCAACGATGATTGGATTCGTCATATTGAAGTGCCTCGTGCCATATCTTTATACAAAAAGAAAACCAATTTTAAAGCCAGTTGGCGGCGTGCCAATCCAGAAGAGATTGGAGATATTACAGCTGCAGGTTATTTTTTTGCAAAAGCGCTTCGGAAACAGGTAAACGTGCCAATCGGACTATTAGAATGTGCTTGGGGTGGAACACGTGTGCAACCTTGGATTTCGGAGGAGACCTATTTAGCCGATAAAAATATGAAAGATTATTTTGAAGCGAGTAGAGCACAATCAGAAAATAAGATCGCTATTATGGAGGCCGACGATTATGTAGATACGGATTATAATAATAAAATGAAGGTTTGGGAAGATAACGGAAAAAAAGGTAAAGCGCCAAAACCAACTCAAAACCCGAAAGATGATATGCAATTACCAGCCACTTTATATAATGGCATGATTTCAAGTATTGTGCCCTTTGCAATTAAAGGTGCTATTTGGTATCAAGGCGAGAGTAATGCCGTGTATATGCCAAACCAATACGAGTATTATTTGACTAAAATGATAAAAAACTGGAGAGACGCATGGAATCAAGGTGAATTTCCTTTCTATTACGCGCAATTAGCTGCTTGTCAACGGCCAAATGATAAAGCAGATAAAGGTTGGGCATCAGTAAATAATCAGTTACGAAAAACATTAAAGGTTCCAAATACAGGCATGGCGGTGTTATACGATATAGGGGAAGCTAAAGATATTCACCCGCATAATAAAATGGATGCCGGAACACGATTAGCACTATGGGCTTTGCAAAACGAATATCAAGTTAATGTGGCAGCGGTTAGCGGACCATTATATAAATCTCATACTGTAAATGGAAAAAAGATTGAAGTAGAATTTAGTGAAGTAGCTCAAGGATTAATGGTAGGTTACAAAGATTTATTAGAGCCTACTAAAGCAGTGAAAGAAGCTTTAAAATGGTTTGAAATTAAGGGAGAAAATGGCGCGTGGAAACCTGCAAAAGCTAAAATAAAATCTAAATCTACCATTGAAGTTTGGGGTAAAGGCATAAAACGGCCTACAGCTGTACGCTATGCATGGTCCGGAAATCCGGAAGGCGCAAATTTATACAATAAATCAGGTTTGCCTGCCGCAGTATTTTCAACAGAAGAATAAAAAAATGAATTAAGAATATTTATAAAAACTATGAACATACTATCTTTTAATAAACTAAAAATTACTGCAGCATTAAGCGGAACTATGTTTTTCTTTTTGGGAGGTCTATGGGCTCAAAATGTCGAGTTAATATCAACTACAGCATCAAGCCGTTGGGAAACTCCGAAGCGTTTTTTAAAGAAACATAAAGGCGATGTAACTCCAGATATTACAATTTATACAGATAGTGTGCTACAGGAAATAGATGGTATTGGGGGAGCCTTTAACGAATTAGGATGGGATGCTTTAAGTGCCTTACCTAAGGAAGCCTCTCAGCAAGTGTTTAATGATTTGTTTTCTGAAGAAGGTATAAATTTCTCAATGTGTAGAATTCCGTTAGGAGCTTCAGATTATGCTTTAAGTTATTATTCAAGTAACGACGTGGCTGAAGATTTCGATATGCGCGATTTTAATATCGATAGAGACCGTTATATTTTAATTCCGTACATCAAAGAAGCATTAAAAGTGAATCCAGATTTACAAGTTTGGGCTTCACCGTGGTCTCCACCAGCTTGGATGAAAGTCAACGAACATTATGCTATGAGGAGTGGTAATTTTGAAAATGCTATTGAAGGGAATCACATGAGTCCCGGAGATCAAATTCTAAATAATGCCACAGCATTTAAAATGCAAGAACAATATTTACAAGCTTATGCCTTATACTTTTCAAAATTTGTTCAGGCTTATAAAAAAGAAGGTGTTAATTTATTTGCAGTTATGCCTCAAAACGAAATTGCCTTCCAACCCAATTGGCCAAGTTGTACGTGGAGACCAGAAGATATGGCTTACTTTATAAATGGTTTTCTTGGTCCGCAGTTCGAGCGTGATAACTTAGATACAGAGATTTGGTTAGGCACAGTGAATTCTGGTAACCCTAATTATGTAAAAACCATTTTAGAGGATAAAAAAGATGCTAATTATATAAAAGGTGTCGGATTTCAGTGGGGAGGCGCAAAGGCGATTCCGGAGGTGCATAAAACGTATCCTAATATGAAATTGATGCAAACCGAAAATAAATGTGGCGAGCATGAAAACGATTGGACATCGCTTGATCGATCTTGGAAAGACCTTGTGCATTACTTTAATAACGGGGCCGGATCGTATATGTATTGGAATATGGTACTAGACCAAACCGGTAAAAGTGCTTGGGGATGGCCACAAAATTCTATGGTTGTTATCGATAAAAACACAAAAAAGGTAACCTATACAGACGAGTTTTATTTATTTAAACATCTGTCTCACTTTGTGCAACCTGGAGATCACTTTATAAAATCGTCTGAGGGAAAAAATCATATTGCGTTTAAATTAAAAGATGGTCGTATTGTGGTCTTAATCAATAACGCTGAAGAAGATAAAAAGGTTGTAAACTTAAAAATAGGAACCGAATCTTTTGGTGTCGAGTTACAAGGGACATCTATAAATACAATTGTTTTAAACAAATAAATTTTATAAAATGATAAAGAAAACCACATATTATTTTCTTACTGTCTTATTGGTGCTCCTATGTTTTGTAGAGCATTTAAATGCACAAAATAATGTAAAGATTAATGTAAATAATGATGGCGAAAAATTTGATCATTATTGGAGTAAGATGGTTGGTGCTGGCCGGGCTAACGAAGCCTTACGTGCCGGTTGGTTAGAGCAAATGCAACAGGTACAAGAAACATGCGGATTTGAGTATGTACGTTTTCATGGTTTATTTCATGACGATATGTTTCCTGTAATTGAAGAAAGAGGAAAATTAGTTTACAATTGGCAATACATAGACGATGTATTTGATAGGTTATTAGATATGAATGTTAAACCATTTGTAGAATTAGCTTTTTTTCCAACGCCTTTAGCCGCTAAAGATTCCAAGACGGTATTCTGGTGGAAAGCCAATATTACTCCGGCAGAAGATTCGTTTGAAAAGTGGCATGATTTAGTTAAAGCTTTTACACAGCACTGCGTAGATCGTTACGGTATAGATGAAGTGTTAACGTGGTATTTCGAGGTGTGGAACGAACCCAACTTATATACATTTTTTTGGGATGGTACAAAATCGCAGTATTTTGAATTGTATAAACAATCTGCCATTGCAGTAAAATCTGTAGATAAACGTTTAAAAATAGGAGGGCCATCTACAAGTAATTTTGTTCCTGACGAACGTTTTGCAGGAGAAACTACGAATGATAAAGTGTCTGAAGCCGTTTTTGCTGCCGATGATATTAATGTTTTAAATTGGAAAGGGGTTTGGATTGAGGATTTCCTTAACTATTGTAAAAAAGAAAACCTTCCTGTAGATTTTGTAAGTACACATCCGTACCCAACAGATTATGCTTTTAATCCAGAAACAGGTAAGGGAAGAGGATTAACACGTTTTGCAAAATCTTTAAAATTAGATTTAGAGTGGTTAAATAAAACCATAAAAAATAGTGCTTACCCAAATGCCGAAATTCATTTAACAGAATGGAACACAAGTCCGAGTAGTCGTGACCTTATGCATGACAGATTACCTGCTGCAGCATATATCGTAAAATCAAATTTAGACTGTATAGGATTAACTAACTCTTTAGCATTTTGGACGTTTACAGATGTTTTTGAAGAAAAAGGAGGTGCATCGAGTATTTTTCATGGCGGTTTTGGTATGATTAATTATCAAGGGTTGGAAAAACCGTCGTATCACGCCTACCGTATGCTTCATCAATTAGGAGATATACAATTATATAAAGATGATTACCTTTTTATAAGTAAGAAATCAACAAATAACAAAATAGTTGCATTAGCCTATAATTATCCAAAAGAATATGAAAATGCTGTGCCTTCTGGAGGAAATAAGCGAGAAGATGGAACTAATAAAAAATTAGAATTTACATTAACAGGTTTAGATGCAGAAACTGTTTTTGAAATAGAAATTTTAGATAAAGATCATGGAAATATTCATAATTACTGGGAAGAGATGGGGAAACCAAACCCTCCAACTCGTGAACAAATTAAGGTAATGAAAACATATGCCAATACCATGAAAACAATCTCAATTAAAGCAGATAAAAATGGGGTTTTAAAAGTTAAGCAGGAAATTACACCTTGGAGTTTGGTGTTGATTAAGCAAATTTAGTAAAATAAAATATTATGATTAGGTTTCAAATTTATAGACAATCAACTATAAGTGCTATGTTAATAATGGTAGCATTTCTATTTACATCTTGTGGAGACAAAACAAAGGCAGTAAATATTAAAGACAATGAAGTCAAGGCAGAATTAATTTTTGAAGAAGATTTTGATTCAGATTTATCTCAATGGAAAGTAGAACAAATGCCAGGAGGAACAGTTCAAATTAATGAAGGAAAACTAGAAATAGATGATGTTTCTGGATGTACTGTTTGGTTAACCAAACCATTTGAAGGTTCCGTACAAATAGAATACGATGTGTTTCTTATACAAGACAATGGGCCTAACGATCGTGTATCAGATTTAAATTGTTTTTGGATGGCTACAGATCCAAAAAATCCTTCAAATTTATTTGCAGAATCTGAAGCACGAGGTGGTAAATTTTCTAATTACGATAGTTTAAAATTATACTATATGGGTGTTGGAGGAAATGATAACAAAACAACCCGATTTAGACGTTATGTAGGTAATGGAGAACGCCCTTTGTTACCAGAAAACGATTTGAGTGATGAAAAGTATATGCTTGAGCCCAATACACCATACCATATTAAAATAATAGCTCACGGTAGCACAATTCAGTATTATAGAAACGATATGTTATTGGTAGATTTTAATGATAATAATCCTTATACATCAGGTTATTTTGGTTTAAGAACAGTAAAAAATCACATGACCGTAGATAATTTTAAAGTTTATAAATTAAAAGAATAAAAACTATAACATATGAATTTTAAATTCTAATACTGAAAATTTAATTAATACAGCAGGAGAGTATTAACCGAGTATCTTACAAACAAACCTTACTAATGAGAAGTATTCTTAAATCCTCAATTATTTCGCAAACTGTGTTGTTTCCTTTTATTGAGGTAACTTCACTTTTTGCGCTATGGGGATTTGCAAATGCTTTTAGTATATCACGTGGTATGATACCGATTTTGTATTACGAGTCTTCTCAGAAATTATTTTTAAAATATAAATAAAATGAAGAGATATTGTTTTGCATTAGATCTAAAAAATGAACCTCATTTAATAGAGTCTTATAAATTATATCATAAAAATGTATGGCCAGAAATTTTAGAAAGCATAAAAGAATCTGGTGTTGAGTCTGCTGAAATTTATCTGGTTCAGAACAGACTATTTATGATTTTAGATACTAATGAAAGCTTTACCTTAGAACGAAAAGCAGAAATGGATAGTAAAAATGAAATTGTACAGAAATGGGAAAACCTAATGCGGCAATATCAACAACCGCTTCCAAAAGTTAATACAAACCAAAAATGGATGCTTATGGATTGCATCTTTAAAATATAAATAAAGTAATAACTTTTTAACTTATGGCATTTAACACCAAATATCCATCTATAGATGATCTTAGAACACGAGCACAACAACGTATGCCGCGCTTTGCTTTTGAATATTTAGATGGTGGTTGTAATGAAGACGTAAACTTACTTAGGAATACTTCCGAACTAAGAGATGTACAATTACGTCCAAATTATTTAAGAGCCCATAAGGGGGCTAATACTAAAACAACATTGTTTGGTATAGAATACGATGCTCCTTTTGGGATCGCACCCGTAGGTTTACAAGGACTTATGTGGCCAAATTCTCCTGAAATTCTGGCTAAAGCTGCACACCACCATAATATTCCTTTTATTTTAAGTACAGTGACTACAAGTAGTATAGAACGTGCTAGCGAATTAACAGAAGGTAAATCTTGGTTTCAATTGTATCATCCAACAGAAAATAGTTTACGAGACGATATTATAAAAAGAGCAGACGCTGCTCATTGTCCAGTATTAGTAATTTTGTGCGATGTTCCAACATTTGGTTTTAGACCAAGAGATATTAGAAATGGTTTAGCCATGCCACCAAAGATGAGTATTCAGAATATTTTACAAGTCCTAAGTAAACCTAGTTGGGCTTTAAATACATTAAGATATGGACAACCTAATTTTGAAACCTTAAAACCATATATGCCAAAAGGATTAGATTTAAAACAATTAGGTAAATTTATGGATCAAACATTTTCTGGGCGTTTAAATGCAGAAAAAATTAAACCTATTCGTGATATGTGGAAAGGTAAATTAGTGATTAAAGGCGTGGCTTGTCATGAAGATGCAGAAGAAGCAATTCGTTTAGGATTAGATGGCATCATTGTATCTAATCATGGAGGTAGACAGCTAGACGCCGGAGAATCTACAATAAAACCTTTAGCATCTATTGCTGAAAAATATGGAGATCAAATTACTGTCATGATGGATAGTGGTATTCGCTCAGGACCAGATGTTGCGAGGGCTCTAGCTACTGGAGCTAAATTTACATTTATGGGTAGGAGCTTTATGTATGGTGTAGGTGCGCTTGGTAATCAAGGTGGCGATCATACAATATCTCTATTAAAAGCAGAATTACAACAAGTTATGGAGCAATTATGTTGTGAAAAAGTATCAGATTTTCCCAACCATTTAATTAAATAAATCTTAAAAATCATTTAAAACAAATAAACTATGAGTACGAATTATGAAACGCGTTATGCGTCAAGTCCAGAAACGGTAAAGACCTATGACACTGAAAAATTACGCAAGGAATTTTTAATAGATAATTTAATGGCAGCAGGTTGTATTAATTTAACCTATTCCCATTACGACCGTTACATAGCAGGATCTGCAGTACCTACCACAAGTGCATTAACATTAGAAGCTATAGACCCCTTAAAAGCTGCTTTTTTCCTAGAACGCAGAGAACTCGGCATTATCAATGTTGGAGGAGAAGGATCTGTAACTGTAGATGGTACCAAATATGAGTTGGGATTAAAAGATGCCTTATATGTAGGTATGGGTAATAAAGAAGTTGTTTTTGCTAGCAAAGATGCAAAACAGCCCGCAAAATTCTACCTTAACTCAGCCCCAGCACATGTTAATTATCCGACTAAAAAGGTAAGCAAATCAGATGCTAATAAAATAGAATTAGGGTCTTTAGAAACAGCCAATCACCGAACAGTAAACCAAATGATAATAGGAGGTATTGTAACTACCTGTCAGCTTCAAATGGGAATGACCGAATTAAAAACAGGAAGTGTTTGGAATACCATGCCAGCCCACGTGCATGATAGACGCATGGAAGTTTATTTTTACTTAGATATTCCAGAAGACCAAGCGGTATGTCATTTTATGGGAGAACCACAAGAAACACGTCATGTATGGATGCAGAACGATCAGGCAATAATCTCACCACCATGGTCTATACATTCTGGGTCAGGTACTTCAAATTATACTTTTATATGGGGAATGGCAGGAGAGAACTTAGATTATAACGATATGGACGTTGCAAAAATAACTGAATTACGATAAAATAAAACAAAGAGAATGTCAACTAAATTATTCGATTTATCAGGAAAAGTAGCGCTTATAACTGGAGGAGTTCACGGTCTAGGTATGGCTATGGCTAAAGGATTAGCACACGCGGGAGCTACCATAGTGGTTAACGATTTATCATCTAATGCAATCGATAACGCTATTGCGGAATATAAGGCAGAAGGAATAGAAGCTCATGGTTATGTATTTAATGTTACCGACGAATCTCAAGTTAAAGAAGGAGTAAAAAAAATAGAATCGGAAGTAGGACCTATTGATATTTTAATTAATAACGCAGGTATAATAAAACGAACTCCTATAATAGATATGGAAGTAGAAGATTTTGCAGCTGTTATTAATGTAGATTTAATTTCTCCATTTATAGTTTCTAAAACAGTAGTAAAAGGGATGATTGAGCGTGGAGGCGGAAAGATTATAAATATTTGCTCGATGATGAGTGAGTTGGGTCGTGATTCGGTTAGTGCCTATGCCGCAGCCAAAGGCGGTTTAAAGATGTTAACTAAAAATATGGCCACAGAATGGGCAAAATATAATATTCAAACCAATGGAATAGGACCAGGATATTTTGCTACATCACAAACGGCACCAATACGTGTAAATGGGCATCCGTTTAACGATTTTATAATAAGCAGAACCCCTGCCGCACGTTGGGGAGATCCTGAAGATTTACAAGGGACAGCCATTTTCTTAGCATCAAAAGCAAGTGATTTTGTTAATGGCCATGTAGTATATGTAGATGGAGGAATTTTAGCAACTATAGGTAAACCTTCAAACGAGGATTAAAATGAAAGATAAGTTTATATATACATGTATTGCAATTTCAATACTCTGTACAAGTTGCGATACTGAAAAAAAGGAGAATCGTTTATTTACCGTAAAAAACACGCTAGAATTATCTAGAAGTTTTGAAACTGTAGAAATATCTAAAAGCGAAATAGAATTAGAGGCAGGAGAGAATTTTGAAGATTTAAGTATACAAGATGTAGAGACAAAAACAATTTTAGTGTCTCAATTTGTAGATGAGGATCAGGATGGAGTATCTGATGTTTTGTTATTTCAACCGGAATTAGATCCAAAATCAGAAAAACAATTTGCATTGGTTAAAAGTAACACAAGCACAACGCAAGATACTATCGCCTATTGTTATTCAAGATTTGTACCAGAACGCACAGATGATTATACTTGGGAAAACAATAAAGTTGCATTTAGAACATACGGACCCCAAGCTCAAAAAATGATTGAAGATTCTATACCAGGAGGAACTTTATCTAGCGGAATAGATGCTTGGTTAAAAAAAGTAGAGTATCCCATTATAGATAAATGGTATGCGAAGAATGCAAAAAATCCAGGAGCTTACCATATAGATCATGGGGAAGGTTTAGATAATTTTCATGTAGGTTCAAGTCGAGGAGTAGGAGGGTCTGCTGTAAAGATAGATACCTCCTATTATATTTCTAAAAATTTCACAGACTGGAAAAGAATAAGCACAGGTCCAATACGAACAAGTTTTGTGTTAGATTATGCAGATTGGGATGCTGCAGGGCAAACCATCTCAGAAGAGAAACACATTTCTTTAGACTACGGAAATAATTTATCAAGATTTGAAATACATGTATCAGGAACAGATGAATTGTCAGTAGGTTTAACTTTACATGATAACGAAGGCACAATAACAGAAACCGTATCAGAAGGATGGATTTCATATTGGGAATCTAATTATTTCAATTCAGAATTAGGTACAGCAGTAGTAGCCCCAAAAGGTGTGATGCAATCATCAGAGTATTATGTAACCTCGATGAAAGATAGAAGTAATCTCTACGCACAACTTAAGGTGAATGATAATAAAGTCGTATATTACGCTGGTTTTGCTTGGAAGGAGTCACAACAATATCCAACCAAAGCATCATGGGAGACGTATTTACGTGAATTTTCACAGAAAATAAACACACCATTAGAAGTTACATTTAATAAGTAAGAACAAAACGAATTGAAAGCGGTTTCAAGATTTCGGTTTTGAAACCGCTTTCTTTTTTAATACATATAAATATGTCATTATATCCAATAAAATTCACTCCGTTATATAAATACAGAATTTGGGGTGGTGAGAAATTAAAAACAGTATTGCATAAAGATTACCAAGAAGATCATATTGGTGAATCTTGGGAGATATCAGATGTAAAAGGAGATGAAACTGTAGTTAGTGAAGGTGTCCTAAAAGGAAAAACTTTAAGAGCTTTAATTGAAGCATATAAAGAAGATGTAGTAGGAAAAACAGTATATAATGTGTTTGGTGCCGAATTTCCATTATTAATTAAATTTATAGACGCCAAAACTCCTTTATCCATTCAAGTACATCCAAGTAACGAAATAGCTAAAGAACGTCACAATTCATTTGGTAAAAACGAAATGTGGTATGTTATGGAAGCAGAAAAGGATGCAGAACTAATAGTAGGGTTTAATCAACAAGTAGATAAAACGTCGTATGTAAAAGCATTAGTGTCTGGTCAGATTCTAGATGTATTAAATAATGATACCGTTTCAAAAGGCGATACGTATTACATCCCAACAGGTCGTATTCATGCAATAGGTGCAGGTGTTATGTTGGCAGAAATTCAGCAAACATCAGATATTACTTATCGTATTTATGATTACGATCGTGTAGATGCAACCACGGGAAAGACAAGAGAACTTCATACCGAGTTAGCTGTCGATGTAATAGATTATAGTGTAAGCGATAGTTATAAAACAAAATACACTAAACCAGATCACGCAACTAATACATTAGTACACTCACCATACTTTAAAACTAATATAGTAAATGTAAAAGGTGAAATGCAAAAAGATTATACTGCATTAGATTCTTTTGTTATATATATATGTGTAGAAGGCGAATTCGAATTAATTTGGAATGACGTTCCATATAAATTAGTAAAAGGAGAAACAATATTTCTTCCAGCTCTGATTGATGCAGTAACATTACAGTCTACTAATGCTGATGTTTTAGAAGTGTATTACTAAATGTGTAATCTGAACTCATTTTCATTTATTATAATATGATATAATAGAGGAAATGCGTTAAATGACTAAATTGTTTAGCAAATACTGAAAGTTTATGTGACCTAATAAAGAATTAAAGGAGACTGGCACACATTATAAAAGACAACTTAATAAAGTCTATTCACTTTTAATAGTTTTAGGATTTACTTTATTACTGTTGTAAACAAGCACTTTTAATATTTAATTTATCCAGAATTATTTAAGTTGCAAGCTAAACATAAATATAACCTATTGGTAATAATGTATTTACAAATTATTTCAAAAAACTTTAAAAAAAGGTTAGGATAAAAGAAATAAAAGGTGGTATATTTGCACCCGCTTAGCGAGGCAACTACGGTAGTTTAGTAAAGCAAAAAGTTCATTAACAGGCTATTGCAATCGAATTTAAATTATTTTAAAAAAGATTAAATAAAGCATTGTTATTAGAAATAAAGGTTGTAGGTTTGCAGCCGCTAAAAACGGCAACGTTTTTAGAAAAGAAAGTTCTTTACAGTGTGTTTTTATTGTGTTTAAAAAGTTTCGGAAACGGGCTTAAAAAAAAACTTCAAAAAAACATTGTGAGATTAAAAAAAAGGTTTTATATTTGCACCCGCTTAACAAGGAAACGCGTTAAGAGATAAAGAGAAATAAGTTCATTAACATATTGAATTGACAGCGTAGATATTAACTGGAAACGGTTAATATCACAAAAAAAGAATAAACCATTTTGAGTACCAAAATTAATTCCATTAGTTGTTAAACGTAATAGTGGAAACACTTAAAAATTTAACGATGAAGAGTTTGATCCTGGCTCAGGATGAACGCTAGCGGCAGGCCTAACACATGCAAGTCGAGGGGTAACATTGTGCTTGCACAGATGACGACCGGCGCACGGGTGCGTAACGCGTATGCAATCTACCTTTTACAGGGGGATAGCCCAGAGAAATTTGGATTAATACCTCATAGTATATGGTTGTGGCATCACAATTATATTAAAGATTTATCGGTAAAAGATGAGCATGCGTTCTATTAGTTAGTTGGTAAGGTAACGGCTTACCAAGACCGCGATAGATAGGGGTCCTGAGAGGGAGATCCCCCACACTGGTACTGAGACACGGACCAGACTCCTACGGGAGGCAGCAGTGAGGAATATTGGACAATGGGCGAGAGCCTGATCCAGCCATGCCGCGTGCAGGAAGACTGCCCTATGGGTTGTAAACTGCTTTTATACAGGAAGAAACACTCCCTCGTGAGGGAGCTTGACGGTACTGTAAGAATAAGGATCGGCTAACTCCGTGCCAGCAGCCGCGGTAATACGGAGGATCCAAGCGTTATCCGGAATCATTGGGTTTAAAGGGTCCGTAGGTGGATGATTAAGTCAGAGGTGAAATCTTGCAGCTCAACTGTAAAATTGCCTTTGATACTGGTTATCTTGAGTTATTATGAAGTAGTTAGAATATGTAGTGTAGCGGTGAAATGCATAGATATTACATAGAATACCAATTGCGAAGGCAGATTACTAATAATATACTGACACTGATGGACGAAAGCGTGGGTAGCGAACAGGATTAGATACCCTGGTAGTCCACGCCGTAAACGATGGTTACTAGCTGTTCGGTCGCAAGACTGAGTGGCTAAGCGAAAGTGATAAGTAACCCACCTGGGGAGTACGTTCGCAAGAATGAAACTCAAAGGAATTGACGGGGGCCCGCACAAGCGGTGGAGCATGTGGTTTAATTCGATGATACGCGAGGAACCTTACCAGGGCTTAAATGTAGATTGACAGGACTAGAGATAGTTTTTTCTTCGGACAATTTACAAGGTGCTGCATGGTTGTCGTCAGCTCGTGCCGTGAGGTGTCAGGTTAAGTCCTATAACGAGCGCAACCCCTGTTGTTAGTTGCCAGCGAGTGATGTCGGGAACTCTAACAAGACTGCCAGTGCAAACTGTGAGGAAGGTGGGGATGACGTCAAATCATCACGGCCCTTACGTCCTGGGCTACACACGTGCTACAATGGTAGGGACAGAGAGCAGCCACACCGCGAGGTGGAGCGAATCTATAAACCCTATCACAGTTCGGATCGGAGTCTGCAACTCGACTCCGTGAAGCTGGAATCGCTAGTAATCGCATATCAGCCATGATGCGGTGAATACGTTCCCGGGCCTTGTACACACCGCCCGTCAAGCCATGGAAGTTGGAAGTGCCTGAAGTCCGTCACCGCAAGGAGCGGCCTAGGGTAAAGTCGATAACTAGGGCTAAGTCGTAACAAGGTAGCCGTACCGGAAGGTGCGGCTGGAACACCTCCTTTCTAGAGAAAGACGACTATTGGAAGATAGTAAAGGTTTTGCAAAAGGAATGATTTATTCTTAGCTGTTAATTTAAAGAAATACTTATTATAGTTAGAGTCTCATAGCTCAGCTGGTTAGAGCGCTACACTGATAATGTAGAGGTCGGCAGTTCGAGTCTGCCTGAGACTACTAAATATAATGAGAAAAGGAAATTTTAGAAGTTGGGTATTAGTTGTTAGTTCATTGT
This sequence comes from Formosa sediminum, assembly GCF_007197735.1. Taxonomy (GTDB): domain Bacteria; phylum Bacteroidota; class Bacteroidia; order Flavobacteriales; family Flavobacteriaceae; genus Formosa; species Formosa sediminum. The sequence goes on from NZ_CP041637.1 coordinate 2,323,527, forward strand.
TAATCGTTGTTAGATACAATGAGGATCTAGGGACTAAAAACAAACAACTAAGAACTCAAAACTAAATTTGGGGGATTAGCTCAGCTGGCTAGAGCGCCTGCCTTGCACGCAGGAGGTCATCGGTTCGACTCCGATATTCTCCACAACGGCATAAGATTCAAGCTAATTTAATTAGTAAGAACAGCCACACGTTCATTGACATATTGAAAAAGATACATAAAAATACATTAAGATATTAGCTTATGTAGTATTGCACATACTATATAGGTTAAATTTTAAACAATAATAATTCGTTTTTAGTTAAAGTTTACGAGCTTTTAACTAAAAACAAACTCATTAAAAAAGCAAAAAGTACAATAAGCTAAATAAGGGCGTATGGGGAATGCCTAGGCTCTCAGAGGCGATGAAGGACGTGATAAGCTGCGAAAAGTTGCGGGGATTGGCACATACAATGTGATCCGCAAATATCCGAATGGGGCAACCCACTATATTGAAGATATAGTATCCTTAGGGAGGCAAACCCGGAGAACTGAAACATCTAAGTACCCGGAGGAGAAGAAAACAAAAGTGATTCCGTAAGTAGTGGCGAGCGAACGCGGATTAGCCCAAACCAGTGTTGTTACGGCAACATTGGGGTTGTAGGACCACATTATTCAGACCATGATGAATTAGAACACTTTGGAAAGAGTGACCATAGAGGGTGATAGTCCCGTATAGGTAAAGATTGGCGCGATAGTGGTATCCTGAGTAGTGCGGGGCACGTGAAACCCTGTGTGAATTTGGCGGGACCATCCGTTAAGGCTAAATACTCCTGAGAGACCGATAGTGAACTAGTACCGTGAGGGAAAGGTGAAAAGAACCCTGAATAAGGGAGTGAAATAGATCCTGAAACCATACGCTTACAAGCGGTCGGAGCCCATTAGGGTGACGGCGTGCCTTTTGCATAATGAGCCTACGAGTTACCGTTGCTAGCAAGGTTAAGTGATTAAGTCACGGATCCGTAGCGAAAGCGAGTCTGAATAGGGCGCTTTAGTTAGTAGTGGTAGACGCGAAACCGTGTGATCTACCCATGGGCAGGTTGAAGCTGTAGTAACATACAGTGGAGGACCGAACCGGTTGACGTTGAAAAGTCTTCGGATGACCTGTGGGTAGGGGTGAAAGGCCAATCAAACTCGGAAATAGCTCGTACTCCCCGAAATGCATTTAGGTGCAGCGTTGCAATATAGTTTTATAGAGGTAGAGCTACTGATTGGATGCGGGGGCTTCACCGCCTACCAATTCCTGACAAACTCCGAATGCTATAAAATGTTCTGCAGCAGTGAGGGCATGGGTGCTAAGGTCCATGTCCGAGAGGGAAAGAACCCAGACCATCAGCTAAGGTCCCCAAATATATGTTAAGTTGAAAAAACGCGGTTGAACTGCTTTGACAGCTAGGATGTTGGCTTGGAAGCAGCCATTCATTTAAAGAGTGCGTAACAGCTCACTAGTCGAGCGGTTCGGCATGGATAATAATCGGGCATAAACATATTACCGAAGCTATGGACAAGCAATTGTGGTAGGGGAGCATTCTATTTGTGTTGAAGGTGTACTGCGAGGTATGCTGGAACGGATAGAAAAGAAAATGTAGGCATAAGTAACGATAATGCGGGCGAGAAACCCGCACTCCGAAAGACTAAGGTTTCCTCAGCTATGCTAATCAGCTGAGGGTTAGTCGGGACCTAACGCGAACCCGAAAGGGGTAGTGGATGGACAACAGGTTAATATTCCTGTACCTGCTCTCAATAAAAGTGACGGAGGCGTATATTTGGTGCGTACTGACGGAATAGTACGTTGAAGGATGTGGTAACACTCCGATAGTACACTGCGACTACGGTCAAGGTGATAATCCAGAGAAGCGACTTCCAAGAAAAGCGAGAGAAGCAGCCCGTACCCTAAACCGACACAGGTAGTTGGGATGAGAATTCTAAGGAGCTCGAGAGATTCATGGTTAAGGAACTAGGCAAAATAGACCCGTAACTTCGGGAGAAGGGTCGCCCATCTTCGGATGGGCCGCAGTGAAAAGGTCCAGGCGACTGTTTATCAAAAACACAGGGCTATGCTAAATTGAAAGATGACGTATATGGCCTGACACCTGCCCGGTGCTGGAAGGTTAAGTGGTGGGCTTAGCAGTAATGCGAAGGTCTAAAATGAAGCCCCAGTAAACGGCGGCCGTAACTATAACGGTCCTAAGGTAGCGAAATTCCTTGTCGGGTAAGTTCCGACCTGCACGAATGGTGCAACGATCTGGACACTGTCTCAACCATGAGCTCGGTGAAATTGTAGTATCGGTGAAGATGCCGATTACCCGCAGTGGGACGAAAAGACCCCGTGCACCTTTACTATAGCTTAGTATTGGTTTTGGATAAGTAATGTGTAGGATAGGTGGGAGACTTTGAAGCGGCATCGCTAGGTGTTGTGGAGTCATTGTTGAAATACCACCCTTTGCTTATCTAGAGTCTAACCTTCTTCAGAAGGGACAGTGCTTGGTGGGTAGTTTGACTGGGGTGGTCGCCTCCAAAAGAGTAACGGAGGCTTCTAAAGGTTCCCTCAGCACGCTTGGTAACCGTGCGTAGAGTGCAATGGCATAAGGGAGCTTGACTGAGAGACCTACAAGTCGATCAGGTACGAAAGTAGAGCATAGTGATCCGGTGGTTCCGCATGGAAGGGCCATCGCTCAAAGGATAAAAGGTACGCCGGGGATAACAGGCTGATCTCCCCCAAGAGCTCATATCGACGGGGGGGTTTGGCACCTCGATGTCGGCTCGTCACATCCTGGGGCTGGAGAAGGTCCCAAGGGTTGGGCTGTTCGCCCATTAAAGTGGCACGCGAGCTGGGTTCAGAACGTCGTGAGACAGTTCGGTCTCTATCTACTGTGGGCGTTAGAAATTTGAGTGGATCTGACTCTAGTACGAGAGGACCGAGTTGGACCAACCTCTGGTGTATCTGTTGTTCCGCCAGGAGCATTGCAGAGTAGCTACGTTGGGAAGGGATAAGCGCTGAAAGCATATAAGCGCGAAACCCACCACAAGATGAGATTTCTTTAAAGGGTCGTGGGAGATGACCACGTTGATAGGCTATAGGTGTAAAGACAGTAATGTCATAGCCGAGTAGTACTAATAACCCATAGGCTTATTGTACGCCTGTTTTTTTTAGACGAGTACAAGAATTATTATTAGAGTATATATGTATATAACCTCCGGGTATTTTTCAATATGTTAAGATATTTGCGCTATGAGCGCGGTTGATAGTTGTTAGTTCATGGTTATTAGTTGGAAAAAGATCCAACAACCAAAAACTACAAACCAACAACCAACAATTTAAGGTGATTATTGCGATGGGGCTCACCTCTTACCATTCCGAACAGAGAAGTTAAGCCCATTAGCGCCAATGGTACTGCATTTGTGGGAGAGTAGGTCGTCGCCTTTTTTAAACTAATCCTGAACAATATTTTGTTCAGGATTTTTTTTGTTTATAATCTAACCTTACTACTTCTTACAAATATTATGTAACATAAAAAAGCCCAACATACATATGTTAGGCTTAGTCGTATTTTGAGTTAATCGAATAGTTATATAAAACATTTGTTTTTTATTATATACTATATACTATATATTAAATAGTATTCCTTCGTCAATTATAGTATTATTTACTTATATTAATTTCATCTCATCATACATTATCAGTGTATAAAAAGTTTTAAAAAATAATTAAACTAATAGATTTCTATTTATTTAATATTGTTTTATGAGCTTTAGTTCGTACGTTTTCAATCATTATCATTATTATTCTTCTTATATATTTACTTTTTATAGTTTTTATTTGATACTTATCGAAAAAGAATTTTTTCAAATCAAAAAAAAATTACATTCATGTTGTATTAGCTAAATACAATTATTTTAAGTTTAAGGAAAGATAAATCTAGTCATACCTTACATCTTATTATAATTTTATAATCAGACCCTCCCTAGTCAATTAACCTATATTTGAATGAAAAAGACAAGTGGTGCTTTTGCAAAATGTATAGATTCAGAATCTGTCATTTTTTGTGATATGTTTGATACTTTAGTACATAGAGATGTACATCCTAATTACGTCATGAGATTATGGTCTAAAACTATAATAAGGGCATTAGGAATTAATGTTGATATTGATACGTTATATTTTATTCGTAAAGAAGTTGAACATTTTTTAAGTGATAAATTCAATCTCTTACATGTTGAAATTGAATATTCATTAGTTATAAATGAAATCTACAATAGGCTTGTTTGTTCTGACCTTTTATATAATATTTCTTTAGCTGTATTTCAAGATTATTTTGAAAAAGCAGATATAGTAGTGGAAAAAAAAGTACAGTTTTTAAATTCAAATACAATTACACAATTGCAAGTACTTAAAGAAAAAGGACATAAAATTTATTGTGTTTCTGATTTTTATACTTCTAAAAAAGTACTTAAAAGTTTACTTGAATACCATAATATCTTAGAACTTTTTACAGATGTATTTGTATCTTCTGAATGCCAAAAAAGTAAGCATAGTACAAACTTATATCCTTATCTTATTAATCGGCTTCAATTAGACTCAAAAACGGTTGTAATGATAGGAGATAATTATAATCACGATATTTTAAATGCTCAAAAAAGTAATTTACAAACGCTATATATTCCAAATAAAAATTACTCTAAAACAAAATTAAAATATTCTAAAGGTTCAGATATTAAAGACTATAAAAAAGTTATTAATGGAGTTTATAAACGCTGTAACACAAAAGCAGCTCCTGGCAATAGTGACTATATTTTATTCTATTATAATTATACAGAACGCTTATACTTTAAACTAAAACAATGTGGTGTAAAAAATATTTTCTTTTTGTCGAGAGAAGGTTTATATCTAAAAAAATTGTTTGACTATTATCAAAATTATGTTGTTTTAAATGATCAAGACCTTATAAAAACACATTACTTAAAAACATCAAGACAAGCTAGTATGTTAGTGTCTTTAAAAAGTATAGATACAGAACAATTTTATTTTTTAAGACATAAATATCCAAAATTATCTTTAAAAGGATTTTTAAATAATTTTGATTTTGAATCAGAAATAGTAAATGCTATTATTGATGATTTAGGATTAAATGCCATTGCATCTGATAGTATTCCAAACTTTTTAGATTCTGAGGTTTATTTGGCTTTAAAAAATAATGCACTATTTATTAAAAATTATGATTTAAAACGTGCTGAACAAAAACGTTATTTTGATAGCTATTTAAAGTCTTTTAATGTCGATTTTTTAACAGAAGGTATGCATCTTGCAGATATTGGTTGGGGTGGTACTATGCAAGAAAAATTATTTGATTATTTTAAAGGGAAGGTACATGTTTATGGTTATTACTTAGGTATTAGAGAAGTTTATAATATAACTCCTGAAACAAAACGTTATGGTTTAAATTTTTCAGTCTATCCATTTGCTAGTTATTCAGACCACATTCTTAGAGGAAACATAGAATTAAATGAACAATTATTATCGGCACCACATGGGAGTACTGTTTCTTATGATATAAATTTACCAAATTATTCAAAAGAATTTCATCAAGAAGATGAAAAAAGAATTTATAATGATCATATTTTAAACATTCAAACTTTTATGTTTGAAGAGTTTAAAACACTGCTTTTACAATTAGATAAAATATGTTATTCTAATGATATTGTACAAGAAGAAATGACAAATTATGCTTTACGAGTTGGTTTATTTACTTCTAAAAAGAACATTTCAGAAATGATTAAAATTTCGGAAGGATTTTACTCTAATGTGGGTGATTTTTCAAAAGGATTGACTATCGATACAGATCGTACTAAAAAAGATATTTTAGTAAGTGTAAAAGCTTTTTTATTAACTCCAGAAAAATTATTCAGGTATTTATTAAGACTAAAACCGTATTTATATACTAAGAAGAAGTTTGTTTTATTAGCGTTATTTCCTTCGCAAATTATTTATTGGTATATAAAATTTAATATTGGAATGCGTAGATTATTTTTATCAAACCAGTTTTACTTAAAATATTCTTTTTTTAATTTTAGATTAAAATAGAATTGTAACAGTAATAGATTTTAAATATAATAGAGATATTTGTTTTAACTTATGAATTTAGTTTTTTTTACTGTTCTATATTCATCAAAATCTAATTCATCTGGACTTAAATTTATATCAGAACCTTTAACTACTTTTTCTACAGTTTTAAATAATATAATAAGGTCTGTTTTAAAACTTAGATTTTTAACATATTCAATATCCTTAGCAAGCTTATCGTCCCAACCAATAGAATTTCTACCAGATATTTGTGCTAAACCAGTTATACCAGGTCTAACAGTGTGTCTTATTTTTTCTTCTTCTGTATAATATGGTAAGTATTTAACTAATAATGGTCTAGGTCCTATTAAGCTCATATCTCCTTTTATGACATTAAGTAATTGAGGTATTTCATCAAGAGAAAACTTTCTAATAAAAATACCTAGCGTAGTTACACGTTCTGCATCGGGTAAAAGTTTTCCATTTTTATCTTTTTTATCAGACATGGATTTAAACTTCATTATTCTAAAAACTTTTTCATTTTTACCTGGTCTACTTTGGAAAAAGAAGGGTTGTCCATTTGTAATTAATAAAATTAATGTTACTAGTAAAAAAATAGGTAATAAGATAATAAAACCTATTAACGATGCAGATAGATCGATTACTCTTTTAAATACATTTTTATACATGATGGTATTATACTTAGTTGATAAGAATTTAAGAACTATAAGATTTGTGTTAATTAATTTGTGCTAGAGCCTTGTCTGTTTGTTTTAATACATTAACAAATTTAATCTATTATTGCTTCTAAGTTTTAAACTACTAATATAATTTATTATTTAGGTTTTACAATATTAAACCTATATCTACATAAGAATATTTGTTATAATTAAACTGTGATACAGTGTTTATTCTAATTTTCAGAAAAGAATAATAATGACTGATAAAAGTAATTATACTACAATTCAAAGATTATTTTTGATTGGAAACTATTTATTTATGAAGTTTACAGCGCTTTAAATAATTAGATAGTTAAGATACTAATTGTTGAATAATGAAATGTTAATAACCGGATTTATAATTGATTACATGTAATTTAAAGAAAATAGATAATTGCTTAACATTATAAAATAAATACAATTTCATTAGCTAAATTAATCAATAAGAGTAACAATGAATATATTAATTACATGTGCAGGAAGGCGAGTATCTTTAGTGAAAGCTTTTCAGAAAGAGTTAAAAACTTTATTCCCAGAGGGTAAAGTACTAACAACTGATTTTAGTCCGAATTTGTCTTCTGCTTGTCATGCCTCCGATGGTTTTTTTCATTTGCCATTAATTAGTGATAAAAACTATTTAACAGCTCTAATAGATTTATGCGTAGCTAATAATATTAAATTAATTATTCCTACTATTGACACTGAATTAAAGGTATTATCTGAAAATAAAGGGTTGTTCTTAAATAAAGGTATTACCCCTATAATTTCATCAGATCGTTTAATAAACATTTGTAGAGATAAAAGAAAAACACAAACTTTCTTTACAGATCATAATATTAATGTTGCTAAAGAATACTCAAAAACAAATTATAAATTACCTCTTTATATTAAGCCTTTAAACGGAAGTAGAAGTGTTGACAATTTTAAAATTCTTAAAGAGTCAGATTTAACAGACTATCATTTTAAAAATGATAATTTAATTTTCTTTGAATATATAGATCACAATGAATATGAAGAATTTACTTGTGATTTATATTATAGTAAACACAACGATTTAAAATGTATAGTACCTAGAAAGCGAATAACGGTAAGAGATGGTGAAGTAAATAAAGGGATTACAGTAAAGAATAGTTTACTAGAATACATTTCTAAAAACTTAACATATATTGAGGGAGCTGTAGGTTGTCTTACAGCTCAATTTTTTAAACATAAAGAAAACGATACAGTATATGGTATAGAAATAAATGCACGATTTGGTGGAGGCTACCCTTTGTCTTATCTAGCTGGAGCAAACTATCCAAAATGGATTATTCAAGAATATTTATTAGATAAAACTATAGACTCGTTTGTGGATTGGGAAGATCAACTATTAATGCTAAGATACGATAGCGAAATTTTGGTTCATGGCTATAAAGGATAAGATTATAGTAGTACTTGATTTAGACGATACTTTATATAATGAAATAGATTTTTTAAAATCGGCTTATCAAGAAATAGCGTATATGATTTCTGTAAAATCACAACAATCATCTCAAAACATATATAATGAGATGATTAAATTTTATACTAAAGGAGTAAATGTTTTTGAAGCTATAATTAAACTAACACAAGTAAAAGATATTACTGTAGAAACATTATTAACAACTTATAGGCATCATAATCCTCAAATCACTTTAGGTTTAACTACCAGTGAAATACTAAAGTATTTAAAATCACATGTGTATAAAATTGGTTTGGTTACAGATGGAAGAAGTATTCAACAACGCAATAAGATTACAGCTTTAGGTTTAGATTGCTTTTTAGATGATATAATAATATCTGAAGAATTTGGTTCAGAAAAGCCTAATGTAAATAATTTTAAATTCTATAGTGATAAATATGGTGAGGCTAAATATATGTATGTTGGAGATAATGTAAAGAAAGATTTTATAGCGCCTAAAGCTTTAGGTTGGGTTACTGTTTGTCTTTTAGATAATGGGGTTAATATACATTCACAGAATATAGCTTTAACAGCAGCACAGACACCAGATTTTAAGATTAAAAACTTAAGTGATTTAAAACAAATTCTTAAAGCTATGTAGTTATAAAGCTAAAATTTTAGTATGTAATTACACATATTTAAATGCAATTTTTTAATGTATATACTATTAAAATTATTGATTTTCTCTTTAAATATGAATTAACGTAAATATCTGCTATTCATCGTTTTTATTTGATTTGCACTCGTATTATTATGGATATTTATAAACATTTTGTAGGAATAGCAATTCAATCTGAGATTGATTTTTGTATTATTTTTATGTTACAACTCCCTAAATAGACATAAAAATTGTTTTAAATTTTGATATAACAATTTTACTTATGAATTCAAAAATATGGTTATCATCACCGCATATGGGCGGACATGAATTAGACTTTATACACGAAGCTTTTTCAACTAATTGGATTGCTCCATTAGGGCCTAATGTTTCTGGTTTTGAAGATGATTTAAAACATTTTCTAAAAGACAATAAAGAAATTGCAGCTTTAAGTTCTGGTACTGCAGCTTTACACTTAGCTTTAATACTCTTAGATGTTGGTCCAGGCGATGAAGTTATTTGTCAGTCTAAAACTTTTTCAGCATCTGCAAATCCAATTGTTTATCAAGGTGCAACTCCAGTTTTTGTAGATAGTGAACGAGATACTTGGAATATGTGCCCCATAGAATTAGAACGTGCCATAAAAGATAGAATTTCTAAAGGTAAAACACCAAAAGCTATAATCGCAGTACACTTATATGGAATGCCATATAAAAAAGAAGAAATTCATGCTGTCTCTAAACAATATAATATACCAATTGTAGAAGATAGTGCAGAGGCTTTGGGAAGTCATTACAAAAATCAGAAGTGCGGTACGTTTGGAGAATTGTCCATATTATCTTTTAACGGAAATAAAATTATAACAACGTCTGGAGGAGGAGCTTTAGTGACATCTAATAAAACACAGAAAGAAAAAGCTGTTTTTTTAGCGACACAAGCAAAAGATAAGGATGTAGCATATGTACATTCTCACATTGGGTATAATTATAGAATGTCTAATATTGTAGCAGGAATTGGAAGAGGACAGATGATGGTTTTAGAAGATCATGTTAATAAAAGACGTGCCAATTACGATTATTATGTATCTAAATTAAGTCACATAAAACATATTACGTTTTTAGCAGAACCAAAAGATTATTATTCCAACAGATGGTTAACCTGTATTTTGTTAGATAGTAATAAAAATCAAGAAGGACTTAGAGTCTTTTTAGAAGAAGATAATATAGAAACACGACCGCTATGGAAACCCATGCACCAACAACCCGTTTTTAAAGATGCACCGTCTTATTTAAATGGTGTTTCAGACGATTTGTTTCAACGTGGTTTATGTTTACCAAGTGGATCTAATCTAACTACAGAAGATCTAGAAAGAATAGTTTCATTAATTATAAATTATTTTGAATAGACTAAACAACATACTTGTTAAATTATCTAAAAGGTATGCCTCTAAATGGCTGGTTTTATTGGTAGATTTATGTTTAGTGGCGTCTACGTTTTTTTTAGCTTATTTAATAAGATATAATTTTGAAATCGCTTTTGACTTTAGCAAATTTTTAAAGCAAATACCGTTTGTTCTTATTGCTGCTGCAATAAGTTTTATGGTTGTGGGGTCTCATAAAGGTGTAGTACGTTACACAGGAGTCAAAGATGTTGTAAATATAATTGTTGGCATTAATTTATTGGCCACCCTTTTAATAATTAGTACTTATATAAGTAGAAAATATAATTACGATTCTATTTTCGATATTGCAGGATCTGTTATTTACATACATTTACTACTTAATATATTTTTTCTTATTGGTGCTAAATTTTTTATTAGATCAATATACCATAGTATTATATCCGATAAAAGTTTTTATAATTTAGAACATCATCGTATTTTAATATATGGAGCAGGTAATGCAGGAATGGTAACTTACGATGCTATTACTAATGATGCTAAAAGTAATATTGAAATTTTTGGTTTTATAGATGATAATAGTAAGAAGGTTGGAAAAAAAATAAACCTGTTAGAGGTTTATGATTCTAAGCATATAACTACAGATTTTATTGAAAAACATAAAATAGATGAAGTTATTATTTCTATTCAAAATATTAGCTCCGAACGCTTATTAGACATTACAAAAGAATTTCTAGATAAATCTATAAAAGTTAAAATAACGCCTCCAGTTCAACAATGGATTGATGGCGAATTACAAATCAGTCAGATTAAAGATGTTAGGATTGAAGATTTACTTGGGCGCGAACCTATTAGTATAGACAATCCAATTTTAATTGATGAATACGAAGATAAAGTTATAATAGTAACAGGAGCTGCTGGATCTATAGGTAGTGAAATAGCAAGAAAACTAACCAAATTTAATTATAAAAAATTAATACTTATAGACGTAGCAGAATCGCCTTTATATGAACTTCAGCAAGAGTTTATACAAGACGAAATTAAACGGTTTGAAGTAATAATTGTAGATGTAAGAAATACTGTAAGGATGGATCAAATTTTTACAAATTTTAATCCAGAGATTATTTTTCATGCTGCGGCCTATAAACATGTTCCTTTAATGGAAAATAATCCTTACGAAGCTGTAAGTGTAAATATTAGTGGTACCATTAACATGTCTAATTTAGCCATTAAATACGGTGTAAATAAATTTGTTATGATATCTACAGATAAGGCGGTGAATCCCACAAATGTTATGGGAGCAACCAAACGTATTGCCGAGCTGTATATTAGTTGCTTAAATCATAAAGGAAAAACTAAATTTATTACCACTCGTTTTGGTAATGTATTAGGATCTAATGGATCTGTCATACCCTTATTTAAAAAACAAATCGAAAATGGAGGGCCTTTAACAGTCACACATAAAGATATTACTCGTTTTTTTATGACAATTCCTGAAGCTTGCTCTTTAGTATTAGAAGCAGCTGCAATGGGTAATGGAGGAGAAATTTTTGTGTTCGATATGGGTAAATCTGTTAAGATATTTGATTTAGCAGTAAACATGATTACTTTATCAGGATTAAAATATCCTACAGATATAGATATAAAAATTACGGGCTTAAGACCGGGTGAAAAAATTTATGAAGAATTGCTGGCTAATGGCGAAAATACAAGGCCTACATATCATGAGAAAATAATGATTGCAAAATCTAAAGAGATTGATACTCAAGTAGTACTTAATCAAATTATTGATTTACACGAAACTAATCCCAAATGTTTAACACTGGAAACAGTAACTAAAATAAAAGAGATTGTACCAGAATACATCTCTAATAATTCTAAATTCGAAGCTTTAGATAGTAAAAATTAAAAAACCTATGACACCAACATTTAATCAAATTCAATTTAAATTTTTATTAATACCAATCATTTCTTTAATGTTAGCCTCTTGTGGAGTTAAACGTGAAAGTATTGTTTATTTTCAAGACGAAACAGCTAGCACTACCAGTGAATTAGCTGATTTTGAAATAAGATTTAAACCAGATGATTTATTAACCATAGATGTTTCAGCAATAGATCCAGAAGCAGCCAGACCATTTAATTTACCAGCAGTATCTTATAATGCAAGCTCTGTAGACTTGGCTCAAGGAACTTTAAAAATGCAAACCTATTTAATAGATAATGAAGGGAATATAGAGTTTCCTGTTATAGGATCTATTAAATTAGGTGGCTTGTCTAGAAGTGAAGCTAACCTATACATGAAGAATTTATTAAAAGAATACATTAAGGATCCTATAGTTAATATAAGATTAGCTAATTTTAATATAACTATTTTAGGAGAGGTTAACAGTCCTGGAACTTATAGCTTACAGAATGAAAAAGTATCGTTAACAGAAGCTTTAGGGTATGCCGGAGATTTAACAATTTATGGTAGACGTGACAATGTGTTTTTAATAAGAGAAATAGATGGAGAAAATAGATATTATAAATTTGATTTAACGTCGATAAATGTGATGAATTCACCTCATTTTTTCTTAACCCAAAATGATGTGATTTATGTGGAGCCAAATAAAGCTAAAATAAGATCTTCTAATTATAACCAAAATAACGTAGTATTAATTTCTGCTATTGCTACATTAGCTACAATAACTGCTTTAATTTTTAAATAATATGAAAAACGAAATTCAAGATAATTATACTCATATCAGTGACATTGTTCATTTGTACTTATCCAAATGGAAGTATTATCTATTATCATTGTTTGCATGTTTAGTTATAGCTTTTATCTTTTTAAGATATTCAACTAACGAATATCAAAGTAAAGCGACAATAAAAATTACAGATGAGAAACAACTAAATAAATTTCCAGAATTAGCAGGTTTACAGTCTTCAGGATTGTTATCTAACGAAGGCGATGTTATTTCTGATGAAATAGAAATATTAAAATCTAAAACTATTATTGAACAAGTAATAAAAGATTTGAAATTAAACATCAGATTTTTTGTTCAAGGTAGAATTAAGGAAAAAGAAAACTATATAGATCCACCTATAAGTTTAACATTCTTTAAAAGTGATTCAGTTATAAACGCAGTCGATACAACTTTTTTTGTAACTATAATTAGTGAAGATAAGTTTAATATATCTCACGACGATCCCAAAACATTAACATCCATAAGTGATAATAGTGTACAAAGCGATAGTTATAATTTTGGAGATAAAATAAACACGTCTTTTGGCGGAATGATTTTAACTCCTAATAAAGGTGCTTATGGTTCAGAAATAGGTTCGGTAATTAAAATTGCATTTACACCAGTATCTAAGCTGGTAGAAAGCTATCAATCAACCTTACTTTTAGAAAATGAAAAAGGATCTAGTATAATTAAACTATCTATAAATGGTACAATTAGCTCAAAATCCGAAAACTTTTTAAACACCTTAATAGATAAGTATAACGAAGATGTTATTAATGATAAAGAAGCTGTTATAAAAGTAACTTCAGATTTTATTACAAACAGATTAGATATTGTTTCCCAAGAGTTAGAAAAAGTTGATTTAACTGCAGAGACTTTAAAGAAGGATAATCGATTAACAGACTTAAGTTCACAATCCAATATTTTCTTACAGTCTGAACGTGAAAATGAAAATAAATTAATTACCACTACCAATCAGATTCAATTGATCGATTATATGGAAGATCACTTAGAATCTAATAGTGATGCAGGAGATTTATTACCTGCGAACGTTGGGATAGAAGATAATGGAATTGCTCAAGTTACCAAAAGCCATAACGATTTAGTTATGCAACGTAACCGTTTATTAAAAAATTCAAGCGAAAAAAACCCAACTGTAATTAATCTGGATAATCAGATAAAAGCATTAAAACAAAACCTAGAGCAGAGTTTAACAAATTTAAAGTCTTCTAGTGAAATTACATTAAATTCCTTACAGCGTACAGATTCAAGAATTAATGCTCAGATTTACTCTACACCAGGTAAAGAACGTAAATTTAGAGACATTACAAGACAGCAAAATATTAAAGAATCTCTATATCTATATTTATTAGAAAAAAGGGAAGAAACTGCAATTACTTTAGGGATGTCTTCTCCGAATGCTAAAATTATTGATAGAGCAACAAGTTCTAGTATTCCTGTTAGTCCTAAAATTCCATTAGTATATTTAGCTGCATTAATTTTTGGTTTAGCAATACCAACATCAATAATTTATGCTAAAGATCTTTTAGATAATAAGGTACACACTAAAAAGGACTTAACTAATTATTTAAGCATTCCTTTTATTGCTGAAATACCTAAATCACGTACCAAAAATGTTACAGTAAAAAAGGTAGATTATAGTCCAAAAGCAGAAGCATTTAGAATTTTAAGAACAAATATTGATTTTATGCTGCAAAATATAAAGCATAGATCAAAAACTATTTTTGTTACGTCTACAACCAGTAAAGAAGGTAAATCGCATACATCTGTAAACCTATCACTATCTATTTCACATTCCGAAAAAAGAGTGTTATTTATTGAAACAGATATTAGAGTACCAAAAGGATCTAGATATTTAGAGATTGAAAACGGCAATGGGTTAACAGATTATATCAGTAATGAAAAAATTAAGATTGAAGATATTATTGTTAAAACTAAAGATAATCCGTTTTTAGATATTATTCCATCAGGAACAATACCTCCTAATCCAGCCGAGTTATTGTTAAGCGATAGAGTTAAAGATCTCTTTGAAACTGTAAAAGATAAATATGATTATATAGTTGTTGATACAGCTGCAGTAGGTTTAGTTACAGATACATTACTGTTTAGCCATTTTGCAGATTTATTTATTTATGTGGTTAAAGCAGATTATTTAGATAAGAGAAATTTAAGTATAGCTCAAACTATGTATGATGAAAAACGCTTACCAAATATGACCGTCCTACTTAATAATTCTGATCAGAATAAAAATAATGGTTACGGGTATGGCTATGGTTATGGAAAGAACCCGAATACGACTAAAAAATGGTGGCAAAAGTTATTTAGTAAAAACTAATCAATACATCACTACTTAAGTGTATTAAATTATAATCTTAAAACCCTCTCAAATAGAATTATTTGAGAGGGTTTTTTATGAATACATATATTATAATTTAATGTTTACAAGTACAGGTTCATGATCGGACAGATGTAAATCAAAATTTTGGTGACTTAATATTTTAATAGATGGATTGGTTAAAATATAGTCTAGCCGCAAAGGAACTGACTTTAAATTGTATGTTGTACCTAAACCACGACCTTCTTCTAGATAAGAATCGTTTAAATTCTCTTTTAAAATTCGATAGGGTAATGCATACCGCGTCGAGTTAAAGTCTCCACATATTATTATTTTTCTAGAAGTAGATGCTATGTTTTTTCTTACCTGTTTTGATTGTTCAATTTGTTTTTTAAATGTCTCACTTACTTTATTAAAAAGGGTATGATATATATTACTATTAAATTGTATTAAATTTTGATTTAAACCATGCGATTGTAAATGCACATTATACAATCTAATAGTGTCTGTTTGTATTACAATATCTGCATAAATAGTATTGTTTCTTGTATTCGGAAAATCAATATAGCCTTTATCCACAATTGGATATTTGGAATAAATAGAGAGTAGCGATTTTCCTTTAGTTAATCTTAAATCATTAAAATTATAAGGATAGCCTTGCAGTTTTCGTGTTATATGAAAGTTAGACTCTTGCAATACTAGAATATCTGGTTGTAAGGAATCTAAAAATGTTATAAGTCTTGTAGTCGTTTTTTCGCCTTTATACTTGTAACTAAACCCTTTTGTATTAAATGATAAAATACTAATAGCATTATCTAGCTCACTAGGTTTTAATTGCGACACACTATTGAAGCTGTAAGACCAATTAAAAACTAACAAAAAGCTACACGCACCAATACAATAAAAATACTTTTTTTTATAAATAGAATAGATGCTTAGTATAACGTTTAAAATGAATAGAACAGGTAATATAATACTAAAACCAACAGAAATCCAGCCCCAATTACAGTAACTACTAAGTATGCCTATAAATAAAATAAGTACTATTAATAGTGCAAATACATCAATTTTATCTAAAGTATTTTTCAAATTAATGGCGATTGTATGATGTTTAATTAGTGTTTTATTTCTTCGTTAATTATAGCTATTAATTCTTTATTTATAATATTTACATCAAATCTTTGTTCAGCATAAAGTCTACTATTACGTCCCATTTCTTTGATTTTAGAAGGTGTTTTAAGAAAAACTGCCATTGCTTCTACCAATTCTTCTAAATTATTAGGAGCTATTAATATTCCATTATAATCTTTCTTAACTGTTTCTTTACAACCAGGTGTATTGGTTGTAATTATAGGTAATCCTACAGATAAAGCTTCTAATATAGATCTAGGAACTCCTTCTCGATAGTATGTAGGTAACACAAACACATCGGTATGGTATAAATGTTCTGGAACATTATTTTGCTTACCGTGATAAACCACAATTCCTTTACTATTTAGCTTGTTTAATTTTTCTAATTTTATTGAAGATGGCGAATTATCGGGCTCTCCAATAATATGAAATTCTGCTTCTGGATACGTTTTTTTTAATTTTTTAGCAGCTGCGATATATAACTCTATTCCTTTCTCTTTAATTAATCTTGCTACCAGTAAGAATTTAATTTTGTTAGAAGTATTATCGTTAACTCTAGTTTTATATTTATTTAAATTAACCCCAGAGCCTCCAACAAATGCAACTTTATTTGTTTTTGGTATTATTTTTCTATCTAAGAATAATTTATAGTCGTCTTTATTTTGAAAAACAATAACTTTATTTTTACGTATAGATATTTTATATAAAAACTCGTTTAGTCTTTGTAAAGTTCTAGCTTTAAATGTTAAGCCAGTGAATGCAAACCCAAGTCCTGTAATTAAAGATATTACGGGAACATTACAGGAGTTTGCTGCAATAGAGCTATAAATTACAGGCTTAACTGTATAAGGAAAAACCAAATCAATGTCATGTGTTTTTATTATTGCTTTTAGTTCAGAAATAGACTTTAAATCATTTAAAGGGTTTAAGCCTGTACGTTCTAATTTATATACAACTGGATGTGCACCTAAAGTTAATAGTTGTTGTTTAACTTCTTCTGTATAATCTGGTGACGCAGTATAAACTTCAAAATTATTTTGTATTAAACTTTCAATAAAATCTCCCCTAAAGTTAATTAGAGATGGAGAAAATGATGCTACTAATAAAATTCTTTTTTTTGACATTTAGACTTTAGACTGTTTTAAATAATTGTAAGTATACCATTTTTGAAAACAATAGAAAGACCATACTCTAAACGTACTATCTTTTTTACTATCTAAATGATCTTTTACTAATTTGATTATAATATTTTTATTAAATATACCTTGCATTTCTAGGTATTTAGGCTCTATATAGCGCTCTAATTCTTTACGTAAACTTTGTCTTAACCAATCTCCTGTTGGAGAACCAAAGCCACTTTTACTTTTTTCAAGAAACTCTTCTGGGAATTGGTCTTTAAAGGCTTCTTTTAAAATGTATTTTTTATTCCAACCTTTCATTAAATAATCTTCAGGCAGTGTATTTGTAAATTCCCAAAGGTCTTTATTTAAAAAGGGAGCTCTACATTCTAAAGAGTTCATCATACTAGTTCGGTCTACTTTAGCAAGCATACCACCTTCTAGACTTAAAACTTTATCAACCTGTCTGAAATCGGTTAAGGTTTCGGCTTTATTTAAGTTTAAAATATCTTTATACTCTTGAAACAAATCATGCTCTAAATAATCTGAATTTAAAATTTCAGAAATTTCATTATTTGTATTTGCTAGAGAAATAATATCCCAGTAAAAGTCACCTTTATAATTTATTGCATGTAATAGTTTTTTTATTCTAAACTTTCTACCTCTAGCATCGTCTTTTTCTATTAAGAAATTTTTGCTATGTTTTAAAATAGATTTGTGTAAAAATTCAGGTACAATACTGGTATAGCGTTTATTCATTTTACCAATATAGTATTTGTTGTACCCTCCAAAAACTTCATCTCCACCATCACCAGTTAATGCAACTGTAACGTGCTCTCGGGTTTTATTTGAGAGTAGGTGAGTAGGTAAGGCCGCCGTATCAGAAAATGGCTCATCAAAATTCACAAGAATATCATGAATGTTATCTTTTAAATCGTCTTCATCAATAATAAATTCATGGTGCTTACTGTTTAACATTTTAGCCACAACTCTAGATTTATCAGACTCGTCGTAAGTCGCTTTTTTAAAGCCTATTGAAAAAGTATCTATTTTTCTATCTGTAGCTTGCGATAAACATAAAGAGATAATTGAAGAATCTACACCTCCAGATAAAAAAGTTCCTAGTGCAACGTCAGAAATAGACCTGCTATTTACACTATTGTAAACCAATTCTTTTGTTTTTGCTTTTGCATCATCAAAAGAGATTTGTTGTTTTACCGGAACAGGTTCTGGATTAATTTTTGTGATTGTAGTTGTATGAGAGGCTAAATCATATTCAATATAATGGTTAGCTTCTAACTTAAAAATATTTTTATATATAGTATGTGGTGCCGGAATGTAAGTTAAACGAAAATATAGATTTAAACCTTTTTTAGAGATTTCTGGTGTAAAATCGAGTATGTTAATGATAGATTTTAATTCTGATGCCCATAAAAACTGCGTGTTAGATTGTGTATAATATAATGGCTTTTCTCCAAAAAAGTCACGCGTAATAAAGAGTTTGTTTTGTATTTTATCATAAATGCTAAAGGCAAACATACCGTCTAACCATTGGAATGATTCTACGCCATATTTTTCGTAAAGTTTTATAATAACTTCAGTATCACTTGTGGTATTAAAAGTAACACCTTCTGCTTCTAATTTGGCTTTTAATATTTTATAATTATAGATTTCACCATTAAAAACAATTACAATCTTTTTATCATCTGTATATATAGGTTGTTTACCAGATTTTAAATCTATAATAGATAATCGTCTCATAGCCATACCTACAGACCCGTTACTATTCTCTTCAGAGAATACCCCGTCTTGATCTGGTCCTCTATGAATAATGAGATTATTCATTTTGGTTAATATCCCATTTATCTTGTTGTCTTTAAGACCATTTCTTGTAATAATTCCGTTAATTCCGCACATACACTTTAATTATTTAAAAAGTTATAGAATTTTGAGTATATACTCTTAAGTTCGTATTCTTTAGCTCTTTGTAAGCTTAATTGGCTATATTTTTCACGTTCTTTAGGATTGTTGTTAAAAAAAGCTAACGCGTGTTTAAGTCCTTCATGATCATCGTTGTTAATGAGTATTCCGTATTTACCAAGATGGAACGTGCCAGGTGTAATGGTTATAGTTTCATTATCGTTTAGTAATTCTAACGGACCAGATAAACAATTGGTAGAGATACAAGGTAACCCCATGGCCATAGCTTCAATAAGCGCATTAGGAAAGCCTTCAGTAAACGAAGACAATACAAAGCAATGCTGTTTTAGAAGGTATTCGTTAACATGTTTTACTTTGCCTGCTAAGGTTACTTTATTTTGTAACTTTAAATTAGAAATTTCTTGGGTTAAATAGTTGTGTAATTCTCCTCCGCCTAAAATAGTTAGTTTATAAGGTTGTGTATTATCTTGTAATGCACGCAGGATCATGATATGGTTTTTACGTTTATTTAAAGTTCCTGCTGTTATAATTTTAAAGTTTTTAAAAGTTGTATTTAAAGTTTCAGGAGTAATGGTTTTTTCGGGTAATTCTATAGGGTTATATATAACATCCATAGGGATTTTTACTCCAAAATTATCTTTTAAATCTGTATTGATATATACAGAGTTAGAAAATAGTTTGGTACACTTATTATAATATATGGGATAGAATAATTTAGAGATATAGAGTGAAAGCTTACTTGATGTATTATCTGACGGAAACCCACGTTCACTAATAATGGTTTTTAAGTTAGGATTGGTTGAAGCAATCATACCATTTAATAAGTTTGGAAATGCTAAAAAAGAGATTGAAATGCTTATGTTTTCTTGTTTTATAAAAGCATTGTATTTCTTTTTAAAGCTAACCAAATCAGCAAACTTTGCATAAAATGGTCTGTTAGGAGTTTCGGTAGATAAATATACCACATTGATATCTTCAGGGATTTGAAAATGAATGTGATTGTAAAATAACACAAGTGTTACATTATAGTCTGTTCTTAACATTTTAAGTAACAGGCTAATCACTTTCTCTGCACCTCCACTTCCTAAAGTGATGCTTAAAATACTAATATTTGGTTTTGTTGAGTTCAAACTGTAGTTTAGGTATTAGATAATTCTGTAAATAAATCTTCATATTGTTTTAAAATATGTGTTTTATTAAATTTTCTATAGACAGATTCACTTACTATTTTTGGGTCCCATGTAATGGCTGTCGTTGCTTTTATAATATTATTTAAGTAATCTTCATCACTATCTGCAACCAAACCATTTACATCATCTTCAATAATTTCATTTAAACCGCCAGGTGCTTTATAAGCTAAAACAGGAGTACCTACTGCACAGCTTTCAATTAAGCAATTAGGAAATCCTTCTACATAAGATCCTTGTAAGAAAAAATCACTAGCAGCAAGGTGTTTCTCGACGTCTTTGGTAAACGCGATATGTGTAATTTTATCTTTTAGGTTATAAGTTTCTATTAATTTTAAAATGTGCTCTTGTTCAGGACCTTTGCCAATTAAAGTATAGTGAAACTCAAAATCTAATTGTGATAATATTTTTAGAAGTCTTTCGTGGCCTTTTTGTTTTTTAAATTGTGCTACTGTAATAAATTGTATACAAGGTTTAGTCTTGTCTGTTGTGCTTTTTATTTTAAAGCTATCTGTAATTGGATTATTTATAATTCTTAGTTTAGATTCTGGTATGTTAAAAGTTGATTTCATGTCTTCACGCATATCAATTGATTGACAAAGAATGATGTCAAGCATTTTATAACTTACATTTATCGGAATTAAATTTCCAAATCTGTTTTTACTGTGACTAAAATCCTTAACCACGCTCATAACATTAGCTTCTCTACCAATAAACTTTATTTTGGGAAAAAATACTGAAATCAATGCTATAGCTGTATTTACATGAGCAATTGAACTAACGACTACATCTGGTTTGGTTTTAGCAAAGCCTTTTATAAAATCGGGTATTGCATTTAATACTCGAGTTTTATTAAAATATTTAACCTTAATTGAGTCTGTATTATAAGGTGTTTTTTGTTTGGATCCGGCAAGCCAAAGTTGAGTGTCAAATTTTTCTTTAGAAATATTATTGGCTATAAATGAGACAACTCTTTCTGCCCCACCAGAGGTAAGATCAGGAAGTATAAAGATTAGTTTTATTTTAGTTTTCATAATTTATAGACGTTGTCTCTTTGCTATTAAACGTTTTTCTTTTTAATTACTACTTGTTAGACTATTTATAACAAAAAATACTTGAAAGTATACGTTTTTATTTAGACAATTTTCTTGAGGAATAATTTATATTGATTTAGCTTAAGTTTAAGACCGTAATTATTTTAAGGTATTTGTTTATAATTAATTACAAAACTGTTTAGGTGTTGATTATTAGTGGTATACTAGTTGTGTTTTACTTGTTTTTATGATAAATTCATATAAAAAATGCAAAGGTTATTTTTTGGTTTTATATCCCTAAAGGTTGTTACAATATTTATAAATAAGGACTTATTATCTAATAAATATTTAAAGATGTTTTATAAAAATTTAAAAATCAAAAAAACTCTTTAAAAGGTTAGATTAAGCCTATAATCCGTTTAAAACTTTAATTTTATGAGGTTAGTTATAAAATATTTGCACTCATAATTTTCATGCTTAAGTTCCTAAAAAAAATATATAAAGTTGTAGAAATAAATCTGAGTTTAAATAGTTGGATATTAATAAAAAATGTAATTACATAGCTTAATACACCACTATATATGTTTAATGATTTTAGTGATGTCAATTTTTTTAATCGCTTTTGCAGGGTTGCCAGCAATCATCATACTGTCTTCTGTAAAGGATTTATTTACAACAGCATTAGCACCTATGGCTATATTATTTGCAATTTCTATATCACCATATATTTTAGCTCCAGGAGCTATATAAACGTTATCTCCTAATTTAGGTGCTTTTTTTGAGCCTCCCGAAGCTCCTATATTGGTACATGCATGAATTCTACAATTTTTACCAACTTTTGTATTACTGTTTATAACAATTGTACCATAATGTACAATTGCTAAACCTGGTCCAAAAACATTAATAGGAATAGAGAACCCTAATTTTAAAGATATATTTTTAAATTTAAATCTTAAATATGTATATACTAGTTTGTTAAAACCATGACGTTTACAGTTGTGATAATACTCTAGTTTTCTTAAGGTTTTTTGAAATTTCCAAATTTGATTTGGTGAAATACATTCAATGAAATAAGAAATTAAATTTAGATTTTGTATACCTAAAGCCTTTTGGTCTGCTTTTAAATAGTCTATATAGTTTTGTTTGTTCTGTATCATTGTGTCATTTTATAATTATATGTGATAAGCAATTGACTTTGTTGGATCTAATTTATAATTCTCAAAACATGTAATTTAAATAGTATACCCAATTTTAAATATTAAATAGAATTAATATTGAATCAATCTTTTCCTATCAATTACATAGCCTATAAAAACAAATAAAACAATTATATGTGTCTGATTTATAACAGTTTGTAAAGTAAGCATAAAAATATACATAGTGACTAACATAGATAAACAGAAAATCATTAATGTTAGATTAAGTTTTAAAGATTTAACTAAATAAATAACTAATAAAAATAAGAAAAATAAAAATGTAATTATACCTGCATCTGCCCATACACCTATATAAGTATTGTGTCCACGAATAAACGTGGAAAAACCAACACCATTACCCATAATAGGTTTTTTATAGACATATTCAAGCAAGAGTTGTAGTAATTCAGAACGGCCTGAGCTATCAATCTTTTCGGTGTTAAAGGTTAATACATTATAAATATTATCAATCTTACTTATTTGTCTAACGGAGAGGTTTAAATGACTATAAAACTGTTCTCTAACAAATAAAGCAGCGTAAAATAATACTAATAATACTCCTAATAGCAATACTTTAAACCCTCTGAAAAACTTGTAATTTGTAATGACAGAAACGATTACAAAAATAAATAAGCCAGTAGTAGATAAGGTTAGTAAAATACTATATACAATAACTAAAGTTAAAAAGATTTTAAATGCCTTTTGTAGTTTAGTTTTTGCGATATAAAACTTTTGAAACAATATATATGCTAATATATTTACCATTGCAGCATTATTTGCATCTGCGTACACACCACCAGCTCGGTCTAAAGGATAAGGTCTAATAGCTAAATCATCAAAGCTATAATTAATCTTAAAAAAGAAAATTGTTAAAATTGCAGAAATCATATAACATACAGTTATTACTTTAAAAAATAACTTGGTATATTCTTCTTGCCTTAAAAAATAATAAAAGCCAATAAAATAAATTACAGGAACTATTGTGGCAATCGTTGAGTAACCAGGATCTTCAAACCCGGTGATGCCAGATGCTAATAACCCAAAACTATAATAAAGAGCATAAAAAATAAACCATAAGCTAGCTGTTTTAGATAGTTCGCCATTAGAGCCTTTAAGTACAACAAAAACACCTATAAGTATTAATACTAAATTTATGTAAGCTATAAATTGAGATAGTGCTATCGAGATAAAAGCAGCTGTTAATAACTGTATATTTAGACAACCACAAATTAATGGCCATATAAAACATATAATAATTGCTTTTCCTTTCATTTTTTTATATGTAACTTTTTAAATTCATTCTCATACTTTTCTATAATGGTATCTATATGATATTTATCTAAGGACTTAATTGCTTCTTTTGCTAAAGAAGCTCTTAAATTAGAATCGCTAATTAATCGTTGTAGATTAAATTGCATCTCTTTAATGTTTTGATCTTCAATAAGTAAGCCGTTTATGTCCGGGGTGATTATATCTGATGGACCAGTTTTACAATTATACGCAATACAAGCCATACCTTGAGACATGGCTTCTAACAATACCATGGGTAAACCTTCAAATCTTGAAGATAGAATAAATATAGACGAAGATTGCATGAGGTCCGAAATATTAGACACAAATCCAGTAAAAATAACTTGTTCTTTAATGTCATGTTGGTCTACAAGTGAAGCTAGTAAATCTAAACCATTCTCACCTGTTCCTGCAATTTTTAATTTCCAATCTGGATTTGATTTTAATATAGGCGCTATAAACACAATTAAGTTATCAAAACCTTTATGATGGTACCTATCTAGATTCCCAACAGCCAATATTGTTTTTTCTCTTTCCTTTAACTGTGCGGTTAACGGAAGAAAACTACATGGGTTGGGCATAACCTTTACATTTACATTAAATTGTTCATAATACACTACATCAAAAGAAGTAAGAACGGTTAAAAGATCTGCACGTTTATACAAGTGTTTTCTTGTGAAATTGGTTAATTTTTCACGACTTTTCATTGCTCTTAAATAACTGTTGTGTTCTTCTACAATTATTTTTATACCAAATAATTTAGCAACTATAATAGTAATAAAATTTGTAAGTGTAATAAAGGAAATTATAAGGTCAGGTCTGTTTTGTTTTTTACAGTAATAGGAAGTTAAGTTAATCATACTTTTAATGGTATGGTTTGAAATGTGTCCATAATCCATTGATATCTTGTTTATTGTGTTGGGTATGTCATAAAAAACTTCATAATCATTAAGTGTAATTATGGTTATATCGTAATTAGGTTTATTTGCAAATGCAGTTGCTATTAAGGTTAGAACTCGTTCTGCACCACCACCTTTTAATCTAGATATAATAAAGTGAATTTTCATTGTTTAATTAATTAAAATAGTTTTTTACGCCGTGAATATATTTATGAAATTAAAATCTTTTAATTCATTCAATGCCGATTGCATAATTTATTATAGTGTTAATTTTTTAAATTGTTTGTAAGTATATCCCATGTAAAAACAACTACTTATTATTAAAACAAAACTGGTACTAAAAGCTAATCCATAAACACCATAATATTTTATAAGAATAAAATTTAAAGTAATATTAATTAAAAGATTAATAAACGATATCCAAGCCATAAACCTGTTTTTATTAATGCTTGTAAGAAATTTTACTATTATTAGAGTACATAAATAAAATGGAACATTTATAAATAGTATTTGTTGTATAGCTGAAACTTTTAAGGTGTCTTGATGGGTAAAATTATCAGATTCTAACCATACTTCAACAATCCAATCAGAAAACAGTACTGCAATTATTACACCTATAATACCAATGGTAAGTACTAATTTTAGTATTCTAAAGAGATAAAGGTAAGCCGATTTTAAATCTTCGTTAACCAATCTGGAAAAATGAGGTAATAAAACACTTCCAAGAGCCATAATAACTATTGTTACTCCAAATGCAGGAACCCTATTTCCGTAATTTAAAGCAGCGATAGAACCAACAACCAAAGACCCTGCAAAAAATTGATCAATGAAATTATTCATAGCAGAAAGAAAACTAGATGATATTTTAGGTGGTAATTGATTAATCATTATCTTAACATTATCATTAAATACCGGTTTACTTAAAGAAAGAATGTTATATTTTAATGCATAAAATAACAGAAAGATAAAACCTATAATACTTCCAACAAGAGTACCATATGCCAATAACATATTACCCAGTTTATCATTTAACACATATAAAAATATGATCATTGTAATTAATGGAAATAATTGATGTATTGTTGAAATTAAAAATTTGTCTTCAATTTCTAAAAGTCCAGAAATGACAGTGGTTAACCCCCAAATTAATAATGCTGGTAAAATAATGTATAATTGATTCTTTACTAAAGAATAATATGCCTGCGTGTGGTTTGGATAAATGGATTCTAAAAATAGATCTATAAATAAATAAGCGACTATTATAGAAATTATAGAGATTATAATTGTCATTAAAAAAATTATAGATTGAAAACTTGAAATATTTCCCTCGTTTTTAACTTCTGCTATATAATTTGGTATAAATAAATTTTTTAAAGAATTTAAGAACACACTCTGAATAAAAGTTGGAATCAAGATGGCTATTAAAAATGTATCTAACACCTCTGAAAGTCCAAATTGGCCCGCTATAATTGTTTCTTTATAGAATGCAATACCTTTAATAAAAAAAGTTACTATTGCTACTATAGCCATATTTCTCACTAAAGAGTTATGGAAAGCAGTCTCAATTTTTTTAATTATTTGTTTTCTACTTAAAGGTAGCATTTAAAATTTATATTTTTCATGATAGTGTGTTTATAGAAATATCTTTAATATATGGTCTTTTATCTTTATTATTTTTCATCTGATATGTATCTAAATAATATTTGTGATTAAGAATTAAATAAAACACAACAGTTGTTATATAACTTAAAAAGTAACAGGTGTTTTTTCTTTAAAAAAACTATAATATTCTTTTTTAAAAATTATTAAATATTTTTCAAAGCCATTTATTAAAGCAAATATGATTAAAAGCACTTAATAAATATATTTTTCAAGTCAATTGGGTTAAATTTTCGATGAATTTACTTTTTTTCATTTCTAGTAAATTATTATAGGTCTCTTAATTTATATGTTAGAAATAATTATATCCTAAAACTATTAGTAGTTTACCCTAAATATTGTTGTAAATTATATATATCATACTCTATCTATTATTCTTTATAGTCCTATAACTATATGTACACATTAATATGTAAGACAAGTAGATAAATTATCTTTGTTAATATTTTTAATACTAAAAGTAAAATTAATTGTAAAGTGTTAAATAGTAATGTTTAGTTGGTCTAAGTTTTATCTATTGATGTTAGTCTTGGGTTTTCTATAAAAAGAGTGATTCTTAGGGTGAAAGACGTCTAAGTTTAAAATAGATACGTATATAGGTAAAATAAATCGTTGTAACGAAATATTTTACCGATAAAATACGTAAGTAAAATCTCTCATTTATTTGTTTTGTGTAGTTATTTTCTTACCTCATTATTTTTTTTATCGATAAAAGTTGTTTTTTGTACGATTAAGTGTATTAATTGGCTATTTTTATTTAAAAATTAAAATAGCCACCCCCAAATTTGTTATAAATGACCTACTTTTTTTCTGCTTGTACCCCGACAGGCATAAACTTTTCAAGACTTTTGGTTTTCAAAAACCTATGCTTACTAGCTTTATTTGTTTTAATTACGTCATTAACTTTTGCGCAAACCAAAGCATTTCCATCAGCATATGGTGCAGGAGCTTATACTACTGGCGGCCGTGGAGGAGATGTGTATCATGTTACCAATTTAAATGATAGTGGCTCTGGTAGTTTTAGAGAAGCTCTTAAACAATCTAATAGAACAATTGTATTTGATGTAAGTGGAATTATTCAATTAAAATCTTTATTGGCTACTTCTGTTGATAATATTACAATAGCTGGGCAAACTGCACCAGAAGGAGGTATTACTATAGATGGTAGTCGAGTGTATTTTAGTGGGGTTGATAATATTATAGTAAGACATATTAGGTTTAAAGGTGGAGTAGATTATGGAGATGATAGTTTTACAGCGGCTTCTTCAATGACTAATATAATTTTTGATCATTGTACATTTGCTTTTGGGGCAGATGAGAGTGCGAGCTTCTACACTACAGAAGCGGGAAGTACAATTAAAAATATTACAGTGCAAAGGTCGTTATTCTCAGAAAGTAAAAATGGCTCTATTTTTGGTGGATATGCAGAACGAGAAATGACTGTAGGACAAATTTCTGTGATTAATAATATGTATTACAATGCTTCTCATAGATTTCCCAACATAGCAGGAAACGATGGTGAGTTTGAAGTGATTAATAATGTTATATGGACTGTTAAAAACAGGCTAATAAGAGGGGATGGCGAGTTTAAGCTTAATCATATTAATAACTATTATGATTATGGTGTTAGACCTCTTCAAGATACAAGAATTCAATGCTATACTTACAAAGATGGGACCATTCCTGCCATTTATACTTCCGGGAATAAATACGTTGCAGTAAATAGTCAATCGCCAACAAATAGTGTGTCAGAATTAAATGCAAATAATAAATTAGCTTGGAAATTCTTTTTAGATGGCGGTGGATATGCTAGAGGTGATCAGATTCCTGATAATTATTTTGTAAATAATCAATATGGCTTATTCGGTGCTAAAATGAGTATTCAATCTGCAGATGCTGCTTTTAATGATGTAAAGTTTGATGTAGGTTGTAATGCGCGATTGAATGCAGATGGATCTTCTTCATCTAATTTAGATCTTCTAGATACAGAATGGTTAACTAATGTACAAAAAGGAATCTATACAGAACGTCTAGAAACATCTGCTTATAAAGTGCCCGCTTTTACCTCTAAAACCAGACCTTCAGATTACGATACAGATCAAGATGGAATGGCAGATGAATGGGAGCGTAAAACTTTTGGCAATTTAAATAAAGATGGACTTGGAGATGCAGATGGTGATGGTTATACCGATCTAGAAGAATTTTTAAATGGAGTAGATGAGGGGAATTCTCAAGATATAATACCTTCTTTAGAAGTAATTGCAGGAGAAGATGAAACAATTTGTAACGGGGCTGAAATTACACTTACAGCATCAGGAGCTTCTTCTTATTTATGGAGTACTGGTGACACTACAGCAAGTATTACTGTATCTCCAGAAAACACAACGACTTATACTGTAACTGGTGAAGATAGTTATGGAAATTCGGATACAGATGAAGTTTTAATTACTGTTGTAGATTTGACTTCTGTAGATGCAGGGGAAGATGTCACAGTTTGTGAGGATGGAAGTATAGAATTAAGGGCTACAGGTGCAGGTGAATTTGAATGGAGCACAGGAGAAAAAACACAATCAATTACGGTCTCACCAAATAAAACAACCACGTACACGGTTACTGCTACTAACGGAATATGTTCAAATTCCGATGAAGTCACAGTAACCGTGTCACCCAGGCAAACGATAAACGCCGGAAGTGATGTTAACATAGAATTAGGAGAAAGCACAACGTTGTCTGTATCTGGATCAGGATCTGTACTTTGGAGTACAGGAGAAATTACGCGAGATATTACCGTTTCACCTACAGTATCAACTACATATACTGTAACGGTTTCTGAAAACGGATGTGAAGCACAAGACGAAGTTACTGTAGTAGTATCAGAAACAGTTGTAGAAGTTATCGCAGATGCCGGAGATAATGAAACTATTTGTGAGGGAGAAACGGTAACATTAACAGCAAGCGGCGGATCAACTTACAAATGGAGTACAGGAGCAACAACTCAAAGTATCACGGTAAGTCCAAGCACAACGACAACATATTCAGTAGAAGTGTTTGAAGGTGCTGTTTCAGCAACAGCAACAGTCACAGTACAAGTCTATGCATTACCAGTTGCTAATGCCGGCGCAGACCAAACCATAGAAGAAGGTGAAAGTATTACACTAACAGCAAGTGGCGGATCAACCTACAGCTGGAGTAACGGATCAACATCTCAGAGTATTACAGTTAGTCCAAATCAAACGACAACTTACACCGTAGAAGTTTCAAACGAAAACGGATGTTCAGATAGTGATGCAGTTCAAGTTATTGTAAATGCTAAAAAGGTAGAAGTTATTGCTGATGCCGGAGAAGATCAAGCTATCTGTGAGGGAGAAACGGTAACATTAACAGCAAGCGGCGGATCAACTTACAAATGGAGTACAGGAGCAACAACTCAAAGCATCACGGTAAGTCCAAGCACAACGACAACATATTCAGTAGAAGTTTTTGAAGGTGCTGTTTCAGCAACAGATGAAGTCACAGTACAAGTCTATGCATTACCAGTTGCTAATGCGGGCGCAGACCAAACCATAGAAGCAGGTGAAAGTATTACACTAACAGCAAGTGGCGGATCAACCTACAACTGGAGTAACGGATCTACGTCTCAAAGTATTACAGTTAGTCCAAATGAAACGACAACTTACACCGTAGAAGTTTCAAATGAAAACGGATGTTCAGACAGTGATGCAGTTCAAGTTATTGTAAATGCTAAAAAGGTAGAAGTTATTGCAGATGCCGGAGAAGATCAAGCTATCTGTGAGGGAGAAACGGTAACATTAACAGCAAGCGGCGGATCAACTTACAAATGGAGTACAGGAGCAACAACTCAAAGCATCACGGTAAGTCCAAGCACAACGACAACATATTCAGTAGAAGTGTTTGAAGGCGATGTTTCAGCAACAGCAACAGTCACAGTACAAGTCTATGCATTACCAGTTGCTAATGCCGGCGCAGATCAAACCATAGAAGCAGGTGAAAGTATTACACTAACAGCTAGTGGCGGATCAACCTACAGCTGGAGTAACGGATCAACATCTCAGAGTATTACAGTTAGTCCAAATCAAACGACAACTTACACCGTAGAAGTTTCAAACGAAAACGGATGTTCAGATAGTGATGCAGTTCAAGTTATTGTAAAAGCTAAAAAGGTAGAAGTTATTGCAGATGCCGGAGAAGATCAAGCTATCTGTGAGGGAGAAACGGTAACATTAACAGCAAGCGGCGGATCAACTTACAAATGGAGTACAGGAGCAACAACTCAAAGCATCACGGTAAGTCCAAGCACAACGACAACATATTCAGTAGAAGTGTTTGAAGGTGCTGTTTCAGCAACAGCAACAGTCACAGTACGAGTATATGCATTACCAATTGCTAATGCTGGCGCAGATCAAACCATAGAAGAAGGTGAAAGTATTACATTAACAGCAAGTGGAGGTACTGAATTTTTATGGAGTAACGGATCAACGTCACGAAGTATTACAGTTAGTCCAAATCAAACAACGTTATATTCGGTAGCGGTTTTTAATGAATTAGGTTGTTATACAGAAGATGAAGTTGTAGTTATTGTAGAAGCATTTAAAGGGGAGGAAATTGAAGAAGAAATAGAATTTGAGTTCAATATTTATCCTAATCCAACATCAGAATTATTAAATTTAAAAATTTCAGGACTTGATCAAGCCATACCAGTTAGAATATATGATATGTCAGGAAAAGTGTTGTATAACAATATTATTGAGTCTGATGGAAGTTTAAGGCATGAAGTTTTAAATTTATCTTCTTATCCAAAAGGATTCTATGTATTATCTATTATTAAAGCAGGTAATACAATTACTAAAAAAATTGTAGTCAAATAAATTTTTAAAAAAATAAAAATTAAAAAACCGTCTAATTATTGACGGTTTTTTTATGCTCAAGATTGAGGGATTGAGAGTGAACTATTTTTAAGTTTTATATTATTCTTTTTGATACAGAATCACTTAAACCGCAGTTTTATCTCATATTAAACTGATTTAACAAATTTTTATAGACTTTTACTTAAATAAATCTAGCATTCACTGAAAACCTAAAATACATATCTAACTATTTCTAACCTTTGTACATATAAGAATCTAAAAAAAATAAATTATGAGTACAATAAATTCTAAAATCGGATTATTAATGGTGTTTTTTTGTCTAGCTTTTGTAAGTTTTGCTAATGCACAACAACGAGGTGGCGAACAAAAAGAGCCGCCAACATATGCTAAATTATTAGAGGATATGGATGCTAATGAAGATGGAAAACTCGAAGAATCTGAAGTAAAAGGACCATTAAAAGATGAGTTTACTAAAATTGACACTAATGAAGATGGATACATTTCAGAAAAAGAATTTGAAGACGCTCCTAAACCAAGTGGTAAAAGAAAATAGTTAAATAAATTGTTTGTTGTTGTGTAAAAAAGCTTTGTAAGCAATTATGAAGCTTTTTTATTTAAACAAAATCCTATAATTATACAAATAAGCGAGAAGTGAAAGTATTTAGGGCGTTTAGAAAAAAACAATTGCTTTCGGGTAAATTAAGAAATCATATCGTTTATGCTATAGGGGAAATTTTGTTAATAGTATTAGGGATTTTAATAGCTTGGAAAATTAATGATCTTAATGAAATTAGAAAAAATAAAATTGTTCAAGAAAAAATATATCAAAGCTTATATGAAGAGTTACATACTAATTTAAGTGTATTAGATTCTTCTATAATGCAATACAATACCAGCAGAGTAGCATTACAAAAAACATTAAACTTTATTGGCGTAGACAGTTTGTCTAAAGCAGATAAAAGTGTGATTTTACAAGTTAAATTTAAAAATTCAAATCTGAGGAATGAGGCGCTAAGTTCTGTGAATTTCACAGATAAATTTCAGTTTCTTGAAAATGATACCTTAGCAGATTTAATTGCAGAATATCCTTCAGAATTAAAATCCTTTCAAGAGCAAGAACTCAAAATCAGGAATATAGTAGATAATAAATTACAGCCTGTATTAGAGCAGCATTTGTCATTGATAGATATCCTTCCGGAGGTTAATACTAATTATAATCAGATAAGAGAAAAAGGTCAGAAATCTAACTATAAGGCTTTATTAAATAATAAAGAATATCAAAATAGTATAATCGATCAGTTATTGCAAACAAAAATATTGCTAAACCTCTCTATGAATCTTAGAAAGAAAACTCAAATTCTTGCAATTAAATTAAAACAAGAATTAGAAGATTAAAAAATTGAACATAGATTATCTTTTTTATTTAAAATAAAATTTTAAAAAGCAGAGTCTCTTTTAAATATTAACACTCACCAGTTTAGGTGTTGTGTAGTTTTTAGAAAACGAATATTTATTAAGGACAAGAGATGCTTGTTTTACCCGTTTTACTGCAGGAATATAAGGAGGTGTAACTGAAATGATAAATACTGATGTATACATTACTGAGGTGTATATAAAACGAATGGCTATTGACAGTATTGTTAATTAATATAGTACAGCTTTAGCATTAGAAAATAGATTCTTTGGAATGCAGTGTTACGTTTAACATTTTAAGGATTAATATGTTGAGTAGCTTAAGTAGTAAAAATTTTATATAAATAATAAAAACTAAATTTAATACAGATGAAAAAATTAATTTTTTTAAGCTCAGTCGCTTGTATCATGTTTGCGTGTCAGTCTAAAAAGGATAAAAAAACAGATATAAAAGAACAAAATGTCACTGAACAACATGAGTCTGAAAGACCACTAGAAGGGAATGGTTCTAAAAGACATGTAGACGGCCCTCCAAGTTTTAATAAGTTATTAGAAGAAATGGATGCTAATGCAGATGGTAAATTGTCTAAAGACGAAGTTAAGGGGCCTTTAGAGAGTGATTTTGATAAGATTGATACAGATAAAGATGGATTTATATCAAAAACAGAATTAGAAAATGGGCCGAAGCCTCAAAGAGGAGATCATGATGGGCAAAGACCACCAAAAGAGCATTAATATTAGTCTGCTTAAAGCCTAATTATCACTATGTAAATTAAGCCTAGACACTACTCAAAGTTTAAAACTTAAGTGAGTGTCTAGTTTTTTTTGGTATATAAAGGCTTAAGTCTATAAGTTATACTAAGTAATTAATTGTGTTTTCTTCTTGAAGAATCTCGAATAATTAACTCCGGTTCTAAAATGGTTTTATGTAAAACAGGTTTGTAATTTTTATCGTTTACACGCAATAAAAATTGTTTAGCTACTAACCGACCAATTTCTTTATTGTGTTGGTATATACTCGAAATAGAAGGAGAAACTAATGAAGTAAAAGGTTCATTACTAAACCCCACTAAGGCAATCTGTTCCGGAACTTTAATATTATGTTCTTGTAAAACCTGTAAGGCGCCTAAAGCAGCATAATCTCCAGCGGCATAAACTGCATCTGGCAATTCTGGAAGTTTTAAAAGTTGTTCCATTTTTTCGCGTCCATCTTCAATGGTTAAGCTACTTTCTAAAAGTAAAGCTTCATCTTCTGGTAACTCATGCTTTTTTAAGGCATCTCTATAGCCTCTAATACGGTTTTTGTAAATTCTGGTGTGGCTATATCCAGCAATATGCGCAATACGTTTACAGCCTTGTTCTACTAAGTGGCTAACTACAATGTTACTACTTTGGTAATCGTCTATTCCAATATAATCTACACCAATATCATTCTCACCACGATCAAATAACACTAAAGGAATTCCTTTTTCTTTAATTTTATTGTAATGGTCAAATGTTACTGTTTCGTTTGCTAAAGAGGCAATAATCCCATCTACTTGAGTTTGCAATAACGCATCAATATTCCGACATTCTTTATCGAAAGACTCATTAGACTGTGTGATTATAAGATTATAGCCTTTTTTGTTTAATTCGTATTCAATATTTTCAACAACAGAAGAAAAGAAGTAACTGTTAGTTTTAGCAACAATAATTCCCACTAATTTACTTTTACCGCTCCTTAGGGCAGAAGCCAAGTGGTTGGGCTGATAATCTAATTCTCTAGCCACTTTTTTTACTGCAGCTTTAGTCTTATCACTGATTCTAGGATGGTTATGTAACGCCCTCGATACAGCAGAAGGAGTAATATTTAACACATTTGCTATATCTTTTATGGTCGTTTTGCTTTTGTTTTTCAAAATTTTATGTAAATTTGGTCAATCGTTTGAACAAATGTATTGTTTTTGCGCATTAAATTAGTATTGAATAGAAATCAATTCTTTTTTTAATATTGAATTAAAAGTTATAAAAATTTGCACAAACGTTTGTTTTAATGATTATTGTTCAATGTTAATAGCATTGTAAAAATACAAAGAGGAATGAAATTCCTGTTAAAAATTAAACTTAATTAATATAAATTAAAAAAATGAGTAAAGTAGTAACGTTTGGAGAAATCATGTTAAGATTAGCTCCTCAAGGATTTTTAAGATTTTCTCAAGCTAACAATTTTGATGTTGTGTATGGTGGTGGTGAATCTAACGTAGCAGTATCATTAGCTAACTATGGTATTTCTTGTGATTTTGTAACACGTTTACCAAAGAATGATATTGGAGAATGTGCAATGATGGAAATGCGTAAAAGAGGTGTTGGTGTAGATAAAATTGTTTGGGGTGGTGATCGTTTAGGAATCTATTTCTTAGAAACTGGAGCGGTATCTAGAGGAAGTAAAGTAGTTTACGATAGAGCACATTCTTCTATGTCTACTATTGAATCTGGAATGATTGACTGGGATGCAGTATTTGAAGGTGTAGAGTGGTTTCACTGGACTGGTATTACTCCTGCAATTTCTCAAAGTTCTGCAGACGTTTGTTTAGAAGCTGTTAAAGCTGCAAGTGAAAAAGGAATTACAATTTCTACAGACTTAAACTACCGTGCTAAATTATGGAAATATTGTGACGATGCACATAGAGAAGCTGTAATGACAGAATTAACGTCATATTGTGATGTTGTATTAGGAAACGAAGAAGATGCAGAAATGCACTTCGGGATTAAGCCTGATGGTGCTGCAGTACAAACTGCAGGACACAATGTTAAAGCAGAAGCATTCTTATCGGTTTGTAAGCAAATGATGGCTAAATTCCCTAAAGCTAAAAAGGTAATTACTACATTAAGAGGGTCTATCTCTGCATCTCATAACACATGGGCTGGAGTATTATACGATGGAACTAAAATGTTAGAAACACGCCAATACCAAATTACAGATATCGTAGATAGAGTAGGTGGAGGAGATTCTTTCATGGGAGGATTAATCTACGGATTATTAACTTACCCAGACGATGATCAAAATGCATTAGACTTTGCTGTTGCGGCATCTTGTTTAAAACATACTATTAAAGGTGATGCGAACTTAGTAACTGTTGCTGAGGTAGAAAAACTTATGGGCGGAGACGCTTCAGGTCGTGTGGCTAGATAATATCTAAACCTATAAAATCATTACAAACAAACACGATTAACACATGGAAAAATCAATTGCAATTATTTGTGGCGGTGGGCCCGCACCTGGGATAAATACCGTAATTAGTACTGTAGCCAAAACGTTTATGAAAGATGGTTACAAAGTAATAGGTGTGCATCATGGGTACCAAGGATTGCTTTCAGCAGAACCAGAAATAAAAGTTTTTGATTTTCATCATGCCGATCGTATTTTTAGTCGAGGGGGCTCTACTTTAATTATGAGTAGATTTAAACCTAAAGACAGTGATTTTAAATCAGATTTTTTTAAAAAAAATAATGTAAAATTATTAGTTACTATTGGCGGAGACGATACAGCATCGACCGCCAATAGATTAACTAAATTTCTTCAAACAGAACAGTTAGATGTAAAACATGTACATGTACCAAAAACTATAGACAACGATTTGCCTTTACCTGATAGAAATCCAACATTTGGTTTTCATACCGCTAAAGACGAAGGCGTTAGAATAGGAAACACAGTATATGAAGATGCAAGAACTAGTGAAAACTGGTTTGTGATGTCTGCTATGGGACGTTCTGCAGGACATTTGGCGTTTGGCATAGCTTCAGCATGTCATTTTCAAATGATGATTATCCCAGAAATGTTCAACAAAACAAAAATTACATTCGAGAAGCTTACAAACATGATTGTATCTTCAATAGTAAAATGTAAATTAGAAGGTGTTGAATATGGAGTCGCTTTAATTAGTGAAGGTGTTTTTCACTTTATGGATGAAGAAGAAATTTTAAATTCTGATATTAATTTTACTTACGATGATCATGGACATCCCGAACTAGGTAACGTAAGTAAATCTCATATTTTTAACTATTTATTACAAGTTAAACTTAAAGAGATTGGGTTAAAAGTAAAGACAAGACCTGTAGAACTTGGCTACGAATTAAGATGTTGTAATCCTATAGCTTTTGATTTAACACTATGCTCATTATTAGGAATTGGTGTTAAAAAACTATTCGATCAAGGGGTTTCAGGTTGTATAGTAAGTGCAAACTCAAAAGGTGATATTACGCCTTTATTTTTGAAGGATTTTGAAGATGAAAGCGGTAAAATTCCACCAAGATTAGTCGATATCAATTCAGATATGGCTCAACTGTTTATCGATAATTTATTCTACATTAAAGAAAAAGATTACGAAAAAGCAAAACAATATTTACCAAATCCAGAAGCATACGATTTTAAGAAAATCTTAAACTGGAACTAAAAAATTAAAAATAATACAATGGCACAATTTTCAAGATTAGAAGTGGCTCAAGCAATGAAAGATACAGGAATGATTCCTTTATTTTTCCACAGTGATATTGAGTTAAGTAAAAAAGTATTAAAAGCTTGTTACGATGGTGGAGCAAGATTAATGGAATTCACAGCTCGTGGAGATTTCGCTCACGAAGTTTTTGGTGAATTAACAAAATACGCTATTGCAGAATTACCTGGAATGATTATGGGTGTAGGTTCTGTAACAGATGGTGCAGCTGCATCTTTATATATGGCTTTAGGAGCTAACTTTATTGTAACTCCTGTGTTAAGAGAAGATATTGCAATTGCATGTAACCGTAAAAAAGTATTATGGTCTCCTGGTTGTGGTACATTATCAGAAATTGCTAGAGCAGAAGAGTTAGGATGTGAAATCGTAAAACTTTTCCCTGGTGATATTTACGGACCTAAATTTGTTAAAGGAATTAAAGGCCCACAACCTTGGACAAGCGTTATGCCTACAGGTGGTGTGTCTCCAACAGAAGAAAACTTAAAAGGTTGGTTTGATGCTGGAGTGACTTGTGTTGGTATGGGGTCTCAATTAATATCTAAAGATATTATTGCAAATAAAGATTACGCAAAATTAGAGCAAGATGTAAAAAATGCTTTAGCAATCGTAAAAGCGGTTAGAAAATAATCGTTTTAATACATATTTTAAAAAAAGAACTGTTTTTTTAAAAAGACAGTTCTTTTTTTGTCTTTAAATTAGTAGCTGCTGTTAATTTAATGTTTTTAACACCGAAAATTATTGATTTACAAAGTCTAATAAAATACAGTAAATATTTTTTTAAATTTATATAAAATAATGTTGTGTAGTTTTATAAAGTCTTATATATTTGCACAGCTTTTCAGAAACATGGTTTTCTAAATAAAAGCAATTTCAGAACAGTAATGTTCGTGAATGGTGGCATAGCTCAGTTGGATAGAGCACCTGCCTTCTAAGCAGGCGGTCGAAGGTTCGAATCCTTCTGCCATCACAAAAAAGCTTTCGAGAAATCGAAAGCTTTTTTTGTTTTAGTATACTTCCATATTATCCATCTTTTTTTTATTAAAAATTACAACCTAGTCAATAGTCAACAGTTCATTATTATAATAATCTTATAACTCTCTATGGATTGTTATAAATACACTTTATATTATTATAATACAAATTCACTCTCTCGATTTATAATCTCTGCAATTATTTAATACCATTGAATCGTCTTTAATAAATATAATTTTAATACTTAAAATGAGGCCAAAAATCGATCTATAAGTAGGTGGGTTTTAAGGGTTAAATTACCATTAAATTTAGGTTAGATTTTATATTTTATTAACAGCATGTTTTAGTGTGTTTTTTTTAGTAAAAACATGTGATTTTTAATTGGATTTTAGAAGGGTGCCGACGAAAACGTTTGAATATTTTTAAGTAGGTTTTTTCTTATTTATAATAATTCTAATTTTCTTCAAGTTCTTTGTTTTTAGGAGTTTTCAGATAATTTAATCCTTGAAACTATTAGTTTTTTATCTCTATTTTAACTAAATTTACAAGAGTAATAAGGTACATTATTTTATGATTTTTAGAGGTTGAATTTAACATGGAATTTAGCGAGTAAATTATAGTAAAAATTGATCTAATAAATTGTAAAAAAAATCAGGTGTTAAGTTTGTTTTTTTAGCCGCTTTTTTTGACTATAAAATGTATTGTTAACGCGTAATGTATTACTCTAAAATTATCGATTTTAAATTTACATATAACATGAGTAGAGAAAAGAAAACGAATACAGAAGCTGTTATTCGAAGCAGAAAAGACACGATTCGGTACATCAACCTTCAGCTTGCTGCTTTGGGACAACCTATTTATCACGACGACGAGAATGCAGAAATAGCATTTAGTAATCCTAATTTTCAAAAATTAACTAATGGATTAATTAAAAGTTTTCGTGAAAAATCGAGAATTCTGTCAGATCATTTATCACCTGTAGATAATCGTATACAAACTTTTATAGATGATTATTTAAAAGATATAACGTTTGATGCCCCTTTAAAAATACCAAATAACACTTTAGTATTAAATCAAGCCGGACATGCTCGCGAGGTGAGTTTGCCTCCAAATGGAGATCGTTTTGTAAGTGAAGATGTTACGTCGTATAGAGTAAAACAAGGTGTATTAAATAATCCTATTCATGACAAAAGAACCACTAAAGGTACATTCCATATTGTTGAAGGGCCTTTACCGGTGCCTTTAGATAAATTTGAAGTCCCAAAAATTACTTTTGCGCATTTATTAGATGCAGCGCTTAAACCTTCTTCTGAATTAAAAACGTTACCGTTTACATCTAAACAGAAGGAACAAGCAGAAGTTATGGTGTCTATGTTAATGAGACCCATGGTATGTCCAGAAGTTAAAGGTGTAATTACCAAAAAGAGTCTAGAAGTGCGTTTCTTTGCTCCAGGGAGTTTAGTGAGTAATTTAGATTTTGTGGAAGCTATTTTTGGTAATGCAGGAGATCCTTCGTTAGTGCAAAATGATGCAGCATTAGATACAGAACATTGGACAGGACATACAGGGTGTATTATTTTGGCACCTCAATTAAAAACGCTTAAGAAAAAAGATGTAGGCTTACCACATTTTGATGATGCTACGGAACGTCAAAGAAACGACGGTATGTGTTGGAAAGATGCAGATGAGTTGTATAATGATGGTGGTGCTTTTAAAATTACGTGTAGAGATGATAGAGGTGTTGTGGTAACTTTAATAGCAGATAATTACTACGGATATTCTAAAAAGGAAATTAAAACCCAAATTAGCTATTCTGCTAACTTATTTGGTTTGGTAGAGGAAGAACACTCAGGAGGAGCTGTAGCGTACCCAAGAGGTGTAATGGGAGATATTGTTAATGGTGCTGGTTGGAATAGAAAATATGGAAATAAATATACCTTTGAAGATGTAAAAACTCTTTTAGGAGATAGAATTGATGTTAAAGAGGGACATTATGCCATAGATAAGAAATATCCAAACATTGTATATGTGCCTGAAAATGCATACATAAATACGAATACAAACGATGTTACTTGGACATATAATGGAAAAGATCAACGTATCTTATTGAATCCGCATAAAACATATGTACATCCGTCTGGTAATAAATTTAAACTGGAAAAACATGATGCTATTTCGTTATGGCGTATAGTAAATACAGCTCCAGAAGGCGTATTCTGCCATAAACCATGTACGGTGTCTGGTGGAGGAAAGTCAGAGATTTCTAAATCTATGAAAAATGCAATTACTTATAGTAATTTCAATATTATAGATATAGACGAAGACTTTAAAAAAGCCGATGAAATTATAGAGTACGATTACTCTAAAAGATGGAGAAATTACGATCCAACGTTACCACCATCAGAACCATTTTTAAGTTCTAAAAGAACATTAGGGTCTGCTGTACGATTATTACAACCTTTAGATGTGTTTACAGACGAATACAACGAGTTTGTATCTAGCATACCTGTACACATTAGATCTTTAGTATTGTTTGTTAAACGTTTATATAGACAAGATCACGACGCCCTAAATTGGAAAGACTGTGTGTCTGTAGATATTGTAAATGGCCAAAAAGGAACAGGTTTAAAGTATATGAATAATCCTGTAGTGGGGAGTTATGTGCGAATAGGATTTAATCAGGATGGAAATTGGTTATTAAATAAATTACGATCAGATTTTTCTGCGAGTTTAAAAATTCAAATGGAAGACGATATTACAGCGTCTATTACTTTACCAAGACATAACTTTAATAACTTAAATTCACAATACACGAATAAGAGTTTAAAAGTGGCGGCTAATTGCGAATCTCATTTATTCCAAAGACCAGACGAAGCTATTATTCGTGGGTATGATAAAAATGCAGAACGAGATATTGTAGATGAAAACGTGTTTTTAACAAATTACGAGTTACTAACTAAAAAGGATGCTAAAGAAATTTATGAAGACACTATTAATTTCGATAAATATACACAGCCTGTAAAAGATTTAATAGAGGAAGTTGTAAATAGTCCTAAAGACGAAGAATACTTTGCTTTACCTTCACATACAAGAATTGTAAATGGAGAACCTACAAAAAATCCACGTTATTTAGAGCGCAATAAATTTATAAACGAAACAGAA
Organism: Formosa sediminum; assembly: GCF_007197735.1. Lineage (GTDB taxonomy): Bacteria > Bacteroidota > Bacteroidia > Flavobacteriales > Flavobacteriaceae > Formosa > Formosa sediminum. The sequence continues at coordinate 2,365,288 of NZ_CP041637.1, forward strand.
GAAAGCTATTTAGCTGAAGTTGGTATGCGTTTATTTAGAAAAGTAGCTCCAGAAGATCCAATTGTAGATGTTGTAAATGCAGTATTACCAGGTAGACGTAACAATCCAGCCGATACTAAAGCCGGAATCCGTCCGTTGGCTGTTTATAATCCAATTCATTATCAGGAAACTCCAGAAATGTTTATGGACTTTATCTGTAGTCTTACAGGGAAATCACCGTCTACTACAGGAGCAGGCTCTGAAGGTGCTTTAACAAAAGGACCTTTTAATATGCTTACGCCTACAACAGATTTAAATAATGCATTATTATCTCATATTTTAACAGAATCTAATGCTTTTAGTACGGCTGCAGGTTATGTTGGTGGAGAAAATAAGGTAGATCATGATATTAGTATTCTAATTCCAGAAATATGGGCGCGTTTAGAGCCTCAAGACAGAGATCCTAATTTCTTAATTAAAGATGGAGCACTTGAAAAAATAGACGATTTCGAATATAATGGTAAAAAAGTACTCGCGAGTAGATTAGGGTACCGTATAACAAAACAATTCTCTTTAAGATGTTTAAACCGTATTTTCGATGAACCAAATGCTGTGTTTAACGAAAAAATGCTTAAACCAGAATTGCAAGGTATGGAAGACTATGTAGATGGAATTAATAATATTGTTGAAGCGCAACAAAAAGTAGCGTTAAGATATTTTGAAGATGGAAGTATAGAAGCAGCTATTCCGCCATTAAAAATTCTTTTACATATGATGGCTTACGGAAACTACGAAGGTAAAGAGATGAGCGATCCAGAGCTAAGAAGTTATTTTGAAAGAGACTATGTACTTAATAGTGATTGGTATAAAGAGCGATTAAAATTAAAACAACAAAAAGACATCGCGTTTTACACTAAACAAATTAATTACTTAGAAACGTTTATGTCTAATCCAAGTAATAAGCAATTGGTTGCAGAAATGGATTTAGATCATCGTTTACAAAGTGTAAAAGACTTATACAATAAAGCGAATACAGCCGAGTATTTAGAAAGCTTAGTAGGTACCATTGGTGCAGACCCATTATATTACAAATAATGCATTAAAACGCTTAACGTATAGTTTAGTATTTAAATATTTAAAGGCTTGAGGTTTTCCTCAAGCTTTTTTGTTTAATAGCACCTTCATTTAAGTATTATTTTTAGGGATTAATCAATATTGACTAAATTTGAAACTAATATAAATGGGTAAAATATATCAACATGAGTATGAATAAGATTGTTTGGGGTATAATTGGCTGTGGAGATGTAGCAGAAGTTAAAAGTGGTCCAGCGTTTTCGTTAGTAAAACAATCAGAATTAAAAGCGGTAATGCGTAGAGATTTAGCTAAAGCCGAAGATTTTGCAAAACGGCATCAGGTTAAATATTGGTATAATGATGCGTCATCCATTTTAGAAGATCCAGAAATTAATGCCGTTTATATTGCCACACCTCCAGCATTTCATTTACAATATACTTTAGACGCTATAAAAGCAGGTAAACATGTTTATTTAGAAAAACCTATGGCGCTAAATGCATTAGAAGCCCAAAAAATTATAGAAGCCTTAAAAACATCTAATACAAAATTAAGTGTTGCGCATTACAGGCGTTACTTACCAGCTTTTTTAAAAGTACAAGATTTGTTACAAGCACATATAATAGGCGAGGTGTTGTTTGCAGATATTCAGATTTTACAATCAAAAAACTCTGAGATAATCGCTAATTCAGATACGCCGTGGCGTTTTAATCCTGAAATATCGGGTGGCGGATTGTTTCATGATGTTGCACCGCATCAATTAGATTTAATGTATATGTATTTTGGCGATTACAAAGCTGCAACAGGGTTTTCGATAAATAGAAGTCAAAATTCATCAGACGATATTGTAAACGGCATTATTAATTTTAATAACGGAATACAGTGTCGTGGTATGTGGTCTTTTAATGGCGCTAAAGCAGATGAGAAAGATGATTGTGTTATTTATGGTACAACAGGTAGAATAGAATTTTCATTCTATGGAAAACAAGTCACTTACTACAAAAATGGTACAGCAAAAAGTTTTCTATTTAAAACTCCTAAACATATACAACAACCTATGATTTCGGCAGTTGTAGATTATTTTTTAGATCAAGGTGAAAATCCCTGTCCTGCAGAAGATGCCTTACAAGTCACTAAAATTATGGATGCATTTACAAACTACCATTAAAATAAGATTTTTCTTAGTAAAAATGTAAGTTAAAACTTATGTGATTTTAAATAAAGGCCATCAAAAATAGGTGGTCTTTTTTATATGCTAATCAGTCATTATAATTGTTTTATAGTAAGTTATAGATAAGGAAGTAGTGAGGTAACATGATAAATGTCATGTATTATGGCTAAAAATAATCTCACTTTTGTAAATCTTTTTGTTAAGAAAAAAAGAATAACTTAAAATAATTTTAATGAAAAAACTACATTCATTCCACATACCAGTAATGGGAATAGGCTTTACAGCAGACACCCCTTTAAAGGTATCTCATTTAGGGATAGATTCGGCGATTTCTTTAGTAGACGATATCTTATTAGAGAAGCTTAGAAAGATGTATTGCAATATGTTCGAGTTACCTTATAGTGAAATCGATAATGCTCAACCCGACTTTAGAGCTAAGCGTATAACCTCTTATTTAGATATGTTACATGATGTTACTGAAGAAAAATTCAATCAACTTAAAGAGGTAAACAAATCTTGTATAGATGAGTTAAAACATTACTTAAGTCTATTGCCAAGCACTTCAGAAATAAAAACTCAGTTTGTAAATGCTATTTCAGATACCTTTAACTTAGATAAGGCAAAAAAGATTTTTTCTGAACATTTAGAAAAAGGAAGTATTGATGTTAATATTATGACCAAAGTCGATAAAGATCATTTTGAAAATAAAGAAAAATTGCCTGCAGCATATAACGATGCACATGCTGCTCTTAGAGGTTATGCCCAATCTAATTTAAGTTCGTCTTTAATATTATCGGCAGGTATGAATCCACAATTATTCAGTTATCTCGAACACTTTAAGGATTTTTATCCAGATGTTACAGGTTATATTAAAAAGAAAATAATACTTAAAGTTAGCGATTACAGATCGGCTTTAATTCAAGGTAAAATTTTAGCCAAAAAAGGAATTTGGGTTTCAGAATTTAGAATAGAATCGGGATTAAACTGCGGGGGACATGCCTTTGCGACTAACGGATTATTATTAGGGCCTATTTTAAATGAATTTACGGTGAATAAAGATCGTTTAAAAATAGAGCTTCACGAACTATTAACAGCAGCATTACAAACTAAAGGGTATGTTACACCAGACCATGTTTTACCCATTAAGATTACTGCCCAAGGTGGTGTAGGTACTTCGGAAGAGCATGACTTTTTATTACACCAATATAATTTAGATTCTATAGGTTGGGGAACACCATTTTTATTAGTTCCAGAAGCCACTGCAGTAGATCAAGAAACATTACAACAGTTGGTAAACGCTAAAGAAGAAGATTTATATTTAAGCGATATTTCGCCTCTAGGTGTGCCTTTTAATAGTTTAAAAGGGAATACCAAAGACGAAGAGAAATACAGAAATATTAAAAAAAACAGACCAGGAAGTGCTTGTCCTAAAAAGTTTGTAGCTTTAGATAAAGAGTTTACCGAAGAAGGCCTATGTACAGCTTCTAGACAGTACCAGCATTTAAAAATTAAGCAATTAGATGCGAAAGGGTTAGATAAGTTAACTTATCAAGAAGAATTGAATAAAATTACCATAAAATCTTGTACCTGTGTCGGGTTAGGCACATCTGCATTATTAAAATATAATTTAGACACCAAAACAGAAGGTAAAGGAGTATCTGTATGTCCAGGTCCTAATATGGCGTATTTTTCTAAAATCATGAGCCTTAATGAAATGACTTCACACATTTATGGAGAAATTAAAAATATAGTATCACCACACAGGCCTAATATATTTGTGAAAGAGCTTAGTATTTATGTAGATTATATTACTAAAAAATTTAATGAATCTTCGGTAATCGCAAATAAGAGGGAAGAAAGGTATTTTACCACTTTTATTAATAATTTAAAAGCAGGTGTATCTTATTATGATAGTCTTCTGGAAGAAACTAAAGATTATTTTCAAACCTCTAAACATATTATTAAAGCAGGTTTAGAAACTGAGTTAAACCGATTAAAAACATTAAGTTTAAAAGTAGAGGCAGCTGTACAAGTTGTGACTTAATAGTAAACGCTAAAATCTTAGCTTAACAAAAAAAGCCTTGCAACTTGCAAGGTTTTTTTTGTTAAAACCCATTGTATATTTTAAAGGAAATAAATTATTTATAAAATGCTTTTGCGTTAAGAATAGACGTGTTTATGTTAATAAATAAGTTAAAACAACTTTAAATTGCAGTATGTAATAAAAGGTTTAAATGACTGATTTGTAATGAGTTTTTTGCTTTAAATTTGGGATTTATATTTTGTGTTGTTTAACTTAAAATTGTGCTTTATTATGCATAAAATCTCTTAATATTATGTAAATTTGATAATAGATTTTTAATTAATCTAGAATATTTAACCATAAAACTATACAGTTATGAGTAAGAGTAGTAACACCGTTTTAGGACTTTTAGCAGGTACAGCTATAGGAGCGTTAGTTGGCATTCTTTATGCTCCGGATAAAGGTAGTAAAACAAGAAAGCGCTTGGCTGAAGAGGCTTCAGTTGTTGCAGATAAAATGAATAGTAGTGCTCAAGATATAAAAGAAAAAGTAAGTAGCACTGCGCACGATCTAAAAGAAAAGGTTAATAGCCAAATGGCAAGTCAGAAGAAAACTTTAGACGAACAATTAGAAGTCATTGTTACAGATGCTAGTCATAAAGCAGACGATGTAATTTCTACCTTAGAAAAAAAACTCGCTTACTTAAAAGAACAAAATAAGAAATTTCAAAAATCATAATATATGAATGTTTTTGAATCTTTAAATGAGACTTCAAATAAAGCCGTAGATATTGGTGAGAAGTATGTAGAAGCTTCTCATCAATATTTAAAGCTAAAAATATTTCAACAGCTAACGGGTGCAATGAGCCTTTTTGGTAAAATGTTACTTATAGGTTCGTTTTTATTTATTGCGTTTTTGTTTTTAGCAATCTCGGCAGCAGTAGCTATAGGATATGTATTAGGTAATTTCGCTCTAGGTGCTTTGGTTGTTGGGGGTACATTCTTATTATTAGCTTTAATTATTTACTTATTAAGACATCGTATAGATAAGAAGTTTATAGAAGTGATGTCTGAAAATTTTTTTGATTAGTATATGAAAAAGGATTTTACAAATTTCGATGATATAAAGTTAGAGCTTAAACGTTTAGATCTTGAACGTCAAATAGCCTGGGAAGAAATGAAAGCCTTAAAAGGTGATGTTAAAGAGGACTTAAAACCTTTAAACTGGGTACACACCGTAATTAATTATACGGGAAAAATAGGCTCTCTTGTATTTCTTAAGAAACTTTTTAAATAAAAAAGACGTATTAAAATTTTACAATTTACATAATACCATTTTATATACTAAGCCCAATAATTGTATTTAATTATTGGTTTTTTTTTAGTGTATACTCCATCAATAATTTTTATCTATTAATAATAACTTTTAATAACTTAAGTTGTAAGGTTTGTCTCAAAAATTCTACTTTTGTTGTAATAATAAATGATAAGAAGATATGTCTGATACTATTGAAAAAGTTAAATGCCTAATAATAGGTTCTGGACCTGCAGGATATACAGCAGCTATTTATGCTGCAAGAGCTAATATGGCTCCGGTACTATATCAAGGAATGCAACCAGGTGGTCAATTAACAACAACTAACGAAGTAGAAAATTTCCCAGGTTATCCAGAAGGAATTACAGGGCCAGATATGATGATTCAATTACAAGATCAGGCTAAACGTTTTGGTACAGATATTCGTGATGGTTGGGTTACTAAAGTAGATTTCTCAGGATCTATACATAAAATATGGGTTAATGAAACTCAAGAAATACATGCAGAGACTGTAATTATCTCTACAGGAGCTTCGGCTAAATATTTAGGATTACCATCAGAACAAAAGTATCTTCAATTGGGAGGTGGTGTATCTGCTTGTGCAGTTTGCGACGGGTTTTTCTACAGAAATCAAGAAGTGGTTATTGTAGGAGCTGGAGATTCTGCTTGTGAAGAAGCACATTACTTATCTAAATTGTGTAAAAAAGTAACCATGTTAGTAAGACGTGATGAATTTAGAGCGTCTAAAATTATGGCAAATCGCGTTAAAAAAACTGAAAATATCGAAATCTTATTCAATACAGAAACAGAAGAAGTATTGGGAGATGGTCAAGTTGTTACAGGTGTTAAGGTTAAAAATAATCAAACAAACGAATTTAAAGAAATACCTGCTACTGGATTTTTTGTTGCTATTGGTCATAAACCTAACACAGATATATTTAAAGACTTTTTAGAACTAGACGAAACAGGGTATATTATTAATAAACCAGGGTCTTCTAAAACAAATATAGATGGCGTATTTGTATCTGGAGATGCGGCAGATCATGTATACAGACAAGCAATTACTGCTGCTGGAACTGGATGTATGGCAGCCTTAGATGCAGAGCGTTATTTAGCGTCTAAAGATGTAGAAGTAGAGGCTTAATTCTATTTTTAAATCTAAGTAATTGAAACCGAAGCATTTGTTTCGGTTTTTTTTGTATCTTTCAGTTTTCGTAAGAAGGTTGTATTAATAGCATATTACTAACTCATAAATTCTAATATTATGAAAAGAATAGTCTATGCTTTATTATTAATGGTAACATCACATGTTACAGCACAACTCACCGTCAAGCCAGAAGTTTTACCTCAAAAACCAGTGTCGAACACATATTTTGAAACCACACTAAATGATCCTTATCAATATTTAGAAGATTTAAATGATCCTACTGTTATTACTTGGATGAAGGATAATACTAACTATTCAACTTCTGTTCTAAATAATATTTCTGGAAAACAAGAACTTTTTAATAGAATGAAATCGCTAATAGAGCGGCAATCTGCTTCAATTTCATTTTTAAATATTGCAGATGATGGTACATATTATTACGTAAAAAGAGTGCCCGGAGAAGAAATTGGAAAGCTCTATAAGCGTAAAGGCTATAAAGGCAAAGAAACATTATTTTTTGATCCAACTCAATATAAAAAAGAAGAAGGCAAAATTTATACTATTTCCGATATATCTCCTAATATAAAAGGCGATAAAATTGCCGTTAGCATATCTGCTAATGGTTCTGAAAACCCAGATATTCTTATTTTTAAAAACACAGGAGAACAATATAAAGAGACATTAGAATTAGCAAGTGATGTGTCTTGGGATCTATCTGGAGAACGTTTTTTTTATATTAAATTGAACTCTGCCGATATTAAAGATGTAAATAGACAAATTTATATCTCAAACTATATTCATAATGTAGGTACTAGTCAATCTGAAGATCAAACGTATTTCTCTAAAGCAGATTATGCTACATTAAATGTAGATAAAGCTGAATACCCTTTAGTTATTTATATAGAAGAGACTGATAAAAATATTCTTCTCCCTTTATCTGTAGATAAAGACCTTAAAGCTTTTGTATCCGAACCGAACGTAAAAGCAAAATGGAAGCCATTATTAAAGAAAGAAGATAATGTAATCATGGTAGATGCAAACGAAACAGATCTGTATTTATTAACGTATAATAATGCGCCAAATTATAAAATTGTAAGATTATCTAATTCTAATCCTGTATTTTCAGAAGCAAAAACGGTAGTCAAAGAATCGAAAGATGAAATTATTACCAACTTTGAATTAACGAAAGAAGGAATGTATTATGCTACAGTAAAAAATGGTGTTGAGGCTCATGTGTATTTCTTAAGGCATAACTCAACTTCTTCTGAAGAATTAAAACTTCCTTTTACAGCAGGTCGAGCAGATCTTTCCGCTAGAGGTTCAAAATTCAGTGAAATCTGGGTGAATTTATCGGGTTGGACATCTCCAGATAAACGTTATTTATACAATCCTGAAACCAAAACATTTGTATTTCAACCTTTATCAACTCCTGTAGAGTATCCCGAATTGGAAAACTTAATAGCAAAAGAAGTTATGGTAAAGTCACACGATGGTGTTATGGTCCCAGTTTCAATAATTTATAATAAAAACATGAAAATGAACGGTGAAAATTCTGCAGTAATCTATAGTTATGGGGCTTACGGGATTTCTACAGAACCCTTTTTTAGTCCAATTACTTTAGCATATGCTACATATGGAGGTGTTTTAGTAGTACCACATGTTAGAGGTGGAGGGGAATTAGGTGATGCTTGGCATAAAGCTGGACAAAAATTGAATAAACCCAATACTTGGAAAGACGGCATTGCAGCAGCAGAATATGTTATAGATCAGGGGTATACCAATCCTAATAAACTGTCAATATTTGGAGGTAGTGCGGGTGGTATTTTTGTTGGACGAGCAATAACAGAACGGCCAGATTTATTTGTGGCAGCATCACCTATGGTAGGCGCTATGAATACAGTTAGAATGGAAGAGTCTCCCAACGGACCTGTAAATACACCCGAATTTGGTACGGTTTCAGATCCAGAAGAATTTAAAGGTTTGCTAGAGATGGATTCTTATCATCACCTAAAAGCGGGAACGGATTACCCTGCCATGTTAATCACTGCCGGGATGAATGATCCCCGAGTTATTGCGTGGGAGCCTTCTAAATTTGCAGCGAAAATGCAACACGATAATTCTGGAGAAGCACCTATTTTGCTTCAAGTGAATTTTGAAGGCGGTCACGGTGGCCGTACCACGCTTACACAAAGACTTAATGATTTTTCTAACCTTTTTTCATTTTTCTATTGGCAATCAGGTCATCCAGACTTTCAAGCTAAAGAACCTTTAAAAAACTAATTAAAAACATAACCTCGTATAAATATTATTCGGGGTTATGTTTTTTAATGATTGTAAATGCTAACACAATATATCGAGTATTAGCGTGGTTAATAACGTGATTAAGGCTATCATACTGTTGGTTTTTTGATTGATGATTATTGATGAATTGGTTTAATTGTCTTCGTCTGAGGTAATGTTGATTCCGTTTTCTCCAATATCCACTTTAACTTCACTACTATTAGCTTTTACTCCCGTATGGCCTATTTGTATATCTACATTATCATTTTTTATACTTACACCTTCACTATTAATTTTTAAAGATCCGTTTTCATCATTAATATTAACATCTATAATATTATTGTTGTTAAAATCTTCATCGTCTTCAGCTTCGGTACAATCAACACAAGTCGCATCATCATTTAAAATTTTCATGATATGATTTGAGTTTTTGTAAGTAATTATATTGTCTACCGAGTTATATGCTGGTAAAAACGAACGCAAATTTCTGTTCAGATCTACATATGTTCCTTCGGGCAGATAAAGTATTATATCTACCTTTTGCTCTCTGTATTTGTTTTTATAGTCGGTTAGTAAATAACTGTCTAATAATAGCTGGTTATTTTTAAGGGTATAGTTGTATACAATTTTTTCAGCACGATCTTTAGCCTCTAGGTAGTTTTTTCCTTTAGATTCTTTTTCAATCTGAATCATAGCCACACTATCTTTTGTAGATCTTATATAAAGCGCAACGTCTCTAGAGAAAATAACCTTTTGGTCGTTATCGTTATACACAATTTTAAAATCAGAACTTCTACGTAAGTTTCTATTGAATTTATTGTTTTTTACCATACTAATTTGCAAGGTATCTTTAGTATTGTATAAAAGTGTGTCTTTTTGTGTGACTACAGAATCTAAAGCATGATCAGAGGCTTGTTTAATACCTATAGTAATTAGGCCTATAAGCGAAATTAGCCAAATACCAAGTAATGTAAATTTTGCAGGCTTCCCAATAGATTTTAAATTGTTAATTAGAATTTTAAGCCCTAAATATAACACGAAAAAACAAGGTATTCCTACAGTAAAAAATACTAATAAAGACCCTAACCAAATTGGAAGTCCAGTGGTATTAACAGCATCTGGATAGTCCATCCACCATGGGTGAAAGAAAGAAGAACTTCCTAAAGATAGTACACTAATTAGTAAGGCGAATATAGATAAGGCGCTAAACAATACTAAAAGTACACCAATAAATTTAGCAAATAGCTTTAAAAAAAACATGATGATATCTCCAATAGTATCAAAAAATGATTTTGAAGTAGACTTTACTTTGCTGCCATATTTTTCGTAATCTACATTTTTTACAGTATCCGAAACGCCTTCAAACCCTTTTTTAATTTTTTTTTCAATGTTACTAATATTAACAGGTTCGCCTGTCATGGTTAGTTTTTCAGCGGTTGTTAAGGCTTCTGGCACTAGAATCCAGAATAAGATATATATTAAAACAAATGTCCCCATAGATCCAAGTGCTAATAATACCCATATTAATCGAATCCAAATTGCATCTAATCCCAAATAGTGCCCTAAACCAGAGGCAACACCACCTATATAAGAATTGCTAGTATCTCGGTATAATTTTTTTATAGACTTAGAACGTGGTGAAGTTGTAGGCTCATCTTCAAAAATTTCATCATCTACTAAATAATCTTCAGGTTGCCCCATAATAGCGATTACTTCTTCAACTTCTTTAGTACTTATAACCTGTTTGTCATGCTTAACACGTTCAGTGAACAATTCGGCAATACGAGCTTCAATATCGGCAAGAATTTCAGAGCGGCCTTGCGAGTCTGTAAACGAACGTTTTATTGCATCTAGATAACGTTGTAACTTTTGGTAAGCATCTTCATCTATATGAAAAAATGTGCCTGCTAAATTTATATTAACTGTTTTATTCATTGCGGTGTTTTTTTTGGCTTGTTACTAAGTTTACGGCGTGTTGTAATTCACTCCAAGTGGTGTTTAATTCACTTAAAAATAATTGTCCGGTTTCTGTTAATCCGTAATATTTTCTTGGCGGTCCAGAAGTAGATTCTTCCCATCTGTAATTAAGAAGTCCTGCGTTTTTTAGTCGAGTTAAAAGCGGATAAATTGTACCTTCTACTACGAGCATTTTTGCATCTTTTAAGGTATTTAAAATTTCTGCAACATAAGCGTCATCGTCTTTTAGAATAGATAAGATGCAGTATTCTAAAACACCTTTTCGCATTTGTGCTTTTGTGTTTTCTATTTTCATCTGTGTTCTATTTTATTTCTGGTTTTTCAAGACTTTTAGGCTGATGGTTTTGCTGTATTAAAGTTCGAGTCATTGTGTTCTGTGATTTAAATTTAAACTGTTCATGTTTTGATTGATGATTTATTTGATGAAATGTATTGTAAAGGGATATTGATAATCTTCGCCTTCTTTAGCTTTTAAGCTTGCTCTAATAATTAAAGCTAACTCTATTAAAAAACCAATTATGGCTAGTCCGCCTAAAGCACCGCCTAAATACAATAAAGGTGAAGGTTTTCCAATATTAATATGTATGCTTTCAAAAAGATTAAGATTGATAACGTTTATATCATTTATGAAATTGAAAATAAAAAAAGGTATGCTTATCATTCCAAGAACGATGGTATATAATAAAATACTTAATTGAAAATTAATGGCTTGTTTTCCGTGTCTATCTATAAAATCAGATTTATCTCTGTTAGTAATCCATAATACAATAGGGGCGATAAAGTTTCCAAAAGGGAAAAAGAACCTCGAGAAGGTGGACAGGTGAATACACGTGGCAATATTATTTTGGTGGTTACTTGGCATTTTAAAAGTATATAATAGTTTCTTATGCAAATATATATCTTTAAAAAGGTATTATGCAAAACATAGTAGTGTAAATTAACATAATATTAACAAATTGAGGTGTGAATTAATTTCTATATTTTTACTAAAAACAAACTACACATGATACTTACAGCTTCTAAATTAAATCGATTTTTATTGTTTAAACTCCCTGCAGCTTTTTTTTGTGGAGTACGTACAAAACGTTTAAGTATGCAGCAATGCGTAGTTACCGTAAGGCACCGATGGATTAATCAAAATCCTTTTAAATCAATGTTTTGGGCAGTGCAAGGGATGGCAGCAGAACTCTCTACAGGGGCTCTTGTAATGTTGCAAATTGCCGAAAGTAAAAAGAAAATATCAATGTTAGTTTTAAGTAACGAAGCAAGTTTTACAAAAAAAGCAACAGGTAAAATAACATTTACATGCAATGATGGTCATGTAATCAAAGATGCCTTATCTAAAACTATTGCTACAGGAACTGGACAAACATTTTGGATGAAAGCTGTTGGTGTAAATGAAGAAGGGATAGAAGTTTCTACGTTTAATTTTCAGTGGACCATCCGTCTTAAAGTATAATTTCATAAGTTTTTTATTGTGTTTTTTAGTGTAATGTTTTGTTAAATTACTCCAGTGTTTATACGCAATTACCACATTTAATGACCTGTATTTTTTTGATAGACAAAATTTGCCTTTAACTCTATAAACAACCCCTGTCTATCTATAAAAATTGATAATATTATTTGTTTATAACACTTTTACAGTCTTTAAGAAGTATTATAATGCTTGTTTAAATTAATTAATGAAAATTTTTATATGAAAAAAGTATTGATTCTTTTGTTATTTATAGGGACTAAGGTCTCTTTTGCTCAACAAGAAGATGGTGTTTATGTGAACACAGAGTTATTACCAAGTACAGGAGTTGGTACCACAGTAAAATTAGAAGCAGGAATAGATATTCCTGTTATTAATACAGCCAAGGAAAAATTAACCGTTGGCGGAACAGTGCAAAACACTAGTTTTAATTATGTAGATGATGATGTACCTTTTGAAACAGAGGAAATTGAAAATTTTAATGCTTTTAGTTTCAGATTTACCTATCAACGTAGTTTAAGCGATAATTGGGCTTTAAATATCATGGGAGAATCTCAGGTGTCATCTAATTTTGGTGAAAATGAAATAAAAGGAGACGATCTGTTTTTTAATGCTTTAGTTACCTTAGAAAAATATAATGCAGATAAAAACTCATTATGGGTATTTGGTGCAGCTTACGATATTAAATATGGTTTATACTATCCAATACCTGTTATTTCATATACAAAACGTGTAGATGAGGAATGGGCCTATAAAATTGGTGTGCCAGATTCTCGCGTTAAATGGTCTTTTGCTAAAAATCACGAGTTAGAAGGTTTTGCAACACTTAATGGGTTTACAGGAAATGTTAACGACGGCATAGATGTATATAAAGTAGAATATAGCGGAACATTAAGACAAACTAGTGTGCTATTAGGTCTTGGATATAACTTTAGCTTCTGGGATCATTTTAAAGCTACATTAAATGGCGGTTATTCTGTTTATAATAGCTTACAACTTCAAGATTATGATAATGAAGAAATATATGATTTTGAAATACCTAATAGTTTCTATTTAAATGTGGGCTTAAAATATGTCTTTAAAAACAATACAAATGTAAAGCGTTTGTATTAGATCAATTATACATTATAAGAGTGCTATTAATTATATTGTTTTATTGATAATATCTCAACTCTAATTTTAATTTTTTAGGATTAAGTGTAACAAAAAAATAATTTAATCAACATATATGGTGTAACCTTAAATATTTATGTTTTATGAGAGCACACGAAATAGATTATCATATATATGGTGAAGAAATGCAATATGTTGAAATTGAATTAGACCAAAATGAAGGTGTAATTGCAGAAGCTGGTAGTTTTATGATGATGCATGAAGGCATTAAAATGGAAACTATATTTGGAGATGGTTCTAAGCAAAATGAAGGTTTTTTGGGATCTATTTTAGGAGCTGGAAAACGGTTGTTAACTGGAGAAAGTTTATTTATGACAGCTTTTTATAATACACTTAATATAAAACGTTCGGTATCTTTTGCATCTCCTTATCCTGGAAAAATATTAGCTGTAGATCTTACTAAATTTGGAGGAAAGGTAATCTGTCAAAAAGATGCATTTTTATGTGCAGCTAAAGGTGTTAGTGTTGGAATTGAGTTTTCTAAACGCTTAGGTAGAGGATTGTTTGGAGGAGAAGGTTTTATCATGCAAAAATTAGAAGGAGATGGTATGGCGTTTGTGCATGCTGGCGGTACTTTGGCTACAAAAGAATTAAAAGCAGGTGAAAAATTAAGAGTAGATACAGGTTGTATTGTTGGATTTACTCAAAATATTGACTATGACATTGAGTTTGTTGGAGGTATAAAAAATTCTGTTTTTGGTGGTGAAGGGTTGTTTTTTGCAACTCTAACAGGTCCCGGAACAGTGTATATACAATCGTTACCTTTTAGTAGGTTAGCAGGACGCGTATTAGCGGCATTACCAAAAGGAAATAATAATAAAGGAGAGGGCAGTGTGCTAGGTGGACTAGGCGATTTATTGGGTGGTGACAATAGATTTTAATATTTTTTTAAAATTTTAAGTTTTTTTTAAGATATAAATATCTATTTTTAAGGGAATTTAAAACGTTATAGTGGCCTATTAAGCATTTCTACTTAAAAAATCTAAACCTAAATTAAATAACTATGGCTAGAGCAATGTTTGAGTATACTAAAACTATACTTAATAAAGTTAGTTTTGATACTACGTTGTTTTGTAAAGAAGTACAAAAAGCCCTTCAGAGGTTATTACCTTATGAAATTGAAGAGCTAAAGATTTTTATAGAATCTATGGTACAACAAAACCCGGAATTAAATACATGCTTAGTGTATTTAGAAGTATAAAAAAAAAGCAACTAGAAATAGTTGCTTTTTTTCGTTTTATATTATGTAATCTAATCCTATTTTCGTTTTGGTAGCGGACTCACAATTTTAACATTCTGGAATGCAATTGCACCTCTTACCAATCCAGATATAACAGATTGTATGGCTTCAATAATTTGCATTTTTAATTCACTTTTGTGGTATATTAAACTCACTTCTCTTGCTGGAGAAGGATCTTTAAAAGGTTTTAAATGATGCTGCGAGTTTGGATTTAAGTCTAAAGTATGTAAATAGGGTAATAAAGTCATCCCTAAGCCTTCGTTAGAAAGTTTTATTAATGTTTCTATACTTCCACTTTCAAGTTGAAAATTTGTGTCTATATGATTTTTAAACGACTTACAAATATTTAAAACACCTTCTCTAAAGCAATGCCCATCTTCAAGTAAAAGCATATCACCTATATCTAAATCCTCTGGGCTTATTTTGTTTGTCTCATATAATCTGTGATTTGTAGGGACATAACCTACAAAAGGCTCATAGTAAAGTACACGCTCTTTAATTAATTCAGACTCTAAAGGTGTTACGGCTATGGCTGCATCTAAATGCCCTTCATTTAATCTGGATATAATTTCTTCAGTTGTAATTTCTTCTATGATTAGTTTTACCTTCGGATGTTTTTTAATAAAAGTATTTAAAAACATTGGTAATAGAGTAGGCATAACGGTTGGTATAATTCCTAACCTAAATTCACCTCCAATAAATCCTTTTTGCTGATCTACTATATCCTGAATTCTATAAGATTCATTAACAATATTCTTAGCTTGATTTACAATTTTTTTACCAATCTCTGTGAGCTCAATAGGTTTTTTGCCACGATCAAAAATAAGTATATCCAATTCGTCTTCAAGCTTTTGTATTTGCATACTTAACGTGGGCTGGGTCACAAAACACTTTTCTGCAGCTTTAGTGAAATTCTGATTTTCGGCAACTGCCAAAACATAATATAGTTGAGTAATTGTCATGGTATAAATTTAGACTATAAAACTATAAAATCAATCAATAAAACTAATTAATAGTTGTATTAATTATCACTAAATTTGTATAAACTAAAAAAGCATTAATTATGACACTTAATATATTAGGGCTAGACGCCAAAAAAACTAAAGATTTAGCAAAAGATTTAAATGTTTTGTTAGCTAATTTTCAGACGTATTATCAAAATCTAAGAGGGATTCATTGGAATATTAAAGGAAAACAGTTTTTTGAATTACATATGAAATTTGAAGAATTGTATACAGACGCTAATGTGAAGGTTGATGAAATTGCAGAACGTGTTTTAACTTTAGGAGAAACACCTTTACATACTTTTAATGATTATACTAATCATTCAAAAGTTCCAGTTGGGAAAGATATTTCAGACGATGAAAAAGCTGTTGCTCTTATTGTAGATTCATTATCGGTATTATTACAAATAGAAAGAGATATATTGGATAAATCTGATGATGCTAACGATGAAGGTACAAACTCTATGATGAGTGATTTTATTACTGAGCAGGAAAAAACAATTTGGATGATGAAAGCATGGTTAGGAGAAACTACCGTATAATTTAACAATATATAATCTTAAAAACCCTTTAAATAGTATTGTTTAAAGGGTTTTTTTATGCTTCAAATTCTTAAAATCATTATTAAAGTCTACTTTTGGCACGTCTTTAGTAAAAAATTGTAAATTAAACCAAAGCCTATGTTTTATATCATAGATATTTTAGGAACCATATCTTTTGCTATTTCGGGGGTATTAGTCGCATTAAATAAGCGTATGGATCCGTTCGGGATTTTTATTATAGCCTTCGTAACGGCTACAGGTGGTGGAACGCTTAGGGATATTCTTATAGGTAGTACTCCAGTGTTTTGGATGGAGAATATGATTTATGTGTATGTGATTGCAATTACTACAATTTTAGCTGTAATTATAAAGCAAAGAATAGATTATTTAAGAACCCCTATGTTTTTGTTTGATACTATTGGTATAGGCTTATATACTCTTGTAGGTATACAAAAGGGTATAAACCTAAATTTTCACCCTTTAATATGTATATCTTTAGGAACTATTTCGGCATGTTTTGGTGGTGTTATTAGAGATATATTATGTAATGATATCCCTGTAATTTTTAGAAATGAAATTTATGCTACAGCATGTATTGTTGGAGGTATTTCTTTTTTCTTATTACGAGAATTACAGGTAGAAAGTAATCTTATTTATTTAATATCTGGTTTTATAATTATTGCAATACGGCTTTTGGCTGTACGTTTTAAAATTAGTTTACCAAGCGTATATAGTGATGATGAGGTTGTTTAATTAATAATTTCAATGCTTTGTATGTAAACATTATGTAAAGGCCATTCTGCATTATCTGTTTCTACATTCGAAATTTTATCTACAACATCCATTCCGTTAATAACTTTTCCAAATATGGTGTAATCTCCATCTAAATGGTGTGCACCACCAGGAGCTTGTACAATAAAAAACTCGTAAGGCGAAGCTAATTTATAAGGGTTTTCAATATCGCTACTTGGCATGGAAATAACACCTCTATCATGTGTAAAGCCTCGTTTTGCATCTGTAGGTAAAAGGTATTTTCCAATATCAACTCGTCGTTTGCCAATCTCAGGATCATCACTACTACCACCTTGAATAATAAAGTTTTTTACAACTCTATAAAATTGTGTATTTGTAAAATACCCCTGTTTGGTTAAAAATATAAAGTTGGCACGATGAAATTTTGTTTCGTTGAAGAGTAAAATATCTATAGTTCCAAATTCTGTAGTTATTCTAACTTTGTTCTCTTTATGGTGCTTTTCATACTGAAGAAAAAATTCCATAGCATTATCATCCGTTAATACAGGGAATTCACGTGTGTTTTCGGCAGTGTTAATTAAACTGTCTTGTTTTACACTAGCTTTTTCAGTAGTCTTAGTTGTTGAAGTTTCTGGTATAGGATTTAAAGTATTATTTTTTTTAGATTTCGTATCTTCACAATTAAATAACAAAAGAAACAAACAACTGTAAACTAAGACTCTCATAGATGAATTTTAATGATTTTATAAAGTTAAGATCAAAAATAGAAAATATACCGCTTCCAGCCGAAGCATCTCAGTTTAAAATGTCGCCTCCTTTTAGAACTCAACTTTTGGAAATGGATAAAATTAAGATGAAAACCGCTAGAAAAGCAGCGGTTATGGCTTTATTTTATCCCGATACATTACAGCAAACAAGTCTGGTTTTAATTTTAAGAAATACGTATAAGGGCGTGCATTCTGCTCAAATCGGATTTCCAGGAGGTAAGGTAGAGCCTGAAGACGATTCTTTAAAAGCCGCAGCCATAAGAGAGACCTTTGAAGAAGTTGGAGTGCCGGAAGAAAATATAGAAGTATGGCGTAAAATTACTGATATTTATATCCCACCAAGTCATTTTATAGTACAACCATTTATTGGAATAGCCGAGAAAACACCTGTTTTTTTAAAGCAAGACACGGAAGTAGATGCCATAATTGAGGTGCCTTTGGTAGAATTTTTAAGCGATACTAATGTAGTGACTAAAAGAGTAACAACATCTTACGCTCAAGAAATAGATGTGCCAGCGTTTATTTTTCAAGGTCATGTAGTTTGGGGTGCAACGGCTATGATGCTTAGCGAAGTAAAAGACATTTTAAAAGGGGTGCGATATCTTTGAGTTTTCCCTACATTTGTAAATTCAAAAAACAGACAAAAATCATGGGATTGTTGAAACGAAATCCTTTCGGACATATACTTTTATTAAAAAAATGGATTATTAGATTCTTAGGAATCTTAACACATAGACGTTTTAGAGGGTTTAATGAACTACAAATTGAAGGTTCTGAAATTTTAAAAGATTTACCAGATCAAAACGTGCTTTTTATTTCTAATCATCAAACATACTTTGCAGATGTGGTAGCAATGTTTCATGTATTTAATGCTAGTTTGAGTGGTCGGGAAGACTCTATAAAAAATATAGGTTATATCTGGCATCCTAAACTTAATTTGTATTACGTAGCGGCTAAAGAGACTATGAAAGCTGGATTGTTACCTAAAATTTTTGCTTATGCGGGGTCTATAAGTATTGAGCGTACTTGGAGATCTGAAGGGAAGGATGTTAACAGACAAGTAAAGATGAGTGATATTTCTAGTATTGCTACAGCTTTAAAAGACGGGTGGGTAATTACTTTTCCGCAAGGTACTACGACACCGTTTAAACCTATTAGAAAAGGTACTGCACATATTATTAAACGTTATCAGCCTATAGTAATTCCTGTAGTTATAGATGGTTTTAGACGTTCTTTTGATAAAAAGGGGTTACGTATCAAGAAAAAGAATATTCTTCAAACAATGGAGATTAAAGCGCCTTTAGATATCGATTATGAAAATGATACAATTGATAATATTGTTGAGAAAATTGAATATTCTATAGAGCAACATCCTTCATTCTTAAAAGTACTGACTAAACAACAAATTCAAGATATGGAAGAATTAAATAAGAAAAGGGAATATTAATTATAAATCCATTTTCTTTAATTCTCTATAATTGCGATTTAACCTTTTTAGTAAAATACCATAAATTAGCCAATAAAATCCGAGTAATATAGTAATGGTAATGGTTAAAATTCCAGCGGTAATTAATATGATATTTGAATAAAACATAAATATTTGGCCGCTAGCAGCAGCTTCATTTAGTTTTGAGCTTAAATGAGGATCTTGTTTAATATCTAATAACAAAACGGCTATTGTAGAAATTACTATAAAAACAAGGTTAAAAATGACATACAGTTTTACAGTATGACGAGTTTTTAAAATATTTTCCATTAACTTCTTTGCACTATCAGTAGTAGATATCTTTTTGTAGTTCTTGTAAAACAAGTAAAAGAAGTAAAATAAAACGATATAGGCTACAACGGATAAAACTTCTAAAACAGTTTCTATAACAGTTCCTTTAAAACGAGTTATACTTTCATTATCCTTAAAACTAAAGGATATTATAGTCCAAAATACAAATTCTAATAAGCTAATTATAAAAATCCATTTCACGGTAGAAGAGGATTTTTTTAAATGCATTTTATAAATATCATTATAGGATAACTTCGGAAAGTTTTGATTTTCCGGTTTATTCCAGTCTTTCTTTAAAAGATCTAATTCATCCATAGATTTTTTACGGATTTAAAATGGTTTTTAATTTCGTTTTTACCCGATTCATCTTCACTCTGGCATTCACTTCACTTATTCCCATTGTTTCACTAATTTCTTTATAGTTTTTGTCCTCTAAATACAAAAACACAAGTGCTTTTTCAATGTCGTTTAATTGTTTTACGGCACTGTAAAGCAGTTTTAATTGTTGTTCCTCAGTATCGTCATACTCTTCCGCTTTTATTCTAAATTGAACAGCATCAAAATTCTGAGTTGTAATTGTTCGTTTCGATTTTCTATATAACGTAATAGCAGTGTTTAATCCAATACGATACATCCAAGTACTAAACTTTGCATCACCACGAAACTTTGGATACGCTTTCCAAAGTTGAATAGTAATTTCTTGAAACAAATCGTTGTGAGCGTCATAATCATTCGTGTACAAACGGCACACTTTATGAATGATGTTTTGATGCTCTTCAAGCAATTGTATAAAGTTATGTTCTTGGTCTTTATTCAAGTCGAGAGGTTAGTTAAGATATTAGTGTCTTTTATTTAGCAATTGTTACAAAACTTCTCAAATTTTGTTTTTGCTTTTTTTAATTTTATAGGTCTTAAATAGGTGTTTTTGTATGATTTATATGTATAAAATGGTTGTTATTTTGTTGGTTAAAATATTTATATTTTTTTAAAATTATTATTTAGGTAATAATGTTTAATATTTTGACTATGTGTTTATTAGTTGTTGTATATAGATAAAGTCTATGGTTGCTTTTTGTAGTTAGTTATTCATGACAAGTTAGTGTTTTTTAAATATGCGAAATTTTGCTGAGTTTTATATGATTTTGATATAAAAAATTAATAAGTATGCTATTACAATTATAGAATATAAACTCAATTATAGTTAAAAATAAGCGTGGAACGCGGGGCAAAAATCAAAGATCTAGAATGGAGTTTTTGTGGTTTCTGAATGTGTAGTCGATGCATTTACAATTCATCCTAAAAATATAACAGTTGGGTCTTATAAAGTTCTGTAGCTCTCTATTCCGTTTCATTTTTGTGTTGTTAACTAAAACAATCAACCATGAAACTTTTGCATTCACTCTTATTTATTATTTGTTTTTTCAATCTAGGTACATCTGTTTCCCAAACCTTAATTTCGGGTCAGGTTAAAGATGTTAAAAATAATCCTATTGTAGGCGCTAATGTCTATATAGAAGGCTCTTATGATGGAGCAACCACAGACGAGGCTGGCGCATTTAGTTTTAAAACCACAAAAACTGCTTCGCAAACGCTAATTGTTTCATTTTTAAGTTACGAGACGTATCGTAAATACGCAGATGTGTCCGCATTCCAAGATATTATTGTTAAGCTTAAAGAAGACGTTAATACATTAGACGCCGTGGTACTTTCTGCAGGAACTTTTTCAGCTGGAGATAATAGTAAGGTAAATGCATTATCTGCGCTAGATGTAGTTACTACGGCAAGTGCGGTAGGCGATTTTGTAGGAGCGTTACAAACGTTGCCAGGAACCACAACAGTTGCCGAAGACGGAAGGTTGTTTGTGAGAGGTGGTGAAGCCGACGAAACTCAGATTTTTATTGATGGTGTTCGGGTATTTACGCCTTACACACCTACTACCAATAATGTGCCTTCTAGAGGGCGATATTCGCCATTTTTATTTGATGGTATTACGTTTTCTACCGGAGGGTATTCTGCCGAATATGGTCAGGCCTTATCCAGTGTACTTTTATTAAATACCATTGATGAGCCTGAACAAAACAAAACAGATATTGGTATAATGACCGTTGGAGGCGCATTAGGACATACTAAAAAATGGGATAAAAGTGCTTTAAGTGTAAATGGGTCGTATATAAATTTGGCGCCCTATAACAAGCTGTTTCCAGATAGAAATGATTGGGAAAAGCCATACGAAGGTTTTTCTGGTGAAGCCGTTTATCGTAGAACATTTGATAATGGCTTGTTTAAGTTGTATTCGGCATTAGAGTATAGTGTGTTTGAGTTAACTCAAGAAGATATTAATTATGCTAATGGCATTCACTATCGGTTAAAAAATAGAAACTTGTATGTAAACACGTCGTATCAAGGGAAGTTAAATTCAAACTGGTCTGTATTTGCGGGTGGGAGTTATACTAATAATAAATTAGATACAGAGGTTATAGATGATACGGTTGATAATTTAGAACATTCTATACATGCTAAATTTAGATTGAAATACCGTTTTAATAACAGGTTTAAATTGAATTTTGGAATCGAGTATTTTCTAACCATTTTTGATGAAACTCACACCTCCCCAACAGTAGATGCAGAACCTTATGGTTTTAATGCTAATATTGCAGCAGCCTTTACTGAAGCCGATATGGTGTTTACAAAAAAGCTAGCATTAAAAGCTGGAATAAGAGCAGAATATAGTGAGTTTTTTAAAGCTTTTGAGGTGGCTCCGCGGGTATCTTTAGCATATAAAACGTCGTCTAAGAGTCAAGTATCTTTGGCTTATGGTTTGTTTTATCAAAATCCAAACAACGATGTTTTAAAGTTTAATCAAAATATTGATTCAGAGAAAACTAGTCATTACATATTAAACTATCAGTTAAATACAGACGGACGTTTGTTTAGAGCAGAAGCCTATTATAAAAACTATTCAAATTTAATAAAATATAATACAGAATATATTAGTTATAATAGTGTGTTTAATAATACTGGTTATGGCTATGCCAAAGGGATAGATTTGTTTTTTAGAGACAATAAATCTCTTAAAAATTTTGATTATTGGGTGAGTTATTCCTTCCTGGATACCGAACGCGATTATAAAAATTACCCTACCGCTGCACAACCAAATTTTGCAAATACACATAACTTGTCTGTCGTTGGAAAATATTGGATAGACCATTGGAAAAGTCAGGTGGGATTTAGTTACAGTTTAGCATCTGGACGTACGTATACCAATCCCAATGAAACAGGCTTTTTAAACCAAAAAACAAAAGCTTACAATAGTTTAAGTTTAAATTGGGCGTATTTATTAAGTCCACAAAAGATTTTATATCTGTCTGTTAGTAATGCATTAGATTTTAAAAATGTTAATGGGTATCAATATGCAAATACGCCAAATAGTAATGGGGTGTATGATAGACGTGCATTAAGACCTGCAGCCGATCAGTTTTTCTTTATCGGGTTCTTCTGGACCATTAGCGATAATGGTACCGATAATCAATTAGATAATTTATAAGTTAGTAAGTGTGTATCTTAATTTTTGGGTAGAAGTTACCGTATGTGTTGCTTAGGGCTTTAAAAGTAAAACACTAAAGATGTTGGGCTTATCGAAAATTTATCCAAAAATTTCAAGTTGCTTGTTTATTTCCGGTTCTTTCTTTTTACTGCAAGTTGTGGCGAGTTCTTGAAATTTAGGTAAAGGTTGGTAAGCCTAGATTTTTTTGGTTCATTTTTTTAACAACGAAAGAAATAAACGTAGAGTCTTTAGGGTGTAAGCTATGCAATAATTATCCATTTACAATTCATCACATAAAAACTACAGTTCGGTATATCGTTTTTTTAAAACCTCCGCTTTCCATAGATATTTGCTGTATAATCATTTAATAACCAATCAATATGAAACATTTAATTCTTTTAGTCGTGATTTTAGTCAATGTAATTGCTAATGCACAATCAGATTTCGAAAACGGTATGCAAAAAGCCTTTGCGTTATGGCAAGACAATAAGCTTACAGAGTCAGAGCAGCTTTTTGAGCGCATTGCAGCAGCCGAACCAGACCAATGGTTGCCTAACTACTATGTTGCGCAATTAAACAGTTTAAAGAGCTGGAGAGAAAAGGATGCCACCGTAATTAAAGCTAATTTAGATAAGGCACAGGAGTATATAAATACTGCGCAAGGCATAAGCCCAAATAATGAATATATTTTAGTGTTACAAGCTCAAGTATACACCAATTGGGTGGCTTTTGATGGAATGGCCTACGGGATAAAATATTCTGGTAAGATTACAGAACTCTATGAAAAAGCCTATGCTATTGCTCCAGAAAACCCAATGGTGGTGTTAGGTAAAGCAGAATGGGGTATGGGTACCGCTAAGTATTTTGGGCAGGATACAGCACCGTTTTGTAAAGATATAGAACGCGCTTTACAACTTTTTGCTAACTTTAAACCTGAAACACCATTGCATCCGCTTTGGGGAGAAGAACGTGCTAAGAGTGTACTGGCATCGTGTAAACAATAAGTATTAGAACTCTAAGAATGATTAAATCTAAAAAAAATATAATAGTCACATTCGCCATAGGTTGCATTGTCTACCTTATAGGTAACCTTTGGTTTGGTAATTTTAATTACCAATCGGTAAACGATTTTTTAATAGACTTTATATTTTATCAGCTCTATGCTTTCATACTAGGCTATTCTAACATGGCGTATTTTCAGTTTTTATCTACTAGAAACTGGAAAAATAATCAACAAATTTTAAGACTAGTAATTGGTTTTGTAGGGGCTTCGTTAATTACATTATTAGGTTTATTCGTTATTCATGCAGTAACAAGACTAGTTTATCAAGGGCTTTCATTTAGTGAGTTTTTAGCAAGCGAGCGTTTATCCGATTATATTTTCGGATTCTGGATAACCATGAGTATTGTTGTTGTGTTTCATATCGTGTATTACTACAATGCATACCAGCAAAAGAAGCTTAAGGAACAAAAAGTTATTGCAGGAACGGCAAGTGCGCAATTCGAGAGTTTAAAAAATCAAATCGATCCGCATTTTTTATTTAACAGCCTCAATGTATTAACCTCTTTAATCGAAGAGAATCCAGACAGCGCACAACGATTTACGGTGTCTTTATCTAAAATTTATCGCTATGTTTTAGATCAAAAAGATAAAGAGTTAGTCACAGTCGCCGAAGAACTTAGATTTGCTAAAACGTATATGAATCTGCTTAAAATGCGATTCGAAAACAGTATCGTATTTCAATTGCCAGAAGACTACGATCAGCCAGAAGCTAAAGTGGTGCCATTGTCCTTACAGTTGTTGTTAGAAAACACCATTAAACACAACACGGTAAGCGAGCAAAAACCATTAGAAATTACTATTACAATAGAAGACAACGTATTAGTTGTTAAAAATAATTTACAAAAGAAAGAGGTTTTACAAACCCGTAAAGGTGTAGGATTACAAAACATAGTAAATCGCTATGCCATATTAACTAACAGAAAAGTGTTGGTAGACGAAACTCCAGAGTATTTTGCAGTTAAAATACCAATACTTACAAAACGCATTTCAATTATGGAACCAACAAAACATCAATACAACGAACAAGACGCTTACTACCGCGCTAAAAAACGCGTAGAAGAAATAAAAGGCTTTTACGGTAATTTAATCTCATACTGCGTGGTTATCCCAGTACTTATATTTATCAATTATAAAACCTTTTGGGGTTACCAATGGTTTTGGTACCCTATGTTAGGATGGGGAATGGGACTCGTGTTTCACGCTATATCGGTCTTCGGATACGGTAAATCGTGGGAAGAACGCAAAATACAAGAGATATTAAAAAAAAACGAAAAACAACAAAAAAATTGGGACTAATGGAAAATTCATACTTCGAACAAGAACGCTACGAACGCGCAAAAAAACAAGTAAGACGTGTAAGCGGCTTTTACAGACATGCTTTAGTATATGCTGTTATTAACATAATAATTGCCATAGTAAACACACAACATTTAGAGGCAGGAGAAAGTTACTTTCAGTGGCAAAACTTTACCACCTTATTTTTTTGGGGAATAGGCCTAGTGGCTCATGGCGCATCTGTATTTTTACCCACTTTAGTTATTGGTAAAAACTGGGAAGACGAAAAGATTAAAGAACTCATGGAAAAAGAGAAAAACCATAAATGGGAATAATTAGGGCGTGTTTTTCCGCTAAGCTCCAAAACCGCGCTTTCCGCGCTACACGGTAGCTTGCTGCAATCGCTCACGCAGTTCCTAACAACATTATAGTATATATTAGATATTTAAAGCACCATGAAAGTTATTATTATAGAAGACGAAAAACCATCAGCAAGACGCTTACAGCGTATGTTATCTCAGTTGCAATTACAAGTCGAGGTCATGTTACATTCTGTAGAAGAATCTATAACCTGGTTTCAAAATAACGAACATCCAGAGCTTATTTTTTTAGACATTCAGTTAAGCGACGGACTCTCTTTCGAGATTTTCGAAAGTGTTCAAATTAACTCTGCTATAATATTTACAACGGCTTACGATGAGTATGCGCTTAAAGCCTTTAAACTAAACAGTATAGATTATCTTTTAAAACCCATAGACGAAGACGATTTAGAATACGCTGTAGAGAAATATAAATCGAGAGTATCTAAACAAGAGCAAGTGATTTTAGATTTTAACGATATTAAAAACCTCTTGGTAAATCCGTTAGACCGTACTTATAAAAAACGATTTTCGGTTCAAGTGGGGCAGCATCTTAAACTAATAAATAGCGATGAGGTTGAATGTTTTTATAGCGAAAATAAAGGTACCTATTTACATACCACATCCGGACGTAATTATTTATTAAACTCAACATTAGATCAATTAGAGCAAGATTTAGAGCCCCATGTTTTTTTTAGAATAAATAGGAAATTTATTGTCAATATAAATGCCATTCAAGACATGGTAAACTATACAAACTCTAGGTTAGAAATAAAGCTAAATTCTTATAAAGACGAGCAGGTAATTGTAGCTAGAGAGCGTGTTAAAACATTTAAAGATTGGTTAGAGTAATCTTTTTAAAGCTTCTTTAATCTTCGTCTTCATCTACAATACGGTTATCATCAAAGGCAGATGGTAACAGTTTAGGTATAAATTTAATTACAATGGGTAATAAAATAGCACCTCCAGGAAGTAAAAATATGGCTAAACTCGGTATCGATTTAAAAATATCTAAAAGCTGTTCGTTTACTTTTTTGCGTTCATGAGGTGTTAAATCTCTAACAGTCGATTTAGACAGT
This sequence comes from Formosa sediminum, assembly GCF_007197735.1. Taxonomy (GTDB): domain Bacteria; phylum Bacteroidota; class Bacteroidia; order Flavobacteriales; family Flavobacteriaceae; genus Formosa; species Formosa sediminum. The sequence continues at coordinate 2,392,301 of NZ_CP041637.1, forward strand.
AAAATCATGAGTTCTTTACTATCTCGTAATTCTCTTAATAATCTGTGGCTATTTCTTGTAATAAGTTTACTTACTATTTGCGACGACCTGTTGTAAAAACTCTTAACTACATTTTTAGCACTTAATAACGGAATATTATCGCGGTTGGCATTAAAAAATAAGTTAATTGCATTTAAAGATTCATTACGTTCTGTAGTGTTAATGTCTAGTGCAAGACTTAAGTTTTCTAGAAAAGCAGCTTCTGCGGGTTCAATCCAAGCATCACTCCAAGCGGCCATACAAGCGATATCTAAATAGTATAAATGATGATTTAACTCTTTGGCATATGCTATTGCTTCTGGGTAGGTTAATTGGCCAACTTGCTCGTAACGTAAAGACGATTGAAATAATTCAATTAAACTTTTATCGTAATCATTTTTTTCAGATTTTAAACTTAACGCTTCAATAACAATAGTGATAATTGTAGATTCCAAAGTTTCTAAATACGATTTAGTAATAGATTTATGCTCTAAAAAATGATCGTAAGCAATAATGTCTATATATAATAATACATTGGTAATGTAGTGGTTAAAGTTTTTTGTGATTATGTTTTTATTAATCTGAATGCGTTTGTGCATGATTTTTTCAACTAAAGCTTCAGCAGAATCTCTTCCCAACAAATCGTCTAAAAAAGACGTTTTATTTTCATTAATGGCAGTATAGAAAGCAATGATACTTTCAAATAAATCCATATTAGAAGTGCTTGTTTTATGTGTGTTAATAAACGCAATACATAAATTTACTTTACACAGTTCTTCTTCAGTAAGATCCGGGTTAATAATATAATCGTTTACTACTTTAATATTATACCCGTAAATAAAACCAGAATTTCTAAATGCTTTATAAAATTCATAGTCTGTAGGGTTGTCTTGTAAAGTGTGAGCGGATAGTTCTTTTATGAGTTTTTTTATCCAGCCGTTAGCCGATGGGTTCATTGCATTTTAGTCTTAGTCTTACAAATGTAGTTTTTAAAGCCCATAATTTCAATTTTTTATACGTTAACATAATTTTAACAAAACCGGTCTTTTCTTTTTATCGTAGGTATATGTGAGAGTGAAATAAATCATTAACTAAAATCTCAATTATTATGAAAAAAATGAAAATTATTTTAGGAATCGGAGCGTTGTCAGTAGCAGGATTCTTTATGGTAGCAGCCGATCATATTGATGCGCCAGCAGTAGCAGGTGGGACAAGTGATATTACAGACTTTTATGCGTTTCAAGCTGAAGACACAGATAATCTAGTGTTTGTTGCAAATGTACAAGGCTTACTTAGTCCATCTGCAACTAGCGAAGCAATGTTTGATGAAAGTACTTTAATTGAATTTAACATTGATACTAACGATGATAAAATTGAAGACTGGGTAATTCAGGCTATTCCACGCGATGGAAAAATGTATTTTTTCGGACCAGTAAAACCAACAACTACAGGTTTAAGTAGTGCTATTGAAACTACGGCAACAACTGCTATGGTAGATATTTCTTCTTATGGTGGTACTGCAATTATTGAAAACAGTAACGACATGAAATTTTTTGCAGGACCAAGAGACGATCCGTTTTTTATGGATTTTGCACAATTTACAGAAATTATAGCAGGAAACGCTTCAAGTTTTAATGAAGTAGGAAACGATACGTTTGCAGGAACCAATGTAATGTCTGTGGTGGTAGAAGTTCCAAAAAGCATGATTGGAGGTTCTGGTACAATAAATACTTGGGTAGAATCTAAAACAAAACAATAATTAATACATTAAAAATTTATACATATATGAAAACTTTAAAATATACTCTATTAGCAATGGGCGTGTCCTTATTAGCCTTTAATTGTTCTAGTAACGACGATAATAATATGATAATTGATCCTGTAGAACCTGATTTTTCAGGAACGTACATGCAAGCAGATCAAATGGGTAGACCAGCAATAAATACAGTGTTTGTGTCATCGGCATCTAAAGATGACTTTAACGTAACTATTCCTTCAGAACAAGGTGCAGCATACCAAAGTATGTTTCAAACCAATTTAGAAGGTTTAAGTCCAGCTTACGCTATGGAAGGTGACACAAATGCTTTAGGATTAGATGCCGCTACATTTACAAGTGTATTAGCAACAGATGTTTTAACCGTGTCTTTAGATGGTACAACTACATTTTATGATGGTACTAATGTGTTAACTGGTAGAGCATTGGCAGATGATGTGATTACAGTTGAGTTATTGTTAATTTTTGGAGGTGAAGATTTTACTGAAAATCCAGGATTATCTGATGATAATGTAAATGCCAACGATAAAGCATTTTTAAGCTCATTTCCTTACCTCGCTTCTGCTTGGTAATTTAAATTAATCACTAGGGTAATACGCTATTTGCCCTAGTGTTTTTACTCATCATAACACAAATCCCTATGAAAATTACACTACATTTTACCATCTTAATAGTTACTTTACTGTGTATAAGCTGTGACACCAAACAAACAAAATCTATTGCTAATAGTAACGACTACACAGTATATTTAGAAGCCGAAGTTAATAAATCACTAAAGTCTGTAGAAGCAGATTATGCTTTTTGGAGCGGAAAGTTAAACGAAAACCCAGATCAATATCCGTATCTGTTAAAAAAAGCAGCAGCTTTATCCGCTATGTTTAAAATTACTGGTGATATTAATTATTTGATTGAAGCAGAAACCGATTTGGTAGAAGCAAATACACGAACACATTACCAAAACTCTGGAATATTAAGAGCTTTATCTAGAAATTACATTACTCAACACCGCTTTAAAGAAGCTCTTGGTTTACTAAAAAAAGCAGAAGTTATTGGTGAGCATTTAAAAGGAACACAAAATATGCTTTTTGATGTGCATTTAGAATTAGGAAATCTAGTCCAGGCTAAATCATATTTATTAAAAATTCAGGATTTTAGTGATTTCGATTATGTAATCCGATTGGCAAAATGGCAAGATCATTCAGGCGATTTAAAAGGCGCTATTCAATATATGGAAAAAGCTTTAGCCATGGCAGAAATGTCTAATACTACATATAAAAAACAATGGGTGTATACTAATATAGCCGATTTTTATGGTCATGATGGTCAGATTGAAAAATCGTACGCATATTATCTCAAAGCCTTAGAGTTAGATCCGTCTGATGCATATTCTAAAAAAGGAATTGCTTGGATTGTGTATTCTAATGATAAAAAACCCGAAGAGGCCATGCGAATTTTAAAAACGATTACGGCATACCATAATACGCCAGATTACGAATTGTTAAAGGCAGAAATAGCAGAATATATGCAAGATGAAGCTTCTAAAGCAAATTATTTAAATGCGTATCTAGAAGCTGTAAAAAATGAAAAATACGGCGATATGTATAATGCTTATAATACCATTGTATATACAGACGATCTTTTAATATTTGATTCGGCATTACAATTAGCTCAGAAAGAAGTAGAAAATAGACCAACACCACACTCTTACGATTTGCTAGCGTGGAGTTATTACAAAAAAGGGGAATATAAAAGGGCATTAGATATTGTTGAAACACATGTAAAGGATAAGAGTTCTGAGCCTTCAATATTATTTCATATCGCTCAAATTTATAAAGGGAATGGAAAAATAAAAGAAGCTAAATCCTTGAAAAAAGAGTTGTTAACTGCAACTTACGAATTAGGACCAGTTACTGCACAACGCATTAAAAATATTTAAAATTTTGATTTTTTTGTTGGTGATTTTTATTGAGTTGAAGCGCTTGTTATGTCTATAGCAAGCGCTTTTTACTTTATGTATTTTTAGGAGCTTTTTAAAGCGTGACAAAATAATAGGTGTCTTATAAATTTGTAATTAAATTTTTAAATCCACGGGGTATACTATCCTTATAATTAGCAGTAGAGTCTATTCCTTTTTCAAGTGCTTTTAATTTTTCTTCAGACACATTTTTTAAAACTTGCTCCATTAAAACTTCTGTTTTATTATTCCATTGCTTTGGAAATTTTTTAGGTAATATTTTGGTTCTTAAAACCTCTATTTGAAATGTTTTAGGTTTGTCTGTGTTGCCTATCCAGACTAAAATATTACCATCGTTAGCAATACCTATGTGTAAAGTGAGTCCCATACGTGTATAATATGTATCCAGATTTTGAAGCATATATTTTTGTTTGGCTTTTTTAAAAATGTCTTCCATCTTAGATTTAGGTAATGGTATAGTATCTCTATAATATGCTTTAGTCTGTAAATCGATATATTCTAGATAAATATTGTCTGGTAAAAATCGTTTTTTATTGGTTTGAGAAGAGTATCCACCACTGGACCATGCAACATAATCTGAAACGTTTATTTCAGAATAATAGTCATAATCTACTTGTTTTTCTGAGTTGGAAGTAAACTTGCATTGCGATATTTCTATAGGAAAATCGTTTGGGTAAAAAGCAAAGGCTTGATAATAATATTTGCTCCAAGGTTTATTAGTTACTATAACATAACCATATGTAACTGCTAATATAAGAGTTAAGGTAATTAAGAATTTATTAAAATTATTCATACCGTTTTTAATGTTGAAAGGCTTTAGCTAAAGCATTTAGATACAAGAAACCAATAAAAAGTAAGAGTGAAATAACACCTAGGATTATTGTTATTTTAAAACTGATTGTTTTTTTGTTTTTCTTATAATAGAATCCCGTAAATAACATCAGCATAAAAATAAAAGAAGGAATTATTATTATCAATTCAAGCATTTTGTTTTCAGATACATATCCTGTAGTCTTAATTAATAGCAATAATAGACTACATAAAAAAATAAGTATATAAGATGTTTTTTCTTGATTTATTTTTTTCATCATTTAGTGTACAATTGGCTAGGGTTACTAGGTAAAATGTAATTAAAATTATATTTTATACTGTTTAGAGTTCAATGTTTCTTGTGAAGTATTTTAAGAGCTATTTTTTAATTAAGTTAACGCTTATCAATACCTCAATTTGTTTATTCCCTGAAGCAGTTAATATAGTAAACCCCATTAATATTTTAAAATGAATATAGATATACTTTTTGTAATATATCTGCTGTTAATTATTCAAGGAGGATTAATAGTTAACTTATTGTAATCAACTGAGAAAAAAAAGTTTAATGGTTATGAAACAACAAGAACATTATTTAATAGATGGTTAAAAACAAAAATAAAGTACACCTACACATGTTATATTTTTTTTGTTTTCAGGTGGACTAAGGAAGTATTTTTTTAAAGAGGTTAAGTTATTGTGCAACTTAAAGTCAATTGATTTTTTTAATATAAACTGCTAAGAATTTATTGTGTTCTTAGCAGTTTATAGGGTACTCAAATGTGTTTCTTAACTTTAAGATACCGATGCCACTGTTCCTAATGTATATAGTTGTTCTAGAGTAGGGGATTCACTTCCGCCTGCAGGCTCTAGTGTTATACCAAAGGCTTCAGATGCATTAGTGTTTTTTATTGCAAAAATCTTATTGTCGTCTGAGCTGAAATTATCTAAAGTTCCTAAGCTAGTAGGTGTTAATGGGTCTAAGGTTAACGACCAAACCTGATAAACTTTACCTTCAGGTGGTTCTGGTAAGCCTTGGACATCTAAATAAATATTATTTTCAGATTTATCCCAATATACTTTTGCATAAGCTTCTGGATATACAGCTTGCCCACCAAGAGGTATAGATAAAAGATCTTTATCTCTTAATATAGATAGTATTTTTTTAGTTTCTTTTAAATCAGAATTAGCTATTTGTACTTGTTGTTCTAAGAAATTATTATCTGTTTTTGTAAGATTAATTTCAGATTGTAATTGGTTGTTTTGTTGGATTGCCCAAAATAATCCAATTCCTAATATAATTGCTGCAGCCCAACCAGTAATAGAAAGCCAACTGGTTCTAAGGCGTTCTGCTTTCATTTTAACAACCTTATTTTCGGTGTTTGTTGTATGTATGCGATCCGCAATAGGTTTAAAATCTAACACTGTATTTTTAGGCACTGTAGCTTCTGTAAGCTTTAATATGGCAGCCTCTATTTGTAACACTTCATTTAAAACTTCAGGATGTTTAAGCATAACTTCGTACACTTCTTTATTTTCTTCATCAGAAAGTGCTCCTGCAACATACAGTTCTAAAATACCGGAATTTATGTAATTATTTATATCCATTTAGTTAAGTACTATAGCGCGTAATTCGTTAATACAATTTCTGTTTCTTGTTTTTATTGTGCCTATAGGCATCTTAAGTGTTTCAGAAGCTTCTTTTTGAGTGTACCCTTTAAAGTAAAGTAGTTCTATAACTTTAATACACTTGTCTGCTAATTTGTTTACAAATTTACTTATTCCTATAGCATCCGTCTCATTATTTAAATTATCGCCATGTTCTAAAATATCTACGAAAAATTGAGCATCAAGGTTTTGTTTGGTGTTCTTAAATGTTTTAGACCTTGTTTTATCTATTGCAGCATTACGAGCAATATTTAGAATCCAGGTAAAAAAGCGTCCTTTTTCAGCAGAATAGGTATCTGCTTTATGCCATGCTTTAATGAAAACATCTTGCATAATTTCTTCGGCAATATGATGATCTCTAACAATATTGTAAATAACACCATGAATATTTTTGGCATACATATTATATAATGTTTCAAAAGCTTTCTCATCTTTATTTTGAAACTTTTCAATAAGCGGGTCTAACTGCATATAGTTTTTGTAAGCCATGAAAATAGTTAAATTAATCCACATAAAAAAAGCTGCATAGTGCAGCTTTTAATATTTTTTATATGTAAAAACAATTATTGTTCTCTTAAATATGTATCTATTGTGATGGCTACCTCTTCCCAAGTTTTACTTACGCCATCTGCTCCTGTATGTAACACTTCACAAGCTTTGTGTAATGTAGCCAGAGCATCTAAAGCGTTCCAATCTTTTAACTGCATAACACCAGATAAAGATACACGTCTGTTATCTGTAACAGCATAAGTTAAAGGAAGATCGTGAGTTTCTCCATTCATGGTAATTGTTGCTACAGCTTCAGTGTCTGAAGTTGTTTTTAAGGTTCCTTTTAAAAATTCGGTATCTGCCATAACATTAAAAAAGAACTTTTGTAATTTACCATCACGTATAGAATCTTTAGAATATATAGTGCTAATAGGAATTGAAAAAGTAACGTTATTTAAAGCTTCTTGTACAGAAGAACCAGCATGAGGTTCAAAATCTAAAGTTGTAAATACTCCAGAAACAGGGGTTTTAGCCGTGGTTTTGTACGCTGTCCAGTTAACTGTAGTCCCTTCAGGCTTAATTACAAATTGTTCTGTTTTTTCTACAGGTGTTTCTGTTATAGGAGTTTCTTTTTTGTCTGATTTACAACTGGTAGTTAAAGCTAAAGCACATACAGCTAAAAGCATTGTTACTCTTTTCATGGTGGATATTTTTTATAATTATTTCGAAAATCTAAATTACTGAATATTTATTCAAATTCAAATCTGTACCAAAGGTAATGTAAAATACAAATTAGAGCAGTTAAATACGCTTAAGTTTTATGAGTGGGTAGTGTTAATTATTTTAATAAAATATAGACCATAACACGTTTTATTTAGAAAGCTTTAACAGCTGGTGTTAAATAAAGTGTAAAGTTTAAAAGCAAGTTTGTGTGGTACCTAGTAAGGGCTTACTTTTACAGTAATAAATAAATATTTAGTTTTTTTTATAAAAACACATTCTATTATAATTTTGGTTGGTTATAAGATAGAATTAAAAGGTTTGTTAGTTAATTTTTAGTTTAAGAAGGGAGTTGTTTTACTTATAAAATGGCTCCCTTTTTTTATGGTGCACACTCCATCATGCTGCTATGCACATTGTCTGTATTTATATTAGGAGATATATACGGAATTCCAAGTCCTAATCCTCTAAAAATGAATAATACTCCAATAATAATAACAAATGCAGGTATTAATTTTTGAATTCGTTTTTTAGCTATAGCCGTTAACATATTTCCAAAATATATAGCCGAAGTCATTAATGGAATGGTTCCTAATCCAAATATAAACATATAAAAAGCACCATGTAAAGGCTGAGCTGTAGCGATAGAAGACAGTACGGCCATATACACTAAACCGCACGGCAGAAAACCGTTAAGAAACCCAATGGTTAAAAAAGTATCTGCTGTTTTTTTTTGAAGGGCGACACCCATTCCTTTTTTTACTTTTGAAATAATTTTATAAATAGGTTTTGAAAAATTGTAGGTGTTAAATGTTTTATAGGGTAGGAGTACTATTACTATTAATAATACACCAATTACTATAGATAATTTTTGTTGAAGTCCAAAAACGTATAATCCCTTTCCTAATATACCAAATACAAGCCCGATTATACTATAGGCAAGTAATCTGCCAAAATGATAAGTGAAGATTTGACTTATTTTTTTTATGGAGTGGGTTCTATCTACAGGAAGCATAAAAGCAATAGGTCCACACATGCCTATGCAATGAAAACTCCCTAATAGACCAAATATAAAGGCTGATATAAACATTTAATAGACTATAGATTTTTTATAGAGGTAACTGGTGTTGTTTGAATTCCAGTCTACTGTTAAATCCCAACGTCCTTGCACTAATTTGGATTTAGGTATTAATATACTGTGATTATTTAATACGATAGGAATTTGAAAATCTAAAGATTTATTAGATGGTCTGTAAAGTGTAATGGTTCCTGAAATTTTAGACGCATCTAAAGATTTAGGAAACTGAAGTAAAAGTCCATCTTCATTATGAGACCAAGCTATATTCTCTTTTAACTTCAAGGTGTTTTCTTCTTTAATAATATCGCTTTGTAGTGTTAATTCTTTCTTGTAATAATCTTCTACAACCAACTCATGATGGTATGTGTTGTCGGTTACCATTGTTACAACAAAGTACATAATGAATGCTATAAAGCATGCAAAAGCAATTACAATTCCTGTTCCCCAATTCATTTTCATAATACTACGCTTTATATTTATCTGTAACTTCTAGGTCCTAAGAAACTTACTGTAGTCGTTTCAATTAATTTATCGTGACTGTAAACTTCTAATGTTAATTTGTTTTTATCTCCTTTTAAATCAGACTGTTTTATTTCTATAAATAATGTGCCTTCGGCTAAACCTTGGCCAGGTACAACAAAAGAATCTGTAGTAGATACTAGTTTTAATTCTCCTGGATAATCGGCTAATTTAAACGTGACATCTTCAATATCGTTATTCGTTTTATTAATTAATTTATAAGTAAAAACATTACTAATTATATTGTTGTCTTTATGTTCGTATAATTGTCCGGGTAATCGTAATACGGTAGCTTCTAAATCGTTTCTAGAGAAAAGCATACCGCCCCAGACGATTAATAAAATAATTAATACACCAGTATAGGCTTTGAGACGTGTGTTAAATTTAAACTTTTCTTTCTTTTCAATTTCGTCTTCACTTGCGTATCTTATTAATCCTTTTGGCAGGCCAACACTATCCATTATCGTGTCGCATTCGTCTATACACGCTGTACAATTAATACATTCTAATTGTGTTCCATTTCTTATGTCTATTCCGGTTGGGCAGACATTTACACATTGATTACAGTCTATGCAATCTCCATGACCTAGGGCTTGACGATCTTTGTTTTTTCTGAATTTTTTTCTACCATTTTCACCTTCACCGCGTTTATGGTCGTATGCAACTATAATAGATTTATCGTCTAATAAAACGCCTTGTAATCTACCGTAAGGGCAAGCTATAATACAAACTTGTTCTCTAAACCAAGAAAATACAAAATAGAATATCGCAGTAAAGATGAGCAAAGGCATTAAAGTGCCAAAATGTTCTGTTGGCCCTTCTTTTATGTAGGACAACACTTCGTCTCCTCCAATTAAATAGGCAAGAAATACATTAGCAATAAAGAAGGATATAAGAACAAAAATAGACCATTTTAAAAGGCGTTTTCTAATTTTTTCTGCATTCCAAGGCTGGCGATCTAGGCGTAATTGTTTACCACGATCCCCATCAATCCAATACTCAATACGTCTAAACACCATTTCCATAAAAATGGTTTGCGGACAAATCCACCCACAAAAAATACGTCCAAAAGCAACGGTAAATAAGGTTATAAATACAACTCCTATAATAAGAGAAACCACAAATAGTTTAAAATCCTGAGGCCAGAACGGAAACCCAAAAATATTAAAACGACGCTCTAAAACATTAAACATTAAAAATTGATTACCGTTAATTTTTATAAACGGTGAGACAATTAATATGATTAACAAAACATAACTTACAAGTTTACGTTTGTCGTAATAATTCCCACTTGGTTTTTTAGGGTAAACCCATGCGCGTTTTCCATCTTCTGTTATGGTACCAATAGAATCTCTAAAGACTTCTTGTTCTGGTGTTTCTTCCATTTTATAATGGGATTGATTATGTGTGAAATTCAGTGTTATTCAGCAGCAACTTCTTCTACCCATATTTCACCTTCGGCTTCTTTAGGTTTAGCAGGTGTTGTACCTTGTAAACTTAAAACGTAACTAGCCACTTGAGCAATCTGTGCAGGTTTTAAACTTTGTTTCCAAGCAATCATACCTTTCCCGTCACGACCACCTTCGCTAATTGTATGGAATACATTTTTAATACCTCCACCTAAAATCCAATGATCGTCTGTCAGGTTTGGTCCAATTCCGCCACCACCATCTGCCATGTGACAGGCTACACAATTGGTTTGAAATATTGATTTTCCTGCGTTTAAATCTGAAGCATCAGTTAATAATGTAACGGTATTAGCATCAACTAAATCTTTAGCTGTTTTTTTATATTCTTCAATTGCAATTTTAGCATCAGCAAGTTCTGTTTCATATTCATCTATTTGTGAATCGCCATTAAACACTTCGTATTTAAGCATATAAACGATAGCAAAAACTATAGATACATAAAAAGCATATTTCCACCATGGTGGAAGTGAATTGTCTAATTCGCGTATACCATCGTAATTATGGTCTAGAATAATTTCACTTTCCTGAGAAATTGGTTTTTGTCCAAGAGATTTAATATATAAATCTTTTATTTTCTGAATGAATTTAGGTGTTTTAGTTCTATTAGCTATGTATCGAGCTTTACCTGCTTCGTCTAAACTTTGGTATAAAATATTATCTAAAGCAGTTACTATACCTTCTATAGAAATAATAACCACTAAAACTAACAGTAAAAACACCAATACAATTGGATATTTTATAAATGCAGGTTCGTTCCCAGAGTCTACAAAATATTCAACTAATCCCGCTATTAAAAAGAATAGTACAGGTACTCTTATGTAAGATGGTATGAGTTTTTTCATAATGTGGTTTCGTTTTGGTGGTTATCGTTTTCAAAAGGCAGATTGCTTACGGTATTGATATAGTCTTTTTTAGCAGTAATTACCCACCAAAATAATATAACAAAAAAACTGAAAAATATTAATAATGAGAGTATTGGGTATATTTCTATACCCGAGATACTGTCCATATAGTTTTTTACGTAGCTTAACATAATTAATTGGTTTTTATTATTCTACATTGCTTACTTTAATATCTGTACCTAATCGTTGTAAATAAGCTATAAGTGCTACTATTTCACGATTTTTCATTTCAACAAATTCAGCACCACTTGCTGCGGCAGCTTTTTTGTCGTTTTCGTATGTTTCAGCAAAATCAGGATCACTGTATAAATTCTTTTCGATAGCTGTTCCTTGTTCTAGCATACTTTGTTGTGCATTAGCTATATCTTCTTCAGAATATGGTACACCTAAGGCTACCATAACTTCCATTTTGTTTTCTGTTTCAGATTTATCTAATTCGTCTCTTACGATCCACTGATAAGCTGGCATTATAGAGCCACTAGACGTACTTTGTGGATCGTACATATGATTTAAGTGCCAGTTGTCTGAGTATTTACCACCAACGCGGTGTAAATCTGGTCCAGTACGTTTACTTCCCCATAAGAAGGGATGATCGTATACATATTCTCCAGCTTTAGAGTACTCTCCATAGCGTTCAACTTCACTTCTAAAGGGTCTAATCATTTGTGAATGACAACTTACACAACCTTCACGAATGTAAATATCTCTACCTTCTAATTCTAAAGGTGTATATGGTTTTACACTGCTTATAGTTGGAATATTAGATTTAACCATTATAGTGGGTACAATTTGAATTATACCTCCAATTAAAATGGCTATAGTTGCTAAAATGGTTAATTGTATAGGTTTACGCTCTAACCATGTATGAAATCCTTCACCTGCAAGTCGTCTTTTAGATACACGCTCTAAAGCTGGTGCTTCTGCCAATTCGTCTGTTACTGCAGAACCTTGTTTAATTGTTGCATAAATATTGTAAACTAAAACTAATAAACCAACTAAATATAAAGTACCACCAATAGCACGCATAGCATACATTGGAATGATTTCAGTAACAGTTTCTAAGAAGTTACCGTAAACTAATGTACCGTCTGGATTAAATTGTTTCCACATACTAGCTTGTAAAAATCCAGCAACATATAAAGGAAGTGCATACATTACGATCCCTAAAGTTCCAATCCAGAAATGTACATTTGCAAGTTTTAATGAGTACAATTTTGTCTTAAATAACCTCGGAACTAACCAATAAATCATACCGAACGTTAAAAATCCATTCCATGCTAAAGCACCAACGTGTACGTGTGCAATAATCCAATCGGTAAAGTGTCCTATGGCATTTACACTTTTAAGAGATAACATTGGACCTTCAAACGTAGCCATACCATAGCCTGTTATAGCTACTACCATAAATTTTAAAACAGGATCTGTTCTTACTTTATCCCAAGCACCACGTAAGGTTAATAATCCGTTTATCATACCTCCCCAAGATGGCATTAATAACATTACAGAGAAGGCTACTCCTAAGTTTTGTGCCCATTCTGGTAAAGCGGTATATAATAAGTGGTGAGGTCCAGCCCAGATGTAAATAAAAATTAATGACCAAAAGTGTACTATTGATAATTTATATGAATATACTGGTCTGTTAGCCGCTTTAGGGACAAAGTAATACATTAACCCTAAGAATGGTGTAGTTAAAAAGAATGCTACGGCATTGTGACCGTACCACCATTGTACTAAGGCATCTTGAACACCCGCATATACAGAGTAACTTTTTAACATATTTACAGGTAATTCTAAACTATTAAATATGTGTAAAACAGCTACAGTAACAAAGGTAGCAATGTAAAACCATATCGCTACATATAAGTGGCGTTGTCTACGTTTTAATATGGTTGCAATTAAGTTCCATCCAAATACAACCCATACTAATGCAATAGCAATATCTATAGGCCATTCTAACTCTGCGTATTCTTTAGATGAAGTAAATCCTAAAGGTAAAGTGATTGCTGCCGCAACAATAATAAGTTGCCACCCCCAAAAATTTATAGCACTTAATGTATCACTTGCCATTCTTGCTTTAAGTAAACGTTGTGACGAATAATACACTCCTGCAAAAATGGCGTTTCCAACAAAAGCAAAAATAACAGCATTGGTGTGTAAAGGTCTTAAACGTCCAAAACTTAACCATGAAATGCCATCGGTTAGATTAGGAAAAAGAAAGAAGAAGGCGAGTAGTAGTCCTACAGCCATTCCAATTACACCCCAAAATATTGTAGCGTAAATGAATTTTTTAACGATTTTATTATCGTAGTAAAATTGTTGTATTTCCATAGTGAGAGTGGATTATTCTTTTTTGGTTAGTATGGTTTTATCGGTTTTATCTTTTATTAATTCGTCTTCAAATAGCATGCGGACAGAGGGTGTGTAACTATCGTCGTATTGACCGTTTTTTACTGCAATAATAAAAGCAACAAAAAAGATTAATGCAACAATAACGCTAACTCCTAATAATATATAAATTACACTCATTAATGCTTAATTAATCGGTAAAAGTATAAGGGTTATGTTTTTTAAAATATGACTTTTGTCATGTTTTAAGAAGCTATACTAACTTCCTGCTTATCCAGTTTGTAGCTACTGTAGTAAAAACTACAATGCTAATGGAGCTTAAAGGCATTAATATAGCTGCTACAACGGGTGCAAGTTGCCCAGTTACAGCAAAATAGAGCCCAATTAAATTGTATATTAAAGATAATAAAAAACTCCATTTAATTATTTGAATTGCTTTTTTAGAAGCTATTAAGAATTGTTCTAATTTATGAAATACTGTCGCATCCATAATGCCATCGCAAGCAGGAGAGAAAATATTGATGTTTTCAGATAATGCTATTCCTACTTCACTTTGTGCTAAAGCCCCAGAATCATTTAGGCCATCGCCAAGCATTAATACTTTGGCGCCTTCGGTTTGATGGTATTTTATATATTCTAACTTGTCTTCAGGCTTTTGGTTAAATAGAAGCTTTGTTTTAGTAGGAAGTATTTTTTTTAAATTATTTAATTCACCTTCATTATCGCCAGATAAAATCGCTAGATCGTAATGTTTTTTTAATTGATTAAATAATTTAGATAGTCCTGTTCTATAGCTATTATAAAATGTATATTTTCCTTTATAGGTGTTATTACTACTTATGTGTACACTTGTTTGTAAGGATTTTTCAGATTCAAATTTTCCAACAAAACCAGCAGAACCTACTTTAATATTCATATCGTGTAATGTGGCTTGAACACCGTGTCCGATATGTTCTTCAAAAGCATCTAAGGTCACGATATCATTAGCTTTTAAAATGTCGTATAATGTCCGGCTTAATGGGTGATTTGAACCTCTTAATGTGTTTTTTAACAAACGCTCTTCACCATCAGTTAAAGGCTCACCGTGATAAGTTGCAGTACTTTTTTTATTGGATGTAATGGTTCCTGTTTTATCAAATATAATAGTGTTTATAGCTGCTAGTTGTTCTATTACACTTGCGTTTTTTAAATAGAGTTTATGCTTACCAAAAATACGAAGCATGTTTCCAAATGTAAAAGGTGCAGCTAAAGCTAGGGCACATGGGCAGGCTATAATTAAAACAGCAGTAAACACATTCATTGCCTTATTAGCATCGTAAAATAACCAAAATGTTGTTGCTACCAAGGCTATAGTTAATATAGAAATGGTAAAATGCTTACTAATATTATTAGTTAAATTAACAAAAGCTTCTTCTTTGTTTTTATTAAAAATATCGTGGCTCCAAAGCTGAGTAAGATAACTTTGTTTAACCGCTTTTAAGGCTTCCATTTCTATACTGCCAGAAGTTTGTTTACCACCAGCAAAAATTTTGTCTCCAGAGATTTTATCTATAGCTTCAGATTCGCCAGTCACAAAACTATAATCGATAGAGGCGTGACCTTTAATTAAAATACCATCTACAGGAATTAATTCCTCATTTCTTATCAATAAACGATCACCTTTTTTTATATCGTAAATTTGAATAGGAATTTCCTCGGTCTCCGAAACAATTTTTGTAACTGCAATGGGAAAGTACGATTTATAATCGCGCTCAAAGGATAAAAATGAATAGGTTTTTTGCTGAAAAAACTTTCCTAATAGCAAGAAGAAGACCAAACCTGTTAAACTATCAAAGAACCCTTGACCAATATCAAAAGTAATTTCAATAGTACTGCGTATAAAAAGTACAAGTATTCCTATAGTAATTGGGACATCTATGTTTAAAATTTTTGCACGTAATCCTTTAAAAGCCGAGATAAAATAATCTTGAGCGGCATAAAACACTACAGGAAGTGAAAATGCAAACATGAGCCATCTAAAAAGTGGCTTGTAATGGTCTAGCCAATACTCGTTAACTTCAAAATATTCTGGAAAAGACAAAAACATTACGTTGCCAAACGCAAAACCAGCGATACCTAGTTTATAAATAATAGAGCGATTTATTTGCTTTTTACTATCACTATAATCATCTAAACTAATATAGGGCTCGTAACCTATATTGCTTAATAATATAACAATTTCTTTAAGTGTACAGGTTTGAGATTGGTAGGTTATACGTACGGTCTTTTTATTAAAATTTACCTGAGAACTGGTAATTTTTGGGTTTAGTTTATGTAAGTTTTCTAAAATCCAAATACAAGAGCTACAGTGAATATGTGGAATATATAATGTTGCTATTTGTATGCTATCATTATTAAATTCTAGTAACTTATCTAAAATTTGTTGGTCCTTTAAAAAATCAAATTTACCTTCGTTAACTTTTGGTCTAGCACCAGGAGATTTCTCTATGTCGTAGTATGCAGTTAAATTACTTTCTGAAAATATTTCATATACGGTTTTACATCCGTGACAACAAAATACTTTGTTATCGTAGTCTATCTCTACAGTGTCACAGATATTACCACAATGGTAGCAAGATTTATATTCAGAATTTTTAACCATATTTTTAATAACATCAAAGGTTTAAAATAGGAGGCTACAAAAATATGATAATTGTCAGGGTTTCACTATTTTTGTTAGATAATAAATTTTTAGATATGAGGGATTGCGAACAATGTATGGTGAGAAAGCTTAGTGCTTTAAAGTTATTAAAAGGCGAAGAAATTAAAGCAATATCTGGATGTAAAATAACAAAAAGCATTAAAAAAGGTGAAGTGGTCTTTAAAGAAGGCGATATGCTTAATGGTGTATATTGTATTAGTAAAGGAATCTGTAAATTAACTAAGTTAACAGAAAAAGGTAAAGACCAAGTTGTTAAATTGGTTATTAAAGGTGAACTTTTAGGGCAACGCTCTGTTATTATAAATCAAACCGCAAATTTAACAGCAACTGCTTTAAACGATATGGAAGTTTGTTTTATTCCTAAACAAGAAATTATTCAAGATTTATTAAAAAATAACGATTTTTCTTTTGGTGTTTTAAAGCAAATGGCATCAGACCTTAAAGAAGCTGAAATTTCTATAGTAAACATGGCTCAGAAATCGGTTAGAAAACGCTTAGCAGATATTATTCTATACTTAAATAACAATTTTGGAGTCGATGAGAGTAATTATTTAAAAGTAACATTATCTCGAGACGATTTTGCAAGTATTGTAGGAACCGCTACAGAGTCTGTAATTAGAACTTTATCTCAGTTTAAAAAAGAAGGATTAATAAAAACCTCTGGAAAGAAAATTCAAATTATTAATTATGATGAGTTGGAGTTAATGGAATAAATATTTCATCCTCAATATAATCCATAATAAATAAAGTTGAATGTCTAGATAAGAGCGTTCAACTTTTTTTTTAGTTATAAAATTATGTGAAAGCCCATAGATTTCTTTCTTAAATTACTATTTTTATTATGCTATGAAAAAAACAATTCACAAAAAAGGCTTTGTATTTCAAGTATTCGAGGCAGAACAAAAATCGCCTTTCGATACTCTTTTTGAAATTTTTAAAGAGCTCATTACGCATACATCAGGCGATTTTGACGAGGCTTTTAGTTGGCTTAGAGACCTAGATAAAGAATACAGCCTTACCACTGCAGAATATACAATAGATGATTTTATTGAAGACCTTAAAAAGAAAGGTTATATTAAAGATGATCTGGATAAAGATGGAAACGGTGGGACTAAAATTACAGCAAAAACAGAACGTTCTATTAGACAACAGGCCTTGAATCATATCTTCGGAAAACTTAAACGGAGTGGCTCAGGAAATCACCGCAGTAAATCTTTAGGTGTAGGAGACGAGCATACTGGCGAATTTAGGGGCTATCAGTTTGGAGATGCTTTAGATAAAGTGTCTGTTACAGAAAGTTTAAAAAATGCCCAAATTAATCATGGTATTGGTAGTTTTAATCTTACTGAAGATGATTTGGTTGTAGAAGAAACCTTGCATAAATCACAAATGAGTACCGTGCTAATGATTGATATTAGCCACAGTATGATTCTATATGGCGAAGACCGTATTACACCCGCTAAAAAAGTAGCGATGGCTTTGGCCGAGTTAATCACTACGCGTTACCCTAAAGATACTTTAGATATTTTAGTATTTGGTAACGACGCTTGGCTAATTAAAATTAAAGATTTACCATATTTAACTGTAGGACCTTACCACACTAATACTGTTGCAGGATTGCAATTAGCTATGGATGTATTGCGTAGAAAACGTCATACCAACAAGCAAATTTTTATGATTACAGATGGTAAACCAAGCTGTTTGCGTATGCCAGATGGACAGTATTATAAAAATAGTATGGGGTTAGATAGTTTTATTGTGAATAAATGTTACGATTCTGCACAACAAGCTAGGCGATTACACATTCCAATTACCACATTTATGATTGCTAAAGACCCATATTTAACTCAATTTGTACGTGAATTTACAGCCGCCAATCAGGGAAAAGCATTTTATACAGGCTTAAAAGGTTTGGGAGAAATGATTTTTGAAGATTATGAAACAAACAGAAAAAAACGAATTAGAGGGTAATAGCAAGCATAAGAATTAATATTCAATATAATAATTTATTCTAAAAGTTATTTTAGATACCAAAGTAAGTAAAGCTAGAGGCTAACACTTAAAATAAAAAGCATGGAAATTGAAACTATAAAAACTATAAAAACCTTAGGAGTACTAAAAGCTTCTGGATATAAAAGTAAATCTATTAAAGATGAATTACGGGATAATTTAATTGAAAAATTAAAACAAAATGAAATTGTTTTTGAAGGCGTTCACGGGTATGAAAATACAGTAATTCCAGAATTAGAACGCGCCATTTTATCTCGGCATAATATTAATTTACTAGGTTTACGCGGACAAGCAAAAACACGATTGGCACGTTTAATGGTTAATTTGTTAGATGATTATATCCCTGTAGTTGAAGGCTCTGAAATTAATGACGATCCGTTACAACCTATTTCTAGATTTGCAATAGAATTAATTGCAGAGCTTGGAGACAATACACCTATAGTATGGTTACCAAAGCATGAACGATTTGCAGAGAAATTAGCTACTCCAGATGTTACAGTAGCTGATTTAATTGGAGACGTAGACCCTATAAAAGCTGCACATTTAAAATTGAGTTATGCAGACGACCGTGTGATTCATTACGGGATGATCCCACGTGCGAATCGTTGTATTTTCGTTATTAATGAATTACCAGATTTGCAGGCAAGAATACAAGTGGCGTTATTTAATATTCTTCAAGAAGGCGATATACAAATTCGTGGCTTTAAATTGAGAATGCCTTTAGATATACAGTTTGTATTTACAGCAAATCCAGAAGATTATACTAATAGAGGTAGTATTGTTACCCCATTAAAAGATAGAATAGGTTCGCAAATTATTACCCATTACCCAATGGATGTGGAAACTGCAAAGAAAATTACTGCTCAGGAAGCAAAATTAAATGCAGCACAAACAGATATGGTTATTATTCCGGAATTGGTAAAAGACCTTTTAGAGCAAATTGTTTTTGAAGCGCGAGACAACGAATTTATAGATGCTAAAAGTGGTGTAAGTGCCCGTTTAGGAATAACCGCTCTAGAAAACTTAGTAAGTACCGCAGAACGTAGAGCTTTAATTTCTGGAGACCAAAAAACGACGATCCGTTTAAGTGATTTTGTGGGTATTATTCCTGCAATTACAGGTAAGGTAGAACTCGTTTATGAAGGTGAGCAAGAAGGAGCTTCTGTTGTTGCTTTTAATTTAATAGGTGATGCTGTACAAACATTATTCCCTAAATTCTTTCCTGAAATTAAAAAGTTAGAAAAACAAAATGAAGAATCGCCTTATGATGCTATAGTATCTTGGTTCTTTAATAGTTCTGATGGTTTTGAATTGTTAGACGATTTGGATGAAGCTAGCTATCAAGACACCTTAAATGCTATAGAACCGTTACAAGCATTAACTGATACCTACCAACCAGATTTAAAAGCGCACGAGCATTATATTGTCAAAGAATTTGTGCTTTGGGGATTGGTGCAATTTAATAAATTAAGTAAATATCGTTATACGGAAGGTCTTCAGTTTAAAGATCCATATGGAAGTTTTATTAATGGATTGTAATACCCATTTAGATATAAAAAAGCCATCAGAAAATGATGGCTTTTTTTATTAATTAAAGTGCTTTGTAATGCACGTAAAAATCAGGGTCAATGTCTATACTCTGATTTGTAACAGGTGTAGTTTTCCAATTACCACTAGGGTATATCCATTCAGATTTACCATTTAAAAGTACTTGAATAGGCATATCAAAACCCGATACAATATTAGTCCATCTGTATTTTATATAATTGTCTTCAAATTTATATTCTAAAGTAGGTATACGTATATCTCTTAAATACTGATTAAAAAATGCTGTTAAATCTATACCTGTAGATTTACTTAAATAATCTTCAATTTGTTTTGTATTTACAGTCTGATGGTAAAACGTTGTATTCATGCCTCGTAAAATTTGCCTCCATTTTTTGTCGTCTTCTACCAATTGGCGTAACGTATGTAGCATGTTTGCGCCTTTATAATACATGTCTCTAGAGCCTTCGCTATTAACATTATAAATACCAATTATAGGTTTGTTATTTTTAATAGATTTACGCGTACCAATGACATAGGCTGCCGAGGCTTCTTTGCCGTAATAATAATCTAAAAACAAATTTTCAGAATAAGCGGTAAAGCTTTCATGAATCCACATGTCTGCAATGTCAATATTTGTAATGTTGTTAGCAAACCATTCATGACCCGATTCATGAATAATTATAAAATCAAATTTTAATCCCCAACCAGTTCCAGATAAATCACGACCTAAATATCCATTTTCATAGTTATTGCCATACGTAACAGAACTTTGGTGCTCCATGCCCAAATATGGTACTTCAACTAATTTAAAACCGTCTTCGTAAAATGGATAAGGCCCAAACCAATGTTCGAAGGCCTTCATCATTTTAGGTGCATCTTTAAATTGTTCTTTAGCCTTTTCTAGATTATTTCTTAGAACATAATAATTCATATCTAGTGGTCCTTGTTCTCCTTGATATACTTCAGAAAAATGGACATAGTCTCCGATATTTACATTTACGCCATAATTATTTATCGGATTTTTTACAGACCACGTAAAGATTTTTTTACCATCTTCTAAAGTTTCTGTATGAGTAAGTCTGCCGTTAGACACATCTGTTAATCCTTTTGGAGTTGTTACGCTAATATCCATACTATCTACTTCGTCGTACATATGGTCTTTACATGGCCACCACACACTAGCGCCTAAGCCTTGACAAGAGGTTGCTATAAAATCATTACCATTCTTATCTTTTTTCCAAGAGAATCCACCATCCCAAGGTGCATTTTTAGCTGTTTTAGGTTGCCCTTCATAAAATACCTCAATACTGTTAACAGCTCCTTTATGTTGAGGTTTAGTTAATGTTATAAAATGAGCATTTCCATCATGGATAATTTTTAGTAATTTACCGTCTTGTGTGGCTTTCGTAATTTTTAAAGGTTTTTGTAAATCTATTTGTAACACATTGGCAGGCTCTAAAACCGTATATTGAATCGTGTTTTTTCCTGATATTGATTTATTTTCTGGGCTTACTTCAATGTTTAAATGATAATAAGTTAAATCCCACCATACACGTTCTGGAGTAATACTACCGCGTAAAGTGTCTTGATGTGTAAATAGATGTTTGTCTGATAACATTTGGCTAAATGTTACCGTTGAAACACATAAAAAGATATGAAAAAGTATAAGTGTTTTTTTCAATGATTAAAATTTTAAAAATTATTATTTTTTAATAATACTATTAGGAAATACTATGGGACTTTCAAAACCATTTTCATTGATTGAAGCGACTCCAAAATAAAAATTATCTATAACTATACCTTCTAAAGTAAATGCAGTGATATTCCCCACAGTTCTGCTATAATCCCAGGTTGGAGACGTAGTATCTCGCCAATAAATTTTGTAACCTACGGCACCTTCAACGGCATCCCATTTTAATTGGGCTGAGGCTTCTACAATACCACCAATAGCTACAGTTTTAGGGGCAGGAGCAGCATGAGCTAAGGCAGCAAGATTTATAGCATTAACTGCAGTTAATTTTTTGTTATATTCAAAATTAACATGTTCAAATGTGTCGCCATAAGCAATGCCATTTTCTACACGAATATCTTGGTGTTGTTGCGTATAATTTTCGTGTGCTTCCATAATTCTAATGCCAGCAAAGCCTAAATCGTTAAATGGGCGATGATGCCCGCCACGACCAAAACGATCTAATCTATAAATCATTATAGGATTCATTTCTGGCATATAAGTTTTGGTTGTTTTATACACGTATCTTGCTAACTGTCTAGACACGCCATCGACTTCACCACCGTAAAAACGTCGCATTTTACGTTCTTGTTCCGTTTCTGTAGGTGGTA
The DNA here is from genome assembly GCF_007197735.1 of Formosa sediminum. Taxonomy (GTDB): domain Bacteria; phylum Bacteroidota; class Bacteroidia; order Flavobacteriales; family Flavobacteriaceae; genus Formosa; species Formosa sediminum. The sequence goes on from NZ_CP041637.1 coordinate 2,414,665, forward strand.
CTGGTTCAGAGAAAATTCTAAACGATCTATTGTCAATCACGCCATCAACACCTTCAATATTACCAATCATATCGTTATTAAATACACCAATAATATCCCAATTGTTAGCTTTAGCATATGCCGCAAAACCTGCACCACCAAATAAACCTTGTTCTTCTCCAGATAATCCTAAATAGACAATACTATTTTCAAAGGAGTATTTCGATAATACTCGAGCGGCTTCAAGAGTTCCTGCCATTCCAGAAGCATTATCGTTTGCTCCAGGTGCATCGGTGGTAAAATCCATTGTATCACTTGCACGAGAATCTATATCACCTGTCATAATAATATAACGGTTAGGATATTTAGTTCCTTTTTGTACGGCAACAACATTTACTACCCAAGCATCATGCGGCACTCTGGAATGTCCTTTTTTGGTAACAAAATCCTTTTGATAAAAGACTTTTAAACACGAATTACATGAATTAGAAATGGCATCGAATTCACTTTTAATCCAGCGTCTAGCAGCTCCTATACCTCGAGTGTTAGATACGGTATCACTAAAGGTATTTCGCGTGCCAAACTCGGTAAGTGTTTTAACATCTAGTTTCAGACGCTCTGCCGATACAGCATCAATAATATCATAAATTTGTTGCTGTTCTTGACCCGAAAGCAATAGGGAATTAATACCTAATAGCAGGCAAAAATATATGCGGTATTTCATAAGTTAATGTAAAGTATGTAATTTAAGATTGTGTAAAGGTGTTTAATAATTCTCTAACTTCTGCTGTGTTTTTAACGTGATATTTAGCACTAGTCTTTTTAAAACCAACTTTTACAGTATATGCAGCATCTGGTAACTCTTCAAACATATATTCGTCTGTCCAGTCATCTCCAATTGCAAACATAAAGTCGTATTGATCTTGAGTTAATAATCTAGAAGCTGCACGCCCTTTATTTACATTACTACTTTTAATCTCTATTACTTTATTACCTTTTAAAACGGTTAATCCGTGATTTTCAATTAAACTGTTTAAAACGGTGTTAAGCTCTATAGTTCGTGTTTGTGCCAATTCAGGATCTGTTTTTCTATAATGCCAAGCTAGCGAGTATTTCTTTTTCTCTACAAACGTACCAGGAGTTCTATCTACAAAAGTCTCTAGTACAGGAAGAATGTTTTCCATCCAGTCGTTTTTAAGATGTTCTAGCATTTTCCAATCGCTGTCTTGTTCTTTTAACCAAACCCCATGATCTGTAATTAAAGTATAATCTTTACCAGCAAACCAATCTTCAAAAGTTTCTCGATCTCTTCCGCTAATAATTACCAGTTTTACACCTTCTATAGCATTCATGTTATCTAGTAATTCAAATAATTCGGCATCTGGTTTACAGTCTTTCGGATTGTTTTTAAAACCTACCAAGGTACCATCAAAATCTAAGAGCACTAATTTCTTTTTTGAAGTCTTAAAGGTTTCTGCAATATTCTTCTTTAATGATTTATTAAGACGTTTAGAAACAAATACTTCCTCTTTCTCTTTGGTAGAGTCAAGTGCTTTAAAAAACTCGTCTGCCCATTTCTCAACGCTGTAACGTTGTAAACGTTCTTGAAGAATTTTAATTCTAGATTGTTGCTCTTCAATAGGCATCTCGATAGCTTGTTTAATGGTATCTGCGATTTGATCAAAATTATTAGGGTTAATCAATAAAGCTTCATTCATTTCTTTAGAAGCTCCTGTCATTTCACTTAAAATTAAAACACCATCCTGCTCAGTACGTGTAGCAACATATTCTTTAGCTACTAAATTCATTCCATCTCTAACAGGAGTAATTAAAGCAATATCTGAAGTAGTATATAAATCTATTAAATTTTCAAAAGGCATAGAGCGGTAAAAGTACCAAATAGGAGTCCAACTTACAGTAGCGAACTCCCCATTAATACGGCCTACTAACTCATCGGTTTCACGTTTTAGTTTTTGATATTGAGGGACATTTGAACGCGATGGTACTGCCAATAAAATTAGTCTTACTTTTTCTTTATATTCTGGGTATTTATTTAAAAAGTATTCAAATGCCTTTAATCGGTTTGGAATACCTTTAGTATAATCTAAACGGTCTATAGATAAAATAATCTTAGCATCAGAATCCGATTTTATATGCTCATCAAGACGGCGTTGTAATTCTGAACGTTCTTTATTTTCTTGAGAATTATTTACAACTGCTGCGTCATAGAATTTATTATAATCTATTCCCATCGGGAAAGAATCTACCGTAACCGTTCTGTCTATATAATCTATATTGTTAAAATTAACTTCAAGTCTTAATATGCGTTTTATAGAACTTAAAAAATGACGTTCATAATCGTAAGTATGGAACCCAATTAAATCGGCTCCAAGCATTCCTTCTAATAATTCTTCACGCCAAGGAAATGTTCTGAAAATTTCGAAAGAAGGAAAAGGAATATGTAAAAAGAATCCAATAGAGATATTTGGTTTTTTATCTCTTATTAATTTGGGTAACAATAATAATTGATAATCGTGCACCCAAATGGTATCTCCGTCATTAACATTTTCAAGAATAACATCGGCAAATTTTTGATTTACTTCTTTGTAAGATTCCCATTCAGAGCGTTCAAAAGTGGTATATTCCATAAAATAATGAAACAACGGCCAAAGTGTTTTATTACTAAACCCGAGATAAAAATTATCTACATCTTCTTTTGTTAAAGGAACTGTTACACATTTTTCTTTCGTAACCGCAGTTTTTACTTCTTGTTCTAATTCTGGTGTTAATTGGTCTTGAGTTAATCCAGACCAACCTACCCAAATTCCATTGCCTTCGGCGTGTACAGATTTCATTCCTGTAGCTAGGCCACCAATACTGGGTTTAATTTCTAATTTAGAATCTTCTAATTTTACTTGTAAAGGAAGTCTATTTGAGACAATAATAGTCTTATTCATGGAGTTGAATTTTGATTAGCAATAAGTTTTTCGTTAATTTAAAGAAAAATAGGTTGTCAACCATATAAAAATAGAAGATTTAATGAATAATTTAGATTATGGAATAATAGGAAATTGTCGTAGTGCTGCACTCATTTCAAAAACAGGATCTATAGAGTGGTGTTGTTTACCTGAGTTCGATTCAAGTTCAGTTTTTGCTAAGCTTTTAGACGAAAAAATTGGAGGGCATTTTGGTATTAAAGTTGACGATGATTACGTCGTTTCTCAGAAATACCTTGGTAATACGGCTATTTTAGTAACGTCTTTTACTAATGGTGATGATGCTTTTGATATTATGGATTTTATGCCTAGATATCATAAAACATCGGGCGGATATCAATCGCCACCAGAAATTATTCGTTATATAAAATATAAATCAGGGTCACCTAAGTTTAATATTGATTATGTCCCAAAATTAGAATATGCTCTAGGAGAGACAAATACATATGTAAAATCTGATTTTATAGTAAGCTTAACAGATAAAGAAAAATTTGATACCTTATTTCTGTACACAGATTTAGATAAAGAAGCGGTTGTGAATGGAACCGAAATTGAACTTAATAAAGATGCATATTTTTTAATTGGTTATAATGAGAAAATCTTTAAACCCAATGTGCACAAAGCTTATATAGAGTTTGAACGTACCAAAGTATATTGGTTAAATTGGATGGATAAAACACCGTCTTACGAGCGATATAATAACGAAATTTCAAGAAGTGCTATCACCTTAAAATTATTAACTTACGATAAAACTGGAGCTGTTCTGGCTGCGGCCACAACCTCTTTACCAGAAACAATTGGAGAAGTTCGTAATTGGGATTACCGTTTTTGCTGGATTCGAGATGCTTCCATGGTGATTAAAGTGGTGTCTCATTTAGGACATAAAAATATAGCAAAACGTTACCTAAAATTTATAGTTGATTTAATACCAGATAAAGATGAAAAACTTCAGATTATGTATGGTATTAATAAAGAGAAAAAATTAACTGAAGAAACTCTAGATCATTTAAGTGGGTATAAAGATTCTAGTCCTGTAAGAATTGGAAATGCTGCTTACGAGCAACGCCAAAATGATATTTATGGTATTTTAATGGATGTGATTCATCAGCAATTAGTTAGTTTTAGTACAGATATTGAAAACGGTGAAGAAATTTGGACCATTACAAAAGGAATTGTTTGGGTGGTGAATAAACACTGGAAAGAAGCCGATAAAGGGATTTGGGAGTTTAGAACAGAAGAACGTCACTTTACATTTTCAAAAGTGTTATGTTGGGTAGCAATAGATAAAGCTATAAAAGTTGCAGAATTATTAGGCAAAACCGCAAAACTTAAAAAATGGATTCCATTAGAACAAGAAATTAAAGCTGATATTATGACGAATGCGTGGAATGAAAAGATACAGGCATTTACTCAGTCTTATGGTTCAGACGATTTAGATGCTTCTGTATTGTTAATGGAACCTTACGGATTTATTGATGCTAAAGATCCTAAATATGTGAGTACTGTTAAAGGAATTGAACGTGATTTGAGTAATGATGGTTTATTGTATCGTTATAAAAATAAAGATGATTTTGGATTACCATCGTCTTCATTTACCATTTGCACGTTTTGGTTTATAAATAGTTTGTACAAAATAGGAGAGGAGCAAAAAGCCAAAACACTATTTGATCAGTTATTAACTTATAGTAATCACCTTGGATTATTTAGTGAAGATATTGATTTTGAAACTAAGAGATTGTTAGGTAATTTTCCACAAGCTTATTCTCATTTAGCATTAATTGAAACTGCAATAAATCTTTCTAAAGTGACGGACGAAGAAAAGGTTATGGAATCTATGCGAGACCATGTAGATGAGAGTGATAATATGTAAATTCTACATAGTAAAAAAAAATAATAATTAATAAAAAAAGCCAATTCTATATAGAATTGGCTTTTTTATAAAACTGAATTAGTCACACATTATTTTTAGAAGCAGTATGAATTTTCTGCTTTTACTTTTTCTGCGATTTCATTTCTTAAATCTACAATATCAGGATAATTAACATATTTAGTAAAACGCTTAAGTCCCATTAGCATCATGCGTTGCTCATCGCCTTCAGCAAAAGAAATAATACTTTCTTTACCTTTTTTCTCTACAATTTCTACAGCCTGATATAAGTATAATTTAGACATTGCAATTTGTTCTTTTTGAGACTCCTCACCAAAACGTTTTGCATTTTTCTCTGTTCTTAAAATTGCCGATTCGGCCATGTAAATTTCAATAAGAATATCTGAAGCAGCTAAAAGCAGTTGTTGATGTTCTTCTAGAGCAGGACCAAACTTTTGTACAGCAGCACCAGCTACCATTAAGAAGACTTTTTTAAGTTTTGCAATCATAGATTTTTCTTCGGAGAATAACTCAGAAAAATCTGGAGTTTCAAAAGACGGAATTCCCATTAAGTCTTCCTGTACCTTCATAGCAGGACCTAATAAATCTACATGGCCTTTCATTGCTTTTTTAACAAGCATGCCAACACAAAGCATACGGTTAATTTCGTTGGTCCCTTCGTAAATTCTAGCAATTCTAGCATCTCTCCAGGCTGCTTCCATAGGTGTATCTTCAGAGAATCCCATACCTCCAAAAATCTGGATACCTTCATCTGCACAGTCTTGTACATCCTCAGAAACAGCAACTTTTAATATAGAACATTCAATAGCATATTCTTCAACACCCTTAAGTTCTGCTTCTTGATGTGTATTTCCTGATGCTTGACGCATGGCTATACGGTCTTCAATGTTTTTTGCAGCTCTATAAGACGCCGATTCTCCAACGTAAGCGTTAGTAGCCATTTCGGCTAATTTTACTTTAATAGCACCAAAGTCTGCTATAGGCGTTTTAAATTGTTTACGTTCATTTGCATATTGTACTGCAGTTGTAGTAATACGACGTTGTGAATCTAGGCAAGCTGCGGCAAGTTTTATACGTCCGATGTTTAAGGCATTCATGGCAATTTTAAAACCTTCGCCACGAGCTGCTAACATGTTTTCTACGGGCACAATCGTGTCGTTAAAAAACACCTGACGCGTAGAAGAAGCTCGGATTCCTAGTTTGTGTTCTTCTTCTCCTAAAGTAATTCCGTTAGCATTGTTTTTATCGTATTCAACAATAAAACCTGTTATGTTTTTGTCGTCTTCAATACGTGCAAACACAATCATTACACTACAAAAACCAGCATTAGAAATCCACATCTTTTGTCCATTAATCACATACGATTTTCCATCGTCTGATAATTTAGCTGTGGTTTTACCCGAGTTGGCATCACTACCAGCACCAGGCTCTGTTAATGCATACGCACCAAACCATTCGCCGGTTGCTAATTTAGGGACGTATTTTTGTTTTTGTTCTTCAGTACCATATAAGGTAATTGGCATGGTTCCAATACCCGTATGTGCACCAAAAGCAGTACTAAAAGATCCCGTTCCACTAGAAATATAGTCGCACGTTAACATGGTTGATACAAATCCCATTCCTAAGCCGCCGTATTCTTCGGGTACAGCAACGCCTAGAAAGCCTAATTCTGCTGCCTTACGCATAACTTCTTCAGTTAAGGCATAATCTTTTGCTTCAAATCTGGCTTTATGTGGTATAATTTCACGGTCGTTAAATTCCATAACGGCTTCCTTCATCATAAGTTGCTCTTCCGAGAAATCTTCAGGCGTGAATACGTCTTCACAAGGAGTTTCTTTAATAAGAAATTGTCCACCTCTAATAATATCTTTTTGTGTAGTTTCCATGTTAATGCAAGTTTGTTTTTTAAAATAGAATAATAGCGTTGAGACCTTATATAAAGCAAGTTTTACTCTCTAAGATTCATTTTAATATGTTTATTAATAGTTTTAACTTCTTTTGGTTTTTTTTGCGACAGTATTAATGTTACTGTTGTAGCTTTAAGTCTAGAACTTAATTCAAAAATTCAAAGATTCCGCAAGCACCTTGACCTGTACCGACACACATGGTAACAGCGCCATATTTTCCTTTCATATCGCGTTTACGCATTTCGTCGAATAATTGTACTGATAATTTTGCGCCTGTACAGCCTAGTGGATGACCTAAAGCGATGGCACCTCCGTTTACATTTACAATATCTGTATTTAAATCTAGCTCACGTATTACCGCGATAGATTGCGAAGCAAAGGCTTCATTTAATTCAATTAATTCTAAATCGCTTTGTTTTAATCCGGCTTGTTTTAGGGCTTTTGGAATGGCTTTTACTGGACCAATTCCCATAATGCGAGGTTCTACACCTGCAGCCGCATAGTTGACTAAGCGTGCAATTGGCTGAAGGTTTAGTTCTTTTACCATATCTTCACTCATAACCATTACAAAGGCAGCGCCATCACTAGTCTGCGACGAGTTTCCTGCAGTAACACTTCCGCCGGCAGCAAACACAGCTCTAAGTTTAGACAGGGCTTCCATACTAGTGCCTTTTCTTGGACCTTCATCTTTAGTAACTGTATATGTTTTAGTGGCTTTTTTACCATTGGCATCGATATAGGTTTCGTCAACCTCTATAGGTACAATTTGGTCTTGAAAACGGTCTTCGGCTTGTGCTTTAAGAGCTTTCATATGCGAATTAAAAGCAAATTCATCTTGGTCTTCGCGAGACACTTTAAATTGATTTGCGACAGCTTCTGCAGTATTACCCATGCCCCAATAGTAATCTTCATGACCAGCTTTTACGATATCGTAATTTAATTCTGGTTTAAAGCCTGTCATAGGTACAGCACTCATACTTTCGGCTCCACCAGCTATGATACAGTTGGCCATTCCAGCTTGGATTTTAGCAGTTGCCATACCAATAGTTTCTATTCCAGAAGAACAAAAACGGTTTACGGTAACGCCCGGAACATCTACAATGTCTAATCCCATAAGCGAGATTAAACGTGCCATATTTAAACCTTGAGAGCCCTCAGGCATAGCATTACCAACAATAACGTCGTCTATACGTTTTGGATCTAATTCTGGCAGTTCTTTCATCATATACTTGATGGTTTCAGCAGCCAATTCATCGGTTCTTTTAAATCGAAATACGCCTTTAGGTGCTTTTCCTACAGCGGTTCTATATGCTTTTACTATATATGCTTGTTTCATCTGTTGTTGTATTTAGTATTGAGATTTTAGTATTGAAATTTATAATTTCTTTTGAAAAGAATAATTCATTTTCTGAATTTCAATACATAACTCAATGACTGGTTGTGTCTTTTCTTTTGATATTAAATTTAATTCACTTAACAAAATAAGTTGTGTTTGAAGTTCGAACGTTGATCCATTGGCAATACTCATAAAATATTTAAATTCTTTATTAGAATTTCTTCCAGCGCCTTCAGCAATATTTGAAGGGATTGATACAGCGCTTCTTTTAATTTGAGTGTTTAATCCATATTTTTCGTCAGATGGTAATTCTGAAATTAGTACATAGATTCTTTTAGTCAATTCAATAGACTTATTCCAGATTATTAAATCTTCTACTTTATGCATAATTTCTAATTACTCAATTCTATTGTCTAAATACTGATTACTAATATCTAGTTTCTAAGTGGCTTTCCAGTTTTTAACATATGCTGAATACGTTCTAAAGTTTTACGTTCTGTACATAGACTTAAGAAGGCTTCGCGTTCTAAATCGAGTAGATATTGTTCGTTTACCAAAGTAGGCTCTGATAAATCCCCTCCAGCCATAACGTAAGCCAATTTGTTTGCTATTTTCTGGTCGTGTTCACTAATGTAATGACTCGCTTCCATAGAATCTGTTCCCACTAAAAACATGCCTAAGGCTTGTTTTCCTAGAACTTTTATATCGGTACGTTTTATAGGTTGTGTATAGCCCGCTTCTGCCATTAATTTGGCATGAGCTTTTGCTGTTGCAATTTGTCTGTCTTTATTTACTACCACAATATCTTTTCCGTGTTGAAGCACGCCTATATCGAAGGCTTCGTAAGCCGAGGTTGATACTTTTGCCATCCCTATACTTAAGAAATACTCTTGAAGCGTATTTAATTCAACATCGCCCTTTTTAAAAGTGTCTTGTGCTCTTAAGGTCATTTCTTTAGAACCACCACCACCAGGAATTACACCAACTCCAAATTCTACAAGTCCCATATAAGTTTCTGCAGCAGCAACCACTTTGTCTGCATGTAGCGATAATTCGCAACCACCACCAAGCGTCATGCCGTGAGGCGCAGAAATAGTTGGAATGGCAGAATAGCGCATACGCATCATGGTATCTTGAAAATACTTAATGGCCATGTTTAATTCGTCGTACTCTTGTTCTACAGCCATCATAAAAATCATTCCGATGTTGGCTCCAACAGAGAAATTTGCTCCTTGATTTCCAACGACTAAACCTTGGAAATCTTTTTCAGCTAAATCAATGGCTTTATTAATACCGTTTAAAACATCGCCACCGATGGTATTCATTTTAGATTGAAATTCGCAATTCAGGATACCGTCGCCTAAATCTTCGATAACTACACCTGAGTTTTTAAAGACTTCTTTTGATTTTCTAATATTATCTAAAATGATAAAGGCATCTTGACCAGGAACTTTTTCTAATTTTTTAGTCGGAATATCATAAAAGTAAGATGCTCCATCTTTTACAGCATAAAACGAGGATATTCCTGCGGCTAACATATCGTTAATCCAAGCAGCAGGTTCCAAACCTTCGGCTTTAATAAGTTCTAAGCCTTTTTCTACACCTATAGCATCCCAAATTTGAAATGGACCATGTTGCCAGCCAAATCCAGCTTTCATGGCATCATCAATTTTATATAATTCGTTGGTAATTTCAGGGATTCTATGTGAGACGTATGCGAATAGGGCTGCAAAATTTTTACGATAAAATTCGCCTGCTCTATCTTTACCTGAAATCAAAACTTTAAAACGGTCGACAACCTTATCAATCGTTTTCGTTAATTCTAAAGTTGCAAAATTTGCTTTTTTGTTTGCACGATATTCTAAAGTGTCTAAGTCTAAAGATAAAATGTCTTTACTGCCGTCTTTATGACGTTCTACTTTATAGAATCCTTGTTTTGTTTTACTACCTAGCCATTTATTTTCCATCATTGTACTAATAAAATCGGGTAGTTTAAATAACTCGTGACGTTCATCTGAAGGCACATTCTCGTACAAGCCGTTAGCCACATGCACTAAGGTATCTAAGCCAACCACATCTACAGTACGAAATGTAGCCGATTTAGGACGACCGATAACAGGACCTGTTAATTTGTCGACTTCTTCAATGGTTAAATCCATATCTTTTACCGTATGGAACAAACTCATAATACTAAAAATACCTACACGGTTTCCTATAAAAGCGGGTGTATCTTTAGCCACCACAGAGGTTTTTCCTAAAAACTGTTCGCCATAACTATTTAAAAAGTCTAATACCTCTTGGCTCGTTTCTGGTCCAGGAATAATTTCGAATAATTTTAAGTAACGCGCAGGGTTAAAAAAGTGTGTTCCACAGAAGTGTTTCTGAAAATCTTCAGAACGGCCTTTACTCATAAATTTAATTGGGATACCCGAGGTGTTCGAGGTAATTAAAGTGCCTGGCGTTCTGTGTTTTTCTAGATTTTCGAAAACCTGTTGTTTTATATCTAAACGTTCTACAACCACTTCAATAATCCAATCTACATCTTTAACCTTAGAGATATCATCTTCTAAATTTCCAGTCGTAATTCGGCTTGCAAATTTTTGATGATAAATAGGAGAGGGTTTCGATTTTAAAGCAGCAGAAAGCGAATCGTTTACCATTCTATTTCTTACTACTTTATCTTGTAATGTCAATCCTTTAGCTTGTTCGGTAGCGTTAAGTTCGCGAGGTACAATGTCTAGTAATAGTACATCTACACCAATATTGGCAAAATGACAAGCAATACCACTACCCATAATACCAGAACCAATAACGGCTACTTTTTTTATTCTACGTGTGCTCATTTTATTTTAAAATGCTTTCGTTAGTATATATTTTTTTGTTTGAAATTAAATCGTTTATGACTTCTGCCACTTCGTAAAAATGTTCAATTTTTTCAGCTGAAATATTTTTTCTTACAGCTTCATTAAAAATTAAAACACGCTCTTTAGAAAAGTTTCTTTTTTCTTTACCAATTTCAGTTAAATGAATTAAAACGCCACGGCCATCTTCAGGATTTGGTTTACGTTCAATTAGCCCTTGGGTTTCCATGTTTTTAATTATCCTGGATAAACTTGTGGCTTCCATTCCCATTTTAGGACCAAGAGAAGTAGAAGGTGTGCCTTTTTCAGGGTCAATACTAAGTAATGCAAAACCTATGGCCATAGTGCTGTTAAATTTTGTACCTTGTTCGTTATACATTTTGGTAACGGCTAGCCATGTGTGCCGTAAAACATAGTCGATTGTCTTATCTTTCATTTTAATTTATCTTATCTCAAATATAGCAAATAATATTATGCATGCATAATAAATTAGTGAATATTTAACTAAAATAAGAAATAAAAAAACTCCTTAAAATGTTAAGGAGTTTAATGAATTAGGATCTATATATGGATTCTATTAAGGATTTGTAAATTTCTTTAATGTTTTTTCGCTTTAACTTTAATGTCGGAGTTAGTTGTCCGTTATCAATAGACCAGACATCTGGCGTGAGTTTAAAAGCTTTAATTTGTTCCCAATTTCCAAAACCTTTGTTAGAATAATCGATTTCTTTTTGAATGCGATCTAGTAAACGTTGGTCTGTGCACAAAGCATCAATATTGCTGAATTCTATATTATGGCGTTTTGCCCATTCTGTAATAAATTCAATATTTGGTTGGATTAAAGCTGCTGGCATTTTTTCGCCTTCCCCAATTACTATAACTTGTTCTATAAATCGGGATTGTTTCAGTTTATTTTCAATTACAGCTGGTGCAATGTATTTTCCTCCGCTTGTTTTAAAAATTTCTTTTTTACGATCTGTAATTTTTAAAAACCCATCATTAGAAATTTCTCCAATATCTCCCGTATGGAAATACGCTCCTGACATGACATCTTTTGTTCTTTCAGGATCTTTATAATAGCCTAACATGACATTTGGACCTTTAACTAAGATTTCACCATCTTCAGCAATCTTAACTTCTATATTATCTATAAGTTTACCAACTGTACCAACTCTAAATCCAAAATCTCTTTGGTCGTTTACAGAAATAACAGGTGAGGTTTCTGTTAAGCCATAACCTTCCATGATTGGAATACCTGCAGCAGCAAAAATACGTGTTAGCCTTTTTTGTAATGGAGCACTACCAGAGACCATAAGTTCAATTTCTCCGCCTAAACCTTCTTTCCATTTACTAAAAATTAGTTTTCTAGCTACAGCCAATTGTTTTTCGTACCACCATCCATTTTTACCGTAAGGTTCATACTTTAGTCCTAAATCTATAGCCCAAAAGAATAACGCTTTTTTAAGGCCTGTTAAGTCGCTTCCTTTAGCTACAATCTTATCGTATACCTTTTCATATAATCGTGGTACAGCAGTCATTACATGTGGTCGTATCTCTTTCATGTTATCTGCCATTTTATCAATAGACTCGGCATAATAAATTTCTACACCACAATATTGATATAAATAAATTAGCATACGCTCAAAAACGTGACATATAGGTAAAAAACTTAGTGCACGAGATTTACCATGACTAAATGGTACACGTTTTTCACTGTTAAGTACATTTGAAACTAAATTATTATGCGACAACATTACACCCTTAGGTGTCCCTGTAGTTCCTGAAGTATATATTAAAGTTGCTAAATCATTAGGTTTAACATTCGCTTTATGGGTTTCAACTTCAGGTTGATTTGAGGTGTCTGCACCTAATGTAAGTAGTTCTTTCCAATTCTTCTCATTTGGAATCTCGTCAAATGTGTATACAGCTTTTAAAAGAGTATTGTCTTTAATCTTATTTAACTTTTCTAAAACGTCTTTATCTGATACAAAACAATAAGTAGCTTCAGAATGATTTAGAATATATTCATAATCGGTTTCAGAAATTGTAGGATAAATAGGAACATTATTGGCGCCAATTTGTAGCACACCAATATCCATAATATTCCATTCTGTTCTATTATTGGTAGATATTACAGCAATTTTATCGTTTGGTTTTACACCTAGTCGGAGCAAAGCACGACTTATTGCATTGGCTTGATCTATATATTCCTGTGTAGATATAGAGGTCCAAGTGTTACCGTATTTAGTTGTTAGAGATTTGTTTAAGTTGTATTTTTCTAACTGATAATACGGAAAGTCGAATATTCGTGTAATGTTTATCATGAATTGTTATGTGGATCGGTGATGCAAAATATAAAATTTATTGAAATATTGCAAATATTAAAATTAACATAGTTTATTTAGAGTCAAATTGATGAATTTGTTTATATATGTTAAAAATTTTAAGAATATAATATTTTGAGTTAAAGCTAAATTTTAATTGATAGGTAATAAAGCAAAAAAAAACTGTCTAATTATAGACAGTTTTTTTAGTGATTATTAAATTTTTGATCTGCCCCGGCTTAACACCTTATATTCTTCATAACAGCCACTTATGGCATCGAGAATTTGAAGATCGTTAGCAGAATTTATAAAGTCTTTAGAGTAATTACATTGCCTTACAATTTCATCTAAGTCTACGCGATCTACCTGTAATAAAACAGTGAGCATTTCTCTGTCAAATCGCGAAGCTAATAGATTTCTAATCTCGTCATCCTGTTTCATCTGCTTCAGTTTTTTCATTTCCTGAGGCTTTTTTCCGAAGATATTATATAGAAAATCTGCTGGGTTAAAAATAGAATTTAAAATTTTATTTACACTTGTCCCTCCTGAACCTGCCTCGTAACCATTTTGTAATCCAGAAATACTATACTGGTAATTATTATTAATAGGGACTTGCTTAATATCTACTTCTAAGAAACCTGTTAATCTAAATTGGTTTACTACAACTTCTTCTAAGGCTAAAGCTAATTCTGTTAAAGCAATGGTTGAACTTCCGAATTTTAACCAGTCGTTCGTTACTTTAACTTTTAAAGATTTAAAACCTAAATAAGAAAGGTGAAGCGTATCATTTACTTTAGCCGAAATCTTAAATTCTCCCTTAGCATTTGTAGTACTACCTTTAACCTGATTAATATTTACAATGTTTACACCTTCAAGTGGCTCGTCTGTAGACCCATTAATAATTACCCCAATTACACTTGTATTGCTGTCTTGTGCAAAAACAGTTGCAGATGTAAATAACAGGATAAATAATATAAATGTATATTTCATTGTAATTTTATTAGGCATAAAAGTAGCAAACTAATTAATATTTAGGAAAAGGTACTAATTTTTTTGACTAAATATTAACAGAATGCTTAGCGTCTAGATCGTCTTGGTCTAGAAGACGCTGAACCTTGATCTGAATTGCTTCGTTTTTCAGAGCTAAATCCAGAGTTAGAACGTCTTGGTTTAGACTCTGAATTTCGTTTTCTATCACCTCCAGATTTAGAACGTCTTTCGCCTCTAAAGCCACCATCTTTACGGTCTCTACGGCCTCCGCCACCACGACTTCTATTGCCACCACGACCACCGCCGCCTTTGTTTTCTGTTTCTTCTACATTAACAAAACGACCATCGTGTTTATAATCTGTAAAAAATGCAAGTACTTTATCTTTAAGTTCTTTTTCTGTATTAAAGAATGAAAAGCTTTCTTTAACATCTACTTTAAAGACATCGTCGCGACCTAATTCTAAAACTTCTTTTAAGAAATCTTTTAATTTCATCCAATCGAAACCATCACGGCTTCCAACATTAATAAAGAAACGTGCAGCATTTCCATTACTAACATGTTCTTTTTCTCTTGTATTTCCTTCGGCTACGTTTAAATCTTTAGATTTTTGATAGTAATTAAAGAAACGAGTAAATTCTACTGAGAAAAATTTCTGAATTAATTCTTCTTTAGACGTATCTTCAAACATGGTATTAATACTGTCTAAGTACTTATCAATTTCTGGATTAACTTCTGTATTGTGAATTTTATTAGCTAACGACATTAATTGAACTTCACAAATTTCCATTCCGTTAGGAATTTCTTTTTTAATGAAATCTTTTTTTATAATACGTTCTATACTTTTAATTTTTCTAACCTCACTTTTAGAGACAATAACCATAGAAATACCTGTTTTACCAGCACGTCCTGTACGACCACTACGGTGGTTATAAGTTTCAATTTCGTCTGGCAATTGGTAATTAATAACGTGCGTTATATCGTCTACATCAATTCCTCGAGCAGCTACGTCTGTAGCAACTAACATTTGGATTTGATTATTTCTAAACGATTTCATTACTAAATCACGTTGGTTCTGACTCAAGTCACCGTGAAGTGCACCTGCATTGTAACCATCTTCTATAAGTTGTTCAGCTACTTTTTGTGTATCACGCTTTGTACGACAAAATACTACTGAAAATATATCAGGATTTGCATCGGCTAAACGCTTTAAAGCTTGGTAACGATCTCTAGAATTTACTAAATAGTATTCGTGAGAGACTTGCGTACTTCCTTCATTTTTATTTCCTACAGTGATTTCCTTAGGACTATCCATGAATTTTTTTGCAATGTTAGAAACCTCTTTAGGCATAGTTGCAGAAAATAACCAAGTATTTTTGTCTATAGGTGTGTGAGATAAGATGTCTGTGATATCTTCATAAAATCCCATGTTTAGCATTTCATCTGCTTCATCTAGAACGCTATATTGAATTTTAGAAATATCAACCATTTTACGGTTAATCATATCTTTCATACGTCCTGGAGTTGCTACAATAATTTGAGCTCCGCGTTTCACATCTCTTGCTTGGTCCTGAATACTAGATCCACCATATATAGCAACAACGTTTAAACCTTTACAATATTTACCATACGCTTTAAGTTCGTTAGTAATTTGTAAACAAAGTTCGCGCGTAGGCGATAAGATTAATCCTTGAGTGGTTCTGCTATCAATATCTATTTTTTGTAGCATTGGAAAACCAAACGCGGCAGTTTTACCTGTTCCTGTTTGTGCCAAAGCAACTAAATCTATTTCACTTTCTAATAATAATGGGATGGCTTTGTCTTGGACTTCACTTGGAGTTTCAAACCCCATATCGGTAATAGCACGCAATAGGTCGTCATTAAGACCTAAATCTTTGAATGTGTTCATTCTTGTAATAAGTATTCGATTAAAATATGTAAGTGCTACATAAGAAGGGAATCGACATACTTAACCTTAAACTTCCAAGTAACACATCCTCTCTCTGAGGAATTTCAAGGTGCAAAGGTAGTGATT
Source organism: Formosa sediminum (assembly GCF_007197735.1). GTDB lineage: Bacteria > Bacteroidota > Bacteroidia > Flavobacteriales > Flavobacteriaceae > Formosa > Formosa sediminum. The sequence goes on from NZ_CP041637.1 coordinate 2,430,979, forward strand.
TATTTTATATAAACTAATTTTGATTAGTTTATTGTAAATCAATGTCTTAAATTCAGGGTTGTAAATTGTTTAAATATTCTACTAATAAAGAAACGGCTTTTCCGCGATGCCCTATGGTGTTTTTTTTACTTAAAGGCATTTCTGCAAAGGTCTGAGTGTTTCCTGTGGGTTTAAAAATGGGATCGTAGCCAAATCCATCAGTTCCGTGTTCGGTAGTTGTAATTTCGCCATCACAAATTCCTGTAAAAGTTTTCATTATATTTTTAAGAGATAACGCAATTACAGTTTTAAAATTAGCAGTTCGATGTGTGGCACAATCTAAATCGGTTAAGAGTTTTTTTATATTGTCTTTTGAACTGCGTTGTGGCCCAGCATATCTTGCAGAATACACACCCGGAGCACCGTTTAAAGCATCGACTTCTAATCCTGTATCATCTGCAAAACAATCAAAACCATAATGTTCTTTTATATAATTTGCTTTCTGTATGGCATTTCCTTCAATTGTAGGCTGTGTTTCAGGTATATCTTCAAAACATTTAATATCGGCTAAACTTAAAAGGGTGATGTGACTAGGAATTAAGGTTTGAACTTCTTTAATTTTATTCTGATTATTAGTAGCAAATACAAGTTTCATAGTTAAGTTTTTATTTAACATCTGCTAAAATAACTTTTTAAAGCGAGTTATCCATTATTTAAAAATAAGATGTGTAGATTACAAATAGGTATAATTTTTAATAATTAATTAATAATATGATTTTTAAGATGATACATTTTATTTTTGTTTTTATTTTGATATTTTATTGAATATTTCACAATTTTTTATGACTACAAGCAATGGTTAGATGCCGGTTTTTAATTAAATTTATATAGAACTTTAAAATACTAATCTATGACAATTAACATTCAATATATTCACATGTCTACAAGCGAGGCAATGAATGAACATGTAACTACAAAACTTAATAAATTAGCTTTAAAATACGATTGGATTATTTCTGCCGAAGTTATTTTTGAAACCATAAAAAACGAAAAAGAAGAGGGGAAAATTTGTAAAATTGAATTGAGTGCTCCTGGACCAAGAATTTTTGCATCATCTCAAGAACGTACTTATGAATTAGCTGTTAAAAATACAATTAACGATTTAGATATTCAGTTGAAAAAGCGTAAACATACTTTTGTAAACTCTTAATTATTATATAATTATAGAGAAGATATTTAATTTTAAATCTTGAATTTTATAACCTATTCTTTGATTTAAGTTGTTAAATATCTTCTCTTTTTTTTAATACATTTTTTTCTGTGAAGATATAATGGTGATATCCAATTGTTACTCATTAGAATTAATGTATTTTTATCATAATATTAAAATTGTTTGGGGAATTTAAAGTATGGTTACGAAAATACATGATTAGAAAAATTGTCTTCCTTTTGCTTTTTATATGGCCTTCTTTATTGGTACAAGCACAAGTTTTAAAGGATTTAGATTCTTTAAAATTTATTCAATTGGTTGATAAACTTTTTATTGATCATGATATAAATAATTATTCCTTTAGACTATTTACAAATTATAAATACAAACAATTTAGTGTTAAAAATGAAACGGGTTTTAGAGCTCGATTTGTACCAAACAATAAATTTGGAGTTGGTTTTGGTGTTGCTAGTAGTAAACTACTTATTGATATTGCCTTTAATGTAAAGACGAATACAGATGATGTTACGCATAGATTTGATATGCAAGGAACATCTATAATTGGGAAAAAAAATTATGTTAATTTTTATGTGCAAACCTATAAGGGTTTTAATGTGAAAAATAATTTTGGAGCACCTTTTGTGTTTCGAGACGATATACGTTCTGTAACAGTAGGTTTTAATTATTTACGTACAATACCAGATATAGAATTTTCGTATTCCATGTTAAAAGCAGGAATAGATCATTTAGACCGCAAAGTTTATATAACCGGCGGTATTGGCGCTTTTGGTTTTTACGATTATTTTAGTGCTAGAGGAGATATTTTGTCAGACTTACCTGAAGCTTCTTTTAATGAGGAAGCACGTATAAGACGTTATAATAGTACGGCGGTAGGTGTTTTAGGAGGTGTAATGTCTGTATTTAGATTGCATGGGGACTTTACAGCATCTTGTAATATTATGCCAGGAATAGGTTTAACGTATAAACATGTGACTTTGCACGACGGAACTTATAAACCTTCAAATCCTATTTTGCTTAAAATGGATTATACATTTGCAGTTGGGTATAATGTAAAGCGGTATTATGTGAGTTTAATTTATGGAGGTGGTGTTTATACTACAGATTTAGATTTCGATAATGATTACCGTTTTAACCTTACCAAAGCAAAACTTGCTATAGGCTATAAAATAGGATCAGGTAAAAAAACATACCATTATCGTTAATATTAAGGTATTAACGGTGGTGATAAGGTTCGTTTTTTAGAATTGTAAATCCGCGATATAATTGTTCAATAACAAATAAGCGTATCATTTGATGAGAAAAAGTCATTTTGGATAAAGCAACTTTTCCTTGAGCTTTGGTGTATACTTCTTGAGAGAATCCATATGGGCCTCCAATTACAAAAACGAGTTGCTTAATACCCGAGTTCATATGTTTTTGGAGGTAGTTAGAAAATCCAACAGAATCCATTTGTTTACCATTTTCATCTAAAAGTACAAGTACGTCTGTAGCATTTAGTTTTCCTAAGATAAGTTCGCCTTCTTTTTGTTTTTGTTGCTCCTCACTTAAGTTTTTAACCTTTTTTAAATCAGGAATAATTTCAAATTCAAATTTAATATAAAACCCCAAACGTTTTTGGTAATCCTCTATTAAGCCTTGTAAGAGCTTATTATCGGTTTTTCCGATGGCCAATAATTTAATGGTCATAATTTTAAGTAAACAAATTTAAAATAAAGGTTATTAATACGTTTTAGATTTATCTTAATTTAGGATATTTACAAGGATTAGCTTCATGTATCATTAGGTAAACGGTTTCAAATATATCTTCAACAGAAGGTTTCGAGAAATAATCGCCATCTGTACCATAAGCAGGGCGGTGTGGTTTAGCTGTTAATGTTCTTGGTCTGCTATCTAAATGTTCGTAACCGTTTTGAGTGTTTAAAATTTCGTTTAAAATATATGCAGATGCGCCTCCAGGAACGTCTTCGTCTATAACTAATAAACGGTTTGTTTTTGCTACACTTTTTACAATGTCATGGTTAACATCAAATGGTAAAAGGGATTGTACATCTATAACTTCTGCTTGAATACCAACTTCCATTAATTCTCTTGCAGCTTGTTCTACAATGCGTAATGTAGAGCCGTAAGATACTAAAGTAATATCACTACCTGTACGTAATGTTTCTGTAACTCCAATAGGTGTTTTAAATAAACCGAAGTTAGAAGGTCTTTTTTCTTTTAAACGGTAACCATTTAAGCATTCAATAACTAATGCAGGCTCGTCAGATTCTAATAAGGTATTGTAAAATCCAGCAGCTTTAGTCATGTTTCTTGGAACTAATACATGAATACCACGTATTAGATGAATTAATCCCCCCATTTGAGAACCCGAATGCCAGATTCCTTCTAAACGATGCCCTCGTGTACGAATAATTAATGGTGCTTTTTGTCGTCCTTTAGTTCGGTACTGTAGCGTTGCTAAATCGTCGCTAATAATTTGAATGGCATACATAATGTAGTCTAAATACTGAATTTCTGCAATTGGGCGCAAACCGCGCATTGCCATACCAATACCTTGGCCAATTATGGTTGCTTCTCTAATACCTACATCTGCTACACGTAATTCACCATATTTTTCTTGCATACCTTCAAGTCCTTGGTTAACATCTCCAATGTTTCCAGAGTCTTCACCAAAGATTAAGGTTTCAGGGTATTTACTAAATATAGCATCAAAATTATCTCTAATAATTAAACGGCCATCTACGTTTTCACTATCTTCAGTATAAATAGGTTTAACTTCTGCAATATATTTTACAGATTTATTACTTTCACTATACAAATGAGAACTGTATTGTGGCTGTACTCTTTCAAAATATTTTTCAATCCATAATAAGAGTCTATCTTTTTCAGGAGCAGAATCATTTATAATGTAGCGTAACGTTTTTCGTGCAGCTACAATAATATCTCGCTTAATTGGCTCTTCAATATTTTCAAGGTCTTTAACGATTTTTTCGATAAACACTTTGTTAGAACTAATATTGGCAACTTGTTTTAAAAGATTGGCAATTTCAGTTTTATCTTTATTTATAGGCTCAACAAAAAGTGACCACGCTGTTTTTTTGGCTTTACGAACATCGCGTTTTGCACTTTTTTCTATTTCTGTTAGTTCTTCGTCTGTAGCAAATCCATTGGCTATTAACCATTCTCGCATCTTCAAATTACAATCGTTAGCTGTTTCCCAAGCTAAGCGTTCTGGACTTTTATAACGTTCGTGAGATCCAGATGTAGAATGACCTTGTGGCTGTGTTAATTCGTTAACATGTATTAATACAGGAACATGTTCTGTTCTAGAAATTTCACCAGCTTTAAGATAGGTTTCTATTAGGTTAGGGTAGTCCCAACCTTTTACACATAATATTTCGTAACCGTTTCCGTTTTCGTCTCGTTGAAATCCTTTTAAAACTTCAGAAATATTTTCTTTAGTGGTTTGGTGTTTTGCATGTACAGATATTCCATATTCGTCGTCCCAAACACTTATTACCATAGGCACTTGCAAAACCCCTGCGGCATTTATGGTTTCAAAAAATAATCCTTCGCTTGTACTTGCATTTCCAATAGTACCCCAAGCCACTTCATTTCCGTTATTCGAAAAGTTTTTAGTGTAAATCCCTTTTACATGTCTGTATATTTTAGAGGCTTGTGCTAATCCTAATAATCTAGGCATTTGTCCTGCTGTAGGAGAGATATCTGCACTTGAGTTTTTTTGCTGAGTTAAGTTTTTCCAATTTCCATTTTCATCTAAACTATGCGTGGCAAAATGTCCACCCATTTGTCTCCCTGCAGACATAGGCTCAATTTCTAAGTTGGTATTGGCGTACAATCCAGAGAAAAATTGTTCTATTGTAAGTTCGCCAATGGCCATCATAAATGTTTGGTCTCTATAATAACCAGAACGAAAATCCCCATCTTTAAATGCTTTGGCCATAGCCAATTGTGCGACTTCTTTTCCTCCTCCAAAAATTCCGAATTTTGCTTTACCTGTAAGTACTTCTCGTCTACCAAGTAAACTACATTCTCGAGAGGTCACTGCTATTTTGTAATCATTTAAAACTTCGGCTTTAAAATCTTCAAAAGAAAGTCCTGTCATTATTTCGGGTTCTGTCTGCATGTTTTATAAGAATTGGAATACGTGCAAATTTATGCAATTTAAATGGTTATTACAATTCAATCTTTACATAAGTGCGCTGTGTAATTTGTAATAAAATATGGATTTTAGTGAGTTTTTATATGGAATCACTAGTTAATTTAATTTTTATTATTAAATTATTAATAAAAATTAAGAATTTAATACCAGCGTCTTGTAAATAATCCGAATAGCGTTTTTGGTGATAAAGTAACTATAAATCTGATTTTGTCGCTATAATGTGGTTGAGAAACCTCCCAGCCTAAATTAGAATATACGGGAAAATACAATTCAAAATAATCTGTTATTAGGTTTAAACGGAATCCTGTATCGTATACAAATTTAGGCGATAGGTTTCTGTTTTTCACCAAACCTACGTCTCCATATAATTCTAAATATTTCCAAATTGTTGTTCCTCCGTTTAATGTAGTCATCCACTGGTTTGCAAAAGCGGGTTGTAATTTAGATTTAAAGCCACCTTCAGATATAATTAATTCTTGGCTTAACAGTCCAGTTTCTTCAGAACGGCCTAGGTAGTTATAATCGAATAAATAATCTGTAGGGCGATCTAGTGCAAAACTAAAGTAATCTGATGTTTTATAGGTGTTATTATATAAAAACGTACCTGCAAAAAAGCGTAAATTAAAATTTCTATTATTTTCGGTAAGTTTTCTGTATTCAAAATTTACCGCAATCTTACCAAAATTTCTAGCCAATTGTAAATCTGTAAATCCTGTAACGTGATTTTTTAAATTAGGATTAGTATTGCCATATCGGATGTTAAATACATCATAATCTGGCTGATTTTCGTTAGTAAATTCTCCAGAGGGATCATCTTCTCTTGAAATGCTTATATATCTTAAGGTTAAGAACTGATTCTTGTTATCTCTAAAATCGTTTCGATTTCTAAATCTAAATTGTATGTAAGGAGTAAAGGATGTATAAGATAAATCTGGAGCGTAATTAGAATATTCTCCCGAAAAACCATATCTAATGTAATATAGATCTTGATCTTCTGGACGTTGTGTAAAACTTAAACTTAAATTTCCGATAAGCTGTTTGCTTTTTAATGCATACCGAGGACTCAAGCTATAAGCAAACGGTTTTGAGAGTACCGTTTTGTTATATAATCGTAATCCAGGAGCAAAACCATCATAATAATTATATGTAAAATCTGGCATAAAAAAGACCTGATTGTAATAAGGGTCTTCTATATCTTTAAATAAACGGAATTGTAAGGGTCTGTTATTAAATACAATTCCTTTTAAAGATTTCCAGTCGTCTCTTAAATTAAATTCGGGTACGACCATATCGTAGTTTAATACCAGTTTATCTATACTATCTTTTGGTATGGTAACTTTTTCTGTTTCAGTAATATTATTTATCCATGTTTTATAAACTACACTATTGTTTTTTATTCCGAATAGCGAGATTGGCATGCTGTTATTTCTCTTGTTCTTTATGGTAACTTCAAGAGAATCTCCTATAACATTATAGCCCTTAATCTTATAATCTATTTTTTGTCGTGTCGCGATATAATCGTTAAAAAACCAATCGATGTCCTTATTTGTGTTACAGCGTAAAAGCGTTTCAAAATCTTTGGGAGAGGTTTGCTTTTGCTTGTATAAAGACATGTAACTTTTTATGGTTTGTTCTATTACATCTTCATTTAAATAATCTTCCAGATATTTTAAGCCAACACCTGCTTTGTATTTGTTAGCGATATTTGAGTTAAATTTTAATAACGAATCTTTACGCATAGTTAATGGCTGATCTAAATTAGAACGTGCCATATGCATATATAAAAAGTTGTATTGGTTATTAAATTGAAGTTGTGTTGCGTGAAAAGCGCGAATTCCCCAAACTTTTGAAAGTGTACCAAAAAGTTTCATGTTTGGATAATATTCATCAACATATTTCATTAAATAATACACTTGTAATCCGTCGTTAAGCCAATAATCTTCTCTTGGATTAATTAATAACGTGCTTTCAAAATAGTTATTTAAAGCTGTTTTTATGAGTTTAAGCTCATATTGAAAATGGTTTGGGAACGGACGAATAAAATTTGGAAGTTGGTTTAGTCCGTAAATTGGATTTTTTTTATAATCTATCTCAGAGAGTAACAATTTATCATGCGGATAGGCGCCAAAATTATCGGTAATAAATGATATGATTTTATCGGTGATAATGATACGATCTATTTCATTTAAATTTTCATCGTTAATATTTGTAACTATTGAAAATGAATCGTTACCTATAGTATTAAAGTCGGATATTTTTTTTAAGAATAATTTTGAATCTACACTGTTTTTTCCGGTTAAAGTTACTATTGTATTTCCGTTACGTACTTCGGTATTTTCTTGTTTTAATTCTGAAGTTAGTGTGTAATAACTCGGAAATTTAATTTGGAGATTTAAATTGGCAGCAGGTATAAATAAATCGTCTAAATCTTTATTGCTGTAATAATTCCATTTGCCATTATATACTGCTGGTGTAATATACCAATAACGCAAGTTAAAATCGTTAGTACTAGTCCAGCCATAGCGGGTAAAGTTATCGTTAGGAATTTGTACAAGATATTGCAGTGTAATTACATAACTTTCGCCTGCCTGTAAAGGTTTAGTAAGTTTAACTTTTAAAACATCTGGATGATCTTTTAGTCTGTTATAGTCTACTTCTGTGTTATGTTCTGTTATACTAGTTACAACTGTAAATCCGCGATCTTTGCTTTTTGCAAAATGGAAATTGGTTTTATATTCATCTGCAAAACGTTTTGCTAATGGCGTTGTTTTAGTAGCGTAACTGTTGGCCCAATCGTTTAAATATATGGCATGTAGTGTGTCTTGAGTGGTATTTTTATACTCTATTGTTTGTGTTATGTGAATTTGCTTAGCAGACACGTCAAAAGTTGCTTTTACGTCAATTTTATTTTGACTAATAGCAATTAGGTGTGTAAATAAAAATAGTGCAAAGCAAATACTTCGTGAACTCAAGCTATTTCAGAAAATTTTAAATTCTACATTGGTTTAAATTATTATGGTAATATTTTAATAGCAAATGCAGTAAGATATTACCATAATAATAGAATTGGAAAGGTATATTTTTAAAGGAAGTTATTTTTTTTATTGATGTTAAAAATTTAAACTAAAATTAGAATCATTATAAAATTCATTTAGAATATCAACCACTTCATCTTCAGTGTCTACAATGTGTATTAAGTCTAAGTCTTTAGGACTTATAGTACTATGTTTAGCTAACATTGTAGATTTTATCCATTCAAACAGTCCTTGCCAATAGTCTTTACCCACTAAAATAATTGGAAAGCGTTCAATCTTTCCGGTTTGTATTAAGGTAATAGATTCGAACAACTCATCCAAGGTCCCAAATCCACCTGGAAGAACCACAAAACCTTGTGAATATTTTACAAACATTAGTTTTCTTACAAAAAAGTAATCGAAATCTAAGTTTTTATCTGGATTTATATAAGGATTATCATGTTGTTCAAACGGTAATTTTATGTTTAATCCTACAGAAGTTCCACCTCCCAAATGCGCACCTTTATTACCTGCTTCCATAATTCCTGGTCCGCCACCGGTAATTACGCCATAACCTTCGTCTACAATTTTATGAGCAACGCGTTCTGCTAATTTGTAATAAGGATCTTCAGGTTTAGTTCTTGCAGATCCAAAAATAGAAATACAAGGACCTACTGTACTCATTTTTTCAAAACCATTAACAAACTCGCCCATGATTTTGAAAATGGCCCATGAATCGTTTGTTTTTATTTCATTCCAACCTTTTGGATGTTGTTGTTTTGTCATAATCATTTTTATTCTAATGCTAATGTAATTCTTTTTTAAGGAATTTTGCTGTGTAACTTTTTTTGTGTTTTGCAACCTTTTCAGGGGTTCCTTCTACAATAACCTGACCACCACGTTTACCGCCTTCATACCCTATATCTATAATATGATCTACGGTTTTAATAACATCTAAATTATGTTCAATAATAAGCACAGTGTTTCCTTTGTCTACCAATTTGTTTAGAACAATCATAAGTACACGTATGTCTTCAAAATGCAGACCAGTAGTAGGTTCATCTAAAATATAGAATGTGTTTCCGGTGTCGCGTTTGCTTAATTCTGTGGCTAGTTTAATACGTTGTGCTTCACCACCAGAAAGTGTTGTACTTTGTTGCCCTAGAGTTATATAACCTAATCCTACATCTTGAATGGTTTTTACTTTTTTATGAATTTTAGGGATGTTTTCAAAAAATGGTACAGCTTCATCAATAGTCATGTTTAATACATCACTAATCGATTTTCCTTTATATCTAATTTCCAGAGTTTCTCTGTTAAAACGCTTACCCTGACAGGTTTCACATTCTACATATACATCTGGTAAAAAATTCATTTCAATAACACGTAAACCACCTCCTTGACAGGTTTCGCAACGGCCACCTTTAACGTTAAAACTAAAACGTCCAGGTTTGTAACCACGAATCATGGCTTCAGGAATTTTAGCAAATAAACTTCGTATTTCGCTAAACACACCGGTGTAAGTTGCCGGATTACTTCTTGGTGTACGGCCAATTGGCGATTGGTTAATATCAATTACTTTATCTAAATGTTCTAGGCCTTTAATACTTTTATAAGGCATTGGTTTTTTTACGCCATTAAAATAATAAGCATTTAAGATGGGGTAGAGGGTTTCGTTAATTAAAGTAGATTTTCCGCTTCCTGAAACTCCAGTAACACCAATCATTTTTCCTAATGGAAAAGACACACTTATATTTTTTAAGTTATTTCCTGTGCATCCTTTTAAAGATAAAACGTGTCCGTTACCTTCACGACGTTTTTCAGGAATTTCAATGGCCTTAGTGCCATTAATATATTTAGCTGTTAAAGTATCTTGTTGTAATAATTCTTTTGGAGTGCCTTCACTAATTATTTCTCCGCCATAGCGTCCAGCTTTTGGACCAATGTCTATCACGTAATCAGCCCGTTCAATCATATCTTTGTCGTGTTCTACCACTATAACTGAATTACCTACGTCACGAAGGGAGATAAGCGAATTGATTAATTTTTCGTTATCGCGCTGGTGTAATCCAATACTTGGTTCGTCTAAAATATAAAGCACACCTACCAATTGCGAACCAATTTGAGTTGCCAATCGAATACGCTGTGCTTCTCCTCCAGACAAGGATTTAGAGCTTCTGTTTAATGATAAATAGTCTAAACCTACATCTAATAAAAATTGTAAGCGCGTACTAATTTCTTTAATAATTTCAGTTCCAATTTGGAGTTGTTTGTTAGATAGATGTGATTTTAAGTCTTTAAACCAAACAGATAGATCACTAATATCTTTATTGGCTAATTCTGCAATATTTAAACCGTTAACTTTAAAATATAAAGATTCTTTTCTTAGTCTTGAACCGCCACATTGCTCACAGTTAACTTTATCCATAAAGTCTTTTGCCCAACGTTTTAAAGTTGTTGTTTGTGCATTTTCAAACTGACTTTCTATAAAGTTGGCTACGCCTTCAAAATCTATTTTATAATTTCTAGTGATGCCTAAGGTTTTACTTTCAACCGAAAATTTTTCTTTTCCACCATATAAAATCATCTGTTTGGCGGCTTCAGGAATAGTATTATAGGGATCTGTCAATTTAAAATTGAAATGCTGGGCGATTAACTCTAATTGTTTAAAAATCCAACTATTTTTCTCTGGTCCGTGAGGTGCTAATGCCCCTGCTTTTATGGATAAACTTGGATCGGGGATAATCTTTGAGAGATTTACCTGATACAATTGCCCAATACCATTACATTTTGGACAAGCTCCTTTTGGCGAATTAAATGAGAAATTATTAGGCTCTGGATTAGGGTAAGATATACCTGTAGAAGGACACATTAGTAACCGACTAAAATAACGTGCTTCGTTAGTATCTTGGTCTATAACCATTAAAACATCGTCACCATGATACATGGCCGTGTTTATAGATTCGGTAAGCCGTTTATCGTTATCTGTATGGTTTTCAATTTTTAAACGATCGATAACAATTTCAATGTCATGTGTTTTATAACGGTCTAATTTCATGCCTTTAACCAGATCGCGAATTTCGCCATCTGTTCTTACTTTTACAAAACCTTGTTTGGCAATTTGCTCAAACAATTCTCTATAATGACCTTTTCTAGATCGTATTACGGGCGCAAGGATATTAATACGTTTACCTTGGTACTCTTCAGTGATTAAGTTTTTAATCTGCTCATCACTATAACTTACCATTTGTTCACCCGTATTAAAACTGTATGCATCACTTGCACGGGCGTATAGTAAACGTAAAAAATCGTAAATCTCAGTAATTGTACCTACAGTAGATCGTGGTGACTTACTGGTTGTTTTTTGTTCAATGGCAATGACTGGAGAAAGTCCGTCAATTTTATCTACATCGGGGCGTTCTAAACCACCTAAAAATTGTCTGGCATAGGCCGAAAACGTTTCAATATAACGCCGTTGGCCTTCGGCATAAATGGTGTCGAAAGCTAAGGACGATTTTCCACTACCAGATAAACCTGTAATAACAACAAGTTTGTCTCTAGGAATAGAAACGTCTATATTTTTTAAATTGTGCACTCTGGCACCTTTAACTTCAATATGTTCTTCGAAATTGCTCATATAAATGCAAAGTTTCAAAGATACAGATTTTATGGTGAAAAAGGAAACGAGTGGGGTCTTAGTAAATTGTTAAAAATGAAACGATATAACTCCAGATATCTTAAAAAAAGCAGACGTCTTAAAGTTGAAAATAAATTGCTCATCAAAATTTAATTCTTAAAGCTAAATTGATATTTCGGGACGTTTTTTAAAATGTAACTTATTTTATCACAATTAGGAATAAAATAGCAACAATAAGAATTAAAATAGGAATAATCCATCGGTGTTTAATGCCTTCTTTATGTTTTTTTTTAGTTTGTATTGGACGTGTCTTTTTTTCGGTGGTTACAACTGTATTCGTATCATTTAATAAAGCTTTTATACCGCTAGGAGTCTCTAAAAGGATATCGTCTCTTTGAGCGGTTAAAGAATTAATTAATTCTGAGGAGTTTAGTTCTTTTGATTTTACATATGCCAAAACCATTAAAGTAGACATCATCATTAATCTAAAAATTGAAGATGTTTTTATATGAAGTTTATCTGCTAAAATTTCAAATAATCTAGATTGTTTGTCTTTAAAAAGTAAATCTAATGCTTGTTTTCCGCTATCTAAAAGAGATGTGTTTCCTTTATCTGTGAGTAAAGTGGGTAAATCCGACATGATCTCTGAAGCGTTTAAACTTGTACTATTGGCTAAACCTATAAATTGATCTATAGTTTGTGGGTGAGTTGTTTTATCAAATAGGCTAAATACAAGCGTTGGAATAGTAGCAGATATGGCTTTAAATATATTACTTTCAGTTTCATCTAAGACCTCAGATGCTTGCGTAACTAGGTCCGGTGTAATATAATTTTTTAAAGCATTTAATAAATGGTTGTCCATACCTTATTGTTAGTTTGTTAACCAAAATTAATAAATTAAATGTTTAAAATATTGATTTATGGCATGTTTTTAAAAATGTAAAATTTAATTATATTTTACATATGATGTAAATTTAATAAAATTATTACCTTGTTACTTTGAATTTAATAATTTGGATTGCTTTTGTGGCATTTAATTATGATATTTAAGGTTAGCTTTAGTAAGCTGTTTTAATATCTGAAATTTCTATACCAATAAATAGAAGCTGGTGAAATTTAGGTAATTTTAATCCTGTTTCTGTAGTTTCCCATTGTTCCCAAGTGGCCTTTAAACCCTCTAAAGGTAAAATAGATACCCACATTTTAAAGGCAGTTGGTTTATATTCGTTATCTAGCAACCACATGTAGGCATCTCCAGGGGTACTTCCTCCAGAATTATAAGAAATTAAAAGTCCTTGTGTATTATTTTCTAGCGGAATCAAGCTTCGTGTTGTACCAGGATCAAAAGCTTTATACGGTGCAACAATCCAGAACGAATCGTTATTAAAATAATTTACTGCTTTATCAATATATTCCTGAGTGTCAGGACCAGTAACTGCTACTTGATCTATCCAGACTTTACTCGTGTTAGGGGATTTTAATTGTAAATCTACTCTAGTGTTTTTCCAATAAACTTGACAAAAATCTTTATTTTTTTGCCATTTATAGTGATGGCGATTGCTAAAAGTCCATTCAATATAATTGGTTTTTTTGTAGGCTTCGTAATCTAGAGCATTCATCATTTTTTTTGCGACTACATCTGCAGCTGCTGTAGGCGTCCCTTGGGGTAGGTCTTCGTTGTATTTAAAATACAAATATCCAAAAAGTAACAGGGATGGTAAAGTAAAGAATACAATAATCCCTGCACCAATTTTAAGAATTTTTTTTACAGACATATATTAGGTTTTAGTTCTCAAAATTAAAATTTAAAAGCCAATAGCAGTATCGTCGCCACGGTAGTCTGCACCTGCTTCTAAAGTGCCGTCCTCTCGCTTTAAAATACCATCTACTCGACCAATAATTGGGGCGTCTTTTTCGTTAATAAGATAGCCTTTTTGTTCTAATTCTAAAATGGTTTCGTGATTAAACTTATTGGGTTCCATAAGTATTTCATCTGGTAACCATTGGTGGTGAAAACGGGGTGCGTTTACAGCTTCTTGCATCCCCATATTAAATTCGTGTACATTTAAAATGGTTTGTAACACACTCGTAATTATTGTAGAGCCTCCAGGTGTACCCACTGTCATGTACAAAGCACCGTTTTTTTCTACAATAGTTGGCGTCATAGAACTAAGCATACGTTTTTGAGGTGCAATACTGTTTGCTTCGGCACCTATTAATCCAAACATATTAGGTTCGCCAGGTTTACTACTAAAATCGTCCATTTCATTGTTAAGGAAAAAACCTAATTCGGAACAATAAAGTTTAGAACCGTAAGCACCGTTTAAAGTGGTTGTTACGGCTATAGCATTGCCATATTGATCTACAATAGAGTAGTGTGTAGTTTCGTCGCTTTCTACTAATTCTACATTTCCGTGTTTTAAAGACGATGATAATGTTGCTTTATCGAAAGAAACATCAGACATACGGTCTTTTAAATAGGCCTCGCTTAACAAACGTTCACTTGGTATTTCAACAAAATCAGGATCTCCTAAATAATAACTTCTATCGGCATAGGCACGACGTTCAGCTTCTGTGATAATCTGAATGGCTTTGGTGCTATTGTGTCCATAAGTGCTTAAATCATATGGCGCAATCATAGTCATAATTTCACCTAAACAAATTCCTCCACTAGAAGGTGGAGCCATAGAAATAACTTTTAGATCGTCGTAGTTGAATACCACAGGTGTTCGCCATTTGGCTTCGTAGTTTGCTAAATCCTCTTCGGTAATAATACCACCATTATCCTGAATAAAGGTGGCTAAAGTTTTAGCTATTTCTCCTTGGTAAAATCCGTCTTTACCATGTTTTACAAGATGTTCTAACGTACGTGCTAGTACAGGATATTTTATTGTATCATTGGCTTTCCAATCGGCATCAAAAAGAATGGTGTCTTTATTCACTTTTTGAAATAAAGGACGTTTGGCTTGAATGTGCTTGGCTTGTTTTTCGGTAACCACAACACCACGTTTAGCCAAAGCTATAACGGGTTCTAAAATTGTAGCAATAGGTAAGGTTCCAAATTTTTTGTGAGCAGCGAAAACACCTGCTACTGTACCTGGAACTCCAATAGCCATACTGCCAAGGGTACTTTTGTCTGGTATAACATTGCCGTCTTGGTCTAGATACATCGTTTTTGTGGCTGCCATTGGTGCCTTTTCGCGGTAATCTAGAGCGCCAATATCTCCGTTGTTTAAACGGTAAACCATAAAACCACCACCGCCTAAATTTCCTGCATACGGATAGGCTACTGCGAGTGCTAATTCTGTAGCCATCATGGCATCAAAAACATTTCCACCTTGTTTTAAAATGGCTGTGCCTATTAAAGATGCTTCTTTTCTGGCAGAAACGACCATGGCATTTTTAGAGGTTAGACCAATTGTTTGTTCTGGTGTTTTTTGGGGTGTATTTTTACAAGAAGTAATTAATAGGAGTAAAATTAATGTGTAATAAACGGGTTTCATAAAGCTGTTAATAGGGCGTTTAATTTTTGATGTGAAAAGGTACGTAAATCTTCAAAAAAAGCGGTAAATTCAGATTCAAATTCATTATAATAGCTATCTAGTTCGTTTATAGCTAAATACATTTGCGAATGATTCTTAGTTCGTTTATCCATGCCAATAAGTACACTCTCTATCCCTTGTAAAGAGGCGTAGCTTACTAGCCAATTGCCTTTTTTCATATAAGGTAATAAATATTGTGTGCGTTCAGGTAAATCCATAAAATTTGTATCTAATAAATTGTAGAATGCTTGTGCATAATTTTCTAGAGATACTTCAGAATAGTTTGACCAGTTTTTGGCTAAAAAGTGATCGTAAAAAATATCGACTATAATGCCAGAATAATGGCCATAATTCTGATGTAAACGTTTGGTACTTTGTTTTACAATTGGATGCGCGTCTGTAAACGTATCTATTTGCCTATGTAATAAGATACCTACTTGAATGGCTTTAGGGAATTTTTGATAGGATTTACCTGTAATCCCATTACCATCTGCTATAAAATTTCCTATGGTAACCTTTGGTAAATCTTCAGAAAGATAAATGTGCGCTAAATAATTCATTTGGGGAATTTACAAATTCAAAATATAAGATTACCATAATGAAATATTATATTTGTTGAAACTTAATTTATTTTATGACACTTATTAAATCAATTTCAGGAATACGAGGTACCATTGGTGGTGCAGTAGGAGATAATTTAACGCCTATAGATGCGGTTAAATTTGCAGCAGCTTACGGAACGTGGATCAAGAAGCAACGCAATAAAGACGAATACAGAGTAGTGGTGGGGCGCGATGCTCGAATTTCTGGAGAAATGATTCAGAGTTTAGTTATGAATACGCTTGTTGGTATGGGCATACACGTTATAGATTTAGGGCTTTCTACTACACCAACTGTAGAAGTTGCTGTGCCCTTGGAACATGCAGATGGAGGGATTATTTTAACGGCTAGTCATAATCCAAAACAATGGAATGCTTTAAAATTATTAGATGCAAAGGGCGAGTTTTTAAATGCGGAAGAAGGAGCAAAAATATTAGAGTATGCCGAGGCTGATACTGTACAGTTTGCAGATGTAGATAACTTAGGCGAAATTTCAATAAACGATGCCTATATCGATATTCATATTGATGAAGTGTTAGATTTACCACTAGTAAATGTAGAGGCTATTAAAAAGGCTAAGTTTAAAGTCGTGGTAGATGGAGTAAATTCTACTGGAGGATTAGCTATTCCGTTGCTTTTAGAACGTTTAGGTGTCGAGCCTGTTAAGTTATTCTGTGAGCCTAACGGACATTTTCCTCATAATCCAGAGCCTTTAAAAGAACACTTAACAGATTTGTCTGAAGCTGTTGTTAAGGAACGTGCCGATTTTGGTATTGTAGTAGACCCAGATGTAGACCGTTTGGCATTTATGGATGAAAATGGAGAGATGTTTGGTGAAGAATATACACTTGTTGCTTGTGCCGATTATGTGTTAAGTAAGACTCCGGGTAATACCGTAAGTAATATGAGTTCTACGCGTGCCTTACGTGATGTTACAGAAAAACACGGCGGAACTTACGAAGCAAGTGCTGTTGGTGAGGTAAACGTCGTTACCTTAATGAAAAAAAACAATGTGGTTATAGGTGGTGAAGGTAACGGAGGTATTATTTACCCAGCCTTACATTATGGTCGTGATGCCTTTGTTGGTGTGGCTTTATTCTTGAGTTTATTGGCCGAAAAAGAACTCTCTGTAAGTGCATTAAAAGCAACATATCCGCAATATTACATGAGTAAAAAGAAAATTGCACTTACACCAGAATTGGATGTCGATGGCATTTTAAAAGCCATGGAAAAGAAATATGCTTCGGAAAATATAACGACTATAGATGGTGTGAAAATAGATTTCCCAACCAATTGGGTACACTTACGTAAAAGTAATACCGAACCAATTATTCGTATTTATACGGAAGCAGGAAGTCAGACCGAAGCCGATGCTTTAGCAGACCGTTTTATCGCTGAAATTTCTGAAATTGCAGGCTTGTAATTTCTACCAAAATCAGATATTAAAAAAGACCTCACATGTTATAAACTTGTGAGGTCTTTTTTTATTTATTATGGAGATCATGTTGGACATGTTTCAGCATCTCATTACGCTTGATAAGTAATTAGGATGTGAACCTGAACCAAGTTCAGTTTGACGAAAATTTAATTGTTTAGATAGCTTTTAACTACTGAAATTCCGCTGGTACCTTATCCCGATGTTTCCAACGTTTATGTGTCCATAAATAATATTCAGGAGCTTCTTCAATTTGTGCTTCTACTTTTCTTAGAAATTTATCGGTGATTTCATAATTGTCGTAGGCTTTAGCATCTTCTGCTAATAGTTCGAAGGTTGTTTCGTAATAGCCACGTCTTAATCGTTTTACTTTAAAAAACACTACAGACATGTTTATACGTTTAGATAGCATTTCTGCCCCAGTATACACCGGTACTTTAATACCCATAAACTCAGTCCAATAATGGGCCTTATTTGCTTTAGGAGATTGGTCTGACACAAAACCACAAATGGTGAGATTGCCATTAACTTTAGCATGCATAAGCGTAGGAACCGTTTCTTTGGTTGTTATGAGATAGCTATTGTATCGTGCTCTAATTTTTTTAACCAAATCATCAAAGTAGGGGTTTTTTAGTTTCTTGTATACGGCATAACCTTTAAAATCAAGAAATGATTGCATTACAAAGATCCATTCCCAGCTTCCGTAATGCGCACACATAAGGGCAATACTTTTATCTTTTTCAATTAAATTATGAATTACATCAAACCCTTTAAATTGAAAGCGTTTTTTCATTTCGGCTTCAGAAATTGTTAACGATTTCATGGCTTCAACCGTCATATCACATAAGTGGTGATAGAAGGCCTTGGTAATGCGTTTTTTTTCTGTAGCAGAAAGGTTTGGAAAGACTAAATCTAAATTCTCCTTAACCGTTTGTTTTCTGTAGCCAATAATATGGTACAAAAGTATATACAAGCCGTCAGAAAAGGCATAGAGCAATCTAAACGGAAGTATAGAAATAAGCCAGATTATTGGATAAACAAGAATATAAGCGAGAAATTGCATTATTTAGTTTTAGTTTTGCGAAACAAATATATAGTATATTTGAAATATAAGATTATAGTTTATGGGTAATTTAAGTTTAGTAACTATTGTAATTATTGCAGCTAATGTTATTATCTCTTTAAAAGGGTTTAATGATTTTAGTTTTTTCGAAAAATACAAGTTTCATATCGGGGCAATACAACGCGGAGAAAAAATAAGAGTATTTAGCTCTGGGTTTTTACATGTAGATATGTCGCACCTGTTTTTTAATATGTTTACGCTTTACTTTTTTGCAGATGTTGTAGTCTCGTATCTAGGTAACTTTAATTTTGTAGTGGTGTATCTTGTTAGTTTAGTTTTAGGAAGTTTATTGTCTTTATATTTCCATAAAAATGAATATGAATACAGTGCAGTTGGTGCTAGTGGTGCGGTAACCGGAATATTATATTCGGCCATATTACTTGAACCCAATATGAGCTTAATTATGTTTTTTATTCCCATTCCTATTCCAGCCTATGTATTTGGTATTGGGTATTTGCTCTATTCTATTTATGGTATGAAAAACCGCATTGGGAACATTGGTCACGATGCCCATTTTGGCGGAGCTATTGGAGGATATTTAACAACTTTAATACTATTACCAATACTATTTAAAACCAATTTGTTAATGATTGGTTTATTGGCCATTCCTATTATAATACTGTTTGTAATGCATAAAAGAGGCATGTTAAATTAATATGTTTTATTACATATTTTAATAAGCAAGCTAAATTTTTGTAAGTTGAATGCTAAGTTGTGTGTTTGCAGTGCTTGGCATATACCAATTGATTTTATAGCTATTTTCAGTATCATAGCCTTTCCATGCGTGCTTAATCCATTCGATTTTTAACGCTATCCCTAAAGTGACGTCTAGATCGGTTTAATTTTTTTATCTTAGAAGTTGATTATTAATGTTTTAATCGTTCACTTGTAGATAAATGCTTTTAAAATCAAATTCATGTCATTTTAAATATACATATCTGGTCTATGGAGTGTTTATAGCGTGTTTTAGTTGTGCGCCTAAATTTTCAGAGATTCCATTGCCTATAGAAGATGTTCAGTCTTTTTCAACTACTGGAGAAGCGGCTTTAAATGATAAATGGTGGCTAGCATTTGAAGATGAACAACTAAACGTTTTAATAGATAGTGCCATGCAACGCAATTTTGATTTGGCAGCTACCTGGCAACAATTTGTTGCAGCACAAGCTACAGTTGCTCAAGCAGTGTCTAACAAATGGCCACAAATAGAAGCTCGTGCTCAAACTGCAGAAAACTTTCCATTAAACGATTTTACAGGAGGAGAAAATACTCAAGTTGGATTATCTGCCGCTTACGAAATAGATATTTGGGGGCGCATAGGCACTGCTGTTCAGGCCGAGAAATTTAATGCCCAAGCCAGTTTATACGATTACCGCGCAGCAGCCTTATCACTTTCTGCTGAAATTGCTACTACTTGGTATCAAATTATTGCGGCTAAAAAACAATTAGATCTTACAGCATATCAAATTAAAACTAATGAAGATATTATTAGTCTTATGCGGTCTCGATTTGTAGGCGGTCAGATACGGTCTGTAGATTTGTTAAGGCAAGCCCAATTATTAGAAAGTACTAGAGAGCAGCATATTATTTACCAGACCAATTTACAAGTTTTACAGCATCAGTTAGCAGTATTATTGGGTAAACAGCCTCAAGGCGCTTATACATTTAATACAGATCATTTTCCTGAATTACCAGCGCTTCCCGAAACAGGTTTGTCTTTAGAGTTGGTGCGTCGCAGGCCAGATTTACAACAATCTTATGCAGTTCTGCTTTCGGCCGATAGAGCCATGGCAGCTGCGGTACGAAATAAATACCCTAGAATTTCAATTCAAATTGATGGGCAATTACGTTCTAATAATTTTGCCAATCTTTTTGAAAATTGGGCGTATTCTTTAGCTGGTAATATTTTAGCCCCACTATTTTATGGGGGACAATTACAGGCCGAAGTCGATGCTGCTGAAGCTATTAAACAACAACGTCTCTATGAATACGGACAAGCAACATTAGTCGCATTTCAAGAAGTAGAAGATGGGCTAACTCAAGATCTCATGCAGTTACAACGTACAGAAAATATTAAACGCCAATTGGCTTTGTCTCAAAAAAGCAATGCCCAATTGCGTATAGAATTTTTAAACGGATATAGCCCATATTTAGATATTTTGATCGGCTTAAATCAGGAGCAGCAATTACGCCGAGATTATATAGATGCCCAACTGCGTCAAATTCTTATGCGTATTAATTTATATAGAGCATTGGCAGGGAGTTTTGACACAGGGCGTACACTAGAGGATTGATTATTAAGGTAAGGTAAATTATGAACACTAAAAAAATACTTTGGATTTGCTTGGCTATTCTTGGCTTGGGTATATTAATTACAGTTCTGATCTTTTCAACAGAACCGGAAGCCGAACAAGAAGGTGCGAGCTTAGAAACAGCCATTTTAGTAGATGTAGAAGTTGTTAAAAAGGGCACTTTTCATCCTACAATTGTGGCTACAGGTACTGTGCAAGCGGTAGAAGATGTTAATTTAAGTTCGTTAGTTTCAGGTCAAGTTATTCAACGTGATGCTCGATTTACACCTGGAGGCTTTGTGAAAAAAAACGAAGTATTATTACAAATAGATCCTTCAGATTATCGTAATACACTCGCCCTGCGCAAAAGCGAACTGATGCAAATACAAACCACCTTACATACCGAAATGGGGCGGCAACAAATAGCAGAACAGGATTTACAGTTTATTGCTGAAGATTCTTTGTTTGGCGACCAGCCTTTATCTGAAGAAGAACGCCAATTGATTCTTAGAAAACCACAATTAGATGCTGTAGAAGCAAATATTTCAGCAGCTCAAGCGTCCGTAAATCAGGCGCAATTAAACCTTGAGCGCACCACTATTCGAGCCCCTTTCGATGCTCATATTTTAAGTCAAAATGTAACTACCGGATCCTTAGTAGCACAAGGCGATGTATTAGGTCGGTTGGTAGGAATAGACCATTATTGGGTTATGGCCACAGTGCCAGTATCTCAATTAAAATGGTTGCGTTTTCCTAGTGATAAAAATGAAGTCGGTGCTTTAGTTAAAATTGAACACGCTTCTGCTTGGGCACAAGGTGCCTATCGTGAAGGTTATTTAGATACACAAATAGGTGCGTTAGAAGGCCAAACCCGATTAGCCAGAGTGTTGGTAAAAGTAAAAGATCCTTTAGCGTTAACTCCAGAGTTAAAAGGTAAGCCTCAATTAATGCTTGGCACTTTTGTAGATGTTAGTATTAAAGCAAATCCTGTAGACGATGTTGTAAAATTAAAACGCGATTATGTGCGAGGAAAAGAAACCGTTTGGGTAATGAAAAATGATTCGCTACAAATAAGAGCTGTAGATATTGTATTAACAGATGACACACATGCCTACATCCGTTCAGGATTAGAACATAACGATCAAGTTGTAATTACCGATTTAAGTACAGTGAGTGAAGGTATCGCATTGCGAACCCGAACTACACCACAGAAAAACCATTAAGGCGTTCGAAAAGATGGAAGAGCAGCACACACATAACACACCACGAAAAGAAGGCGCTATTGGCTATATGGCAAGGAATTCTATAGCCACTAATTTACTTATGATCTTACTTTTGGTGGGCGGTTTGTTTACCATGTATAACATCCAAAAAGAAGTGTTTCCTGAGTTTCAGCTTGACTTTGTAGAGGTGTCTGTGGCATATCCAGGAGCTTCTCCCGTAGAGGTTGAACAAGGCGTGTTACAACCTGTAGAGGAAGCCGTACGTGGGGTGCAGGGGATAAAAGAAATTGTGTCTGAAGCTAGTGAAGGTACTGCCGATGTTAGTATAGAGTTGGTTGCAGGTGCAGATCGAATGCAAGTATTTCAAGATATTGATCAGGCTATTAATAGGATACGTACTTTTCCAGACGATATTGAGCGGCCCGAAGTGCGGTTACAATCTAGGCAACGGGATGTATTGCAAATAGGACTTTATGGGGATTTAGATGTATGGACTTTACGGGCTTTGGCAGAACGTTTGCGTACGTTATTATTAAATAACCCTGAGATTTCACAAGTAGAATTAGGGAATGTTCCAGATTTTGAAACCCGTATTGAAATTCCGAGACGTACCCTACAGCAATACAATATCACTTTAGGACAAGTTGCCGATATTATTCAGCAGAGTAGTAATGATGTGCCAGCAGGATCTGTACAAACCCAAAGCGGAGAAATTTTACTGCGTATGCAAGAGCGTAAGCAATGGGCAAAAGAATTTGGTAATATTACTATAGTATCTTCTGAAGCGGGCGGTAAAGTTACTTTAAATGATATCGCTACCATTACCGATGGTTTTGAAGAAACCGGATTTCACGGCCAATTTAATCAGCAAAATTATGTGGAATTACGCATTTTCAGAATTGGAGATCAATCCCCATTAGATATAGCAGAAGTCACCCAACAGATTGTTAAAGACTTTCAATTGCCACCAGGAGTGCAGTATCGCACAGATAGTAATCGGGCAGCCGATTATAAAGAACGCTTAACATTATTAACAGAAAATGGGGTGCTTGCCATTATTATTGTGCTCGTTATACTGACTTTGTTTTTAGAATATCGATTGGCATTTTGGGTTATGATGGGGATGACAGTGTCGTTTATTGGAGGGATGATTTTGTTACCGCTAATAGGGGTAAGTGTTAACATGATATCTATGTTTGGTTTTCTTGTGGTTTTAGGAATTGTTGTAGATGATGCTATAGTTGTAGGTGAAAATGTGTACGACTACAGGCAACAAGGCCTTAGTCCGATGAAAGCAGCCATAGCAGGCGCTAAAGATGTGTCTTTACCGGTAACCTTTAGTATCGTTACCACCATTATAGCTTTTGTGCCGTTGTTGTTTATGCCTGGCGAAACTGGAAAATTCTGGCAGCCACTACCGGCTGTGGTGATTGTTATATTAGCGGTATCGCTTTTAGAAGCACTTTTTATATTACCCTCTCACTTGGGACATTTAAAGGCAACCCCCTCAAAACACAAATGGGTTTTAAAACTTGAAGGTTGGCAGGCTGCTTTTGCCAAAGGGTTTGATCAGTTTATTGATCGGTATTACAGACCCTATTTAGATGTGTGTTTAAAATACAGATACATTACGTTAAGTGTAGCCATAACCATTTTATTAATTGTTGGCGGCTATGGCTATAGCGGACATATGGGGATGATTATGATGCCAGAAGTTGCTGCAGATGAAATTGAAGCAGGAGTACGACTTCCTGTTGGTACAACGCCCGATCAAGCCGCTAAAGTGGCACATGCAATTTCGGCGTCTACCCAACGTATGTTTGAAGAACATAATTTATACGAAGCTGCTGAAGGGATAAAAACCAATGTGCGCGGACAAAATTTTATAGATGTAGAGATTGTTATGCTTCCGCCAGATCAAAGAGATATTACAGCAGCCGAAGTGATTGCATTATGGCGCGATAATATTGGCGATATAGAAGGTGTAGACCAAATTACTTTTGAAGCCGAACGTGGTCCGGGAGGCGCAAGGCAAGATATAAGTGTTGATTTAAGTCACTCCGATATTGAGGTGTTAGAACAGGCTAGTGAAACTTTTGTGACCCGTATGCAGGCTTATGCAAACACACGTGATGTAACAGATAACTATAACAAAGGGAAAACCCAATACGATTTTAAACTCTTACCACAAGGGCGTAACTTAGGACTAACCTCTGATGCTGTTGGTAGGCAAGTACGTAATGGTTTTTTCGGAGCGTTAGCAATGCGGCAATTGCGTGGCATGAATGAAATAGAAGTTCGGGTAAAACTCCCTATAGAAGAACGTAAAGATTTAAAGCACTTAGAAAAGTTTTTGATTCAAACCCCAGACGGGACAGAAGTACCTTTATTAGATGTTGTAACTATAGAACCTCGAGAGGCTTTTAGTAGTATAAATCGTAGAGATGGTAGACGTGTTGTTAATGTGGGGATGGATGTTGAGCCCGCCAATGCCGTTGGGCGTGTTCTAGCCTCGGTACAGC
The DNA here is from genome assembly GCF_007197735.1 of Formosa sediminum. Lineage (GTDB taxonomy): Bacteria > Bacteroidota > Bacteroidia > Flavobacteriales > Flavobacteriaceae > Formosa > Formosa sediminum. Next base: position 2,455,756 of record NZ_CP041637.1, read on the forward strand.
GAGAAACTTTGCCACAATTACGAGCCGATTTTCCTGGGCTCACTTGGACCTTTGAAGGCAGTCAGGCCGATATGAGAGAAAGCACAAATACCCTTAAGTTTGGATTTTCATTGGCCATGTTACTTATTTATGCATTATTAGCCATAGCCTTTCAGAGTTATATTCAACCTATAATAGTCATGACTGCTATACCATTTGGGATTGTAGGTGCGGTTATTGGTCATATTATTTTGGGTTACGATTTATCATTAGTCAGTTTAATGGGGGTTATTGCATTGTCTGGTGTTGTAGTAAACGATTCACTAATTATGATTGACTTTGCCAACAAACGGCGCCAAGCAGGAGATGCGATTTACGAATCTATCCACGAAGCAGGTTTAAGGCGTTTCCGACCAATAATGCTCACTACTATGACTACGTTTGGGGGCTTGGCACCAATTATTTTAGAGACGTCTAGCCAAGCCATGTATTTAATACCTATGGCCATATCCTTAGGATTCGGAATTGTATTTGCAACAGCCATTATTCTTGTTATCGTACCTTGTTTGTATTTGGCGTTAGAAGATTTGCGATTGCTTATTTTAAAAGGGCGCACTGTACGGGTTGTAGATGTCGTAGAAGATTAACTGTTGCAGGTAGTCCAGCTGTGTAATGACGGAAAAGCACAGCGGGAGATTCAGGTTGGTAAGCTCCAGAATTCATTAGAAAAAAAGTCATTTGCAACAGGTTTTAGGACATAAAAAAGCCTTCAGAATATATGAAGGCTCTTATAAGATGTTATGATATTATAGTATTAATTTAATAATTCGGCTATCTTTTGTTCTAGAGCTTGACCTCTTAAACCAGAAGCAATAATTTTTCCGTCAGCATCTAAGACGTAAGTAGCAGGAATTGCACGGATGTTAAATTGTTTAGCGATAGGATCGTTAAAATAATCTAAGTTAGATACCTGATGCCAAGCTAAACCATCTTTTTCAATAGCGGCAATCCACTCGGCTTTAGCATCTTTTTGCTTTGGTGTACCGTCTAAAGACACTCCTAATATTTCTAAACCTTTATCGTGGTATTGGTTATAAACTTTAACAAGATTTGGGTTTTCTCGTCTACATGGTCCGCACCAAGCTGCCCAAAAATCAATAATAGTTACTTTACCTTTAATGTCGTTTAATGCAATTGTTTTGCCTTCTGGGTTAGGAGCAGAGAAGTTTTCAACCACACTACCAATAGCAGTTGCAGACTCAGCTTTAATTGCATCACCTACAGTTTTACCCACACGGGTGTCTTTAATTCTAGGTGTAAAGTTATCGTAAATCTCTTTTTTAGTTTCAAAAGAAATGTTTTTATTTCCTAAGTGGCGTTCTAAAACTAAAATCGATACTAATGCATCTTTATTAGCTTTCATAAATTCAATATCATGTGTTTGATTTTCATCAACCATGGCTTTGTATTTATTTTGAATATCTACAGCTAACAGAGAATCTTTAGTTTGTTGTGCTGTTCTAAACTGTAAACTTAACTCTTGATTCTTCTTTTGTAATTCAATCATATATTCTTGATAGCTATTAAAGGCATCATTTTCTTTACTACCTTGAACACGTGTATTAAATATACTATCCGTATTAATAGCGACAGTCATGTCTGTATTTTCTAAAATTACAGGAATATTACTACGTACAGCTTCTATTTGAATAAAGTATAAATCGGGAGCAGTAACCGCACCTTCTAAAAGGGCTTTACCATCTGTGATAACAGTAGAATCAATTACGATTTGTTTTTGTCCTTCCGCTTTTAATAATTTTATGGCTTTACCATTTACGCCATCATTAAAGGATGCGTTAATTGTAAATCCATCTTTTTCTTTAGCACAAGAAAATGCTAAAGCTACTAATCCTAGTAGAGCAATCTTTTTAAACATGTTTGAGTTGTTTTTATAATTTGCACAAATATAGCAGAATAATAACTGAAATCTGTTAAGATTTAGATAAGAGTATAACTCAAATTGTTTCACTAATATGATTACTTTTGCAGTATGAATTATAACGATACAATTATTGCATTAGCAACACCTTCAGGAGCTGGTGCCATTGCGGTGATCCGCTTGTCAGGTAAGGATGCTATAGGTTTGGCGAGTGGGGCTTTTAAATCTGTTAGTGGGAAAACGTTAGCCAATCAGGCGACGCATACCATACATTTGGGTCATATTTTAGATGATACACGTGTCATTGATGAGGTTTTGGTTTCTATTTTCAAGAATCCGAAATCGTATACTGGCGAAGATGTGATTGAAATTTCTTGTCATGGTTCGTCGTATATTCAGCAGGAGATTATCCAATTATTTCTTAGAAAAGGCTGTAGAATGGCCGATGCAGGTGAATTTACCTTACGTGCCTTTTTAAATGGAAAATTAGATTTAAGTCAGGCCGAGGCTGTTGCCGATTTAATTTCGAGTGATAATGCAGCCTCTCACCAAATAGCCATGCAACAAATGCGTGGCGGATTCTCGTCTGAAATCGCTAAACTTCGTGAAGAATTATTAAATTTTGCTTCGTTAATAGAATTGGAATTAGACTTTGCAGAAGAAGATGTTGCTTTTGCAGATCGCACCCAATTTCGTGAATTAATTAGTCGCATTACCTTTGTATTAAAACGTTTAATCGATTCGTTTGCAGTTGGAAACGTTATTAAAAACGGGATTCCAGTGGCTATTGTTGGCGAACCAAACGTAGGAAAGTCTACGTTGCTAAACGCACTTTTAAATGAAGAACGTGCCATTGTAAGTGATATTGCAGGAACGACTCGAGATACTATAGAAGACGAATTAAGCATAGGCGGTATTGGATTTCGTTTTATAGATACTGCAGGTATTCGTGAAACAAGCGATGTGGTAGAAGGTTTAGGGATTAAAAAAACCTTCGAAAAAATAGAACAATCTCAGGTGGTTGTATTTCTTTTTGATGGTACAACTTTAGAAACAGAAGCAGCTATCGCAGGTTGTAAAATAGAAGTGGAGAAAGTAAAAAACAAATATCCATTAAAACCTATGGTTATTATCGTGAATAAAGTCGACCAGCTTTCCGATACGGCCATTACGTTATTAAAATCGACCATTCCCGAAGTCCATTTACTGTCTGCTAAAACAGGTTTAGGAGTAGAAGCATTAAAAACAAAACTGTCAGATTTTGTGAATACGGGTGCATTACGTAACAACGACACGATAGTAACCAATACCAGGCATTATGATGCTTTATTAAAAGCCTTTGAAGAGATTCAGAAAGTGCAACATGGTTTAGACACCGACTTATCGAGTGATTTAATGGCGATAGATATTCGTGAAGCTCTGTATCATTTTGGCGTAATCACTGGACAGGTAACCAATGATGAACTTTTAGGTAATATTTTTGCCAATTTCTGTATCGGGAAATAACCCGAAGTAGCCGTATTCCTTTAGTATTTACACTAAGAAAATAAATTAAAATTTTGATAATCTGTGGTTTATGTGCAGTGGTGATTCCATGTTTTTACTATGGCAAATAGCGTATGTTGGGTAACTTTACACCTAAATCGTTATCTTTACTTGTATACATAAAGCATACTATAAGCACGCTATAACCACGTTATAACCATGCTATAACCCGTAGGTTGCTATGGCGAAGGGTTAGGTGAGGTGGCAGGTGTTGTAGGATGCCGTTGTAGCACTAAAACCAACAGACTTATGGCAAAGCAAAAGGGCATACTTCCTATAGTTGGCACTATAGGCGGTTTTAATTTTTATTATTTAGATGGAAAACCTGTGATGCGGGTAGCCGGTAGCGGATTTAATGGTGAGGCCATTAAGACGCAAGCGAGTTTGGGCATTGCTCGTAAGTTAACAAAGTGTTTAGGTAGGCGTTTATGAATTGATAGGAATGCCTTATAATAACAATCCGAAATAGCCAACTTTATACTTACTTTGATTATTATCAAAATGAAATATTCATTGTAATTTCGAAAGCTCCCAATACTGTTTTTGCTTTACGTTTATCTAACGGAACACTATAAAAACAGCATTGGATTCATGCGCAGTTAAGTTATGAGTGGATTTGGGGTGATCCAAATTCAAAAGAGAGATTTTATAAATCATTAATTGTATTTTTTAGCACGATATAAAGTGAAAAGACATATTGATATTGTAATATAATACCCGTGTTTTTTTCAATTTGTGATTTCTTTTTAAAATTAGGATTTAGAAGAATTTTAATTTGACTCAATTGATTGTTTTTATATCGGTATTGGACTTATAATAATTTGATTTATAGTCTTTTTGGTTAAAACTTATTTGAGTTAAAAAATTTATTTTTGAGATTAACTCACATTTCTTTTTCGAGATATTTTTAGATTATTAATCAAAAATAAAAACCATGAAAACTTTAAAAGATTTATTCGAAAACCAATTGAAAGATTTATTTAGTGCAGAAAGCCAATTAATTAAAGCACTACCTCAAGTAGAAAAAAAAGCAAATGATAGTAAATTAAAGGAAGCTTTTAAAAGCCATTTAGAAGAAACTAAAGGTCATAAAAAAAGACTTGAAGAAATTTGTGATGCATTAGGCATTTCTGCAAAAGGAGAAACATGTAAAGCCATGAAAGGCTTAATTAAGGAAACCGAAAGTTTTATGGATGAAGCAGATAGTAAAGAAGTTATGGATGCAGGTCTTATAGCTGAAGCCCAACGTGTAGAACATTATGAGATTTCTGGTTATGGTACAGCAGTGCGTTATGCTAAAGAATTAGGATACGATGACATTGCTTCAAAATTGCAAAAAACTCTGGATGAAGAGTATAATGCAGATAATAAGTTAGATAAACTAGCAGAGAGTAGACTTAATGAAAAAGCGATTAGTTAATAGAATTAGTCGTTATACTGCCTATAAATATATCAGAATTCCCTCATTCTAATATATTTATAGGCAGTTTTTTTATATATTATTTGTTAATCGCTTGTTGTATAGTGGTTACTTTTTGCTTATACCAATCACGAATAATTAATGTAATTTAAATCATAATATGGCGGTTCCTGTAATTCGTAAAAATCTATATTTTAAACCAGACTCTAGTCGAGTAGTAGCCCGTTTTTTTAATAATGGTGATCTTAGAACCATCAATTTAGTAAAGCGGATAATGCTTTTAAATGACTTGCAAATTAAGCAAGAACTTGAAAAAACCTTGAAAGGCTTTGTGGGCAGACATAGAAATATCTCTGAAATTTTTTTAAAACACGCTAATAATTATAAAAACCTCATTCAATCTATTGATATAGATTACGATAAACTTTCTCTAGAACGTCGCCTATTACTCGGAGCTTATAGTACCATGGAGTATTCCATAGAATCTACTGCACTATTTAATCCATCTATTATCGAAGATCTTGATCAATCATTTTTGGCAGAAGGAGAAAAAAGAGTCATTATATCTTTTAGGGCAACGGGAGAAGGACATTTATCCTCTATTGTTTTTAGAAAGGGAATTTTAGACGCATCTAATAACCTGCGAATGATTGAGACGCATAAACACATTGACCTTCCTGATATTATAAAGAAGAAAACATATGACAAAAAAAGGTTTATGAAGAAAATGGAAGAAATGCATATTCCAAAAACATATTCTTCTCCGTTTATGGATTCATTACCTGATAAATTTGAATATGATACTTTAAAAAATGCGATTAGGGAAATGCTAAAGCTCGATATTGGCGAGCAAAGAAAAAAAGCACTTAACGAAATGACCTGGCTTATAGACTCTTATTATGATATTGAGTTTAATGAAGACTCTAAAATATCTGGTCGTGCTATTTTACCTATATCCCCTTCAGAAAGTCGAGGGATTGAAGATGCTAGATTTGTACGTTTTACCGACGACGACGGCTCAGAAAAAATATATGCAACGTATACAGCGTACGATGGGTTTACTATACTTCCTAAATTACTTTCAACAAACGATTTTATAAATTTTAGAATAATGCCCATGCATGGGCATGGAGCACAGAATAAAAACTTTGCCCTATTTCCCCGAAAAATTAAGGGCAAATATGCCATGTTGGCAAGAATAGATGGCGTTAATAATTATCTTTTCTATTCAGACAGAATTACTTTATGGAACGATCCCATAAAAATTCAGGAACCTAAATATCCTTGGGAGTTTACACAAATAGGAAATTGTGGCTCTCCCATTTATACCAAATATGGTTGGCTAGTTATCACGCATGGAGTTGGAGCTATGAGGCGTTATTGTATTGGAGCCTCTCTTTTAGATTTGGAAGATCCGACAAAAGAAATTGGTCGATTAAAAGAACCGCTTCTATCTCCCTTAGAAGAAGAACGAGAGGGGTATGTGCCTAATGTTGTATATTCCTGCGGGAGTATAATACATAATAATCATTTAATTTTGCCCTATGCTGTATCGGACTATGCATCCTCTTATGTAACCATTAATATGGATGATTTATTAACAGCGCTTATAACTGAAGTATAATTTTTTAGTGAAAGAACCCATATATCAGAATTTCGATAATGTGCAGAAATAAAAAAGTGTATTGATAAATAATCAATACACTTTTTTATTTAAAATCTGTTTTTAGATGTAGGTTCTATAAATTTTCAAAAGCAAAACGTGCTAATAAATAACTAATAGTAGATTCTGAACCTTGATTTAAATTTACGTTTTGTGTTTCTAAGCCATCGTGACAGCCTCCTGTACAAGGATTATAAATAATTTGTTTTAAATGGTTGTTTCCTAGGAACCAACTAAAAGCCAGTTCCATTTTGTCCTCATAATCTTCCATAGGAAATATAGTATTAAACTCCTTTAAGGCTAATATGGTGTAAGCAACATCAATAGGTTGCTCGCCTCCAGTTTGAACTGTTTTTTCTTCTAATCCTTTAATCAACCAACTTTGATTTGAAATCACTCTGATAGAATTTTTTATGAAAATTTTAGAAATCAAAAAGTCAAATGTGTCTTTTGCGATATGTTTAAATCTTAAGTCTCCTGTAGCTTTCCAAGCGAATAAAAGAGCTTCAGGTAACACACTATTTGCATAAGTTAGGTAAGGTTCATACCAATTCCAATCTATATCTGAATGAAAATTATAAAGTTCTACAAGTTTATTTGCTGCCTCATTTATTATCTCGGTGATTTTTTTATCATCCATTTTTAAGTTAAAATAATACAATCCTTTTATGGTAAAAGCGAGGGCACGTGGCGAATTAAAATGCTGTATTTTTAAGTTAAACTGGTTAATAGCGTATTTAATATTTTGAAGTAAAGTGATATCCAAATCACTTCCTTCTTCCATTAAATAATATGTATAACCTAAAGCCCAAATGGCTCTACCGTTAGCATCTTCTAGGTTTACTTCATTATTTTGATTTGTAAATTTTTTGTCTTTATCCACATAATTTAAGAAGAGGCAATTATCACGTTGACATTTCAAAATGAAATTTACATATTTTCTTACCAACTCTGTGTCTGTTGGATTTTGCGATAATTTATAGTTCTCACAGGCCGCTATAAGCGCTCTGGCATTATCATCTAAAGTGTAACCTGATTCAATATCTGGTGTATTGATGTTCGAAAATTGGATAATACCAACATCCGTAGTCATGTTTAATAAGTGATTAATATTTATTTGCGGTTTTTTATATCTCAGTTTTATAGGTTTCTCTATATGTTTTGAAAAAACCTGGGCATGTAATATTGCAGCATTTTCCCATGATGTAGCGGAAGAGGCGTGCAAGCCTTTCATTCTCATATGTTGTCTCAGTTCGTCATTATTTAGTAAACCATTCACTTGAGTCGCCAACTGTTTAGAATCTCCAAAGTCGAACAATAAACCATTTCCATCATTTAAAACTTCTTTAGCATGCGGGATAGGTGTGGACACAATAGGGCAGCCACAACTTACGGCATAAGAAAATGTGCCACTAACGGCTTGATTGGGGTCGTTTGAGGTAAATACATAACAGTCTGAAAGTTGTAAATATTCTAGTAATTCGGCCAGTGGTACAAACTTGTTTACAAACTGTACGTGGTCTTTTAAGTTTAATTCATTCACCTTTTGCTTTAAAAAATGCATATACGCATCCCCTTGCTCATTAAAAAGAGTGGGATGGGTTTTTCCAACTATTAGGAAAATAATTTCAGGATGTTCTTTTATAATATCAGGCAATGCATTTAAAGTGGTTTCTATATTTTTACCAGGACCTAGAAAGCCGAATGTGGAAATCACTTTTCTATGTGATACACGATACTTCTCTTTTAAAAGGGATTTATCCTGATGTTTTACCAAATGCGTTCCGTGAGATATAATTTCTATTTTGTTTGGGTTGATGCCGTAGGTATCGATAAGTAAATCTGCTGAAGATTTTGTCATAACCGTCACCACTTTAGCTGTAGACACTAAATCTTTTACATTTTTTTCTAAGTCTTTATTAGGGTTTGGCAATACGGTATGAAAAGATAAAGAGATGGGTTTATGTATCGCTTTAAGAAAATTTAAAAAGCCTTCTTCATTCTTATGAAACAATCCGAATTCATGCTGGATCATAACCATTTCCATATCCTTGTCAGTGTTAATTTTATTAGCAACGGTAATAAGAGACTGAGAACTTTCGGGATTTAATATTAAATCTATGTCTTCGTTTGTATACTCATGGATATCGGAGCTCGATTTTAAAGCACATATTTTTATATCAAAACTATCCTCGAATTGTGTTTTAAGAGCTTTTTTTAAATCATAGGTATAGGTTGCAATGCCGCATTCTCGTGGCGGATAAGTGGCTACAAGAAGTATCTTAGGTAAATTATTTGAATTCAGTTTAAGATGTTTTGCTTTATGCTGTTTTAAATCTATTTTTTTCTGATTTAAAAGTTTAGCTGCCCTTTTGCTGTTAAGATTTAGGTTGTCTAACATAAGATTTAAATGTTTTTTCGTTGTTTAGATCATCACGTTGTTTTTTATATTATTAAAATATTTTTGTCAACAGTATGGCTAAAGTAAAGAGAGGGTTAAATTTGTGTTACTCTAAAAAAATAAATTGTTAACCCATTCAAATAATTCATAGTGTTTAAAGACGTATTAGAGGTAACATCATATTAGGTTATTTTTTAAGTAGCTGTTTCTTTTGATGCTATTTTCAGGATTTATGTGGAAAGTAATTGTGGTAATTTTAATTTCAAATCAGTTCATTTTTTTTTGGTTTTAGGTTTTAATTTGAAATATTCTAAACTGATAATATTATGAAACATAAAGAATTTCCAGAACAGGAACAACCGCAACCAGGGAAAGCACATAACATGACTCCAGAACCTGTACTTATACGCGACAATTATAAAGGTTCAGGAAAATTAGAAGATAAAGTTGCCTTGATTACTGGTGGCGATAGTGGAATAGGGGCTAGCGCCGCATTGCACTTTGCAAAAGAGGGCGCTAATATTGTTATTGTTTATTTAGAAGAAACTAAAGACGCAGAAGCTATACAAGCAGAAGTTGAGAAAATGGGCAGAAAGTGTTTACTTATTAAAACCGATTTAACCCAAGAAGAGTATTGTAATCATTGTGTTCAGGCTTGTATAGAAGTGTATGGTCAATTAAACATTGTGGTTAATAATGCGGCCATGCAATTTCCTAAAGATTCTTTATTGGATATATCCAAAAATCAATTACATAAAACATTCGAGACTAACATTTATCCCTATTTTTATTTAACAAAAGCCGCTTTAAACTACTTAACAGCAGGAGATACTATTATAAATACCAGTTCGGTTACAGCATATAGAGGTAGCGAACATTTAGTGGATTACGCCAGTACTAAAGGAGCTATAGTAGGTTTTACAAGATCGTTGTCTGCACAATTGGCTCCTAAAAACATCCGTGTTAATGGTGTGGCTCCTGGCCCCATTTGGACACCTTTAATCCCGTCGAGTTTTGATGATGTTTCTGATTTTGGACAAGATACGCCTTTAGCCAGAGCCGGACAACCGAGTGAAGTAGGTCCTGCTTACGTTTTTTTAGCTAGCGAAGATAGCAGTTACATTACCGGACAATTTATCCATGTTAATGGGGGTGAAATTATTGGTGGTTAATAATCATTTAGGTAATACTTTATAATATCATGATGGATTCAAAGGAATATACGTTCGATATATTAAGAATCTTATTTGGGGAGTATGATTTGCTGATATATGTCGAAATTATAATACGAGTCCTTATTATTTTAAGTTATACTATGCTTATAATTAATTGGATTGGTAAACGTGTTGTGGGAGGTTTTGGTAGTGCAGATATTTTAATAGTTGTAGGTATGGGGAGCGCTGTTGGAGATAGCATGTTTTATCCGTCTATCCCTTTAATTGTTGCTTTGTTAGTAATTACTTTAATTGGCGCGTTACAAAAGTTACATGTTTATTTATCTATCAAATTCGAAGCGGTTAGAAAAAAATCACATCCTAAAGTTATGAAATTGGTAGAATCGGGTAAGTTACTGTATGATAACTTTTCCGATGATCAAATTGATAAATACGAAGTGTATATGTTGTTAAGAGAATCGGGAATTAAATATTTGTCTGAAGTTGAACATGCGTATTATGAACAATCTGGTAAGTTAAGCATCTACAAATACGAGAATCCCATACAGGAGCATTCAATTCTTCCAGAGGATCTTCCTAATTATGAGAAATTTCCACATAGTTTGTAGTAAAAAACTAACATAAGGGGATGTTTTCAATATATATAAGCTCCATTTTTATAAGCTGCTAAAGTGAATTTTTAGTTGTTGTAATTAAAGTATTGCTAATTTAAATTTAACTAAGTATGAATACATTTTCCTACTTCCTAGCTTTAATTACTTCTGTTGGCGTTATGACTCTATTTAGTGCGACGATGGGTTTTATTTTAAAATGTGAATTTAGAGAGTATATTCTTCTATCTAAAGTTATGGCTGGTCATTCCTTAAAACAAAAAGAAAGCTTTAATTATATACTTTTAGGTTGGTTAGTACACTTTGCTATAGGGGGATTCTTTTTAGTGCTTTATGCCTGTTTATGGCATTATACCATATTAATTCAAAATGTGTTAGGTTCTATGTTGTATGGTATTGTTATAGGTATATTAGGCATATTGGGTTGGACGCTTCTATTTAACATTGCACCTCATACCCCGAAAATTAATTATAAAGCGTATTATATGCAATTAATTGTAGCCCATGTATTTTTTAGTTTAGGTAATCTTTTAGTTTTTTCATTATTCAATTAAACGTTGTTTTTTAAGCTCTACTTTTTCTAATCCTTTAATACGATGTAAGATGTCTGATATTGCAGTGCGATGTAAATTAAATCCATTATTATCTCCAAAAGATTTAGAACCTAGTAACCCGAATATGGTGATTACATCTTTATTAAACCCAGGGGTGTTTGAGTTTAACGGAAAAATAGGACTTTTAGTGCGTGTTGCAGAACGTAGTATCCAAAAAGAGGGGGTGCTTTCAATACCCTTTTATAATGAAGAGGGCGTTATTGAGATTTTGGATTTCGATTTAGATGATCCCAAACTAAATGCATACGATGCTAGAGTCATTACTTACAATGGAACAGACTATTTAACAACGATATCTCATCTCAGACTGTTTCTTAGCATTGATGGCATTAATTTTATTGAATCGAAACACCCTTCACTATTTGGAGAAGGCATTTATGAATGTTTTGGTATTGAAGATTGTAGGGTTTCAAAACTTGAAGCTATGTATTATTTAACCTATACTATGGTGTCTACTTACGGCGTTGGGGTCGGACTAAAGACTACCAAGGATTGGTTTAATTTTGAAAACAAGGGAATGATATTTAGTCCACATAATAAAGATTGTGCCATTTTTGAAGAAAAGATTAATGGGAAATTTTATGCACTTCACAGACCAAGTAGCCCAGAATTGGGAGGTAATTATATGTGGATAGCCGAATCTCCAGATGGCGTGCACTGGGGCAATCACAAATGTATAGCTAAGACAAGAACAGGATGTTTTGATAGTAAACGTTTGGGGGCAGGAGCAGCTCCTATTAAAACAGATAAAGGCTGGTTGGCAATTTATCATGGTGCTAATGAAACAAATAGATATTGTTTGGGTGCCTTACTATTAGATTTAAATGACCCCTCAAAACTTATAGCACGTTCTAAAGCACCTATTATGGAACCTAATGCAAGTTATGAACACATAGGTTTCTTTGGAAATGTTGTCTTTACGAATGGGCATGTGGTACACGGAGATACTTTAAAAATTTACTATGGTGCATCGGATGAGTTTGTGTGTTTAGCGCATTTTTCTATTGACGAAATATTAAAAACACTTATTTAATATTGGGGTATTGAATGAAGGGATTAAACAACAGAATGCTTCAAGATTGTAGGTAATAATAAAATACCATGTTTTGCCAAGTGGTAGAGCGAAGTCAAGAACTAAAATGTATGATATTATGTTTCCTACATTTTAATAATAAGAACTACTATTATACACAACAATTATTAAGTTCTAATTCACTATTTGCTTCTCCACGGAGCTCTAAGACCGATGAATGTTTAACACCAACAGTAGCAAAAAACAAAGTCACTTCAGTAAGTATCTTTTCCAAGAACGACAAGTGAAATATGGTTTTATAAAAAATCATTCAGGTCAAGTACCCTGTTGAAAAGATGTGTTGTTGCATGAGAGTCAGTAAAAAAGGCTTATTACACCTAGTTAAGAAATTAGGCATTTTAAAGTTAAGTGCAGAGTATATTCTGGAGTTGTTGTACCAGTATATATTTGGCAGGCTTCAAAATAATACTTATAATTAAGTCTATAAATGCAGTTGTATTTCTAGTCTTAAATAAATTTTTGGATACAGCATTGTTCTAAAAGTACCTTTATTACTTAATCTTTGAGGGTATTAAAACTAAAAGTAAATAAGTATGTTTTTTTTTTTTGAAAAGCGTATTGGCTTTTTCTATTAGAATAAAAAATATGGTTTCTGTGATTTATTTTTTCTACAATCCAAGTTATGTATAGTGTGCTCTATAGTTATATCTTCAATTAAACCCCAAGATAACATTACGATCTGTTAAATCTAATATTGTTGCAAGATGATTTTAGCGACCTCCCATTTTAATACATGAAAAAAGACTTCCATTTTTAACCAATATATCTGCTGCTCGTATTTTTGTTTAATAAGTTTATTGTAATGTGGATGAGGTGATTCTATTGCAACTATCCTAAAATGTATGCTTAAAATGCTTCTTTATACCATCTATTTCAATACAAGATCTGCTTATAAATTAATCCTTGTTTTTACTTTAAAGAGCGAGTAATCCTTCTAATTCTTTACGGTTTAATATTAAATACAATTTTTTTTTAGGAATCTGTGGGATTTGGAATTCTCCTTTTTATTTTACAATTAAATATTCATCACCCTAATAATCTGCATTAATTTTATTTAAAAAAAGCAGCAAAAAAAAGCAAATTGTATTTCTGTTAATTCAAGATAATAATGACCATAGTTAAATAAAAAAATATGATTTTCAAGCTATTAGAAATCTATTTTTAGTATAGTTTAAGATCTTTGCTTTATGGCACATATTCTTTGAAACTTTTTTTATTCTTTTAAAAATTAAGATATTTTTCTTTTAAAAAGCAAAACCCTTATTTAGACTTAATAAAAATAATAAGTATATTTGAGAAAAAAATAATTAGTGATATGACTTTAATATACAGTAACAATTATGGAGGATGTTACAACGTTAGTTCTGCTCCAAATTCTAAAAAAGTATTACAATTGGTAATTGATACGGTTGGAATATTTATGACTAAAGAAGATTTAAGTTCGTTATTAACCGTTATTTTACAAGAGCCAGCACCATGTACCTGTAATAATTGTAGTGGAGAGCGATGCAATAAAATATGGTGTTCAAATCCTTTATTAGATATTTGTCTAAAAGTAGATAAACAAAAAATTGAACTTCTAGAAGATTTAATTAGAGGAACATTATTTATTTTAGAGATAGATAAAACACTTGATGAATATCGACTTAATTAAATAGCAGTAATAAAGCTCTGTTTTATTAGAAATATTATGTTTAAAAGTATTTATTACTTATAAACGTAATAATAATAACATCTAATATTTTTTGTTTTGTAATGCTTAAATACTCTTTAATATTTTTCAAGTAGGAATATTATTAGAATTTAAAATAGAACTGAGCTCCAATTCAAAAATTGTTCTTTTTAAAAGGTGTTCCAAAGCTACAAGATTTGTTTTAGTAGATTTAAATAAGACCTGACTGAAATGGGTGTCGAATTTAATAGATTTAGGAATGTGTTTTTCGTTACAATTTTTACATGTACACCCATGCTTAGTTTTAATAATTAGTATTAGAAGTGTTTTTAATTCTTTTTGTTCTAAAAGTATCGCGACACTTCCTAATTGTAAGTGAATTTTTTCTAAGTCCGATTGTAGTGTTCTATCATCTTTTAGCAGAAAAGTTTCACCAATTGTATTTTTATAAATGGGATCTAGGAAATACATGTTATAATTTTTTTTTCAAATATAATAAACAATTTTTATTTAGATTTATTAAAAATAGATGTTGTCTTATTGTTTATAATGCCAGAAATAGGGTTGTTTAATGGATCTGATACATGAATTACCGATGATATAACTCAAGATGTTATTCCATTTTTGGAAAATGATAATTAAAATATTTTTGAAATTAGACATGCTAGTATTACTGATTTTAATAAGTATGAATGGATTATATTAGGTTTCCCTACTTGGTATGATGGCAGTATAGTTTGCAAAGTGATTAAGAAGATTTTTTTGACAATTTTTAGAATCATTAATTTTACAACTAAAACCGCTGCTATTTATGGATTGTGGGATTAAATAGGATATAGAGAGTATTTTGTTGATGGTTTTGGTATTTTTTGTTAAATGTGTTAAAGAAAATATAGGTAATGTAATTGGATATTGATATGTGTGATTATTATGTTGTTTATCAAATGTTTGTGTTGAGTTTTTTTGTTTTGTTTCCTGATGCTCCATGACACTTCAGTAATATCATTTTTTAACCTTTAAATATTTGTAACAATCACTATCTATTATTTTAATTTAACTTTTTAAACTAAAATTTAGCGTTAACCACGAATTGTATTTAAAAAAAAGTTAAATAATATAATTTTAGTGTTCTTTGTAAGATATAATTACTAAATCTATACCACTAAGTTGCGAACTATATATAGGATTGGTGTGGTTGTAGCTCTAAACTTATGTTTTGTTTTTGTGAATAGATAATTTGCTTTCATGTTGCGAGCCATTCTTGGTCATTGCATATTGAAGCCTAACTATTCTAGTTCAGTTAACATTCTAGGAGCTTCTAACTTTCTTGGTTAACCATAAATAAAGAATATATTATTTCTCACCCATAATTTACTAGTTCTTAGTTGTAACCAATAGTAATAGCCATTTTAAAACAACTTAGTACCTTTTTCATACCTTTTGTTTTAGATGTGCCTCACTAGAAAAAACATTTCTAGCATAATCTTTTAACTATTTTCAATCAATAGTATAATACAAATATGAATATATCTTAACTTTTACAAACCTAGTAATATTTGATAAAATATACTATTTACTGTATTTATACACAGAAGGCTTTTAGGTGTTGTTTTTAAGTATTGTCATTATACTTATTTAATTTTTTTATTAATCAGTTGATTTGCAGTGGTTCTTATTTTAAATTATTTTTAAAACTATAGTAATCAAATAGTAAAATGTATAAATTTATATTTCATTAAACTTTATCTTCAAGGCGATATTAAAGTCTATATTATTCAATATTTTTGCATTTAAAATTAACAAATTTGAAATGCAAAACCTACAACCTATAATGTTAGTTGGTACAGGTTCCGATGTTGGTAAAAGCTGGATAACAACAGGAATTTGTAGATGGTTGAAACAAAGAGGATATACACCTGCTCCGTTTAAAGCACAAAACATGTCTTTAAACAGTTTTTCTACACCCGATAATTTTGAAATAGGTAGGGCACAAGCCGTACAAGCAGAGGCATGTGATATTCCGTCAATGGTAGAAATGAATCCTATTTTATTAAAACCTTCATCATTAAATAAATCACAAATTGTATTACATGGAAAACCTATTGGAGATCAAACTGCTAAAGAATATTTTTTAGGAGATAATAAAAAATATCTTTTTGAGGAGGCTAAAAAATCTTTTAAACAATTAGCATCAAAGTACAATCCTATTGTTATGGAAGGGGCAGGTAGTATTAGTGAACTAAATTTAAAACATAGAGATATTGTAAATATGCGTATGGCCAAAGCAGCAAATGCATGTGTTTACTTAGTAGGAGATATTGATAAAGGAGGTATTTTTGGGAGTGTTTATGGTACTATTGCTTTGCTTGAAGACTGGGAACGTAAACTCGTAAAAGGCATTATTATTAATAAGTTTAGAGGTGATGCAAATTTGTTTATTGAAGGTAAAAAAATTTTAGAAAACCTAACAGGACTTCCTGTTTTAGGTATTTTGCCTTATACTAGAGATATTTTTATTGAAGAAGAAGATTCCGTTGCCTTAAACCGTAGGTCTACTACAGCTATTAACGGTAAGTTAAATATTGCTGTAGTAAAACTTCATTACATCTCTAATTATACCGATTTTCAAGCTTTAGAGCAAGAAACACTTATTAATCTTTATTTTACAAGAGATGTTGAAGAACTAAATAAAGCCGATGTTATTATAATTCCAGGAACAAAAAACACCATTGAAGATTTAATAGCCTTAAAAAAAGACGGTTTAGATATTGTCATTAAAGCACGTTATAAGCAGATTCCTATTATCGGAATTTGCGGAGGGTACCAAATGTTAGGAAAATCTATCACAGATCCTTTTTCTGTAGAAAGTCATGTAAAATTAGAAACAGGTTTGGGGTTGTTTGATATTGAAACACAACTGTCTAAAACTAAGCAAACCATACAACGTAATTTTAAGTTTAAGAATTATAAAGCATCTTGTGTTGGATACGAAATACATATGGGAGAAACCAGTGTACCAAAAGATAGACATTTAAACATTATTGAGGGTATACAGGAAGGTTATTTTGATAGAAAAAAAAGTTGGGGTACTTACCTTCATGGCATTTTTGATAATCAAGAGGTTGTAACAGAGTTATTACAATTAAAATTCCCTGAAGCTCAAGCAAAAAATTACAGACAATTTAAAACTGAACAATTTGATAAATTAGCCGATTGGATAGACGAAAATTTAGACATGAATGCGATTATAAAAAACAGTCTTGAAACATGTTAAATGGCCACGGCGATGATCTTCATTTGATTGAAGTAGAAATAAAACATAATTTTAGTTCTAATGTGTATTATAAAGGTTGCCCAAAAACATTGCTCGATGAGGTTTCAAGATGTGTAAATCAAATTCAAAGTTATCCATCGCCCACCGCAAATGAACTTAATGAATTAGCAGCTAAAAAGTTTCAGTTAAAAAGTAATCAATTTTTATTTACAAATGGTGCGACAGAAGCTTTTTATTTAATTGCTCAATTATTTTCTAACAAAAAAGCAGCTATTGTAGCTCCTACATTTGCAGAATACGAAGATGCTTGTAAAATATTTCATTTAGATTACGAGCTTATTAATGTTGCAGAATTACAAAATACCAATGCAAATCTTGTGTTTATTTGTAACCCTAATAATCCTAATGGAAACGTTTTATTTAAAGCAGAATTAGAATATCTTTTTCAAGAAAAACCAAATACTATATTTGTTATAGATGAAGCCTATATTGAGTTTACTACTAGTATAGAATCTATTGTATCATTAACTTCCAAATACAATAATTTAATAATAGTACGTTCCTTAACCAAAACATTTACAATTCCAGGATTACGTTTAGGTTATGTGATTTCTGATGCTTCTTTAATAGCCAAATTATTAACTTTAAAAATGCCATGGAGCGTTAATTTATTGGCTATTAAAGCAGGCGAGTACATTTTCAAAAATTACGATAAACTTCAGTTTAATGTTTCAGAATTATTAGAAGAGACAGCAGTTTTTAAAAAGCAATTATCAAAATTAAATGGGATTAGAGTTTGTGAAAGTGATACTTCTTACTTTTTAATTGAATTATTTGATAAACCAGCAAATGAATTGAAGCACTATTTGATTAAAGAACATCAAATTCTTGTTCGTGATGCTACAAATTTTAATAAGTTAGAAGGGGAATATGTTAGGCTTTCAACGCAAAGTAAAGACGCTAATAATTCTTTAATTCAAATTTTGAAAGCATGGATTTAAACGCTATTTACATATTAATTTTTGCTTTTGCTTTTGACTTAATTTTTGGAGACCCCATAAATATGCCCCATCTTATTGTAGCTTACGGTAATGGCATTTCTTTTGGAGAAAAAACACTCAATACAGGACGTTATAAATTTATAAAAGGCGCTTTACTTGTAATTATATTGGTAAGTGTCTCTTTTGTTGTGCCTTATTTTATTATTAGAGAATTAAATAGGTTAAACTTTCAAATTTTAGCCATTGTATTTTCAACACTTATGTTGTTTTATTGTTTGGCAAATAAGACTTTAATAACAGAAGGTTTAGCTGTTTTTAATGTTTTAAAAAATAAAGGTTTGGAAGCTGGACGAAAACGTCTATCTTGGATTGTAGGACGAGAAACCAATAACTTAAGTGCGCAACAAATTAGAGTAGCAACCTTTGAAACCATGTCCGAAAACTTGAGTGATGGTGTTATCGCGCCGCTTTTTTATTTTCTAATTTTAGGCGTTCCTGGAGCAATGGCTTATAAAATGATAAATACTTTCGATTCTATGATTGGGTATAAAAACGATAAATATATATGGTTTGGAAAATTTGCAGCAAAATTAGACGATATTGTTAATTATATTCCAGCTAGAATTACGGCATTTTTAATGTTAGTGGTTCAGTTTAAATTAAATGGATTTTCATTTGTCTTTAAAGAAGGCCGTAAACACAGCAGTCCTAATGCAGGGTATCCAGAAGCTGCATTGGCCTATATTTTAGATTGTAGGTTTGGAGGCCCTAATTATTATCATGGAAAATTGGTAAATAAACCTTTTATAGGAAGTCGTAACCGAGAGATTAATCATGAAGAAATTAAAACAGTTAGAGCCATAAATTACAAGGTTAGTATATTGTTTTGTGCTGTAATTATAGTGTTATTATTACTTTTTTAATATGCATAGTTTTCAAAAAAAATATATTATTACAGGGGCACCTGGAACAGGAAAAACAACCACTATAAATTTGCTAAAAAAAACAATGTCTTGTATGGACGAAGTGTCTAGGAAAGTTATTCTAGAGGAACAAAAAAATAATAGAAATGGTATGCCTTGGGGCGATATAAAACGTTTTTCTAATTTGGTATACAATGCAACTAGTCAGGAATTATTAACAAGTGATGCTATAATTTGCGATAGGTCGTTGTTAGATCTAGAAGCCTATTTGGTTATAGAAAATAAAACAATTCCTAATTATTTACGTAATTTTTCGTATCAGGATACCTACCATAAAACAGTTTTTTTTGCGCCAACTTGGTTCGATATTTATTGCCAAGATGGGCAACGATTACAAGAATTTGATTACTGTTTAAAATTAGAAAAAGCACTTTTAAAACAGTATAAAAACAAAGGATTTGAAGTTGTAATGTTACCTAAGGTTTCTCCTTTAAAAAGATCTAAATTCATTTTAGAATTCATTTAACAATTTCAAAAATTAGCTATACATTTGTATAACTTGAGGTTTCCATATTTTTTTATTAAGAATATAGAATTAAAAGGGAATTTGGTGAAAATCCAAAACTGTACCCGCAGCTGTAAGCTCTTAAAAAGCTTTTAACATCTATAGTCACTGTTCTTGAGAATGGGAAGGCGTTAAAAAGTAGAGTGAGTCAGAAGACCTGCCTAAAGCTAAGCATAAATTAAACTTTCGGGAATAAAAGTTAACGTGTCTGATTCCTACTTTTTTGGGTTCATACTCAACTTCTTTTCCCATGATAAATAAAAAAAATGGGAAAAAACATTGCCAAATCAAAACATACATTTTTCTTTTGCGACGGCGGTTCTTGTCAAAAAGCAGGAAGCGAGCAAGTAGTAAGAACAGCACGCGCTTATTTACGTAATAATGATTTGTGGAATACTACACATACCATTAAAACCAGATGTAATGGAAGGTGTGAAGATGCGCCTACATGTATTGTGCATCCTGGAGAATTTTGGTATAAGGAACTTTCGCCAGAAAAAATCACACATATAGTAAAAGGTCATATATATAATGATTGTCCGATAGAAACCGAATTGTTATATAAAGAAGGCTGGAAAGAACAGGTTTCTAGTAAAGAAAAAGCGCCTATAAAACCTAAGCCTTTTGAATTTAAAGCAGATGAAGAATTAGGTGATTGTCTTATTACACGCGGATTTAGTTCAGACCAATATTTATACCCGCTATTTTTATTGCTTTTAGAAAAATCAGAAGGCGTAACACTTTATAAGCCCAATTACAATCCAATTCCTTTTAAAGAAATTAAAGATGTAGTTTATTCAAAAGCATACACACTTGAGCTGCTAACAAATACAGATTGTATAGAATTTATAATTGCAGCGGTTCCAATTGATGATATGGCTTTGCAAAAATCAAAAATTTCCATTACAGAATATTATTATCAAAAAGAAACAAACAAAACAGGTATTCGTTTTAAAAATAAATTTGGAAAAACTTTAGGGAAAATAGAGTTTAATGCTTTAGATAATAAAGCATGGAAATACTGTACAAAAATTCAGTTGCAAAATCTAACTTTAGATGTGTCTCAATTATGAATAAACATATAGCTGTTTTAGGGTTAGGTTGGTTAGGTTTACCATTAGCATTACAACTTCAAAAAAAAGGGTTTACTATAAGTGGCAGTACGTCTAATTTGGATAACTTAAAACCGTTAAGTAAATATTCGTTTCCTGTAAATAGAATAAAAATAGAAGCAGATAAAATTGTAGGAGATTGGGAGGCTTTTATAAACGAAACCTCTACGCTTATTATTAATTTTCCGCCAAAGCGTATTAATAATATAGAAACTATTCATCCGCTTCAAATAGCACAAATAATAAAACACACGCCCAAAACTACAAAAGTTGTTTTTGTAAGTTCAACATCTGTATATCAAAATACAAATGCACGTATAGATGAAACAGTAACATGCATGCCCCAAAAAGCTTCTGGCATTGGTTTAATTAAGGCAGAACAATTATTAAAAGAATATTTTGGTAGTAATGTAACCATTTTACGTTTGGCAGGTTTAATTGGCCCAAAGCGTCATCCGGGTCGTTTTTTGGCAAATAAAAAGCAATTAAAAAATCCTAATGTACCTGTAAATCTTATTCATCAAAAAGACGCTGTTGGTTTAATAACAGCTATTTTAGAGCAAGATTGTTTTGGCGAAATTATTAATGGTTGTGCAGATGTGCACCCAAAACGCAAAGATTTTTATAAAAATGCAGCTATGCAATTAAATCTGGAAGCTCCTGTTTTTGAAACTTCAACAGAAGAGCGTTTTAAAATTGTAGATAACTTAAAATCTAAAACAATTCTGAATTTTGAATATCAGTTTGCTAATCCAGAATCAATTTTTGCAAAAGATAAGTTGCCAGAAATATATATTGTGGGTGCAGGTCCTGGTAATAAAAACCTATTGACTTTAAAGGCTTTTAATGCTATTAATAATGCAGAAGTTATTTTACACGATAATTTAATTTCTGATGAAATAATGACTATTAATACCAATGCAGAACACATTTATGTAGGTAGAAAATTTGGAGATAAAGAGAATCCGCAAGCACGCCAAAATAAAATAAACGAATTATTAAAATTGCATTGCGAAATGGGTAATAACGTAGTGCGTTTAAAATCTGGAGATCCTTATGTTTATGGTCGTGCAGCCGAAGAAGTTCGTTTTTTAAAAGCACATAAACTTCCTTTTTGTGTTGTTCCAGGAATTTCTGCAGCTTTAGCTGCCGCTAGTTTAGCGAATATTCCTATTACAGAAAGAGGGCACTCTAATGCTATCTTAATTTGTACAGCACACACAGCAGATTACTCTACATCGCAGCTTAATGGTATTGCAGAAATGCTTAATGCCGGAAATACATTGGCGCTTTATATGGGCTTAAAAAGTTTAGATAAAATTATTCCAAAGCTTATAGCAGTTTCTGGAAATCCAGATATTCCAATTAATGCTATCTCTAATGTGTCTAGAGCGAATGAGGTTTTATTTTCTTCAACATTGGGAAATATAGAAAACGATATAAAAAAACAAGAGTTAAAAATGCCTGTAGTCTTTTTAATAGGTGTAAAACCAATCGATTAAATAATGAAAAAAGGAATTTTACTTTGCGGACATGGTAGTAGAACAAAATCAGGAACCAATGCTTTTAAAGAATTGGTAAGTGCGCTACAAGCACGTTATACAGAGTACGAAGTAGATTATGGGTTTTTAGAATTTAATCATCCCGTTTATGAAGCTTCTATAGAACGTATGTACCAGAAAGGGATTCGTGAAATTTATGCCTTACCAATTATTCTTTTTGCTGGATCGCATGCAAAAAATGATATTCCGTATGAAATGAATACCATACAGAGCTATTATAAAGATCTAACCATAAAAATGGGAAAACATCTAGGTGTAAATTCCTTTTTATTAGAACTCGCACAGAAAAGAATTTTAGAAGAAGAAAGTAAACACACACCAATAGACAGAAAAGATGTATGCTTAATGGTTGTAGGAAGGGGAACAACAGATACAGATGCAAATTCTGATGTACATAAATTAGCATGTATGTTAGGCGAAGGTATGGGGTTTGGTTTTACAACCGTTGCATATAGTGGCACCGCTTATCCTAATGTAACGAAGAGTTTAGAACTAATTAGTAAAATGGAATTTAAACGTACCATTGCCATTCCATTTTTCTTTTTTACAGGAATTCTTTTAGAACGAATTTATAAGCAAATAACAGATTTTAGCGAAACTTCACCTCTAGAATATATCTATACACAGGCTTTTGGTAGTGACGAGTTAATTCTAAAAGCTTTTGATGAGCGTTTAGAAGAAGCTATTAATGGAACAGCAAACATGAATTGCCAAATGTGTAAATACCGTAAGCAAATTGTTGGATTAGAATCTGAAGTAGGAAAAGAACAAATAGGGCATCATTTATCTGTAAAAGGTGTTTTGTTTGAAGAAGATGAAAAAGTAGGACAAAAAAACAGTGTGCTTACTAAAATAAAAAAAGGTTTAGGAATATGATGACAGGAAAAATTTACGGCGTTTCCTTAGGGCCTGGAGATCCAGATTTAATAACGCTAAAAGGTTTAAAAACATTACAAAACGCCGATAAAATATATTATCCAGGGTCATTATTTAAAGATGGTGTAAAATCTAGTTATTCACTATCTATTTTAAATCAGTACAATTTAGACCCAGAAAAACTAGAAGGATTTTATTTAAAAATGGATTTAGAACGGGTTGAAGCCAAGCGCCTTTACGAAACGACCTTTAAAAAAATACTAACAGACTACACAAACGGTTTGTCTATTGCCATTGTTAGCGAAGGTGATATTAGTACGTTTAGTTCTTTTTCTTATTTACTAGAAAAAATACAATTACATAACTTATCTATAGATTTAATTCCAGGTATTAGTTCGTATTTACACTTAGCATCAGAAAGTAAAATGCCATTGTGCTTACAAAACGAAAAAATAGTTGTAATACCTCGTGTACAAACAAAAGAAGAGCTACAAGAAGCAATTAATAATTTTGATACTGTGGTATTAATGAAAATTATATCGGTTGTAGACCTTGTTTCTTCAGTGATAGACAATACAAAACATAATATTACTTACGCCGAACGTTTAGGAACAGATAAACAATTTATCACTAACAGTTGGGCCATAGCAAACCAAAGAGAAACGCCTTATTTTTCTCTTATCATTATTAAAAAAATTAACCAATGAAAATAACAGTAGCAGGCTTAGGCCCTGGAGATATTAATTATATGTTACCTGTAGTTAAACATGCTTTGCAAAAAGCAGATGTAATTATTGGTTACGACTATTATTTTCAATTTGGAGCATCACTTTTTAAAGCAGATGCAGAACTTATATCCATGCCTTTAGGTAAAGAAGAAGCAAGAGCACATAAAGCTATTAAAAAAGCTAAAGAAGATAAATATGTTGTGGTTATAGGTTCTGGAGATGCCAGTATTTATGCCATGGCGGCTATTGTTTACGAAGTAGTTTCTAAAGAAAACCATACAGATATTGAATTAGAAACGCTACCAGGAGTTTCTGCTTTTTTAGCTGCAGGAAGTAAATTAGGCGCACCTTTAGGTCACGATTTTTGTTGTATTTCTTTGTCTGATTTAATGACACCTTGGAAAAAAATAGAGCAACGCATTAAAGCGGCAGCAATGGGAGATTTTGTAACGAGTTTATACAACCCGAAAAGTCAAAAAAGACATTGGCAATTAGGGCGGTTGCAAAAAATATTTTTATCAGAACGATCACCTTCTACACCTGTTGCGATTATAAGACATGTAACACGACCAGAAGAAGAACTTAAAATTACCACTTTAGGCGAATTTAATCCTGAAGATGTAGATATGTTTTGTTTGGTTATGATTGGTAATTCGCAAACCTATCGTTTTAAAGATTATTTAATAACACCACGAGGTTACCTTAACAGAAAACCACATACAGGTAAAGAAATTCAGCAAGAAAGTTTTAGAATTGTTACCGAGCACATAACAGATTTACCGTTTTCTATTCCCGATAAATGGGCAATGACTAGAGTGATTCATACTACAGGGATTTTAGAAGATTTTAATTATTATTCGGCAACGCCAAAAGCGATTGAAAACTGGCATACTCATCTTAAAACTGGAGGGGAAATTGTTACCGATGTTACTATGGTAAAAGCAGGAATAACAAAAGCTTTTACTGCCGAATACGGAAACCAAGTTCATTGTTTATTAAACGATGAAGATGCGCAAGAATTAGCGAGATTAGAAAATATAACACGTAGCCAAGCAGGCATTAGAAAAGCGATTAAAAAGTATCCAAACGCGTTATATGTTGTAGGTAATGCACCAACGGCTTTATTTGAAATTGTAGAACAGTTAAGAGACAACGCTTCGTTTAAACCTGTTGGAATTGTTGGCGTACCTGTGGGGTTTGTAAATGTATTAGAATCTAAAGAACAGTTATCGCAAATTAAAAATACAGATTGGGTAATTATAGAAGGAAATAGAGGAGGTAGTAATGTTGCTGCTGCTATTGTAAATGCTGCTTTTACCTTACCAGAGGCTTCAACATACTTTAAATCTTAAAAATAATGAAATTTACTTCAGAAGATATAGAAACTTTAGAACAGATTATCCTTGCTCGCAGAGATGTAAGAGGAAATCGGTTTATAAATTCGCCTGTTTCTCAAAAAGATATCGATAAAATTCTATTTGCTGGAGTAAATGCACCTTCTGTAGGCTTTTCTCAACCTTGGGAATTTGTGGTGATTAAAGATTTAGATATCAGAAATAAAATAAAAGAGAGTTTTTTTGAAGAGAATGAAAAAGCAAAACAACTTTTTAAAGAGAAAAGAGCAGATGCTTACACTCAATTAAAATTAGAAGGTATTATAGAGTCTGCTTTAAATATAGCGGTTTTTTATAAACCAAGTAAACATCCTATTTTAGGGCAAACCACAATGAAGGAAGCTGGCGTATATTCTGTAGTTTGTGCCATTCAAAACATGTGGTTAATGGCTCGCGCTTTAGGTGTCGGACTTGGTTGGGTAAGTATTTTAGACCCGAATAAAATTAAAACAATTTTAAAAGCTCCTAAAGACCGTAAACTAATTGGTTATTTGTGTTTAGGACACGTAGATAAGTTTTACGAAAATCCAGAATTAGAACGTTTACAATGGGAGAAGCGTAAGAATATTAATGATATAGTTATAAAAGAGAGCTATTAATAGGTGAAGCAAAAGACTACACATATCGATTTTTATTTAATAGGAATTAGTAATCATACTACTCCCCAGTGGAGTAATGATGCGGTACAATTAATACAAAAATCTACTATTTTTTCTGGAGGAAAACGCCATTATCAATTGGTAAAAGCATATTTACCTAAAATTCATAAGTGGATTGAAATTTCAGGAAAGATGGATGCGTTAATTCAGCAATACAAAACCATCGATGTTTCTATTGTAGTGTTTGTTTCGGGCGATCCTTTTTTCTATGGTTTTGGAAATACTTTACAACGTTTATTGCCTAACGCACAGTTAAAAGCTTTGCCGTATTTTAATAGTTTACAATTACTATGTCATAAAACACAAACGAATTATAATAATTTAAAATCTGTATCGATTCACGGTAGAGATTGGTCGGCTTTAGATGAAGCATTAATCAATAGAAATGAATTGATTGGTGTGTTAACCGATAATAAAAAAACACCAGCAGCAATAGCGAAACGTATGTTACAATATGGTTTCAATAATTATTCAATTACTATTGGTGAAGCCTTAGATAGCGATACAGAATGTATAGAACAACTACACTTATTGGCTTGTACAACCAAAATACATAACGCATTAAACTGTGTGTTATTAAAACAACTAACACCTAAAAACAAACCTTTTGGTATTCCCGATGCTACTTTTGTTTCGTTAGAAAATAGAGCAAATATGATTACCAAAATGCCTATCCGTTTAAGCACAATAAGCGCCTTAGCATTACAAAATAAAAATGTGTTTTGGGACATTGGTTCTTGTACAGGTTCTGTAGCCATTGAAGCGAAACAACAGTTTCCGCATTTAAAAATAGTTGCTTTTGAAAAACGAACAGCATGCGCAACCATTATTCAACAAAATATAGAACGTTTTAGTACACCTGGTATTGAAATTATTATTGATGATTTTTTTAACCTGAATTTAAACAGTTTTCCTAAACCAGATGTAGTGTTTATTGGAGGACATGGCGGACGCTTAAAAGAATTAATTCAAACTGTTTATCAATTAAATCCATTGGTTCGTTTTGTAACCAATGCTGTAAGAACAACCAGTAGTTCTGTATTTATAGAAACACTTACAGATCTAAATTATACGATTAGCACGAATACCATTCTGCTAAACAATCACAATAAAATTAGCATTCACACCGCAGAAAATATTAAATGAAGAAAATAGCCATTATAGCAGTTACTAAAAGAGGTCTAGAAAAAGCCCTTGTTATTCAGCAAGAATTTCCAAAATCGTTAGTTCTAACTACGTTATCATCTACCAATGAAAACGTATCTACCATTAGTTCTATTTCCGAGTATCTAAAAGCTAATTTTGAGAAATTAGACGGTATTTGTTTTGTAACGGCTTTAGGAATTTGTGTGCGTTTAATTGCGCCATATATTCAAGATAAAAATACAGATCCAGCTGTAATCTCTGTAGATGATTTAGGTGTAAATGTACAATCTGTATTAAGCGGTCATAAAGGAGGTGCAAATGATTTTGCTATAAAAGTAGCATCCGCTCTAGGTGCAAAACCTATTATTTCTACCTCAAGCGATGTTCAAAATATTTGGGCTTTAGATACGTTAGAAACTCAGTTTAATTGGCAAGTAGAAACGTCGTTATCCATGAATAAAATAATGGCTTTATTTGTAAACAATAAGCCTACTGCGTTATTGCTAGATATTAAAGATAAAGGCACACAACATTTAGAAAAAACGGCTCCCAATTTTGTAACTATTTTTTATAATGAAGCAGATATAGATTATTCTCAATTCGAGTTATGCATTGTAGTAAGTTATAACGTTTACGATGTTAGTATTCCTAGTCTTTATTTTATACCCAAAGTATTGTCTGTAGGATCAGGATGTTCTAAACAATTAGATTCTGTTTTATTTGAGAAAACTTTAAAAGCCGAATTAAAAAGTAGAAATATTCGCTTTTCAGCGATTAAAGATTTTGGTTCTATAGATATAAAAGCAAATCAACAAGCATATCTAGACTTTAGTACAAAAAACGAGATTCCATTTAGCACATTTACAGCAGATGAGATAGATACAGTTACAATACCAAACCCAAGTGAAGTGGTACAATCTAAAATTGGAGTTTATGGTGTTTCAGAATCGACAGCAATGTTATTGTCAGGAAATAAACATGTACTGGTTGAAAAACAAAAGATTCATTTAGATAACGGTGAAAAATTTACGTTTTCTATTGCTTTAGATGTAAATGTAGAACGTAAAACAGCCATTGCAATTATTGGAGCTGGACCAGGAGACGAGGAGTTAATCACTGTAAAAGGAAAACATTATTTAGAAGCAGCAGATTGTGTGTTATATGCAGGTAGTTTAATTCCTGAAGAAATGACCAATTGGTGTAAACCAGGAGCTGTTGTTAGAAACTCGGCGATGATGACGTTAGAAGAGCAAGTTTCTGTAATGCAAGAACACTATAAAAAAGGAAATGCTATTGTGCGTTTACAATGTGGAGACCCGTCTTTATACGGAGCTATTCAAGAGCAAATGACCATTTTTGATGAATTAGGAATGGATTATTTTATAGTGCCAGGAATTTCATCTTTTAGCGCAGCAGCGGCATCGTTAAGGTCAGAATTTACCATTCCAGAAGTCGTACAATCTATTGTATTAACTAGAGGAGAAGGAAAAACACCAATGCCACCAAAAGAAAGTATTGCTGCTTTTGCTGCTACCAATGCGACCATGTGTATTTTTTTAAGTGCAGGAATTGCGAAGAAAGTAGAAGGGCAGTTGTTAGAACATTTTGATGCCGATACGCCTGTTGCCGTGATGTACAGAATATCTTGGAAGGATGAAGAGATTTTTAAAGGTAAATTACAAAATCTAGCACAAATTGTAAAAGAGAGTAAAAAAACAAGAACGGTTTTAATTATAGTTGGACATGCTATTGGTGCTCGTAAAAACAGGTCGCAATTATATAGTCCAGAATGGAAACATATTTTTAGAACGAATAAAAAATTTGTAGTCACAGAATAATTAATAAGATAATCAACATCATTCAGGTTCTGTTTCAGAATCACATTAGATTTTAAAACGTTATGATAAATTAGTATAACGAAAATGAATAAAACGTACAAATAAAGAAATTATAATAATTAAACACTATAAAAGAAAAATGATACTAGTTTTTGGAGGTACAACAGAAGGAAAAAAAACAGCCGCTTTATTAGAAAGTATGAGCTTGCCTTTCGTGTATTCTACAAAAACAAATATTGCTTTTAATGAAACTAAGCATGCTAGTTATCGGTATGGTGCTTTAAATGAAACACAATTAGAACAGTATTTAATTAAAAACAATATACAAACCATTGTAAATGCATCGCATCCGTTTGCAGAATTATTACATTATACAATTGCAGAGGTTGCAGAACGTTTGCAAATTTCTGTAATTCATTTTGGAAGAAAATTACTTTCAAAAACAAAGCATCCGTTAGTATTTTATGTACATAATTACGATGAAGCTTTAAATTTATTACAAAAAAATAAAATACTATTAGCTTTAACGGGTGTGCAATCTATTAAACGATTAGAGCCGTGGTGGCAAAAAAATAAAACATATTTTAGAATACTAAACAGGCCAGAATCTTTTGCAATTGCTAATGCAAGTAACTTTCCTGAAAATCAATTAATTTTAGGTTTACCATCTGCAGAATTAGATAAAGAAATAGACTTAATCACAACCAATAATATTGATGTTCTTTTAACTAAAGAAACAGGAAATAGTGGGTTTTTAAGCACAAAAATAGAAGCTGCTTTAAAGACAAATACACAAATTATTATTATCGATCAACCTAAGATACCAGAATACTTTACAACAGTATTTAGTGAAATAGAATTGCAAAAATCTTTAACCAATACATCAACGTTATGGGGTTAAGAAAAGTTCCTGAAGGACCATTAAGAGACGGATTTACCACAGGGACTTGTGCTACTGCGGCGGCAAAATCTGGTTTAATGGCTATTATTCATCAAAAAAAGATTACTTCTGTAAAAGTTCATTTACCTGTAGATAAAATAGTAGAAATTCCTATTCATCAATGTGTTTTTACCGAAAGCACATCAAACTGCTCTGTAATTAAAGATGCAGGAGACGATCCCGATGTTACTAATGGCGCAGAAATAGGTTGTGTTTTAGAATTAATACAAGAAAAAGACATAAAATTTATCGCTGGCGAAGGAGTTGGCACGGTTACCCTTAAAGGTTTAGAGCTTGCTATTGGAGAGCCTGCTATTAATCCGGTACCACGGAAAATGATAACTAATGCCATTCAAAAATTATTACACGATTACGATTTAGAATGTGGCGTTTCGGTAACAGTTTATGTTACTAACGGAAGAAAAATTGCCAAACGTACTCTTAACGAACGCGTTGGGATTATGAACGGTATTTCTATTTTAGGAACAAGTGGTATTGTAAAACCATATTCATCATCATCATACATTGCAAGTATAGAGCAAGGTATTGATGTTGCCGTTGCCAATAAAATTACAGAATTGGTAATTAATTCTGGAGCCAGAAGCGAAAAGTTTTTAAGAGACAAATTTACTCATTTACCAGAATATGGATTTATCCATTATGGAAATTGGATAGGAGAAACATTGAATAAAATAAACAGGTCTCCTATTAAAAAAGTGAGTATTGGTATTATGCTAGGAAAAGCTGTAAAATTAGCTGGCGGAATTATAGATACACATAGTTGTGTGTCTAGTTGGAACAAAGATTTTGTAGTGAATTTAGCCCAACAAGTTGGTTATAATGATGTTAATAAAATTAAAGACCTGAATATGGCTGGACGGTTAATTGAGTTATTCGACTTTAAACAGAATTCCCCTTTCTTTCAATTGTTATTAGCACACTGTTATAAACACACGCAAACAAAAATTAAACAAGTAGACTTAGAAATTTACTTAATTCATAAAAATGGAACACGTATTAAATTTATAAAAAAATAATGATAGCTTCTTTAATTAGACCTTTAATGGCTGGTATTTTACACTCTTTTGAGCCAGACCATGTTACTGCAGTTTCTGTTTTAGCTACAGAAAATGCTATAAATAAAAAGAAAATTAGTTTTAAATCGGTATTTAAAGCATCTCAATGGGCTTTAGGGCATTCGGTTACACTATTGCTTTTTGGAGGTGTTGCTTTATTCTTTAAGAGTATGGCTTCTTTGGTGGTTCATAATATTTCTTTTTATGCAGAATTGGCTGTTGGCCCCATTATGATTTGGTTAGGTATTGTAGCTATTAGAAGAAATCACGCTATTAACGAAATGGTTAAAGTGCATAAAAAAATTGAAGCACATGAACATGAATTATCAAACCCTATACATTTACACGGAACTAAAGGGGAAGAAATTGCCATAAATCCAATGAATAAATCATTTTGGATTGGTATGTTACATGGTCTAGCAGGTACAGGTGGCGCGTTAACATCTGCCTTGGTATTAAGTAGTCCTACAATAAAGGATGCTATTATTATTTTGGCGGTAGAATCTTTAGGTATTATTGTAGCCATGGGTGTGTATAGCTATGTTTTAATTTATGTAATGAGTCGGTTTTTAGAACGCAATTTATCTATTTTTAAGTGGATGAATGGTATTGCAGGAGTAGCTTCTATACTAATAGGAATAGTTTGGATTTATAATGGAATATATGCTATATGAAACAAGATAAAACATATATAAGTTTTCCGTTTTCGGCTATTGTTGGTCAAGATCATTTTAAGTTAGCACTTATTTTAAACTTGGTAGACCCGCTTATAGGTGGTGTTTTAGCTATAGGTGATAAAGGCACAGGAAAAACAACATTAATTAGATCTTTAACCAATTTAATTAGCGATCAAGAAAATTTACCTTTTGTAAATTTGCCTATTGGTGTTTCTGAAGATAGACTTATTGGTAGTATCGATTTAGAAGAACTGATTAATGCAAAAAAGGAAATCATTAATTTAGGCTTGATGGCACAAGCTCATAATGGTGTTTTATACGTAGATGAGGTAAATTTATTACAAGATTACCTTACCGATATTTTATTAGATGCAGCTGCTTCTGGTTGCTATTATTTAGAAAGAGAAGGCGTATCGCGTTACTTTAAAAGTAGATTTTGTTTGGTAGGTTCTATGAATCCTGAAGAAGGCAGTTTAAGACCTCAATTACAAGATCGTTTTGGTTTAAGTGTAAATATTACGACTCCTACAGATGCTAAAGTTCGCCAAAAAATTATAAAACAACGTTTTCAGTTTGATGATAATCCAGATGAATTTGTTGCTTATTATAAAAATGAAGACCAACGTATAGCCACACAAATTGTAACTGCTAAAAAGCATTTAAAATCTGTACTTATAAACGATTCAATAATTGAATATTGTAGTACATTAGCTATTGAAAATCAAGTAGAAGGTTTACGTGCAGATGTTTTATTATTAAAAACGGCAAGAGCTTATGCATCTTATATAAAGGCATCAGAAGTTACTAAAGAAGCCGTAGATAAAATTGCCGATTTTGTGTTAAATCACAGACGATTAAATCAAAGTCCGAATCAGAAAAACCCAAATCAAAACGAAAACGAGAAACCAAAAGAATCTCCATCAGACGGGAATGCTTCAAAAGAAGAAAATAGTCGAATTCTAAGACCAGAGAACAATTTTAGAAAACAAAAAAGCACACTTACAAATACTTTAGAAAACAGTACGAAAACCATTAATAATAGTCAAGGCGATACCATTTCAATAGATACAAAAAAAACAGTTAGTCAGTATTTAGCTACAGACAAGTTTGAGATCAAAAACAAACGTAAAAAATCGCTTTTAAAACAGCATCATATCTTTTTAATAGATTCGAGTGGTTCTATGTTAAAAGATCAAATTATAGCTTATGCTAAAGGTGCAGTAGAAAAAATAGCAACACAATCTAAAAATCAAAATACACAGTTTTCTATAGTTTCGCTATTCGACGGAGAAGCACAACATATTTTACGCAGAACAGCCATTTTAAATGATATTGAAATAGCGCTATCTACACTTAAAACAGGAGGAAAAACAAATTTAACGGCAGGATTTAAGCATATAAAAGCACTTTCTTCAGATGTAGATTTTAGTCATAACCTACATATTATTACAGATGGCAAGTTAAATGCAGATAGTAATTTAGAAAATACCGTATTGGCTTTTCAAACTTATTGTAAAGGCATACAACACACACAAATTATAGATGCAGAAAAAGGCATGTTAAAAATCGGAATCGCTTCTAATTTGGCAAAACGCATTAATGCAGATTACGAACTTTTAATCACTAAAAATGAGCGATAAAATAATACATATTATTACAGGCGGACAACGTTCTGGTAAAAGTGAATATGGTGAAGAAATTGCTTTAAGTTTAGACGATAAACCTACGTATTTGGCAACATCTAAATGTTGGGATGATGAGTTTCGTAAGCGTATTGAAATTCATAAAAATAGAAGGACTTCTAATTGGACAACTATTGAAGAAACATTACATCTAAGCCAAACAACTACAGTTAACAAGGTGTTATTTATAGATTGTATTACCCTTTGGTTAACTAATGTTATGGATTATTTTAAATACGATCCAGATTTAAGTTTCGACTTTGTTGTTAAAGAGTGGAATGTATTATGCGAGAAAAATAATATTGTAATTGCAATTACTAATGAAATTGGTTTAGGCGTAATTCCCATGGAAAAAGCAACACGAAAATTTGTCGATTTACAAGGAAAAGTGAATCAATATATTGCCAAAAAAGCCACTAAAGTAGATTTTATGGTTTCAGGAATTCCAATACATACTAAAGGATGATAAAACAACTCATCATATCGGCACCAAGTAGTAACGCAGGAAAAACAACGCTTACTTTAGGTTTATTGCGTTTATTTAAACGTAAGAACGTTGCTGTACAACCGTTTAAAGTTGGTCCCGATTATATCGATCCAAAATTTCACGAATTAGCTTGTAATAAGGTTGGTGTAAATCTAGATGCATTTATGATGCCGGAAGAGGATATAAATGCATCTTTAAATTTCTATGGAAATAATGCAGATATTAATTGTATAGAAGGTGTAATGGGCTTGTTTGATGGTGCTAAAAAAGATAAAGGTAGCACTGCCGAAATGGCTAAGAAACTAAAAACACCCGTTTTAATGGTTATTGATGCTAAAGCTGTTGCCTATTCTGTAGCGCCACTTATTCAAGGTTTTGTAAATTTTGATACTGAAGTTTCTATAATGGGCGTTGTATTTAATCGTGTAGGATCAAAAAAACATTTTACAATGCTAAAAGAAGCCTGCAACGATATTAATGTACCTTGTTTTGGATATTTATCTAATTTAAAGAATATTGAAATCCCGTCAAGGCATTTAGGATTAAATATACAAGACATTAAAAAATTTGATAAGCTAATTGATGATGTTGCTACCGAATTAGACAAAACCATTGATTGGAAGGCTATTTTAGAAGCTTCTAAAGAAGTGAAAAAGAAAATTATTTTAGATAAAAAATTATTAGTAAACAAGAAAATTAAATTTGCTGTAGCTAAAGACGCTGCTTTTAATTTTATCTATCCTCAGAATATAGCTGCAATGGAAGCCTTAGGCGAAGTCACATTTTTTAGTCCGTTAAAGGATGTTGTACTTCCAGATTGCGATTTTATTTATTTCCCTGGCGGTTATCCAGAATTATATTTAAAAGCATTAGCAACCAATACAACTATGCTAAAAAGTATTAAGGATTTTGGATTGAATAACGGACAAATATATGCAGAATGTGGCGGAATGATGTATTTAGGAAAAGCTATTATATCTGAACATAATGAAGCTTTTAAAATGGTAAATTATTTCGATTTTGAATCTTCAATAGTCGATAAAAAACTGCATTTAGGTTACCGAACATCTAAAGTAAATGAACATATTTTTAAAGGACATGAATTTCATTATTCAACTTTAATATATGATAATGAAACAGCAATACATGCAATAGTAACAAATGCTTTAGAGGAGCAAACTTCAACAAAAATATACAAGAAACAGAACGTTATGGCGTCTTATGTGCACCATTATTTTGGAACACCAGAACGTTTACAACAATTGATTAACGAAATAACGAGCAAGGTATGAAAATTTACACACGAAAAGGAGATAAAGGAACAACAGGAGTTTTTGGAGGAAAACGAACATTTAAAAATTCTGCAAGAATTGAATGTATAGGAACTTTAGATGAGGTAAATTCTACTATAGGATTATTACGTGCTAAATTAGGAAACGACCATGAGTGGCAATCTAATTTACATCGTGTGCAAAAAGATATGATGAATATGATGTCGCATTTAGCGAGACCATCAGATTCTAAAAAAGAAAATCCGAATCCGAAACCAGAAGATGGTCCCGAGTTTTGTGAACATTGGATGGATGATATGGAAGCGAATATAAGTGCACCTTCAGATTATTTTTTATTACCAGGTGGCAACGAAATATCTGCACTTTGCCATGTGTGTAGAACGCAAACAAGGCGAGGGGAGAGGCAATTGGTTACTTTAATGCAAGAAGATCCAGAATGTGTGGAAGATTACATTATGAGTTACGTAAACAGATTGTCTGATTTATTTTTTACAATGGCAAGAGCCGAAATGGATAAACATGGTGTTGCTGAAGAAAAATGGAATTTATTCTTGTATAAACGCAAGAAGAAAGCAAAATAAATTAGAATAAAAACAATTATAATTAATAACAGTTTAACCTTTAAAAACAAATATTATGCACATTGAACCAGAAGTAGTAGATTCAGCAAAAATTGGTCTGTCTTACGTTACAGCATCAGTCGCAATTATAGCAGTAGCAAAAGCTTCGGCTAAAAATATTAAAATGAATAGTCCGTTAACTTTTTTAGTTAAATCGGCAATTACAACACTATTAGTCTTTACATTTTTTCAAATCTTACCGCATTATTCAGTAGGTGTTTCAGAAGTTCATTTTATTATGGGATCAACATTATTTTTACTTTTTGGATTGGCACCTGCGAGTACAGGTCTAGCATTAGGCTTGCTTATTCAAGGCCTTTTCTTTTCTCAAATAGACCTACCTCAATACGGTATGAATATTACAACCTTACTTGTTCCCTTAATGGCACTTTCTTATGTCGCTAATAAAGTTATACCTACAAATACGCCATATACTAAATTAAAATATGCACAAGTTTTAAAACTATCATTAGTATTTCAAGCAGGAATTGTGTCTTGGGTTACATTTTGGGCAATTTATGGTCAAGGTTTTGCCGTAGAAAACATCTTAAGCATACTTAGTTTTGGTGGGGCTTATATGTTAGTTGTTCTTATAGAACCATTGGTAGATTTAGGTGTATTAGCAATGGCAAAATTTGCAACAGGAAGATTTAATAAAAATGAGTTTTTTGAAAAACGACTTTATAATGCTGCTAAAGCATAAGTAGTTATTTAAAAACATAATTAAAATGATTATTCGTTATTATTAAATGTATTTCATAGCTGTGTTTAGCAGATAATTAGTTTGTGAACGATAAGAATTTAAAATTCATTTAAATTAATAATTACTAAGTTATTAAGGTAACGAATAATCATAATTTTAATAATTAATTTATAGAAATGAAAAAAATACCAATTACCATAGTTACCGGATTTTTAGGTGTAGGAAAAACAACTTTAGTACACAATATGTTAAAAAAAGCTAAAGGAAAGCGTATTGCTGTGTTGGTTAATGAATTTGGAGAGGTTGATGTAGACGGACAATTAATAGCATCATCAGAATGTGGTGATGAGGATTGTAACTTGGTACAGTTACCTAATGGTTGTATTTGCTGTACAGTGCAAGAAGAGTTTTTGCCTTCTATGTTACAATTGTTAGAACGTAAAGAAGAAATTGACCATATTGTGATAGAAACTTCGGGTTTATCGATGCCTAAACCTTTAGTAAAAGCAGTAAACTGGCCCGATTTAAAACCACATATTACTATAGATTCTGTAATTACTGTGGTGGATGCTGTGGGAATTGCTACAGGAGAAATTTGTGATAGAGAGCGTGTACAAGCACAACGTTTGGCAGACGAGACTTTAGACCACGAAACACCTATTGAAGAATTATTTTTAGACCAATTATCTTGCGCTGATTTAGTTTTGGTAAGTAAAAGAGACTTGGTTGATGATGAAAAGTTTGAAGAAGTAACTAAAATAATTACAGAAAAAGCAAGACCTAATATTAAAATTGTTCCTATTATACAAGGTGAATTAGACAATGCTATTTTACTAGGGATTGGTGCTTCTGCGGAAGATGATGTAGATAACCGTCATTCTATTCACGAAGAGCATCACAAACACGGAAATCACCACCACCATAATGATGATGTGAAAACGGTACTGCTAGAATATCCAGAAACTTCAGATATTAAGATCTTGGTAAAAGACTTGAAAGCAGTAGTAGAGCAACACGAAATTTATAGAATTAAAGGTTTTGTTAATATCCCTAACAAACCCATGCGTATGGTATTACAAGGTGTAGGTGCACGTTTTGAATATTATTTTGAAAGAGCTTGGGGAGCTAATGAAACGCGTAAAACAAGTTTAGTGGTTATAGGTAAAAATATAGAGCTTACTGAAAATAATGAAATAAACACCCATGCACAAAGCCATCATCACCACGACCATGAGCACGGACATTCTCACTCGCATTAATACATGAATAGAATTATGAGTTATGAATTATGAGTTTTGAGTTGTGAATTATGAATTATGAGTTCTGAGTTGTTTAATATTTGATGATTAGTTTTAAAAATGACGTTTTATGAGTAAGAAAAGTGTTATTCAAGATAAGTCCTTTGCTTTTGCTATAAAGGCTATTAATTGTTATAAATTTTTATCAAAGGAGAAAAAAGAGTTTGTGATGAGTAAACAACTTTTAAGGTCAGGAACATCTGTAGGAGCAAATATTAGAGAAGCTCAAAACGCTCAGAGTAAAGCCGATTTTATTCATAAACTATCCATATCACAAAAAGAATGTGATGAATCGATTTATTGGTTGGAATTACTAAATGCAACAGATTATTTAGATGATTATAAATTTAAATCTTTACATAACGATGCTACCGAAATATTAAAAATTATCAGAAGTATCATTTTAACAACAAAACAAAATTTAAAAAAGTGATAATAAATTGATAATGATGAATGATTTTTAAACTCATAACTCATAACTCAACATTCATAATTCATAACTAAAGAAACATTCATCACTCATAAAAGAACTCATAATTCAACATTCATAATTCATAACTAAAAAAACATGCATTTAATTTCTACTATACCAGGCGGCTGGAATCCTAATGATGAAGGCGTATTTTATATAGACCAATCTCCTGGAGATATTGTTTTTTTATCTTCGGCAGATTCGGATTTGTTTATGATGAATACTGCTTATAAACTCATTCATGAATCGGTAGAAAATGCCCCTTCTTTTCGGTTTGCCAATCTTAGTTATTTTAAACAAGAATTAACTATAGATACGTATGTTGAAGAAGTAATTTCATCAGCAAAAATTGTAGTACTAAAATTGCTAGGAGGAAAAGCCTATTATAATTATTTATGCGAAGCGATTGCTGATTGTTGCGAAGAAAACGATATTCAACTCATTTTTTTGCCTGGTGACAATAAACCTGATTTAGAGTTGATGCAATCCTCTAACATTCCACTAAAAGAAGTGGATTTAATTTGGAAATACATTCAAGCAGGTGGCATTGATAATTGTAAATCGGCATTACAACTTATTTATAATAAAATCTCTGCTGTAACAATTACTCCAGAAGTTATTAAAACGATTCCCGATTTATTTTTATATCATCCTGATTCTGGAATATATAGTAAACAAACACCTGTAGAAAATAAAAAGCAAGCCATTATTTTTGGATATCGAAGTTATTATTTGTCTAATAATTTATCACCTATTCATGCAATTATTGATGCTTTAGAAGCAGAAGGAATTACCGCTGTTGTTTTAATGGCTGCAGGCTATCGTGAGCAGGATATGGAGCAACAAATTTTTAGTTTGTTGCAATTTCATCACATAACAAAACCTCAAATTATTATTAATACCACAGGTTTTAGTGTACAAGGTTTTCATGATACATCGCAAAGTTTATTCGACCAATTTAATGTGCCCGTTATTCAGGCAATTATGGGAAGTTGTAATCGCGAAAGCTGGTTAGAAGGTAATTTTGGTTTACCACCTACCGATATTGCTATGAATATTGCTTTGCCCGAAGTAGATGGTAAAATTATATCGAAAGTTATTTCTTTTAAAGAATCTATGGAAAAAGATGCTTTAACAGATTCTGAAGTGGTTTCTTATGTGGCCAATATAGAAGGTTGTGAGTTTGTGGCTCAAATGGCAAAAGCGTGGGTAAACTTACAACAAAAAAGTAATTTGGATAAAAAAATAGCTTTAGTATTACCTAATTATCCTAATAAAAATAGTCGTTTGGCAAACGGTGTAGGATTAGATACGCCACAAAGTACCTTGCAAATTTTAGCACAATTGGCGGAAGAAAATTATAGTTTAGAAGCCGATTATCCCAAAACAACTAATGAGCTAATTGATAAGCTGACCAATGCCGTTACAAACGATACCGCAACTATAAACACCTTAAACGAACGTCAAACAATTCGTTTAGAAGAACGATTGTTTTATGACTATTATAATCAGTTATCAGATACGCTTCGTACTGCTGTAGAAGCACAATGGGGATATCCAAATACTTCTCCAAATTATAAAGATGGCGCTTTTTTAATACCCGGATTTATTTCTGGAAATGTATTTGTGAGCATTCAACCCAGTAGAGGGTATAATTTAGATTTACAAGCCAGTTATCACTCGCCAGATTTACCACCACCGCCAGCTTATTTAGCCTATTATATTTGGTTGCAACATCATTTTAATGCCGATGCTTTAGTGCATATTGGTAAACACGGAAATTTAGAATGGTTACCTGGTAAAAGTGTGGCATTAAGTAAAGAAACCTGTTTTCCAGCAGCTATTCTTGGAGCAATTCCTCATTTTTATCCTTTTATTATTAATGATCCTGGCGAAGGAACACAGGCAAAAAGAAGAAACCAAGCCATTATTTTGGACCATTTAATTCCGCCAATGACACGGGCAGAAAATTATGGCGATTTACTAAAGTTAGAACTATTAATTGATGAGTTTTATGAATCTGCCTTGGTCGATAAAAAACGAGCGTCGTTAATTAAAACTAAAATAGAAACGCTAGTTAACGAAACTCATTTAAAAAGTGATTTAAATGAAGACGGCAAAGATATTGATGCTTTACTAGAAGTGATTGATGGCTATTTATGTGAATTAAAAGAATCGCAAATTAGAGGTGGTTTGCATATATTAGGAAAACTTCCTGAACAAGAAAAGTTGATTGATTTAATTGTGGCTTTGCATCGTTTACCACAAGCCGATTTACAAGGAGTTACCCAATGTTTAGCAGAAGATTTACAATTGGATTTCGACCCCATTAATGTAACCTATTCAGATAGTTTTGAAAGAGAAATTTATGGTATTCATTGTCGAACGTACGGTCAAGCAGTTGAGCTGTTAGAAAACAAAGCGAAGAATCTTGTTTCTGAACTAATCTACCAACAAAACATAGAAAGTATCGGAAAAACCACGCAACAACTTTTAACTTTTATTGAAGAACATACGATTCCAACTTTACAAAAAACAAGTAATGAAATAGGACATTTAATAAAAGGCTTAAACGGTTTTTATATTCCTGCAGGAGGTTCTGGTGCGCCAACACGAGGGCGTTTAGATATTTTGCCTACGGGAAGAAATTTTTATTCGGTGGATGTACGAACGGTTCCTTCTGAAACGGCCTATCAATTGGGCGAAAAAAGTGCTCAAAATATTATTGACCGTTATTTACAAGAACATGGCGAATATCCTACCTCTATTGGTTTATCAGTTTGGGGAACGTCTACCATGAGAACGAGTGGTGATGATATTGCACAGGCTTTGGCTTTAATAGGTGTAAAACCTGTTTGGCAAGGTAGTAACCGAAGAGTAAAAGATTTTAAAGTGCTTTCTACTTTAGAATTGAAACGACCACGAGTAGACGTAATGCTTCGTATTTCAGGTTTTTTTAGAGATGCTTTTCCCGATTTGATTTCTTTGTTCAATGCTGCTATTGAAAAAGTAGCTTCTTTAGACGAAACCGAAGAACAAAATCCGATAAAAAAACGATTTGAAAAAGAGAAAGAACAATGGCAAAAAGAAGGTTTAGATGAAAAACTAGCCAATGAAAGAGCTTTATATCGTGTTTTTGGTTCAAAACCGGGTGCGTATGGTGCAGGCTTACAAGGTCTAATTGATGGTAAAAACTGGACTACTTCTGATGATTTAGCGCAGGCATACATTAATTGGAGTGGTTATGCGTATTTTGGAAATGACAATAGTGGAAAATCTGCTCATGAAACGTTTAAAAGACGATTATCTTCTATTGAGGTAGTCATGCAAAATCAAGATAATAGAGAACATGATATTTTAGATTCTGATGATTATTATCAATTTCAAGGTGGAATGACTGCGGCGGTAAACACCGTAAAAGGAAGTCAGCCAGAAACGTATTTTGGAGACCATTCTCGTCCAGAAAACCCGAAAGTAAAATCGTTAAAAGAAGAACTATTAAAAGTATTTAGGTCCAGAGTTGTCAATCCAAAATGGATACAAGGCATGCAAGACCATGGTTACAAAGGCGCTTTTGAAATGGCAGCCACTATGGATTATTTGTTTGCCTACGATGCTACTACCAACTTAATAGAGGATTTTATGTACGAACAAATTACCGAAAACTATTTATTTGAAGCGCATAATAAAGCATTTATTGAAGCACATAATCCTTGGGCTTTAAAAGATATGTCGGAGCGTATGTTGGAAGCCATTCAAAGAGGGATGTGGGAAAATCCATCAGAAGAAATGGTTGATGAGTTAAAAGAAATTTATAAAAAAATGGATAACATAACAGAATAAAAGCATGAATGAGTTTAAAATTAAATCACCAGATCAGACTATTTTAGATCAATTAGTACACAAAGTAAATAATAAGACAAAACCCAAAGGATCTTTAGGTGTCTTAGAAGCCATTGCCATTAAAATAGGAGTGATTCAGCAAACTTTAAGGCCACAATTATGTAAACCCACCATTGCCTTATTTGCAGCAGACCATGGTATAGCTGAAGAAGGTGTGGTAAATCCTAACCCACAAGAAGTAACTTGGCAAATGGTGTATAATTTTATAAGTGGAGGCGCAGGCATTAATGTGTTTACTAGACAACATCATATTGCTTTAAAAGTGATTGATTCGGGAGTGAAGTACGATTTTAATAATTTACCAGGGTTAATTGATGAAAAAATTGATTTTGGGACAAAAAATTACTTGTACCAGCCAGCAATGACTAAAGTACAATGTGAAAAATGTCTTGAAAGAGGAGCTGCATTAGCAACTAGTATTTATTCAGAAGGGTCTAATATTATAGGTTTTGGAGAGATGGGCATTGGTAATACTAGTTCAGCATCTTTATTAATGAGTAAGCTGTTAGGAATACCTATTGAGGACTGCGTAGGAATGGGAGCTGGATTGGATAGTGAAGGGGTTAAAAATAAAAAGCAAGTGCTTCGGGCTGTTATAGAGAAACACAGTGCGGTAGAATCGACAGCAGACATTTTGCAAACGTTTGGTGGTTTTGAAATAGCAATGATAGCAGGAGCCATGTTACAAGCAGCAGAATTGAAAATGATTTTATTAATAGATGGATTTATTATTACAGCTGCATTATTGGTTGCTTCAAAATTAAATCCAAAAGTAATAGATTATTGTATTTTTTCACATACTTCTGGAGAACCTGGGCATCAAAAATTATTAGATTATTTTGGGGCTAAACCTTTATTGAATTTAGGTCTAAGGTTGGGAGAAGGGACAGGTGCAGCCATTGCTTTTCCTTTAGTACAATCGGCTGTAAATTTGATGAATGAATTAGCTAGTTTTGATATTGCAAGCGTTTCTAATATCGGAAATGAATGAAAAAGGAAATCGAAATATTCTTTACAGGATTAATGTTTTATACTAGGATTCCCATTCCAAAAAACATTCATTTTAAAAAAGAGTATTCTATAGAGTCAATAAAATATTTACCGCTTATAGGATTATTGGTTGGTGCACTTTCCGCATTTATATTAATTATATCACTTTTTATTTTACCGGTTTCAATAGCCGTAATTATTTCAATGGTATGTAGTTTGTTATTAACAGGTGCATTTCATGAAGATGGTTTAGCGGACACAGTTGACGGTTTTGGAGGAGGTTGGCACAAAGAAAAAATTCTTTTAATAATGAAGGATAGCACCATAGGCGCTTATGGTGCTATCGCTTTAATTATGGTGTTTTTGCTTAAGTATCAATTGTTGGTGGCTTTGGTAGATTTACCTATAGCCAATGGAATTTCGAATCCATATTTTATTTTCTTTGTTTTGCTTGCAGGTCATAGTCTTAGTAGAGGGGCAGCCGTTAGTGCCATGATTACGCATTCTTATGCTCGTATAAATGATGACACTTCAAAATTAAAATCAATAGCTCCCAAAAGTTTAAAATGGACGAGTCCAGCATTTATTTTAGCACTTGCATTTGCTTTATTTCCATTATTTTTATTTCAATCCCCTTATATTTTTTTATTAATTTTTCCTGTTTATTTGGCAAAAGTGTTATTAAGTAGGTTTTTTAATACATGGATTGGCGGTTACACAGGAGATTGTTTAGGTGCTATTCAACAAATATGTGAACTTATATTTTACATAAGTATTTTAATATTATGGAAATATATTTGATTAGGCATACTTCCCCGGAGATTGAAAAGGGGGTTTGTTATGGGCATAGTGATATCCCATTAAAAGCCACTTTTCTTATGGAGTCTGAACAGGTATTGAATGCCATCCCAAAATATTTTGATAAAGTATATTCTAGTCCTTTGCAACGTTGCAAGCAATTAGCTCT
The DNA here is from genome assembly GCF_007197735.1 of Formosa sediminum. Classification (GTDB taxonomy): domain Bacteria; phylum Bacteroidota; class Bacteroidia; order Flavobacteriales; family Flavobacteriaceae; genus Formosa; species Formosa sediminum. Next base: position 2,500,053 of record NZ_CP041637.1, read on the forward strand.
TGTTATTTCAGAAGATATTACTGTAGATCATCGTTTAAAGGAGCTTAATTTTGGCTCATGGGAACTTAAGAAATGGACCGATATACCTTATAATGAGATCCAATTTTGGTATGATGATTGGGTTAACGCATCTACACATCAAGGGGAGTCTTACCAAGACTTACAGCACCGCGCTGTTTCATTTATCAAGGATATTCCATGTCATTATAATAGTGTAGCCATTGTAACACATTCAGGTGTTATAAGAAGCTTGTGGGCTTATTTTAATAACATAGCGTTAAAAAAATCGTTTCATTCTTTAGTTATAGGCTATGGTGATGTTGTAAAGATAATTTTAGATGCTAAGGGGAATCCTAAATTAAATTTAAAAAAGTAGCGTAACTCATAAGCTTTAGTACCACTAAATTTAAGGTGTTTACCATAATAATTTCAAAAGAAAGCGACGGTTCACATTATTATTAGTGCGTACACGCGCTAGGTATTTCCAATTTCTGTATCGGGAAATAACCCGAAGCAGCCGTATACCATTAGCGTTTATAACAAGAAAATCATTTAAAATTTTGATAATCTGTGGTTTAAATGTGGTGGTGATACCGTGTTTTTACTGTGGTGAATTGTATTTGTAGGGTAACTTTACACCTAAATCGTTATCTTTACTTGTATAGATAAAGCATACTATAAGCACGCTATAACCACGTTATAACCATGCTATAACCCGTAGGTTGCTATGACGAAGGGTTAGGTGAAGTAGCAGGCGTTGTAGGATGCCGTTGTAGCACTAAAACCAACAGACTTATGGCAAAGCAAAAGGGCATACTTCCTATAGTTGGTACTATAGGCGGTTTTAATTTTTATTATTTAGATGGGAAACCTGTGGTGCGGGTAGCAGGTGGCGGATTTAATGGTGAGGCCATTAAAACGCAAGCCCGTATGCAGCGCGTTCGGGAGAATGGGAGCGAGTTTGGGCACTGCTCGCAAGTCAACAAAGTGTTTAGACAGGCGTTGTACCCGTTTTATGCAGGCCATAAGTTTCGCGCCTTTCACAGCCGGTTAATGCGGTTGTTTACAAGCTTAAAAGCATTAGATACTACGAGCGTTCGGGGCGAACGACAGGTAGTAGTGGGTGTAAACACGACTGCTGGCACACAGCTGTTATGCGATTTTGAATACACGCCTGATTGCCCATTGCAGACGGTCTTTCCAGTCTCGTTATCTATGGATTGGGGGACTTACACTTTAACGCTTACTCCTGTAAATGCTAGTGCCATCCGGTTTAGTCCGGGCGCTACGCATATGGCTTTGCAATTTGGGGTATTGGACTTTAATTTTAATACTCTAGATTACCAAATGTATTTGGCAGATGCTGTAATGCTTAGTAAAACCTCACATACCTCTACCATACATTTAACTCCAAACAGCATACCTCATGCAACAGCCACGCAGTTGGCGATTTGTGGGGTTCGTTTTTATCAAGACGTGGCTGGAGAATTGGTGCTCCTGAACGGTCGTGAAACGGTAGGGTTTGGGGTTGTTGGGTTTCAATAGTCCAGTGTATTTTAGGCTTTAGGTGTTGCAATATTGCCAGCCAGTTTTCCTTTCAGTACTTTAGCAGCTCTAGTATACCCGCTATTACCACCATCTACAAAATGAATGTGTTTGGCATTTCTATTTCTAACATAACAAGACATGATACTACTGTTACTTACGTATCTACCATATAAAATCTCTCCGTTTTGCTCTAAATCGTCTAAATATCCGGTTAACTTTTGCCTTTGGGTGGTTGTGCCAGAGATCACCATATTAATGCGTCCGTCGATTACTAAAATATCCGATAATTGGGTGAGTTCTTTTAAATAATTCTGGCCATTTTGTGTTGGTAAATAATAGTATTTACCAATAATATTATTCATCCATACTTTTAAAACATTTAAAATGCCAGCGGTTCTTTTACTCACTTTAAGTTCTGTTTTAATCCGCATATAATTAAAACTCAATTTTAATTTAGGGATAGAAATCGGATTTCGATGGCGTAAAGACCCATAAACGGCATTGGTATGTTCTAATATTTTTTGGAATATAGGCGCTTGTTGAGAAGCATTGGTTGCAGTGATTAATAAAGAGACCACTTCGTTGGAGTGTTGTGGCGGCGGAATTTTATTCCATCGGCATTCCATACCCTCTAAGTCTAAACCCATCTGTGTTATAGTGGATTTATCAAGCACGCTATCTCGAGATTTTATTAACCGTTCGGCAAAGTGCAATCCGTTTCCTAATACTATGGGAATAGTGTGTAGGGCATTAATACTGGCCTTAGCAATTTTTAAGTCTTGGTTGTTAGCATAGACATGAGCTACAGAAATGCTACCCACTCTAAGATAAATATTGAATTCCTTCTGAATATTTTCCTGATGTATCGTTAAAGCCGCCATGATTTCTGAAAGTAATGTAGACGGAATTAATAGCGTAGCGCCATCGCCACCAAAGAAAAAAGGAATATCAACAACATGTTTAGCGGCTATATTTAAAGCCGCAATAATACTTCCGGTAGCGATTAGGTTTACAATTTCAGAAAACCCATTGTCTATCGAGGCTGTAGACCCTTTAATATCGGTAACCACAATATGCCAATCGTCTGGAATACGCTGAAACTGCTCTGGTTTAGAGAGTAAAACGGTTACGGGCACTTTGTAATTTTCTAAATTGGTATAAAATAGTGTGTTGTTCATGTATGCCACTCCATTGCTAAAGCCGTTATATATTGTGTTACACCGGTGTTGTTATCCTAACACTATGGTGTTACTAATATTAAGCGTATAAGATAGTAACATTGATTTTATATAGGATTACTCTCGTGGTTTAAGCATCTAATTTAATAAATTAAATTGGGAAAACTAATTTGTAAATTATTTGGTAACAGGCTAGAAAACGGGAACAAACGTAGATGTTGTAAAATACTGAAGTCATTTTTATGTAATCATTACATCGCCTTAGCGATATCAACAAACCTATTTAGATTATGGTCATTCGGTTGCAGTAGATTTAATTCAGAGAAAATCAAAGACAGACCCCAATATCTATCTATTAAATAACCTGACGCTTCGTTACGAAGACGCAACTTAATGGAAGATGCTTATACTGGTTTTTATAAGGCGCTTTTTAAGGAATAAAGCACTACCAATTAAAATGGAAGCAGACTTATGAGACGTTGAGATTTCCGCGAAAAAAAACATGAAACCATAAGCTAAAGGTTCTATTGCTGTATTTAGAAGTATTTAAGATTGTTAACAGCATAATGCTTTCTGTTAGGACTAGTAGCGTGTAAACATCTACTTTAATACATAAAATGTGGATAATTAATCTGTGTTATTTAGGCGTTTATTCTGTTTTAGAAGATAGAGGTAACTTTAATTTAGAATTCCGGTTTCCCGTAAAGTTATATCATATGTATTTTGTATTTTTAGAGACTGACTAAAATTGTCTTTATTTTAAAACAACATATGACCAATAAAATATCTCAAGCCGATATTAATTTCGAACAAGAATTATGGAAGGCTGCTAACGAACTGCGTGGTGCAGTTATTTTAATACTCTAGATTACCAGATGTATTTGGCAGATGCTGTAATGCTTAGTAAAACGTCACCTACCTCTACCATACATTTAACTCTAAACAGTATCCCTCATGCAACAGCCACGCAGTTGGCGGTTTGTGGGGTTCGTTTTTATCAGGACGTGGCTAGAGAATTGGTACTCCTTAACGGTCGTGAAACGGTAGGGTTTGGGGTTGTTGGGGTAAATGAATAAGGTGTAGAGACGTTAATCTCATTTTGTTTTTTAACACAAGATTTTTTTTGTTGGAATGTTTCACTTTAACAATATAGTGTAAAAGCGTTAATTCATAGAAAACTGGTTTGTGGCTAAAAACGAGTAAGTATATTTTGTTTTATTCTGATTTTTGTACAGTAAATATTTATACCTTGATATGTATGTGTCGTGAACTAAAATTAACTGATATTAAAAGTATTTAGTGCATTTTGTTTCTGTTTAGAGCAATGCATGTGCTATATGAGATTTCAATTTAATAATGCTGATATTTAAAAATAAGTTTTAAATATGGTGGTTAACTTTTTTATAAAAAGTGAATTGTGTAACAAAAAAACAATTGCTTTCTTGTTTTATACTTTTCTGTAAGATTATATAAACTGCTTTCACTATTTTTAAGGATTATAATATTATTAAAAAATTATATCCTTATACATGGCTAAAAAAGCTGCTGTTAAAAAGCAAAAATCTATAGAAGAAACCCTTTGGGATTCGGCAAATAAATTAAGAGGAACGGTAGAAAGTTCCGAATACAAACACGTCGTTCTAGGTTTAATATTCCTAAAATTCGCTAGCGATAAATTCCAGAAACGTCGTCAAGAGCTGATAGACGATGGCAAAGAGCGATTTCTAGATATGGTGGAGTTCTATGCGCAAGACAATGTATTCTATTTAACTGAAGAGTCCCGTTGGAGCTACATCATAGCCAATGCCAAACAAGACGACATTGCTTTAAAAATAGATACCGCTTTATATACCGTAGAAAAAAACAATCCTTCGCTTAAAGGCGCCTTGCCAGACAACTACTTTTCGCGTTTAAATATGGACGTGAGCAAGCTAGCCGCTTTATTAGATACCATAAACAATATAGACACCCTAAAAGACCAACAACAAGATATTGTTGGGCGCGTGTACGAGTATTTTTTAAGCAAGTTTGCTATTGCAGAAGGAAAAGGTAAAGGCGAATTCTATACACCAAAAAGTATTGTTAACTTGATTGCAGAGTTAATAGAACCCTACAAAGGGAAGATTTACGACCCTGCCTGTGGTTCTGGTGGTATGTTTGTACAGTCTATGAAATTTATAGACAGCCACAATGGTAACAAAAAAGACGTCTCTATTTATGGGCAAGAATACACAGCAACTACTTATAAGCTAGCAAAAATGAACCTTGCCATACGTGGTATAGCTGCCAATTTAGGCGATGTGCCCGCAGATACCTTTGCCAAAGACCAACACCCAGATTTAAAGGCAGATTATATTATGGCAAATCCACCGTTTAACCAAAAGGATTGGAGAGCAGCAGACGAGTTGCTAGACGACCCACGTTGGCGAGGCTACGAGGTACCACAAACAGGAAACGCCAATTATGGTTGGATACTAAATATGGTCTCTAAACTCTCAGACAATGGTGTGGCTGGTTTTATACTAGCCAATGGTGCTTTATCTGGTGGAGGAACCGAATACGAGATACGTAAAAAACTGATTGAAAATAAGTTGGTAGAAGCCATTTTAGTGTTGCCACAAAATATGTTTTATACCACCAATATTTCGGTAACCATCTGGATTTTAAATAATAATAAAAAAGAAAGACAGGTTAAGATTAATGATGTTGAAAAGACGTATAGAAATAGAGAAGACGAAATTTTATTTTTTGATTTAAGAGAAACAGGAGTTCCTTTCGAAAAGAAGTTCATTCAGTTTAGTACTGATAATATTGAAAATATAGCCGAAACATTACACACTTGGCAACAAGATTCAGGGACTTACAAAAACATTCCAGAATTTTGCTACTCAGCAACTTTAGAAGACGTACGAAAAAAGGACTACTCTTTAGTGCCAAGTAAATACATAGAGTTTGTAAATCGAGACGAGAACATCAATTTTGATGACAAGATGAAAAGTTTACAGACTGAATTTGCGGAGCTCTTAAAAGAAGAAGCACAATCTAAAACCGAATTACTAAACGTCTTTAAAGAATTAGGTTATGAAATCGAATTATAGAAAAATAGGCGATTTCATTCAACAAGTTAATACTAAAAATGCAGATGGAAGTATTGAGCTATTACTTGGTGTTAATTTAGATAAAGTATTTATAAATTCTGTAGCCAACACAATTGGAACAGATATGACTAAATATAAAGTCATTAAAAAAGGTCAGTTTGGTTGTAAGTTAATGAGTGTTGGTAGAGATAAAAAATTACCTATTTCTAGATTAGTAGATTATGAAAAAGCAATAATTTCATCAGCTTATTATGTTTTTGAAGTTGTAGATGAAAATATATTGAATCCAGAATATTTAATGATGTGGTTTTTAAGACCTGAATCGGATAGATATTTATGGTTTCAAAGTGGAGGTGATGTTAGAGGAAGAATTACTTGGGATGATTTATGTCAACTACCAATTAAAGTACCATCCATAGAAAAACAACGCGAAATAGTTAAAGAATACAACAGCATCATCAACCGTATAAAACTAAACGAAACCCTAAACCATAAACTAGAAGACACCGCACAAGCCTTGTATAAACATTGGTTTGTAGATTTTGAGTTTCCTATTAACCTCTGTCACCTCGAGCGCAGTCGAGAGGTTTCAATAGAATCTCTAAATAACATTGACTATTCAAAAGGCTATAAATCTTCTGGAGGTAAAATGGTTTATAATGAGGAGTTGGATATGGAGATTCCTGAGGGTTGGGAAGACACTAAGTTAAGTGAATTGCTTGAAGTTAAATACGGTAAAGATTATAAACATCTAGAAGCTGGAGATATTCCATTATATGGTTCTGGTGGAATTATGGGATATTATAATAAAGCACTTTATGAAAAACCTTCAATTTTAATTCCAAGAAAAGGTTCTTTGGATAATATACTTTTTGTAGATGAACCATTTTGGTCTGTGGACACAATGTTTTATACTATTATTAAGGAAGAAAGCTATATCAACTATTTGTTTCAGTTTTTGAAAAAAATTGACTATTACTCATTAAATGTTGGTTCAGCTGTGCCAAGTATGACAACAAAAGTTCTTAATGATATATCGATAATATTGCCATTGCCAAAAATTTTAGAACGCTATGAGAATTTAACATCAAAAATGTTTAGAATAGTCAAACAGAATGATAGACAGAATTTTATTTTAGTAGAATTAGCAAGTACTATTCTTTCCAAAATGTCAAAAGTAGAAACCAAAACAGTAGAAGTTTAAAGCCTATGAAATATAAATATCAATTAATAGTTTTAGGTAATCTTGGTAGTCTTTCAAATAAAGTAATAGATTTATTTTATAAAAAAATAGAGGAACTAAAACTAGAGCGAGACTATTTTAAGATAATAAACCACGGAAATTTTAATACAGAGTATAGTGGTAATCAGCCAGCATTTGCAATATATTTTGGTGATGAAAATGGAAGTTTTAAAGACGTAACAATAACGGATATTTTAGTAAAAGATGGTACTTTAATACTACCAGTCTATTATACAGAAAACAGCTTCAATGATGAGATTCCTAAAATACTTGAAAATCAAAATGGTCTGTTATATGATTCTACTAAGGATATAAAAATTGTTAATCTAGCACTAGAAGCTTTTGAATTATTACGGTCTTCTAGAAAAGTATTTGTGAGTTATAAGAGAAGTGAATCTTCATCTGTGGCAATTCAATTATATGAAGCCTTAGAAAGAAATAATTTTGATGTCTTTTTAGATACACATTCTATAAAGCCTGGAGAACCTTTTCAAGAAGAACTTTGGCATAGAATGACAGATTGTGATGTCATTGTACTCTTAAACACACCTAAATTTTTAGAAAGCTATTGGTGTACAGAAGAAATTGCAGAAGCTAACGCAAAACAAATAGGTATAATTCAATTGGTATGGCCTAACCATAAATTAGAAGCTATGGCTCATGTTTGTCTGCCTATTCAACTTAAAGATAATAATTTTAAAAATGATGTATTTGATAATGAAAATTTATCTAAACTAACGGAAACCTTTGTAAATGATTTGGTAAAAGAGGTAGAGTCTATGAGAGCCAGAAATCTAGCATCTAGACAAGATAATTTAATTACAGAGTTTACCAATTTTGCATCTAAACATGGTAAAAAAATAAACTTGCAACCAGAACGCTTTATTTCTGAAGAATTAGATAATGGAAAAAGAAGAATTTTTATTCCAACTGTAGGTGTACCACAATCGGTAAATTGTAATCAATCAGAAGAAATCATTAAAGAAATTAAGGACTACCAAGTGGATAGTGTTCATTTAATTTACGATGATTTAAAAATTAGAGATAAATGGCTTGATCATTTAGATTGGTTAAATGGGTATTTAAAGGTTCAGACAATTAAAAAACAAAATTTTGACGAATGGCTAGCAAGGAATTAAAAAACATATTTCTTTCAGCAAGCATACCACTTCCTGAAAGAGACGCAAAGTACTATGAAACAGCAGACGTTATTGCAATTCGTGATGCTGTTATTGCATTGTGCACAACTGTATTACCAAATCATAGATTAATTTGGGGAGGACATCCATCAATTACACCTTTAGTAAACTATGTTTTGCAAAAGTTGAATATGGATGTTCAAGACCATGTAACATTGTATCAATCCCGTTTTTTTGAGAGATTTTACCCTGAAGATAATAATAAATTCGAAAACGTAATACTTACGCCTACCATGGAAGATAGAGATAATAGTTTAAGGCTAATGCGAGAATTAATGCTAGGAGATAAAGAGTTTGCTGCTGGTATTTTTATTGGAGGAATGGACGGTGTGGAAGACGAATATAAAATGTTTAGAGAATTACATCCAGAAGCTCTAATAATTCCACTAGCTAGTACAGGAGCAGCTGCAAAATTTATATATGAAAATAGCATTAATAGAAATGAAAGATTTCAAAATGACTATGCGTTTTCTTCAACATTTCAAGAACTTCTAATTGATAAAATATAGTTATGGGAAGAAAAGTATTTGTGTCGTATAAATATGGAGATACACATGTGCCAGATTTAAATAAGGTAGATGAAATTGAGATTTTTGGAAGAACTTATAGAACGGCGAGAGCAACAAGAGTTAGGGATTATGTGGATGAGTTACAAGAAATAATAGGTAAGGATAATATTAATTTAGGTGAAAAAGATGGGGAAAGTCTTCAGCATTTTGCTGATGAAACTATTAAGTCTGCTTTAAAAGATAAAATTTTTAATAGTAGTGTAACAATTGTTATGATTTCAAAAGGAATGAAAGAAACATATAAAGCTGAAAGCGACCAATGGATACCATGGGAGATTTCTTATTCTTTAAGACAAACGACAAGAGCAGATAGAACCAGTAGAATGAATGGAGTTATTGCAGTGGTTTTACCTGATGAAAATAACTCTTATGATTGGTATATTACTCATGATTCAGAATGTAATTGTACTAACTATAATACTTCTAAATTATTTCAAATTATAAAAGCGAATATGTTTAATGAGAAAAAACCGAATAAAAGAGTCTGTAACGGATATTATGTGTATTCAGGTGAATTTTCTTATATATTAAATGTTAAGTGGGAAGATTTTAAAGTAGCCCATAAATCATATATAGAAAGAGCTGTTGAAATTAGAGATAACAAAGAATTATATGATACGCACATAAATATATAGCTTAACGAAATAATAGTTTAACTATGCATACCGAACAACAACAAGCCTTTTTAATAGAAGAAATTTGGTTACTCACCCTTGGTGGTGCGTTTCAGCACACAGGTATTTACAAACCTAAGACCAAAGAAAAAGAACGTACCTATTTTAGAACCATGCTTAGAGGCTATGTAGAGCATACCATTGTAAGTCAATATAAAACACCAATAACAGAGGATAGCATTCATCTAGAAAATATACAAGCCATAAGTAGGTTTACAGAAAACTTTAGTCATGTATTAAAAGCACCTATTAATATCGGTGTCAGCCAAAAATTACTTAATCTGGCTTTAAAATATTACTGGTGTTTGGGTATCATACCAGAACCACCACATTGCCCTGTAGACAGAATTATACAAATACGCTTATACAAGCAACCTTTAGTGAATTGGACGCAATTAGAATGTGCAGATACCTATATGCAAATTATGCAAGATATAAGACGTAAAGCTAAAGAGAGCCAGCAAAGCATCGCACAATGGGAGTTGGTTAATTTTGATAGACGACAAATGATTTTAAAATGAACAAATTTACAGAAGCACAATTAGAAAACGTTTTTATAGAGCTATTGGGTAACGAAGGCATTCCGCATGTGTTAGGTAATACCATTGCACGCCAACAAGAAGAAGTGCTTATCAAAGCCGATATTAAAAGCTATTTGCAAAGCCAATATAAAAACGAACACATAACAGAGGCCGAAATTAATTCGGTAATCCGTAAGCTAGAAGTGTTTAGTGCTTCAGATTTGTACGAGTCTAACAAACAAATCATAAAATTGGTGTGTAATGGCTTTCAACTAGAGCGGGAAGACCGTTCTAAAAAAGACTTATACATTCATCTTATAGATTATTCAGATAAAGACAACAATACCTATAAAATTGTTAACCAGTTAGAAATTTATGGTTACGAAAAGCGTATACCAGATGGTATTTTATATATCAATGGCTTACCTTTAGTCGTCTTTGAGTTTAAAACAGCTATTCAAGAAAATGTAACTATTTGGAATGCATACGACCAATTAACTAATAGGTATAGAAGAGATATTCCAGAACTCTTCAAGTACAATGCCTTTTGTATTATTAGCGATGGGGTAAATAGTAAAATGGGCTCGTTTTTCTCAAATTATGAGTTCTATTATGCATGGCGTAAAGTCTTAGGCTTAGACAAAGAAGTAGATGGTATTAATAGCATGTACACCATGATACAAGGTTTGTTTAACAAAAACAGACTGCGTGAGGTCATTCATAATTTTATATACTTTCCAGATTCTAATAAACACGAGCTTAAAATAGTATGTCGTTATCCGCAATATTATGCAGCAACCAAGTTATTAGAAAACATAAAGGAACACCAAAAACCGCTAGGCGATGGTAAAGGTGGTACTTATTTTGGAGCGACTGGTTGTGGTAAGAGTTATACCATGTTGTTTTTGTCGAGATTGCTAATGCGTAGTCCGCATTTTAAAAGTCCAACACTTATTATCATTACAGACCGTACCGATTTAGACGACCAATTATCGGGGCAGTTTACCAATGCAAAAGAATATGTTGGGGATAATAATATCATTAGAGTACAAAGTAGAAATGAATTAAAAACATTACTTCAAAACCGTAAAAGTGGTGGAGTATTTTTAACTACCATTCATAAGTTTACAGAAGACCTAGACGTGTTAACCGATAGAACCAATGTGATTTGTATTTCAGACGAAGCACACCGTAGTCAAATTAATCTAGACCAAAAAGTAACAGTTACCGAAGATGGTGTAAAAAAGACCTATGGTTTTGCAAAGTATTTACACGATTCTTTACCTAATGCCACCTATGTTGGTTTTACAGGCACACCAATAGATGCCACGTTAAATGTGTTTGGAGATATTATAGATTCCTACACCATGACAGAGTCCGAAAAAGACGAAATTACAGTGCGTATTGTCTATGAAGGTCGTGCAGCTAAAGTAGTCTTAGAGAATTCCAAATTAGAAGAAATTGAAGCCTATTATAACCAATGTGCAGAAGAAGGTGCAAACGATTACCAAATAGAGGAAAGTAAAAAAGCATCTGCCAATATGAATGCTATTATTGGCGATCCAGACCGATTAAAAGCGGTGGCAGAAGATTTTGTAAAGCATTATGAAACCAGAATAGAGGAGGGGGCAACCATAAAAGGGAAAGCTTTGTTTGTATGTAGTTCTAGGCCTATAGCTTTTAATCTATATCAAGAAATTATTGCATTACGTCCAGAATGGGCTGAGGTTAAGGCTTTTGAGGAAGGGTCAACACTCACGGAAAAAGAGAAGAAGGACATCAAAACCATGGAACGCATTAAAATGATAATGACACGCGGTAAAGACGACCCAGAAGAGATGTATAATTTATTGGGGACTAAAGACGATAGAAAAGAATTAGACCGCCAGTTTAAAAACGAAAAGTCTAACTTTAAAATCGCCATAGTGGTAGATATGTGGCTTACAGGTTTTGATGTGCCATTTTTAGATACCATGTATATAGACAAACCCATACAGCAACATAATTTAATACAAACCATATCTAGAGTAAATAGAAAGTACAAGACCAAATCCAAAGGTTTAGTGGTAGATTATATAGGCTTTAAAAAACAAATGAATTTAGCCTTAAAACAATATTCTGCCGTAGATAGTCAGAATTTTGAAGACATACAAACTTCTATTGTAGTGGTTAAAGACCAGTTAGATTTGTTAGCAAAACTGTTTCATAAGTTTGATGCCTCAAATTATTTTTCTGGAGAAGGAAGCAAACAATTAGAATGCTTAAACTTAGCTGCAGAATTTGTACAACGTACAAAACAAATAGAAACCCGTTTTATGAATATTGTAAAACGTTTAAAAGCCGCTTACGATATTTGTTGTGGTGCCAATGCATTTACGGAAGAACAAAAAGACCATATACATTTTTACCTTGCCATTCGTTCTATTGTATTCAAACTAACCAAAGGCGATGCACCAGATACCGCACAAATGAATGCAAGAGTGCGCGAAATGATAAAAGAAGCTTTGCAGAGCGATGGGGTAGAAGAGATTTTTAAGCTAGGCGAAGACCAACAAACCGAAATAGATATTTTTGACGATGCGTATCTAGCTAAAATTGATAAAATAAAATTACCAAATACCAAAATAAAACTCTTGCAGCAGCTACTATTAAAAGCCATAGATGAGCTTAAAAAAACAAACAAAATGCAAGGGATTGATTTCTCTAAAAAGTTTAAAAGTATAGTAGATAGATATAATGAGCGCAGTGAACAAGATATACTACAAAGTAACGTGCTAGAAGATTTTACAGACGAGATAATAGACTTGTATCATGAGCTTAGAAAAGAAAAAGAGTCGTTTCAAGATATGGGCATTGATTTTGAAGAAAAGGCCTTTTACGATATTTTAAAAGCCATTGCCCATAAATACGATTTTGATTATCCAGAAGATAAACTTATTCACTTATCTAAAGAAGTAAAGAAAGTAGTGGATGATAAAGCAAAATATACCGACTGGAATCAACGTGACGATATCAAAGCAGAACTAAAGGTAGATTTAATTATTCTATTAGCCGAAAACGACTACCCACCAGTTACAAAAGATGAGGTATTTAAAGAGATCTTTGAACAGGCAGAGAATTTTAAGAAGTATAATAATTCATGATTATTCGTTGGATTTATAATGCTTTTAAAGCTAAAAATTATAATAAAATATTAACTAACTATGAGTACATTTTTAACCGGTGAACAGTTAGAAGATAAATTAACAGACATTATCTGGAATGCTAAAAGGTATGTTATAATTATATCACCATTTATTAAACTAGATGATCATGTAAGAAGCATTTTTGACAAACTGAAGGCTACCCACGAAATTCATCTTATTCTAGTATTTGGGAAAAATGAAGGATATAAGCAAAAGAGCTTTAGGGAAGATGATTTTGAGTATTTTAAAGCCTTTAAAAATATTTCATACTTTATAATAAAGATCTTCATGCTAAACATTATTGTAATGAACGGGAAGGATTAATTACGTCATTAAACCTATACGATTATTCAATGATCAACAATATTGAATATGGCGTTCATTTCTCGAAAACTTTATTTAATCCAACTGATAAACTTTTTGAAGAAACAGAAGCATTTACATATAAACTAGTGTTCGAAGAGAGCCACGTGGTTTACTTAAAAAAACCACAATATAAGCGGAAAATGATGGGCATAACTAAAGCCTATCAGAATTCTAAAACACTTTATGATATCTCTGAAAATTTTTTTTGGAATGCAGATTATGAAATTAAATTTTTAAAAGAATTTGATTTTGAAAATGTTAGTGATTTAGAAAAATTTTATAAAAATAAACCCAAAAGACAAATTTCTGAGGATGACAATAAGCAAGCTATACAACAAGAGCACAAATTAGATCCAGAATATGGGTATTGTATAAGAACTGGTGTAGAGATACCTTATAACCCAAAACAACCTATGTGTTATAATGCTTGGAAAATTTGGAATAAATATGGTTATGCGGATTTCCCTGAAAAATATTGTCATAAAACAGGAAAGCCTTCAGAAGGCAAAACTAGTATGGCAAACCCAATATTAGAGCATGAAGAAGTTTCTTCTAGGTAAGTTTTTAGATTATTAGAATCTTATATGGAATGCATTATTTCAGTAAGGCTAGTTTTTAACCTTGGAACATGTGTTTTTAGTAGCTTACTACACCTGAATTGTTAAAGCCTGATGAGATTTGAGGCACATGCATACATGCAGCCTGCTATTTAGCAGCTGCATGATTATGTTGCATAAATGTTTTGTACGCATGTTGAGCGTGGGGGCTTTCTGGATAGTTTTCACTATTCTCTAATAGTAGAGCTTCTGCCTGAGTGGTTAAATTCTAATGTGTAATGTTTCGGTTTACTACTCATAATTACTAGATTAATAATTAGTAAACAAATTCTCTCAACTTAGAGTCCGGTGTAATGTTGTAATTTCTAGAATGGTAAAAGAGTCTGGTTGGACTGTATTATTAATTTAAAGACTCAAAAAGCCTTATTAATTCAGTTCATAGCACAAGAAAGAGCTTCTCTTTAAACCTATGTGTTCTTGGGGGAAAACATTCATTAATGATGCTGTATTACGTATTTGTCTATATTATGTAAAGCATAGCTCGCACAGTCCTTGAATTAAAATTTGAGACACTTCAACTTTCCGATTTGGTATTTTAGGAATAGACATATTAATAGGTAAACAATCGACTTTACCACACTTTAAGCATTGAAAATGGGGGTGCACGTCTTTATGCTCGGAAGTGGAACATCCATTGCATTTGGCATACCATTTAAGACCTTCTTTACCTAAAAAAGAATGTAAAATACCATCTTCTTCAAGCTTGTCTAATACACGGTAAATGGTTGTTTTATTAAATTTTGAATCTAATTGTTCAATTAATTGTTTAGCAGAAATAGCTTCGTTGCTGTCTTTAAATTCATTAAGTAATGCTTCAACCGATTTTGTTTTCCTAATTACACCCATATTACAAATATAAAAATTTTTAAAGCAACTTAGTTGCAGTAGTGATATTATTGTTTAGTTTTGCAACTCAGTTGCATTAATAAATTATATGATATTCATCAAACAAAAACCAGACGATTTAGGAGCTCTAGCAAGTACATTGTGCCTTTTGCATTGTATAGCGACTCCTTTTTTATTTCTTGCCCAAAGTTGTGCCATACATTGTAGTGAAGACGCGCCTGTGTGGTGGAGGCTTATAGATTATTTCTTTTTAGTGGTGTCTTTCTTTGCGGTATATCGCTCTACACAAACTACTAGTAGTGCATGGATGAAACCGGCATTATGGGCGAGCTGGGGCGTGTTATTTTTTGTAATTATAAACGAAAAAATGGCATGGTTTCCCATACCAGAATATGGCATTTATATGCCTGCACTAGCATTAATTGTATTGCATCTCTATAATAGGACATATTGCCAATGTAACTCTAATACATGTTGTACTCATGAAACGTAAAGACGCTATTATATTAACAGGAGACCATCATTTATCTACGAGTATTAGAACCCCATTAAGGGCTGATGCTTTTGATAAAACGGATGCCGAAAAGATTGAAAACATCCAACATCATTTTAAAATGATAATGGAAGAACTGGGTTTGGATTTAACCGATGATAGTTTGTCGGGTACGCCTTATCGTGTGGCTAAAATGTATGTGCATGAGTTGTTTTATGGTTTAAATCCAGCACATAAACCCAAGTTGTCTACTTTCGAAAATAAGTATAGTTATAAAAAAATGTTAGTCGAACAACACATCACTATAGATTCGGCATGCGAGCATCATTTTTTACCTATTGTTGGCTATGCTCATGTGGGGTATATACCTAAGGATAAAGTTGTAGGGCTTTCTAAAATTAATCGTTTAGTCGATTATTATGCGCGTAGGCCACAAGTACAAGAGCGTTTAGTGCTTCAAGTTTTAAACGATTTGCAAGAGGTATTAGACACTAAAGATGTTATTGTATCTGTAACGGCAAAGCACTTATGTGTATCGTCTAGAGGCATAAAAGACCAAAGTAGTTATACCACAACATTAGAGTATGGTGGTGCGTTCTCAGATCCTAATACCCGGCAAGAGTTTTTAAATATTGTTTCACAAACCGCCCTTTAAAACAGGATGATTTACCGTAGTACTACTCTGTAAATTGGATTTCTAAAAATTAGAGTTATGGAAACAATAATTGCTATAGTTGGGTTTCTTGGTGCAGGAAAAACAACCGTACTAAAACATATCGTTAAACATGCTATTGGTAGTGGTTGGCAGCCTTATGTGGTGCTAAACGATTACGAAAACGCCCATTTGGATGCGGTTCAGTTAACATCATATTTAGATTCAAAATGGATTCAGCCCCTTACCGGGAGTTGTATTTGTTGTGGAATTATGTACGGCTTATTAATTAAAAAGAGTTATAACCATAAACCTGAAACTATTGAAGAGATTGATTTTGATAAGGTTATAGTCACAGAAGTGGTAGAACATGTTGATGAAGAAGACATTTTTATTTTAAAAAACAATAGAGATACAGGTCATTGGAACTACGGACTACCTTTACAAATAGGGGCTATAGAAGATAACTTAACACCAACAGCAAATCCTATAACAGATGGTAGAGCTTGGGAAACGGGTACCTATTACTATGGTGTAGTATATACAAACCTTTCTTACAATAGAAGCACCTTTAAGTACATAGAATTTGATATTAAAATGGAATAATATAACAAGCAGTGTTAAATTCATCTTTAACACTGCTTTTTCACTCAAAACTATATTAGAAAAACCACATTATTTTATAATTCATGAAAAAATTAGCTGTTACTGTATTAAATGATTTTTAGGCGCTGGAAAGACCAAAGCATGAAATTTGTAAAGCACTTCCGAAAGGCATACTTCGTGTAAAAGGCTGTACTCAAATTGGTAGGACAGAGCAGTATACCTATTTTGAAAGAACACCAGATTGTACCATGTTTATTAGACCTTTTAATGGTGTACCCATTACAGGTTCTAAATTATTAACTATTGGTCCCGGTAGTGTGCCTTTTATTTTAAAACAGGCTATTCAATTTAGTTTTAATAAAAAATAATATGCAATCTAAAAATAAAAAGAATTAACCACTTATTTAATATATATAATGATGAACACAACATTTAAAAACAAATTACATTCTTTATTATTACCTAGTCTTTTATTTACGCTTTTATTTACGTCTTGTAGCAGTGATGATGCCGACGTTATTCTTCCTGTGCCTACTATTTCAGAAGTAGAAATAGGTCTTGGTAATAACGAAATTGGAGTTGTGGGGCGTGATTTTCACTTTAATGCAGAGATTTTAGCCGGGGATAAAATAGATTTAGTAACCATTCAATTTAGGCAACGATCTGAAGAAACTTATTCTGAAGCATGGAGCTACGAAATAATTTGGGATGATTACAAAGGCGTGAAAAATGCCACCGTACACAAGCACTTTGATATTCCTATGGATGCCATTGAAGGGAATTACGATCTTGTGATTACAATTTCAGATGAAAACGGAACCCTATTAGAAGAAGTAAGAAATGTTACAATTTATTTACCAGAGCATCTTCCTGTAGATCCGCAACTTTTAGAGTTTACTGTGGCTGCACGAAGCGACAGTTATAGAGTCTTGTATATTCATTCTTTAGGAGGTTACCGAGATCCAGAAACACTAGAATATGGTAATTACAATGTTTATATTGATAAGGGG
Source organism: Formosa sediminum (assembly GCF_007197735.1). Taxonomy (GTDB): domain Bacteria; phylum Bacteroidota; class Bacteroidia; order Flavobacteriales; family Flavobacteriaceae; genus Formosa; species Formosa sediminum. The sequence continues at coordinate 2,517,858 of NZ_CP041637.1, forward strand.
GAAACCTTGGATGCTTCAGTGAACCTTGGTGGTTTAAAAGATGATGGGGTAGTATATATGTTATTAATTAATAAAAAAAACCAGCATAAACCTGAATCCATTTCTAGTATCGATTTTTCTAAAGTGGTAGTAATAGATGTTTTTGAACACACTGCTTTGGAACAAACAGAAAGATGGAGTAATATACACTACGAACGTCCTAACTTCCCTGATATATCTAGGTTATTAGTAGGAGCTTCTGTAGATAATAACATGCCTACTCCAAGTCCTATTTCTGACCTCAAAGCTTGGGAGTCAGGAACCTATTATGTTGGATTTATTTATAAAAACACCACTCATAATATAGAACTATTTCAATACATGGAGCTATCATTAAATTTTTAAATAAATAACTCTAAAAATAGGATACAAATTTTTGATTTTATTATTCAAACATCAGAAGGATAAGTTGGAAAAATAAAAGATATAAATGTTCTCGATAATATATTTAAAAACAAATTCTTAAATGAAAAAATTACCAGTAACGGTTTTAAGTGGTTTCCTAGGCGCAGGAAAAACAACTTTGTTGAATCATATTTTACACAACAAACAGGGTTTGAAAGTTGCTGTTATTGTAAATGATATGAGCGAAGTAAATATTGATGCTCAGTTTATTGAAAATGAAAATATATTGTCTAGAACCGAAGAAAAACTAGTAGAAATGTCTAACGGTTGTATTTGTTGTACGCTTAGAGAAGACTTAATGGTTGAAGTTAAAAAACTAGCGGCGCACAATAAGTTCGATTATTTATTGATAGAGAGCACAGGTATTAGCGAACCCATTCCTGTAGCACAAACCTTTACGTTTGAAAGCGAAGATGGTAACATAGATTTAAGCAAGTTTAGTTATGTAGATACCATGGTTACGGTTGTAGATGCTTTTAATTTCTTAAAAGATTTCTCTAGTGCCGATTATTTGGCAACGCGAGAACTTACAGATATTGCTGGTGACGATAGAACTATTGTGAACCTATTAACCGATCAGATTGAGTTTGCGAATGTAATTATGATCAATAAAACAGATCTTGTAAGTCCTGATCAGCTAAAAGAATTGAAAAGCATCATTCATAAATTGAATCCAGAAGCAAAAATTTATCTGACTAATCAATCAAACATTGACTTAGATGCTGTAATTAATACGGGGTTATTTGATTATGAAAAAGCAGAAGCTTCCGCAGGTTGGCTAAAAGAACTTGAAAATGAGCATACGCCAGAAACTGAAGAATATGGTATTAGTTCTTTTGTATTTAGAAGTCATAAACCTTTTCATCCCGAACGTTTATTTAATTATTTAAACACCGATTTTCCTCAAAATATCATAAGAAGTAAAGGCTTGTTTTGGTTGGCCTCAAGATCTAACCAAGCGTTGTTATGGAGTTCTGCAGGAGGCTCTTGTACAGCTGATTCTGCAGGCGTTTGGTGGGCATCGATGCCTTTTGCCGAGCGAATGAATTATGCTGCTTTTAATGACAATAAAACAGAAATTGAAACCGATTGGAATGTGTTATTTGGCGACCGAAAAATAGAGTTGGTTTTTATTGGTCAGCATCTAAATAAAACCCTTATGATAGAGCAACTTCAATCCTGTTTACTTACAGATGATGAAGTTGAGCAATGGAAAAACAAAGCCTTTCCTCAAGAAGATCAAATGGCCAATTATAAAATAAAGTGTAATAAAAAAAACATACAAATGATAAAAACAGAACAATTAACCAAAACATATGGTGATTTTACAGCCTTAGATGAACTTTCCCTACACGTAAAACCTGGAGAAATATATTGTCTTTTAGGCGCCAATGGTGCAGGGAAATCGACAACAATAAATTTATTACTAGGTTTTCTTAAACCCACTTCTGGAACAGCGAGTATTAATGGAAAAGTTGTTGATGGGAATAGTCTAGAGACAAAAAAAGATATAGCCTATATTCCTGAAAATTTAATGTTGTATCCAACGCTTACAGCCATGGAAAATCTTGATTATTTTTCTGGAATTGGTGGACAAAAAATAAAAAAAACAGTATTAGAAGCGCTTTTAACTAAAGCAGGATTACAAGAAGATGCATTTTATAAACGCACACAAACGTTTTCTAAAGGGATGCGACAAAAAGTAGGAATTGCCATTGCCTTAGCAAAAGGTGCAAAGGCATTACTATTAGACGAACCTACATCGGGATTAGACCCTAAAGCAAGTAACGATTTTGGATTGTTGTTACAAGCGCTAAAACAAAATAATGTGGCGATTTTAATGGCTACGCATGATATTTTTAGAGCCAAGGAAATAGCAACTAAGATTGGTATTATGAAAAATGGAAAGTTATTAGAGCAGTTTAACTCTCATGATATTTCTTTATCAGAATTGGAGCAAGCTTACCTAAAAACCATGGACTATAAAGCATTAGACGCATGATTAGAAAAACGATAATAAAAGAATTAAAAGAATTCTTTAGGGATGGTCGTATTAAAATTTCAGGAGGTATTGTATTACTGTTATTAAGTGTTTCAATTTGGATTAGTTACAACCAATATACAAGTACGACTAAAGAAGTTGAAACGGCAAAACTAGCTGAACGCGCCATTTGGGAAAATCAAGGCGATAAAAATCCTCATTCTGCAGCGCATTATGGAACCTATGTATTTAAACCCAAACATCCACTTTCTCTTTTAGACCAAGGTGTAGATAAATACATAGGAACATCAATATTCCTAACCGCCCATAACCGTAATGAAGCAGAATATAGTAATGTTGCTGATCAAACAGGGTTAGCGCGTTTTGGTGTGCTTTCTCCAGATTTTGTATTGCTTTTTATTATACCGTTACTTATTATTTTAATGGGGTATAATAGCATTACCAAAGAAAGAGAAATGGGAACCATGTCCTTGTTAAAAAGTCAGGGTGCAACATTTTGGAAACTAATTTCTGGTAAATGGTTGGCTATTTTTATTCCTATTTTCGGGATTACGACACTGTTATTTAGTATTGCAGGCGTATTACTTTCTTCAATAAACGGATATACCGCATTTAGTTGGTCGGCTTTGGGAGCTCTATATGTAGTTTACTTGTGCTATTATGCTATATTTATAAACATCGTGCTTTTAGTGTCTCAACGCGTTAAAAAATCAGGGGTATCTCTTGTAATATTATTGGGGGTTTGGATTATGTCTTGTTTAGCAGCGCCTAAAGCAGCCAGTAATTTTGCAGAATCTAAATATCCTTATCCAACGCGTCAGGAATTTGCTACTAAGGTTCAAGAAGCTAAAAAGCAAGGTTTAGATGGCCATAACCCTTGGAGTGAAGAATCTAAAAAATTAGAACAAGATGTATTGTCTGAATATGGTGTAGATAGTATACAGCAACTTCCTTTTAATTTTGCAGCTTACCGTATGCAGAAAGGAGAGGAATACCAAGCTTCTATTTATAAAAGCAATTATGCCGCTTTAAAAACATTATTTGAAAAACAGGCAGATACATATAATACGTTATCTATACTTTCTCCATTTCTTCCTGCTCGATTTTTATCAATGGGAATTGCCCGCACAGATTATTATTCGCATTGGAGTTTTACCGATGCTTCTGAAGATTACCGTATTACCACCCAAAAATTCTTGAATGATAATTTAGCAAATAACACTACATATGGAGAACGTGGTTATTTAGCGAGTGCAGATACCTGGAAAGAATTACCGAAATTTAACTACCAACCACAAGGATTGACTGCTGTTTTAAAGCAACAGCAGTCAAGTATATTGGCATTATTGGTTTGGGTTATTTTCTCCACGGCTTTACTTTTCATTTTTAAACCTAAAAACTAAAAAAATAGATGTTATACTTTAATTTTAAATATGAGTTAAAGATACTTTTACGTAGTTGGTGGATCCAATTAATAAGTATTCTTTTATTAGTATTGTTTGTTTTTGCAGCTTTTAATGGTCAGAATAAAATAGAAAAAAGACTTGAAACCATTTCTGAAGCAAGGGCAACTGTAGAAACTTCGGATAAACAAATGTTGTCGCTTTTAGATTCTATTGAGCATGGCATCCCAGTAAATGTTTCGCGTTGGCAAACTCCAGAAAGTCCGATTGCTATAGGAAATTATCATCCTAGGGTAGTGGCTATGGCACCTAGCGATATGGGATTTTTAGCTGTGGGACAAAGTGATATTTTTACGCATTATGTCATGCCAACAGTATCGGGAGATGATTTTGCAATTAGTTTTACAGAAATGACAAGCCCAATACAATTACTTTTTGGGAGTTTTGACCTTATGTTTGTGGTGGTGTATTTATTGCCACTTATTATAATTGCATTTTCTTATAATGTGTTGTCTGAAGAGAAGGAGCGTGGTACATTACGTTTATTAGCGTCACAGCCTATTTCTATTAGAAAATGGGTATTACAAAAATTAGCACTTCGATTATTTTGGATGACTGTAATTATTATAGCCGTTTCCGCCATTGTATTTAGTCTATTTTCTAGAGGCTCTGTATCGGATTTTTTAGCCTTTATCGGACTGGTGTTTTGCTATATGTTATTTTGGTTTAGCCTAGCTTTTGCAATTAATATACGTATTGCCAACTCGGCAAAAAATGCCCTGTCACTATTGGGCTTATGGATAGTTTTCGTCTTACTAATTCCTTCTGTAATTAGTCAGTCGGGTGATTTGTTTTTTCCAATTCCACCGCGAACAGAGTTAATTAGTGAAGTGAGAGCACACAAAGCTGAAGCGACTAAAAAACAAGACCAGATACTGGATAATTTTTTAAGAGATCATCCTGAATATGCTGTTAACGATAGCACGCAAGCAAGATCGTTTTGGCATGGCTATATCGCATCTCAAAAAATAATTAAAGAAGAGTTGCAGCCTCTTTTATCTAGCTATGAGGAAAAACTTGAACAACAGCAGACTTACGTATCTAAGTTTCAATGGATGTCTCCTGCAATTGTAACGCAACGTGCTTTAGGTAGTATGGCAGGAACGACTAAACGTGACTATAATTCGTATCAAAATCAGGTATATGAATTTGCGGAAGCGTGGCGTAACTATTTTGTGCCCTTACTCTATAATAATGAAACGTTTAAAAAAAGTATGTATACCGAATTACCTCGTTTTAGCTATACACCTAATACAGATAATCAATTAGTTCCTGCAATACTAAGTTTGTTGTTGCTGTCTTGTATTATTATTGCACTAACGTTATTAAGCTACAATATAAAATCGAAACGAAAAGGTATGGTATTAATGCAGTAATTCAATTTTTTAAGTAGAAGCTTTTAAGGATGAATTTTAGATTTAAAACAAGTATAATCACTTTATAATGATACAGAGTAATAATCTTTCATTTCAGTATACAAAAACAGGTCAGGTGTTTGGTTTTCCTAATATCAGTTTAGAGAAACAACAGCACTTGCTTATATTGGGGGCATCAGGTATTGGAAAAACGACGTTAATGCATCTATTAGCAGGAATTCTGAAACCTGTTAGTGGGGAAATTATCATAAATCAAACAGCTCTAACAGCTTTGAAACATCGTGAATTAGATCAGTTTAGAGGGCGAAAGATAGGGCTAGTGTTTCAACAAAAACATGCTATTACGTCTTTAAATGTTATTGAGAATTTACAAGCACGATTATTTTTCAGTAAAAAACCTGTAAACCATAATAAGATTGATGCTTTATTGTCTCAATTAGATTTATTGGAATTTAAAACGAGTAAAGTCAATGCGCTTAGTGAAGGACAATTACAGCGTCTGGGTATTGCTTTAGCTGTAATTCATGAACCACAAGTCATTTTAGCCGATGAACCCACATCTAGTCTAGATGATGTAAACTGTAAAATAGTCATCGAATTATTATTAAAACAAGCGGCACAAACCCAAGCTCATTTAATTGTAATTACTCACGATCACAGAATAAAACCATACTTCCAAAATACAATCGCGTTATGAATATTTGGAAAATTAGTCTGCAAAATATTAAATCGAAATCCTTATATACGTTTTTAAGTGTTTGTATTTTATCATTAAGTATTGCGTTGCTTTTAGGGGTTCAGCAATTAAAACATACGTTTAAAAATCAGATAGAAACGCAATTAGGACACATAGACTTGGTTATTGGAGCCAAAGGAAGTCCGTTGCAGTTAGTTTTGGCCTCAGTATTACATTTAGATAATCCTACGGGAAATATTTCTTATGCTGAAGCTAAAAAAACAGCAAATAATCCAATGGTTAAAATGGCAGTGCCCATCTCTTATGGAGACACTTACAAAGGGTATCGTATTGTAGGGACTACAGACGATTTTCTGACTATTTATAATGCAGAACTAGACACTGGACGTTCGGTTAAAACATCTATGGAAGTTGTTTTAGGAGCAACCATTGCAAACACATTACACCTTGAAATAGGGGATACGTTTTTAAGTTCTCATGGATTAGTCGAAAATAATATGGATCTACATACAGATGAATTAACCGTGGTCGGCATCTTAAAACCTACCCAAAAAGTAATTGACAGATTAATAGTTACTAACCTAGAAAGTATTTGGGACGTGCATCATCATCATAAAGATGAGGGAGCGGAAAATCATTTAGATTCTCATCACCATCATGACCATGAAACCGTCGAAGAAGATAAAGAAATCACGTCCTTATTAGTCACTTTAAAAAGTCCGAGAGCCCTTTTAACCCTTCCTAGGAAAATTAATAAAAACACGAATATGCAAGCTGTTTTGCCTAAATTTGAGCTTCATAAATTATATGAATATACCAGTGTTGGGTTTCGAACCTTATCGTGGATTGCCTATTTAATTCTTATTATATCAGGGTTAACAATATTTATTAGTTTATACAAAATGGTAAAAGAAAGGGCTTTCGATTTGGCTATTTTACGGACGTATGGTGCGCGTCATTTTCAATTAATAAAAATGGTATTGTATGAAGGATTAGCCATTGCTTGTGTTGCCTTTTTAGTCGGATTTTTACTCGTTAAAATGGGGTTATTGGTTGTGCTTAAATATATAACCGCTAACAATCAGCAAAACATACTTCAGGATTTGCCTTTTCATGACGTTTTACAAATCGGTGGACTTGTGTTACTAATGGTGATTTTGTCTGTTTCCATGGCTATTTATCCCATCATAAAAATGAATATTTCAACCATTTTAAGTCATGAAAAATAAACTATTACTAGTTATTAATCTTGTATGCAGTTCCTTATGTTTTAGTCAGCAGACCGTAACTTGGGACGATTTATCGCATGTGAGCTATAGTGAAAAGAAATTTCCAGGATATGACGAATATTTTCTGTCTCCAATTTTTTTAAACCCGGTGAAAGCTCTAGAAGGAAAACAAATAAGCGTCACAGGTTTCTTTTTAAATATTGCACCCGAAGACAACGTATATATTTTATCTAAAGGACCAATGTCTTCATGCTTTTTTTGTGGTGAAGGCGAATCAAATACCATAATAGAACTTCAATTTAAAGATAAACCATATTTTAAAACCGATGCTTTGGTAACTGTAACCGGTACACTAAAATTAAACAGTGATGATGTAGAACATTTTATTTTTATTCTTAACGACTGTAAGGCCCAACATATAAATTAAAAAAATATATAATGAACAGAAGACATTTTTTTAAAAAAGGATCGCTACTTACGGTAGGAGCAGCGGTTTTAAATCCCTTTTCGAGTGTTGCTAATGACTTGACTTATGATAGAACGAACGCTAATAAAAAGGCAAAAAACATTATTATTGTAGTGAGTGATGGAATGAGTACCGGAACGTTAAATATGGTCGACTTATATCTGTCTAGAAAAACGGGTAAAGGCTCTAATTGGCTGGATTTATATAAAGACAATACAGTGAATAGAGCTTTAATGGATATGGCATCTGCAAACTCCATTGTTACAGATTCTGCTGCAGCAAGTTCGTCTTGGGGTGGTGGCGTTCGTATTAATAATGGTGCAATTAATGTGAGTAAAAATGGAGCGGAACACCTTCCTATTTGGCAAAAATTTAAAAAGGTAGGAAAACTAGCTGGTTGTGTTACTTCTGTGTCTATTACGCATGCGACTCCTGCGGGATTTTGCGTTAATTCAAAATCGAGAAATGCGCAAGAACACATTGCTGAATTGTATTTAGAACACAAATTTGATGTGATGATGGGTGGAGGAAACGACTATTTTGCATCAGATAAAAGGAAGGATAAAACAAACATGTATCAGGCGTACAAGTCGCAAGGTTATCAAGTAGTTCACACCAAGCAGGAGATGCTTTCAACAGTTCCCGGGAAACCTATTTTAGGAGTGTTTGACGACGGCGGATTACCATACGTGATAGATAGAGAAAACGATAAGGAATTGACTCAAAAGATACCTACACTTGCTGAAATGACAACCAAAGCAATCGACGTAATGAAAGATCACGCTAAAGGTTTTGTATTACAAGTCGAGGCAGGCAAAGTAGATTGGGCTGCTCATGGTAACGATATTGCAGGCTTAATTCATGATCAAATAGATCATGATGATGCTATAAAAGTGGCCATGGATTTTGCTGAGCAAGACGGTGAAACTTTAGTGATTATTACAACAGACCATGGTAATGCCAACCCTGGAGTTATTTACGGAAGTGATGCTAATACTAATTTTGATTCTATTCAGAATTATATACACACTAACGAATGGATTTTAAATGGGATTGGTAAAGAAACATCTATCTCGCAAGTTAAAGAACGCATACACTATGCCAATAATATTGCGCTTACAGATGAAGCATGTAAACAGCTATTAGATTATTATAAAGAATTATCTACCGAAGATGGTTGGTATAACCCAAGGCATTTACCATTTCACCTCTTGGCAGAACTGCAAAAGGCGCATAATTCGGTAGGATGGATAAGTATGCAACACTCTGCCGATTATGTCGAGTTGGCTATGTTTGGTCCAGGGAGTCAGCTTTTAAAACCCTTTATAAAAAATACAGATTTACATTATTTGATGCTTGAAGCAGCAGAGGTAGAAAACGCCTTTTAAAAAAAAAGACGTTATATTTCTATTTTGAAATGAATATTTTAAGAGAAAGATATTCGAAGTAGAACCGTAAAGAAAAAGGAACCCATTTTCATGTAGATTGGGTTCCTTTTTGCTTACTTATATATTAGTTGGTGATTTTAGTATTCTGGCTTAATGTTTAAAATTTTGATATCTGCTCTGAGCATGAGCGCTATTTGGATAGTTTTCACTATTCTTTAATAGTAAAGCTTCTGCCTGAGCGTATAAGTCTTGTCGCATGCACACATTTGCCATTTCATCAATTAAGGCTTCATCTGGCACGACTTGATACCCTAAGCGTTCAGAAATTTGGGTAAAATGTGCCGCTAGCAGTTCAGGTTGTTTCATTAGTGTTTTTACAGGCATTTGGTAGCCTTTAAAGAGGAATCTGTAAGCATCAAATTCGGCCGGTATCACGACAGACCCATGATCTTCATTATCATAAAATTTAAAGTCCCACCTAAAATTAGCACGATCTTGTAAGGCTTCTAATGTGTCGTGTAAGGCGAGGTTAGCGTTGTGATGTTCTGCACCAGACCCTGGATCGTTGGCTTTTGCGACGAATAGTAATTTACCTTGGTGAGCCTCGGTTATCCATTGGTCTTGCATGTGGTTAAGGATGTTGGTATGGTTCCACCACATGCTAGGATCGATAGCTACATAGGCATCAAAGAATTGGGGCGTATTTACAAAGCAGTTTACCGTGGCTAAGCCCCCAAAGGAATGGCCGCTTAAAATTTCAAATCCGTTAGTGCGATAGGTGTTGTTTATGAGCGGTTTGACTTCAGTTTCAATAAAGGTCATAAAAGTAGGGTTACCCCCAGAGGTTGAAAAATTTGCTCGTTTCCATGAGGCTGGAGTTTCCATTTTGGTAGGCGTAAGTTCGTGCGTTCTGTCTTCTTGTACAATACCCACAAGAATCACTTCAGGCATGGTCGCATACAGGTTGCGGGTTTGCCAATTGCGTTGTGCCACTAGGTTTTCGAAATGAGAATCGCCATCAAAAAAATAGAGTACAGGATACGCTTTGGGGCTGTATGTAGTATCGTTATAACTTTTAGGTAACGATATGTATAAAGTTCTGGTTGCGTTTAATACTTGGGATTTGAGTGTTATTTTTTCGCCTATATTAAGTTGTTCCTGTGCTAAGGTGGTTTGAGGTAGTATGCTAAAGAAACAGATTAAGCCTACTGCGACGTGGAGGTACTTATGTTTAAACATGATGATATTGGTAGATGTTAATTTATGAGTGTATTTTTAATTTGCTTGGCAAATAATTGAATTTTCGTTTAAAGGCGGCTGTGAAATGTTGCGGATTTTTGTAGCCAATATCGTAGGCGGCTTCGCTTACTGTATGGCCGTGGTCTACAATAAGCTGTATGGCTTTTTCCATACGTAAGTCTGTGATGTATTTAAAAATAGGCTTGCCATACACTTGTTTAAAATGTTGTTTAAGTTTAAATTGGTTTAAGCCTGTTAAAATTGCTAATTCGGGTATGGTTGGTGGATTTTTAAGGTTTTTTTGTAAAATGGCTTCGGCTTCTTTAATTTTTAAAAAATCAATTTCGGTATAATCTTGTTCAGTATGGTTTTTATTTTTGATCTCGTTAAATAAAATGCTTAGCACCTCGATAACCTTGGACTCTAGATACGTTTTCTTGATGCTGCCGTCAAAATTACAATTGATAATATCCTGAATAATAAGTAAGATATTAGGCGGGATGGGTTTGCTTTTTTCCCACATTAAAAAGGGGGTATTGCTAAGTAATGCTTGCCCATAGGCCGAACTGGCATCCATGAGTGAAGGCCCAAAGACCCGTTTAAGAAAGCGTTTGTTAAAATTGATTTCTAAAGTTTTACGGATGGGACTATCGTAAGTTAAAGTGCCTTTAACTTTAGGTAAGAAAAACAAATTATAATGTCCGCTTGGAATATTTACAGCCGGATTTTTAGGATCTAGCGGTTTATATTTACTGCTACCTTCCATTTCAAAATGCATTTTCATAAACGGAAAATCATGTTCGACTTGCATGATAAACGGCGGCTTTAATTTTTCGTTTCTAATATAAATATGTATGCCATCGAGCATAATTTCCTTAATATCAATATTTACTGCCGCATTCTCGTAATGCCTGTTCTCTTCTACGATATGTTTGCGAGCACGGGCATTCGTGTATGTTTTAACAATTTTTTTCTCAGTAAAATGTTCGCTCTGAAAGATCGATTTCATACTTATTCTTTTTACGTCTTTTTTAATCCAATTTGCGTAGGTGATAATTTTAGGAGTTCAAATACATTTGCTTTTATTTAAACTAAATCTAAATAACAAACTTAATATATTTTATTCAGATAGTCAAATATACAAGCGCTCATACACAAGCTGGCGTGTTTTATCATTTTTTTAAGACTATAGTATGAATTGTATATCCGAGTTACCAAACGTTTTTTAGGCAAAACAGATTATGAAGTTATATACATTTTTTAGTGTTTTATTAGGTTTTATGGCGGTAGGCTATGGTCAGACCAAAACCGTAACAGGAACCGTAACCGATAAAGAAGGTCGCCCTTTAGATAATGTTATTGTTATGGTAAAAGACACCGATGATGCCGTTTACACCGATTTTGATGGGATGTATACGTTGCGTTTTACTAATGCACAGCCTACTTTAGTTTGTAGTGTGGTAGGTTACCTTAAGCAAGAGCAATCTTTTGAGGCGGTAAGCGATACTACTACTTTAAATTTTACTTTAACACAAGATGCCTCTTTTGCATTAGACGATGTGTTGATTGTTGGAAAATCGAGTGTGCGTAATATCGAAGAATCTGGTTTTAATGCTGTAGCCATAGATGTAAAAGCGTTTCATAACGCATCTGTAGATTTATCTGAAGTCTTAGAGCGTGCGCCAGGTGTAAAAATTCAACAAGAAGGTGGATTAGGATCTAGTACAAACGTTACTATAAATGGATTAAGTGGGAGGCACGTTCGGTTTTTTATAGATGGCATGCCTATGGATGCCATGAGTTCTGCGTTTCAGATTAATAATTTACCAGTAAACCTTGCCGAGCGTATAGAAGTTTATAAAGGTGTAGTCCCTGTTAACTTTGGTTCAGATGCTTTAGGAGGTGCTGTAAATATAGTAACCAAAACTTCTGCAGGTACCTATGTAGATGCGTCGTTTTCTTACGGTAGTTTTAATACGGCTAAAACCTTTATTAATGCAGGGTATACCTCGAAAAGCGGATTTACAGCTCAGGTGAGTGCCTTTCAGAATTACTCAGATAACGACTATTATGTAGATGTGCTTATTAAAGATTTTGATACCAATTTACTATCTAAAGAAACCCAACGTGTAAGACGTTTTCATGATGTTTACCATAATGAAACGGTTATTGGAAAGTTTGGTTTCGTTAACAAATCATTTGCAGACCAATTGTTGTTTGGGATTACGTTAGGACAGGAATACGATGAGATACAGCATCCGGCATATTTAAACTTAGCCTATGGAGAAAAGTACCAAACCTCTCAAATTGTCATGCCTTCGTTTTTATATGCTAAAGACGATTTATTTACTAGTGGGTTAGATGTGCGTTTAAGCGCCAATTATAATTTTGGAGGCGGGCATAACTTTGACCTTTCAGACCGAGAATATAATTGGTTAGGCGAGTGGGTACCCTCTAATTCTTTAGGCGAGAGTCAATATTCCGATTACGTATATCATGATAATAATGGGACTATTAATGCTAATATTAATTATGCACTTAATGACGCTTACCGTTTAACGATAAACAATGTTGCTAATTTTTTCTCGAGACAAGGAGATGAGCGTGTACAGGTGGACGATTATATTAATGATGAGCCCAGAATAAATAACCGAAATATATTAGGTGCGAGCCTTACCGGCGATATTACGCCAAAATTTAGTGCATCGGTTTTCGGAAAAATGTATTCTTACCATGCCGAGGCGTATTTAGATTTAGCTAATTTGAATGGTGTTGAAGATTTCCAGATGGTTGAAAAAGAAGATACACAATTTGGTTTTGGCGTGACTTCCACATACTTTATAACAGACGCCTTACAATTAAAAGCCAACTTTGAGTCTACACGACGCCTACCTGTAAGTTCTGAACTTTTTGGAGAAGTGTTTGGTTTTTATGTGGCTAACTTTGATTTAAAACCCGAGCAAAGTAATAATGTAAATTTAGGATTCAATTACAATTTTAATATCCACACCGATCATATGTTTAATATGGATGTTAATCTCTTTCACAGAAGAACTACAGATTATATTAGGCTAAATATTGATTATTCGCAAGGCGAAGGGACTTATGAAAATACCGAATTGGTAAAAACATCAGGAATAGATGCAGAGATGACTTATTCTTACCAAGATCGGTTTACGGCTAATGCTAGTTTATCTTACTTAGAACCTAAAAATTTTACATCAGGATCTACCTATTACGATGCTACTTTACCTAACCAACCTACCATGTTTGGACAATTTGGGGCTTCTTATTTTTTTAAAAATATTTGGAATACAGACAACCGTCTTGGGATTTCTTATAACCTAAGTTATACCGATGAGTTTTTATATGATTATGACACCTACCAAGCGTCGAACCGTGCATTAGTGCCCTCTCAAGTAGCTCATGATTTTTTTGTGAACTATTCTTGGAAAAACGGGAAGTACAATGTGTCTTTTGACTGTACAAATATTTTTGATGCTAAGCTTTACGATAATTATAGCTTACAAAAACCAGGGCGTAGTTTCTCTGTAAAATTTAGATACTTTTTTAATAGAATGTAAACACATTCAAGATACCAATTATAAATACTAAAATGTAAATTAATTTAATATTATGAAATCAAAAAATCAAATTTTAAGCTTCATAGCGCTATCCGCTTTACTTTCTTTTTCTGCCTGTTCTTCAGACGACTCTAGTGGTGATACTGGCGGTGATGATGGCGATGGTGTTGTCGGAACCTCTAAATATATAGTTACAGCGTCTTCAGGCGAAAACGATTATCTTGTAGCTTCTGACGATATTGATGCCGGTACTGTAATAGATGCTACAGGAACTTCTGCTGTACAATCTCCAGGAACAAGAATTTGGGAAAGCTTTGGAGAAGAAGTGCTTTATGGCTTTTTATATAATGGGGCAGATGCCTCTACATCGGCTTCTTATATTATGGATGAAAGTGGAAACATTGTAAAACGAAATGAATTGGCATTAGATGTCTCTATACACACAAGAGGCGTGGTGAATGATGATATTATTTTAGTGTATTCAGACCGTTTAAGAGATACTACTATTGTGCAACACGCTTACTTTTATACGGTAGATTCTCAAACAGATGCTTCTCAGGAATATAGCTTGGTTACAGATGATTTATTAGAAGAAGGAGAAATTGCTTACTTTACAGATGTTGCTGAATATGAAGATAAAATTATTTTAGGAGCACGTAGTATTAACTCGAGTTCATTTTCTTCAGATTACTATAACAGCACTTATGTTGTTGTGTTAAACGACGACTTTACGGTAGACCAAGTTATTAAAGATACAGGACGTACAGGGTCTGTTTCTAGTCAGAAATACTCTCAAGGAGATACCGGTTTAGAAGTGGTAGACAATGGGGATTTATATGTGTTTTCTGCAGCACAAACCGATTATGATAGCGCTGCTTCAAGTACCATTCCATCTGGGGTGTTAAAAATTAACGCAGGCACTTATGCATTTGATGATGATTATTTCTTTAATGTGACTGAAGCTTCAGGAGGTTATAATTTATTTAGATCGTACTATATGGGAGGGACCACTTTTATTTTAGCGATGTATCCAGGAACTAACGATGATGCTACATTTGGAATTGATGCAGACCGTTTTGCAGTAGTTGATGTTGCTACACAATCGTTTACTTGGGTAACAGGATTCCCAGAATCTGCATTAACCTCTTGGGAGTATAAATTACCATATATAGACACAGCTAATGGCCTATTAATTGTACCAGCGACGCCAACAGAAAATGAAAATTATTTATATGCTATTGATCCCGATACTGCTACAGCAACACAACTTTCTGAAGTGATAGGAGAAAGTGCTAAAGCTGTAAGTAAATTAACATATCAGGGTGAGTAACACACTTGTGTGTTTGTTAACACTCTGTAGTTTAATATTTTAATTGTTGTTTTTGAGTCTCGGTGTATTCTACCGGGACTCATTAATTTATTGAAATAATACATACACATATTTAATAATTTGAATCTCGACAGACTTTGAGACTTTTTTTGCTTCTTATTGCCCTTTTTGTGTTATCTGTGCTTTCCCTTTTTGTAGGCATTAAATCGATTTCTATAGTCGATATTTTACATTGGACCAGCGAAGATTGGATGATCTTAACCCTAAGTAGGTTACCACGTACTTTGGCTGTCCTGTTAACAGGTATAGGCATTAGTATTTGTGGACTGATTATGCAGCAAATGACGCAGAATAAATTTGTATCTCCAACAACGGCAGGAACACTAGAAGCTGCCAAATTAGGGATTTTAGGCGCTATAGTGTGTATTCCACAATACGGTGCCCTATATAAATTAATATTTGCCTTTTTAGTCACCTTTATAGCCAGTGTAATCTTTTTAAAAATAGCAGATCGTATACGACATAAAAGCATCATTTTTATTCCTGTGTTAGGGTTGTTATTTGGAGGTGTAATTAAGTCTATAACTACGTTTTTTGCCTTTCAGTTTAATATTGTTCAAGACACCGAAACGTGGTTAATTGGGGATTTTTCAGGCGTACTTCAAGGCAATTACGAGGTTATTTTTATATGTTTACCCATTGTTATTATTACGTATTTATATGCCAATAAATTTACGGTAGTAGGTATGGGAGAAAGCTTCTCGAAAAACCTGGGATTAGATTATCGGGGTGTATTACTTATTGGGTTACTATGTATTTCTTTAACAGTAAGTGCTATTGCAGTAACCATTGGTACGATACCGTTTTTAGGGTTAATAATTCCCAATGTTGTTAGTCTTTTATATGGTGATAATTTACGAAAAACGCTGCCTTATACAGCCGTTATCGGGGCTTTATTTGTCTTGGTTTGTGACCTTTTAGGACGTCTTATTATTTATCCGTTTGAAGTACCTATTGGGATGATGGTTGGTTTAATTGGAGGATTAGTGTTTTTAATACTTTTAATACGCAAGCGATGAGCATACAGTTAAAAAAAATTATACTATTAACCGTTGTGATGCTGGGCTTATGTGCACTTTTTTTAACCTATGGTTTGCCTACTAATTGGGCGTATTCCTTTGAGAGGCGTAGTTATAAAGTTTTTGCTATTGGTATGGTTTCTTGTGCCGTAGCCTATTCATCTATAGTCTTTCAAACGCTTACACATAATAGAATATTAACGCCGTCTGTTATGGGATTTGAAGCTGTGTATTTACTGTTTCAGACTGTTATTGTATTTATGTATGGCGATAAAACTTTTTCAGTAATAAGTGCCAAGGAGAATTTCTTTCTCTCTATAGTATTTATGCTAGGCTTTGCGTTTATACTTTTTAAATTAATTTTTAAGAAAGAGAACCATAATTTGTATCTATTACTGTTAATTGGGCTTGTACTAGAAACGCTTTTTCATACCATTAGTTCTTTTTTACAGCTTATACTAGACCCTAACGATTTCTTGATTTTACAAGGTACTTTATACGCTAGTTTTAACGCTATTAATTACGATTTGATTTGGTATGCGTTAGTCGTTCTGCTAGGTTGTTTTGGTATAGGGTTAACCCAGTTTAGGTATTTAGATGTTATTGGTTTGGGGAAAGCACATGCCGTAAATTTGGGCGTTCCTTATTTTAAAAAAGTGCGACTACATTTATTTTTAATTGCAGCTTTAGTAGCTGTGTCTACAGCCTTAGTAGGACCCATTATATTTTTAGGGGTGTTGGTAACCAATTTAACATACGAGATGTTTAAAACCTATAAGCATCACATTTTAATTCCAGCCTGTTGTTTGGTTTGTTTTATTTCCATACTCGGGGCACAATTTTTAGTAGAGCACCTGTTTAGCTTTAATATTGTAATTAGTGTTATTATCAATTTTATAGGCGGGTTATATTTTATATATCTCTTGTTAAAAACTAGAACGTTATGATTAAGACCAATAACTTAGTAAAACACTATGGCGATAATGTCGTTGTAGACCAGGTTAATTTAAATATTCCGAAAGGGAAAATCACCTCTTTAATAGGAAGTAATGGGGCTGGAAAAAGCACGCTTTTAGGTGCTATAGCACGACTTATAGAACCTAACCAAGGTGCTATAATTATTAATGACAAAAATATAAAAGCGTATAAAGATCGGATTCTTGCTCAGGAACTGTCTATACTAAAGCAAATTAATCATTTAGATTTAAAGCTTACAGTTAAAGAGCTCGTAGGGTTTGGACGTTTTCCTTATTCGCAAGGTCGTTTAACCGCACAAGACACCCTTAAAATTGAGGAGGCCATTGCCTTTTTAAACTTAACAGTGTTACAAGATAATTATCTAGACGAACTCAGCGGTGGCCAAAGGCAACGTGCATTCTTAGCCATGGTAGTAGCTCAAGACACCGATTATATTTTGTTAGACGAACCGCTTAACAATTTAGATATGAAACACTCTGTGCAAATCATGAAAACGTTAAAACGTCTTAGTGAAGACCATAACAAAACCATAGTTATGGTGGTGCACGACATTAATTTTGCAGCCCAATATTCCGATTATATCGCAGCCATGAAAGCCGGACAATTAATCCATTTTGATAGCACACCAAATATTATAACGCCTACAATTTTAAAAGATATTTATGACATTGATTTTGAAATTATAGAAACTAACAACAAAAGAATTTGCAATTATTATAACTAAATATATATTAAAATATGAAATCTATTCATCACCTATTTACCGTATTATTCGTATTGTTTTTAACGGGTTGTAAAGACACTCCTAAAGACACCCCCAAAGATACTACAACTGCAGAACCGCAAGAGACCGTAACCATAACGCATGAGCTTGGCACAGTTGAGGTGGTTAAAAACCCCAAGCAAGTTGTGGCTTTAGATTATGCCTCTTTAGAAAACTTAAAAGTATTAGGAATAGCTGTTGCTGGCATCCCTAAAAGTCATGTTCCAGACTATTTACAAGATTATAAAACGAATGAAGCTATTGTAGATTTAGGGACTATGTTTGAAGTGAATTATGAGCAATTAAGTGCTTTAGAACCTGATGTTATTTTTATCTCTGCACGTATGAAATCTAATTATGACGAATTATCTAAAATAGCTCCAACCGTGTATTTACAAACAGATACGAGTGATAATTTAGCCTCTATAGAAAAAAATCTGTTAGTTTTTGCCGATATTTTTGATAAAAAAAAAGAAGCAACTAGTATTATTACCGATCTTAAAACTCGCGTGCAGACCTTACATGAGCAAGTAACTGCCACAGATAAAAAGGCGTTAATGATTATGCATAATAATGGAAAATTTAGTGCTTTTGGTAGTGATTCTCGTTTTGGAGTACTTTATAAAGCCTTTGGATTTAAAGAAGCCGTTGATCATTTAGATGCAGCGCGCCACGGCCAAGCTGTATCTAATGAATTTATACAAGATATTAATCCAGATTATCTATTTATCCTAGACAGAAGTGCCGTAGTGAGCAAACAAGCAACGAACACAGCCACTATAGAAAACGAATTAATAAAACAAACCCAGGCTTACCAAAATGGGAAAGTGGTGTATTTAGATCCGCAGGCTTGGTATATTTCTGGAGATGGTATTCTTTCTTTTAAAATTAAAATAAAGGAAGTTTCAGATCACTTATAACCATATATTTATGACGACACCTACAAACCCCATCGTGCAAGGCGCATTTACTGTAAAACACAAACAGTTTATTACCCCGCATTATATACGCATTGTGTTAACAGGAGATGTTAGTATATTTAAAACAGCTATGTTAGGCGATAATAATAAGGTTTTTATTCCGCCGGCAGGAGTACCTAAATTGCATATGCGACATTTTGATACCGCACGCAATACTTGGATACTACCAGAAGCAGATGTATTACCATATATGCGTACCTATACGCACCGTGCCATAGATTTAGAAAAAAACGAATTGACAATAGATTTTGTAAATCATGGTAAGAGCGGGCCTGCCTCGGCTTGGGCTATAGAAGCTAAACCCGGCGCAGAGCTTGGTGTAGCTATGAAATTACACGATAAGCAATTGTATCCGCCAGCCCAATGGTATATGTTGGTAGGCGATGCCACTGCTATTCCTGTACTTAGTGTGATTTTAGAGTCTTTACCTCCTGAGGCTAAAGGGGTGTGTATTATTGAAGTGCATGGCGAAGCCGATGAACAGGTGTTAGCGACTAAAGCCGATATTACGTTTAAATGGCTACATAACCCTAATCCTGGACACGGTGAGTTTTTAATAGATGCCGTTAAAGCTCTACCCATTCCAGATGTCGTGAAATTTGGATTTGTGGCGTGTGAGTTCTCAGCTGTAAAAGCGATAAGACACTATTTACGTAAAGATTTACAATGGTCTACTAACGAATTGTATGCCTACTCGTATTGGAAAAATGGTGTTGCCGAAGATGCTTCTGCAAAAGAACGACTAGAAGAAAAACATTAAGGCATACCCTTAGTAAGCCAATTTTAAAACCAGTTTCTTTATATAAAACCGGATGATGCATTAAAGTATCATCCGGTTTTTAGTTTTTACAGTCTCATACCTGACTGTAGTAAATTTATTTTAATAGCAGTACTAGTTCTTTAGACGTATAATATTCAAAAACCCTTTGTCTTACGGTAAAATCTTTATTTAAAATAACAGTTGCAGGTAAAGAAAACGGGTATTCAGTTCTAGAAGCGAGAAGTAAAGGAATGTCGTGTATGCCGTTTCGTTTTGTAAGCGCTTGCGTATTGGTGAATACAGTGTGTTCAAATACTATGGAATCTTGTGATTCGACATCCATGTGTACAGCATAATATTTGTTATTTATAAGGTTTATAACATCGGGTTTAGTAAAGACTTGACGTTGAATTTTTTTACAATAGGCACACCATTGGGCATGGAAAAAGATAAAAATTGGTTTTGGATTTTCTTTTAGAGCGCTTTCTAATTCCGGAAAGGTTTTCCAATGAATCGTGTTGCTATTTTGAGCGTTTGTATTGGAAAAACTTCCGAGAAAAACACCAATTAAAATTAAAATTCTTAACATGTAAAGGTGTTTTAAAAGTCCCCAAATTTTAATCCAACAAAAACTGTTCTTGGTTGGTTTGGACCATAAATATAAGTAGAATCACGTCCCGCACCAGAATCAAAATCATCCTGATAACTGTTAAAGATATTTTGTACACCACCACTAATTTCTACATGCACATCTTCAATAGGATCAAAGTGATAAGTTAATTTGGTGGTCATATCGAAAAAGGCCTCTGTATTAACCAAGTCCATAAAGCCAGACTCACTTATTATATGAGGCACAATCATACTACCAGTGTAACTTCCAGTGACATCTAGTCTGAGATCTTCAATAATTTCCCAATTGGTATTTAAAAACCCATATACGTTGGGAGATCGAGTAAATTCATCTATAATCACATCGTGTTCATTTACATTACTGCCATCGGCTTCGAAAAGCATTTGATTTTCTTTATATATTGATTTTTGGAGAGTGATTCCAGCTTGGAAAAATAAGGAGGAACTAGGAGATACGCTTATTTCTATGTTTGTTCCTGTAACATAGGCTCCCTCTCCATTACGAGATTCTTCTAAGATAGAACCATTAGGTAAAGTGGTCCCTGTACTCACTATGGTAAAAGGGTTTTTTAAGGTGGTATAAAACCCTTCAACCAACACATTTGTTTGCGTTAAATTGAAATCTTTTGTAAAATTAAAAGAGGCTGTATAGGCGTTAGAAAATTCACTTTCTAAATTGTCTGAAAGGATTACAAAACTTTGTTCTCCGCCAACAGATGCAATATGAAGGTCTTCGTTAAAGGCTTGAGGAGCGCGAAAACCTCTAGCATATCCACCTCTAAATTGTAGGGCTTTAGTAATATCGTATAATAGTGTTATACGTGGACTTAATACCGTTTCTGCTACATCTGAAGCACGTTCGATATCTTCTATGGTATAATAACCATCCACATCTACATGATCTAATCTGGCACCAATTAAGGCCGTAAATTGTTCTGATGGTTTCCATTCGTATTGCCCATAAAGGCCATAATTATTCACCTTTTGGTCTACTAAACGGTTATAACCGGTAATGATATCGTCGGTGTCATTCATTTGGTATTCTATACCTGTAGTCAGCACGTCGTTAGAGTTAAAATGATGGGTAAATTTAGCTCCTGCAACTACGGCAAGATCTTTTGTAGTCCCAAAAGCATTGTTTGCAGCAATAGAGTCGGCATGCGTTCGTCCACCCCCTAAACCACCATAGTAGCTTCCGCGATCGGTATGTTGTACAGAGACATAAGCCGTTACATCGTTGGTTCGTGTATCGTTAAATAGCTTATAATCTATACCCGTAAAAATAGTGTTATGATCTAATTGTTCGGTAACATCAGTAAATTGAGGTGCGAGATCTAGTCGGTCACCACCGCGTCTAAATTCTTTAATAGCGGTAAAATCGACTCCAATTCTGCTATTATCGTTAGGCTTTACAAAAGCTTTAGCTCCAAGTGAATTGTTGGTAAGTTTTGTGATTTCGCTAAACCCATCAGTGTTTGCATCAAAAGCATCTCTATTGCGGTACATGCCGTACACCGTAACACCGGCAGTTAGTGCTTCGTTAATTATAGAAGCATTCATATTTACACTACGGTCTGGTGTTTTACCATCTATAAACCCCAGATACGAACTGACGTCCCACGTATTATTAATGGGTTCTTTAGTAATGACGTTTACCGTTCCTGCAATGGCATTAGATCCAAAAAGGGCAGAGCCTCCACTACGAACCACTTCTACACGATCGATGATACTTACCGGAATTTGCTCAAGTCCGTATACGCCATTAAGCGCACTAAACACTGGTCGGCTATTTACGAGCACTTGAGTATACTGCCCTTCCAATCCGTTAAGACGTACTTGGGTAAATCCGCAATTTTGGCAATTGGTTTCTACACGAACGCCAGGTTGATAATTTAATCCATCGGCTAGCGAAATAGATTGTGTGGCTCTGAATAATTTAGGGCTTAGCACATTAACAATAACGGGTGCTTTTTTTTTGCTGATTCTGTTTCGTGTGGCACTCACCACTACTTGATCTAGGCCCAAAGCATCCTCAGTAAGATTAAAGTTAAGAGTTTGTTGCGTCCCAGCCTTAATTTTAAGTGTTTTCGTTTCCGTACGATATCCTTGGTAGTGTGCAACTAATGTGATGAGTCCTGAAGGTACGGTTAAAGTATATGTTCCATTAGCATTGGCATCTACACCTTGCGTTCCAGATTCTACATACACAGTAGCAAAGGGTACCGGGGAACCAGCAGCAGTAATTGTACCTGAAATTATGGCGTTAGAATTTTGTGCTGTCATTACAACATGCAGTATTAAAAAGAGATACACTATTTTTTTCATGATATGTAATTATGTTTTAAGTATTACTAATTTAAAGTTTAGGTAAAACTAAAAATATATTTACAATAAGCAAAATTTAAATTAAGGTTTATGTGTTGAACCATTAAAAAATTGTTTTACTGTATGTTAAGCAGATTTGTTTTAAAAGACAAGAGGTGTTAGATCAGGGATTTTTTAAGATGTGTTAGAATTTAATGCATATTAGGGTGGTTATATACTATGTATGTAAATTAAGGGGAGTGGTTTAGTCACGTATTTTATAGGGCAACCGACTCAAAATGTGCTCATACCGTATAAAGTTTAGCGGTATAGCATCTGTACAAAACGGATTTCATTAAATCGTTATATCTTTAATTTTAAAGATTATATTATGGAATCACCCTTATTAGTTTTTAACGATTATGGTATTTATTGCGAAGTAGCCAATGTGTATTTAGATCCTTGGAAACCTGTAGATTGTGCTATTATATCTCATGGGCATGCAGACCATAGTCGGTATGGGCATAAAAAATACATTACGCATCATACTAATGTACCTATAATAAAGTACAGGTTAGGCGACATACAAGTAAGTGGTGTAGCTTATAACGAGTCTTTTGTAATTAATAACGTTAAATTTTCATTACACCCTGCGGGACATATTATAGGAAGCTCACAAATACGCGTAGAATATCGGGGGGAAGTTTGGGTGTTTTCTGGCGATTATAAGTTGGAACAAGATGGGGTAGCTGTCCCTTTTGAACCTGTTAAATGTCATGCTTTTATTACCGAGTGCACATTTGGGTTACCTGCATTTAACTGGCCACAACAAGCCACTGTTTTTAATGCCATTAATACGTGGTGGGCGCAAAATAAAGCTGCAAAACAGACTTCGATTTTATTTGGGTATTCTTTAGGCAAAGCCCAACGTTTGTTAAAACATTTAGATCCGCATATTGGTACAATATACACCCATGGCGCTATAGAAAATATGACCGCTGTGATTCGGCCCATGGTAGATTTACCAGCGACTATACGGATTACCCGAGACACCACTCCGCAAGATATATTGGGAAATATTGTTTTGGCTCCACCAAGCGCTCATGGATCTCCTTGGATTAGAAAAATGGTGCCTTATGTTACCGCATCTGCTAGTGGATGGATGGCTTTTAGAGGGGCAAGACGGCGCCGAGCAGTAGATCGTGGCTTTGTGATGTCTGACCATTGCGATTGGGAACAGCTTTTAACAGCAATAACATATACTGGAGCAGAAAAAATAATCTGTACCCATGGGTATACAGATATCTTTTCTAGATACTTGCGATCTCAAGGGTTTGATGCAAGAACTGAACATACCCAATTTGAAGGAGAATTACATGAGATGGATACTAAACTTGAACAGGAGGAAAACCTATGAAACATTTTGCCAAATTAGTTCAAACCCTAGACAGTACTACTAAAACCACTTTAAAAGTACAAGCACTTGCAGCTTATTTTAAACAGGCTAGTGATACAGATAAAGTATGGACTATTGCTATATTATCGCATAGAAGACCACCACGACCAATACAAACCACACGACTTAGAAAGTGGGCTTCAGAATTGGCTCATATTCCGTTGTGGTTGTTTGAAGAATCGTATCATATTGTTGGCGATTTAGCAGAAACGATTGCTTTAATTTTACCTACAAATCAAAATACCAGCGACAAATCGTTAACGGCGTTTTTACAAGATATGCTTTCGCTTAAACAAGAAGACGAAGCCGTTAAAAAGGAGTATGTTACTACACATTGGAATACCTTAAATTATTATGAACGATTTGTGTTTACCAAACTTATAACAGGCGGTTTTAGGATTGGAGTAAGTCAGAAATTAATGACTCGGGCATTATCTGTAGCTACGGGAGTAGACGAAGATATTTTAGCTTACAAGTTAATGGGGCAATGGGATCCGAGTACAATTTCTTTTGAAGATTTGGTTTTAAAGACACGCCCATCAGATTTTATTTCTAAGCCTTATCCTTTTTATTTGGCATATGGTTTGGAAGGTCCAGTTTCTAGTTTGGGTCCTATTACAGACTGGAGTATCGAGCATAAATGGGATGGGATTAGATCTCAAACGATTATAAGACATCATGAATTGTTTATTTGGAGTCGAGGCGAGGAATTAGTTACAGATAAATATCCCGAATTTCAAGTATTTAAATCGGTACTCCCAAATGGGACCGTTTTAGATGGAGAAATTTTGCCTTATCCGAATCAGAACATTGGTACTTTTCAAGATTTACAAACACGAATAGGAAGAAAAACCGTTAGCAAAGCCTTGCTAAAAAAAACACCTGTTATATTAAAAGTTTATGATATTTTAGAATGGGAAGGTAAAGATCTCCGATCACACCCTTTTAGTGAAAGGCGGCAGATTCTTGAACACCTTATTAAACAATTAGCACCTGAGCAATTGCCTTTACAATTGTCTGAAACCGTAAACTGTGACAATTGGGACGCTGTAATCCAAGAGCGAGCACGTGCACGTGAAATGCATAGCGAGGGGCTCATGCTTAAACGAAAAGACTCTAAATATTTAGTAGGTAGAAAAAAAGGACATTGGTGGAAATGGAAAACAGACCCCTTAACTATAGATGCTGTATTAACTTATGCCATGCGTGGCCACGGTAGACGTTCTAATTTATTTACAGACTATACATTTGGTTTATGGGATCAGGACCAAAAGCTTGTAACTTTTGCTAAAGCGTATTCTGGGCTTACAGATGCCGAATTTAGACAAGTAGATGCTTGGATTAAACGAAACACTTTAGAACGTTTTGGTCCGGTACGTAGCGTGACACCAGAATTGGTTTTTGAAATTGCTTTTGAAGGTATCGCACATTCTAGTCGCCATAAGAGTGGATTTGCAACCCGATTTCCTAGAATATTACGGTGGCGACACGATAAAACCATACACGATGCCAATAGTTTAGACGATTTAGAACTATTAATGCACTATTAATTATGAACAGAACAACATTAGAGCAATTTGCAACTCACTGGTTTAGCCAGCAAGGTTGGCAACCCTTTCCATTTCAAAAACAGACCTGGACTGCTTTTTTGCAAGGTAAACATGGGCTTTTAAATGCGCCTACTGGAAGTGGAAAAACTTATGCTTTATGGGTACCTATTGTTCTTGAAACCATAAAACGTAATCCCAATTACAAGACTAAGCCTCCAAAAGGATTATTAGCCATTTGGGTGACCCCATTACGCGCACTTTCTGTAGAGATTAAGCAAGCTGCCGAACGTTTTGTTACAGATTTAAATGTACCAATAACAGTAGGCGTTCGTACAGGAGACACATCTGCAAGTATGCGCGCGGCACAAAAGCGCAATATGCCTAACTTATTAATAACCACACCAGAAAGTTTACATTTATTATTGGCCACTAAAGGGTATGAAAAATTGTTTAAACCGTTAATAAGTGTTGTGGTTGATGAATGGCACGAACTGGTGGCTAATAAGCGAGGTGTGCAAATGACATTGGCTTTATCGCGTTTACAGAGTATTGCTCCAGCGTTACGAATTTGGGGTATTTCTGCAACTATTGGAAATTTAGATCAAGCTCGAGAGGTTTTATTGGGCACTAGGCCGGAACAACTTAAAAATTCAGTTTTAATAAAGGCTCATATAAAAAAGAATATTAAGGTCCAGTCGATTATTCCAAACAAAATGGAAAAATTTCCATGGCGTGGGCATTTAGGATTACATTTATTAGAAGCTATTGTACCTATTTTACAAGAAAGTGCTTCCACTTTAATTTTTACAAATACACGTTCGCAATGTGAAATTTGGTTTCAAAATATTTTAGAAAAGCATCCAGAATTTGCTGGAGATATTGCCATGCATCACGGAAGTATGAGTAGAGACACCCGCCTTTGGGTAGAAGCGGCTTTACGATTAGGTACGCTTAAAATTGTGGTGTGTACCTCCAGTTTGGATTTGGGTGTAGATTTTAGTCCGGTAGAGACTATTATTCAAGTGGGGAGCCCAAAAGGTGTCTCCAGATTTATACAACGTGCAGGACGTAGTGGACATCAGCCTGGGCAGACCAGTGTAATTTATTTTTTACCCACACATGCTTTAGAATTGGTGGAAGCATCTGCCTTAAAACATGCGGTAACTCACACTTTAGTAGAAGATCGTGTGCCTTATCTTAATAGTTTTGATGTGCTTGTTCAGTATTTAGTCACTTTAGCCGTTTCAGACGGTTTTTATCCAGAGGTAATCTACCAAGAAGTAAAACATACCTTTTGTTATCAGACGTTAAGTCCAGACCAATTTCAATGGCTATTAAATTTTATAACCTTAGGGGGTCAGAGTCTATATGCGTATGATGAATACAAACGTGTTGAGGTGTTGCCCGATGGTAAATTTAAGGTTCAAAGTCGTAGTGTTGCCATGAGACATCGTTTGCAGATTGGTACAATAATTAGCGATGCCGTATTGCAAGTGAAGTTTTTAAAAGGAGGATATATAGGATCTATAGAAGAAAGTTTTATATCCAAATTAAAACCCGGAGACGTATTTACATTTGCAGGCAGACAATTGGAATTGTTTAGCATAAAACACATGCAAGTATTGGTAAAGGCCTCTAAACAAAAAACCTCTAAAATTCCTAATTGGCTTGGAGGACGTATGAGTTTTTCTTCAGAAATGAGTGATTTAATTCGGGAAGAATTATATGTGTTAAATTCAAATACACTTAAACATTCAAAAGAACTTAAGGCTTTAAAACCTATTGTTTTAAGACAAAAAAAAGAAAGTATAGTACCCAATGCTAATCAATTTTTAATAGAAACGTTTAAAACTCGTGAAGGTTATCATGCTATTTTTTATCCGTTTGAAGGTTATTTTGTACACGAAGCTCTGGCAAGTTTATTGGCTTATCGTGTAAGTTTATTACAACCCATAACCTTTACTATTGCTTTTAATGATTATGGTTTTGAATTATTATCGGATCAACCTATTCCTATTCAAGCCATTTTAGATAATAATTTATTTTCATCAGATTACTTAAAAACAGATTTAGAGCAGAGTATAAATGCTTCAGAACTTGCAAAACGACGGTTTAGAGATATTGCTGTAATTTCAGGACTTTTGTTTACAGGCTTTCCTAGTAAGTTGGTTAAAAGTAAACATTTGCAAGCCAGTTCTCAATTATTGTTTGGCGTTTTTGAAGATTACGAACCCGATAATTTATTATATCAACAAGCTTTTACCGAAACTTTTGAACACCAATTAGAAGCAGGCCGATTGCAATTGGCATTAGATCGTATAAATACACAAGACATCATTTGGAAATCGTGTGAAAAGCCAACACCGTTTTCATTTCCGATTATTACAGACCGCTTGCGATCGAAATTATCTTCTGAAAAATTAGCAGACAGAATAAAACGTATGACGATACAATTAAACCGCTAGACAGGCTTATATATGGAAACACTAGAAATTTATTGTAACGCACAACGTTTTATATTACATCCTTTAGGCGGTGCTTTTTGGGTTAACCAACGCATGCTTTTAATTGCCGATGTACATTTGGGAAAAGTGACACATTTTAGAAAACATGGCAGTGCGATTCCTAGAGGAGTTTTACACCAAAATTTTAAGCAATTGCAAAACATCATTTCGGCTTTTGATGTGGATACAGTGTGTATACTCGGGGATTTATTTCACAGTCATTTAAATGCCGAGTGGGTAATCTTTAAAACTTGGGTTGCGGCATTGCACTGTAAAGTGGTATTGATATCTGGTAATCATGATATTATTGATGCGAAGCTGTATGAAGATTTAGGGATTAAAGTTTTAAACAGCTGGCTACTTGATGGGTTTCTATTAACACATCATCCAGAAGTGCGTGACGGATTTTATAATCTATCAGGTCATATTCACCCTGGTGTCCAATTGCGTGGCTTAGGAAGGCAGCATATAACATTAAGTTGTTTTTATTGGAAAGCGCATCAAATGATTTTTCCTGCATTTGGAGTCTTTACGGGTAAATATATTATAAAGCCCAGTGCAGAAGCACGTATTTATGTAAACACAGAAACAGAGGTGATCGAGGTTCCTGTTCTTCCCAAGTGAAGTTGGTTTATTGCTTAGAACACGTAGTAGTTTGTTTGGTTGTAATGCATTAATTTTTGACGTTTTTGAGCTAAGCAAAGTCTTAAAATTAGGCGTAATTTATAGAGCCAATTAGAATGATAAAATGTATTACAGAAAAAAACATGGGAGAGGCTTTCGGTATGTAGATGCTTCAAATAAAACAATAAAAGATAGGCACTTAAAAACTTGGTTTAAGTCTTTAGTGATCCCACCGGCCTGGACTTCGGTAGAAATAAATGCGAATAAAAAAGCCAAAGTATTAGTTACCGGTCGCGATGAAAAAGGCAGGAAACAATATATTTATAATCCGAAGTTTAGAGCAAAACAGAATCAAGACAAATTTGATAGAATTTTAAAATTTGCAAATAGACTAGAACGTATGAGACGGGTTACTGGGCAACATTTACGCAAACGTAAATTGTGCAAAGACAAAGTTTTAGCCTGTATGGTTAGACTTTTGGAAGCTGCATATTTTAGACCAGGAAGTGATTATTACAGCAAAGAAAACCAGACTTATGGTCTGACTACCATGCGAAGTAAGCACTTGCAAATATCTGGCGATGAACTGATATTTAGTTATACTGGTAAATCTGGAAAATCCCAAGAACGCCATATTGTTGATAAGAAATTAGCCAAAATAGTTGCAGATATAGATGATTTACCGGGCTATGAAATTTTTAAATTTATTGATGAAAATGGTGACAAACAAGATGTGAAAAGTGAGCATCTTAATGCCTATATAAGAATGGTAATGGGCGATGAATTTTCTGCAAAAGATTTTAGAACTTGGGCCGGAACTGTTATTGCGGCTATAGCTTTAGATGAAATTGGATATTCAAAAGCACAAGATCAGAAGGTGCTTGATAAAAATATACGCGATGCTGTTATAAAAGTGAGTGAGCGTTTGGGGAATACACCTTCTGTGGCGCGAAGTTCATATATAGATCCGCGAGTTATTGAAGAATATGTAAATGGTAAAACAATAAATTACTTTCAAAAAGAGATTTCAAGACTTCTAAAATCTAAAGAAAATTTATCCAGAGAAGAACTTGGTGTTTTATGTATGCTAAAAACAACATTAAATTAATTTGATTTAAAATGTAAGTTATTGGTCTGTAGTATTTAAAGTGTAATGTGTTTAATGCGATTTAAGAATATGATGTGCAATTTTAATTGCATTTGTTGTATTCTTTTTTAAGCGCGTTTTTAAAAAGACGGTTTTAAATTTTGTAATTGTTACATTTAACTCTATTTTGAAACTTTTAAGGCTTAAAGTAGCCTGAAGCTTTAATAGAATAGTACTCATGTATCAATTAAATTATCATTCTAAATCACATTCGGATCTCAGTTCAGACGATTTAGAACTTATCTTAGAGGCGGCAACAACTAAAAATAAAACATATAATATTACGGGGTGTCTTATTTATCATAACCACGCATTTGTACAGATTTTAGAAGGCGAAAAACAAGATGTACTTGAGATTTTTGAACTCATAAAGACAGACACACGGCACCATACCATTCATTTACTTTGGGAAAATACAGTAGAGAAACGTTATTTTAACAAGTGGAATATGGCTTTTTATAGACCTAAAGATCAGTTTGCTTCACAATTTGTTGATAATTTAACGATGCTTGCTTCATTTTCTGAAAAGTCTACAGGATCATTAATGAGTTTTTGGGGACATGTAAGACGCATTTTAGACTCGGACACCACTAAACCAGTATAAGGGATTTCGCTAAAAACACATATTCACCTAGTTAAAAGTTATAAATAAACATAAAAAAACCTGAAGGGTATAATACATATGCTTCAGGTTTTATGCTATTTTGGGTTTAAGAATTTACAAGTAAACCTTAAACGCTGTCGTTTAATTTCTATTTATTATATACCCGTTTTTCAAACTCGTTTCTGTTATAAAAATTTTCATCTTTATAAGGGTCTATCTGTGTGGTTTTAGGCGACTCGTTTGTAGTTTCAAAAGTAGAAAAATACGAATTCCCGTTATTGTGGTAATTTTTAATTTCCTCACGGATTAATGCTCTAATTTGTTCTGTCTCAAGCGCATGTAAAAGCTTGTTTTCTGTTAAAGCATCTTCCCGTTTTTTATCGTCGTAATCTTCATAAATAACATTATTTTTATAGGAGTCTAGCACCTGAACTTCGTAGGCTCTATCTATATTTTCACCTTTGCGGTAGCGTTTTGTATTTGAAAACGTATAATGATTAATGGTATGTGAATACACCCGTTTATCATCAGAATTTATATCTAATAAACCTATTGGAATAATGATATGATTTTCGCCATCTGTATTTATAAATTCCTGTAAATTGCTCGTTTTTGAGGTACTGTAAGGATCGTGACTGGCATCAATAATAGATTGATCTACTTCTACGTCTATGTACACCACACGTTGGGTATCTTTATTTACTAAAAGATTATCTACTTTGCCAATCACGCGATTATCTACATCCATTACTTTCCATCCTCTAATATCTGCGTAACCTTCAGACACTTTATAGTCTGATAATTCGTCTAAATTATATAAGTGTTTTTCGTTTGTTTTCATTTGTATTTGTTTTAATTAGATGTTTGCAAGAATCTCGTAAGCTTGCATTAAGTACGTCTTAATATTTTGATCTTGTTTTGCCCATGCAGCTGTGTCGCTCAAGGCTTGTGTTGCTGTTTTAAGTTGCGTTACATTAGATTCTAAATTTGGAGCACGTTTAGTTTGTATGGTTTCAATTACATTAGTAATATCTGTACTCATAGATTTTAATTGGACTTGTTCTGCCTCACTGTGTTCTAGTTGCTTTTCTAAATCTTTAAAAGCATTAGAATCGTAAATATTAGATTCTACTGCTTTAGATGTTGTTGCATACGCTAAATTGTATAGCGCTTTAGTGGTTTTAATCGTATCTGTACCTATCGCTGATGAATCTTGCAATTGTTCTTGAAGTTTACCTAAATACGTTGTACTTGATTGGTATGCAGGCATCCCAGTGTCTGCATCGGGCATTCTGTCCATTGGGTGATCACTACTTATTGTATCTGCAGGGATAAACGGATTGGTGTTTGTGTCGTCTGCATCCGCTTTACTACTTGCATAGAATAGAAATATAATTACAGCCAATACTAGCAGTAATCCTACAATCCAAGGCCAAATGGGTTTCTTTTTTTCTATTTTTATTTCTGCCATGTGTTTTAGTTTTTATGTGTATATAAATATGTAAAATATTTAATTACACGAAGTTATAGTGTAAATTTACTCGTGAATCCTGTGTTGTGCTAGCGCAATCCATATTTAAATTAACTTTAAAAATTCAACTCGAGTTTTGTTGTGTAATTTTATCTATATTTAAAATTGATAATAGACTGTTTATTAATTTTAATTGAATAGGATTTACTAATTTAGTTGTGATATAAGTAGAAACCTCATTTTATAGCACAGCTAGATAATTTTAAGACTAATTTTAAACACCATAGTAATGTTAATTTATGATATCCTTGCGGTAGTCTTTATTCTTGGCTCTGTATTGCCTTTAATACAACATCAACATTGGATGTTTCGCGTTTGGGAATTTGGAAGAATTCAATTGCTATTGCTACAGCTACTTACATTTATAATAGGTGTACTTTTTTTTAGTAGTTTGGAGACCTTTTATATTATTACTGCGGTATTATTAGGTTTAGCTATCGCTCAAAATATTTACATATTAGTACCCTACACATTTTTATATGGACGTACTAAAAAAGCAGATGTCACTCAAGGATCTCAATCCATATCAATACTTTCTTGTAATGTATATCAATTTAACACCGCGTACGACCGTTTAATTCATTTAGTACAGGAAGTTAAACCAGATATTTTGCTAACGATGGAATCTAATCAGGCATGGGATGATGCTTTATCTGTATTAGAAACCGAGTATACACATTATAAAAAAGTAGCATTAGAAAATACCTATGGCATACATTTTTATACAAAATTAGATGTAAAATCTGTACAAGTGCATTATTTTGTCTCTGATGATTTACCGAGTATAGAAGCTCGAATACAATTAGAAAATACTAAACAATTTACATTTTTTGGAGTACATCCGCCACCACCAAGTCCAACAGAAGAAGACACCTCGAGAGAACGCGATGGTGAATTGCTAGCTTTAGGAAAGAAAGTTTTGGATACTAAAGGCCCTGTAATAGTGGTTGGTGATTTTAATAATGTAGCTTGGGCAAAGTCGTCTGTATTATTTAGAAAAACCTCTAAATTAATAGATCCTAGAATTGGTCGTGGCTTTGTATCGACTTATCATGCAAAGTATAAAGTCTTACGATTTCCAATAGACTTATGTTTTCATTCACCAGATATTTTTATACAAGACTTTAGAACGTTACACAATGTAGGCAGCGACCATTTGCCACTCTATTGTAACTTCTTTTTAAATGAAACTGAAGAAGCTCAAGAAGATCAGGTTGAGACTTTAGATGAAGCAGAAGCAGAAGATGTAGAGGAGATGATTGAAGATGGAGAAGCCGAGGATGGCGATCGTCCCACAGTTGCAACTGAATAAGATTATTAATATATGAGTTATTTAAAATCTCAAATTTATAAGCATATAAAAAGCTTCATTCTACGATTAGAATGAAGCTTTAACAAGTAGTGTGAGTGTTTTTAGGATTTATAATCCCAGTCTTTAATTTCTTGTTTAACCGCTTCAGTAGATTTGTTTGTACGTTTTGCTAAACGTGTAGTTAAGGCATCAAACTCGTCCGTTTGAAAATCTACATCTTCAGCAGTAACTTCAGGGTATTGGTTTCTGTATTCTTCTTGAATAGCATTCCATTTTTTTTGTAGATCACTCAAATTTGCATGACCATTTTGTGCTCTATATTCCCGTTCTTGCTGTTTATTGTTATTGTGTTCATTTGCTGTATTGTCCATAGTTTTGTTTGTTTAAAAAATTATCTTCTAAATTACAGCGTCGCTGTTTAATGTGTTGACTTAAAACGTATGGAAGTTAACTTGATTAGGTTCAATTTTAGAAATAATGCTTAAAAAAAGCCCCTTTTACATCTAAACGTAAAGGGGCTTTTAAAGTATAAAAGTTAATCTAAATCACTCAATTACACAGGAACCTGATCAATAACTGCTTTACGATTCCAATTTCTATGTTTAGCTATAGCGTCTCTAAACGCTTTAACATCGCTATTGATAAAAACAGTTTCGTCTGATTTGTATTCCTTAACAAAAGAGGCATCTAATAAGGTTTCACCTTCATCGTGCACCGCAATGGCTTTACAATGTTTAAATGCTTCATTAATAAATTTAATATATTTTTTAATTTTCTTAATCCATGCTACAGACGATTCGCCTCCAGGAATGTATATGGCATCATATAATACACTCTCGGTAGTCATGATGGATTCATGCACTTCATACGCAGTACCCGAATCACCAGTAATCGTTCCACCATGAGGTGCAATTATTTTTAATTGGGCGCCCTCTTTTTCAAGTTTATCTGCCAATGTTTTATAGTGGTTTTCGTTAAAACCATCGGCTGCTAAAACGGCAATCTGACGTGTAGCTACAGTGTCGAAATCTGATTTAGTTTGACTTAAAGCTGGCGACTTTTCAAGATATATTTTCTTTTTAGAAGGCTCGTGTATATTAGGATCTGCATCTGCACCAATGGCTTGATTAATAGGTTTATCGATATTTTTAGGAACTTTAAGCCCCAAATTATCGGCGACTAAATTTGCCAATTCATAATCGATTTGATTAATGATCCAGAGCATTCGTTCTTGAATGTCTTTGTGTTTACATTTCCCAAGTTCAAAACTATAGGCTTCCATAACGTGTTGTTGTTCCCATGAGGATAAGCTTCTATAAAATAATGCAGGTTGTGAGAAATGATCGCTAAAACTTTCACTACGGGTTCTAATTTTTTTAGCGTCTATACGCTCTTCATAAGAATGGAAACCACCTTCAACCATTTTAGCTAAATGCGGACAACCACCACCTAAAGAATTTGGGAAATATGCTGTTTGTCCCTTAGGGATTTCTGTTTGCATGTGACCGTCTCTCTGGTTATTGTGCGTTTCACCAACAGGTCTATTAATTGGTATTTGATGAAAATTAGGTCCGCCTAAACGTGATAACTGTGTGTCTCTATACGAGAATAATCGTCCTTGTAATAGCGGATCGTTTGTAAAGTCTATTCCGGGTACAATATGGCCTGGTAGGAATGCTACTTGTTCTGTTTCGGCAAAGAAATTTTCAGGATTCTTATTTAACGTCATTTTACCTACAATTTTTACTGGTACCATTTCTTCAGGTATTAATTTTGTAGGATCTAGTAAATCAAAATCGTATTTATGCTCGTCTTCTTCAGGTACAATTTGTAAGCCTAATTCCCATTCAGGATACTGTCCGGCTTCAATAGCGTTCCATAAATCGCGTCTGTGAAAATCTGAATCTGCACCACTTATTTTAACGGCTTCATCCCAAGTTACAGAATGTACACCTAGTTTTGGTTTCCAATGAAATTTAACAAAATGGGATTTACCTTCTTTATTAATAAGTCTAAAGGTGTGAATTCCAAATCCTTCCATCATTCTTAAACTTCTAGGAATTGCACGGTCACTCATAACCCAAATGTGATTGTGTAGCGTTTCAGTTGTGCGTGACACAAAATCGTAAAAGGTATCGTGAGCAGAAGCTGCTTGAGGAATTTCGTTATTTGGTTCTGGTTTTACAGCATGAATTAAGTCTGGAAATTTCATGGCATCTTGAATAAAAAAGATTGGCATATTATTACCAACCAAATCCCAAGTGCCTTCTTGAGTATAAAATTTAACAGCAAACCCACGTACGTCTCTTGCTAAATCTGTAGAGCCTTTAGATCCGGCCACGGTAGAGAAACGCACAAATACAGGTGTTTTTCTTTTTGTATCAGTAAAAATACCTGCTTTAGTATATTTTTCTAAATTCTCATACAATTCAAAATAGCCATGAGCACCACTTCCGCGCGCATGTACAATACGTTCAGGAATACGTTCATGATCGAAATTGGTAATTTTTTCTCGTAGTAAAAAATCTTCTAAAAGGGTAGACCCACGTTCTCCAGATTTTAGAGAATTATTAGTGTCGTTAACCTTTAATCCTTGGTTTGTAGTGAGTACTTTTCCTAAACTATCTTTTTCAAAAGTTTTTAATTGCTCAATTTTTTCACTTTGACTTTCTAATTTTTTGTCTTTTGCCATGATTTCTGAATTAAGATATTAGTACTAATTTATTAGTAGATTAGTATTGGGTTCTAAATTCTGAATTCTATAGGAGTACTTTTAACGCAAATGAAAATTAAAATGGCTGTAAAGGTTTTGGTAATGTGTTAATTATGATTTAAAGTGACACCGATGTATTGCGAACCTTGTGTTTATAAACCTATTTATACCATATGTACTTAGACATACATATGGTATAAAATATATTATTTTTAACAAGAGTATTTCATTTACTCCCAATGTGTGGGGTTGAAATTTAAATGTTAAGGTTTTATCCCTAACAAACTTTGATTAAATAGTTTAAAAATCCTGTTGTACTCGTCGGTCCAACTGCTAGGTTCTACAAAACCATGACGCTCTACAGGATAAATTGCCATTTCCCAATTAGACTTTTCTAACTCTATTAAACGTTGCGACAAGCGTACCATATCTTGAAAATGAACATTATCATCTACCATACCGTGAAGGATTAATAAATCGCCTTTTAAGCCATCTGCAAAGTAAATAGGAGAACTTCTTCTATATGCCAGACTATCTGTTACGGGAGTGTTTAAAATGCGTGCGGTATATCCGTGGTTATAAGCAGCCCAATCACCAACCGAACGGATAGCTGCACCGGCTTTAAACGTGTCTGCTTCGTTAAACATCGCCATTAATGTAATGAATCCGCCATAGGAGCCACCATATATGCCTATTTTATTTTTATCGATACTAAGTTCATTTATTAAATAAGTGGCACCGTCTACTTGATCACTTAGGTCTTTTCCGCCCATATGTCGGTAAATTCCGGTACGCCATTCGCTTCCGTAACCCGCACTGCCGCGATAATCGATATCTAAAACGGTATAGCCATTATCTACTAAAATATTGTGAAACATATATTCGCGAAAGTAAGAACTCCACCACTTATGTGCATTTTGTAAGTAGCCTGCACCATGTACAAAAATAACTGCCGCTTTATTTTTTACCTCGGGTTTAGGATTATAAAGTCTGGCATGTACTTTGGCACCATCTTCTGCCTTAAAAGTGATCACTTCTGGGGCTCTCCATGAGTAGCTATTGAAAGCTTTGGTTGTAGACTGTGTAAGTTGTATGGCTTCCGAATTTGTTTTGCTAAATAAGGGATTGTCTTTTAGAAATAATTCTGTAGGTTTATTTGAGTAGGAGTAGAGGATGGCCATTTGTGTTTCGTCTGGAGAGAGTGTTACATCGTTTCCACCAACCTTTGTAGTGAGTTGTGTAAGCTTACCCCCGTTAATAGGCATACTATAAAACTGACGGTCTCCAGGATGATTTTTATTGGCAGTAAAATACCAGTGTTTTTTATCGTTAGACAAAAAAGGGTTATAAATTTCGAAATCTCCAGAAGTTAATGCTTTTTCTTTTTTAGATGTTGTATTTAGGGTATATAAATGCGAATAGCCTGTAACTTCCGATTGAAACCAGATGCTTTTTTGATCGGGCATCCAACCTAAAGCACCACCGCGGTAGCCTCCAATGCCAGGGCCAGCAATCCAAGCTTTATTATGCTGATGATTTAAATTGGTTACAGTACCCTCTGCAACATTTAATAAAACAATCCATCGGTCTTTATAATCGTTGGTATTAATATCTAACACGGCTTTACTACCATCTGCATTCCAAACTGGTCCGCTTATGTAGCCAATTCTATTGTCGTTTTTATAATCTTTATCAGGATATTCTTTAGTGTATTCTGGAATATAGTCTAAGCCTTCTAAGTTATCTAAAACAACAGGGTATGTTTTTCTATTGGTAATATCATAAATATGTAATTGGTAAGTATCTGGAGTATCTCCCACTTTAGAACGTGTTTTTTGGTCTTCTGTATATCCAGATTCCGTAACATAATGTGGTGTAATCGTACCTTTGTTATTTGCTTGCTTTACGGTTAAATAGGTAACGTATTTTCCGTCTGGACTAATCTGCTGATTTAACACACGGACTCCTTTAGTTGGTATGGCAAGAGGTTTCTTTAAGTCGGTTTTAGCTTCAAAATAATCTTCGGCGTCTTGTTTGGCTTTACGGGTTTGTAAGACTTCAAAAAGTTCCAGTTGATCCTGGTATAACCAGTTGTCTTTAGCACTTCGTTTATCTTCTTTATTTTTTTTATTGGTAAAATTAGTGATTTGGGTAGTTTCTCCTGTAGCCATATCCCAAGTATAGATATTAGTCTCTAGAACATACGCTATTTGCTTTTCGTTTGCAGTAAAATGCACATTACGTTCTGAAGCTTGAGTATTGGTAATTTGGGTAATTTTTTCTGAAGACACATCCATTACAAACACATCGCCATGCTTGCTATATATTTTTTTTGTTTTGTCTGTATTATACGTCCCACGCGTTGCTGGCAGATTATAAGCAGTATTAAAAGGGACTTTTTTAATAGCTTTGGTTTTGGTTGTCACCGCATAAAGTGAATCGCTATATGCATTTTCCGGATTCCAATTAAAATAAATTGTACTTCCATTTTCAGACCAATGAACGTTTGAAGGCAAATGGCCTACAAAACTATCGCCTTGCATGATTTGTCTAATACTTAGGTTAGATGAGTTGTTGTTTTGTGCTTTAGTAATGAAGGTGCTACCTAATAAGATTAGGCTTAGAAGAATTTTTTTGTGCATATATAAATGGGTTTAGACATCTTTAAACCCAAATATACAGAATAGCAGCCGTGTATAATAGAAGTAAATTAATTAACTCTTAAATTATAACAGAGTTGTTTTAGATTTTATCTTAAACGCCATATTTCATGAATAGGATCTCCTTTACTTGAAAATCCTGTATGGTGCCATGCCCCATCGATAAGCTCGTAATTAAACTTTAATTCTAATCCTGTTTTTGAATTGTCTTTAGAGAAGAACTCAATATGTTCTGTATAAACCCCTTGATCTGTAGTGTAAGTACCACCACCAGTACCCATAAATGCTTTACTTTCTGTGTTGTAAGCCATCCATTGAAACCGTGTTCCCGATAAAATTTTCATGGTTTTTCTAGGTTTATTGGTATCTCTTAATTGCGTTTCGCCAGCTTTTACTCTTCCAGACATAAGCCATGCGCCGTTTAATTTCCCAGGTTTACCATGATCCAGTCTGTGCCAAGAGGTTTTGCTTTCAAGAAATTCTAAAACTTGATCTGTAAGTTTTATGTTGTGTTTAATTTGAGTGCCAACGCGTTCCGGTTTAGCAGAATCAAATTCTAGAGTTTCTGTTAACGTATTATTTGTTAATTGCCAAGCTCCGCCGTTGGTGTACATAAATTTACCTGTAGTAGCATGATAGGTTGTTATTACATGATAACCCTCAGTAAAAATTGCTACTTGTTTAAGCGGTTCATTGTCTTTAGAAGTCGATTGCGTTTCCCAAGCTCCAATTATATTTTGTGCTGTAATAGTATACGATAAACAAGTACACAGAAGTACTATAATAATATGTTTCATGACTTGAGCAGGATTTTTTAATTATTAATAGGTTGATATATAGTTATCTAAATATATTAATATTTTAAATAAGTTGTTTCAATCTAAATTATAATTGTGAATATTATAATTGTCTAGAGCCATTCATGAATGTGATTAGAAGATTATTTATGTAAGGCTTGTATGTAACAAAGGCAGCTATATTTAAGAAATTTACCATAGAGCTGCCTTTAAACTTGTTAAAAATGTATACTTTATTCTGAATACATTTTATCTATGAGCGCTTTGTGTTTTTGTTGAATGACTTTTCGTTTTAATTTTAAAGTTGCTGTGATCTCACCCGTTTCTATACTAAATTCTTTAGGTAATAAGGTGAATTTTTTAATTTTTTCGAATTTAGAAAACTCTTTTTGAAGTTCTTCAAAACGTTTTTCGAACAGTGTAATAATCTGACTGTTACTAATTAAATCTTCAATATCTTTAAAGTTAATTTTATGTTCAAGTGCGTATTTCTTTAAGTTGTCAAAACTAGGAACAGCAAGCGCTGTTACATATTTTTGCTGATCGCCAATAACAGCAATTTGCTCTATAAACGAATCTGTAATTAAAGCATTTTCTAATTTCTGAGGCGCAATATATTTCCCACCCGAAGTTTTCATTAAATCTTTAATTCTGTCTGTGATTATTAAATTCCCTTTAGAATCTATTTTACCAGCATCTCCAGTTTTAAACCAACCCTTTTCAAATACTTCTGCAGTAGCTTCAGGCTTTTTATAATAGCCTTTCATTACTCCTGGACCTTTAATTAGTATTTCATTGTTATGTCCTATTTTAACTTGAGAGCCTTCAATAGGTTTTCCAGCAGAATTAAATTCAAAATGTGTATCTCCAAATAGGGTAGCAGTTGCAGTTGTTTCAGTTAAACCATATCCACATTTTACATTAAGTCCGAAAGAATGAAAGAACGATACAAGATCTGCAGCTAAAGGTGCACCACCACACGGCATGAATTTTATACGTCCGCCAAAGACCTCTCTTAATTTACTTAATACTAATTTGTCTGCAATTTTATATTTTAGTTTAAGCGCCAAAGGGATTTGTTTCTCTAGGCGTTTATGCTTATTGTAGTAATTGTTTCCGATACCTAAAGCCCAACTTGCAAGTTTCATTTTAGTAGGTGAGGCTTCTTTTCTTTTATCTTGTATGGCTGCGAAAATTTTCTCGAAAATGCGAGGGACCGTACACATTAAGGTGGGTTTTACCTCTTTTATAACATCTACAATTTTTTTAGGATCTTGATTAAAGTATACTTCTATACCTTTTTTTAAACAGAAGAATACCCAACTACGTTCGTAAATATGACTTAGAGGTAAAAAACTTAGTGAAACATCTTGTTCAGACACATTCAATTCGTAATCATGAGCGACTAAAGAACCGCCAAAATTAGTATAATCTAACATAACTCCTTTAGGTTCTCCAGTTGTTCCAGAGGTATAAATTATACTAGCAATGTCTTCATATTCGCATTCGTAAATTCTTTTTTGAAGTTCTATATTCACGTGTTCAGAAGCTTCAAAATTGACAAAATCTTCTAGATAAACAGACTTGTTAGGCTCATGTAACGTAATGGTTTTAGTTAACGCTACAATTAACTTTAAATGTTTAGAGGTCTGTAATAATTCGTAAGCTTTATCGTATTCATTTTGGTCTCCAACAAATAACAAATTTACTTCAGCATCATTAATAACATATTCAGCTTCTTTTTTTGAATTTGTTGCATAAATGGGAATAGTAACAGCTCTAACACGCATAATAGCACAATCTGCAATAATCCAATTAGGCATGTTTTCTGAAAAGATAGCAACGTTTTGTTGTACTGCTATTCCATGATTAATAAGAGCTTTTGCTAAGGCATTTATACGTGATTCAAAATCTAACCAAGAAATACCTTCCCAGGTATTACGCTCATTATTTTTATAATAAATCGCGTTTTTATGTTTATAACGCAGACTATTTTCTTTAATTTCTTCTACTAAGTGTTTATAATTCATTACACTATTATTAGTTGCAATTTAATATAGGATTCCTACCTAATCCAAGTTTGCAAAGTTACAAATAATTGTTCTTTTAATGCTTAAAAGGAAGTGTTTAGATTGTTTAAGACTATCATTTTCATAACATTTAAAGGATATACTACTTAATTACTAATAAAATGATATTTTTTAGGTCTCTTATTTCTATTGTTTTAGAAGTACAAATACTGTGCTAAACTTGTTTTTGATTGAAAATTATTGAGGTGAAATGTTTTAAAACTGTATGAAACCGAGTTGAATCTGATTGCAATTTTAGTAAAAAACTACTTTTTTTTTAATGGAATCTGAATGTATTGCAAAAAAAATAACCTTCCGATGACTCGGAAGGTTATGGGTTACTAATTGATTATAATTAAGGGATATTATAATTTATTTTGACCAAGCAAAACCTTGAAAAGGCGCATCGACTGGTGTATTTGCGATATGATTAGTATAGTTACTAATAACTTTTTGAGATAAACCTAATATAATTTCTAGAACATGAGCTTCAGTATATCCTGCTGCATAAAACGCATCTAAATCTTCTTGAGTTACGTGTCCACGATTTCTAACAATAGTTAATGTCATGGTTCTTAACGCTTCTAATTTTGCACTTTCTAAAGGCGTTTCGTTACGTAATGCTTCAGTAATTGCATCATCTACTTTCATCATTTTTGCAATACCAGTATGTGCTGGCACACAGTAATGACATGCATGCTCTACGTTAATGGTTTGCCATACCACGGTTAATTCGTCTTCATTAAATGATGTTTGTGTAAATAATTCGTGTAGTGTTTGGTAAGCTTCTAATGTTTTTGGAGAACTTGCTAAAACCCCGTGTAAACCAGGAATCATTCCGAAAGCTTTTTGAGATTTTTCTAATAAAGGTTTACTTGCTTCAGGAGCAGTTTCAATGTTGTGTACTTTTAAAGTTGTCATACTGTATTATTTTTTAATTGTTATATTTAATCTAAACGTCCGTTTAGATATGTTGTAAAAAAAATGTGTTTATATGTTATCAAAAATTAATTCTATATAATCTTCAATCTCTTTTTTTGTGTTTACTCGAGATGCTGCAGCCAAGCCGTGTTTTGCTAATAATAAATAGTTTGCTTGTTTTAAGATTGTCGCTTCATCTTTAGTAGCATCCA
Source organism: Formosa sediminum (assembly GCF_007197735.1). GTDB lineage: Bacteria > Bacteroidota > Bacteroidia > Flavobacteriales > Flavobacteriaceae > Formosa > Formosa sediminum. The sequence continues at coordinate 2,560,670 of NZ_CP041637.1, forward strand.
TTTGTAATTTTTCAATCATGATAGATTTAATGTCATCCATGAACGATTGCATTTGTTCTTGAATTAATACATCTGTTTGATTACAAAATTCATTATACGTATTGGTTACAAAGCATCCTTTAAGTTCGTCGTTATTAAAATTAGAACTTACAGAGTCATAAAAAAATTGTTTAATGTCTTCTACACCACGGGTGCCATTTTTAAACTTATCTAATATGGTTTTAATTTGTCCTTTATAACATTTTAAGCTTTCAAGGAATAAACCATGTTTGCTACCAAAACTAGAATATATTGAAAATTTATTAATGCCCATTTCTTTTTCGAGCATTTGCATAGAGGTAGTTTCATACCCTTGTTTCCAAAACAAGTGCATGGCTTTCTCTACTACATCAGTTTCATTATATGCTTTTTTACGTGCCATTTTTAATACTTGTATACAAAACTAAACAATCGGTTAGTTTTCAGGAAGCGTTTTAACATATATTTAATTATGTTAGGTATGCAGCTACAATTGTTATAAAACACTTATTCTAAATTAGCATGTGCCGCTTCATTCTAACTCTTATAGTATAACTCATTTGAATAAAAAAATCCGAACAGTGTTCGGATTTTTTTATTTATGTAGCTAAAATTTACTTAATTTCAATCAATTCTAAATCAAAAATTAAATCTTGACCTGCAAGTGGATGGTTTCCATCAACAACAATATGGTCGTCTTGAATGTCTACCACTCTAAATTGGTGTTCTCTACCATCTTCACTTTTAGAAGTTAAGCCCATACCAACTTCCGGTTTTACGTCTGGAGGTAATTGTTCGTTACTTACTTTATGAAACAACTGCTCGTTAATGTCTCCGTATGCGTCTTGTTTGGCAATTTCAACTGTTTTTTTCTCATTTACTTTCATATCAATGATCGCATTTTCAAAACCAGGAATTAACATGCCTTGTCCGATAGTTACTTCTAAAGGCTCGCGCTCTAAAGAACTATCGAATACACGACCATCTTGTAATTTTCCTGTGTAATGAACTTTCACTGTATCATTCTGTTTAACTTGACTCATACTATAATTTTAATGTTTAATAAAACACAAAGTTATGGTTTATATATTGGACGACACAAAATATGGCCAATAAGTCTGTAAATTAATATAGGTTTAACGTTAGCATTATACAGAAATCTGGCTTTAATAATAAGATTATTAGCAGTCTTGTAATTCCTTTATCTCTTTAATGCACCGGATGTATCACCACCCATTAAACTTTTTACGTTATCTAAAGTTGCCATGTTTACATCTCCGATTATAGTATGTTTTAAGGCACAGGCTGCAGAGGCAAAGTTTAACGCATCTAAATCTTTTTCGTAATGTAGTAACCCATAAATTAATCCAGCTGCAAAAGCATCTCCAGTTCCTACACGGTCTATGACGTGTGATATTTCGAAAATTTCAGTCTTAATATATTTGTTTCCGGTCCAAATACGGCCTTGTATTTGTTGTTCAGATGCACTAATAGATTTTCTTTTTTTGCCTACTACACGTTTTATGCGTGGAAATTTGTCCATGAGTGCTTTGGCAGAGTCTTTAAATTTCCCATCGGCATCCCCAAGATTGAACATTTCTTTAATGCCACGCGGACTGGTAATGACGATATCTGTATGTTCTACCAATTCAGGCATGACCTCTTGCATGGTTTTACCATATTTCCACATGTTTTTTCTTGAATTGATATCTCCCGATACCATAATTCCCATTTTGTTAGCCGTTCTAATGGCATCGAGACAACATTTGGCAGCACCCTCTGAAATTGCAGGTGTAATACCTGTCCAATGAAACCAATTCGCATCTTTTAAAACTTCTTCCCAATCTACCATTTCGGGCTGGATTAAAGAAAAAGCAGATCCTTCACGTTCGTAAATCACTTCACTAGGTCTGTGAACGGCACCTTTCTCAAGAAAATACATTCCTAATTTATTGTCTCCATAAATAATTTGATCTGAGCTTAACCAGTTTTTACGTAAAAATTGAGTGGCTGCTCGGCCTATTGCATTATCTGGAAAACGTGTCATATGCGCAGCTTTCATGCCCAAATAGGCACAAGAAATGGCAACATTAGCTTCGCCACCACCATATACAAGTTCAAAAGAATTAGCTTGAGAAAATTTCATGTATCCTGGAGGAGATAAACGCATCATTACTTCTCCAAATGTTACTAGTTTTTTAGCCATGTTTTAATTTTATCTTTAATATACTGTTGTTAGAGTTGTTCAAAAATAAGCAGAACATCGTGCTTATTTAATTTAAAATCGTGTTTCTTTTAGGTTACACAAGGTCTTTTGTAATTTGAATAGGGTAGTGGTATATTCGCATACAGTTGGCATAACTTTTTTAGAAAAGTTTACTTAAACGTGTAACATCTACTCGTCTTGTTTAGTTTGGTCTTTTACTTTATTGTATGTAGTATGCTGGATGTTTTTCTTTTGTAAAATAGCGTAAAACTTTCTAGGAGAAATTCTTAAGTCTTTAGTAATTTCACTTACTTTTTTAGTCCCTTTTTTATATTGTTTTAAGTTGTCATTTACTTTTTTATTAAAATAGTAATCTTTTAATTGTTCGATAACTTGCAATTCTGTTTTATTCGAGTGTTGTGCATACTGTTCTATTTCGGACTTAATTGTCTTTAATTGTGGTTTCATATAAGCTATTATTAGGGATTATGTTGGTCCTCAAAACTACGTAAACATAGCAAGAGAACTTAACTTTGTTTACTAAAGTAATAAAAATATATCCAGTTTAAAAATCCTATAGGATTTACGGGGTCGTTATTTCTCTTTTATTTACGCTAAATAAGCCAAAATTTTTGAAACCATTGTATTAACTAGTTTATTATTAAATATCACTGAAAACCGTTAAAAAATAACACATCCATTTATTCATTTTTGTATTATAAATTAAACATATACAACATGGATTTTAAAACAATGCTTCAATTACCTGTATTAGACACTACAGAGGTCATTAAAATTGTACAGGAAATAGCAGATATAGAAAGAAAAGAGGAACGGCCACATATGCCTAAAGTTACCGTGTCTACACATTCAGATACGGTTTCTGGTTTTTTTGTAAACTATAGTGCAGCAAAGCAGGTTATTTTATTGTGTGATATTTATGATCGCGATGCACAGTTTACATATATTAATGTACATTCTATATCTTCAATATCCTTAAGTCATATTAATAAATATGGCTATTTACTTTCAGATGGAACAGTGCCTTTTACACCTGAAGCCGATGACATCCCGACTTTACTTCAGTTAAAAAAAGAAATAAAAGCGCTAGAATTACAATTAGAAGCTAGTTTAGAAAAAGCAGTCTCTATAGTTTTTGATTATGAGGAGACGCCAGAAGATTTAGATAAGTATTACGCTTCTAAAATACTCGTTTTAATAAAGGAAACTATATCTAAAATGGCTGCAGACCATTTAGCCAAAGCGGCTTTTACAGCATCCATTTCAACTGTTTATTTTACTTTAGGTACAGCAAACACAGCAACTTTAGAGGGTGATGCGCTTCGTATTAATATACATACATCTAAAGGAGTAAAAAGCTTTCCTAAAGCTGAAAAATTACAAGAGTTAATTGAAAACAACTTATAAAATTAAAAATTATGCAAGATTCTAATGTGGTTAGTCGAATAGAACTATTAATACGAAAAGATGAAAATACAGAAAAAACTTTTGTGTTAAGCCAGTGTGATTATAGCTTTAATATGGATTATTATGAAGCAGAAAAGCGTCCTATAGATGTTAATTTTTCTGGTACAACAAAAATGATTAACGACCCTATGTTTATAGAATGGATTTCAAACCAAGCAGGAGCATGGTCTGGTTATGCTAAAGTGTTTCACAGAGAACAAGAGAAACCTTCTATAGCATTAGTCTTTAATAAAGCTACTGTAGTGAGTTTTAGTCAATCTTTTTCAGAGTACAATGCACATAGCGATGCTTATTTTAGTGTTATTTTAAAAGATGTCGCTTTTAATGATATCAAACTGCATTAATATTTAAAATATTGTAGTATTAAAAAGCCTTTAAGAACAATATCTTAAAGGCTTTTTTAATGTGTTTAGTTATTTTAGGTCCTCGGTGAATTATAAATTATTTTCTAAATATTCACGAATCACAAGGTCGTTAAAAAAACCACTATGGTGACCACCCCAACAAGCTGTTAAAGCGAACACTCCATTTTCTAATTTAAGTTCTTTATTAGTTTCTGCACCTTCATTTGGGATGCAATATACTTCAATAGAATTTACACTTTCTGCAATAGCTTCTTTACCCATATCGTCACTACATACCGCTTTTAAAGCATCTGTTAAACGCTGTAAACATACACTAGGTACAAATTTTATATAGTCTAATTCAAAGGTGTCCCAGTTAATATTAATTGGTAAGTCTTTTCCAACAATTTCATTAATTTCGTTTTGGTAATTTTCTAAATATTGATCTTCTATAGATTTAGCCGCTCTTTTTTCTTGTAATCCCATGGTCTTTATTTTTTAATTAAAATGATATACCAAAGGTATTTTAAGGCCGATTGAAAAATACAACCACTGTAAGTGAATATATAAACTCACGGAATTCCGTGAGAGGTATAAAGTTGTAAAATTTTAGTTTTATACTCTATTAAACATGTTGTATGAAAACTATAATTATTATAGGAGCTTGTCTGTTACTAATCCTCATTATTTGTACCAATTGTGCGCAAATTGTTGGTGGGATATCTAAAAAGAAAGCCGCTAAAAATATAGATGAATATTTGGAGCGTGAATACCAAGGGAAACTCACATATAAATATTTAAGTAGAGCATTTAATACAGCAACTATGAATCCAAATTCTTTTTTTATTCACGTTTACCATAAAAAAGTACCAGAAATAGAATTTTACACTTATATAGATGCAAAAAAAATTGTGACCGAAGAGTATGCTACTTCTTTTAAAATAAAGTTTGAAGAAGACTACCAAAGACAAGTAGAATATTATAATACTGCACAAAACATAATAGCAGATTTTAAAAGTGATACTTTAACTGTAGCATTTTTAGACAACGAAACCATTGACTTTAATTTTAATTATGAAATTAATTCTGAAGCATTAAAAGTTATTACTACAAAATTTTTAAAGAGATTGAATGCATCTTATGAAATTTTAAACAATGGGTTCTCACGTAAACTACTTGTAAAAACTCCTAATTATAAGGATGGTTTAGTATCTATTCCTTTACAAATAGAAGAAGAACAACATTGGTCTATAGATACTTATTTTTTAGCAGATCATTTAATTCATGCAGACGCTTTTAAAACAAAAATACTACAGAATATACAAGCTAAACTCGATAAACAATATCCGTATTACAAAATAGACGACAATAAAAAAGTGTTTTTAGACAAATCCTCTTTATCTAAAGGGGCTTGGGTACAATATTTATTTGATACAAGAATTAACACTAAAGAACATGAGAAATATGAAAATCCACTTACCGGTATATATATTGTCTATTTTGATTACGACACCAACTTTATTTATAATGGTGAAATGTTAACAGAAACTAATGGGAGTGTCTCTTATGAGGTTGAAATACAAAACATTCACGAAGCATTACATAATGCAGGTGTAATAACAAAATAGGGCAGTTTTAGCTATAAAAAAGGGTTAAATATATTGGTTTAACCCTTTTTTTATTTAATCAAATAACCCCGATTCTATGGCGTACTTTACAGCGCCAGTAGTGGTTTTAGAACCCGTTTTTAAAAGAATATTTTTGCGGTGAGTTTCAACCGTATTTACTGAAATAAAAAGTTTATCAGAAATTTCTTTAGAGGTTAGTTCTTCTCCTAAGAGTGCTAACACTTCTTTTTCGCGGGGAGAGAGCTCTATATTTTTATATTTTTTACGTTCAAAAACACTCTCCATATAGCGCTGTTTAATGAGCTCAGAGAAGTATTGTTCGTCATTTAGAACTGTTCTTACTGCCTTTTGTAACTCTTCTTTACTCGTAAACTTAGGTACAAAACCGTCGGCTCCTTTTTGTATTACTTTATGTACCGTTCTGTGATTATCGAGCATGCTTAACATGATAATTTTTACATTGGAATGCTTTTTCTTGATTTCGGTAAGTAATTCAATACCATCCATTTTGGGCATGCTAATATCACTAATAATTAAACCTATTTCAAATTGATCTAGTAATTTTAGAACTTGCTTACCTTCTGTAGCTAAATGTACGTCTCCTACATCTTCCATATCACTTAAAATGGTATTTATACCTTCAAGAAACATGAGGTGATCGTCTGCAATTATAATATTAGTTTTTTTCACAATGTATTAATTTATAGGTATGTCTATAGTTATTGAAGTCCCGTGTCCAGGCCTACTATCTATTTCTAGATTTCCCTGTACTTTTTGTAATCGTTCTTTAATATTACGAAGTCCAATACCTTGTTTTTTATTATTTTGAAATCCTTTACCATCGTCATTAACCACAATGTTTAAATGGTCTTCATGTTTAGTAAGTTGTACGTCGGCAAGTGTAGCTGCGGCATGCTTTAAAATATTATTAATTAATTCTTGAATTATTCTGTAAGCATCGGCTAAAAGCATTTCAGGTAATTTATCTATTTCTTCCTCGGGGAAGTAATAGGACTGAATTTTAATATCTGATTTGTTTGAAATCTGATCTATAAAGTCGCTTAAAAAGCTAGTAAATCCTATTTTTGAAAATGAAAGCGGATGAAGCTGGTGAGATAAACTGCGTACATCTAAACAGGCATTACTAATTGCAGTAGCAATTCTTTTGGTTTGCGGATTCTCGCTTTGTTGCTCTGCATAATGTTCAAACGCTATTTTTATACTCGCTAAATCGCTACCTATTCCATCATGTATTTCACGAGCTAGCCTAGACCGTTCTTCATCTTGTCCTTCTTGGTACCGTTCTATGACAGATAATTTATGATCTTTCATCATTTCAGAAATCTTTTGTTTCGCATTTTCTTCCTGCTGAATGCTTAATTCTTTCTGAACGCGAAGGCGTTTTACATAAGAACGTCTTAATATTAACAGTGTAATTAAAACTAAGATAAAACCCGCGATTAAAACATTTCTAACTAAACGTTGGCGCTTAACCGTGAGTTCGGCTTTTTGAAGCTCGGCCTCATTTAATTTTTGATCCTGTTCTAAGAGTTTTATTCTAGCTTCTTTTAACTGTGTTTCATAACCTTCCTGTATTTTGGCTACATATTTTTCTTTATCTAGAGAGTTTTGTTCTTCTGCAGTAATAACTCCTTTTTGATAAAATTTTAGGGCATTTTTATAATCTCCTTCAGCTTCATATAGCTGAGCTAAATTTTTATAAATTTCAGAATTATAAGGTAACAAAGATTGGTTTTCTCCTATTTTTAAGGCTTTTTCAAAGGCTAATATGGCTTCTTTTCGGTGTCCCAATTTACTTTCACATAAGCCCAAATCATTTAAAACAATAACCAAATCCGAATTAAATTGAAGCGACTCTAATAGTACTAAGGTTTTTCGTAAGGCAATAACAGCTTCTTCACAACGCTCTTCTTGTACTAACATTTGTGCAAGATTAATATTTACATAGGCTATTACGGCTTTATTTCCTTCTTTTTCTCTGTATCCTAAAACTGTTTTATAATGTGTTCTGGCTTGATTATATTTACCCTCTTCTTTTAGAATATTTGCAAAATTAAATAACGTGGTTAATACACCGTCATCGTCTCCTAATTCACGATAGAGATCTGCAGCACGATCTAGATTTTCAGCAGATTTTTTATAATCTTTTTGTAATAAATACAGTGTGGCAATATTTTGGTACGCATTCGCTTCTTGTACTTTATTACTTGTTTTTTCTGAATATTCTAGGCATTGCATAAAACTATCAATAGATTTTGGATACTCGCCTAAATTTTTATAGGCAGTTGCCAGAATGTTGTAACAGGCAGCTAACCCTTTTTCTATATTTAGTTTTTTTAATAAGGTGATCGCTTGATTGGTGTAAATAAGCGTATTTTTGTATTCGCCAGTGATATTGCTAATATTTCCTAAAGCATATAATGCTTGTACTTCTTGAATTTCGATTTTTAAGGCTCTACTTTCTTCTAACCATTGTAAAGCTGCCTCTTTTGCTAATTGTGGCTTAGTGTATACGTTATAGTGGTAGGCTTGAGATAAGGAGTCTATTGAAGATGTGTTATCTGAAAGTTGAGACCAAGAAACTGTATGTACGCCTAAAATTAGGCATAAGGTTAGAAAAATATGTTTTATAGGTTGTGTCATCTTAAAATCGCAAACTTAATGCCTTTAAGCGAAATATTGGGTTCTTATTTTAGATTTCACACTATTTAAGGTTTCTAAGATGTTGTCTTCTAATTTTACATCTAATTTAGAGATGGTTTCTAATAAATTATGCTGAAGAAAAATTGCTTCTTTATAATGGGTTTGTGCTAACTCTAAGTGCTCTAACATTGCCATTTCAGACGGATTGTCTTTACTTAAAAACATTGCATTATATTTAGTAAATTCTTCTATATTTTCTAAACCTTTAGTAGCTTCTTTTACTGTTTTTAACATGATATGATAATCGTCTTTTTCAAAATTAAAAAAAGTGTATTCGGTATAACGTTGCATTACATCGTAATTTGCCACTAAACTCTCTTTATAGCGTTTTTCTTGTTGAAATGCATTGGCATAGTTGTAATCTACTTTCCAATTTCTGGCTTCTGGCACTTCTCTTTTTATCGTTTCACAGAGTTGAATTACGGCGTTATTATTAGTGCCATAGGTTAAACATTCTAAAGCTAGAGTTATATAAAACGCTTTATTGGTAGATAATTCTGCTGCCATTTTTAAAGATGCTGCTCCCGCAGTATAGTCATCTAGCATCCATTGTATAAATCCGTTGTTTCGGTATTCTTCAAAGGTTTTTGGGGTATCTATTAAATCTTCGGCTTTGGCTTCACCTAATGCTTCAGGAGTTTCTAAAAAAGTTTGATAGCAAATCCATTGAAAAACGGGTTTTAACTCATCTAGTAAATACCCTTGCTCAAAATTATAGATGGCGTATTTATGGCATTCTTCATAATTTTTCATTTCTAGTAAGGCTTCAATACACATATTCATTGTATTAAAATAATCTGAATCACCATCTTGATAAAAGTTGATTTCTGATTGCATATCTTCAAAAAACGCAGTGTAGTTATGATTGATTTTATGAATCACCATACGTAAATTATACAACCAAGGTGCGTAAGAATGTGGTGGCAACGGATAGTCTGAAAGGGCTTCATTAATCACTGTTAAAGCTTCTTCATAACGACCTAATTTCACCAAGGCTCTAGCTTGAAAAAATAAGGTTTTTAAGGTTGGGGTTTGTCTACTATGAAATTGTACTACAATATCTAAAATACCTTGCCAGCTTTCTATTCTGCTATTTATAGTTAGTAAATTAAATAGATATTCACTCATTCGGAGGCCATTTTTAAATGCCTCGTGCTGAGCTGCTCCCGACTCATTATAATTTTGTTCTAATAAAAAATAATTAGATTTTAAAACTAAAAGCAATGGGTTTTTTGGGTTTAAAGCCAAGCCGCGTTCCACACAAATTTCTATGGTTGTGTTGTTTTTAGAATAATAATAAGAGGAATTACCTAATAACAAATATTGATGCTGCGCCAATTGCCAACCCGAATTTACTAGCGCCTCCATATATTGTTCATATTCTGAAAAATTAATATAGTTTTCTTCAGGAAATTGAGGTTCTTCTGGTGCGCTTATAAGCTGAGAGACCATATCGTACATCATAAATGATTTGGCATAATCTGCTAATAATATACGGGTGTTATTATTTAATTCTAGATGCCTCCATTCTGATATCCAACGTTTTTTATTTTCAGAGGCTTTGCCTTCCCATAAAGCTACCTGAATGGCTGCTAAATTTTTACTAGTTTGGTCTAAACGGTCTTCTATTTCTAAACCTTTTAATACAGTGGTGTTATGGGTTGCAGAAGCTAATTCTAGTATTTCATTACAATCTTCTTCATCGTTAGAATGGCATAAAACTTCTAAATGTGCAGCTTCTATTTCCCAAAGTAAAAAACAGGCTTCTGTAAGTGCGGGATAACACTCTAAGATGTATTTTAATGTTAATATAGCCTCGTCGTAACGTTTTTCTGCTTGTAACTTTAATGCATAAAACAAGTGTAAAGTTTCGTTATAGGGATTGGTCATTAAAGCTGTAGTAAATATCCATTCACTACATTCTTTATAATAGCTACAAACGTGTTCGTAATCTGATGGTAGTTCTTGCCCAATGCTAATTAAAGCTTGTAAATAAGACTCCATTGCTGTCATATTTAGCTCTTCATACACACCTATGTAAAGCATATATATACGGTAATACCTCGCGTTTACTGCAGGGTATTTATCGCTGAGCATTTCAATATCTTCTTGAAGATTGGTGATTATTTCTTGTAAAGGACCGTAATGATAGGCCTTAAAAAGTGCTTCGGCACGCTCTAATTTTTTAATAAGGTCTTGTACTTCTAAACTCATATTTTCCATTCTTTAAACCAGTCGGCGTGTTGTATATGTAAACGTTGGTAGCATTCCCAAAGGGTTTCTGTTCCAGGAAATTTACTCATATCTTGCTCAGTTCCTCCTAAAACATATTCATCTCCTAAACATACATTACGATGAAATTCTCCCCAACTGGAAAAGTGAGATTTTATAATGTTATTGGCTTCTTCTAAACGCAAAATCATTTCGGCTGTTTCTATAAATCCTAAGACGTGACCTAAACGCATTTGAAATATGTAATACGCCATTTCATACCCAATAAGTTTTTGTTTTTTAAGTATAAAACGGTATTTCCAAACCATTTTGTAAATGGTTTTAGTTTGTGGGTTTTGCTCAGCGTTGTATTTAGCATCAAAGTCGGTGCTTGTCATCATTCTAAACTCTAAAGCTAATGTATGAAATGTATGAGACACCATTTGTCCGGTTTCATAACGTTGTAAACTATTACGTAAATGCAAACCCGATTTTATGCCAAATAATTTTAAAAGGCGTTTGGCTTGTTTCACCTGCATCTCATCTTCTAAGTCGAAACCTGACCAAGTAGTTAATTCGGCTTTTTTATAATTTTTCTTTAAAATCAAGGCCGATAGATTTAATTGGTCTTGAATTTTGGGTGTAATTTCTTGTGTCATTTTCTATGCATTTAATTGGTCTACCACTTGCAATAATGCAGTTGTTAACGCTTCTGAATAGGCTCCAGATTTTGCCATAGCTTGTAATCCCATAGCATAAGACGCTGCCATTTTAGAGTCTTTTACTAAATGAGTAAATAAGCTTCGGCATAAGGCTCCATAATTTTCGTGTTGGGTTTTTGGTGCAAGATTTGGGTCTAGTAATGCCATATATAGTGCTTGACTAAATCGGTTTTCAATTCCGGTTGTATCATTTGCTAACCAGATTTTTAAATCGTCTACCTTATCTTCAAAAACTTGTAACAGCTCGGTATTACAATCACCTTTGTCTTTATAATGCTCTAAATTGTGCAGTACAGCTTCTACATAATTTTTATTAATTTCTACGAACTCAATTTCAATTTTAGAGGTTGGTAATTGCTCAACATTAACTTTGGGTGCTGTTTGTGGTTCTTCTTTAAAATAGAAATCATAAAAACCATCAATAGCGGTAACTAATTCAGGATGATTTTTAAAATTAGCAACGTCATTTTCATTATAATTTTTAAGGTATTGTACCGTATTTTGGTTTAGCTTATTTTCATTTAACTCTGTAAGAAAATCGGTTAAAAAGTATTCTATTTTTGTTGATATACCTCCTAAAACGTCATTTTCTGCTTGTTTTAGCTTCGATTTTCTATGAAATGTTATAATTCTGTTTAATGCGCGGTCTAAAAAGAAACGAACATCATCGTTGTAATGATTAAAATAGCTTGCCATTTTAAATCCTTGCGTTCTTAACACATTTTCTACCCAAACGGCTTCTTGGGTGAAACTGTAATAATAATCGGCTAAATAATTAAACCAAGCCTGTACGATGTGCAAGGTTAACGGATTGTTTTCATTAACATAGTGAGCGCGTGCAAAGTCGTTACATTGTTTGGTTACGCAAGTATCAATATCTTTTAAAGCCCAAATTTCATTAACTCGTGTAAAATTGCCAGATTCTACACATAGATTGCCTAATGTAGCTACAATTAATGGTAAATATTGTGTTCTAATACCGGTGTTAGCATCCCTTGCCGAGTATGCTAATTCTAATAAATACAACTGTAATATGTCTTGTTGTTCTGTGGAATAATGTTCTAATATTTCTTTGTCTGCATCATAAAAAGTGCACACTAAAAACTGATTTAACGGATTAGAAATTCCTGCTTTAGTTAAGTGGTGAAGCCAAGCTTTTAAATTATCATTTATTTGAAACACCTCTCGAATTAAAAATGTACCAGTCACTTGAAAAGGTTCATTTTGAAAATACATTTTTGGTAATGTTCCCTTGGGGTCTTCCAACAATAACTTAGAAAAAATAGTGTTGTAAGTTTCCGTTTGTGTTTTAATACCAGATTTAGGATGACATTTACTAAACCAAAATGGTATAAAATGCACGGGAAGCACTTCGGCAGTTTGCTCGGTGAGTATTTTTTTTCCATAATCGTTAAAAGCTTCTGTGTAAAAATTACTTCCGCCATCAGCATTTAACCATTCTATAAATTGTTCGTAACAGATTTGTAAGTGCTCTTGAGGAATGTTTTTATCACGATTACTAAATAACAACACATCTCCAGCATCCCAAGTTTTTGGTCCTAAACCCGCTATTAACGGATAAAAACCTTCTGAGGTTTGTAGGTTTAGTAATTCTAAACTTTTACTTTCTCCAAAAATAAATCGGTCTTTTAGCGCTTTATGTGCTTCATAAATAAGGCTTAAATTATTGTAGTAATAATCGGCTAAATCTTCAGAAAACCAAGGTAGCATTAAATCGTAAGCCCCTTTTGCATACACACGACCAACAGGTAATACGCGATGAAATTCTGCTATAAAATGTCGCCAATTATTATCAAAAAAATACTGAATAAAATCATTGTCTATTTTAAACGGAAATTCGGTTATCGTATTATCTGTATTTACTACAGCATATGTTTGGTCTAAAATGTGGTGGTTTATACAGTTTTGGATTAAGAAATCTGAATTTAGTACATCACGAATATCAAAAATACGCTGTACTAAAAATCGTGCTACGGGTAGAGCAGCTACAGATTTACTTTGTACCAAAGCTTTTAACACTTGAAAAATTTGTGTTTTTAGTGTTTCTGAAATGGCATCAGAATTAAAATAACTTAAACTGAAATATAAAAATGTAATCAGTTTGTCGGTACTTTTTTCGTCTGGATAAAATCCGTGTTTCACCAATGGAAGCCAAGAAGCAACCAGCTCTAAACCTTCTTGCTCGTTAGCATATATTCTTGGATGAAAATAGATTGACTGTGCTACTTGTTCTGTAAAATGTACTTCCTTTTCTGTAGCCTCACTACTATTTTTAAGCTTGTTATAAGCACTGGTTTCTGTAGCGTCCATTAATTCTAAAACCTGAAGTAACGCATTGGTTTCTGAAGTCTGTAAAGACTCAATTGTAATATTAGGGACTATATGTTCTTTAAAAATCGCAGACATTTGCTGTGTATTATTTAAATTATAGATTGTGTGTTATTACAGTTTTAAGCAATATAAAACCATTCGTTATCTTCTATTTCGCTATCGCTTCGTCTTAAGCTCTCAAAAAAAGAAACAAGGTCGTCGGCTTCGATATATCCAATTTCTTGGTCGGCACCATAACGAATAATTTGTCCAGCTTTACCTTTTGTATTCGGCGCAAAATCGAAGGCTAAAAAATTACCGTTTTCTAAATCGAAAAACGGAATCCAATAAGGTGTGGTGTACATTAATAAGGCTTTGCCTTCATTGGTAGAGTACGTATCTAACAACTCTTCTTGCGTCCAATCGTCATAAATATCTTTCCACTGTTTCCATTCGTTATAAATATCTTCTGCTCCCATAATGGCACAGCGGTCTATCCCGTTATGTAGACTTAAATAATTTTTAATAATTTGCGGAAATGGGTAGCCTGCTTCTGCTTCAAACTTTGCATATATAGCCTCGTTATTATTTGGCGGATGTATGGTTAATCGTTTTTCTGTGATTAACGCCATAAAAGATTGCACCAAGGCTTTCATATCTATTTCAGCATCAAGCTGAATAAATGGCGCTAAAAAATCAGATTTCTCTTTGGCTAATTGTTCGGCTATAAATTGATTTGGAATAAAATGATTTATAAAAGCACCTGTATGCTCTTGAAACGTGATGTTTTTTAAATTGCTAACCGGTTGTGAGCTGAAACTGTTCTGTTTGAAAGAATACACAGAAGATGTTAGCGTTTTTTCATCTGGGTCTTCATCTAAAATAGTGTCACACCATTCCTCAAAAAGTGGTGTTTTTTCTATTTCAAAGGCGTAAACAATTTTACCTTCAAGATAAGCAATGCCATAAAATTTATGAATATGGATGTTATCTGGCGTAATAAATAAGAGTTTAAAGACGGCTTTTTCTGTATGTTTTTCAACAGCTTCTAAAAGAGCGTCTCTAAATGTAAAACTGTTATTATAATGATACGGGTCTTCAAGAACGGGAAAGGTATTGATTTGAAGGCGTTCTACATTAAAATCGCTCCATTGTAAATCTTTAAAATTATCTGAATATGCGGTATAGTTAATCATTTTACGCTTATAAATTTAGATAGCTAAGGTAACTTGGATGCTTGAAGTTCTTATCACTGAAATTAGTGATTTTGAAAACTACAGCTCTATTTTGTAAAAATGAATACGGATTATTGTAGAAAAAGTTTCTTAATATCCTGACGTTTTGGTCCGTAACTACCGTATACAGTTTTAAAATTTGTGTTTAATTTTTGAAACAAATTAGCATAAGAAAAACGAGGCAATTGGTCTAAACAAGTTATTACAAGATGTTTGTTACTCTGCAAATTTTGATGATGAATAGCATCGCAGCTTAACGCATAATTCAGTAATTCGGTAGCTAAAGCTTGTGTTCTAAATACACCTTGAAACTCGTTAGTCACATTCGCTTCATTTTCATTATTCTGAAGATTTACAGGTTCGGTTTCTGCCATTGGGCCATTGCCGTGACGGGTTTGATAACAACGGGTTACATAATAGATGTCTATTTCAGATATGGTTTTTAAATGCGATGTTATCTGCTGAACTGCGTTTTTAGACGTCGTGTAACTCCACGTGGTATGCGGATGAAAACCGTGCTGCGTATCGAGTAAAATACCTTGGCTGCCTTCAAAAATAAAATGCTCAAACTTAGAAGCTAGTTCAGAAAGAGCTGCCACATTATAAAACGGTTGCAGAGACTTGCAACTTTCTAAAAAATAGGCTTCGTTATAATCTTTTAGCTCGTTTTTATAATAATCTTGTACCGCTTTTGGTTGATGCTCTAACTTTGTTTTGTAATAGGTTTTTATACTTTGCAAGCGTTGTTGTAAAACCCATTGAAACTGTAAATCGTTAGCATACAGGTAAACTTCATCTTTATTTCTGGCAATTGTAGTTCCAAATCCCAAACCACAAGAACCGTGCTGTTGTTGTTTTTCTATCGCTCTGTTATAAGCAATGTCGTAAAACGTGGTTATCATTGCTAACGGATGAACATATAATTTTGGCTGATAGGGTTTTAAGAAATTACCTTCATCTACAATAGCAGGCGGAAATAATGTGGTATGTTCTGAATAATAGGTTGGTACGCCCAACAAGCTTCCTGAACCAAAATTACTAAAGGTATGCGTAAGCACCTCTGTAGTTACTGTATGCCCAATTTGGTGGCCACCAGAACACCTAACCACAAGACTATGTTTTGGATGTTGTGATGCCAAAAAATCGGTAGTTAACCCTTTTCCAGCATCACCAAATCCTAAATCTATTACTAAGCTACACTTTGGCATTTACAACATATTTTCTACTTCAGAATTATCTGAAGATGTATTGGTATTGCTTGTAGCTGTATAAGGTTTATGGTTTTCTATCACCACATTTGCAATACGTTTAGCAACCGTTTTATAATCAGGAATTTCAATAAAATTTTCTCCCAACAGTGTTTTCCAATTGCCTTTACGGCTTTCTTGTTTTGCCCATTCGTTATGTTCTAAATGCATATGAAACACATTATATTTTTCTTGTGCTTCTGCAATAATAGCTTCTGTAGTAATGGTTTCTGCTTGATTAGTACAGGTATATCTTTTAATAATTTCTGCAGGAATGGTAGGAAAAACAGGTTCGTCTCCAATGGTAAATAAAAATCCTTTTTGTTGTCTTTTTTCCCAACAATCAATAGACGTATGGCGCGCCGCAAATAAATGTGCTAAATTATAACCTTCTTGATTGTTTCCTCCACCGCCTCCTTCAAGGTAAACACGCGTTAACCAACGGTCTAACAACTCGGCAGACGATTCAAACTGACCTACTTGTAAAGGTGCTCTGTCGTATATAAAATCTCCAATCCCTAAAAAGAGTACTTGTGGGTCTTCAATTCCCGCTTCCATTAATGAGCCTATAAGGTCTGGTAGCGCTTCTTTTACAATATGTTCTGGCACAAAACCCATACTACCGGTAACATCTAAAGCTACAATAATAGATACACTTTCTGGATGCTCTTCAGAATCTCTAGATTCTCTAACTAGTGCTTTAATAGGGTCCATTTCTGGGTCTAGTGTTCTAGATGTAAATATTTCTTCTCTAGATTTATTGCTGTAATTTTTTGCTTTTCTTAAACGTGCGTAGGCATCGTTACTAAATCTTCCTCCTCCCATAATTACAGTTCGTTTATTGTGGCACCAAATAAATGCGCATAACGCTTTTTGGCTAGTTCTAATTTAATTTCTAGGTTTCTAATTTTTACAGATAATTCTAAGTCTTTTGCTACATAATCTTTAGCATCAAAATCTGAAGCTAATACTAAACTGTTAGCATCTGTAGGACTCATATCTAACATATTATCTTGTTCGCGTTTTAAACGTTTTAATGCCAAGGCTAAATCTTCTGTTTCGCGTTTATACATTAATTGAGCATCTTCTGCTATAGCGTGAGCACGGTCGTCTCTTATTTTTTCGTTGTTACGTTTTAGAGATTCTAAAAACGCAGCAGTTTTGGTGTTGTCTTCCATAAAAAAAGGTTTTTTACAAAGTTAGCGGCTGTGGTCTTTATTTTTATCCCTGATAACAGTGATATTGTGTAGCGTTAAATTCTTCCGAAGAAAAAATCACGGAATACAGGCATCAGTTATTTCTGGAAGCAACTTACTTTTGAAAACTTATAAAACCAAAATTATGATTGCATTACACTTATCTTCTAAAGGATTTCAAATTAATTCAGAAACCATCACTTTTCCAGTATCTATAGATACTTTAAAACAATGCTTAAATGATGATGTTAAAATATTTAAAAGAAAATTTAACACCATTTTTACTTGGTCTGATTTAGGAATTATGGCGTATTCTAAAGATGGGAATGTTGCAGAGTCTATCACGATATCATTATGTCTTGATACCCATAATTTTAGTCCGAAGCAGGTATTTAGTGGTATATTTTATTATAACAATCAAGATATTGTACGGTATTATAAGTCGCATAAACAGCAACACGTTAAGTTATTTAAAGGTGATGATAGTGGTGCATTAGTAGAAAATGGCATTAGTGCTTGTTTTAGTAAAGAGGACGATTGCATTTGTGCGATTCAAATAAATAATTATATCCCATATGAGCGAGGCGCGGGGTTACCAGAAGACAAATACATAATTAAACCGCTTAATGAAGATATTTTGATTTTTGAAGACTTTGGTTTTAAATTATCTGTGATTGAAGAGTTAATGTATATAAAAGGGTTGATGGAGCCAGTTTTTGATTTGTTTGAATTTGCTGATTGGTATAAAGCTCGAGACATTGATATTGATGAAGAAGGCTACGAACCGATAGCTGAAGTCACGCAATATTTTAAAGATCTACCAATACCAAAACGTTTAGCTTCCGAAATTACCGATTTTTATCAAGACGGCGGAAACGATATTTATATGAATTTATGTCCGTTTTCTGGTGGTGCTGTTGAATATTGGGATATAGAAACTGCCATAGATGCCAAACAATTTCCTAATCTTAAAAAAGTAACATTATGCTATGCTACAGATGCAGCGTATAAGGAGTTTGAACAATTAGGAATAGAGACAGAATGGTTATAATTTAGTTGTAAATACTTAAAAAAGCACGCTCTAATTGGCGTGTTTTTTTTGCCATTTATTTGTCTAAAATTAGATAAAATTGAAAACAGTATTTATAATTATCATTGGTTTCAGGGATAAGAACAAACTGCATTAGCTCTAATTTTGTCTTATAACAATAAAGCAAAAAGATTATGGGATTAACAATTTCAAGTGGGATATTAGTAGATTTTAAAGACAATGAACCTGAAGCTTTTGAAGCTTACAAGGCGATTTTTGAAAATATAAATACTATTCTTGCAAAAAATGGTGTAGCGCCGTACAAAGAACCTATAGAGATGAATAAAGAGCCATTACAATTTGGCGGCTTTCCTTATAGTTTTTTACACCATTTAAGACGATTTGCAGCACACGTTTGGGAACAGAAAGACAATGAAAATTGGGACTGGACCCCAACACCATTTTCTATTGATGATGAACCTGGTGCAGATGCAATTTTAGAGGAGCATTATACGTATATGTCTAGCCATTTATTAACCCATTCTGATTCAGAAGGTTTTTATGTTCCTGTAGAATTACCAGAAGTTCTTTTTGATACGGAAGAAGCACCGGTACCTGGAGCTATGATTGGTTCGTCTTATGATTTGTTAAGTGAATTAAAAAGTCTTACCGCACATTTAGGCATTGGTTTAGATGATAATGACAACCTTACTAATGTAGATGAATTGAATGCAATTATAACTAATGAAGACGATTTTTGGATCGAAATTTTAGTGTGTGTGACTCTTATAGATGCAGCAAAATTTAGTATTCAAAACAAAACAGCAATTCTTTTTAATTAATTTTCCAGTTGAATTTTTCTTGAAATAAAACCCATCAAAATACCTGCAATATTATTTGTAGGTGTATTTAAAAACAAGGAGTTGCAATGATTTTAACAGATAATCATTCTATAAATACCAGAAACCATTATGAAGATTTCCGTATGGTTTTCTGGAAAGACGAACCTGTAAAACGATGGTAAATTTTAAACACATCGTAGTGTAACGGGTTTAAAAATACTCACCAATTAGATTTATATAGTATCATTTCGCTTGCTTAATTATAGGTAGGTTAGGGAGTTATGTCTTTATTTTTCTAATTAATATCCTATTAAAGCAATTACAATCATTAAATTTTATCACCTTGAAAAATCTACAGTTATATTTCGTTTTATTATTAGTAATACTGTCTTCTTGTAGTCGAAAAACATATACCGCTTTATATCAGGACAATCACCTAGATTCTTCTAAAGTAACTTCTTATTTTTTACCAAAGCATGTATTGAAATTAGAAATTGTTTATACTATAAACGAACCTAGAGTTGTATACAAAGGAATAGACCAGGCTTTAACCTCTAGTCCTACAAAGGTGACAATTGAAGATCCTATTTTAATTACTAAACATATAGTTGCAGATCAGTCTCAGGCTTATATTTTAAGCGGAAAACAAGTCGCAGACAAATATTTTAAGACAGAACAAAATTACGAGGCAAAAGATGTAGATACAATTACAGTTTTTCCTATCGATAAAGATACTCATACAGCAGCATCTTCTGTGTCTTTAACAGATTCTAGTAGGGAAGAAGACGCTTATGCTGCGGTGTTAGAGATGTTGAACAATATCTCTAAAATACAAACGAAACAAGATGCAGTGTTTACGTTAGATTTAGTTTCATTTTACAAAATGCAGTTTACTCAAATTAATGAAGATTATAAGCCTTATGTTAAAAAAAATAAAGTCAAATATACGGTTATAGTAGATCCATTAATTCAAAATCATGAGGATTATACTATTTATCCGTCTCATATTTTTAGTGACGCTATGGTGTTAATGGATACTGTTACCATAGTGTTTCCCAAAGTTAAGGCTATAAAAGCTAATGTATTTAATGCTCAAGATGTTGTTGAAGGGGTAGCGTATCGAAGTTTAGATACTAAACCTATACATGTTAAAATGAATACAGATCATCTTCAAACTACGGCATCATCATACCATCAGTTTGAAACTATAAAACTAATATCAGCATCAGATTTAAAAACTAAAAAAAATCAGGATGTCATATTATTCGATACACATATTGCACCTTTAGAATTTCAAGAGGTACTTTTTAATCTGCACGATACTGTAGAGGATTTAAATTTCAACAAACCACAATCTATTACAGAATCTCAAATATCTATTAAAAAAGCATATAAAGAAAAGTTACAAAAAATCGATTTACTTATTAAAAAACTTGAAGAACGAAAAGCGGCATTGTAAACCGTTGAATATATAATATCACTGAAAACCGTTACCTAAAAACCTAAGCAAAACAGCATATTTGTAATGTATCAAAATTAAAAAACAACTTATGGACAAAGCTAAATTTGAAGAGATAGTTAAAATTGGAAAAATACGATTTATATAAAAAAGAAGCGTATTTAAGATCCGTAATGTTACCCTCTATTAAAATAGTAGGAGAAAATCGCAGTAAAGAAAATGTAGGTTTAAGTAAACAAGGAGGCTATCCAGAAGTGCCTGAAGATTTTGAATGGCCTAAACACGAGTTTGGCGATTATCGTTTTGCATTACAAATTAATTTAAGTGAAATTAAATTTGAAATGCCACTACCAAAAACAGGAATGTTAAGCTTTTTTATAGCTAATGATGATGATAAAAATGTATTTTTTGGAGCAAAAGATTATGCAAAAGTCTATCATTTTGAAGAAGGTACTCCCTTAAAAACCTATATAAATCCTAATTTAGATTACTTCTATGTAGATCATTGTATACGAATTGATTTGCAAGAGAATGTAGATATACCTTACAGAGAAGAGTTACATAAAGACAAAGGATTAAATAAAAGACAACTAGATTACGTATGCAGTAAAGTACCAGATATGGTAAGCAAAAAAACATTTAGTTATTTATTTGGATACCCATATTACAACACCTTAGCTTATGATCCGCGTAAAACAGATGAGTGGACGTCGTTACTTACGTTACGATGGAATAATGTTTTTTCTTGGGACTGGGATATGGATGAGTTTTTAATGTTTTTTATTGAAAAAGATAAACTTGCCAAAGGTGACTTCTCTAACATAAGAACCGATTTAGGATAACATATACAAATGAAAATAACAAAAGATACGCTCAAAAAAGATTCACGGAGTGAAGATTGTTATAGGACAACAATTGAATCAGATCAGAAAAAAATTGATGTCAGTCTAAATTTAGAAGACATTAGTTTAGAGGAAATGATTGCTTTAGGAAATTCATTTTTTGAAGATTTTGAAGATAAAAAGAACAAAGCCACAGATGAAATCGTAAGTGCGTTTTACGAAAATTATAATGAAAACTGGGCCGATGAAGATAATGGATATCCAGAGTTAAGCAAGCAAGAATTCAGAGAGAAGTTAACGATAACAGCTATTCATTTTTACGCCAAAGATTTAATAGACGTTGTTTATAATGAAGATGGTATGTTCGGGAATCATTATTTAATTGCACAATCTTATGACGGTGAAAACTTTGACGATACCACAATGTTTGGATAAAAAATTAAAAAAATGACTGTAGAAGACCTAAAAAATAAAATATCTAAACCCGTTACTAAATTTACGACCGGTGGTTTTAGACCAAAAAACACTATTGAAGAAAGTTGGATAGGTAAAGTCTTTGCGTATCACGACGACGAAGACATTCCGTTAGATAAAAACGGCAATCCAATGTTTCCGTTGGCGCAATTTTACCTACCTAATTTGCCATACGTTCATCCAAGTCTTAAGCATAAAAAACTCATCACTGTTTTTGTTTCCGCAGAATGGCCAGAGTGTTTTGAAGACATGGGAGACCATTGGCTTCTTAGAGAATATGACAGTCTAGACCGTATCAAAATTAAAAACTTAGAAACTCCTAATGCGGTTGTAAAACCTTTTCCGCTACAAGCAGAATTAGATAACAATGATTTTCCGTTATGGGATGGCGGCGGTTTATCTCTAGAAGATGAAGATGAAGTTTTAAAACTAGAAAATGAAGGCATTATTGATGATTATTTTGATATCACCGACCACATCTACAATCATAAAATAGGTGGTTACCCTTCTTTTTGTCAATCTGGAATTGGTGATGCAGAGGGCTTTGGTGAAGGTTTTCAGTTTGTGTTTCAAATTGTATCAGATTATAAAGCAAATTTAAACGTGGTAGATGGTGGTAGCTTAATGTTCGCCAAAAACAACAATACCAACCAATGGAGTTTGTATTACGATTTTTATTAATTGAAAGTCTGACAAAAACAAGCACTAATTAAATTTTTAAAATCTAAACAAGAATTATGATACTCGCTTTTGATACGTATTATTACGACGGAAAAGCCAAAACCATTGCGGTAAGCTTTAACGAATGGGAAGATGAAGTTCCAACGCAAATTTACACGGATATTATTGAAGATGTAGCACCATACGAATCAGGTTCTTTTTATAAACGCGAATTGCCGTGTATTTTAAGTCTACTTAAACAAGTGAATTTAGATGAGGTAGAATTAATTATTGTAGATGGGTATGTGATTCTAGAAGAAAAACACTTGGGTTTAGGTGGCTATTTGTACCAAGCTTTAGACCATAAAATTCCGATTGTTGGTATTGCAAAATCTGAGTTTGTGTCTAAAACGTCTGTATTTAAGGAAGTATGTCGTGGCGAAAGTAAAAAACCATTGTATGTCACGGCTATTGGTACAGATAGAGATGAGGTTTGTAACGCCATAGAACGTATGCACGGTAAACACCGAATGCCAACATTACTACAGATTGTAGATACTAAAACAAAAGAAAATACGAAGAACTAATACATTAAAAAATATAACTATGAATGAAGACTTAATCGTAAGTTCTGAAGACGAATTAAAACCACTATTTAGAAAAAATTATAGGGAGTTTATAGCCGAAAAACCACGGACTGTTACTTTTGAAGCCGAAGAATTTACCTTATATAATTTTGAAAAGATGATGGAACCGACCAATATAGATGGGATGAAAGTAAGTCGAATTCACGCATTAAAACCATACGTAAAGACGTTAAGTGAATTTATGAATCCCATATTTAAAGATTTAAATGGATACAAATGGAGTTTAGAAAAGTTGGCTTTAGGTAAAGCTATAGGTGCTAATTCTGAAGGTGATTTATTGTTTTTTGGTTGTTATGATAATACTAATGTACATCTATTTCGTCACGATGACGGAACAATACAAAGAACTTATTTAACGTTCTTTAAAATTGTTAAACAATTTTCAGAATAACAAAAAGAAGACTGTGGATTATACTTTATTGCGTTGTCTCTAATAGACTGTATAACCTAAAATAAAAACTTAAAGAGTTCTTAATAAGTTATAAAATAACGTTAAGTCTATCTTTTTAATTGGTAATGCATAATATTACTTATAGGTTTGAAAAAACTACATAAAAAAAATCGTTATGATCAAATCATTAAAAACTAGTGTTTTATTATTATTTGTCTGTGTGTCAACCACGCTAATGGCCCAAGAACAAGACGTTTCTGATAAGGAATTGGGGCAATTTGCTGATGCCTTTACAGAGGTTCAAATTCAAAATCAGAAATCTCAACAGAAAATGATAGCCGTAATTAAAGAAGAAGGTCTAGAGGTAGAGCGCTTTAATGAAATTCAACAGGCAGTTATGGATCCAAATAAAGAATCGGATGCTACGGAAGCTGAAAAAGAAAAGCATGAAAATGCAACAATTAAATTGGAAAAAATGCAACCTGAAATTGAAAAAGAGGTTATTGCGAGTATAGAATCTACAGGAATTTCTATAAATGATTACGAGTCTCTTGCTGCAAAAATTCAACAAGATCAAGGCCTTCAACAACGATTACAAGCTATTATTGTAAAGCGTCAAGGAGATAAGTCTTAAGATTATGAGATATAACAGAAATTATTTGTAATTTTTGTTATAATATAAATGCCAAGTTTTTTTCTTTTGAAGAAACTTGGCATTTATATTTTTAGGTAAGGCAATATTAACTTCTCATAAGTTTATATGAATCCTTTATAGAGAATATCATATTTTATGAAGTTTTTAATTTGCTTTTCTCAGTCCTGAAATTACTCCGTATATCTTAAAAATAAATGGTTTTTATTTTTAATGATGTCTGCTAATTTTTTAAATTCTGATTCGGTGGTGTTATACAATTTTGCCAAGTCAGTTACCAATGCTTTTAATTCATTGTCTGTTAAAGGCTCATTTTTAATAAATCCTAAAAAGGAAGCCCCTATGCCAAAAAGTTCAAGATTATAGGTGTCAAATAAGTATTTTGATAGCGCATAATTTTCAAAAGGACTAAAGTCGACATCAAAATATCCATTCGGAAACCCAGTAAGTCCTTCGTATGGTTTTTCAACAGGAAGAATTTTAAGAATCACCTGTTGGTCTAAAAAAGCTAATGGAGATTCGTTGATGTTTTCTAAATATAGAACATCGTCTTCAGCATTGCTTATGCCTTTTTCACAAACGGTTTTAAAATCAATGTTTTTTGTTTGTTTCAAAAAGTTTTCTCTGATAATGAAGTATTCAGAAGGTGTAGAAAGATGCCCCAAATGCTCGTTATCTTCATCATAACAGGCTTTGTCAAGTCCAGATAAATCATAACCTTCTGTATCTAGCAGAGAATTGTAATCACAAGCGTGACCACTGGTATATTCGGCTTGACCTAAATCATCAAGCGTTAAAATTATAGTCTTGTCGGGATGATTTTGTTTATAGGTTTGGTAAACGTCCATAAGTTCCTCGTACGACTTTATATTTTCGATTAAGAAACTCTCAAATAATCTTTCTTGATAAGGCTCCCGAGTTTTAATTAATTTTTCTATGTTCATAGTTTTGCTTTAAATATTAGATAACCTCAAAAGTTAGACATTGGCTTCTTTACTAAACTCTTTTTTCAATTCGGTATAACCTGGCGTTATTAAGTTGTTGTATTTTTTTGGATTCATATTATAGCCATCAAAACCAGAGATATAATATTTTAGTTCTTTCAGTTTTAGTTTCTGAAAGTATTCTGGTACGGCATTTTCAAACTTACAACCATCAATATCTAAGCGTTCTAAATGGGGTAAATCGGCTATCCAAGTAGGTAAATCTATAAAGTCATTTCCGCCTAAGGATAAGGTTTTTAAAGTTTTAATTTGCTGAATGTATTCTGGTAAAACCTCGTATTTGTGACCTATTAAAAATTCGGTAAGCTTTAGTTCCGTAATACTTTCAGGAATGCTATTTACATCATCACCAATGCCCAAAAGGGTTAGTTTTTGTAAAGCTTTAAACTGATTTAATTTCGCATACCCTTGCATTCCAAATTGGTAACTTAAAGCGATGTATAAAGATTCTAAAGCCGGAGCTTCTAAGGTTTCCAGTGTTTCAAAAGAGGTATAACTTAAATCTAAAGCTTTTAAATTCGGCAACGTTACTTTAGGAAACGTAGTTGAAACGTCATAATGTGCCATATTTAAGCCCTCTAAATTGGGCATGTTTTTAATAATAGATTCTAAGTTGTCGCCTTTATAAAAATCTAATTTAAAATATTTTAATTGAGGCGCAGGTTTAGACGTTAAAGGCACAAGACTAGCTTCATTATTATCTAAATGTAAATGCTCTAAGTTTATACAATAGAGAAGTATATCTTTAAAATGACCGGTATTTGTATAAGCTTTTAGTGTGGTTAATAGTTTTGGTTTTGGTAAGTATTGCGTTAAATCTTCTTGCGTATTTTCGCATTCATTAATACCTGAAAAATGTAGCGATTTAGTTATTAAGTTGCTAAATAAAACCTTAGGTTCTTCAATCGCTAAATTCCCAAAATAAGCCTGTTCTGTTTCTAATAATTTTTCTGAAGCAACATATTCTTGTATGTCGAATACGTGCAATTCTTTAATTTTAGAAGGTAAATTAGCAGCATTCAATACTAATTCACGACAGCTATTGAAACTTACATAGTCTAAATGTTTCAGGTCTTTTAAACCTTCCGAAATACTTTCTATACTGGCGCCGTACAATTTTAAATAATTGAGTTGCTTACATTTTTCAATATCTTGAAACAAGGTTTCCATTTGACTTCCTTGATGAATATCGATAGCTTTAAGTGTGTTTAATTGCCCAAAGCCGAGCGTTACAGCAGAAAAATCTGTGATGTATTGAATTATTATTTTTTCTAGATGCGTAAAACGTTCTGGATGCGATAATACGTAGTTTAAGATTTTTACATCTCTAACTAATAATTCTGTATTTAAAATTGGCGTATTTCCTGGTACAATTTCTAAACTATCATCTAAAGTGATGTATTCGCAGCTCTTGGTAAATATTTGATGGTCTGCGATGGTTTTAATTAAAGGGATGGCTTTAAACTTAAGAACAAAAAGTTTATCTAATTGATTGAATCCGTTAGGAATTTCAATAAGATTTGGACATTTAAATAAGTTGAATTTTTCAAGGTTTACAAGTGTAGAAATACTAGCAGGCAGTTTTGTGAGGTGCTCTAGTCTTATAAAATCTAATTCTTTTAAACTAGCAGGCAGTTTAAGTTGAGACGTGTCTTTTAAATTGACTTCGTAGAAACCTAATTCTTCTAATTTGGTGAGTTTTTCTAGTTGAAGTGATTCTTGAAAATCTGTTGTAATATCACTTAATTCTAGTTCTTTTATATTTTTTAAAGACCAAAACGATTCTGGAAATGAAGCCAATTGTGGTAACTCCAAACTAAGCTTTTCTAAACGGTTTAAATTTCCAATATGGCTGGGTAAATACTGGTAGTTGCCTTCAATTTCTAAAGCTGTTAAAGAGGTAATATCACAAATTTCTTTTGGCAAACCGTTGGAAAACACATCTTCTATTGTTAGATGGGTAATACCGTTTAAACGTGAAATAAGATCAGGTTGCTTTTCAAGTAGTTCTGCAATCGCCTCATCTCTAATAGAAAGTCTTGAAAACTCTAGCATAGTGTAAAGTTTCCCAACAGGAAACAATGGGTCTTTTAGTCCGAACTTAAGTAAGGTGTTTAAAACCTTCCCTGAATTTTCACCATCTTCAGGCAGCTTATTTCGGGTATTAAAAGCAGCATTAAGTTCTGGTGTACCAAAACGCTTTAAGGTTTCTGTAATTTCTGTAACTATAATTTCGTCTCTAGAGATTTTTCCTACTAAAAAAAGCTCGTATAAAAAGGCTTCTGGGTATTTGGGTGCAGTCTTTACATTTTTATAATAACTACTAAGATATTCTATTTTAAAATCCATTAAATTTTTTTTAAATGATCTGCATGTTTAACGATAAAAGAGTATTATTAAATAGCTACACGGTTTATTAACTCCATGCGTTTTAAAATAATAGGTACAAATAATGCAAATTTGGCATTAAACTCTTCTTGTGTTTTGGCGGTGTTTAAATTATCTCCCATGGTAATCCAAGTGGAGTATAAATCTTCTTCCAAACTTTCTTCTGTAGTATCAATATTTAAAGCTCTAATTAACTTGAAATTTTCATCCTGATTATAAAATCCACTGTCTTTTACAATTTCGAAAACGAGTTCAAAAATACTTTGAGTCGATAAAAGTTCACTAATTTTTAGTTCGGTCTCTTTAGAAGCACTAATAGATTCAAAGACATCAACCATTAAATTTTGTACTCTACCATTTATGTTAAAATCTAGATATTTCAAATCCTTTAATTTTAAAATGTTATTATTTATAGGTGTTTTTTGATTATGATAAGGCTGCATGTCCGGTTATTTCACCGTCTTTAACAACAAAAAAGATGTTTGCAATTGGAGCGTTACCATAACTATCATCTTCCCAAGCATTTTTGTGTAAGTATAAAAATGTGTTTAATAATTCATTATCTGCATCTTTAGAGATTACCATCATACAAGAACGTCTTGGAATTGAAACTAATAATTCATCAGCCTCTAGCATCTTATGAGCTTTTAACATGTGCGATTTAGATAGAATTCTTTCACTCGAAAAATCATGTCCGCTAGCGGTAAGGACTTTGTTTTGTAAAGCTTTAGAATATTCAAATTCTGTATTGTAATTGTCTATGTTTTCGAAAGCTTCATTCATTATGAATTGTCCATCCATAGTTTTTAAATGGTCGTGAGTTAAGAACACAAAATTATCGGGTGTATCCATACCATAGGCAATAACAACTTCTAAATCGCCATCTTCTTCGGTACCAATTAAATTAGAACTTATTGCACCAGCTCTAAGCCCAACCCAATTTCCTGGTTTTAAAATTGGATAGATTTTTTTATCGCTATTTTCAGTTTGTTCTACTATTTTAGCTATTTCTTCAGGTGTTTTTTCTGGGCCGTAAATTGTACTACTCATAAGATTGTATTTTATTGTGTATTACAAAACTAGAGAAGCTTTTCAATCTATTTCTCACGGTATTCAGCCATTTAAAGATTTAATGGATTATTTAAACAAGTTTTTTAAATGATAATCTTATAGAAAAAGTTCTGACAGATAAATAGTACGTTTTAGTTATATAAGAGAATTAGCGGATGAAAAATTGGAGTTATTTATGGACAATCTAATGACGATATTAAATACTGTTGGTCTTTATTTTTAATAATTGAGATACTACGAGTAATACCTGTACCCTTAAAATCGTATTCTAGTTTCAGAACATGCTTTTTTCATGATTTAAAGTACTAATACATGTGTATTAGTACTTTAAATACATAATATGATTGGGATTACTATGTGTTTCTGATATTTTAAAATCAAAAGCGCCGGCAATCTCAAATTTCATTTTTTTGTAAAAATGTAAAGCTTTTTTGTTCTCGGTCCAGACAGCAAGCCAAATGCCGTTTTGATTATTTTTTTTAGATAATTCGATGTTGAAATGAAACAATTTAGACCCTAATTGTTTGCCGTGAAAAGCTTCTAGAAGATAGATTCTATCTAACTTGGTAATTACTGAATCTTCTATGTTTTTGTTGGTCGTATTTAATACGATTTTTGAAAATCCCGCAATAACACCATCACAATACACAAGATGATAATACACATCCGTATTGTTAAATTCCTTTTGTATCGTTTCTTTATGATACGTTTTAGAAATATAACTTTCTATGTCGGTTTTTGAAGCACTATGTCCGTGAGACTCCGTAAATGCTTGTGTTCCGATTTCTACAATGAGATCCGCATGAGTGGCGTTTGCTTTTATAATTTCAACCATTATCTTTTACTTCTCTGTGTTGACGTTTTTTAATAGTCAGTTTCAGGTATAAAGAAAGCTATTCTAACAGATACAAATGCCTTTTTTAACACATAATCGAGTAGGGGGTTAGTCTACTTTATATACCAATTTCATGGTTATTGAAGCTGTTTTTTCTCTGGAGCTGGTGTTGAATGTTCCTCCCCAAGAGTAATCTTCGCCAGAATTCTGACCAGTAATTTGAAAGATTCCCATTTTAGCAGATTCTAAATCACTTAAGTTTCCGCCAGAAAATTTAGCAATATTTTCTGCACGTAACCGTGCATCTTCGGTTGCTTTAGAAATCATTTCAATTTTAAGATCGGCAAGTTTAGTATAATAATATCTAGGCGCTTGCGAATAAAACTGAACCCCTTGATTTAATAATTCTGTGATTTCTCTAGATACTTTCTCAATTTTATCTACGTCTTTAGATTCTATTTCTAAAGATTGTATTAATTCGTAGCCTACAAATTCTTCGCCAGCATAATCGCCATTAACGGTATATATCTGTTTTGTTTTTTGGGATGTAGATACGGCACTGTAAATTAATTCTTCAGGTTTAATTCCTTTTTTAGTAAGGTAATCGTTTATGGTTGATTTTTTTTCTTCAAGACTGATATAAGCTTCTTTTAAATTGGTGTTTTCTGAACCAAAACTGCCTTCCCAAACAATAAGATCTGATGAGAAATCTGTTTTTCCTAGTCCAGTAACTTCAATTTTACCATCTACTTTATTTCTATCGGTATATGCTTTTCCTAAAAATATAGAAGCTGCCACGATTGCAATTCCAAAAATAATAGCACTGCTGTAATTTTTCATAATTTAGTATTTAAGTGTTTGTTTTTTATAAGGATTTAATTTTCATCTAGAATTAAAGTTTCTAGCATTATAGTTTTAGTATGTAAAATTTGAAAGCTTCCAGCTCCCGAAATTTGTTTTGTAAATAACTGATGATTGTCGCCATAAGAAACGCCAGTGTTAACATCGAACGTGAAGGTTACATTTTTAAATTTGAAGTTCTTTTTTGTGCTGTTTACTAAGATATTGTTAGAATTTAACTTCACATCCCAATAGCTAGATGCAGTGTTTCCTAATTCTAATTTGGCAAGTAAATTTCCCCACGTTTTATTAGAATTTGAAATTTGATTTGCCAATTGGTCTTGTATCATTTTGGTAGTCATTATTTTAAAGTTTACCAATAAGTGCCGACTAAAAATGTCATTCTGATAAAAGCAATAACACTTTCTGATGTTAATTCTAGTGGTGCTTTTAAATCTGTAATTTCATCATCGTCTACAAAAACCACGAATAAACCATCTTTAAAAGCAAGTAAAACATTCTCTATGGCTTTGTCTAAATTTGCTAAATCTGTGTTATTAATTTCTCCAAAGTCTACTTTACCGCTTTGGGCTTGTTCTTGTATTTCGGTTGGTGTTAAAAATCCAATCACATTAACTTCTAAACGTTTTTTATTAAAAGTTTCAACTTGGTTTTTTACACAACCAATTAATAAGTCTTCCAAGTTTTTTGGTGTTTTTTCTAATGTAAAAGGCACTTGTTTTACCTTTTTTTTACCTAATCTTTTAAGTTGTAACGTAAGTTCCATTGGTGTTCGTGTGTTTTGCGTTAGGGATTGCCGTGGAAAGCCCACAGTGCGACAGTACGAGGACTTGCAACAGAAAGCCCGCCCTCACCTAAGTGAGGGAACGCCCTAATGCTGTTAAAGTTAGCTATTTATTTGTGCTAAAATGGTTGGGTCTTGAATTTTATTATCTTCGGAAAGTAATTTCATTTTAGAAATAATTTCTGCCGATTTTGGGTCGTCGTCTACGAAAGGCAAGAACATACGTCCGCGATGCTGACTGTGCACCGGAATGATGGATAATGCTAATCCGTTTTTACTCACCATACCGCTCCCTAAATGAATGCTGTATTCGCCAAGTTTTCCTTTAATAAATACGTGACGCTCTTTAACCGTAATGTTAGCCAGCTTGAATAGTTTTGCAGATTCTTCGGCTAATGCTGCACGCATTTGCATTGTGCTATGACTAGCTTCTGGGTCTACACCACCCACGTGAGCCACGCTAACTACTAAGTCGATATCTCGCATAATTTCGCTAAACACAACTTCTGGAATTTCGGTTAACGGAATTCGCTGATAGGTGTCTATTGCGTGGAAACAGATATCTTCTAAGGTTGGTGCTTCTGCCTCAGACGGCGAATACCAATCTGCCATTGCATACATTGTGGCAATGAAACCACGTTTGTGATATACTTTTTGCAATCCATCTTCCATACTTACCGTCCAACCACGACCACGTAAAAGTGCTACAGTTTTTTTAGGTTGAATCTGGTAACCTTGGTAACGTTCTGAGCGGTTGCTGTGTTCGCGCTCATCGTCTGTAATTAGGTACAATTCTCTAAATACTTGTTTAAATGGTTGCACTAAACGTTCTGCAAATAGGTGTTTTTGATATATATCCCATTCTACAGTTTTGTATAAATGTGAAGCGTGAGCTATACGTAACACATCGGTTTCTGCCAATACGTGGGTTTTTCCTGTTGGATTGGTTAAGACACCTTCTTTGTAAAATCCTGTAATTTCTTTTTCTGAAACATACATTACCAACTTGCTAAGCATAGCTTTAACGATAGGATGCTGCATCATTTTTTGAATTTCTGATGCTGTAAATTCATCTTCGTTTACCATTGCATTTTCTAGAGATAAACGCGTTCTACTATATTGTCTTGACAGGTAGGTTTTATGGTCTTTTAAAGTAATAACTTGCTTGTCTTTGCGCAATTTAGCAGGAATATTTTTAAGAGATTTACCCGCTTTAGTCACTTTTATTTCTGCTTTACCAAGTTCGTTTATTATAAGTTCTATTTCTGTTTCTTCTATGGTGATTTTAGCATTCTGCATAATGGTTTGTGTGGCTTTAGCCTCCATAGCCCAACTAAAACGTACACGGTCTGTATAGCCTGCCGTACGCGATAAATTGTCTAGTGCAATTTCTACAGCAATAGCTTCACTTTCTTGACGTTGTGCCCCAAATTGTTTGCTTTCTTTTAAGAAATCTTGTAGTAAATTGTAACGCTTTAAAAGGTCTTTTTCTGGTACGGTTTTACTTAACGGAATTAAACCTAAAGCACGCACATAATCTTTATCGCGCTTGTCTTTAATTTTTTTAAGGGTTTCGGTAATTTTAACTTCACCAAGCATAACACTAGAGTATAGTTTTACTTGACGGTGTCCGTTACCATCAGAAATATATTTGGCCGCATCGTGAAGCAATTTCCAATTAGATTTACCAATGGCTGTATACACTTTGTTAAACCAATCTACATCTATTGCACCAAGAGCAAAATCACTTTTAGGGATGTTAGAATAGCGTGAAATAATGGTTTCTTTCTCCGAATTCATATAATCTGAAGCGTGAGCCTGGAACCACCAAACGGCACTTTCTAAATTTTCTAGACCTAGATATTCGCCAACAACACCTGTCCATTGTGTTGCATAACACGCCAACTCTACCAAGCGTTTTTTAGTGATTTTAGAGGTATCTGCAAGTTGAGCAAAATCGGCATAACTTTCGGTATCTTTAAAGGCTGTTTTCTTTAAAATGTTGCTAAAAATTGTTTTCCTGCTATCGCCATAATAACTGTAACCGCGTTCAAAATTATCTTTACCTAAACGTTCTAATATTCTAAATACATAATTTACACCTTCTACACGATGAATACCTGACATATATCCTGTAGCCGTAGTTGTTATATCGCCACGTTCTAATTCGGTCTCTAATAAATTAGCTTTTAATGGCTCAATGACGTGTTTAGGAATAGAGCCACGTTCTATTAATTTATAATTCATTCTATAATTAAACCCACCATCCATAATCACCATTAACTCGTGTGAGTTTAAAGCCTGAAAACGTAAATCGTCATCATTAATTAAACCTGCTTTATAAAGTTTTAAAGTGACTTCTAAGTTAGGAAAAGGCACAACACCAGGTCTTTTCTCCTGTTCTGTAATCACTTTAACGTCTGTAGTAGCTGTAGGATGATTAATATCTTGCGCCACTAAATACATATAAAGCCCCCAATACCTTTGTAATTGTTCTGAAGATAAATAGTCTAAATTTGTATTGCTTAATCCTGGTGCTAGTGGTAACACCACATTGGCCCAATTGTAAGTCTTGGTATTGTAACGATAATTAGAAGACTGAAACTGTACGAGTTTTAGATTATTAGGGAAATTGGCAATCATATCTTCCATCACATCTAATTTAAAAGAAATGATGGTTTTCATATCTGTATACACTTTAGCCAAACGTCTTAAAATGGTTTCGTACGAATCTGAAGTGGTATAATATTGCCTAGCATCACCTAAATTTAAACCGTTTAAATCTGGATAATATTGTCTTGCAAAAGGCTCTAAATCTTTATAGTCTCCAAACGGATTATTACGATTAGCGATATAGCGAATGGCAGCATACATTTCAAAATCGTTAAGTTTACTTTGCTCGTACCAAGCAATCCAAACCTCTGCCAATGGGATATTGTGTAAGCGTTCTTCTGCAGTTGCATTGTCCCCTAAATTTTTAATATCTCTAATCCCTTTTGCTATATAGGTAGTTGCTATTTCGCCTTGGTAAACTTCGGTTTGATATTCGTGATTTTTATTTTGGGTTACTAAATCTATAAGTCCATTTACTTCTTTTATAATTTTATTCGTATCTATAAATTCTTTGAACTTGAATTTAGAAGATTCAGATAGTGAAATGCCCAACTTATCAAAGAAACTCGTCTTCGTTTCAAAACGAGATACGGGCTGATATAGTGGCGTTAAATTATCGTAATCTATGGCGCCAAAACCATTACTATAGTTAAATTCTTCTGCATTTTCTGAAAATTTATCTAAGTAAACTTGTTCGTTTTTAGTAATTTTTGGACGCGCGTTATATGTTTTAATCTGCTCTTCAACAAAATTAGATTGCCTATTACTGTCGTGTAAAAGGGTTAACAATTCTAAGCCTGCTAAACGTTGGTCTATACTTTTTGAAGTTACTAGATTAATAGTAGTATTTCTTAAATCATCTACCGTAAACTTTAGTATTATTTGTAGTAATGTAGTACGTAAATTTTTATGTTTTCGTTTTAACAAATCTTCTACAATTTGTAAATCTTCATCATACAAATGCATTCTACTAAATAAATTGAGTCCGGTAGCCATTAATATTTCATTTCTATTACAAATGATAGTTCTGGCTAAAGCACGTTTCCAATTATATTTGTCTAAGTTTAAACGTTCTCTTTTTTCTGCATTTAGATTTAAATTATAAAACGAATAGCTATATTGTTTAGGGAACACTTTACGTATATATTCTTCTCTAAACTCTGTAGGGAAAACCTCTACATCTTTAGCCATTAACTCTAATTGTGCTTCTGTAGCGCTATAAATTAAAAAGCGAAAGAAGTAATAAGAAGAAGGTGTAAAACTCCACCACGAGAATATTTTACTCTCAAAGGTTTTACCTTTTTCTTCTGCTGTTTTGGCAACCTCCAGTAATTTTTGAAGGGTAGTATCATCTAATGGAGTTTCTGGTAAGTTTACCGCCAACCAATGGTCTACAGCGTAATCTTCGCCTAAGTGTTCTGTAAAATAAGGCACTAAAGCATCATTAGTTCTATCTGTTTTACTAATAAAGTATAAGGCTAGAATTTTTTTGTGACGGTCTTTAGACTCCAACACAATATCTATTGCTTTTCTATTAGCCGTGTCTACATCTAAAATTGCAATAGACCACAACCCAATCAAGACTTCTAAATTATCTTTGCTTTTTAAGTAAGTATCTACGTCTTTTACATTTAAAATTAACGTGTGTGCTAATTCTAACACACGATTAATCACCGATTTTTTAGGTGTATCCCAATTTAATCCAAACCACGCGCTTACTGCTTTGGTAACACTTGTAAAACGTGTAAGGTCGTTATCTAAAACGACCTTAATCATATATTTTAAAGCACCAAGTCCCGCTTCGTCTAAAGACTCTAAAATGGTTTGTCTTAAGCCTTCTTGGCGTTGTGCTGCCAATAATAACTTGGCTACCATTTCCCAGTGTTTTTCTTCTTCAGAAAACAACAAGGCTTTAATAATGTCTGAACTTATTCCTCCAACTTCATCTTCTCCCTGAATAATATCGTCTAACAGTTCATCAAACATTCCATTACCGTTATGGAGTAAAGTAGCTAGAAAATAACTATTTCCGTTAGGGAAATAGGTGCTGTATTGAAAATGTTCTTGTAAAGATAATCCGCCAAAACCTTTTCTACTTAAACTTAAGAAATGTGTAAAAACTTGAAGTTTATTACGCAATGTATCTTCCGTTTTTACAGACCTAAACGCTTTTCTATTATAACCTTTTTGGTAAGGTAAAGTATCTATAAAGTCCCACATATCTGCTAAGTATGGTGCTTGTATAATACCAAATAATTGCATCCCTAAACGCATTCCTTCTTCGTTACGCCAAGGGTTATTATTAATGGCATCTTCAGAAACCGCAATGTAATCTGTAGTGGTATAATAATCTCTTCTTTCGCCTTTATCAATGCGACCTAAAATTTTAGCTAGTACTCTATAAGGCTCAGAAAATGCACGAAATTCAAAACGGTCTACTTCTGGTTTTCTATGGATGTGAATATGCTTTTCAGCTTCTTCTATTGGAATCATATCTTATTATGCTTAATCTCTTATTTAAATGTAAAATATTAGCCTATATAAACAGGCAATAATGGTTTGCAAGATAAATGTAATCTTAAATTTTGAACTCACGGTATTTAGTGATTTTTTCTATTTAGTGATTTTTTCTGCTTGTAATATCACAGAATACAGTGACAAAATACAGCTGCTTTTAAAATAGATTTGTAAAACCAAAGAACATTACTATGCCAAAACCGACAGAAACTCCTGGTTTTAATTTTTTTGAAATTGAAACTTCTTTTGAAGCCATTAAAGCGAGTACAAACTATCCGGAAGCTTTTTATTATGAAATTTTTGTGATTGCAAAATCTACAGCAAACAAAGAAATTAGAACCGAGTGTACACAACTGATAAAAAAGCAAGCTCCAGAAGCTTTGCAGTTAGCCTTTAAAAGCCGAAAGAAATTAACCCAAAATGGAGGAACCAAATCTGTAAACGCCAGACTCATTTCTATTTTAGAATATGGTTTGCTATCGGAAGATTTAGACCTTTTTAAGCTCTACACACTGATTTATAAAAAACCAGAGCTAGGGTTATATAGTTTCTCTAAAGCATTTATAGATAAATTACTAGAACATCCGCAACTTTTGGGGCGTTTTAACGGTATTGAAACATTGAAAATTGGTTTAAAAAATGAAGGCACTATTTACGATGCAGTTCTTAACGAGATACCCAAACTTACAACCTTAAAAAAAATAGAAATTGAAGGAGAATTTGAGCAGTTGCCAGAAAATTTAGGCGAACTTATTCAGCTTAAAAAAATGTTGCTTACCCTGCCAAATTTAAAGCAAATACCAGCTTCTATAATACATTTAAAATCTCTAAAAAAGCTTACTATTAAAGGTGCTTATCGCTTTGGTAATCGTAATTTAAATACACATTTAAACGATTTTTGTTGGCTTGCAGGTCTAGACCAATTAAAGGTTTTAAAGTTACATTATGTAGGTGTTCAAGATTTATCTCAAGTTACATTTCCATCTGCTTTAAAAGAAATAGAATTTTTTGGTTTAGACGAGCTCACTACGTTACCTAAAAATTTGAGTTATTTAACCAAATTAAAACGGTTTAGACTAATGTCGGAAAGCATCACTACTTTGCCAAATGGTTTTGAAGATTTACCCAAATTAGAAATGTTTGAACTTATTGCTCCTAAAATAGATACCATATCTGCGGCTTTATTTTTTGGAGATGCTTCTAAACCTAAATTAGTTACAAAAATTGGCAATAGTAATATTAACATTGCTCCAATGACTGCCGAATCTCAACAAGAAGCGATAGACATAAACACCCCTAAACTATTTAACTACGTACTAGATAACGCAGCGTTTTTCCCTCATATAAAAACCATTACAGTTAATTGCAAAGCACCTGAAACGAAACACCAACCCACTTTAGCTGCATTTACAAGTTTACAACACATTAATTATAAGCTAGAACCTAATTTTGAATGGATTTTTGATGGTCTTAACGCTTCTAAAACTTTAGAGACCATTACCATCTTTAAAAATACCTCTTATGCAATACCTGTTAATGAACAACCGAATTTAGCGGTGATTCCGAAAGGACTTTCAGAACTAGAAAACTTAAAACACTTAACCATTCAATTTGATAATCATTTGGTACTACATACCGATGTTTTACCCAAACAAATGGAACAACTTACCCTGAAAGGCCTAAAAGAAATCACTGCAGGACACACTGCTTTTACTGCAAAAAATGTGTATGTAGAACATACGCCAATTACAAATTTAAAGTCGTTTTATAACCTTATAAATGCAGAAAATTTAGACTTAGGTAAACTAAATTCTTTTGTAGAAGACGATTCCGATTTTACATTCTTAAAAAAGCCTGAAACAATAAAAACCTATCACTACAGTGGTCCGGCTAAATATGTAGAAGGCTTATTAAAAGCTTGTTCGAATTTAGAAAGTTTGACACTAGATTTTCCTGAAGATAAGCCAGCGTATTACAAAGCACTTTCGGCATATAAAAATTTGAATTTAAAAAAATTAGAAATTCAAAATTATAAAGGAGATAGCTTGGCTTTAAAAGCACTATTAAAGCAAGTTCCTAATTTAGAATATTTAGAGTTAAGAAGCTGTGAAGGACTTACTGAGTTTCCGAATGTAAACTTAGAGCACTTAAAAATTATGGTGTGCTTTGAATGTGATATACAACGTATTTCGGGTTTAAATGCACCACAAATTGAAGCCTTGAAAGTGAGTTTTTGTAAAGATTTTGATTATGATGCAACATCCTCCGTAGCACAGTGGAAAACCTTAAAATATCTTTGGTTAGAACACATTAGTGATACAATGAAGTCCTACCCAAAAGCCATTTCAAAATTAAATTTAGAATCTTTTTTAATCACTGGAAAATATAGCGAAAGACAAATTCCGGAGTGGATTGGTACGATGACAAGTTTGCGGGTTTTAGGTATAGAAGGTTTTAAGCAACCGGCGTTACCGGAAGCATTAGCCGCTTTAACCCAACTTAAAGTTTTAAGTATTTCTGGTTGTGTGTTTTCTGAGCCCGTTTCTGAAGCTTTTAGAACACTTCATTTAGATACTTTTATTTACTGGACATCGAAGTTTTCAGGAAGTAATATGAAATTTGAAATTTACGAACCCTTGGTGGGAAAATTGGTGCCACAAAGATATTTTGAAGATAAAGACCGTTATGGTCCTTTTAAAGTCTAGTGCATATTGAAAATAAAAAAGTCATTTCCGGAGAAATGACTTTTTGGATTAATTAAAATGTGTACTAAAAAATTACATAAATAGTAATTGTGTAAGAATATAAATAGGTAATAAGATAATTAATGAGAATTTAAGCATATACCCAAAGAAACTAGGCATTTTTATACCGTGATCTTCAGCAATAGATTTCACCATAAAGTTAGGGCCGTTACCAATATAAGTTAAAGCACCAAAGAATACGGCACTCGTTGCAATTGCACTAAGTATTTTTTCTGCCACATTTGCCACTATAGGAATGCCTTCTGCAACAGGAATGCTAGATGCAACACTATGAAAGGCTACAGCAGTAGGCGTGTTATCTAAAAAGGCACTTAATATACCTGTAGCATAATAAAATTGCCAGGCTTCTGTTAATCCCATATCTGGAGCATGCTGTCTTAGATAAATAAGTGTAGGTGTCATGGTAATGAATATACCAATGAAAACTACGGCAACTTCAACAATTGGTCCCCAAGAGAATTTGTTTTTTGATCGTGTTTTTTCAGGCGTTGTAAAGTAGGCTAAAGCCGTAAACAAGATTAGTACAAATTCACGTAAATGTGCGAGCCAAAACGGTGCGTGTTCTTTACCCATTTCAGGAATCATATCATGATTTATAAAGGCTACAGATAAAATAACACCTAATAAATACACAAAGTTTAGTGTTCCAACAATTCGAATAGGTTCAATTTCTCGAGCATCGGCAGATAGGTTTTCAGCAGGTTCTTTTTTATAGTAATATGTATCCATTATAAAATAAATCACAAGTAATAATATACCTGTAAATGCCCACTCTGGTATTAAGCTAAAAAACCAAGTAAAACTTGCGCCTCTTAAGTAAAGCATAAGTAATGGTGGGTCTCCAAGCGGAGTTAGTAGTCCACCACAATTGGCAACTGCTGCAATAAAAAATAAGATGGTATGTACATTATATTTTCTTTGGTGATTAACAGATATTACGGGACGTATTAATAGCATGGCTGCTCCAGTGGTCCCCATAAATGACGCTAATAGATAGCCAATACCCAGAAACATAGTATTAATCCATGGTTTAGCTTTGATGTCACCGCTAAGATGAATGCCCCCAGTAATGACAAAGAGTGAAGTTAGTAGGACAATAAAAGGGAAATAATCTCCTAAAATTTGATGTTTTAAGGGCTCTAATAGCCCCATGTGTATTAAATAATAAATGGTTGGTATACTTAAAATGATAGATACCAAAAATTTGTTACGGTTGTTTTCCCACCATTCCTCTGCTATAAGAGGTCCTACCGCAATTGCTAATAATATAATAAAGAAAGGGATAGAAGGCCACAAGGGGATTTGTTGCACTAATTCAGTACTAGTATGTAGTAGTAACATGAGTTGAATGTTTGTAGAATGGTTTAGTTATTCTAATTTAGTTAATTTTTGTTTATAAGATTTTCTCATTTTTAGGTTTAAATGTTAATTTTTACGTGATTGTTGCCATAATTGTTTGAGTATTTGTTATTATATTTAACAAAATAAGTCATAAAATAAGTATATTTTTATGACAAAAATCAGTAGGATAAATACTATTATTTATTATAGTATAAACCTAAAACAATGTACTAAATTAATAAAATGAGTGTTAAAAAAACTAAGAAGGTCTTCAAATATTAACAAAACTTAACATGTCTGCACGTTTAGTATTGTAGTCTTGGTTTATATTTTAGGTTTCGTGGTATAGACGTTTTTTATAAAAAGTATAGATATAAAAGCCGCGACACTATCTGTTAAAACAAAGGTAATCCAAATCCCATTTAAATTGTAAAGTGTATTTAAAACATATATAAATGGTATAAATAATATAACGGGTCTGAGTAAAGCTAAAAAAATGGCAATTTTGTTTTTGTGTAGGGCTTGAAAATAACGTGTAGCAATAATCTGAACCATATAAAAAGGAATACAGATTGAAAAAATGCGCAGCGCAGTTTCAGCTAAATTAATAATATTCATGTTGTTCTCTATAAATACAGAAATAATGGTATTTGGGAAGGTCTGAATAATTACTACCCCTATAAGGCCTATGGAGACTACCATAGTCATGGTATATATTAGAATTTTATAATTTTTAAGATGCTTTTTTGCTCCCAAATTATAACTAATTAAAGGTTGGATTCCGTCTCCGATACCAAGAGCAGTCATTAAAAAAAAGGTATTTATACCAAATATAATTCCCATTACAGCCACAGCATCAGATCCTCCAGTTTTTAATAATAAGTTGTTGGCAATCATGTTTTG
Source organism: Formosa sediminum (assembly GCF_007197735.1). Lineage (GTDB taxonomy): Bacteria > Bacteroidota > Bacteroidia > Flavobacteriales > Flavobacteriaceae > Formosa > Formosa sediminum. Next base: position 2,602,099 of record NZ_CP041637.1, read on the forward strand.
GAAACTAGTAGCACAATCCATTATAAACGGAGAAAAACCTAATAAAAGCATAGGGTAAATAGTGTTTTTTTGAAGTTTTATTTTTTTAATTGTAAGTTTAATTAAACTTTGACCGCCAAAATAATAATAGATTAAACACAAGCTATTTACACCTTGGGCAATAATTGTAGCTAAGGCAGCACCTTTTATTCCCATATTAAACCCTTTCATAAAAACAATATCTAATAGAATGTTTATTACAGAAGAAATTAACACAAGTATTGCAGGTAAACGAGGATTACCTTCTGCTCTACAGGTAAACTCTAGGGCAATAAAAAAGGAGAGGGGAAACCCATAAATAATAACCTGCAAATAGTCTCCAGACATGTTCAAAAGCGAGCCTTCTGCACCAAAAGCTATTAATAATTCCTTATAAAACAGTAGGCCTGTAGTTGTAAAAAGGAATATAATTATTAATAAACCAGCAATCATATTACCTAATACAAGTTCTGCTTTATCTGTTCGAGATTCACCTAAATATTTAGCAATTAATACTCCGGCACCACTCCCAAATAATAGTATAAACCCAAATTGTAATAAATTCACAGGGAATACCATGGTAACTGCAGAGAGTCCTTCTGCGCCAACAAATCTACCCACGAGTATACGATCTACTATATTATAAAAAGCATTAACTAAAAGGCCTAGTACTGCTGGCCCCACATAGGTTAAAAGTTGTTTTAGTAAGGCATTTTGTTTGAGCGACATGAGTGTTGTTTTTATCATTACAAGGTCTAAGTCTATATTGCAAAATTACAAGATGGTAATATTGTGTTAGCTATTGTTATTTAGGTAAAATGTATTATAATTTATGTTTATTTTTGATGGATAGAAATTAAGGATAAGTATGGAAGTTTATAGTGACATTAAGACGTATTTTTTAAATGCATTTGATGATATTACAGATTATGATAATCAATTTTATATCATGCCTTTTGGAAAAGACTGGATAGCGCATCCAGATCCGGATACAAAGTATTATGAACCTCATAAAAGAGATTTTTTCGAAATAGGTATTATTGCTCAGCATAATAAAAATATGGAAATAGGGGAACAAGTTTTTGATTCAATGCAAAATGGTTTAGCTATAGTGTCTCCATTTCAAACTATTAAATATGGTGAAAGAGCCTCGAAGTTAGAGGATAAAGATGAAGGGTATGTAATTTATTTTAAATCGACACTCTTAGATCGGTTTAATCAGCCTTACGAAGTGCAAAATGAATTCCCATTTTTTAAAATGCATACATTGCCTTTGTATTACTTAACAGAATTAGATTTTAAAGAGCTTACTGTTTTAGCGGAAACCTTATATCAAGAAGCTAAAGCAAACAAAGTGCATAGTTTAGATATCATTAAAGCCTTACTTTTAATTTTATTATATAAAGTAAAACGTATTACAAGTAACAATGAGGGGATTGTTACCGTAAATCGTTATGCTACAATTATGTCTAAGTTTGAAAATGCGATTCAGTCTAGTCAGAATAATTTTCGCTCTGTAAATGAATATGCATCACAACTAAATATTAGTCCAATATATTTAACCGAATGCGTAAAGAAAACTACAGGTAAAAGTGCTCAGAAGATAATTATTGATTATAAAGTGTTACATGCTAAAACCTTACTTAATAAACAAAACCTAACTAATGCTGAAATTGCTGAAGTATTAGGATTTAATGAAGTGGCTAACTTTAATCAATTTTTCAAGCGTAATGTTGGTATTACTGCAACGCAGTTTAGAAAACAAACCAATATTTAACTGTTAGAATAGCGAATAAGCCTTAATCTAAATAGTTTTTTATCCTACTTTGTTAATGTTATGTTATAAAAAAGCATGTCAGGTATAGAAGTCCCTAAAAACGCGAAACAGTTCAATAATATTTCTTTAATTTGCGGCCTATTCATTAATAGGTTTATGGATTACAGAAAACAGATCGGTAAATATCTCGTATCATTATTGCTTTTAATGGCATTAATGCTACCTAGTGTCGTTCAGTTTTTTCATGTTTTTGAAAATCATGGACATGTTGTATGTGCCGAAAAAAAGGTGCATATTCATAACAAAGTGACTAAATGCGAGATTTGTAGTTTTCATTTGGCTTCTTTTAAATATGATATTTTAGATTATCCAGACTTATTAGTAGAAGGTATATCCGTAATATTAGTGTCTAATTTTACTGATATAGAGTGTAATGCATTGCCGGTTACCAATACTCAACTTCGGGCACCACCCACCTTATCTTAACTTAAGATCTATACATACGATTAATTTTTTTGCATCTATTTAATTATTTTTGAGCATATTTTATGGGTTCAATGTGTTTTAAAGGTTTGCTATTTATTAATCTATAACCTAAAGTTTTAGCTACCTAAAAATTATTATACATACTTCATACGTGGTATAATACTATTTGTTGTTTTTAGTAGCCAGTTATCAATACTTTAATTTAATCAAACAATTTTATATGCGAATTTATGTTCTATTCTTACTGCTATTTTGTAGTATGAATGCTGTCTCACAGCAGTGTGATTTAACACTTTCTGGAACAGTAAAAGATCTTCATGACGGTTCTGTGCTCGTGGGCGCAACCTTAATTATTGCAGGAACAGATCAGGCCGTTCAAACAAATCTTGATGGAGCGTTTGAATTTAAAAATTTATGTAAAGGCACGTACGATATACAGGTGTCTCATCCGTTTTGTCTTACTCAAGGGTTTACAGTAAAACTCGATGCAAATACATCTAAAATTTTTAAATTAGAACATCATTTAGAAGAACTAAACGAGGTATTAGTAGAAGGTCATACCAATAAAAATAAATCTAAAACTCTGGTTGAAGCTAAAGTGTCTAATTTAGAATTAGAACGTAACACCAGTGGCACATTAGGAGATGCATTAAATAGTTTAAGTGGAGTATCGTCTTTAAATTCAGGGAATGCCATAGTTAAGCCCATTGTAAATGGGTTGCACAGTAGCCGGGTTGTAATTATAAATAATGGTGTACGTATGGAAGATCAGGAATGGGGATCTGAACATGCTCCAAATATGGATGTAAATGCAATAGGAAATCTTAGTCTTATTAAAGGAGCAGGCGCACTTCAATATAGTGGAGATGCTGTTGGAGGTGTTATCGTTGCAGATGCTCCAAAAGTACCCGTAAAAGATTCATTATATGGTAAAACAATACTTAGTGGAGCATCTAATGGAAGAGGTGGTGCAGTAACCTCACAGCTTACCAAAAGTTATAAAAATGGATGGTTTGGAACTTTACAAGGTACCTGGAAACGTTTTGGCGATTTTGAAGCTCCAGATTATGTACTTAGTAATACAGGAACCGCAGAACGTAATGCATCAATTAATATCGGACTTAATAAATTTAATTACGGGATAGAAGGTTACTATTCTTATTTTAAAAATGAAATCGGAATTTTAAGTGCTTCGCATATAGGTGGTGCTTCAGATTTAGTTAGTGCTATAAATAGTGATGTTCCGTTAATAATAGATGATTTTACTTACGATATTTCTGAACCTAAGCAAGATATTACTCACCACTTAGCGCGTATTAAAGGATTCAAAAAGTTTGAACATTTAGGAACACTAACTTTGCAGTATGATTTTCAGAAAAATAATAGGTTAGAATACGATATTAGAACGGGTTCAGACAAAGGTAAACCCTCGGTAGATTTGGAACTTACAACACATACGTTGCATCTGGATTTAGAGTCGCATTTAATTAATGGCATAAAATTTAAAAGCGGAATTAAAGCCAGTTATCAAGATAATTTTGCAGATCCCAATACAGGAGTTAGACGCTTAATCCCGGATTATGATAAATATGATTTAGGGGCTTATGCTGTATTGGATTATTCTATTAATAGTAAGTGGTTGGTAGAAGCTGGAGGACGTTTTGATTACACTTATATTGATGCGTATAAATACTACAAAACATCTTTTTGGGAATCCCGAAATTATGACGAGTTGTATCCAGAGATAGTTGTTGAAGAGTTTGATAATCAGATTTTAACACATCCGGAATTGTATTTTTATAATCCATCTGTAACCATAGGTGCAACTTACACCTTTGGTAAAGATTACGAATTGTTTTTTAATTATGCCTTAGCATCAAGAGCCCCAAACCCTTCAGAATTATTTAGTGAAGGCTTGCACCATTCTGCATCTAGAATAGAATATGGTGATCTTAGTTTCAATTCGGAAATTGGACATAAAATCATGTTAACCTTACAGCGCAATAATGATGTTTTTAGCTTTTCTGTTAGTCCGTTTGTAAATACGATTAAGGATTTTATTGTAATTGAACCTACTTCTATAGAGACTACTGTTAGAGGAAGTTTTCAGGTATGGGAATACAGACAAACAAATGCACAGTTACTAGGTGTAGATTTAGATGCTTCTTATGCTTTTACAGATAAATTTAGATATAATTATCAGTTTTCATTCGTTAAAGGGTACGATCGTTCTCAGGACGAACCCTTAATAAGTATGCCTCCTGTAAATATGAAAAATGAAATCGTATATCTAAATCCTGAAGTCCATAATCTTAGATTAGCATTACAAAGCGAGTACGTCTTTCGTCAGAATGAATATCCAGATAATAACTTTGAAGTATACATTCCAGAAACAGAAAGTACCGAAGTTGTAGATATTAGTACACCCCCAGATGCTTATCATTTATTGAATTTTAACTCAAGTATAGACTTTAATATCAATACCAAATCAAAATTAACTTTAGGGTTTGCTGTTACAAACCTATTAAATACATCTTATAGAGATTACCTAAATAGTATGCGTTACTATGCAGACGATTTAGGACGAAATTTTATATTAAATCTTAAACTCAATTATTAAAACAATACCAATGAAAAAAGAAAAATTTTTAAACATTAGCCAGATGAAAACAACAAAATTATTTACAGCAGCTTTAATTGCTACAGTATTATTTACATCATGTTCAAGTGACGATGATACCCCTGAAATCGTAAATGAAGAAGAGGTTATAACCACTTTAACAGTAACTTTAACTGCAACGGGTACAGGTGATATAATAACCTTGCAAACTCAAGATTTAGATGGTGATGGTCCAGACGATCCTGTAGTTACAGTATCAGGAAATTTAGCTGCAGGAGAAACGTATAACGGAAGCATAGTGCTTTTAAACGAAACTGTAAGTCCAGCAGAAGATATTACTGAAGAAGTAGAAGATGAAAGTGATGAACACCAGTTTTTCTATACTGCAAGTAGTAGCTTAGATGTTACAACAGCCTATGCAAATTACGATGAAGATGGAAACCCATTAGGTACCGAGTTTACACTTACAGCAGGCGAAGCAAGTTCTGGAAGCTTAACCTTTACTTTAATACACGAGCCTGTAAAACCAAATACTGGATTAACAGATGCAGGTGGGGAGACAGATGCAGAAGCGACATTTAGTGTTACTGTAGAATAAATTAATATTAATAGATTAAAAACAAGCCTTTAACATAACTGTTAAAGGCTTGTTTGTTTTAAATATGTCCTGAAAGTCTTTTCAACTCAAAATACATAATTCAGAACAGTTTATATCTCTAATTTCAATAAAACGTCAAAAAACACTTAAGTAGAAAAAAATAAACAGTCTGTAAATGAGTGGTTTAAAGATGTGTTTTTGGCTGTTAATAGATAGGGGCGATTCGCTCAAATGTTCGATAGATAAAGGGTTTAGTCAATATTTTTAATTGAAAATAAAATGGAATAATTTCAATTCGTCTACACTAAATTACCATTCATCTATAGTTAACTTCGTAATAACGATTAAGCTGTGAAATCCTAGGAATAGGGGCTATTTTTGTAATTCACTTAAACTTGAGTTCTGATGACAAATGTTTTAAAAATTTTACTAATAGAAGACGATATGATTGAAGTTATGAAACTTAAAAGAGCAGTTTCTAAACTTCAAATTAATTGTAAAATTATTGAAGCTAATAATGGCGAAGAGGCTTTAAGTATATTAGAGAAAAAGGAAGATTTACCAGATATAATTTTATTAGATTTAAATATGCCAAAAATTAACGGAATTGAATTTTTAGGTATTCTTAAAAAAGATAGTGTATTAAAATATTTACCTACCATTATATTAACGACCTCAAGTAATCAAAAAGATTTATTAGAATGTTACAAAATAGGCGTTGCAGGCTATATTTTAAAACCTCTTAAGTACGAAGAGTACGTGTCTAAAATAGAAACTCTAATTGCATACTGGAGTATTAATGAATTAAAGAAAATATAATGAAGGGTATTGTTTTTACAGAGTTTTTAGATTTAGTAGAGGAGAAATTTGGGTTAGAAATGGTAGATAAAATTATTTCTGAATCGGAATTAGATTCAGGAGGGATATATACTTCTGTAGGAACCTATAAATTTTCAGAAATGCTTCAATTGCTTCAGCATTTAAGTGAACACACCGACATTTCCATAGACGATTTACTACTTGTATATGCCGAACATTTTTTTAGTGTTATAGAAAAAAGTTACCCTGGACTCCTAGCCACTTACCAAGATCCTATAGAAATGTTGTCTTCAATAGAAAATCATATTCATATAGAAGTCAGAAAAATATATCCAGATGCAGAATTACCATCGTTTGAAGTTATGGAGAAGACTAAAAATTCACTAACTTTAATTTATAAATCTAGTAGAGCAATGCATCATTTTGGACTGGGGTTAATGAATAAAACCTTTGAACACTTTAATACCAAAGCAACCATACTATTAGATAAAATTAAAACAGACGGAACAGAAGTTAAGTTTACCATACATAAAACACCATGAGTCAGGATAAGATAGATATTTTACAACGCGCACTAGCACGCGAAAAAGCAGCACGAAAAGCAGCAGAATCTATCTTAGAGCAAAAAGCAGCAGAGTTATACGAAACCAATCAAAAGCTTGAAAAATCGTATGCAGAGTTAGAAAATTTACTCACCAAAAAAGATTCACAACTACAAGGTGTTTTTGAAAACATAGTAGATGCCTACCTTATAATGGATCTCTCAGGTAATATTCTAAAAATGAATAATGCCGCCATAGATTTGTTAGGATTTGAAAATGAAAAGGTAGATTTTAATCTTATGAATATGGTATCTCCTCAAGATTTTGAGCGGGTATCTCAATCGTTTCAAAACTTATTAAAACTTGGAACACTTACCGATTTTGAAATTAATATAACAACGTTTTTAAAAGAAGTTAAACTTGTACATGTTAATGCAAGTATTATTTATCATGCCGGAAAACCCTTCGCAGCACAAGGTATTATTAGAGATATTACCAAAGACAGAGAAGCAGAAGACAAGCTAATAGAATCTGAAAATAGATTAGCGACCCTAATTATAAATTTAGATAGCGGGGTAGTATTAGAAGACGAAAACCGTAAAATTGTACTCACCAATAAAAAATTTACCGAGCTTTTTAATATTGAAGCAGAACCAACAGATCTTATAGGGTTGGACTGTTTAGAAGCGTCAAAAACCAACAGCTTACTGTTTAAAAATCCAGAGTACTTTTTAGATCGTATGAAAGCAATTGATCTTAAAAAAGAAGCGGTACTAGGGGAGGAATTAGAAATGGTTGATGGTAAAATTTTAGAGAGAAATTATGTACCTATAATTTTAGACGATACCTCTAAAGGATATTTATGGACCTTTAAAGATGTTACTCTTAATAGAATTTATGAAAAAAGTTTAGAAGCCGAAAAACAAAAATATTATAATATTATTTCTAATATGAATTTGGGGCTAGTTGAATTGGATTTAAATGATAAAATTTTGATGGTAAATCAGTGTTTTATAGACATGACTGGTTATACTGAAGAAGAATTAATAGGTATTAAAGGAAAAGATGTGTTTCCTGTTCTTGAAGATAAACCTATTATAGATAGCCAAATTAAAGGACGTAAAAAAGGGAAAACTAACTCTTACGAATTACGCATACGAAACAAAGAGGGCGAATTAAGACATTGGTTAATTAGTGGTGCGCCCAACTATAATTTAGATGGTGAAATTATTGGCTCAATAGGTCTGAATTTTGATATTACAGACATCAAAAATCTGGAAATTCAGAAAGAAAACTTAGTAAAAGAACTTGAAAAAAGCAATAACGAGTTGCAAGAATATGCACATATTGTGTCTCACGATTTAAAATCGCCTTTACGAAGTATTAATGCCTTAATTAGTTGGATTAAAGAAGATAATGCTAATGTTTTAGATGAGACTAGTCTTCAAAATTTTGATTTAATTGAAGTTACATTAGAAAAAATGGAACAGTTAATTACAGATATTTTAGATTATTCTAGTATTGGCGCAGATAATGAAGATAAAATAGAAGTTAATCTAGATACTGTTGTTAAAGAACTAGTAGATATTTTATATATACCAGAGCATATAAAAGTAAGAATAACTACCAATTTACCTATGGTATTGGGGCATAAAACTAAACTGCAACAAGTCTTTCAAAATTTAATTAGTAACGCCGTAAAATTTATAGATAAACCCGAAGGTGTTATAACTATTTCATGTATAGAGTTAAACGATTGTTATCAATTTTCAATTCAAGATAACGGGATGGGAATAGATGAGAAATTTCACGATAAAATATTTAAAGTTTTTCATGCGCTTAAAAAAAGTAAAGATTCTTCTGGGATAGGGCTATCCATAGTTCAAAAAATAGTGTTTTTACATGGTGGAAAAATATGGTTAGAAAGTAAAATAAAAGAAGGGACTACTTTCTTTTTTACAATAAGCAAATAAGATGAAAATAGTACAATTAATAAAACATAAAGATCAAGACTGGAACTATTTAAGCGAAAACATAACGTTAATTAAACCATTAGTTTTAGTTTTTGGTAATAGGTATTTGCTTGAAACCCCAACCATATATACAGATATTAAAGCGTTGTTTCCAGACGGAGAGATTGTGTTTGGATCCTCTTGTGCAGATATTACTGCTAATACTGTAAATGAAGATGCTATTACAATAACGGCAATTGAGCTAGAGCGTAGTCGGTTTTTAATTAAAACAAGTAACATTTTAAATTCAGATTTAAATAGCTATAAAACAGGAGATCATTTAATTAGTCAATTTCCCCAAGATGGTCTTAAATATGTTTTTGTCGTTTCTGAAGGGAGTTTTATAAACGGTAGCGAATTAACTAAAGGGATGAATAAAGCCACTCACGATAATTTGTTAATTACAGGAGCTTTATGTGGAGATTCAGACAGATTCGAAAAAACGTTGTCTGCTTATAATGAAAATCCAAAACCAGGAGAGCTTGTTGCTGTAGGATTTTATGGAGATACTTTAGAGATCTCATTTTCTATTTATGGCGGTTGGACCCCTTTTGGTCCAGAACGTATGGTTACTAAATCTGAAGGCAATATTTTATTTGAACTTGATGATATGCCTGCTTTAGATATTTATAAAAAATATTTAGGCGATAAAGCTAAAGATCTTCCCGGTGCTGCATTATTATATCCGTTAAACGTGAAAAGTAAGACTGAAAAACAATCTATAGTTCGTTCTATTTTAAATATAGATGAGACTACAAACGCTGTAATATTAGCAGGAGATATTCCTGTAGATTCCAAAGTCCAACTCATGATGACAAATGTAGATAATATAGCAAATGCATCAGAACGTGCAGCAAAACAAGCGTTAGACTTAAGAGCACACAAGCCAGAATTAGCTTTGTTAGTAAGTTGTATAGGGCGTAAATTAGTGTTAGATCAACGTGTTGAAGAAGAAATAGAAGAAGTCACTCAAGTTATAGGCCAAGGTATCGCAGTAACCGGATTATATTCTTATGGAGAAATAGCACCATTTCATGGCGAAGTCTCTTGCCAATTGCATAACCAAACCATGACTGTAACATTATTAAGTGAATAATGAATTCATTATTAAAAAGACAATTACGTAAATATTTAAAAGATCAGGAGCTTCCATCTCATATTGAGGACTTTATTGATGCCGTAAACAGGTCTTATAATAATTATGATGAACATTTTGCAATGTTACAACGTGCCATGCGTATTAGTTCAGATGAATTATTTTCAGCCAATCAAAAACTTCAAAAAGAAGCCGTCGCACAGCAAGAACTTATAGATAAACTCAAACATGTTATAAATACTCTAAAAGTGTATGATCTATCTGATGAGGATACTACTAAGGGTGATGAATTAAGCGGACTTAGTTTGGTAAATTATTTAGATAGTCAGACTAAAGATATTATAGAGATTAATGCCCAACGGGAACAAGTTTTACAAAAACTAGCCCAACAAAATCAAGAGTTAAATGATTATGCCCATATGGTTTCGCACGATTTAAAATCACCATTACGAAGTATAGATACTTTGACCGCATGGTTAAAAGAAGATTATCAAGATGAAATTGATGCAAATGGTAAAGAAAGTCTCAACTTAATTAGAAATAATGTAGAAAAAATGGACCTGCTTATTAGTGGTATTTTAGACTATACTACCATAAGTAAAAACAAATCAGATTTTTATAATATAGATTTAGATAAACTTGTAACTCATATTCTAGAAACGCTTACTATACCCGATCATATTACCATTACAAAGAGAGATACACTGCCTGTTATTAGAGGCGATAAATACAGACTTCAGCAATTATTTCAACATTTAATAGACAATGCCATTAAGTATAACGATAAAGCTAAAGGCGAGATAGAAATAAGTTTAGAAGACCATGTAGAATATTGGAAATTTAAGATAAAAGATAATGGGAAAGGCATTAATCAGGCGTATTTCAAAAAAATATTTAAAACTTTTGAAAAATTAGAAAACAATACCAACTCTACTGGAATAGGACTAGCAATAGCAAAAAAAATTGTAGATATTTATGGTGGTAAAATTTGGCTAGAATCTAAATTAGGTATAGGTTCTAGTTTTTATTTTACATTGAAAAAAGATACACATGGAACAACCTAACATGTCCTATATACATAGTATGTCTGGAGGCGATAAAAGCTTCGAAACTCAGTTAATCAACATTATAAAACAGGAGTTTCCAGACGAAAAAGCAATTTATTATAAGAACCTAAAAGCAGGAAATCTTAAAATGGCTGCAGAAAATGTACATAAACTTAAACATAAAATTAGTATTTTAGGTCTTGAAAAAAGTTATGATATTGCTGTAGCATTTGAAAACAATTTATTAGAAGGACATACCGAGCTTGATAATGCATTTGAATCTATTTTAAATAACATGACTAATTATATAAACACACTATAATTAAAATATATGGACTGTATTATTATTGATGATGAAGCTACAGCTAGAGCTATAATTGTGCAATTATGTTCTAATGTAAAAGATTTAAATATTGTAGCCGATTTCTCAAATGCAATAGAATCCATTAAGTTTTTAAATCAGCATGAAGTCGATTTAATTTTTCTAGATATACACATGCCAGCCTTTACAGGATTTGATTTTATTCAGACTTTAAAAAATCCTCCAAAAATTATTTTAACCACATCAGATCCTAAATTTGCAATTGAAGCTTTTGAATATGATTGTATCGTAGATTATTTGGTAAAACCAATCTTACCCGAGCGATTTGAAAAAGCAATTATTAAAGCTCGAAAAAGTAATATTCAAAAGGAGCAAAAGCCTGTTAAGGTTACTTCTAAAAAAGATGATGCTGCAAATGTACTTTATGTAAATATAGACAGACGACTCATAAAAATTGTGATTTCAAATATTTATTTAGTAGAGGCTAAAGGCGATTATATTCTTATTAAAACAGAAGATAAGAATTACACCGTACATTCTACCCTTAAAAAAATTAGTGATAAGTTACCTGATTCTACATTTTTAAAAGTTCACCGTTCTTTTATTATTAATGTTCATAAAATTATTGATATAGAAGACAATAGTGTCTTAATTAAAAAAGATGTAATTCCAGTAAGCCGTTCTAATAGACCAGAATTAATGAAACGCTTAAATTTGCTTTAACTTGTAATTAGCTCCATTCGTCTATACTTAAATTTCATCTACCGAAAATTAAATTTTAAACGCTGTAAGACTAATAGATTTGTGATATAAATTAACCATATCATGAAAAAAACTTTACTCTTACTATGTTTGTTTTATCTTAATATACAGGCTCAAGATCAGTCTTTTAACTGCGATTATAATGCGTATTTATTTCAGTATAATGATGTGTATGCTGTAGATTTAGCTTCAGGTAATTCTTATATCGTTGCTAAGGATATTACAGCAGGTAATATTAATGCTGCAGCTTATAACTCTGCAGATGGATACATTTGGGGCTCATTAAGTTCTCCAAGCAAAACGATAGTACGTATCGGAAAAAACTTTGAAACTAAAACTTTTTATATAGACGAGTTACCAAGTAACAACCGTTATGTAGGAGACGTAAGTTTATCGGGTATTTATTATTTAAAGGGTTCCGGAAAAACGTATTATACTATAGATTTAGATCCAAATTCTAATACTTATGGTACGCATTTAAAAACCTTACAACTCTCTCAAAACATTTCTGTACACGATTGGGCATTTAATGCTGTAGATAATAAATTATATACACTAGAAAAAAAGACTAATAATTTATACCGCATAGATCCTGAAACTGGTGTCGTTAGTAATTTAGGTGTTGTACCCATTTTAGCAGGTTTAACATATACTTATGGTGCCGTATACTTCGATGCTTCTGGACGTTTTTATGTATCGGCTAATGAAACAGGAACAATATATGTTATACAAAGTGTTCAAAATATCAATAATGAAAAGGATATAGATTCAAATTTATTTGCGTTTGGACCATCAAGTTCTTCGAACGATGGGGCTCGTTGTCCTACAGCACCTGTTGCTCAAGAAATTTGTGATAACGGAATAGATGATGATGGAGATGGATTAATAGATTGTCAAGATCCGTCATGTTCTGGATATTCTGGTTGTCCGGTAATTGAGTTGGCAGCAGCTTCAAGTGCAAACGATGGTGGTTTAGAAAGTAATAACAGACTGTCTCAGCAAATTAGTAAACGTAACTTTAAACGTACTAAACGCAGTTATAAATTTAATACAACAACTGCAAAACGTATTACAAAACCTTTAAATTATGGAACAGTTGCAACATCTAGATCCACAGGATTTCAATTATCAGATTTTGTGCCTTTAGAGGTGATTAATGAAGATGAAACTATAATTTCTACTCCAGATGATTTGGTTGATATTACCAATGCAACAGAAGTATATTCGGTAGATTATTTGTCTAAAGATGAAGCTATAGCGTCGCTATTAATATTAGAAACAGAAGATGGTGTTTACGAACATACCAAATACATTTGTGACCGATTGTTAGGAGCCGAATTAATATCTGTGTCTACAATTGAAATTAATGAGCAAAAATTTATTAAATCGTTAATACGAAATATTGATGGCTCGATTGAATTTGTATTAAGTTTATCGGTAAAACAAGTGAATAATAATGCTGATTTTGCAGTAGAAAGTCATTGGAATTTAGATAAATATGAAAACCATGTCGGGTTTTATAACTTTCAAATTTGGTCCAGTTCGTTAGACAACTTATTTATATTAGGTGAAGAATTATTACGCTTAATTGCAGTTCAGAAACCTATAGTAAGTTACAATAATTCCACACCTCCTACAGTATTTGTTAGATCTGGTACTTACTTGAACGGGAAATTGCAATTACAAATTGTAAATACCAATAAAAGTGAACGTGTTGTATTTGATGGAGGCTTAAGAAGTACAGAAACAGAGCAAGTCGAGTATGTTTCTACCAACATAGATTTGTCTGATGATTATATCTCTAATATTGAAGTCAACGCTGGAAATTTATTTGATATCGGATTTAGAATTGGCGACGGTATAGAAACTCCAGACGATTTGTTTATGTCTGATGGTCCTTGGGGATATGATGATGCAGCACCAACAACTACAGTCACTCGTTTTATAGTAGAACCTAACGAAACTAGTTTTGAAACCGATGAATATGGCGTAGAACGCAATATTAATTTAGAAGCCAAAACTAGTGAATATATAGCTGCATATAGAGCTTTAACACCCAAGTTTACACCAATAGATTTAACCAATTATAAAAGTGTTAAGTTGAATGCAAAAGGGACTGGAACATTGATTGTGAGATTGGTAAAAGCACAAATAGATTCTTGGGATATGCAGTACAAAACTAGTATTGAGTTAACAGATCAATTAAATGAGTATACACTACTGTTTTCTGATTTTAAATCTGTTACTGGTGAAGCATTAGATGCTAGCGATATTACCTCTGTAGTGTTTACTATGTTGGCAGATGGAGACGAAGCAAGTGTTAAACAGATGGATATACAACACTTAAGATTTTCTAAAGATTCTAAAACCTTAGGGGTGGATCATACCGTGTTTGATGAAAGTACTCATCCGTTTGCTTACCCAAATCCTATGCAATCTCAAACCAAAATCCATTTTACAGCACAGCGTTCAGAAGCTGTAGAGCTATTGGTTTATAATCAAGTAGGAGCATTAGTAAAACAAATCGCTTTTAATGCTGTAAAAGGAGACAATTCAATAGAATTAAATAGAGCACAGTTAAGCTCTGGAATGTACATCTGTAAAATTAATAGTGATACACCTTATAAAACGATTAAGCTACTCGTGAAATAATTAATAGCAATTCTCCTGTAGTTTGGGCAAAAGACGTCAAGTTTTTTGCCCTTTTTTTTATGAGAAAATAGTAATGCGTTTAAATACAAATACAAGTAATACATAAATTACATATATGTAGTTATAAAACGTAATCTATTTCTATTGTGTTTTGTCTGTAATAGCATTCAATCGAAATAAACAAGCACTTTATTTAAGTATTATTATCTCTGAAACAATTAAAGCTAGAGTAAAACAAGCTGTTATTATTACTCAATTGATGGTTTGTAATAATGTTTTTTGCTGTGATCAGTCGTCTTTAAATGTATTGTATTTAGATGAAGCAGAAGAGATCTTATACGGTAATACGAATTTTAAGTTGTGAATATATCAGCATAAAGCTAATTAGGCATTGTATTTTGCAGTTAAATTTGTTTGATACAATATTCGTAAAGATGGATTGAGGTAAATTTGTAGTAAAGCGTAACATTATTTGTAAAACGATTTCAAAATTAAAATAATACGTTGCTGTTATTATTATTGCATTGATGGTTTGAAGTAATACTTTTACTCTAATCTATCGTTTCTACATGCATCTTTATCAAGATGAAGCAGATGACTCTGTAAATTACCATAAATTTGAAGTCACGGATGTACCAATATAAAGCTAATAAGTACTACGTTTTATTTGTGAATATATATATGAAGATAAGTAATTTTAATATGATAATTAAATCTGTTCGTGATAATATTTGTAATGATGAAGTGGAGCAGAATAGTTTAAAAATACTATAAAGCGTATAATTACACTTGTAATTTGTGGAGCATATTCGTAACACACAAATTAGTCCTGTAATTATAAATTTAAGTAATAATACGTACGTAAAGAGGGAGTAATTTTATAGTGTTTTAATTGTAAGTGTATTATCTAAATAAAGGTTTATCAAAAAGATACCATTTAAAACGTAACCCAATTTCTGTATAATTAAAACCAGCAGCAGTTGCAGATGCAATATTACTCTGTGTACCATAGATATTTAATAAGGCACGTTCTGTAAATTTATATCCTAATTTTCCTTGTATACGGTAGGTTAGTTGGCTACCATCATCTTCTATAAATTGTAAACCAGAAGCCGCAGTTAGCTCATAGTACCAAGATTTAGCTTTCGTTATATCTTCATTTTTAATAATATTAGCAAAAATTTCTACAGCATTAAATTTTTCCGGACTAAAGTAAATGTCTGGTACTTGATTTTTAAAAGTTATGTATTGGTAATTCAATCCAACTTTTAAAGCTGGTTTACTCATAATGTTATAGTATAACGACGTAAATAATAAGTTTCTAGTGTTATCGTCGTTTTGCCAAGTATAATAATACTGCGTAAACCATCCTATGTTAAAATTGGTACTTAAATTGTAGTTTGCATACAAGTTGTTCATGACTATTTCACGTTCTAATAATTCTGCATTAAAACTTTGAATTTCACTTTTGTAACCAATATCTAAAACTTGTAATTTAAAAGGTTTAATATGTACACTTAAGTCTGTAACAAACTGGGTATAATCGTGTGTATTGGCTTTGGCCGAGGTCACACCAGCTAAACCTTTAAAGGTTACGTTTGGTAACATTTGGTATGCTAAACCAAAAGATAAATCGTGAGATTTAGCATCGTTATCTGTTACTTTATTACTCGTAGATCTATGGCTGTATTGGGCTAACCATTTAAAAGTTGTAGAGGTTGGGAGTTCTATATTTGTTAATATGGCATAGGCGTTGTTATCACCATTGTCAAAAGAATAATACGCTTTTGTTTCCCAAAACGGCGTAAAATTGGTGTTTAACGTTTTTATAAAATGAGTTGCATCTTTCTGTTTATCGTAAAAAGTTAAAGTGTTTTCTGCAGCTTTATAAGCATCATTGTAATATCCTAAAGCTTTAAGTGCATTGGCTTTACCTAAATTGCCATCAAAAGAAGTACTGTCGTTTTCTAAAATTATATTATAATCATTTACACTTTTCTTAAAATCGCTTTTATAAATGTTTAATGTTGCACGTAAAGCTAATATCCAATTTTCATTAGGTTGCGATGTCATTAATTCAGAGATAAGTTTATCTGCTTCAGTATATTTTTTATTCCAAATTAAAGCTTGTATATAGCGCTCTGTAGTGGCTTGTATGAGTTCTGGTTGTGTTTCAGAAATTAAGCTGCTGTATGCTTGTTGGCTAATTGCTAAGGCTTTTTTTTCTTTGCCATTCAAATGAGCCACGAGTGCCAAACCATTTAAAGTCGTTAACCTGTATGTCGGTTGTTCAGCTAAAATATTATAAGTCGCTTCTGCTGCTTCTAAACGATTGGCTATAAGGTATAAGTTCGCTAAATTAATTAAAGTGTCTGCATCATTTTTAAACAAACTAAGATTTTCTTTTAGTAAACGCTCAGCTTCATCATAATTTTGTGCTTGTTGATTTTGGTACGCATAGCCTAAATAGATGTATTTTTTAGAGGTTAAGGCGTTAGCATTTCCAGGTAATACATCTAATGCTTTATTTACATAAATTAAAGCACTATCATATATTTTAAGATTAGATAGTGTATTTGCATATCCTAAAAGGGCAGGGAAACTTGTTGAATTTTCTTCAATTAAAATTTCATAAAAATCTTTGGCTTGTAAGTAGTTTTTATTCCATAATAAAGATTCAGCATAATTTAATTTAATTTCAAAATCATCAGGGTAAGTGTTTAGTAATTCTGTAAATAAGGCTACCGCGTGTTCAGACTCGCCTTGTAAACCCACAGCACGACCATAGCATAATTTAGCAGTTTTATTGTTGGGGTATGATTTTAAAACCGATTTAAAGAAGGATTCTGCTTGGGCATATTTACCTGTTTCTAAATATGTGAATCCCTCTTGCATATCTTGTGCATTTACAAAACTAGAGATACAAATAAGGCATATTACAATAATATATTTATAGGTCATTTTAATTGCTTTTTTACTTACTGCAAGTTAAACAAACCATTTCAATCATTCATCTACAGCAAATTACCACTCGCCGAAATATAATGGTACTCTGTTGATTCTTAAAAGATATTTGCATGAGTAAAACAGCTATTTATACAACATAGTGTTTATGTTAGAAGTGCTTTTTTAGATATGTTTTACTTGAGGTTAAACTTTAAAGTTATGTATAAGAATCCGATTATTTCAAAATTGAAAACAAATAAAATAACACCAGAACAATTATTTATGTTAAGTGTATTAATTGTAAATGGTGGGAATTATTTATATAATTTAATATTAGGACGTTTATTAGGTCCGGAACACTTTGCAGATGCGGCTGTATTAATTACTTTTTTATTGGTATTATCTTTTGTTGCTATGACATTTCAGCTGGTTACTGCAAAATTTTCAGTAGTATTTGAAGGCATCGTATTTAAAAATTTTATAGGGAAAATCTATAAAAATGCACTTTTAGTGGGTGTGTGTTGTGGTTTTATAATTATATTGTGTTCTACACAATTACAGCAACTATTTAACACGTCGAGTGCAACTATGTTTGTGATTTTTGGTATTGGAGTGCCTTTATACTTTTTAATGAGTGTTAATAGAGGTGTGTTTCAGGGAAAAAAAGATTTTAAACTATTATCTATAACCTATCAAGGGGAAATGTTAAGTAGACTTATTATAACATTAGGCTTGTTATTTTTATTAAAAATTCCATCATCAACAATAATTTCTATAGGTATTTTAATTTCATTTCTGTTTGGATTAATACCTTTTAAAATAGAGCATTTAACGCTTAAAAAAACAGTTTTAGCCGTATCAGACTCAAAAAATATTACGTCTTTTTTTATGTTAACTGCGTTTTATGAATTGACTCAGATTATAATTAATAATAGCGATATTTTATTAGTTAAACATTATTTTGACTCTTATGAGGCAGGTTTGTATGCCTCTTTAGCTTTAATAGGCCGAATTGTATATTTTGTAGCATGGATGTTTGTAATGTTGTTATTACCAACCGTGATTACGCTTCAAAAAGAAGGAAAGGATACTGCTCCAATTTTATTTAAATATGTGGGGTATATTGCAACCATAGCCTTAGTTATTGTATTGGTTTGTGCGTTGCTTCCAAAACTTATGATTACCATTTTGTTTGGAGATAGCTATTTGGCCATGGCTCCATTATTATGGAAATATGCGTGGGCTACAGGAATGTTTGCCGTGTCTAATATTTTTGCTTATTACTACTTGTCGTTAGATAAATATATTCCTGTAATTATATCAGGTTTGTTTGGTATGTTACAAATGCTTTTGGTAGTTTTTTACCACAATACTTTAGAGCAAGTTGTACACATGCAAATTATTGCAATGGTATCTTTATTAGTGATTCAGATTTTGTTTTTTCTGTTAAGTCGTAAAACCTTAAACTAAAGTAATTTACCATTCGTCTATACTAACAGGGCTTCTATCTAAACTCCGCTTCTTAATCTAAATTTATACACCATATTTGTATTATAATTAAACCATATTAATCATGAAATTAGCTATTGTAACCGCATATCCTCCTAGTAAAGTGACTTTAAATGAATACGCTTACCATTTAGTAAAGCATTTTAGACAGAAGAAAGATGTTACCGAACTTGTTTTACTTACAGATAAAACAGAAGGAGTTAAAGATTTGGAGTTTCAAGAAGATGGTTGTAAAATATCTGTAAAAGAATGTTGGTCTTTCAATAGTTATACAAATTTATATTCGGTATCGCGAGCTATTCGTAAAGCAAAACCAGATGCCGTTTTATTTAATTTACAATTTATGAAGTTTGGTGATAAAAAAGTAGCTGCAGCATTGGGCCTAATGTTACCATTGGTTTGTAAACTAAAAAATATTCCAAACATTGTGCTTTTACATAATATACTTGAAGAAGTAGATTTAGGTAGTGCTGGGTTTACATCTAGTAAATTAATGCAAAAGTTATATGGATTTATAGGAACAAGCCTAACTAAACTCATTTTAAAAGCAGATACAGTTGCTGTAACTATTGAAAAATACGTTGAAGTTTTAGAATTAAAATATTTAGCAACAAATATTAAACTGATACCACATGGTACTTTCGATATCCCATTAGAATCTAATTATATAGTGCCTAAAGCGCCTATGCAAATTATGACATTCGGGAAGTTTGGCACTTATAAAAAAGTGGAAGATATGATTGAGGCAGTAGTGCAGGTAAGAAGCAGAACTGGTTTAGACTTAGAAGTGGTTATAGCGGGAACCGATAACCCCAATGTCCCAGGGTATTTAGCAAGTGTAAAAGACCGTTATAAACATGTACCACAGATACGTTTTACTGGATATGTAGAAGAATATGAAGTTCCAACATTATTTAATGAAAGTGCAGTAGTAGTTTTTCCTTATACATCTACAACAGGAAGTTCTGGAGTGTTACACCAAGCAGGAAGTTATGGAAAAGCTGTAGTAATGCCAAATTTAGGAGATTTAGCACATTTAGTAAAAGACGAAGGTTATGAAGGTGAATTTTTTGAGCCAACAAGTATAGAGAGTTTAGCCGTTGCTATTGAAAATATTGTAACTAATGATGCCTATAGAATTAAATTAGGCCAAGCAAACTATAAAGCAGCAACAGCCTTACCAATGAGTAAAATTACTCAAATGTATGTAGATGAATTTAAGTCTATTATATTTAATAAAAAAACAATAAAATCTGAGAAACGAGAAGTTATGGCTTAGAAATATATGTAAACGAAGGTTTTAATGTCCCGTTTTCATTAATAAAGCCAAAGTGTTTTTGTGTCTCTCTACGCCACGGTAATTTACCAACAACAGCAGTAGGGATTGCAGTAAAATCGTATAATGTCCAAGACATAAATTGTAACTGATGTGTTGCTATTTGTTCTTGGATTTTTTTGTGATAATCAGCTTGATTTGTTTTAGTTGAGCCAAAGGGATTCCATAATCCAGAATATGAAGACAACCCAAATTCTTGTAAAACTAAGGGCTTATCGTGAATTTTGTCTTTTAAAGTTATTATGGCTTGGTCTAAGTGGCTTAAATCTTCATAATAATGAAAAGATACAATATCTACTTTATCTTTTAAAATCGTTGCGCTCTTGGTGTTAGACCAACCTATAGTTACAGGATGTATGCTGTCTGTTTTTTTTACTAAATCAATCATGTGGTTTAACCAAGCAACAACATTGGCCTTACCACGCGATTCAAAGTCTAAGTTTGGTTCATTTTTTATATCCCAAGCCACTAAAGCTTTGTGGTGTTTTAATGCAGACACAATTTGTTTAGCATGATGTTGGGTTAATGTCCAGTCCATAACAGTGTAATCGCCATAAAAATCAAATAACGTAACCATTACTTTTAACTGTTGTGCCTCAGCTAGATCTAAAGTCAGTATTAGTTTCTCAAGCTTTTCAGGCTTAACATTGGCTTTTCCAAAATCTTCATATTGTACAAAAATACGTACCGAATTTAATCCTGCATCTTTAATGATTTTAAAGTCTTTAGCAATAGTTTCTTTAGAAAAATCATCCCCAAACATGTCCCAAGGGTGTGCTTGAGGATAATAATTTATGCCTTTAATATTTAAACTATCATTGCGTACTGTTTTTGCTTTATTTTGATAGGGTTGGGTGGCTGTTTTTACTAAATGTCTAATACGCCAAAACCCATCTTCAAGTAAAAATACTATGTTATAGGTGGCAGTTTCTGTGGTTTCTAAAATTAATGTATTGGCTTTAAAAATACGTTTAAACTCTACCACATCGCGGTCTGTTATTACTGCCATTTGTCCGTCTTCACTAAAAAACTCTAACCTAGGATTGTGGGTTAAAGTCGTAGCTTCAATAGTTATCGCTTCAGCTTTGTTTAAGGCTATAAAATCATATAAATTTTTTCTAGCGCTATCTGTATAATAATCTTTTAAACCTGTTTTTGAGTTTGTTTTATATGCAATGTGTTTTACATACCAGGCATTAAGATAATCGTTTTGTAAGGCGTTTAAATTTTCGCTATCCATTGGTCGTCCTTCATTTTTTAAAGGCGCCCAATGTATTTGTGGTAAGTAATGTGTTTCTTTCTGAATTTCTGTGTGTAACATCGTGCTTCTATCTGCACCTGTATTTAAGTAACTAAAAACGGCGCTAACACCAGAAATGATTAAGGCAATAACCATAATATAAGATATAATTAATATGGTACGTAATATGTTTTTATTAAGACCTACCATAATGATATTGTTTTAAATTGTTTTTTTATTCCTGCCGTTTCAAACGTAAAACTATATGTGCCATGAGTATAAATTGCAGGTTTAAGTTTAAAAGTGGCATAGCCATTAAACGATGTTTTAGTGAGCGTTTCTACAAGGATATTATCTTTGTAAATCTTGAGTTGTACGTGTAATCCATCAGGAATCATTTGTTGCATAAAACTTTGTAAAGGACCAACCGTAATTGTGCGGTTATGGGCTTTAAATTTTACATCAAAATCATGGATAACTTGTAAGTAGTTTAGTGATATACTATTGCTTTCTGCCATACCATTTATATAGGCTTTAATGCTCCAAGTGTCTGCATAATCAGGATGAATCATTTTAGCAGTAGCTATACCCTCAATAGTCGTTCCGGTGGTTTTTAAAATATCTTGATTTTTATTCGTAATATAAAACGTTACAAATGTACCATCACTAACTCTATTATTGTGCTTGTCTTTTATTACTGAAGTTGTAAATGTTGTTATTTGGTTGCCATCTGCATAGTTATGGGGACGAGTCGCTTCAATTTTAAAATTTGTAGGAATTGCAGCCATAACATTAATTGTAAATTCTTTAGAATTTATTCCTAAACATTCTGAAGCGACCAACATGCGTCCGCTTTCTTTTTTAGAATAGATATTGCTATATGCAATTAAATTATTTGTGTATATGGATTGAGTTTCTTCAGACGTTAAAAATTGATGCTTAGCTGTAACTAAGGTATTTGTAGGTACGGGATTATCTAAACTATCGGTAGGAATAACCACTAACATACTGTAATCTGTACCACCAGCTTCTATACTAGGTGGTCCAATATAGGTTTCCATAGAAGCGACTTCGTTTTTGGGAAGCATATTTATCTTGCCCATATGTGTATGGGTATTTGCAATTAATTTCCAATTTATTGTACCAATTTTATTGGTAATTGTTTTGGGAATAACATAGTCTAAACCATTATTATTTATGGTAGGTTTAATAATTGTAGAGCCATAACTGTTAGAACAATACAATAAAGGCTTTTCTGTATTATTGGATGTTGTAAAATGTAATAATACATGCGTCCCTACTGGATAGTCGGTTGCTGTAGTTTGTAATTTTATATCTACAGAAGCGTTTTTTAGGGGTATAATCGCAAATGAAGATAATACGATTACGCCAAGAAGAAACAAATATGTAAGTTTGGTTTGCATTAATTAGGGTTTCCTATATAGGTGTTAATTTCTATTTTAATAAAACTAAAATCAGGATGTGTAATAGGTTGTAATTGAGTGTTTAAATGATTATAAATTCTATTGGGTACTATTTTATCGGAAATGTTTTGATTTGGTAAGCCGTTTACAAAAATATTTTCCATGCTAGTATTAATAGATTTAACACGACCTGATTTTAAAATGTTATATTTAAAATCTTGCTTTCTCTGTTGTCTTATACCAGCTTTTACAAATACATGATCTACCCATACCATTGTTTTATTGGCATCGTAATATGTAATTAAAAGCTGAGGTATGGTAATTTCTTGTATACCACTATTAAATATATGTCCTTTTATGGTTTCATTTTCAATGGTAACAGCACTTAAAACGACGTTTTTATATAAATCTGAACCAGAAACGTTTCCTGCTACTTGTAAATTAAATGTAGTAGGTTGTTCTTCAAATTCTACAGGTGTAAATTCGTCTGGATTAAATGTGTCTGGAATAGAATCTTGTGTTTTAGACCAAGCAATACCTTCAAAATTTATTCGGAAACTGCTCGATTCTTTCGGCATCAACTTGTGCTTTATGTGGTATTTTGCATTGTATGTAGCCAATTGTTTGTTGTTGTCGTCATATAATGTGCCTTTTAACACCACATCTGCAGGGACATTATCAATATTCTGAACTTCTCCAATAATCGCATAACTACCATTGTATTGTACTAGTTTTGCAGAAATCACTTCTAAAACAGGTTGTTTTAAAATATCTTCATGATGTGTTGCTTCAGTCGTAATTCGGCGTCGACCTTGGTTAAAATAGGTTGTTGTGTTATCTGAGTATAATTGATCTGGAGGTAAATCGTTATTTAAATCGTCTGGCTCTAAAAACCATTTTCCTTTAATTTTAGAGAGGGATTTATAATCTATTTTTTCAATTTTTTCTAATGGTGTAATCCATTGGCTCGTAATTTTTGCCGATACAGTACTATCGTTAAGTGTCGTAATTTCGGTTGTTATAGCGTCCATTTTTGCATAACTGCTTAACAGGCCATCTGTAACCGATATTTCTAACATATATTGCGCAATAGGAATACCGCTTTGCGGATTAATTAGAGCATGCGCTTTTTCAAAAGCTTTAAAATCTAACGCATCATAATATGCTATTATAGCATTTTCTGGACTGCGTTGCGAATCGTTTTTTAAATAGAATATATATACGCCATAACACACCACGCTTGCTAAAAGTAATGCCCAAATGTGTGTGATTTTTAAAACATTCCGGTTAAATGTTGTGTATGCAGTTGGAAATTTTAAAAATTCGGGTTTCGGTTTTACTCGTGTTTTTAGAGCAAGAACAAATAACATTTGTATGTTTAAAACAAAAGCGATTAAAACTGTAATAAAGGGAACTATACCCCAATGAATTTTAAGCCATTTGGCAACATCTTCTTTAGGTAAAATAGAAGATACTGGCGGAATGTTTAGACGTTCCCAAACCATAATCCCGTTTTCTAATTGACGTAAACGCTGCCAACCACAAAAGTAAAGAATGGGATCGTAAAACTTATCGTTAGAAAAAATGTATTTCAGATTGTATTTTTCGGGTGTAGTTAAAAATTGTTGTAAAGATCCAATACCAGCAACACCTTTAAATTTAGAATTTTCTAAACGTTCTATAGGTCTTGTGGTTAATTCTGGTAATCGTCTGGCAGAATGATAATTTCCATCTACAGTCATGGCATTGGTTTGCGCACTAAGCCAAGCCATTTGGTCGCCAAATCCAAGTGTTAAAAATCGCCATTTGTCGTGATCGTCTTGATTTAAGAAATTCACTATAGGCAGCATCTTTATTTTTTGAGGTTGGGAGGGTCTAAAATAATTTAAACTCATCGTAAACACGACCATGAAAATAAATAATCCTGCTAAAATACCTCCAATAATTCTATGATATACTGCACCAAATTTTGTCTGTATTAAAGTCTTTAAATCTCCTTCAACAAAACGATACGCAAATTCGCCCATTAACGGAATAGATAGAATAGAAGCCCAGAGCGTAAACCGGTCTAGCGTTAAAATATTAAATGCCGTTTCACCTAATAATTTTAGTGGGATAGGTGTTGTACCTCCAGTTCCTAAAATGGTACAAATGGTTACCGATAAACCAAAAAACAAATACCTTTTACTATAATACCTATAAAATATATAAGGCAGTAATACCAATAAGATGCCCCAAGGAATTAAAAAGAACACCAATCCCGACGATGTGATTTCTAGAAAATTATCTCGAGATCCATGCGGAATAGGAACTTGTGTTATGGGATTTGCTTTTGAATTTAGCCAATACGGAAAAATACAACCAATAATTAAAATTAAAGACAACAAACCAAAACTTACAATACGTTTAAAAAGTGTAAAGAAACTATTTAAAAATATTTTGAATGTAACCGCTTTCATGCTACCTGCTTGTTCTCTAGATACATCCATTATAACCATGCCTATTAATGGAAAGATAAAAAATACCATCCCGAAAATAGGAGTAACGTGGTGTGAAGTAACCGTAACAGCAATAAGCGATAAACTTGTTGCCAAATACCATTTTCTACCCGTTTTTAACCATAAGTAGATTTCTGGCAGCGCATGCATTAAAACAGAAACTCCAACGATACTGGGCAGTTGTCCAAATATGTGTAATGTTTCTACAAAAGACGACGAAAATACAGCAAGTAAACATGCATATCCAGCCACTGTTTTGTTTGCAGTCATTAATAAGGAAAACCTGTAGGTTCCTGTAATAAATAAGATTATGGCAATTAAAGCTACACTAAATAGCCCAAATTTAAGTCCGCCAATTAATGAGAGTAAAGCAATAGATTGGTGTACCAAAGGCGGATAACTTTGTACCGTAAAACCTGTATACCATTTGTAATTCCAAGGCTCGAACCAACTGTTTGCATAATGATCTGCAAAGAATAAATGAATTAAAGCATCATAAGTAGTTTCCAATGTAAAGAAAATGGAACTACCATGAAAAATTATGCCTAAAATAAGGGCTGCAATTAAATATTTATTTGAGGTTTCTTTCAATAGTAAGTGTGCATTAGACTTTTAAAGTCATAACTATTATTATGATGGTAAAGATAAATAATTAATGTAGGGGTTTAAATTTTAATTAACTATAGCAAGCTACCATTCATCGACACATACATAGTAGTTAAACTAAATTACAATTTTTCAAGCAATCACTATAGTAATTTTGGATTATCAAAAATGTATAAATCAGATTATTATGAAAATTCTAGCTATAGATGACCAGCAATTAGTTTTATTGCCTTTACAAAAACGATTAGTAGACTTAGGTTATGTAGTACAAATAGAAACTAATGCAGAAAAAGGCTTAGAGATTTATAATAGTTTTCTACCAGATTTAGTTATTGTAGATATAAATATGCCTGGAATTTCTGGGTTAGATATTGTAAAGCATATTAGACATTCTGAAAATCCAGACACGCCAATTATGGTGCTTTCTGGAAATACTCAAGATAGTGTGATTACAGAAGGGTTTGATTTAGGTATTAATGATTATATGAAAAAGCCTTTAAGCTTAAACGAAATTAGTGCCCGCGTAAAACGATTAATAGGTGTTCCTGAGTTTCAAAATGACGTAGAAACCAGTAATGTCATGATTCAGCACCGTTGTGTAGGTGTGGTGATCCCTTGTTATAATGAAGAAGAGCGGTTGTTAAGTAATGCTTTTTTAAATTATATAGATAAGCATTCGGGGTATCATTTGTGTTTTGTAAACGATGGGAGTAAAGATAAAACGTTAGAAGTTTTACACAACATACAAAAAGGCAGAGAAGATTTTATTACTGTTTACGATTGCGAAAAAAATGGAGGTAAAGCAGAAGCTGTACGTTTAGGGATGTTGCACATGTCTAAAAAAGCCGATTTAGATTATATCGGGTTTTTGGATGCCGATTTATCTACTGATTTAGCAGATTTTGATGATTTGGTTAAAACCATTGAAACCTCAGATTTTAAAATTGTAAGTGGATCTAGAATCTCTAGAATGGGTGCAAATATTACCAAAGAATCTGCTAGAAAAATTATTAGTTTAACTATAAATTATATCATCAGAAAAATTTTAAAAATGGATTTTAAAGACACCCAATGTGGTGCCAAAATATTCAGTAAAGATGTTATTGATATTGCTTTTGGTGAAAAATTTGTTACCCAATGGATTTTTGATGTTGAAATTTTTAAAAGAATGAGTATTCACTTTGGATTAAAAACAGCTAAATCGATGTTGTGCGAACAGCCTTTAAAACGTTGGATTCATGCCGATGGATCTAAATTATCTATGAAAGACTCTATAAAAATTGTTGGACAATTAGCACAAATAGCTTGGGTTTATCGTGGTAATAACGTAAAAAATAATAGTAAAAAATCACACTTAAGGGTAGCTTAAATTTATTATAATAATATGAAGGTTGGATTAATTCTTATATTCCATAATAACGAAGATACCATTAACAAACAGTTTTTTAATAGCATTTTTGAGCTTTCAAAACAGATACATTTAAGTCTTATTAATAATGGAAGTACAGATAATACATTGCAAAAACTTAGAGATATTGAGCAAATGTATTCTTCAAATTTATCGTTAATAGATATTAAAAAATATAAAGGAACTACTGCAGCCATAAAAGCAGGAGTCAGGTATTTATCTAAACACGGTGAATTTAAATATATCGGATTTTTAACCATACAATCTATTTCTAATATGAAACACGTTAGTAAAATAATTCAACTTATTAAAACACGTTATGATTTAATTGTAATGTACAATGCTAAAGTTGCAGCAACTAAACCTTTTGAGCGCAAACTGTTTAAGAATACATTTTCTATGCATGATTTTAGTACATATTTTAAGTCTTATTTTGATGTTACTGGGGTTTAAATTTAGATTAAAGTACGATTTAGTAGTGGTATATAGCGTTTCTAAAAAATCCTTATTTTAGAGCTGTAATCAAATATTTTGATTATTTATAACACTGCAATTTTATTATATTGACTGCCATTCCAAACATTTCTTTTAAGAGTAGTGAAGGCGCTACAGATATAGAGTTTTTATGTTTAGACGAATTGTTTACTAGAATCGAGGCAGATCCCAATCACAATCCTCAAGAACCTCACAGAATTACTTTTTTTGCCTTATTAATTGTTACAGCTGGTGAAGGGCAACATCAAGTAGATTTAATAGATTACAATATATATATAAACGGGCGATGTAGTTAAAATAGCAAAAGGGCAAGTCCATGCATTTACAGATTATATCAATTACGAAGGGTATCTAGTGGTTTTTACTGAAAATTTTGTGTTGAAATATTTTTCTAAATCTTCAGTAAATTTTATTTCACACCTCTACAATTATCACATCTCTAAACCGTTGGTGCAAGCCGTTAATCTAAATCGCTTTTTTATATACCATGTTACTGAAGAACTTCAGAATACAAATACTTATGCGCAAAAAGCATTTACGTTAAATACCGCAAAGCATTTTATAGACTAATTTGTAATTTTAGAGATTAAAAGAGCCATGTCGACTTCAAATTATAGCTTAAAAGAAATAGGGCATGCAGCCGGCTTTAATAAAATTACAAATTTTACCAAATTCTTTAAAAAACATACTTCAGAAACTCCAAAGCAATTTCTAGCCAAGTTGTAATCATACATTTCTGGATCCTGTTTTTAAACTTGATTACAACTATTATTTACTACATCACATTCAGCTATTAGTAGAAAAATAGTTTATGCTTTAGGTTTTAGATTTACCATTATTTGCCAACTATTCACCTTTTGTTTAATCTATTAGAATTAGATCTTTGAATAAAACTTAACTTATGAGTTAAGTAACTATCTGTCCAACATATAGAGGGACATCAAAATTTAAAGCCTCAAACGGAATAACCATTTATGAAGCTATTCAGGACGACGATTTATTAAAGAAAGTCGGTCAATTAAAAAAAGCGATGGAAAAATTTAAATCAAAAGCAGACGCGTTAGAAAAAGAATTGATTGCGTTAAAAGAAACTTTATAGGCTATTAATTTTACATAAATTTTAATTCACTTAGTGTTAGTTGTTAATTAATTGAAGTATTTATTTGGTTTTTGACAATAATTTAACATATAAAAGAGGTTAAAATCGTAGGTTTATAATTTACATCATAATAATTTTAGATTAAATGCATTTAAGTTTAAAATATAAAGAGATTAGAGAACAGTCTGTTGCGTTTTGTAGTCATTTACATATTGAAGATTATGCTATACAGGTGGTTCAATTTGCAAGTCCGCCCAAATGGCATTTAGCACACACCACTTGGTTTTTTGAAACCTTTATTTTAAAACCATACCTTAAAGATTATACAGTTTTTAACCCAGACTATAACTTTCTTTTTAATAGTTATTATAACAATGCTGGAGATAGAATTTTACAAGCCAATAGAGGGAATATGTCGCGGCCTACTACAGCCGAAATTTTAGAATATCGTACCTATGTCGATACTAAAATGCTGAATTTTTTAGAGCATCAAACCGATAAAACTATTATTGATTTGGTAATTCTTGGGTTAAATCATGAACAGCAACACCAAGAATTATTAGTGACAGACGTAAAATATATGTTTGGCCATAATCCTATATTTCCTGTCTATCATTCCGATTATAATTTGGTTAAAGACCATAATTCTACTACAGGAAGTATTCATGTAAAAGCAGGAATATACACTGTGGGATATCAAGGTAATGGCTTTTGTTATGATAATGAATTGGGAGTACACCAAGTATATTTAAACGATTTTGAAATTTTAAATACCCTTGTCACCAATGGCGACTATATAGATTTTATAGAATCTGGTGGATATACCGATTTTAATTTGTGGTTAGACGATGGTTGGTCTTGGGTTAATGCCAATAAAATAGCTGCTCCATTGTATTGGCATAACATCGATAAAGAATGGCATTATTACACTTTATCTGGACTTCAAAAAGTAGATCACGATGCCATATTAACTCATATTAACTATTACGAGGCTAATGCCTTCGCAGAGTGGAAAGATATGCGTTTACCTACCGAGTTTGAATGGGAAGTGGCTGCTCAACACTTTAGATGGGGAAAACGTTGGGAATGGACTAATAGTGCCTATTTACCTTATCCCAATTTTGTGAAAGAACATGGTGCATTAGGCGAGTATAACGGTAAGTTTATGAGTAATAAAATGGTGTTAAGAGGGGCTTCTGTTGCAACATCTAACCACCATAGTAGATCTACATATCGTAATTTTTTTAACCCTTCGGAAAGCTGGCAATTTACCGGATTAAGATTAGTAAAATAAATGATTGAATTAGTAAAACAAAGCAAAAGTCAAAAGGTAAATACAGCTGAAACATTATATAATGTGTTTAGTGAGGAAGTCAATTCTGGACTAGAACGTAATCCAAAATGTTTACCGTCTAAATATTTCTATGACCAAAAAGGAGATGCATTATTTGTAAAAATCATGAATCTTCCGGAGTACTATTTAACACGTAGTGAATTAGAAATTTTCCAACATAAAACCAATCAATTAATAAACGCTTTAGAATTACATCCTGAACGCTATTTTGAACTTGTAGAGTTGGGTGCCGGAGATGGATTAAAAACTAAAGAATTACTTAAAGTTTTGGAGCATCAAAATTATAAATTCGATTATCTTCCTATAGACATATCTTCAAATGCTTTAAATCTTTTAGAAGATAACTTAAAGCAAGAACTCCCGAAGGTGTCTGTTAAAACTAAGCAAGGCGATTATTTTAAGGTGCTTGATGCTTTAAAAGAGAGTAAACATCCTAAAATTATTTTGTTTTTGGGATCTAATATTGGAAACATGTCTGATAGCGCTGCTACTAAATTTATGACTAAGCTAAGTGCTAATCTAAACCCAGAAGACAAGCTGTTGTTAGGTGTAGATTTAATCAAATCAAAATCGGTTGTCTTACCTGCATATAACGATAGTCAGGGAGTAACAGCTGCATTTAATTTAAATTTGTTAGCGCGTATAAATGCAGAATTGGGAGCTGATTTTAATTTAAATCAGTTTAAACATAAACCAGAGTATGATGAGAATGAAGGAATCGCAAAAAGTTTTATAGAGAGTTGTGTAAATCAAATAGTAACTATAAAGGCCCTTGGTAAATCTTTCAAATTTTTAAAAGGAGAAAAAATACACACTGAAATTTCTAGAAAATATAATGATACACTTATTACGGAAATTATAGCCAATGCCAATTTTAGTTTAGATACCAAAATTTTAGATAGTAAGGCTTATTTTGCAGATTATATACTAACACGAAACGCATAATGACACATATAAAACTTGCTGTATTGGGGCTAGGAAGCCGAACTACAGCATATTATTTAAGTACATTAAATTTATTATATAATAATAAATTTGGTGCTTATGGTACGTGTCCATTATTTTTGTTAAATGTAGATTTTAATACTATAAATCCATTACTTCCCAATACATCTAAAGCATTATCTGCTATTGTTGGAGGTTATCTTAATTCACTAGATGCATTTGGAGCTCAGCATATTATAATTCCTAATATTACGCTTCATGAAACTGTAGATCAATTAAACGTGAATACCACTGTTTTACACCCTATACATTTAACAATTTCTAAAATAAAAGCACAACACTGTTCAACTATTGTCCTTTTTGCTTCTATGTATTCCATGCAATCAGATTATATTAGATCTCACTTTAGGGCGCATGGCATCGACGTTTTATTACCTTCAAAAACAAATATGGAATTTATTGATAAGGTTAGGACAACGGTATATAATGGAACAGAAACTCCAAATTTAATAGCTGCTTTTCATACCCTTTTAGATGATTATTCAAGAACTTATCCAGTGGTGTTAGGGTGTACAGAATTATCGGTATTAAATCTTAAAACTAATCCAAATCTTATAGATATGGCGCAATTGCAAATGGAAACTGCGGTTAATCACATGCCATAAACATACCCGAAGTCTCACATTTACCAGTATTTGTTAAAGATGTATCAATATGTTTAAAGGTATACTGTGCACCTTTGTAATTATTAAACCTGTATTTATGAAAATAGCAATCACATCTGCAAGCGGCAAGCTAGGTGCAGCCATTGTTCAAGCACTTGTAAAGGTAATAGGACAAGATCAGGTTGTAGCTATAGCACGAACACCTGAACACGCACAACATTTAGGAGTAAGAAGTTAGAGTAGGAGATTATAACAATCGCAAACAGTTTTATGCTGCATTACAAGGCATAGATCGTGTACTGCTAATTTCCGGAATGGATGCGCCCGAAAAACGAATTATTCAGCATAGATATGTTATTGAGGCAGCTAAGCAAAATAATGTAAATGAAATAGTTTATACCAGTATAGTAGGGGCAGAAAAAGGCAATGCATTTAGTCCTATTGTACAAACAAACAGACAAACAGAACAAGATATTATAAACTTCGGTTTAGAGTATGTGATTGGTAGAAATGGAATTTATATAGAGCCTGATTTGGAATATATAGATACGTATGTAAAAGACGGTGAAATTAGAAATTGTGCTGCAGAAGGTATATGCACCTATACAAGCAGAACAGAGTTAGGTTTTGCTTATACCAAAATGCTACTTGAAGATAAACACAATAGGAATATATATAATTTGGTAGGACATGGTATTACACAACATGAACTTACAGATTATATTAATCAAGTATATCAAACAGAACTGATATATAATTCTGTCTCAATTGAAGCTTATAAAGCTGATAGAATTGGAGAGTTAGGAGAATTTTTAGGAACTATTATTGCTGGTATTTATGAGGGTATTAAGAGTGGTGCAAACAAAGTGATTTCAGATTATGAAAAAGCGGCAGGTAGACCTCATAAATCTACATTAGAGCTTATTGAACATTTTTATAGCACAAATTACACTAATTAATTAAGATCTAAATATCGATTTATCAAATTTACCTGTTAAAAGTAATACAAATCCACTCCCAATTGCCATTGCAGATATTATTCCGGTAATACCATCTTCCAGTGGACTGAATTGAATTATTACACCTGCTAGAAATAGTATGGCTCCAATAATCCTTTCTTTAATTCATGATAATAATTATTTGATTTCTTTAGTTGTAACAATATAAGTATTTTAGTTTGAAAACGTTTTGTAATACGACTTAATTAATTGTTCTACAGGTTTGTTTTGTGGTGTAAATCTAGCATCGTGTTCTCCACCAGATTCATCATGGTTTATAAACCATTTCCAAACAAACCCACCAGCAAACCAGTCTTCTCCCCAAAAGGTTTCAAATAATGCTTTTGTACAATTAACTTGAGCTTCAAGATTTACTTGTGTCATCGCGCGGTCACTATTCCAAGGTGCTTTTCCGCTATAATCTACACTTCTATACCCAAACTCTGTAAAAATAACAGATTTGTTATGAGTTTTAGAAAATTCAGAAACTGTAGTTTTATAAGGTTTTAGTCCTTGCATGGCATCTTCAAAGCTAGGTGTTTTATTTGGGCTTACAGGGAAGTAGGCATTAATACCAATATAATCTAAACGGTCCCAAAATGGGGTGTTTTCATATTCATCCCAATTTGCAGCATACGTTAATTTACCAGAATACACTTTTTTTATTTCGAGAATTAAAGTGTTCCAAAATTTAGGTCTAGCGCTTATAAAACGTTCTAATTCTGTACCAATACAAAACATATCAACATTAGAGTCTTCTGCCAACTTCGCATATTCTAATATGAATTTAGAATATGACGTTTCTAAAGTTTTCCAATGCGCTTCAGAATTCATGGTTATATGACCTGTAAATTCACCATGTCTTACCCAAATTTGTGGTTTTAACATTATTTGCATGTGTTGTTTTTGCAAAGTTTCAATATAATGTTTTGCACCGGTTTTAGTTTTGCCAAACCATTGTCTTTCTGTATTATATTTAACATGAGGATGATTTAAATCTTGAATAAATCCAAAAGGCATTATCGCAGCATAGTTAGCATGAATATTAACTAATGGTTTTATATTGTTTTCATTTACAGTATCTCTAGAAGAAACAAAACTCACACCATTAATTTTTTGAGATTGATTTTGACAAGAAACTATACTAAAAAGGAATAAAAAAAATAGGCAGTTAATTAATTTCATAGTGTTTTTTATAAACTTACAATGTAGTATAAATCTTGCAACTATAATTCTAAAGTTTTGCTAAAGTTTGTGTTCTTTTCTTGGAAAATTAGCTGCGTGTTATTGTAACTTTTATTAAATGAAATGTTTATCGCGTTATATGTTTAACAAGGTTAGCATACATACTTCTTGTAAATGATCTAAGTAGCTATTGTTAAAAGTAGAATATTACAAACCTTACACTTGTTGTCCTAATTTAAATACTTTCTAAATAACATTAACCCTATAAGTTATTACCTTTAAATACGACCTAAGGTTTGATAATAATTTATTTATGGAACATATAGCCATTATTGGAAATGGAATTTCTGGTGTTACTCTAGCAAGACATATTAGAAAAAATTCCGACAACAAGATTACTATAATATCTGGAGAGACCGATTATTTTTTCTCTCGTACTGCACTCATGTATATATATATGGGACACATGAAGTTTGAGCACACCAAACCATATGAAGATTGGTTCTGGGAAAAAAACAGAATTGGGCTTAAAAGAGGAGTGGTTACACAGGTTAATACGCAAACGAAAACCCTTTATCTTTCTGATGGAGAAACTCTTACATACGATAAGCTTGTTGTCGCTACGGGAAGTAAACCTAATAAATTTGGATGGCCAGGTCAAGATTTAAAAGGTGTTATGGGAATGTATCACAAGCAAGATTTAGATAATTTAGAGACCTATGCACCGAATAACAAGGTTTGCAAACGTGCCGTTATTGTAGGGGGCGGATTAATAGGGATTGAGATGGCTGAAATGCTTAGCAGTCGTAGTATTCCAGTAACTTTTTTAGTTAGAGAACACAGTTTTTGGAATGGAGTTTTGCCAAGTGGTGAAAGTGAAATGATTAATCGTCATATTAAAAATCATCATATAGATTTGCGTTTAGCTACCAATTTAAAAGAAATCAAATCGGATGAAAAGGGGCAAGTAAAATCTGTAATTATAGAAGAAACAGGAGAAGAAATTCCGTGTCAGGTGGTAGGGCTAACAGCAGGAGTAACGCCAAACATAGAGTTTTTAAAAGATTCTGGTATAGCTTTAGGTCGAGGTGTAAAAGTCAATCGCTTTTTAGAAACCAATATTCCTGATGTTTATGCTATTGGTGATTGTGCAGAACAACATGAAGCTATTGGTAACAGGCGTCCAATAGAGGCGGTTTGGTATACAGGCCGTATGATGGGAGAAGTTTTAGCACAAACTATATGCGGAAATAGAATGGAATATAAACCTGGGCATTGGTTTAACTCTGCGAAATTTTTAGATATCGAATATCAAACTTATGGTTGGGTGTTTAGTGATAGAAATAAAACAGAGTATGAGCAACATTTTCATTGGAAACATTCAGACGATACTAAATGTATTACGGTAGCCTATAATAAAGATACCCATCAGTTTTTAGGAATTAATACGTTTGGCATACGTATGCGTCATGAAGTATTTGACCGTTGGCTTACCGAAAATAAAACTTTAGATTATGTGATGAAACATCTTCCGGAAGCTAACTTTGATCCCGAATTTTATTCAAAATTTGAAAACGAAATTTTACAAGCATATACTAACCAATTTCAGACTGTATAAATATGAGTAATAAAATAAATTATAGTATGTCATTGGCTAAACCCGATGCATTAGGTATAAACAATACCCAGAAAATAGCCCTTGCAATAGGTGTAATAGGATTGTTTATTATGGCATTAGCGCTTTTTAATACCGATTTTCCTAATAAACCTTTGTTTTTAACCCTATCGTTAGCTTCTATTATAGGAGGCGTTGTATTGTATTCAAGAGAAGCCTATTTGACTAAAACGGAAGGTATAAAAAATGATGGCGTATGGTTTAAATCTATTTCTTCTCGAGGGATTCTAGGTTGGATTCTTGGAGTTGTATTGACTACATTTTACATTGTTTTATATTTTTTTCCAGAGTATTTGGGATTGGGTACAAATGGCGAACCCAACACAGGTTTAATAGCGCTTTTTGATCCTTTAAATCAGTTATTAAGTGGTAGAAACGCCAGTCAATGGTTTGTATATGGTGTTTTATATACCGTTGCTATTTTAGCTTTTGGTTATAAATACATTTTAAAATACAGACATAATCGATATCAGCAACTACGTACAGGTTCGGTAATGTTTTTTCAATTGGGTTTTGCCTTTCTGATTCCCGAATTTATGTACGTTATGAATAACAAATTACCTTATTACGACCTTAAAAGTATATGGCCTCTTAACTATTATATTTTTGATGAGTGGTCTGTAAAAGGCTTTCTTTCGGCAGGAAATATCGGCTTAGCGTTATTAATTTTTGGACTATTATCCATTTTTGTAATCACTCCAATTTTAACTTATAAATACGGTAAAAGATGGTATTGTTCGTGGGTTTGTGGCTGTGGCGGTTTAGCAGAAACAGCAGGAGACCCTTTTAGACAATTATCGTCTAAAAAGATGTATGCTTGGAAAATAGAACGTTGGTTAATACATACTGTTTTAGTGTTTTCTGTAGTAATGACGGTGGCCATGGTGTATTCGTATTTAGGTTATGATAAAAATGATTTCTGGTTAACACGAGATGTGTTTATTTCTTTAGTAATAGGTTTGTTAACCGTAGTTTTTGTCGCAACACTGTACTTTAAGAAAGAAGAATTAGGTAAGGACGCTAAACTGGGAGCAATAGGCTATGCTGTTATTATTGCTTTGTTATTAATTATGCATTTTACAGGAACTACAGATCATTTGTTTTTTATAAAATCCGGGACATTACGATCTGCTTATGGGCTGTATATTGGTTCTATTTTTTCTGGTGTGATTGGTACAGGATTTTATCCTATTTTAGGAAACCGTTCGTGGTGTCGTTTTGGTTGCCCTATGGCCGCTATTTTAGGATTTCAACAACGTTTATTTTCTAAATTTAGAATTACAACTAATGGCGGACAATGTATTTCTTGTGGTAATTGCTCTAACAGTTGTGAGATGGGAATAGACGTGAGAGCGTATGCACAAAAAGGAGAGAATATTGTACGATCTAGCTGTGTTGGCTGTGGTGTATGTTCTGCTGTTTGCCCAAGAGGAGTTTTAAAATTAGAAAACGATACTATGAAAGGACGTATTAACCCCACAGAAGTCCTTTTAGGAAACGATGTAGATTTAATGGACTTATTAAATAATAAATAAATTTTACTAAAATTTGTTCAAAAAAGTGCTTTATATCAATAATTATAAAGCACTTTTTTTGTGTAGAATTGAGGCTCTAGGGTTAATCTACATTGGTTAAAGGTTCTCTCTCAATTTTTATAATATAGTGTAAAGGATGAAAACACATATCTTTAAAAATACTATAAAGCACTTTAGGAAGTAATCTAAAATTAACACCTCTAGATTTAAGTGCTAAATAAAAAGTAATTGAAAAGCTTACTATAAAGTTTACTAATCCAATAAGTAAAGCGCCTACCAATCCTAAGATTATAGTTTTTAAATTAAAATCAAAATTCATGATTGCGTATCCTAAATTAGCAGAACTAAAAGCAACGTGTCTAATATCAATTTCAAAAGGAGAAAAATGACTTAGTAAAAAAGAAGAACCAAGGAAAAATCCAAGACTAATATTTCCGAATAAAACGCCTGCTTTCTTTTCAAAAAATGTGGCTATTCTGTTACTATTAAATAAATTACTATTATTACGAATACGATGAGAGATTTTTGAGGCTATTACTTTATTGTCTACATAACCAGAAATTAATCCCGATAATGCCAAGAAAAATCCAGCAATACCAGCATATAAAACCAACTGCGGAGTTGGAACAACTTTTTTTATGAGATATTCTGGTTTTACAATCCCTGATAAATCAATATTAAATTTTTGTATTAAGTACATTATGCCGCATGCAAACAGTATGGCCATTATAAAATTTCCCATTATAGAAATAAACTGACTTCTAAATACTTTTCTAACAATAGTTGTAATACTTTTCATAGAATCGTATTTCAGGTTCCCTTCCTTATCAATGTTTTTCGCTATGGTTGTAGCCGTCATTGCGGGTTGTTTGGTTGCAATAATACCTCCTAATTCTTTTACAATAATAAAGCATAATGCGTAATTAATGCTAAAGAGCAAGGCATTGGTTAATTCTGGTAAATTATAAGATGTAATTATTAATTTAAATAAGGCAAATACTGCAATTATACTTCCTCCAAATAAAGATTTGTTGAAAAAATTCCAATAATCTTTTCCGTTCTCTGCAATATACTTTTGGCCTTTGCTTGAATTATGTTCAACAATTTCTATTGCAACTAAATCTGAATGTCTACTAATATAACGTCTTACACTGTCTTTATATTTAGAGTATTCAATAAAATCTATTAAAAGGTTTTTCCAATATTTTTCAGAGGTAATATTTAGTTTTAAGAATAATAATTCTTTAACTCGAGTTGTATACTCTAAAATTCTTCGAGTTGTTAGAGTGAAATGAAAACTAGTACCAATTTTATTTTTATTTTTTCTTAACTCAATAATAAGCCGTTCTATAGCTTTTAAAGTATTTATGAGTTCTAGTGTTTCTTCTCGCTCACAATTATATAAGTAATTTATTTTTTCTAATAGAATTGTAAAGGGTTCGACGTCTAATTCAAGATAATCAATCTTAGCTTTAATTTGATTATCTAATCCAAAAGCAACCACTTTAGCGCATAAAGCTTTTATACTTAAATCTAATTGTTTCGCGGTATGGCTGGTAGATATAGTTTTAAAATCTATTAAATCTAAAACATATGGAATGGGGTTCTCTTGTTTTAATAAAACATATTCTACCGTATTCGTATCAGGGATGTTAGGAAGCATTTTTTTAAATATCCGGCTAACAATACCAGAGCTAAAACCATATTCCTCCATAAGTGAATATTTAGTGAAGAAAGAATAAAAATTTAAGTGTTCTAAACGCATACATTTATTTTATTAATAGTAGTTTACTTTAAACGGTTCATATAAGTGTGAGTGTTTAGTTTTAAGCAAACTTTACTGCATACTAAAATAGATAATGCGTAGCATTAAAAAGTGCTGCAATACGTTAATATTTAACTCGTAATAACAAAATTTTAATCAAATTCTATTCCTTAGGTTTTAAGTTAATTAAAGATTAACAATGTTATCAAAACTTTATCAATTAAAATAAGCATAGGGGCAAATCTGTTTTTTTATACTTATTTATAAAATAATGTTTAGACTGGCTTAATTAGCTTTCAATTAAATAGTTTTCACTAGAACATATGATTAAAACAAGCACTTTTTTAGTAATCTTACTGTATTCAGTATTTTCATTTTCGCAACAAGATGCAACTCCACATAAAAGCCTTACATCTGATTCAATTTCAGTAGTTGTAGAACGTGGGCCGTATTTACAAAGCGGATCGCCAACTCGTGTAATTGTAAAATGGAGAACCAATACTTCTACACCATCTGTGGTTAATTATGGCACCTCTTTAAATAATTTAGATCAGGTTGTTACAGACTCAGAATTAAACACAGAACATGAAATTATTTTAACAGATCTCAACCCTAACACCAAATATTATTACAATATTGGTACAGATACAACGGTGTTGTCTCAAAGTCTTTCTGGAGATATGTATGTAACTACAGCACCTAAGGTAGGCACAGATCAGTTTGTGCGTGCTTGGATTTTAGGCGATCCAGGAACAGCTAACAACCATCAGCGTACGGTAAGAGATGCGTATTATAATTATGTTAATACACACAAGAAGCATACAGGTATTACAGATATGATGTTGTTTTTAGGTGATAATGCATACAATACTGGAACAGATGCAGAATACCAAACTGCATTTTTTGATGTGTATAACACTATGTTTAAAAAATCTGTTGCGTGGTCGTGTTTAGGAAATCATGATGGTTATTCGGCAGATTCAGATACACAATCGGGTCCGTATTTCGATATATTTTCCTTTCCTACACAAGGAGAATCTGGTGGTACAGCATCCGGAACAGAAGCATATTATTCTTTTGATTATGCAAATATTCATTTTATAATTTTAGACTCTCATCATTCTAATAGAGCAGTAGGTGCACCCATGTATTACTGGGCTTTAACCGATATACAAAATACCACGCAAGATTGGATTGTTACTTTATTTCATCATCCTGCATATTCTAAAGGATCTCACGATTCTGATTACGAAGATAGATTAATAGATATGAGGCAAAATTTTATGCCCATGCTAGAAGCTAATGGTGTAGACTTAATTTTAAATGGCCATAGTCATTCTTACGAGCGGTCTTATTTTTTAAATGGTCACCACGGATTTTCTAATACTTTTAATCCTGAAAACACGACTAAAGGAGGCCATACTGTTGGAGCAGCAGGACATGGAGACGGAAAAGCAGATGGTGATGGTGTATATCAAAAAACAGAAAATGAAACAGCAGGAGCTGTTTATATTACAACGGGATCTGCAGGGCAAGTCTCTGGTGGTGATTTAAATCACCAAGCCATGTTTGTATCTTTAAACGAGCTCGGTTCTTGTGTTATGGAAATTGTAGCAGATGGATATGGCGGACAACATCTTAATATTAAATTTTTAAGAGAAACTGGAGAAATAGACGATTATTTCAGTATTCATAAATCAGGAATTGATTTTGAGAAACAAAAATCTTCAAATATCTCTAAATCAAATCAAGATCAGATGAGTTCTCAATTAGTTCCAGTAAACGGTATACTTATAATTCCTATAGAGTCTTCAGAACGTCTTAAAAAAGTTAAGATATTTAATGATTTAGGAAAACAAGTTGCAAAGAGTAAGCAAGATAAAATTAATATTAACGATTTAGATTCTGGCATGTATATGGTTGAAATAAAAACAAATAAAACCACCTATTATAAATCGTTTACTGTAGACTAATATAAAATGCATTTTTAAAATTGA
This sequence comes from Formosa sediminum, assembly GCF_007197735.1. Classification (GTDB taxonomy): domain Bacteria; phylum Bacteroidota; class Bacteroidia; order Flavobacteriales; family Flavobacteriaceae; genus Formosa; species Formosa sediminum. The sequence goes on from NZ_CP041637.1 coordinate 2,643,529, forward strand.
AAGAAACCTCAACACAAACACTACTGTTAACTGTTGAGGTTTTTTAGATTACTTACTATTTTAATAGAATTATAAATAAGGACGTTGCTTTTTTAAAATTCAGGCACCTCGTTTATTCTTACATAAGGATGCGTTTCTATTTTTTTTAAAGTATAATAACTGTTTAATCCAGAAATACCTACACTATGAGTTGTTTCTAAATCTATCTCTCTAGTGTTTAGTGCATGATCCGGGAGCTTTAAATATTCTATTTCCCCTATAACTAATGTTGTTCCATTAATTTTAATATCGATAGCTTCTTTAAAACGAAGTCCGATTTTAAAATGACTTTCCTTTACAAATGGAGCTTTAAACGAATCTATATACTCTTCGGTTAATTTGCATCTCTCAAATTCAGAAATATGTGATTCAAATTTAGCAGACGTATAATGTGCTTTTTTTATAAATTCTGGATGTACATGGTTTATGGTATATACCTCATTGTTTATAATATTACTCAGGGTGTGTCCTACATCTTTAGTTTGTGGCCTTGCAATAAAACCAATTAGAGCAGGGTTACTTCCTAGGTGTACTACAGAACTAAAGATCGCAAGATTAGTCTGTCCCGTACTGTTAACAGTACCAATAAGGTTTGCTGGTTTAATGCCTGTAACGGCATTAATAATTTTTAATCGCATAATACGATCAAGTTTAGCAATGTCTGTTTTAGTATAAATCATTAGCGTTTACTTATGCGGTTTCCTGATATTGCAGTTTGTCTAGAACATTTAAAACGTGTAATATCTGGATTTCTTTTTTTTAAATGTTTTTGGCTCACGCCACTATTTACGCGTTTACGCCAACGTTTAAAACTAGAAGGTTTTAATGTGTTACGCATAATTTTAATCACATCCTTTTCTCTCAAATTAAATTGAAATAATAGAGCTTCAAAAGGTGTACGGTCTTCCCAAGCCATTTCTATAATACGATCATGTTCTCGGGGTGTAAATTCTTTAAGTGTTGTTGGCATAGATGGTTTAAATTTTTTCCCAAATCTGGTCTGCATTTAAATAGAAACTACCAAGTGAGTCAAAATTGCACTGTTCAGGTGCAATTATGGATAAAAAGGTCTCTCCATTTTCTCGTTTATACAGGTGGTAGATTTCTCCTAATACGGGTTCAAAAGTAAATTTAGCATTAAAGATAAGTTGGTTGTACTCGAATTGTTGCATCATCTTTTCATATTCAGCTTTTAGTTCTAAATACTTTGATTTTACCTTATGATTTATTTTATTAATACTTCTATTTTTCCAAGGAGTATTATCTGTTGTCGTTATAGCAGGTGCACCAAGAGTACTGCCATAAGGCTTTATTGCAGCATCGTAAGATTTTGTTTCACTATTATACACAACATTATCTGGCTTTTTTTCTTCACTCATGTGTAAATTAAATAACTACAGTTTTTCTAGTTGTTTTAAAACTTCTTCAGCTTCATACATTTTTTGATCACTCATCTTTCTGTTAGTCGTAGATAACCGATGAGCCTCTTCTAAGAGTTTCTTATATTGAGATTCTAATTTCTCTTTTTCTGATTTCTTTTTAAATAATCCGAACATGTTTTTATCTTAAAAATTACTTATAAAGATACGTAATGTTTAAATTATTACTGTAAATACTAATCTATAGACTGTGTTCGGGTTAATAATTTTACCGATAGCGTTATTTTAAGGCTTTTGTAAGCATATTGTATTTAAAACAAACTAAAGCGGTAATATTTTATTTTCCATACCTTATATGTTTTCTCCTGATTAATATTACAAAAAGTAGAGTTTTTTAAGTCCATATCTAGAGTAAATATGTAGTTATGGTAAAAAAATTAGATGCAACTACAGAACCTTAAGAAGCCATTGAAACTTTAGTTGGTACAGAAAAAATAAATTATAATTAGCGGATTAAGGATATGATAACTATATTGTTATTATCTTTTGATGGTTTTATGAAAGACAAATTAAAAATTTCTACTTCAGAAAAATTAAAATTCATGAAAGTTGCATTGCAAAAAAACTCATGTATTTTAATATTACTTAGTTTTTTTTTATTCTTAGGGATTACAATAATAGGGTGCTCTTATGTGTATAATATTATTTTAATGGTGGCTTTTGGTGTATTTATTTTTGGCATGGCTTTATTTACAATGTTATACACTATGCCATCAAGCCTCAGGTATCATTATGAAAATGAAATAATAAAAAAATATGGAGCATTTACTACTGCAATTATAACTAAAAAAGAAGTTGAAGATTACTCTTACATAGATACAGAAACTAAAAATAAAGTTGAAGAGTATGTTAATACAATTACATACGAGTTCAATTATAATTCCGAGCATTATTTAGGTGATGCTGTTATTGACGATAAAACGCTTTACCATTCTCTTACGGTTGGATTAGAGATTCCTATTAAATATTTAAAGACCAATCCCAATCAATCTTCAGTTCGGATAAAAAAACTTAAAAAATCACTTCTAAAAAAAATAGCATAGGTTTAACCAATAGGCGAATTAGGAAATAAAGCCGATATGAATAAAATGGTGGATACCATTACAAATGCCGACCCAGAAACTTTTGATGGTGGTAAATTAAAGGAAGAATTATCGGTAAAGTTTATAAATAGTAAAATCAATTTTAAAGCGCTTTTTGCCGAGCTTTTAAAAGACGATAATACTACTTTTACCTTTATTGTTTCATTGTACAGCAGGTAAAGACAGAACCGGATTTTCGTCAGCTTTTATCTTACGTGCGTTAGGTGTAGATAAACAAACCGTTTTAGATGAGTATGCCCTTTCTAATTTTTACAGATACGAATATAACGAAGAAACGATAGAAAAAGCCGCAAAGTTTTATGGCTTAGACCAACGTATTTTAAGACCAATGATGAGTGTAAGACCAGAATGGTTAGAAAAAGGTTTCGATGAAATTGATAAGCAATACGGTAATTTTGATAATTATTTATTAGAACTAGGGGTAGACTCTACAGCTAAATCTAAATTAAGAATGAAGTTTTTACAATAGCTAAATCATACATATTACTTATAAAAAAACCTCTTTATTTTAAAGAGGTTTATTTTGTGTAAATCAGTAGCAATGTTTCCTTATTACGGTTATATCCTTATCTAATGTTATTTAAGTGTTATCAAGGTTACCAAAACTTTATCATAAAAAAGTGGAGTAGGGGAAACCTTTTTTTTGGGTACATATTTGTAAACGGTAATTCAGTTTAACTTAAAAAAGAGGTAAATACCCCTTAAAAATGCATTAAAGTAGTCGCAGATGAGTTCTAATTTAATTATAAAAAAAATCTTTTATAAAAGACATATATTGTTTGTAATCTGTTTTTTACTGTTCATCAGTTCAGCTTTTCCTCATGGAGATTTATCGGTGCGTATTGCTCAAAAATCAGCCGAGATACAAAAGCATCCAAACAATCCCAACTTATATTTTGAACGTGGTTTACTATATCAGCAGCACGTTGAGTACGAAAAGGCTTTAGACGATTATGTAAAATCTGAAGAATTAGGGAATACGACCAACGAACTGGTTTATAGAATGGCAGAACTTAATTATTTAACCCATAATTATAAAGCAGCGCTAAGCAAAATTAAAGTGTATTTAATTACAGATCCTATAGCTGTAAAAGCGAAAAAATTAGAAGCTCAAATTTACTATAAATTAAAGCGCTATCAAGATGCCTCACAAGCTTACGCAAATGTTATGAATACAATGTTGGATATTAGGCCGGAAGATGTTTTAGAATATTGTGAGATTATTCTTGCTCAAAATCCAGAACATTATAATAAAGCCATACAAATTATAGACACAGGTTTAATTCAATTAGGAGAAAATACATTATCCCTTCAGCTTAAAAAACTAGATTATTTAATGTCCTCTAATCAACACGAACAGACCATAAAACAATTTGATTATTTTATTCAGCAATACAGAAGGAAAGAGTTTTGGTATTATAAAAAAGCGCTCTATTTAGTGCATATTAATAAGGTTAAAGACGCCAATATTGCTTTAAAATTGGCTACTTTTTCTATAGCACAATTAGAACCCAAATTTAAGAACATGACTTCTATTATTGAATTACAAGCACAAATAAAAATATTAGAACACACGCTTAATACTTAAAACTAAGATTAGAAAAGTGCAGCAGAAGCAGATGATTTTTTTTGAAACTTGTAAAACTACAAGTTCTAATTTAGACTTTTAACAAGATAGTTTTACAACATATATCTTGGTTTAAGATATAATATTCGAGGGAAATGTAATATGAAAGATGCAAAAGAATTAAGACGCTGATAATAATTGTTTTAAGAGTTTATTGGTAAGGGGTTACATTAACTGTAAGGCATGCATATACAATAGAAATTTTATAAAAAATCATCCAGATTCTGCTGACAATCGATTAAATATTAACTTGAATGATTAAAAAATAACACAGCACGCTTACTAAAATTAAGAGTGGCTACTACATTACATATCAGTAGTTTATATTCAATAAATAAGTAAGGAAAATCAATTACATTAAATATGAAACAAATAAGTCTTGTTTTACTCTCCGTTTTGGTATGTTTTGGTATGCTGTCGGGACAAAAAAACACAGTAAGCTATCAAGCAAATACTGTGATTACAGAAGTGCAAGCGTGGTATGCACATAATTTTTACACCTTTCAAAACGAAGTAAATGGATTAGCACATTTAGCACAATCTGCAACATCTGTAACTGATGTGTCTAAACTAAAAATTCAGATTAAGAAAACACGATTAGCTTATAAGCAAATTGAATTTATATTTGATTATTACCAAACACCATATAACGGTACATATATTAATGGCGCACCATTACCTAAAATTAGCGAGTATTTTGAAGCCGATCAAGTTATTCAGCCTTGTGGCTTACAGGCTTTAGACGAAGCTGCTTATGGCGATCATTCTTTAGAACATTTAAATCATATAAAAGACTTGTCTCATAGACTTAAATTACGAGTAGATTTTATTGCCAACACACATTTACCCATACAAGTAAAGTCTAGTCAGCTTATTGAATGTATTCGGTCTGGCTTAGTACGTGTATTTACGTTAGGAATAACGGGTTATGATACACCAGGTTCTGTAAACGGAATAGAAGAAAGTTTACAAAGTATGAAAAGTATGGAACAGGCATTTTTATTTTTTGAAAATGGATTATATCCTGAAGCTAAATCGAAATTTAAGAGCATAAAGTTGAGGTTCAAAAGTGGACAAAACATGCTTCCTACTTCGGTTAATTTTGACGATTTTGATAGATTGAATTTTTTAATGGAAGTTGTAAATCCGTTATATGCCGAATTGTTAGCATTTCAAAATTTAAATCATATTACTTTAGAACCTTACAAAAAACACGCACAAAACTATCAAGCAAAGAATATTTTCGACATTGATTTTCTTAAAACTGATTTTTTTTCAGAATTGGTGTATTTACCCTTAGATAACCCTAAAACTATTGCTTTAGGTGCATTGCTTTTTAACGATACCACGCTATCAGGTACTAATATCATGTCTTGTGTTAGTTGCCATAATCCAGATAAAGCGTTTACAGATGGATTACCAAAAAGTAAATCTAATACCACTGGTGTTTTTACAGCAAGAAATGCTCCTACCATTTTAAATTCAGGGTATGCTACACGCTATTTTTTAGATATGAGGGCTTTTAATTTGGAAAAACAAGTGATACATGTAGTTAATAATACTTTAGAGTTTAATACCGATTTTGAAACTATAATAAAAAAAATAAATTCTAATCCAGACTATATCGCCTTATTTAACTCGGCTTATGGAGGTATAAGTAAAACGGCTGTAAATGAAAGGTCTATTAGTAATGCTTTAGCAGCGTATGTTAATTCTTTAAAATCTCAAAATAGTATATTTGATACCTATGTGAGGTATGAGACAGATACCTATCCGGAAGCTGCCAAACGTGGTTTTAATTTATTTATGGGTAAAGCAGCTTGTGGGAGCTGCCATTTTGCACCGATGTTTAACGGGACAATTCCGCCATTCTATTTAGATTCCGAATCGGAAGTTTTAGGGATTACTCAAGGATTAGATACTATTAACCCCATATTGGATACCGATTTAGGACGAATGGTAAATGGATTACCTGGTGAGAAACACCCATTTTATAAACACTCATTTAAAACAGTTACGCTTAGAAATATTAATTTAACAGCACCTTATATGCATAATGGTTCTTTTGAAACGTTAGAAGATGTATTAGAATTTTATAATCTTGGAGGTGGAGCAGGGATGGGTCTAGATGTAGATAATCAGACATTACCTGAAACACCACTAAATTTAACAAAACAAGAGATTAAAGACCTAATTGCTTTTATGGAAACACTTACAGATATTAAGGATTATGTAGATTAAATGGTGTTAATTTTAATTTATAAAAAGATAAATACAACAGTGGAATATGTCTATTACTGTTTTTAAAATGTGGTTTGTATTTGGTATTTAGGATTATTTAAATCCTTTTTTCTTAACACCAAATCTGTATTGTAAACCAGTTAATATAAACCGTTGCTCGTCAGACAAACTATATTCACCTCTTAACATCCAATTTTTATTAATTTGCAAATTAAATCCCATTTGAAAAGTTACAGTTTGGGCAAGTTCTTTTCTGATCTCGTAATCTACTCGTGTAGAAAATAAACCACTTTCATTTACTTTTTCTTCTATAGTTGTTAAGGCTTGATTTTGTGCTTGTAATCTTATTTTTTCTGCAGCACTAGTTTCTGGTGCATTTATTATCTCTTCATTACTTGCTATTTTTGCATCTACAGCTTCATTAAAAGTGGCATCTAATTCAGGAAAAACTTCATCTAAACCAATGGCTCCTGTATTGCCTTTAGCGCCAACAAAATTTCTGTACATGGCACCCGCATAAGGCGCAATAAATAAATCTGAGTTTCTTTTAGAAAGGCCAAAACGATATCCAGCTCTTGCCGATAATGTAGCATAGCCTACTTGGTTTTCTAATAACTCTGTATTGGTACGAGAATAGTTAAAATCTGTACTTAAAAAATAATTATTCCACCCAAATACTAAAGTTGTTCCTATACCATACGTTGTTGCATCAAACTCGACTTCTGAAGAAAATGCTGGTAATTGTAAAATAACTTCACCAGTAGCGTCTGTCCATGTAGGCTGAAGAGCAACTTGCGTACCTCCGGTAACTCTGGAAAAAAGAGTATAAACATTTAAAAATGGTAAAATCCAAGCATCTGCTCTAAGATTAACACCGTTAGTTGTTGCACTAACTTGAGTAAAGTTTAAGGTTTCAACATTTAAAACATCAGAAAAATCTTTGCCATTAACTTCCAATCCAAATTCTGTAATTTCTAAATCCATAAACACATTTACATAGTTTAGATTTACTCCAAAAGGCAGTTGTAATTGGTCGGCCATTCCTCTGTCAGCAACTTCTTGTCCCCAAATAGGTAATACATATGGGTATGCAATTGAATCTTTTTCTTGTGAATAAGTAGAGGATATACAAAATAAGGCGAAAAAAAAGAGCGAAATTGATTTCATATGTATTAAAATGGTTGGTTTATTTATGATTAATTTAGGGGTGTAATTTATATAACCTTTTGATACAAAACAAATGGACTATTATAAATCTATAGTCTTAGAGTGTATGGTTAAATTTTAATTACAGTTCATTCTTTAATATAAAAAAACGACCAATTTCCATAACTTGGTAAATTGGTCGCTTGAGTTATAATTGGTGAACGGTTACAATACTAATTTTCCATTAATTCGTACCCTTGATTTATACCTTTTTCTATTGCAGGTACTCCGCGTTCCATCCACATTGGTTTAGCAGCACCTTTTAAATAATAATCAAAAAATTGAGCTAACCTGATGTTAAAATCCTTACGATTTTGAAATTGTAATGGCCAGTGGGGTTCTCCGTTATAATTTAGTAACCAAGAGGGTTTTCCTAAACGGCGTAATCCAACAAAAAATTCTATACCTTGGTACCATGGTACGTGTCCATCTGCATCGTTATGCATTATTAATACTGGAGTATTAACTTTATCTAAGTAAAAGATAGGCGAGTTTTCAATATAACGCATAGGATATTCCCAAGGAGTTCCGCCAATTCTACTTTGTGTGTGTTCGTATTGAAACTGTCTGCTTAATCCTGTTCCCCAACGAATACCTCCATAAGCACTAATCATATTAGGCACTGGAGCTCCAGATTCTACAGCTTTAAATAAATCGGTTTTAGTGACTAAATACGCAATTTGGTAGCCTCCCCAGCTATGACCTTGAAGTCCAATATTATCTTGATCTACAAATCCCTTTGCAATCAGTGAAGCAACTCCAGGCATTAAGCAATTATATGCACTTTCTCCTGGATAGCCATCTTTATATTCAATATCTGGATTAAAAATTAGATACCCTCTGCTGGCATAAAAACTGTAGTTTATAGTAGAGCGCCCATAAGCAGGTGCTTTATGGCGAAACAATCCATCTGAACTTTTTTCATAGAAGTTCACAATCATCGGGTATTTTTTATTTGGATCGAAATTTTCAGGTTTAACCAGCATTCCTGTTAGTGGTTTCCCGTCTAAAGATGTCCAATTAACAAGTTCTACAGTCCCCCAATTATAGTCTTTTTGTTGTGGGTTTGCATCACTTATTTGGATGTCTTTTTTAAAACTTAAATTAGAATATCTAAGATTAGGAAACTCTGTAAACGATTCTTTAGTGAAAATTACATCTGTGTTGTTTAAAGCTTTTATAGGTTTAGAATACCTATAAGGCCCATCTACAAGCTGTTCTCCTTTTTTACGTTTAGCGTTGTAAGCATAATACCCCGAATGTTTAGTATCTTCATTAAAAGTAGTAAATAACCATAGAGAACTTGTGTCTAGGAAACGTGCTTCATCATCTAATTCTACATATCTGTATTGAGTTTTAGAAGCTCTTCCATTAGTGAGTTTAGTCATGGTTCCAGAATCAGGATTAATAGACCATACATCGTACCTATCGTACACTAATAAGGCGGCATCATTTTCTGTCCATCCTGCAACACCGTAAGATCTTGGGTAATTTGGAGTGTCGTTTAATTCGTTATAAAAGACTTTGCCTTTAGTTAAGTTTAATTCTTTTCCTGTATTTATATTATAGCTTACCCAAGTACTATCTATTAAATCGTAACCATACACGTATTTAGCATTTGGACTTAAACGCATACCTCCTGCGATATTGGTCATAATTTTTTTAGTTTCGCCTGTGTTTACATTTACAAGCGCATAATCTGAAGCTCGTAAAGCGGTCCATTGACGCGCTAATTCGTAAGGTTCTGGATTACTTACTAAAGCCACATTAGCATTACCTTCATCACCAATGTTTGCATTTGGATATTTAGTAGAACCTAACTGTACAATTGCATTTGTGTCTAGATGTAAAACAGTTTGAAAAGATTGTTTGCGATCTCTTTTTACATTGTTTTCCTGTACTGTATATAATCTAGGTTCATTATAAGTCCAAACTTCAACGTTTACAATTTCTTCATCAATTAAAGTAGTGTCTTTTAAAATTGAAGGTGTTGCTAAACCAAAATAGAGTTTAGATTCATTTTTAGAAAAACTCAATCTGCCGTCAGACGAAACACGGTAGCCTTTAGGTGCAGAAGTATTATTAATAATTTCTTGGGCAGTCGCATCTCCAGATTTCCAAACATATAATGCATTAGGACGTTCTTGTACTTTAGTAGAATCTAAATCTGCTATAAAACCTAATTTTTCCCCAGTATCACTAAAGTGTAGTTGATAATATTTAGCCTGATCATGGCTCGAGAAAACTTGAGTGGTTTGGTTATTTTCTAGATTTATAACATAAGCTCCAGCAGCAGTTGTATTGGTCTCTCCTGTAGTTGTATATCCAAAACGTTTGCCTTCTTTAGCAAAAGTAAAGTTGGTAACATATTTTATAGTATCTTCTTTTTGTGTAATTAAGTTTCTAAGCACTAAGTGATAGCCATTATCTTTATCTACTTTTTTAGGACCTTTTTTCTTTTTCCCTTTAGCTATAGTGTCTTTTACTTTGTCTTTAGAAAGTGAATCTTTACTTTTCTTTTTATCTTGTTTTACATCTTCTAAAACATAGGCCACATAACCAGACCATTTTTCTGGTACTTTATAAGATTTTACATTGGCTATTTTTGCAATGTCTTTAGATGCTAAATTATAGATGGCTAGCGTGTCTTTTGGTAAATCTTTTTTCTTAACTTTTTTCCGTTTTAATTCTGTAATACTGTCTTTCCATGCATTTACAGTAAAGAGAGCATATTTAGAATCGTTCGTAAATATGCCATTTTTAGCTCTATCATGTTCAAAAATAAGTTTGCCTTTAGCATCTTTAATTTTTAAGAATAGATCTTTTTCGCCTTGGTTAAGTGTGTACATCACAAAATCTCCATTAGGGGAAATGGTTTCGTCGTCTATAGTTCTCCAAAGACCAATATCAGATTGTTCAAGGGCTTTTTTTTGTGCGTAACTAAATAAGCTACAACAGACTAATAGTGTAGTAAAAATTATTTTCATTAAATAGGGGTTTGAATTAAGTTTCTAAATATAATATAAAAGAAAAGAATACTCAATAATACAGTTATATCCGATGAAAATTAACACTTGAACAGTCAATAGTTTAGTATTTAATAGAATAATATATTAAAACGAAATAATATACTGATTCTGGAAAAGGCTATAGGATTAGTCGTATACTTTTAAAATTAATTATTGATAAACAGTAATTAAATTATTGTTTATCAATAATTTTTGTATTTTTACAACTTAACATTTATTTCTAAAAATGAAAAAAACAAGTATATTTAAAACATTAGTAGATCTACTCTATGTATTGCACTTTTGTGGATTAATAGGTATATTTTTTATATTACCCTCAGGAATAGTAAATATTAATCAAGCCAATCTTAATGTTGAAGATTGGAATGTATGGGAATGGAGTATTGTCGTGCTCAATCTTATAGCCTATTTAATATTTTTAAGAGGATTATTTTTTTTAAGAAAAATGGCAAAATTTTTACTGTCTAAAAAATACTTTTCTAATCAGGTCATCACTAATTTAAAACATTCCGGCTATTATTTTGTGTTTACAGCTATAATGACTTGTTGTATACAAATTCTAATTTTTATGAAGAAGCTTTATTTGGGTAGATTAGAATTTATTTTTGATGCCAATATGTTTATTATTCTTTTTTTATTTACAATTGGTTTATTTTTTATAATTCAGAGTCATACGTTACTTATGGCTAAGCATTTTAAGGAAGAACACGAATTAACGATTTAAGTTATGGCTATACGTATCAATCTTGATGTGATGCTCGCTAGGCGTAAAATGAAGAGTAAGGATTTAGCAAAAGCGATTGGCATAACTACGGCCAATATTTCAATTTTAAGATCGGGTAAAGCAAAAGCTATTAGATTTTCTACATTGGAGGCTATATGTAAAACGTTGGATTGCCAACCAGCAGATATACTTGAATATGTAGACACTGAATAAAGAATGGTTATGAATGTACTAATAATTTAATCAATTGACAACTCAGCAAAAAACAACATCTTATTGGAGCGACTGTAAGGCTTGCAAAGGGCGCGGTAAACAGCGCCGAAAGCTAAGTAAGAAAGCTAAACAGCTATACCAAACAGCATGCCTACACTATGAAGCATCAGGAGGTAAAGGTGTAGCGCCCGAAAAACCTAAAGCCGATTTATATACATGTAAGTCGTGTTCTGGTACGGGTTTAGTAGCATCTAGTTGTTTACCTAAACCCAATATAAGACAGTATCCCAAACTTGCAATTATTGGTGGTGGAATTGGTGGAGTTGCTTTAGCTGTGGCATGTTTGCACCGAGGTATACCTTTTACGCTTTATGAGCGCGACACTTGTTTTAATGCCCGTTCCCAAGGTTATGGTTTAACTTTACAGCAAGCCAGTAAAGCCATTTCTGGTTTTGGAATTTCTAAATTACATGCCGGAGTGGTCTCTACACGGCATGTCGTACATACTACCGATGGAACTGTAATCGGTGAATGGGGAATGCGAAAATGGTTAGATAGAGAACCTCCTGCATCTAAAAAGAATAATATACATATTGCAAGACAAGCTCTACGTTTAGCGCTTTTAAATCAGCTTGGAGAAGCAGATGTTATAAAATGGAACTATCAATTTTTAAATTATAAGACTTTAGAAGGGGAAGGTGTACAACTACACTTTAAAGTAAATGATGACATTGTGCATGACAAAGCAGATTTAGTAGTTGGAGCAGATGGTATTCGTAGCACAGTACGAAAATTACTTTTAGGAGAAAATAAGACCCCATTACGCTATTTGGGTTGTATAGTAATTTTAGGTATTTGTCCGTTACAAGCACTTAAAGGATTAGAATCTCGGCTACTAGATGGAGCTACTGTATTTCAGACTGCTAATGGTAATGAACGTATATATGTGATGCCTTATAACTCCGATACAATTATGTGGCAACTAAGTTTTCCTATGGAAGAAGCAGATGCAATAACATTGAGTAGCAAAGGACCTAAAGCATTAAAATTAGAAGCAATAAAGCGTACACAATGGCACACACCTATACCACAAATTGTTACTGCGACTGTAGCATCTAAAATTTCAGGTTATCCAGTATACGATCGAACTTTGCTTACTTCAGAATTATTAGAGCAGGAAGATCAAGTTACCCTCTTAGGAGATGCGGCTCATCCTATGAGTCCGTTTAAAGGACAGGGAGCAAATCAAGCCTTACTAGATGCCTTGTCTTTGGCGCGTGCAATAACAGCGGGTAGTGGTTTTAAAACAGATTGGAAAACAAAAGGTTTAAGAGCTACTATTTTAAGACCTTTTGAAACAGAAATGTTAACGCGCAGTGCCAAAAAAGTTAAAGATTCTGCTGCTGCCGCTAAATTTTTACATTCAGAAATTGTGCTTCAAGAAGTGAATGCGCCCCGCGGACAAGTATTCACAAAAAAAGGAGATTAATACGAGAAAGTTTCAAGTTTATAGTCATTCGTTTTGTTTCCATTTATTGATATGCAAAGCATGTCTTATGTATAGAAGTTTTAGTATTTTTAACTGAAAATAAGTCTATCAATTCTCAAATATAAGTGATTTAACTATTATGATAAGAACAATGACTGATGCAGATGGATCAAGAGTTCTAGAGATTTATAAAATGGGATTAGATTCTAGAAATGCCACATTCGAAATTAACGTTCCGCTTTGGTCTATTTGGGATACTAAACATTTAGCGCACTCTAGATTTGTTTATGAAAACAATGGTCTTATACTCGGTTGGATTGCATTAACTCCAGTGTCTAGCAGAGAAATATATCAAGGCGTTGCCGAAGTTAGTGTGTATTTAGATCCTTCTGCTTTTAAAAAAGGGATTGGATCTCAATTAATGGATCGTGTGATACAGTCTTCTGAAAGCCATAACATCTGGACTTTATATTCAAGTATTTTTCCTGAAAACAAAGGCACTGTTAAACTACATGAAAAATTTAATTTTAGACTTATTGGATTTAGAGAAAAAATTGCAAAACTGGATGGAGTTTGGAGAAATACATTGTTGCTAGAACGTAGAAGTAAAATTGTAGGAATTGATTAATTATTAAAATGTTAAAAATTAAATGTGTTTTAGTTTATTCAATTTAATATATTGATAATTAGTTGTGTATTGTTTGGGTTATATTATAGTAAGTTACTCAATTAGTTAAGGCCTCAATTAACACCAATTTTTAACAAACAACTTTAACTTTATATACATTAGCAACTTCAGCAATTACAAATTAAGAAGCTGTATTATGGCCTAATTCAGCTGCACATACTATATATTTAAAAGGTGCTAATACCTATAAAATCTTGACTATTTATGATGCTGTAGGTAAAACCATTTTAAATAAAAAGATAGAAGGAGAAGCGGTAGATATATCAAAATTAAATTCTGGTATTTATATTTTTAGGCTCACCGTAGACCATGATTCAATTACTAAACGTATTATAAAAAAATAAAATCATACGCATTTATTAAAAAAGGCAGTAGAAAATTGTTTTCTACTGCCTTTTATTTGTTAAGTTTTAATAACTATTTATTTTTTTCTCAACCAATACTGAGTTCTTCCAAAAAGTGACACACCAAGAAATCCTCTTACTTTCAGTTTATCGGTATTTACTAATTTTAAATAACAACTGTAAACATCGCCAGATTCTGGATCTAGAATAGTACCATCATTATATTCATCGTCATCTTTTTTAATGTCTTCAATAATAACCAAACCTATAATAGGTTTATTTTTTTTATCTCCTTCACATTTTTCGCAAACAGAATCCATATCTCCTACATATTTATCAATAATTTTAGCTGAATACGTATCGTTGGTTTTAGATATTTCTATCAGTGCTTTTTTTTCATTGGTTTTATCGTCATACGTTTCCCACTGACCAATAATGGATTGTGCATTTGTTGTAATACTAATAGTTATTAATAAAAGGGCACATAGTTGTTTCATGTAGTTCATGCTTTTAGTTGGTTTAATGTTATGTAATATTTAAAATTAAGGGTTAAAATATATTAAATTATTAATAAAAGCAATGTTTTGTTGTGAAAACGTGTGAATTTGATGTTGGGAGTGTATGTGTATAGGATATTAAACCATTAAAAAGCTGTAGTGTAATGTTAAAGATTACTTAAAAGCGCAAACCTGATTAAACCTTTATTTAAATTCGTTATCCTATATGTTATAAAAATCTCACTATAATAGAATGAACATCCGAAAATTCATGTTAAGCATCACCATGCTGTGTATTACATTAAGTTGTGTGAGTTTATCTGCGCAAACCACTGCTAAAACCATACCTGTTTATAACTTTGATGAGATAGAACCTTTGCTATATACAGATTCTGATACCATACATATCGTTAATTTTTGGGCTATGTGGTGTGCACCTTGTGTAAAAGAATTACCAATTATTAAGGATTATGAAGCGCAACATCCTAATGTTAAAGTACTATTAGTAAGTATGGATTTTCCAGAAAATATTACATCTGAACTCTTACCTTTTCTTAATGAAAAGAAAATTACTTCTAAAGTGGTAATGTTAGATGATCCAGATGCTAATACTTGGATAGATAAAATAGACCCCAATTGGTCTGGAGCCATACCATTTACCATTATTTTTAATAAAAATAAACGTACGTTTCATGAACGCGCATTTAAAAATTTAGAAGATTTAGAACAAGAGATTAATAACACATTTAATAATTAATAAGAATGAAAACAAAACACATAGCATTTGCAGTCGCTTTTTTATTTAGTAGCGTATTTATTCCTTTTAGTGCTAGTGCACAAGATAGAAAAGGACCACCACCAAGAGGCGGTCACAGCCCTGTGCAAACAGAAACTTTAGAGGAAGCAGGTGGGTATTTAATAGGAGATGTTGCTACAGATTTTGCTTTAAAAAATGTAGATGGTAAGCTATTTTCTTTATCAGATATTAAAAATGCTAAGGGATATATTGTGGTTTTCACCTGTAATGAATGTCCGTTTGCAAAAATGTATGAAGATCGCTTGATTAGTTTGCATAATACTTATGCTTCTAAAGGGTATTCAGTAGTTGCAATTAATCCAAATGTGAGTGCTACTAATGAAAAGGAGAGTTTTGCTGCTATGCAAAAACGTGCTAAAGAAAAAAACTTTCCTTTTGTATATTTAGCAGATGAAGGACAAAAAATATTCCCTCAATACGGAGCATTAAGAACACCTCATGTATTTTTATTAGATCAAGATAAAACCGTACAATATATTGGTACCATAGATGACAATGCACGATCTGCTAATGATGTTAAAGTAAAATATGTTGAAAATGCAATTAAAGCTTTGGAAGAAGGTGCTAAACCCAACCCTAACTTTACAAAAGCTATAGGTTGTCCTGTAAAAGCTATTTAGATTTAATACTAAGTTAAATTAAAAAGCATCCGTTTGGTCATATACTAAACGGATGTTTCTTTTTTAATTTTAGTCTATAATTTTTATACTTAAAATAATAAGATTATAATGTATGAGTGGGTACTATTATTTGAAACAGAACGATTAGATGTAAAATCGTTTAATAAAGAAAGATAGAGCTTTTTTAACAATTTGTTTATAGTTTTTTTTAATTAGATAAATATAATTGTAAAGGATTTAATTATATTAAAATAATTATTAATCAGTATGTTAGTGTTTGGTTTTTTTTTAATTTAATAAAAACTTATAACTGAATATGATTTAATGATTAGACTAAGTAGTACATTTGGCATATCATTTTTAAGCTAAAAAGCTTTTAATAAAAAAATAAAAGATATGAATGCAATATTTACAGATACTAGTTTCCAAAACATAATAAATATAGCAAATCGTTTTGGGATAAGTGTAAATGCGGTTACAGAGCTAACGCATTCACTCATGCTAAGTAATGGGACTATGGCGCAATTTAACATTCCTGAATTAGGAGGTGGAGGTCAATGGATGCAAGGCGGAATGACTATGGTTGGAGATATGTTTAACAATCAGTTAAAATATACTGTAGATGGACTGTGTATGGAATTATCTAATTTAATAAATCAGGGATCTATACAATATAAACCATTGCCTAAAATACAGAATCAAAATGGGACACAGTTTTCTGGAAATTGGTGGGGAGATTTAGGTGTTCCTAATTCTACAGGAAGTCAGAATGGAACAAGTTATGCTATTTTTTATAACATACACCGTTTAGCCATTCAAGACAATGGAAAAGTGACTGTTTTTAACACTCTAGATCACCAAATTGGTGGTGTAGGGCAGCAGCAAGGAGGTCAGTATAATGTTACATTTACAAGTCAATATGGCACTGTAGATTTAAGCACTCTACCAGTTGTTTCTGATGATAATAATCAGCAATCAATACCAACTCACGTTCAAGACGCTCCTCAAAATCAAGCTGATTCTCAGACTCTAGATCCTGAATTTCAAAATGCTTCACAGGGCAGTACTTCAGAATTAGAGGAAGATATTTTTGCTAAAATTGAAAAGTTATCAGGTTTAAGAGACAAAGGTATCCTTACTGAAGACGAATTTAATAGTAAAAAAATAGATTTATTAAATAGATTATAATTAACATGATGTTATAAAAGAATAAAAAAGCGAGGCCATCGAGTCTCGCTTTTTTATTTGTATTACATATTCGATTTTATAAGAGGTTTAAAGTAATTAATTGGCATTTCTAACCAAACACACATAGTTTGTAATACGTTCTTCGTTTTGCACAGCAGGTCCATCTTTTATTTTAGTATCAAAACGAAGGCACCAGTACCATGTATATCTTCTCCATCGTGATCTACAGCATATCCAAAAGCGACATAATCTGCAAAATATAATCCGCTAACACGTTCAGTACCTGCAGAAGTACTACTCCAAAAATACGTATAAACTTTATGTCTAGTCTTATTTGTGTTTCAGTATATTTAATTTCTGTAACATTATTCCTAATTGTTACGCAATCATTTGTCTAAATTAAACTGTAACATTTCTTAAAAATAAAATTTAATAAAAATAAGTAATTAAAATTTGAAGCCAATTTTATTAGTGCAACTTACATTAGCGGTATAAAAAAAGCTCATAAGTTTTAAATTTATGAGCTTTTAAAAACTAATATGGTGTATTAATTAATCTTTGTCTAAACGGATAAATTCACCTTCTAAATCAAATTCTAACTCATACCCATTATTCAATTCTACTTGTTGGTAATTGGTTTCTAATTCCCAATCTGTAATTACATTATTAGGGTAATTTGTAGTAACATATTCTAAAATTAACTCAGGAATTACAGAATCTGGCAATTGTGAAGTACCGTCTATTTCTGTAACTTCAAAATCACTATTAAATTCTAATTCTACATTTAAATCCAATAGAATATCGTAAGTAATTTTACTGTTTTCAGTTTCCTTTTCTGCTCTAGTAATGGTAGATGTGTCGAAATGAGTTGATACATAGGTGGTGATTTCTGTAGGAATATCATCGTCTGTTAATAAAACTTCATTTGAATTTCCGTCATCATCACTACTACAAGCTGTAAAAAATGTTAAACCAGCTAGAAATGATAAAACTGTTGTCTTTGTTACTGTTTTCATAGAAATTTTGTGTCTTTTAATTAAAAATTAATCTGATAAAAAATAAGCTAGTATTGCTATACTTATTTTAAAAATTCAGATGTCTGGGTATTACTTTTTTTCTTTATGTACACAAATATGGTATGTAAATCTGGAAAGAATTTGGAATTTAATTTATAGCAATTTAATTTTTAAATTGTATAGAAAAATGATGTTCATTTTGAATAAACTGGTAACTTAATTGATACTTATAGAGATCGCAAATAGCACTACAGACGGCGAGACCTAAACCAGTACTTTTGCTTTTAGATTCGTTTTTAGTAAATCTATTGAATATAGATGTAGCATCTAGAGGTGTAGTTTGCCCCGTGTTTATAAGCGTTAATTTTTGATGCGCTATTAAAATGATAATTCTACCCTGTTCTATGTTATGAAAAATGGCATTTTTAATTAAGTTAGAGATTAGAATATCTGCTAAAGCACTATTTATATTAACATATAAATTAGTAGCTTCTTCTATTTTTATTTCAATGTGCTTATACTCTGTATATTCAATAAATTGATTGCAGAACGTATGAACGCAGTTGTTTATAGAGACATTGTCCTGCTTTAAAAATTGTTTGTTTTCAATTTTTGTAAGTAATAATAGTGTTTTATTTAGTTTTTTCAGGCGGTCTGCCATACTTATAACTTCTGTAATAGTTTGTGCATCATCATTATTTAAATGGTCAGATTCTAACAACAATTCCAGTTTGTTAATGATAATTGCTATAGGTGTTTGCAGCTCATGAGATGCATTTTCTGTAAACTCTTTTTGAGCTATAAATGCTTTAGTGGTGTGTGCAATTAAGGTATTGGTTGCATCCTGTAATTGGATAAATTCTTTGGTTTGTGTCGTTACATTAATAGGGGTGTTTTGCGTACTTAATTTGTAGTTTTTTAGTTTGTTAAGTATGTCGTAAAACGGATGCCACACTTTTCTCAATACCATATTATTAATAATAAATATGCTGCATATAAGTATGATAAATAGCCAAAGTAAACTGTAAAACGCATCTTCAATTAAATCGTCTTCTTCAATTAAAGACGAAATAACTTTTAAGTGATAAAATTGATTTTTATGTTTAAATGTAGAGTGTAATATACGTACAGGTTCTAAATCATCCTCATTGTGGCGATACATTAAGGTGTCTTTATAAACATCTTTTTTATAGCCTATATTTGGATTTTTTATGGGGTGAATTTCAAAGTTATTTCCTCCAAATTCATGCTGTGCAAGTAAAGTAGAGTCTGTTTGTACTTTTAAATAAATTAGAAGTTTATTATTCTCTAAACCATCATCAATACTATCTCTGATTTCATCTTTAATATTAATATAAAATACTATAGACCATACTCCAATAATAAGGAAGAAAGCCACAGAAAGATAAGTTAAAGATTGGTTAAGCAGTTTCATTTTTCTATTAATTTGTAACCAATACCATACACGGTTTCAATACAGATTTTGGCATTAGCATCTTCTAATTTTTTTCTTAAATTTTTTATTTGATAATATATAAAATCAAAGTTATCTGCTTGATCTATATGGTCTCCCCAAACATATTCTGCCAATGCAGATTTTGTAATTAAACGGTTTTTATTTAATGAGAAATAATTAAGAATATCAAATTCTTTTCGATTTAAATGAACCATTTCAGAGTTTATTTCTAAGGTGCGTTCTAGCACATCTATTGTACAATTTCCAATTTGTACTTGTGTGGATCCATTAAAATTTTTTCGACGTAATACAGCTGTAATTCGTGCTGTAAGTTCAGCAATATGAAAGGGTTTTGTTAAGTAATCGTCTGCTCCTAAAGTGAGTCCATTTATTTTATCGTCTAATGAGTTTTTGGCCGAAATGATAATCACATTTTCAGACTTTCCAAGTTGTTTTAAGTGTTTTAATAGATGTAAGCCATTTCCTTTAGGTAGCATTATATCTAAAAGAATACAATCGTATTGATACATCGATATTTTATCGAAAGCAGTCGTGTAATCGTTAGCTGTCTCTACTGTGTAGTGCTCCTTAATAAGCGATTTTTTTATCGTGTCTTGTAACTCTGTTTCGTCTTCAACAATTAAAATCTTCATTTTACAAAAGTAATATTGAAATTTGAAACGTATTGGTTATGGAGAGATTATTTATTTGACTTAATTAAAAAAAGTAAGCTTTTATTTTTAGGAGCACGTAAAACTTCTTGTATAGAGATAATATTTAAAGGAAACTCTAGTAGTACATGTAAAAAACTAAGAAAATACAACGCTATTAAGCCCGTATTAAAATCGTAAATGCAGAGTGATACAGCGCAAATCCATATTGCTAGAATTATGATGGCATTTTTTTTTGTGATAGATTTTCGCCACCCAATAATTGATGTTTTAGAAAACCAATTTAAATAATGATAGGTATAAGCAAAAGATACAAAAATCTGAATTCTAATTCCAATTTCCGATAAAGTTACATAAGTACCGTCTTTAAAGTTATTTAACACTTTGGCTATAAAAGCAAAGATGCCATTCATGTTTAAACTATTAATATTATCGAAAGTCGTTTTGGAAGGTGTATAATAGGTATAATTAAATGGAATGAAAGCAATAATAAATGGCACACAAAGTAATGTTAAACCTAAATAGATGCCTAATGTACTTTTAGCTTTTATGGCACCATATATTATAAAGAAAAATGTGAATATGTAAACATGTATAAGTGTAGGTAAAAAAGCACCAATTAAAAAGAAAGGCTTAGGTATGTAAGTAATAGTTAAAAAAGTTACTAAGGTTATAACTATTAAAGCTAGTGCTAGATGTTTATTGCGTTTTAAAAATATTAAGCTAAGAGCAAACAAAAAACCAATAATTAAGAATATTTTGGTTTGTTTTCCTAATATAATAAGGGCTTGTTCTAAGGCGGGATTAAGGGTAATATTACTAAATTGAACTATAGGTGCTATAGCGATACATAGGGATAATATAATAAAGACGTATACCCAATTTTTATGTGCACTGAAAAAGTAATTTTTTTCTCTTAGCCATGTAATTTCTGTTAAGTAATGCAAAGGTCCTAAGATTGCATAGGAAAACAAAAACAACTCAAAAGGGATTATAATGGCAATGAGCAAAGACATAACGATGAGTAAAATATTAAGAGTATCTATATGCCTTGTGTTCATAAATTAAAGTGTATGGTCTAATGTAAGTTGAACTGTATGTTATTATGTTATGTCATTATTAATTTTATTTTTTTCTATAACTAATTTAGAGAGTGCCCCTGGATATCCGCGTTCTTCAGCCAATTGTTTTGCTAGAAGATCAATATCTTGTGTATTGATGCTGTCAAGTAATGCATTGGTTTTAATGTGGTTAGTGATTTTTGTAACAATACCTTCATCCTCAATATTATCAATGATTTGATTGGCGACTGTTAGGGCAGAAGAAGCTTTAATAATTTCACTTCTCGCATAGCATTTACTAGGGAAACGTACTTCGCCTACACGTAAACTGGGATCGTCTCCAGAGATTTGCTGGGCTCCATACATTGGTGGTCCTCCTACGGTTGCGGTGGTAAATGATGGGATATATTTTCCAACAAATTCTATTGCATTTTCTGTTCTAATTTTAATTTCATTTGCATCCCAATCGTGTTGTAATTTTTGAGTAATTCCATCGTTAAATTCAGGTTGCACCATATCTGCTTTAGATTGTACTAATCCGTTTTTAAACAGCGTGATATTCTCTGTCATACCATGAATTTGATAATATGAATCACAATAAGGCGTTAATTGAGCCATACCATGAGGTGTTCCACGTTCACCATGAAAAATAAGCTCAGGAATCAAACCCGGAATGGGGTGCCATTTAGAGACATAAGCGGCTTTAAATTCTATTAAACGTTCGGAGTTAATATGTAAAGATTCATCAATAGTGCCTGTTTTAAATCCGCTTGAGTTAACCAGATATTTCACATTATATACTGCATCTGCTGTACAAATTTCCCAATTATGTTCCAGATTTAAAGTTCTTACATCTTTAATGTCTGTAACAAATGTATTGGTTTTTAAATTACAATGTTCTGATTTATTTAAAGCCAATTGAGCTTGAGCAGCTAATCTAAATAAATTCCAACCATATTCTTGGACTAAGATTACAGGTGTTTTAAGTTGTTTATAATCTACTAATTTAATGGCATTAGTCATCCATTGGTCTGCAGTGATTGGGCGTTTAACTGTAGGCAGATCTACTAAGGTATTTAAGTCGGTTTTAGAATATATTTTATAGTAATCCTTTGGGTCACCTAAAATTTTATTTTTAGGATCTTCTTGAATGAGAGATTTGTAGTAATCTACCAGCATATCCAGACGGCTTTGTATATTTTCTACGGTATACTTTTCTGTTTTAGGAATACTAATAAACGTTGGCCTTTCATCTATAGATTGTGGAAATAGCCTAGCCATCTCTATAGACTGCTTCATGAGTAAACGGCATTGCTCATCAGATATATCTGGATAGAGATTTCCGCCAGCATGTAAATGACAAAACGGTGGGCCGTTAACCACACTTTGTTCTTGCTCAAACAAAATATTATTTATGCCATATTTAGCTAATTCAAGTGCTATTACAACACCAGAAACACCACCACCTATAATACCAACATTGTAAATTTTACTCATATTAAAATAGATCTTGTAAGTCTGCAAATTGATTTGCTACCACTGTAGGATTGTAATCTGCAATATTTTCGTTATAGTTATAACCATAACTTACACCAATACTATCCATTTTTGCATGTTGTGCCGCTAAAATATCATTTTTAGAGTCTCCAACCATTACACTTTTAGCAACAGTGGTTTGCATGGTTTCAACTAAATGTAAAAGTGGTAAAGCATCAGGTTTTTTCTTAGGTAAAGAATCTTCTCCAACCCAAGTTTTAAAATAATCTTTAATTCCTAGAGTCTCTAGTATGGGAGCTATAAATCCATACGGTTTATTGGTACAAATCACTAAAGTATAGCCTTTGCTTTTTAAATACTTTAAAGTCTCTAAAACTCCTGGATACATGAAAGTGTCTTTACAAGTTTCCGCTTTGTAGGCAGAAAAATAGACGTTAAAGGCTTCCTCTAAAAATGTATCAGATAAATCGGTATCAGGCATAGCACGTATTATAGCGCGTTTTACTAACGGCTTTGCGCCATTTCCTATAAAAGGTGTTACATCTTCAATAGTTAATGGAGGTGCATTATAGTGTGCTAACATTTTATTAATAGCCAAAGTTAAATCTGGAATACTATTAATTAATGTACCATCAAAATCAAATATAATAAGGTCTTTATCTTTGAAATTCACCATGCTTGTTTTTTATAACAAATATGGGGAAGTTTTAATAAAATTGAGCCTATTTAAGACCCCAACCGGACTTTCGCTTTAAGTTTTTAGATTATTATAATTTATGGTATAAATAAATAATAATTTCTCATTAATTAGATTAAATAGGTGAAATATTATATTGTTTTAATCTCTACTTTTTGATTTACCTAGTAACCTTAAAATTTCTAGATAAAGCCAAATTAGAGTTACCATTAACCCAAATGCGGCATACCATTCCATGTATTTTGGAGCTTTTAATTCAGCTCCTTTCTCTATAAAATCGAAATCTACTACTAAATTTAAGGCTGCAATAATAACAACAAATAAAGAAAATAGAATGCCACTTATAGAATTATCGTGTATAAATGGAAGGTTAAACCCAAAGAAACTTCCAAATACAGAGATAATATAATACAGCGCTATTCCTGATGTTGCAGAAGCTATAACAAGTTTGAAGTTCTCTGTTGCTTTAATAATACCTAGTTTGTAAATAGTTAGCAAACTAAAGAGTATGCCAAAAGTTAATAGTATAGCTTGTATAACTATACCAGGAAATCTTTCTTCCATTAAGGCAGATAATCCACCAATGGCTAAGCCTTGTAATGCACAATATATAGGAGCAAGGTAAGGAGCTAAAGTTTTTTTGTAAATTATAATTACAGCTACTCCAAATGCTGCTAATGAGCCCGTTAGTATATAGGGTTGGATACGACCTAAATCTAAATTTTCTTGATACATATTCCAAGTCACCATAGCGGCAGCGAGTACAATTATACCTAATAAGGCCGTTTTGTTAACGGTACCATTAATAGTCATAACAGATTCTATATGTGCAGGATTTAAGGTTTTAGCTTTTGTGAAAATTTCAGCTTTTAAAGCAGGGTTTTTAGATTTAAAAAGGGCCATTTTATGTAATCTCAGGTTAAATTTGTTATATAATAAATTGTGGCTTGCTAAGTGGGGGTATAATTACATTAGGAAACCTGTTTAGATTTATTTTTAGAGATGGTTATCTAGGTATAACCGTTTATTTGGTTCTGTATTTTTAGTTTACAATAAATTCAACGTATATGCATTTAAAGATTCTAATTTTTTAGCGATCAAAACATTCCATTTTTGTTGTGCATCTTTGATTGTAGAATGTTTAGTTTCTGTATCGTATAATTTTTGAAAATTTATATAGTCTTGGAATAATGTTTTATGAATCCGTCTATAATCCGTTTCTAAAACAGTCCCAGAACGTTGTTTTACTAAATGGATTTCTTGCCTCATTTTTCTAGCAAACAGTTCAGCAATGTCAAAATGTAATTGTTCATGGTCTAAAATGTAATTACTGTCTGTATTTATCCAGGACAGTTTTTTATAAAATTTAGCTAAAACCTGATATTGATATTTCCCGTTGTTATACGTATACGGAATTATAATAATATTAGCACCTGTTAAGGCTTTGCCAGAAGCCTTAGATTTTGTTTTACCTAGAAAATCTGATGTTTTTAATTTTCTATTAGCTGTCCAAATAATACCATCTTCCGTTTCTAATTGTATGGGTTTAACATGTTGTGCCTGCACAGACATTGTAAAACCTATATAGGTAATTATAATGTAAAGTGCGTGTATAAAGCGGTATTTCATACAAAATTGATACAGCGTGTTTTATAGTGGTAGATTCTTAAAATTATAATCTATCAATTAATGTTTTAGGTAATATTTTTTCCAAAATTATTTTTTGGCTTTTTTCTATCACTAAAAATTTCCAATCTGTTTTTCCATTTTCAGATATGGCATAAGCATCTTTAACAGCATTTATATTATAAACACCTGTTTCTGTATTATAAGATACATTTTCTGCGCCAAATGTTTGTTCGAAAGAAGCTTTAGTTAAGCTTAGTCTATTGTTTTCTTGCGTTTCAGTTTCTTCAGCTGAGCTATTAATTTTAATATTCATCTCACTAGAATAAGAAAGAATTGCATAATGTTTAGAATCAATTTTTTCAGCATCTGCTACCGATATTATTTTGGGGTTAATAATCTCAAATTCCATGGATGGATTATTAAAAGTTTGCTCCATAATTGTAATTAATTGTGTTTTTGGGATGATTTCAAAAAATTCTGGAGTGATATATTCCATAGATTTTTCAAAATCCATATTAACAATTGAGTTCAAATAATCATTAAATTCAGATTCAATATTCTTTTTATAGTCTTGTGCAAATCCAACGGTGCAGAAGCTTAAAAATAAAACGGTAAGGATGCTGTTTTTAAAAGTCATAGTACATTTTTTTGTTTTGTATTGCTAAAATACCGAATACAAAACTTTTAAAATGGAAATTGTAAAAATAATGATTGAAAATTTGAAAATTCAGATTGTTAAGTGAAGTCGTAAAATCATTAAATATAAAAACTCATTATACCTAATTATTGCATTTTAATTCTATATAATGAGTTTTTTATCCTTTTAAAAATTAATTACTTACATACAACCTAGCCTCCCAAGGTTGTAGTTTGATTGTTTGTGAATCTATAGTTTGCAATTCTTCTGTGAGGTTACTTATTACTAAATTATAACCTTTGTATTGTTTATTAATTTTAAAATCTACTGTAGATCTGGACATATTTAAAACGACTAAGTAAGTTTTGTTTTTCCCCGTTCTTGTATATGCAAAAATTTCAGGATGATTTATTGCGATATCATTATAGTCTCCATATATTAAATTGTCGTTATTTTTTCGGATATCGAGTATTTTACGATAAAAATGAAAAATAGAATTTGAATCTGAAAGATTATGTTCTACATTAATTGCTTTAAAATTAGGGTTGATCCCAAGCCAAGTTGTGTTTCCAGAAGTGAAACCAGCTTGTTTTTGATCTGACCATTGCATAGGAGTACGTGCATGATCTCTAGCCATTTTATTTAAATCTTCTAAATAGGATTCTGGACTTTCTCCATTGGCTATAATTTTGTCGTAATTACCTTTAATTTCTACATCATCAAATTGATCAAAAGACGTAAACGGATAATTAGTCATCCCAATTTCATCTCCTTGATATAGAAATGCAGTACCTCGCTGAGTTAATAATAACATGGCTAATAATTTTGCAGATGGGATTCTATATTCAGGAGTATCGTCTCCAAACTTACTTACAGCCCTTGGATTATCATGATTAGATAGAAAAAAAGTGGGCCAATTGTGGTAGCTAACATCACTTTGAGTTTTTACAAGTTTTTTAAATTCCGGTAAAGTCCAATCATTTTGTTTAAAGTTGTCTCTACCCACGCGCACGGCATCAAACCAAAAAGCGAGATCAATTTCATTATTACGCTCATCAGTAATTTCCAATGTTTTTTCTGCGTTTCCCCCATAAGCTTCACCCACAGTCATGACATCATAATTAGAGAGCACTTCTTTATTCATCTCTTTTAAAAATTCATTTAATCTTGGACCGTATGCGTATGTATATTCTGGATGTTTTAATCCTTCAACATCCATATCTTTAAAGTCTGTAGGTTTAGAAATAAGAGCGATAACATCCATTCTAAAACCATCTACACCTTTATCTAGCCAAAATCTCATGAGATCATATACTTCAGCTCTTAGTTTAGGGTTTTCCCAATTTAAATCAGGTTGTTTTTTAGCAAAGTAATGTAAATAATATTCGCCATCTGGACCTGCTTTTTCCCAAGCTGAACCACCAAAGAATGAAGTCCAATTGTTTGGTGGATTACCTTCTTTTCCCGGTTTCCAAATGTAATAATCCCTATATGGACTCTCTTTTGATGCCATACTTTCTTGAAACCATTTATGCTCATCACTTGAGTGATTAATCACTAAATCTATAATAAGTTTTATTCCACGTTCATGTAAACCATTTAGTAAAGTGTCAAAGTCTTCTATTGTGCCAAATTCTTTCATTACTTTTCGATAATCTCGAATATCATAACCATTATCGGCATTTGGAGAATCAAAATGTGGACTTAGCCATACGACATCTATTCCCAATGCCTCCAGATAATCCAATTTTGAAATAATGCCAGGAATATCTCCGATACCATCTCCATCTGAATCTTTAAATGAACGTGGATAAATTTGATATACGACTGCTTCCTTCCACCATTCTTTTTTTATAGTTTGAGTGGTCTCATTTTTTAAATTTGAGTGTTCTTTTTCGTTGTTTTGTTTACATCCTGTAATAAGAAAAAGCACACTAAGAATTAAAATTTTAAATTTCATATTTATTGTTTTTTTGCTGTACATGTATGTTTAGTTATTTTATAATAAACTTTAAAATTCGTTGTAAAACGAATTATGTTATCGAGCACATTTTGTGATTAATATATAATTAGCCCTATACTATGTATGTTTTATATCTTTAAAAATACAATTATTTTTCTATTTTAAACGTTTTACGTTCTAATCCAACACCTTTTATTGTTAACGATTTCCAGTGTTTAGGAAGTATTGGGTTTTTCTGAATAATGCCTTGATCTGTAAATTCTAAACCTCCAAAACCAAAAATTATACTTTGTAACAATCCCCCAGCACCAGTAGCAAAGTAAGATCTATTAGATGTAGTTGTTTCTGATAATGCTCCAAAAGGAGGTCGCATATTTGGTATGTAACTGTCTTTAAATAATCTATAAGCATTATCAACATCACCTAGTCTAGCATATATAATTGAAAAAATAGACTTTCCCATAGCAGGACCATTTTTTGATAATTTTGGTTCGTAATAAATTAAATCTTTTAATACATTTTCTTTATCTCTAACAATATTTAAAGGGTAGGAAAGTAGATTAGCATCTGCTTGTTTAATTATTTCACCTTTATATTTTTCATGTTCTTTAGTCGTACCATCTGTAAGTTTCAAGATTTTTATATGCTCAGAGACTAATTTCCATTTAGGGTTAGGTGTTATACCAATCTCAAGGGCTGCTTTAGTAGCGTATTCTAAAGCTGTGATAGCAGCACCATTAGTAAAAGCATTATCATTTACATTTGGTGCATATTCATTAGCGCCAACAACATTGTTTATAGAATAACTCCCATCATTATTTGCTTTAACTCGGCTAATCCAAAAATCTGCAATTTCTTTAAGTACTGGAAATCCTTTATCGGTTAGCCATTTTTTATCTTTAGTCACGCGATAATAATTCCAGAAAGCAATACCTATATCTGCTGTAATGTGATGCTCAAAAGGTCCAGTAAGTGCAAATGGAGGTGTAGCTTCTTCGCCTGTGTCATCACTTTCCCAAGGAAACATTGCACCTTTATAGCCATAGTTTATAGCTCTTTCTTTAGCTGCTTGTAAGCGATCAAATCTATAATTAACTAATGAACGTGCAATGTCTTGATTTAGCATAAGAAGCGGAGGAAACATCCAAAGTTCTGTATCCCAAAAAATATGTCCATTATAAGGAACTTGTAATGAAAGTCCCATGGGAGCAATACTTAAATCAGAATCTCCACGGCTAAAAGCGTACAAATGATATAATGCCAAGCGTGCATCTAGTTGAGACTGTAAATCTCCTTCAATTATGATATCTCCTTGCCATAACTCATGCCATAGCGATTTATGCTGATCTAAAAGAACATCTTTAGGTGTTAGTAAATTATAAATTACCATTCTCTCTGATTCTGATTTGGGATCAGAAAAATTTTTACTTGTACATTCTGCACCTGTCCATGAAAAATTTAAGCTTTCATTTTTACTTATGGTCGTATTAAAAGATAAAGTGTTTTCATAATCTGATACAACATTATGGGTTAATTTAGGACGTAAGTTCTCATTTGTAGAATTTATATGATGCCAAATAAAAGTCCCGGAAGTACTTACATAATGCTTGTTGTGAGGGCTCATTGCTTTATTTTGCAATACTGGCATTGTAATGTCATTATCCTTTATAATTTCAAAAGTATTTTCGGGAGTTTTAAATGTATTGGGTGTTAATATTTTACCGGTGACTTTTATATTGATATTTGATTTTGCTTGCACATTAAAATCTATATATGCCGAGTATTGCAAATTACGAAGTGCATACATTGTATAACTAATTTTAGCTTTGTTATTGTACTCAAAACTAGTAGTAAGCGCTGCATTTTTCATATCTAGGGTTTGCGACCAATTGGTTATATTTTTTTCAGATACTTTTTCATCATCAATGTACATCTCTAGATTTCCAAAATTCATGCCATGAAGAATTTGACTTACTTTATGTTTTGGATCTATATCATACACGTTATTTAATACAATATGTTTAATTTCAAAAGGTTTTGGAGAAGATAATAAACCAATTCTACCGTTAGCTATAGATATTCCTGTATAATCAGAATTTTCTGTAGCAGTTATATGCCATCCATCGTTTTGGGCACTGCCGTAAAAGACAAAGAAAAGGAGTATAAATTTGAGTAATTTTTTCATGTAATAGGTGTTGTTTAATTATTAAATTTTAAAGCTTTTAGTTGTTAATTTTGAATTGATATGATCTAAATTGAATTATAAATGTAGTATTAGTAATATATTTATCTATAATTAATCATTATTTTAACATTAGATAATATAAGGTCTTACTTGTATTGTTATATGTAATGTGCTCAATTATAGATTGCTAATGAGAATTATGAGTTTTAATTTAATTGCACGAGTGTTCTGAATAAAAAAAGGGCTTATTCAAATTAAGAATAAGCCCCAAGAGTTACTGTTTATAGATTAAGACACTTAATGAACTAATTTTAATTCATCTCGTTTTGCTTCATCTGCAATACTTTTTTGATTCCAATACGGTTCTAATAAACTAGATTTTAATGTGGCAGTGGTTATTAAGCCATCGCCATCATCTTCTGTCCATTTCATAATTTTATAGGGAAATTTATTCTCGACATCAAGGGTTATTGTTCTGTCTAATTCTGCATAACGTATTGTATATTGTATGGTGTCCTCGGTTAATGTTTTACTAATATTAGCTTTGGCAGCAGCCATATTTTTGTGTGAAAAACGGCTATGAATTGTAGACGGAATTAATGTTATATCTCCAGTAGCTAATGTTCCATTTTGTATACGAATTCGTGTCATTAAATCTTCTTCAAGCAATGCCACGTCAATATCTTGAGTCTCATCTCCTTCAGATTCAAAATAAGAGAAGTGTTTAAAATTATAAGTCGCTCCGTTTAAATTTAATTGCGTAAATGTTTGTCCGCACCATTCCTGAATACTTGTTGTAGATTTTAATGTGTAAGGATGTGCTTTATAGTCGATTGGAGTAAAAGTTGACGTCAGAATTGAGTAATCGTATATTCCGGTTGTAAATTTACGGACTTGGTTTAGTTTCATTACTGTAATCTTATCGTCGCCTGCATCATTTGGGCGGTCTAATTTTACGTGTTTGCTTAACGAAAAAGGCTCTGTAACAAATATTAATACGATTTCTCCTTCACGAATTTTTCCATATTTAGACTGTTTTAATTCGTAGCTACTTAACTCAGCTTTCCCACCATACCAATACGATTTAAAATCTGTTGGTTTTGGAGTTTCATTAGCAGGTTTAGCTTGTGATGTTGTTGTGGTAACACGCTCTACAGGTGTTTGTTGCTCTTGTTTAGACTGACAAGAAATTATAATAAAGAGACTGAAGACTAGGCATATAAATGTTTTCATAAGATAAAGGTTTTAAATATTTAAACTAGTACGTGCTTTGCTTACTAGTTATAAATGTAGACGTAATTTTAAAACGGTTATTACAAAAATAAGTATATGTTATAACGTAATAGGCTTTAATATAGGTTTTTATCGCTATATTTTTTTAAATTATATTAGCCTTTTTTATAACGGGATGTTTCTTTAGCTATAAAAAAATCGATTTCAGATTGCTGTAATTTAGCTTTTGGTATATTTATAGCAAAGGGACGAGCTTCATTAAGTATAAGCCAAATGCTGTCTTTTTTAAGATCTATTTGCTTTACCCAATTCCAGTTTTTTGTTTCTACGAGATCTTTATTTGTATATTTTATTATAATCTCTTCTTGAGTAAATGTTACTAAAGCATCAAAATGAAACTGTTTCTGCATCGTTTTAGCACTATAAAATTGTAAGGGCCATAGTATAAGCATAACGATTAGAAAATATATTGCGGCAGATACTACTGGGTGCGTGCCATACATAGGTAAAATAATACCCATAATGCCTGTTAAAATTATATATCTCCAAACAGATTTTTTTAAAAAGAAATAAATTTTGGCTCTTATAATAGTATTAAAATCTAAGACTAATCTGTGTTCACTCCTCATAATTTTTTATAAAATTGAACGGGTTACAATTTTGTATAAGATACTTTAGAAATTTGATGTTTAATTGTTTTGATATACATCAAGAGAAAAGTATAGATGTTTCTAGCTCTAATAGCAGTAACATCTTAATATGTATCAAAGCTATTAATAATATCTTTTAGCTTTAATTTAAGATCTTCTCCAGTATCAAATATCATTTGCTCATTACTTGGAAAAGCCATGGGTCTATTTCGTAGCAGTTCAAGCTCTGCTTTGGTAAGTGCTCGCTCGTCTTTTTGATCGTATCTATTTTTTCTATAGTATTCTGCGTAAATGTTTTCAAAAATAAAACCACTATCTATGGGGAAATTTTCAATAATTTGTTTTGTTTTTAAATCGGTGTATACCACATTTGCTAAAATGTGAGCCTCTTTACTTTGTACAGTTTCTATATACCTGTAATTAATATCTATAATTTTATCTTCTTTAATAAAATTTCCTAGACTATCTTTTACAGGGTTACCTTTTCGGTCTGTTTTATACGTTGTACCATCTATAATTTTTCGTTCTCTAAAAATTTCACGCTGATTGATACGTTCTGGAGAAACATTAATTTGTTTTAAATTAAGTTGCATCGCATAATCGTAATTTACATTTTGCACTTTTTGTGCATGATATACGCTCCATTGTTTATCTAATCCATAGGTGTCAA
Source organism: Formosa sediminum (assembly GCF_007197735.1). GTDB lineage: Bacteria > Bacteroidota > Bacteroidia > Flavobacteriales > Flavobacteriaceae > Formosa > Formosa sediminum. The sequence goes on from NZ_CP041637.1 coordinate 2,676,158, forward strand.
AATTTAATAAATCCTGTTGTAATCGAGATGGTATAATTTGGCGGGTTTGATTGTTTATTGTAACTAATATAAAATCTATACCACGTCGCTCTGCATCGTTAATAAGCTGATATGTGTTTTTGTAATTAGGTGAAATTTCGTTTAAATACACCAAATTATCGTAGGCCATACGAATGTCTGATTTATTTTTAGAAGCGAGTAATTTCACACTACTAGTATATATGTAACTAGAGAGATTATTTTTTGCAGCAAGTGTTAATGCATTATAATCTTTAAAGTTAAAAGCGACGTTTTTCCCATTAATTTGTAAAGGTAATAGCGGTCTAATGGCTTCTTGTCTAGAATTTAAAGTGGTATATAAATCAAAAATTTCTTGAAAATGTACAGGATTACCATCCATTTTTAAATAGTTAATCCGATTTAAATCTCTTGCTTCTCCTTTAGTAAAAGCATCTTCAAGCATTACAATAAATTCTTGTTTACTCTTTTTGTCTTTATTGTTTTTAAGCTTATCTACCGCTGTAGTAATAGCATAATCGTAATCTCCTGAATACACTGCTTTTTCAACTTGTTTTGCAGTATTACACGCCAGAAAATTATACGCTAAACATAATATAAGTAAAGTTTTTTTCATAGTCTTAGAAATGTAATGATATCAATTACATGTCAATAGTAACGCCAAAAAAACAATTTTTTAATTAATTGGAATAGTGTTTTTTCTTGATATGTTTTATTTAAGGTGTAGTTAGTTGTAAATTAGGTTTTTACTTTTTATGGTGTGATGAAGGTTTCGTCGCTTAAAGTATTTAAAAATGAAATTAAATTGTTTTTTTCTGTTTCTGTAAGCGGAATGCGATTATTGTTTGCTTTTAAAATAGGGTCTAAGTTGTCGGCATCTAAAACACCTGCATCTAAATAATCTAATACTTCCTTAAGTGTTTTAAACTGACCGAAACTTCCATAAGGCGCAGTGTAAGCAATGTTACGTAAAGAGGGAACACGAAAACTCATATAATCGTCTGTTTGTAAAGTTACTCGAGCACGACCACCTTCTTCAGAATCTGGATTTAGAGGAAAACCAATGTTTCTAAAACTTTGATCTGTAAATAATTCTGTACTATGGCAACTTATACATTTGTCTTGAAATACGGCATAGCCTGCAGCTTCATCTGCTGTAAATGTTTCACCTTCATTGCGTTTTATCTTATCATATTTACTATTTGCAGAGATTAAGGTATACTCGTATTGAGCAATACTATTGTAAATATTATCGGCAGTAATACCTTCACCATTAAACGCTTTGTTAAACAGTTCTTCATAAGTGCCATCGGCTTCGAGTTTGGCTATAACTTCTAAAATAGACGAGTCCATTTCTTCATAAGTTATAATTGGTACTAGCGGTTGTTTTTCTAATTGAAGTTTACTTCCATCCCAATTGTAAAAATTCATAAAAGCCATATTTTGTATAGGTGGAGGATTACGAAGTCCAATTCTACTTTCAATACCTATTGCTTTCTCGTTATGATCTGCAAAAGCATGTTCTTGCATATGGCAGTTTGCACAAGATATAGTATTATCTGTACTAAGCTTTTTTTCATGAAATAGTTTTTCTCCCAATGCTACACCATAGGTTGTTGGGACATTGGTGTAAACTGCGCTGTTAAATTCGGGGAACCCAAATGGAATATTAAGAGTAATTTCTGGATTTATATAAGAAACAGGTTCAGATTGGTCCTCACTACATCCAGATAAGATTAAGAGTAAAGCAATATTTCTTATAATGAGTTTCATGTTTATAAAGGCGTATGAGTATAAAAAAAGAGTCGGTTAGAGGTTTGTACTTAACCGACTCCGAATTATATGTTTTTAGTTTTCTACTTCAATAATAGAGAACATTCCTGTAAGGTCTGTACTACCATTACCGCCAATATTATCTACAAATTTTTCCATTTCTGTAGCTGTATGTGCGCTTGGTGTAGCATTATTTGTAATATCGTCTGTAGTTACTAGTGTAATGGTATAACTGTTACCGCTTAATAAATAATCAAAATCAGCTTCAATTTTAATTGTTGGTCCGTTACTTCCAACAATAGCTGTAGTTGGTAAGTCTAGTGTAATATCTCTATAAGCATCTACACCTTGTGTATAGCTACCTTCTTCACCTTCTACAGTGCTACCAGAATGGAACGATAGCTCTTTGTTATCGGCATCGTAAAAACCTTCAATTTTAGTAAAACGATATCCGGTTCCCCATTCCCAATGCATTTGAGTGTCGTTAGCTCCAGCAGTTGCATAAAATTCAGGGAAACTAACTTGGTCTAAAGTATTTAAATCAGATCTTACACCTAATCCAAACTTTATTTGGCTGTACTCATCTGTAGGAATATCACTTAATATATACTGTAATGTTTCTTCTTTAGATTGATCTATAACAGTTGCTCCAGTATCCAGATTGTTGGTGTTATATGGAATTTCTGTTCCATCTGTTTTAATTAAACGAATGTTACTAATAACATATTTTAATTCTTCAAAATGATGTTCTTGACCTGCGTCTGAAGTGTTCACAGTGGCTTCTGTAGAAGTCGCATCTCCTAACACTATTGTAGTTCCAGAAAATGTATTTGTAAATTCTAAAGTAACTTCGTTTGCCACAGGCATATCATCGTCACTACAAGAAACTAAAGCTAATAACGCTAAAGCAGATAGGGCATAAATTTTTAGATTTTTCATTTTTTTGATTTAATAGTTGATTGTAATTTTGAGTTGTTTTTTATAAATTAATTTTTAAAGATGTAAATATATTACGTCCCATTCTTGGAATGTTTCCCCAATCTGCATACGTACTGTAGTAAGTATCAAATACATTTTCTGCACCAACTTGTAAGATTGTTTTATTGTTTTTAATGTAAAACGTATAATCAGCAGAGACATTCCAATTGGTGTAAGACGAGGTTTCGTCTTCACCATATTCTGGACTGTAATCTATTTGTTTTAAATCGCCATTAAGGGATGTTGAGATTCCGACTTTCTGATATGAAAAATGTAAAGCCGTTTGGTAACTTAGTGGACGAATAAATGGTAAATTGTTTTTGTTTTCGTCTAAACCTCTTGCATATGTTACTGTGCCTTTCCAATGCAAATTTTGTAAAATACTATAATCTGCACTTAACGAAAAATTGAATAATGTAGCATGATCTAAAGAGGTGTAGCCTTTTACACCAACCGATTGGTAGTTCATGGGGCTTCCTGAACTTAAAATGCGACCAATAATATAATTTTTGATATAGAAATAGTTTACTTTGGCTTGAATACTTCCTTTTGTATGGGAAAAACCAGCACTAGCATTACCTTCATAAGAGATTTCATTTTCTAAATCGGGATCGCCAATATAATCGTATCTATCAAAACTATTGTATATGTAGTAGCCATACCCTTCGGAAACAGAAGGTGCTCTATGACCATAACCACCACCAACAGATGCATTAAATCCGTCAATATTTAATTGATAGCCTGCATACAGATTTGGTAAAAAGCGGGTCTTTTCTTGAGAAGCACCTGGATGAAAAATGCGATTAAATTCTATGTATTTAGAATAATTATAATTTACTCCTAAAGTACCGCCAAAATTTAAGGTACTGCGGTCTGAGATATCCCAAGCATTACTCGTAGATAATCCAGCATAACGTGTGGTAACCCATGGCCAACTGTAAGCAAACATGGTTGTTTCGCTATAATCTTGCGGGTACATTCGCATTTCTGCAATAGCTAAATTATCGTAGGCATTTAATTGTATTTCTGAAGCGTAATTGTTATGTTTTATATTAATTTTAGACACCAAACCATATGTGGTACTCCAACCAGGCATATCCATATGCACCAAGTTTTCTGGGCGGGTAGTATCGTCCATATAATGTTCTATAGTATTAAAGTAGACTTTTGTATCCCAGACTTTAATGAGTTTGTTTTCAAAAAATTGCTTGTAAGCTACAGATGTAATTAATGCTCTAGATAGTGATAAATCCATTGGTAACGCAGGATACCCTACATCTTCAGCCTTATCAAAAATGGCATCTACTCGTACAGATGATAAATCGCTTGTTTTATAGGCTATGCCTAAAGACGTATTGAATTTTGTAAACTGAGAATGTAAGACTTCATTACCATTTCCATCGGTATAATTTCCAGCATCTCTAAACGATATGCTTCCATCTGCAACCAGTTTATTACTCGTAAATGCTACATTTCCTAGGTTAAAAAACTGATTGTTATTAAATTCATAACCAGCTTGATACGCTCCGCTCCAGTTTTTATCAGGTGTAAATGCAGAACTTTTTCGTTTTAAATCAATACTTCCTGCTACAGTTGCGCCATGTAAACTGCCTTCTTGTCCAGATTTAATATCAATTTCAGATAGATTATTACTTTCTATATAAGATGTTACTGGATCCATTTTATCTGTACAAGCACCAAACACATGCATACCATCTATAGTAACTGTAGAGCGTTCTGTACTCATGTTATTTAATAAGGGTTCCCATGCATAAGCACCACGTTTTATAAAACTAATGTTGTCAGACGAGGCTAAGAATTCATCTACAGTAACAGCCATTTTCATAGCGGTTTCTATTTTGTTTTTCTTTGCAGCAATTACCAGAACTTCATCTAAAACCACATCTGAACTGTCCCTAACAATGGGGGTGTTTTGTGCATTAGCTATACTTCCTAATATTAGTAAAATTAATGTAAGTTGTTTCATTGCTTCAGAATAAAATATCTATATGTAGTTCGCTACGTTCGCCTTCTATTCCTGGTGTAAATTCTGTAGATACTTCTGTGCCTTTAATCGTGTTTCCATCGGGATCCTGAAAAATAAAGTTTAGGGTCCATTCTCCTGTCATGGTATAATTTACAACACCATAATATAAACTATCGCTTGCTTGCGTTAAGTCTTGATTGTTGGGTGAAGAATGATTCCCCATTGAGGGTTCTGGCATTCTTGGGTCTAACAATAAGGTGTGATTTTTAACAATAGAATAGGAGTATTGCGTTAAGTCCGGAAATGTTCCTGCTTCTTGTTCTGGTTTGTTGTATTTATAAATACCTGCAACCAATTCGTTTTCTGCTACACTTGGACTTTGGGGTGCGACTAAGGCAATAAAATATTGTTCGTCGTCATTACCAGTAAAAGCAGTCATATTAAGATTCATGTTTGTTTGCTCTTCAATTGTAATGGGTTGATTAATAGCGTACGATTGAGAACTGTCTTGAAAATCTATATATAACTGCCAATTTACTGTGGTATCACTTTCGCTAGTAAAAACAGCATAACCTGAGTAATATTTTTCTGTTGCATTATACTCTAAAGTATATTGATGCGGACACGAGGTTTTATTACCATTGGCATCTGTTAGTATAGGTAAAAAGGTAACTTCAGAATCTTCTAAAACCGCACTGGTTTGGGTATCGGTAATTTTTAGATGAATTTCATTGTATCCTTTATATAGTGTACCATTTAAGGCTTCAATACGTATGGTGTAACCGTCACTAGTCGTAGACGTTACTTCTTCATATTCAATATATTCTGTGGTGTCTGTGCTTAATTCCGCATCATAATCTGTTTTTTCAACAGTACAAGACGTAGCCACACAAATAACACCTAGCGCCATTACAATATGTTGTAAAAGTTTCATAGGTTATGCTGTTTAATTATAAACGTTTATAAAGCGGTAAACGAGGCCATACAATTCTTCTTTAAAAAATAATAAGAATGCACAATAGTTTTTATGCCATACCAATAGGCAAGGTTTACCGTTTACGAGATGTGAGTAGAACGCACGCTTAACACAGGAGCCTAATTTGGAACGATTTTGTAATAGCAGCTCTGATACATAATACATTTAAATTTTAAAAATAAATGTATAATCAGTGACTACTAAACATATATATTTAGTCCAATGTTTAGCCTAGAGTTTTGGTGTTTCTGAAGATGTTAATAATTAAACGAGTGGTGGGTGAAATACAAAATCCATATATTGGAACTTGTAAATATTATGATAAGAAGTATCTATGTTTGAATTTTGTTCTTGTGGAATAAATAATGCAAAGTTGAATTTTGAATCTTGAAAAAAGACTAAAGAATTTTCGAAAGTTATAGAGCTACTTTTGTCATTATTTCCTTTTTCTGTATCTGAAGCTTTGGCTAATTGATCTTTTAGATGACAGGTTCCGTTACATTGTAATTCCGGTTCATCTTTATTAACACAGAGTTCATTTACAATATAATCGTAAAATGCAGCATATTCCACTAAAGGGATTAGTGGTTTTACCATTAGAAATAGCGCTAAAAATATACTTGCAGTTTTCACGCCCCAAATTTCAACATTTTTTTTAAAGTTTCCTAGTCTTATATCGTCTATAAAAGTTAATGTTTTAATTACAATTTAAAAATAATTTGAATTTTATTTATTTTAGATTCTGATTGTTAATAGGTTAAAGTCATTGGTGTTAAGTACTGGTTATAATGATAATAAAAGACTATTTAATCTTTTTTAAGCTATGAATTTAGATTGTTTAACCCATTCCATTCTTTATTTTTTAGGAATCTATTATTTTAATCTTCGTGCATGTAGTAACCTGTTGACTTCTTTATATTCTTTAGAACGATCTGCCAATTTATATATCAAGACTAAGGGAATTAAGGTTACTAATCCTATAGTATGCGCAAAAACACTATAGATAACCACTCCAATCATAATGCCTATTAAAAAGGTGTTTATAGTGGTATATGATTTTAATGCTTTGGCTTTATCTAACAATTCTTGGTCTGATAAATTATGAAGTGCTTTCTCTTTCAATAAAGTAATGTTAGGTTTTAAGAATGTTTAATCGCGTTTAAATTTTGCATCTATAACTTTATGATCTTCATTATAAAAAGTGACATCAATTTTTATCTTCCATGAGTTATCAGACAGTTTTTCACCACTTATAGTGCCTACCGGATCTACATCTTTAGCTTCATCATATTCAAAATAGCAAAAACATGACTTTGTGTATACAGCATCGATAGTTAATAATTCATCATCGGTATAAGAAAAACGTTCTAACTCAGGATCTATTTCAAAGCGTATCCATTCTGTAAATCCAGCATCGTAAGTAGCTAAATCTTCTCCGGCATCATATCTATACTTAAAAACTAGTTTTTCTCCGGGTTGTACTTCGCCATATTTAATATAGGTTTCTGTATCGTATGAGACCACGGTTAGTTCACTATTTTCAGTAAAAATATAGTCATATGTTGGTCCATAGCCATCATCGTCATTGTTACAGGCAACTAAAAATAAACTGAATATTGCAATAAAGTAATAATTTTTCATGTTTTTATCGTTTAAAGATTAGAATTGAATTTAAACAAATTGGTTTACTCTGTTTTTATTAATTTATATGTATATTGTCCGATATTGTTTTTAAATGCAGTGAAAACTAATGAATCTTCTGTTTTTGTATACTTATAGCTACCGTTTAAAATGAGGTTCCAATCAAAGTTTGCAGTCCAAAAATTTTCATCGTTATACTCTAAAATCGTTGAATTACTGCTAAAACTACCACTTCCACCTGCAGGAAAATAATTTTCATTTCCGCTAGATCTATAAGTGTTATCTGTATTTAATTGTAAAGTTACGGGGTTAGAATAAATTGTACTGTCGTTATATATTACGGTAAACTCACCCTCGTAATTTCCGTAAAGGAGGTCATTATTAGGTGTGTTATCGTCTCTTTCGCATGCAAAACTTAGACATAAGAAGACACAGCATAGAAACGGATATAAATGTTTCATCATTGCTTTTTATTTATAGATGGCAATGCATGAGAAAGGTTGCGTTATAAACGTAATTAATTTTGTTAATGCGTTAAAATATAGAAAGTTTAGTTTGAGTAGTAAAGGCTTCTAAAAAAGCCATGCCTTTAAACGAATTTCCATTTTTATTTAGTTTTGGGCTCCAAACCGCAATAGTATATTGGTCTGGATGTACAGCAACAATACCGCCGCCAACACCACTTTTTCCGGGTAAGCCAACTTCAAAAGCAAATTCTCCAGATTCATCGTAAAATCCACACGTTTGCATTAAGGCATTTATACGTTTAGATTGACGTTCGGTAAGAATTTCTTCTTTACTATAGGTACAACAGCCATTATTTGATAAGAATAAAAAGAGTTCAGACAGTTCTTTACAGTTCATCTCTAGCGAACATAAATTAAAATAAAAATCTAATACCTCGTCAGGTTCATTATTAATATTTCCTAAAGACTTAATAAAATTACATAAGGCAATATTTCTGTAGCCTACTTTTTTCTCTGATTCTGCAATTTTACTACAATAGTTAATATTTGGATTATTAGAAATGCGTTTTACAAATTCTAAAAAGTCTTGTTTAGGATGCTTTAATTCAGATACTAATATGTCTGAAATCACTAAGGCACCAGCGTTTATAAAGGGATTTCTCGGAATACCGTTTTCAACCTCTAATTGTAATAGTGAATTAAATGCATTCCCAGACGGTTCTACATCAACACGTTCCCAGATTTTTTTACCTAATAATTTATAGGCTAGTACAAGTGATAAAACTTTAGCAATACTCTGAATTGAGAATTTTTCAAGTGCATTTCCCATACCAAATCCTTGCTGATCCATCGTGGTAATATGTACTCCAAACTTTTCAGGATCAATATTTGCCAATTCTGGAATATAAGCTGCTAAATGGCCTTCGTTTTCTATGTCTTTAATCTGATTGTAGCAGTCTGTGATAATGTCTTTAAAATTCACGGTTGTTTATGGTATTGAGTAAATCGCGTATAAAAATATACGAATGTAATACTTTGAAACGGAATTTTATTTAAATCATAGAATTAGCAATTAACTTTTAGTATTGTATTAGTACGTGCAAAGGTGTTTATTATAGGTCATTAAATACTAAATAAGAGGTATACATAAGGTAAAAACACAATAAGATAAAAGCCTCCCAACGGTCTATTTTTTTTCTTTTTCCCGTAAACATCGCAAGCATTAGAAAGCAAGACCCGCCAATTAATATATATACATCTTGATTAAAAAGTGGCTTATAATTTATTGGGTGTATAAATGCACTAATTGAAAGTATAAGTAAAATATTAAAAATATTAGAGCCTATAACATTTCCGATTGCGATATCGCTATTTTTTTTCAGTGCAGCAACTACTGAAGTCACTAATTCTGGTAAAGACGTCCCTGCAGCAACTATAGTTAAACCTATTATTTTTTCGCTTACGCCTAAATGTTCTGCAATATGTATACTGTGGTCTACTACTAATTTTCCGCCAAGAATTAAACCTGTAATACCAATACTTATTAAAAACCAAATGGTTGTATTAGATTTGATTTTTACTGCTGTAACTTGGGTCTGGTCTTGTTTAAGCTGATTAAAAATGTAATAGATAAAGATTACAAAACACCCTAATAGAATACAACCGTCTAATCTTGAAATACTAAAATTTTCGTTTATAAAAGCATTATTAGCAAGTATTAAGAGTAAGATAGCACTACATAAGGCAATAGGTATTTCCCGCCAAGCTGTAGAAGATTGCACTGTAATGGGATATATTAATCCTACAATACCAAGAATAATAAATAAGTTAAAATTATTACTACCAATAATATTTCCGAATACAATATCTGAATAGCCATTATAAGATGCCACAGCGTTTACAACCAATTCTGGAGCAGAAGTTCCAAAGGCTACTATAGTTAGTCCGATAACTAAATCTGAAATGTGTTTCTTTTTAGCTAAGGCAGAAGCCCCAGTAACAAGCCAATTTGCACCTAAAATTAAGCTTGTAAACCCTAGAATAATTACTAGTATTGAACTTATCATATCGCGCAGCATATAAGTTGTTTCTACACTGTAATGTTACTCTATTTTTAGATATGTATTTAAAAAAAGTAGTAAATTTTTTTCTATTTCACCCTAAAAAAGAAACTAATGTTTAAGTGTGTAAATGTTTGTATAGCAGTCGTTACAATCGCCAGTTAAAATGAGAGTATCATTGGAGATTTTAATAATTTGTTTATACCCATTATTTTGAATGCGCATTTCTCGCGTGTTGTTAAACAGCACATATGTTTGAGACCTAATAGTGTATGCCGTTTTAAACTCTAAGGCTTAGTTTTTATAACTTTTTAAAGTGTCTGCTAAGATAATAAGCATTCTTTGTTCTCCTGTATTTTCAGGCGTAATTGTACTGCCCATGACACCTCCAGATGTACTTTGCCATTACCAATTTCCTGTTATTTCTGAAGTAAAATTACTCTCGTCAGACTCCGAACAATTGTAAAAAAATAACGTAAATAGAAGCTTGATTTAATTGGATTACTTATTTTTATGTCTCACTATTTTAATACAAAATCTTGAGTTTTTGCTGGTCTTCAACTTTAAATGTTCCAGAATTAAACAAAGTATTGTTGGTTTCGTGGTTGTTTTTTTCTCCCCAAAGTACTGCTACATGTGCTACCGGATTATTGGTAAAAGTATTGTTGTTTAGCTGTACATTTATAATACCTTTAGTATTTATTAAAATTCCGCTGTTAGTTGTAGCACCAGAATTTGTAAAGTTGCTGTGTGTTACACTTAACACACCACCAATGGTAGACTCGTCGTAACCACCACGATAAACGTTTATTACATTATCGCGTACATTATCAAACTGGCAGTGCTCTATAGTGAGGAATTCTACATTATAATCTCCTTTGTCTTCTGCGGTTAAAACAAAACCGTTGTTAGAATCTTTTAAAGTTGAATTTTTAAAAGAAATTGTATCAGCAAAAGTAGCTTTATAGGCTTTTAATATGTAATTAAAATCAGTTAGTGTAATACATTGTATGCCGATGCCATATGTTCTTGTAAAGGTGAGAAGGCCCTATTATTACTGTTACCTTGTATATTAATATGTTGCATGTAAAGTTTCCCTTTTGGATGCAGGTTAAAAGCAGCTGTATTTGCAGCTCCGGTATATAACAGTTGTACTTTAGCAGTCGTATGTTCAGCCCGAAGTATTATGGTTTTATCAATATGTAACGGTGAAGTAAGGGTAATAGTGTCTCCAGATTTTACTGTTTTTAAAGTTTCTGCTAATGCTCGAGCAGTATGTGCAGATAGCGTGTTAGGTTGTGCCGTTTTTGGTTGTGTCGTATTTGTAGTGTTGGATCTTTGGCACAAGTGCAGGGCAGGAGCCTAGCACTTATAAAAATCATTGCTTTTTTCATGTATTAGTTTTGTTTGTTTGTAAGGTAACATTCAGCCGTTATGGTGTTTATTGTGCCTGGTTAGGTTATGGCAGAAAAACAAGTTAAATGAAGGCTGTTTGCCGTATTGAAAAATTTACTAGACTTTAAAAGTAATAAAAAAAGCGTAAGACAAGTATGACTTACGCTTTATAGTATGTATTAAAAATAAGGCTTATTTAGTATAAGCACCAGAAGAATAGGTTAATTCGTAACTGTGTGTGTAAATTTCGAAAACAATTCCAAAAGGATCTTCTACATAACACATTTTATAAGGTTTTTCACCCGGATAATATGCTCTAATAGGCATACGTTGTTTTCCGCCGTAAGCCACTATTTTATCAATTAAGGTTTCAATATTTGGATCCTGAATACTAAAATGAAATAACCCTGTGTTAAACGGACTAAATTCTGGAGCTTCTTTAACGCCGTGAGGAAATGAGAAAATTTCTACACCGACGCCGTCTGAAGTGGATAAGTGTGCAATTTCAAACTCTTCCCAATCGTCTCCAAATACATCAATACACATAATACCTATGGCTGTCTCTTTTTCTTTTTTAATCTTAGATGGTTCCATGATGGTATACCAACCCATAACTTCTGTATAAAATTTTACAGCCTTATTAATATCTGGAACTGTAATTCCAATATGGGAAAATGATTTTGGGTAATCTGTTTTTTCTGACATAATATCTTATTTAGATTTCAAATTTACGCTATATTTGCCAACTAGACAATAACTTACCAAAAAGGTTTATAGTTACCAAAATGAGTAAATTGTTGATTATTAATAATATAAAATATAATTTTTTGATTAAAGAAATTAACTGTCCGTTAAATTATACTATGAATTTAATAGGAACGAAATGGAAACCCTTAATATTATTTCATTTATTAGAAGGTGATTTGCGTTCTGGCATTTTACAAAAGCACATTGAAGGGATTTCTAATAAAATGTTTACGCAAACCGTGAGAGAGTTAGAAAAAGATGGTTTAATTTCTAGAACTGTTTATCCTGTTGTACCTCCAAAAGTAGAATATGGTTTAACGCCAAGAGGAAAATCTTTAGAAGTAATATTAAAACACCTTGATGCTTGGGGTGCAAATGATGCTAAATTGCATAAGGTTTAGGTTGTAAGTTCGCTATATTCACATTAAAAATATAGCAACATAATACACACCTGTTAATATAAAAACGATACCCGCAGTTTTACGCATGATGTTCTCTATTTTAGTGATTTTGTTATAAAATAGTCCTAATTTTCCCGCTGTAAATGCCAAGAGATAGGTAAATATTATAACAGGTAATCCTGTGCCTAAAGCAAACACAATGGGTAAAAATAATCCGTCTGAAGAAGTCATAGTCATAGGTATAAGTATACCAAAAAATAAAGCTCCGCTATAAGGGCAAAAGGCTAAAGCAAAGACTAGACCAATTAGAAAAGCACCCCAAATGCCTTTATCTTTAAATTTAATAGAGAGTTGTTCCTGAACACTAGATTTTCCTAAAAAATTAAGTTTAATAATGTTTAACATAATTAATCCGATAACGATTAATAGCGGCCCTAAATATTTTTCGCCATTTTGATTGAAAAATCTTGCGATATGGAATTTACTGGCTCCAAAGTATAAGATTAATCCAATTGTAGTATAACTAAATCCTCTTCCTAAAGAATATGAGAGTCCGCTTATAAACACCTTTTTTTTACTAGCAATATTTTTAGATATAAAAGCAGTAGCGGTAATGTTAGTTGCTAGAGGACACGGACTAATGGCTGTCATTAGTCCGAGTATAAATGCCGATACTATAGGAATATTGTATTGCGAAATTAATGTTTGAAGTGCATCCATTTACAATGTTTTTAGTGCAGATGCTATTTTAGCTTGCAATCCTTTAGAAAATGCGGCTTGGTTTGTACCATTCATAAATGCAAAATCTGTTAAATCTATTGTTTGTTCTTCACCGTTTTTTATAACATTTAGCATTAATGCTGTGCCTGCTGCTTCAAATTTTTCAGCTATTTTTTCATTGGCTTTATCGTCTACATTTATTACCTGAAAGGTAATTGTATTATTGTTTAGTTCGGTAATAAAATAAGTGTTTAAGGTATATTCTGTATTAGCTTCAATAGCTTTACAGGTCATACACCTGTGTGTAGAGTGGAAATCTAATACTTCTATTTTAGAGCCCTCTTGGTTTACAATCTCATTTGAAGTTTTGGTTTGTCCATTACAACTCGATAATGTATATATAATGGCTAATACGGCTAAAAATTTAATAGTTTTCATAATGAATAGATGTTAATTATTTACAAGTAGTTATGTTTTTATTTAAGATGTCTGTTTTTGTATAATTATGCTTTTCTAGAGGCAACCATTTAAAATAGGTAAGTTCTGTAACTGTAAAATTAGTTTCAGGATCTGAGGTCAGTAAATAATCTGCAAATTGATCTTCTAAAGATTTAAGTTTATCTAGATCGCAGGCCGATAATGTACCTTTAATCGCTTGTGCTCCTAATAAATCTATTTCCGGTGGTTTTACATCTGGCTTTAATTGAATTTTTACAGTTTTATGTTGATCTATGCTTTGCATAATGTAAAAACCATCTTTAAGCGAATCGTCTACATAAAAAGTATTATATTGGTAACGGGCTCCTGTAAGATAAATAGCTGCATCTGTAAGGCAAGGTGAACTTTTACTAACAATTCTGGTGTTGGTTCTATCTAATATTCCGTTCGGATAAAGAACATGCAGACCTACTTTAATACCTAAAAACCCTTGAACAAGTCCGTCACATAAATGGCCGTGAAATCGCTCTACATCTTTTAAATTGATAGTCTGTTTTAGCGTTAATCTGCCTTTAGAGAAATCGGTATCTATAACTGTAATTTCTGGATTTGTTGATTGATTTAGAGTTTCCTTTATCTTTGTTTCACAGCTCCCCAGTAAAAGCACAGTTAGTATGGCGAAAATTGTTTTCATAGCACCATATTAAATAAGAACCCCGAAAAAATAATGGCTAAAGTAACCACTCCAAAAAATATAGCAATAAGCTTTAAAGACATTACTTTTTTTAGTAATGTAGCTTCAGGTAATGATAAGCCAACAGTTCCCATCATAAATGCAATTGCTGTTCCTAGAGGGACACCTTTTGCTACAAAAACCTGAATTATAGGGACCACCCCCGCAGCATTTGCATACATGGGTACCGCCAAAATAACAGCCAAAGGAACCGTCCACCACTGTCCGCCACCTAAAAATGAATTAAAAAAGTTTTCAGGCACATAGCCGTGTATTACACCACCTATAGCAACTCCAATAACAATATAAATAAGTACGCCTTTTATAATGTCCCATGCACTTTGGGTAATCTCAGGAAGACGTTGTTTAAAAGTTCTTTTTTCTGCTTTAAAGTCTGAGTTTTGAGTTTTATTTTCAATAATGTTTTTAACCCAATCAGAGAGCAATGGTGATAAATTAAATTTTCCTAATACCCAACCTCCAATTGTACCTAAGATAATACCAGAACCGGCATAAATTAAAGTTGCTTTAACTCCAAACATACTTAAAAACATAGCTAGTGCAACTTCGTTTACTAATGGCGAAGTAATTAAAAACGAAAATGTAACCCCTAACGGAATACCACCTTGCACAAAACCTATAAATAAAGGTACCGAAGAGCATGAGCAAAAAGGGGTAATAGCCCCAAAGATGGAAGACAATAGGTATTCTAAACCGTATAATTTATTCTTGTTTAGGTAATTTTTTAAACGTTCAATAGGGAAATAAGTATTAATAATTCCCATAAAAAACACAATAATAAACAGTAGAATAAGTATTTTAATTGTATCGTAAACAAAGAAGTTTAAAGCTGTTCCTAAGTGTGTATCTGCTCCAATTCCGAATGTGGAGTAAATCAACCAATCTGCGAAATGTTGCAACCAATCAAACATGTTACACTTTTTTTATAGTTCCAGTAATTGTACAAGATAATTTTACTGTATTGTAGATTGTTCCATGTTTTTCGATATTTTTTTGGAGTAAATCTAGATTTAGTTTTTTATCTGTACTGTATATTTTTAAATCGTAATGAATATGATCCAGTCTTGGAGGATTTTCTAGACGTTTTGTGTGAACATCTACAGTAGCTTTTGTATAAGAAAATTTCATCATTTTAGAAAAACGTTCTACATTTTTAAGCATACAAGCAGAAAATGCACCCAAGAATAATTCAGCTGGATTAGGTAAAATGTTTGCTGTTCCAGCTGTTGTACCAAAATTTATATTAGCCTCTTTAATTTGAAGCTCAGCATCTTGGTTCGCTCTTGAATTTGCACTAATTTGATACTCCATCATTTTTTATTTTAACAGTGCAATAACCTCATTTTTAGAAGGTACTCTCCCTTTAATAGTTATAACTTCATTTATTACTAATGCAGGGGTACTCATAACATTGTATCTTATAATGTCCTCAATATTTTCAATTTTTTCAACTGTGGCATCAATGTGTTGTTCTGCTATAACATCTTTTACAATACCTGTCATTGCTTGACATTTTGGACAACCGGTTCCTAGAATTTTAATTACATGACTCATAATATTTAAGTTTGTTTATCGCCAATAAACGATAAGATTATTAAAAAAATATCAATCAAAAAAGTCTTGAAATAATGACTTAGCACGTTTCCAATTGTCTTGATTAATACAGTATTTTATTTTTGGAGGTTTTAATTCACCTTGAATTAATCCCGCATTTTTTAATTCTTTTAAATGTTGAGAAATAGTAGATTGAGCTAAAGGGAATACTTCTACTAAGTCTCCTGTAAAACAACACGACTGTGTATCTAAGTGTTTTAAAATGGCAATACGTGTTGGGTGTGCTAATGCTTTTGCAAACGTTGCTAGAGCTTCGGTATCTTCTTTGTATTCTATATGTTCTAAACTTCTTTTCATAACTTATATCGCAAATATACGATTGGATTTTGAGTTAATTTGTGACTTATGTCACATAACTAATTTTTTATAAAAATAATTAATATTATTGGATAGACCTAGATGCATAGTTTTTAACATTTTAAGTATATGAGTTTATTATGCGTTTGTTTTTTAAGTATTTATGTTTTTTTTAATTTTAAATAATTTGAAAATTTAAATATTAATCGTAATATTACAATGAATATGAGAATGGTGTTTTTACTAGGTAATTGCACCTAAATTTATATTTCTAATCTTAATTTTAAAATCTTTATAAGGGTTTTAAAAAAAGACTTTATTAAATACAAATACTTTAATATCATGAATAAAGAACAAGAGTTAAAAGACATTGTTAAGGCTCGTTACACTAAAATTGCAGAACAGGGTAAAGCTGAAAATGCATCGTCGTGTTGTGGTGCCACACCCACAACAAATAAAGTGTATAATATTATGATGGACGATTATTCTGAAACGCAAGGTTACGTTGAAGATGCCGATTTAGGTTTAGGTTGTGGTTTACCTACCCAATTCGCTAAAATTAAAGCAGGTGATACTGTAATTGACTTAGGATCTGGTGCAGGAAATGATTGTTTTGTAGCACGTCATGAAACAGGTGCAGAAGGTAAAGTTATAGGTATAGATTTTACGCCTATAATGATTAAAAAGGCCAGATTGAATGCAGAAAAATTAGGATATAATAACGTCGAGTTTAGAGCAGGCGACATAGACGATATGCCTGTAAATAATGATGTTGCAGATGTTATAGTTAGTAATTGTGTTTTAAATTTGGTTCCAAACAAACAGAAAGTTATTAGTGAAATTTATAGAGTATTAAAACCAGGGGGGCATTTTAGTATTTCTGATGTTGTATTAAAAGGGCATTTACCTAAATCTTTACAAGAAGATGCAGAGATGTATGCTGGTTGTGTCGCAGGTGCCATACAGCGTACAGATTATTTACAATTTATCACTAATCAAGGATTTAAAAACATACAAATACAAAAGGAGAAACCTATTATAATCCCTAATGATATTTTAAGTAAATATTTATCTGTTGATGAAGTAAGTGCTTTTAATAATGGTGGTGCAGGTATTTTTAGTATTACAGTTTATGCTGAAAAACCTGGAACTCTGGAAGACCAAAACCCTGTTACGTTTTCCGAGGCACAAACATCGTGTTGTTCGCCATCTTCTGGATGTTGTTAATTTTTTAAAATATACACAAGCCACTAAACTTAGATAATGTTTAGTGGCTTTTTATTTTGAATAATATATTAGAGGTTATAGCCTTTTTTATCTAGCTCCAAAGCCTTCTTATAAAAAGCTCTAAAGACTATAGGATTGTATTTTGCTCGCATAGCCGATAGTACATCATGTAGCCCTAAACTACACCAATCCCATAACATTGTATCAAAATTATAAGCATACATTTGTGTTTCAACTTCTTGTCTGATGGCTTCAATTTCTTCTTTAAGAAAACCTTTATCAGTGAGTCTTTTTAAAGTGTTTTTTTCGTTTTCTGGGGTAAATTCTGTATCTAAATAAGGTTCTAAAATCCAATCCCAATTCCAACGGTGTGGTATTAATTTAATATTATAACGTGTAGCAAATAATTTTAATTTGTCTTTATATTCAGAAGAAATAAATACAATATCATCTGCAATTTCTAAAGTACACATTCCAAAATCAATACTTATAGCATCTATGTCTTTAGGTAAAAAGCGCTTGTTAGGAAAAGCAATCGAAGGCTCAAACGGATAGTTTGTAATAATAATATCTAGCTCATTAATTTCAGCATAACCAACCCCACAAAGTAACGATAATCCGTTACTATTTTTGGTGGTATGAAAATCGTCTAAAATTGATTTTTTAGATTTGGTCTTAAATATGTGTTTAAAAACATTTAAAAATTTCAATCGTGTTGTTTTTATTTTAAAACAGCTTGTATGGGTTCTAGTTTTCCATCGACTTCACTTGGAACCTTAAGATCTAAAATTTCACACATTAATGGATAAATATGAATGTTTTGTATAGAAGGTATCACAAAACCTGATTTAAAAGCCGGTCCGTTTGCATAAAAAATACCATGCATATCTTTTTCAATAGGATTGTAACCATGTACACCTACAGCAGAAATTCCTGCTTTTTTCATATCCGAAATGCGTTGTGATTTTCCGAAATAATATCCAAAATCAGGTATTATTTGTACTTTTCCCCAATCTTCATTTTTGGGTGTATATTCAAATCCAGGTGTCTCCGCTGTTTTATATACCTTAAAATGATCTTGTTTTGGAGTTAAATATGCCATTATTTCATCTACAGAAACTCCTGCGTTAGGATGTATATCTAACATGGCACCATTGTCTATAAGAGTGTACAAGTTGGTGTTTGTAACCGACTCTGTTGGTATGTAATGGTTAGGTGTAACTGCAGTCATGCCGTGGTCTGATACAATAATAATATTAACATCTAAACCTGTGGCAGCGACACCATCAAATAAACGGCCTAAATTGTCGTCTAATTTTAAAAGTTTATCTCTTAATTTATCATGTGCATTGGGACTGTAACGGTGTCCTACATCATCCATATCAGAGAAATACATGGTAATTATATGTGGCCTTTTTTGTTCTGGAAGTTTTAGCCAATTTAAAGCTTCGGTTACGCGAGTTTCATTTTTAATTTTACTATCGTAAATGTGATAATAAGTTGGTTTTACGCCTTGTATATTAGCTTCTGATCCTACAAAAAAATAACTTGCAGAAACCATATTATTTTTGTCGGCATTCACCCATATGGGTGTCCCTCCATAGAATGTGCCATCTTCTACCAATGCTCGATCTCTAATGTTATAAGTAACTTCTTTTTTATAGCTATAAAATGAGTTTCCGATTAACCCATGATGATCTGGATACATTCCAGTAGCTATAGTATAATGGTTTGGAAAAGTTTTAGACGGAAATGCAGGAATAAGAGATTCTGCTTTTACACCATGTTCTATAAATTTTGTGAGATGTGGCGGTTTATATAAATCGACATAATCCCAACGAAATCCATCAAGCGAAACTAAAATTACATATGGTTTTTTTTGAGAGGCCTTAGAGTTTGTGGTTATTGTCTCGCTTCCTAAAGTTTTACTGGATGTACAGGAGTAAAAACTAAAAATCATTAAAACTAAAAGTAGGAGGGAGCAGATTTTTTTATTCATCGGTGATAATATAAATGTATATTTTATGGCTTCTATATAGTGATGTATACAAATCTACAGATATTTTTAGTTATTGGTTTTTAAGAAGACTTAAAATTTTGATAAGGATTAATTTATTTAGGTGTATTAAGTTTAAGAGTTATCCATTTTACTACTATTAATCCCAAAGCACCTCCAACAGCAGAAACAATACAATTAGTTATAAATCGTAAATTATGAAAATTACCATGATCCATAATAGACCACGGATCGAATCCTAGGCGTCCAAAAGACTTGACTAAAAAGATGCTTGCAAATACACCAATTAGTGTGTTTCCTGTAAAACCAAATGAAAATTTAGGTTTAAAATAGCCCATTAAATTAGCCGAAATAATGCCTACAAATATGCTAATTAATGAAATTAAAGTCCCTGTCATTACGCTGTAAATTCACCATTAATGTTCGCCGTAACCTACATCATCCATTTTACCACTAAATACTTTATATTGAATAAACATATACGCAGCTACTAAAACCACAGCAATAGCAAACCAATATATTCCAATGTTTAATCCATATTCATGAGCTGCAACATTATACAAAGTTAAATCAGGATTGATGTTGTTTGTTGATGGTAAAACTTTTGGAAAAATAGAAGCCACTGTAGACGTTAATCCGCCTAATAGAAATAAAGACGAAAATAAAAACCCGATACCATGTTTTTTAAATGACTTGACTTTAAAAGTACCAAATAAACCAGTAAGCATTATTAAAGGAAAAATCCATAGCATAGGTGTTTTTATAAAATTATGAAACGGATTAGGCTCAATAATATGCCAAATGGTTACAGAAATAATGACTAAAGCTACCAGAGCAATATTCAAATTAAAGACTACTGTTTTAAGTTTTTCGTTTAAATCGGAGTTGGTTTTATAGATAATCCAATTCGCACCATGAATGGTTAATGCAACCACACTAATAATTCCTAATAATAAAGTAAACCAATCTATAACACCGAGTTCTTCGGAATGCGGACTAAAACTAGGGTTCCATAGGGGCAGAAAGAAATAATGTGCTTCGTGAGTCGAAACTCCGTCTACAACACCACCTAAATTTACACCACGGACCACATTTCCTAATGCCACGCCAAAAAATAATGCTAATAATAAACTAGAAATCCCGAAAGCTTTATCCCATACTGCTTCCCACATTTTATTGTGTACTTGGCCTCTTAACTCTAAACCAATGGCTCTAAAAATAAGCAACCATAAAATCATCATTAATGGTAAATAAAAGCCGCTAAAGGAAGAGGCATATAGCGTAGGAAATGCAAAAAATAAAACACCTCCAGAAGCGATAAGCCACACTTCATTAGCATCCCAAAACGGACCAATAGCATTAGTGATGGCTTTTTTGTCTTGTTCAGTTTTCGAAAAAAATAAGTGCACTATACCAGCTCCAAAATCGTAACCATCTAAAATTACATATACGGCCAACATTGTCATTAATACGATATACCAAAATAATTCCATAATTTAAGCGTGTTTTTCTAGTTCTGGTCCTTTATTAATTATTTTTCCGGCTAACATTAAAAATAATAAACCGAGGAGTAAATATAATCCAATAAAACCAAGTAATGTAAATAACGTATTTCCTGAAGATACAGTTGGAGAAGCACCTTCTGAAGTACGTAACAAGTTATACACTAACCAAGGTTGTCTACCAAGTTCTGCAGTATACCAACCTGTAGTATTTGCGATATATGGAAAGGGTAACATAAATACAATGGCCCATAAAATCCACTTTGTGGTATATAATTTTTTTCTGAATAATTGTAGGGTAGCCAAAAGCATTAAACCTATAAAAATGGTTCCTAAGCCAACCATAATGTGATAAGCATAATATAATCCTGGAATATTTGTTGGATACACATCAGGATCAAACTGATCTAACCCCTTAATTTCGGCATTCCAATCTTGATAAGTTAGGAAGCTTAATATATTTGGAACAGCAATTTTATTATCTAATTTTTTTTCGCGTATGTTAGGTTGCCCTATTAGTACAATTTCAGAACCGCCATCTTCAGTATGAAATATCCCTTCCATTGCTGCAAAGGTTACAGGCTGATGTTTAACTACATTTTTAGCTGCTAAATCTCCCGTAGGAAAAGCGACTAATAGACTAGAAATTAAACCGAAAATAACTCCAGTTTTTACAAAAAGTTTACCAAATTCATGGTGTTTATTATTTAAGATATAAAATGCTCCTATGGCGGCAACAACAAAGGATGATGTTACCATTGATGCTGCTTGATTGTGTAAGTAAGAGGGTAATAACCAAGGATTAGAAAAGAGTGCTCCAAAATTATTTAATACAAATTTTCCGTTTTCTAACACCTCATAGCCAACAGGATATTGCATCCAAGAATGTGTGGCTATAATTAAATATCCGCTTGCCCATGAACCTAAAAATACTAAAAAACCTGTAAGGAAATGTAGTTTATGTCCTAGTAGTTTTTCTCCGAATAAAAAGAGTCCTAAAAATGAAGATTCTAAAAAGAAAGAAAACATACCTTCCATAGCTAAAGTCTGACCTATTATACCTCCAGTAAGTTCTGAAAATTTGGCCCAATTGGTTCCAAATTGAAACTCCATAGGAATACCCGTAACCACACCCATAGCAAAATTAAGTGCAAAAATTTTCATCCAAAATTTTGCAGCATCATTATATTTATCAATATGTGTTCTAAGGAATTTCCATTTAAAATAGACAATCAATAAAGACAGTCCCATGGTTAATTGCGGAAAAAGGTAGTGGAATGTAATAGTAAATGCGAATTGCATTCTATCATAAAAGAGCATGTCTTCCATATTCTGAGTTTTAGACTATAAAAATACAAAGCAACAATTAATTAAGAGGTAACTTTTATTACAATATGTATATTCTTTTGCAATTATTTGTCACAGTGTGATTTGCATATTAAATTGCATGTGTTTTATAAGTTTGTAGACTTTAAATTTAAAGTTTCGTTCCAACAAAACGGATAACTTTTGCCTCTCCTTGATGAAATTCACCTTCGGATAACGTAATTTTTGTCTCTTTTAATATTGAAAATTCTAGGTTAGGGAATTCTGATTTAACTTCTTCTAAGGAAAATAACATAGCATTGTCTTTTGGTCCGCCAGAGTTATAATTTAATTGTCTTTTAGCAAAGCATTCAAAAATCATAGTTCCGCCAGGTTTTAGTAAATTTATAAGATGTAAATGAGCTTGTTTTCGTATGGATATAGGAAAATGCGTG
Organism: Formosa sediminum; assembly: GCF_007197735.1. Taxonomy (GTDB): domain Bacteria; phylum Bacteroidota; class Bacteroidia; order Flavobacteriales; family Flavobacteriaceae; genus Formosa; species Formosa sediminum. The sequence continues at coordinate 2,698,930 of NZ_CP041637.1, forward strand.
TAACATAATCCAATAACATCAAACAGATTTGTATTATTATATTCAAGAATTCCTGTTACTTCATACTCAATAGAAACCTTATGTCTTTCAGCTAATAACTCTGCTTTGCGCTTTGCTTGTTCACTAATATCAAATGCTGAAACCTTCCAACCTTGTAAAGTAGCATACACAGCATTTCGTCCTTCGCCTTCAGCAGGAAGCAGTAATGTTCCTGGTTTTAAGCAGTCTAATTGTGTTTTAAAAAAAGCATTAGGATTTGTACCATATGCAAAAGTATCTTGACCATAACGGTCGTTCCAAAAGTCTAGAGGTGTTTGCTTCATAATAAATTAGATGAATCGTCTTGTTTTACGCTTGTAAGCGGCGTATTCTGGGAACTTTTTTATTAATAATTGCTCTTCGTATTTAGATTTAAAGTAAAATAAAACGAGTAATAGAAAAGCTAACAGTAATTTAAATAGCGAGGTGGTATATAGCCCATAACCTATTGTTATTGCTAATATTCCAGTATAAATAGGATGTCTAGACATCTTAAAAGCACCGTTTGTATGCAATGTTGTATTTAGTTTTGGCGTAGGGAAAGGCGATAATTTTGTGTTTATTTGTAATAATGCAATACCGCTTAAACTAAACCCTAAAAGCATTAATAATATACTAAAATAATATAGCCCATTAATTAAATTAAACCGTATTAAGTTAATAGGAAGTATATAAATGAATAGTAGTATAAGCTGAAGGCCGACAAATAGATAATCTTTAAGTAATTTTTGTTCTGAGTTCACTGTCTCGTTTTTACTATTTATTAAAAGTCACACTCCAAATACCTCTAACTTCATTTTCTGTATAGCCTATAGCTTTATCGTTAGGATATAATTGTTTTATTTTGTGTAAGGTATTTGCTTTTAAAGTTTCATTAGGTTTACCATGACATTGTAAACACATGGTATTGGTAGTTATTGGGTAATAAAATTTTACTTGATTTTCTTGAGTTATAATTATAGGTTCCGATTGTACATTATTTGTGTTTAATGTTTTAAATATTTTAATGTATTCCAGTTCTTCTGGGCTTACCATATTACTCTTATTGCGTGGTTTATCTGTAACTCGTTTTATAGATGCATTATGTTTTGCAGCCATGCTATCTGTTAACGGATAAGCTTTTTCGTTACAAAAGGATAACGCCTCCAATAATCCTTGTTTTTCAATAGCTTCTATTAGATTTTTACCGAGTACATTTTGTGTGGTTGAAACGTAATTTAAACCCCGAGCTTTAGGTGTTAAGGTTTGATTATTGCGATAGGATTGTTGCTTTTGCTTCATGCCCATACCTGGTTGTAAGCCTTGTCTGTTTTGTTGCTGATAGTGGTCTTCAAACCATTCTGGCTGTTCAATATCAAAACGGTACATATAATCTGCAATTTGTGTAATGGTTTCTTCAGGATATACTAGTTTAGGCATTACTCCATAACGTTGTACGGCACCATACATAAGGGCTTTATCTTTACTAGGTTGATTTGTCCAAGTAAGCATCGCCTGTATAAAATCTTCTTTAGTGGTATTATTGGTTATATATCTTCTTTTAATGGCAACCATTGGTGGACCATTTCTATTGTATTCATCTGCTGTTGGACTGTGGCAGACGTAACAGTTGGTTTCCATTAATTTTTTTCCAGGATGCTCTGATTGCGATAGGTTTGAACTTGCTAATTCTGTTGTGTTTTTCTTTTTAGAAAAATTACAACCTACTAAAAGCATCGCTAGTAACAGTACTGTAAAACTGTTTTTCATCTTAAAGAGAATTTAGATGAAATTACAATCTATAGTTTAAAAAATCAGTAACTTAAGTTACATTATAAGATAAAATGTGCTATTTATATGTATTCTGCATTAGGTCTGAAACTGCATCCCAAAGGGCAACTCTTTTTTCTAATGCTTGTTTAGCTACGTGTAATGCTTCATCCCATTTTATATCATCTGCTCCACAAAGTTCAGAAACCATTTTTAAAGAAAGCGGACCGTGTTCATCTCCATCTAATTCAATATGGCGTTGCAAATAATACTTGAATTTGCTAAAGGATTGCTGTTCTGAATTGGATTGTTTAATAATTTCAATAAACATATCAGGGATAAGATCTTCACGTCCGAATGTAAAAGCAGAAGCTATAAGATGTGATTTTTTAGTAGCAATAACAGAAAACGTAAAATTAACGAAATCTGAAACCCGAGGATCTAAAGCTATCTTATTTAAAGCAACTGTAATGGGTTCTCCTTGTGCAATATTGTGTACAAAAGATTCAATTTTTGAAGTGTCTGCCTCAGCTTGTAACATGGCATCTAAATACATTTCAAAATGGCTCTTAGCTTCGCCTATTTCATTAATATCGCTTTCTTCTCCAAGTACAATTTCATTTATAAATCTTGATAATGAGGCGTTTTTAGAAGGTAGCCATGGCGTATTTACACAGGTTAATTGTATTTGTAGTTGTTTTAATAACGACATAAAGTCCCAAACCGCATAGACATGATTTTCCATGAAGAGTTTAATATCATCTATAGTTTTTAAACTGCTATAGAGTTTATGATTTTTTAACTGCTGTCTTAAATCTGAAATTTCACTTTCAATAAATGATATCTTATCTAATTTCTGTACTTGTAGCATGCAAATGGAGTTTAGCTCTAATTATAAAGCCCGCAAAAATACATCATGAAATATAAAAATTACAATACATTTATTATAAAATTTATGTTGACAATTAGTTATAAACACTTAAAGTTGTTTATGATTTTGACTCTTAGTGATTTAGAGCTTATGCGATTTTTTTATTAGTATACGTAAGATGGGTTAGAGTTCATAAATATCATGTATTCTAGCAATATTATAACCTTGAGATCTTACAGTTCTTGTTGCTGCACTATTAGGGTTAAGTATAGGGTTTGTATGATTAAAGTGAATAAAAACGACCTTACTTTTTTCTTTAGGTTCTAATGCTTTAAAGCGCTCTAAACTTTCAATTATAAGTGGGTGTGGAATTTGAGAAATATCTCGTCTATTCATTTCTAAACCACTGTAAAATGTTGCATCTAGAAATGCATAATCTACTTTTTTAATCTCTTCAATTATATTTTTTTCCCATTTTTCCCATTTATCAATGTCAGGAATATAAAGTGCGGTTTTATTAGGACCTTTTATTTTATAGCCTACTGTTTCAGAATATTCATCCCTATGTGGGACTTGTACTGGGGTAACTTCTAAAGACTGAGATAATGTTACTGGTACATCTGGCGTTAAAGTTTTTAAAAGTATGTTCTTTCTATTAACAAGCTGTTCCCAAGGCCCATTAGATTCCAAGAATTTTTTCATTCTAGGCATAACATACACAGGTGTTTTTTTTGCATCTATAGCTTCTTTGCCTAAATACATAAGTCCTGTATAGTGCCCAATATGCGCATGTGTTAAAAAAATGCCATCAACTAACTGTTTTTCACTATTAGGTTCTGAATCTGTTAACCATTGTATTTGACTTGTTATATCTGGTGTAGCATCAAATAAGTAGGTTTTATTGGTCTGGGAATCTACTAATCCTAACGATGAAACTTTTCTATTTATGTTTGGATTATCAAAAAGTCCAGCACAACAGGATTTAGAACATCCAATGTGCGGAGACCCTGCATCTTGAATAGTTCCTAATATTACAATAGAGGTAGCGTCTATAGTATAACCAGGTTTTATATTAGGGGTTTTAGTTTGTTGCTTTGAACAAGAAAAAATGCATATAAATAATATGAGGAGGTGAAAAATTTTCATTTCAAAATTAGTTTTTTTGACGAATTAAATAGTTGTTAATAGTCTAATTTTATAGGGAGTAACTTAACGATATATAATCTAAATTAAGCTACCTATTAAACATTTTTAGCATACATAAGCTTATCGTTATTAAGCTATTATGGTTTTAACTTGATGAATATCAAATTTATAGATAGTATTAAAATACAAAATCCTAACCACACAATTGGTGAAATATAAAAATAATACTAGGTTATTTTTTAAATGATATGTGTTTGTATAACGTATGTATAAGCGTAGATCGTTTTGTATCCAGTGAGAAGCTACTGTTTTATTATTTATTTGAGGGCTATAACTAGGAGTGTTTATAATATAAGTATATAGTCCAAAGCATAGTATTAATGCTAGTAGTATTGTCATGTTTATTTAGGTTAAGTCTCTATTATGGGGATAAATGATACTTGTATGTAAATTTAGTTTTTTGTTTGTAATAGACAATATATCTAGACGTTTTCTTCTTTTTATTTTCTGTATTACCATTAATTTTCGAGTACAGGTAGTAAGAATATTGTTTTATAATATTCAGGTTTACAGTCTATATCAGAAAAAATCTTGCTATACGTTTTTAATTGATTTTGATGTTTTAAAACTTCTAAATTGGGATAGAATACCGCATTGTAATAATAGTTTGGTTGATTTGGTAATAACCCACCTTTAGCATTAAAATAAGTGTATAATGTATTAATTACAGCATTCTCTTCAGCAAAGATAAAATTTGTTTTCCCTCTAGATTTTCTAATGGCAAAAATATCTGCTCTTGCAGAATATGCATAATCAATATAATTATGAAGCATCTCGTGAGCTATTGAAACTGGGAGTCCTTCTAACATGTGTAAATTATAATTTTTCCATATATTGGAAGCGTTATAAATAGGTTTGGAGCCTAAAGAATTTTGCCCGAGAATATTTTGTTCGTGTATATTAATTACAGCAATATTATTCCACACATTAATAGTAGGGTTGGAGCCCTTGATAACCCCATTATACATGTAGATGGTATTGTTAGAAGAGATGTATTTGGGATTATCATTAAACGCAATCCAAAACATTTTGTTTGAGTTAACTAACGGTACAAATTGTGGTGTTTTTGTGATATAATGTTTTGTGTCGCTAAAAATTTTAGAATACAATTCTGGGTATATGTTTTGAAGTATAATGATACTTCTTATAGCATAATATACGTTTTTTTGATCGAGGGCTTTATCATTTTTTGTGGTAATTATAAAATCGCCATAGGTGTAAAAATGAGCTTTCCATGTGAGATGATTTAAACCATCAGTATTCCAACCATTATAAGTGCCAAATAATTCTGTTTCATTTGGGAATTTTCTACCCAGATATTTTAATTTTTTAGAATTAATAGGAAGTTCTAATTCTGAAATGAGGTTGTTTTTTGAAATAGATTTTAAAATGAGGTCTTGTAATTTTATATCTATTTGCTCGAGCGATAAGTTTGTTTGATTAAAATCTGAGGCCGTTTTTATCCATGATAAATCATGCTTGTTTAAATTCTCTTTGGTTGTATTTGGAGCTTTATCTTGAGCACAAGCGGTAGTTAAAACTATAAGATGTAAACAAATTATCCAAAGTGTTTTCATAACTCTAAAAATCTTATGGGGTAATTTTATAATGTGCAGTATCTACACCTGTATTTCCGGTCGTACTATCGTAAGCATATACAATAACTTCATAATCTCCAGTATGCTGAAAATTCACAGTGCCTTCAAATGTATTTGTAGATTTAAAGTGTAATGGGACTTCTGTAATACTGTTGTCTTTTAATTTTATTAGTGCTTTTACTTCAACCTGTGTGGCATCCCACATGCCATTTTTTTCAATTGGGCACCCACACATCATTACCACTTTAGCTGTAACTTTTAAAGGGTTTTTTTGTAACTCTTTTAAGGTAAAAGTCTGACTGGATTTTGAATTATCTAAGGTTACAAGAAAACCTGGAATTTCAATAATTATGCCTTCGCCTAAAATATGTTTACCTGGTATTAACCACAGATCTGTTGTCGCACTTACTCTTACATCATTATCTTTAATTGTAGAATACACTTCTATAGTAACAAAAACAGGTTCGCTAAGCGGTATAGTAGCCTGAAATTTTGCTGTATTATCGTCTGTAATTCGTTCACCTCTTTTTAAAGGCGTATTCATAATTGTATTTGTATTGCCTGTAGCTCCTTCGGTTTTACCTTGCACTAAAATAGTTTGTGTTTTTTTGTTTCTAATCACCACTTTAGCTCCTCCTAGTGAAGAACCAATAAATTTGGCATCTTTAGCTTTTGCTCTCACAATTATTTTTGTGTCGGTTGCAAATGAAGATATTGAAATAAGCGTGGTTAAAATTACTGATAGAATAAATTTCATATGTCGTATAATGTAGTGTTAGTAGATGTGATTTAGTAAAGATAACTAAATAGCTAGTAATGTATTGATCGTATGAGTTGTTCCTTTATATTTCTAGCTATAAAGATTTGAAATTAGTAGTTGAGTATCTTTTTAAGGTCTTAACACACCAAGCATTTGTCCTATACCAATTCCAATATAGGTTCTGTCCTTATTTAAAATTAGTAAGGGAGAAACGGTTAGCCCATAAATTTTAGAAATAGGAAATTCTATTTTAGGGTTTAATACAAAGCTCAAGGTATTATATTTTCTGTATTGCCAAGTATAATTTTCTGTTAGAAAAGGATTGTCTATGGGGTGCCAATTTTCTGGTTCTCTAATTATGGTATATCCCAATCCAGCAGATAAATTTAATCGTATTGTACCCTTTGTATTTAGTTTATAAATTTTGCCAGCACCAATTTGGATATTTTCTAATTGATCGTAAGGGTTCGTTGTTCCAAAAGAAAATATACTTTCAAATCCAGATGAATAATTTTCTGGTTGCGATTTGGGTGTTCTTAAATTACCTGTATAGCCTATTTTTAAGGAATAAGTTTCTTTATACACATAATTAAGGTTAAGATCAAAACCTATATAATTCCCTAAATTTAATTCGCCAGTAGTATAGATTGCATGAGATGTAGAGAATTGAGCATTAATAAATTGTATGCTAAAACAACTTAACATTACTGTTAATATGTAGGTTTTCATTATAGGCTTAAATTTATTTAAATATAAGATTTATTTTAAAGACGATTTAGTTTCCTATAATTATTTAAAAAAAAACCATATAACTTATTGATATAAACTATATGGTTAAAATTTTATCTGTGTACTTACATAATTACTCTTTCATAAATGTAATTAAAGGTTTTATAAAATCTTGAAATTTTTCTATATGTGGTAAGTGTCCCACGTTTTTAATTTCAACTAATTTAGCATTAGGAATTGTTTTTTGAGTTTTTTTACCTAACTCGTCATAACGTCCCATTGTTTCTCTAACCTCTTCAGATACAAGAGGTTTTCCTAAAGCAGTTCTATCTCGAGTACCAATAATTAATAGGGTAGCAGCAGTGATGTTTTTAAATTCATAAACTACGGGCTGTGTAAAAATCATATCAGAAGTTAAGGCTGAATTCCATGCAATTTTATCATAATCAGAGTTTAGTGTCCAGCCAGCTAATAAATTAACCCATTGGTCGTATTCTGGTTTCCAATTATTATCGTAATAACTTTCTAATTGATATTTTCTTATACTTTCGTAATTGCTTTTCAGTGCATTTTTGTACCACCAGTCTACTGGTTTATATGGCACTTTTAATTTCCAATCTTCTAAACCAATTGGGTTTTCAAGTATTAATTTTTCAGTAATTTCAGGATACATTAAAGCAAAACGTGTTGCTACCATTCCGCCCATAGAATGGCCTAAAATTGATGTTTTTGTGATTTTTAATGTGTCTAATAATGTTTTTGTATTTTGGGCTAATTGCTGAAATGTATATTGAAAATAATCTGGTTTAGACGATTTTCCAAAACCGATTTGGTCAGGTACAATTACTCTAAAACCTTCTTTAGTAAGAGACTCTATAGTCGTTTTCCAATACGCACCATTAAAATTTTTACCATGACATAACACAATATTCTTACCATTGTAATTCTCTGGTGTAATATCCATATAAGCCATTTTTAAATCTTGATCTTGTATATTAAGATCTAGTATAGACACTTTATAAGGATACGTATAGTTTGATAATTCTAAATCTAACCATTCTAAATTATTTGTTTGAGCTGTTACTAGTGGGAAGGATAGCACTAAAATTAATACTGTAAATACAATTTTTTTCATGTTGTAGGTTTAAATTATTAATTGTGTTAAAGGTATTTGTTTACGTTAAGAAGTTTTTACGTTTAATTGTATAAAAGTAAACAATTCTAAAAACACCACTTAGGTATAAAGTCTATAAAAAGAGTTAAAGTTTAATTGCTAAATACTTTTGTATTGTTTTAATTGTTGTAGAACTCTAATTCGGGTACGTGTTTTTTAAGACTATCACTAAATTTTAATTCATATTCTTCTTCCAATATTCGTAATAAATCAGTTGTAAAAGCTTTATAACTAGAGCCTATAGGAAACAATGTATTGGCATTTACTTTTAATGGGTGGTCTAAATCTCCAAAATCAAATCCTTTAGAGTATATTAATTCATTGTCTTTACCAATGGCTATAGAAAACTCTACGGTTTGAATAAGTTATTGTAATATTTTAAACTTTTGAACTATTTTTTTATTAATTTTTGTTTGATCATAAACGTTAATGTGTAGTATTAGAAATAAAGAATAAGTGTTTTTAATTTCATGTGTAATAATTGTGCTAAATTAATAACGATTATTTAAGTATTTTTTTAGAATAATTTCCATGGCGCTCAAAACTTATTATTTCACCACTTTTATTTCTAATAAAGGTGAGAGTTTCTCCTAATTCATTATCATCTCTTAGTCTTTGAAATGTGTCACCTTTAATATGTTTATAAAACGCCATACTATTTTGGGGTTTATCTGATGGTAATGAAAGGGCTACTAACTTATCATTCCATGTAGAAATATATATTTCGCTCCACCAAGGTGATAAATTATAATATCCTGTATATTGTTGCAGTATTTTAGTTGTTTTAGCAGGTGTTTTTTTAGTAGACTTTTTTACTTTTTCTATAATACCATGCATTCCTTTTACATATTTGCTAGGATCTGTACCATTAGCATTTATCATAACAGAATAGGCTTTTTTGTGTTTTAGATCTAACTGAAGCGTGGTTTCATAACCCGGACAACTGCCTCCGTGACCAACCCATGTACTGCCATTATCTCCTTTATATACAGCAAAACCAAGACCCCAAGTGCGTTTCCAGTTTGGATCTGTCCAATGTACGTTTTGCATGTATTTAAGTGTGGATGGTTTTAATAGTTCTGTACTAGTTGTATCTCTTAAACGAAATTGCCAAGATGCAAATTTACCTAAGTCAATTACGTTCGATGAAAACCCTGCAGCAGGTGTTATGCCATTAGCTTGAAAGAATTTAAGTTTTTCACGTGATCCGTTTCGTTGTATAGAGGCATAACCTATAGCTAATTCTTCTCCATATAATTGTTCCGGAAGTTCTGTGCGCGTATCCTTAAGGTTTAATGGGTTAAGTATATTGTTTTCAATATATTCATTGTAAGGTATTCCGGTTATTTCTTCAACAATTTCACCTAATAATGTTAGTCCGAGATTACTATATTGAAAGTATGTAGAGGCAGGATATAATGTTTCCTGGTTTTCTAGTTTAGAATCTATTTCAGCTTTACTAGGAAACGGAAAATCTGGACTTGTCCAGTAAGGATATGCAGCTTCTCTAGGAAGTCCTGAAGAATGAGTTAATAAACTTCTAATTGTTATAGGACCACTCTCTGGATATTTCTGTTTTAGTTTATAAGCGGGAAGGAGATCTTCTATTCTATCATCCAAACGCAATTTACCTTCGTCGTAAAGTTTCATAATTGCTACCGAAGTAAATAATTTTGAAATGGAGCAGATACTACAAATTGTTGTAGCTTTTGTTTTTACCTTTTTTTCTACATTTAATTGTCCGTATGCACCAGACCAAAGCATGTCCTGATCTGTTATAATGGCAGCAGAAATTCCGGGTAGTTTATCAAAATCTTTTTGTGCTTCTAACCAAACTTCTACAAGTTTAATAGCTTCTGTATAATCCGGTTGAGTAGATTGGGCAAATATTCCGATGCTATATAAAGCGAATAAAAGTATGAGATACGTTTTTTTCATAGTGTGATGGTAAGTCGTATAAACAATTGTTTTACTCTAAAAATAATAATTAATTATTAGTACATCCTTTATTCTTATTAAAAGTGTTAAATAAGTATAATAAAATGTATTTAGTTTAAACATCTAGATGTATATTATATGCAAATTAGAGTTATGGTTATTAAAAATATAAACTATTTTGAAATTTTGGTATATAAAAAAACGCCCAACCTTGGGCGTTTTTTTATAATTAGTCTTATAATGTGAAAGCGTTGGTATAAAAATATCTAGTATTTAATTTTAACTAAAGTATATTTTAATGTTGAAATGTAAATGTTTAAATTTTATTAAAAAGATCTGAGTTTATTTGGTCTTTAACCACTACATTTTTAGGTCCTCCAGCATTTTCACTTCTATTAAAGGATAATAAAACTTTACCTGCTTTTTGATAATTATCCCAAGCATTTATAAATCGAGGATTGTCATCGGTATAATTTCCGAAGAATGCCCATTGTTTTACCAAATGATCTTTTTGATCGATGTAAATATGATATTTATTATTAGGAGTGACTCCAACATCTTTAAATGTCATTTCTAACACATCTGATACATTTCCGTTTGGGAGTTGTGCTGTTTTTAAATATTTAAGTTGTACGCCTTCATCTTTTAATTTCCAAGGCATAGTTAACCAATACGAATCATTAATCCACCATTTTTTTCCTTGTTCAAGTACTTTGTTTAGTGTATTTGTATCTGTAATTAAGGTTCCATCTTTAGATGCTTTTCCTTCTCCAGAATTAATATTAACTATCACAATTAGATTTTCGTTTGGATTTTCAATTCTAACATTTCCAGTCCATTTATCCCAAAAAAGCGTTCTTTTACCAAAATCCCATTGTATAAAATGAGTGTTGTTCCAATTCTCCATTCCACCCATAGCTTCAAAAGATTGTTGTACTAATTGGTCTATTTTTTTTTGATTGTCTTGAGCTTGAAGACTAAGCACTCCAAAAAGAATAAAAATAAATGTTTTAATGTTTTTCATGTGTTATAAATTTAATCAGTAAAATATAAAAGATTAAGTGAAATAAGCCAATATAAGTGATATGGTATGTGTATTTTAGTTTTTTTTAACGTATAACATTGTACTTTCTATATAGAGTCAAAACCATACCTCCAAAACATGCAGTATTCCTTATATGCTTTTAACTTTCTAAATTAGTCCGAAATTTAGTATCTATTTAGGAATAATTAAACATAATCATTAATAGTATTGTACTTTATATATATTGAACTTTAAGAAAAAAATATACTAAACACAATATAGTTTTTAAGTTTTATGTAGATTTTCTATGGACATAATTTAGTTATATATTCTAATTATTTCATCATTTCCTTTTCTCTAATACTTCTCACATAGTCGTTAATAATCTTTTTCATAGGTATAGGATTATATCCAAGAAAATAAACTTTGTAAGCATCTTTTACCACTTTGGAAGAAAATATTTCTACTTTAATACCATTTTCAATTTCAAGACCTACCGTTTATACAAAACTATGTATCGCACCATTTACCATTGCAGCACTAGTAGTTTTCACTGTAGAGTAGTCTGCTAAAATTTCTGTAGATAATGTAATAATTCCTATTTCGGCAGCTATTTTTATATTCATAATTCAACTATATCTATAATTCTCGATATATGAAATTGAAATGGTACGCTCCATAAAAGTTGCATTTATTTTATTAATGATTGTCTAGGGCAGAAGGCTGTAACTAGCATTATATACTAAAACATCAATTTTACAAAAATATCAATTGTAATTTCAAAATATTTTTAACATTTATGTTGTTTGTAAAATCAACTACAATTAGGTGAAAAACGTTTACTCTTTTTATCTATGTTCTAATATATTTTTATTCGTAACACAAATTTGATAATTCTAATATTAGGTAACTTAAACTTATTTAGGGGACAACCATACTTTTTTTAGGTTTATTACATTCCATATTTTATTATCAGGTTTAAGATGTATACTATAATCACCCGCTTTATTGATAACCACATCCCCGACATTCACAGTTTTGTAAGATGCAAAACCTCCTGTTGCAGGTAGTTTACTTTTAATGGTTTGTTCTGCCACAATAAGTTCTATATTACTTTCTTCTTCAGAGGCTATATCCATGGAAACAGTGTAGGTACCAGCTTTATGAATATTAAAATCCCAATCTACAGTTACTTTTTTAGCTGACCATTGTTCTATACAATCTTTTTCTTTATTGTAAGCGACATGAGTGCCTATCACATTATTTATTATGGATTGTTGTGCGGTTAATAAAACAGTACCATCTTCATTTTGCTTGATTATGTCGGCATCGCTTACTATAGGTTTTCCCTTTATTTCTAGTACAATTACAGAACTTATAGTATCTGGAGCTTTACCAACTAAAGATATAGTGGTGCCTTGCTCATCGGTTTTGGTTTTGAAATTTTGAGATTTATCAACTAGTAAATTACAAGATTGCACAGTGTTGGTAACAGGTATAAATAACTCTCCGTTTTCTGGCCAGTCAAAAACATTAAGATAAAGCGTCGTATTTTTTTCAGTTGTACGTGTAGTGATTCGTCCCCATGTAGGTGTACGACATGGACTAGCATTGGTGCCATAAATAGATTCACTATTTTTATCCATCCATGCTCCAATATTTTTTAATCGTTCAACACTAGGTTCGGGGATTAGACCTTCGGCTGTTGGTCCTACATTGAGGAGGAAATTTCCCCCTTTACTGGCGATATCAACCAAATTTTGTATCAGTGTTTCTGTAGATTTCCAGTTGTGATCGTTACTTTTATATCCCCAAGTATTGTTCATTGTCATACACGATTCCCAATCGCCAGGAAGACCTGTACCAGGGATAAATTGTTCTGGCGTACTGATGTCTCCTTCATAATCTCCACCGAGTCTGTTGTTATGAATAACTCCTGGAGAAAGTTTTAATAGTGGTAAAAATTGTTCGGCACGTTCTTTGGTCATGCCTCGTGGTGTATCCCACCATAATATTTCAGGTTGGTACTGCGTTAAAATTTCCTTTACTTGAGGTACCGCAATATTTTTTATATAATCGTCCATATCATGTTCCTGAGCTGGATCCCACTTTCCTTTTTTATCCTTACCTCGAGCTGATCCGCCTTGATTCCAGTCTTGCGCTTGCGAATAATACAGTCCTAGCTTAATACCATGTTTTTTACATGCCTCGGCCAAAGGGGCAATAAGGTCTTTTCCGTATGGAGAAGCATCCATAATATCCCATTCAGAAACTTTAGAGTCGAACATTGCAAAGCCATCATGATGTTTAGAGGTAATAACAATATATTTCATGCCTGCATCTTTAGCGAGCTTTACCCAAGCTTCTGGATCGTATTTAACCGGGTTAAATTCCTTGGCATAGTTTTGATACGTGGCCATAGGTATGCTTGCGTCTGACATAATCCATTCGCCATATTTTCCTGCATCTTCACCTTTATATATTCCTGCAGGAACAGCATAAACGCCCCAATGTATAAACATTCCAAATCTAGCGACACGAAACCACTCCATACGGGCATCACGTTCAACCTCGGTTTCATTGGCATAGGGGTCAATGGATTTATTATTAGATTGTGATTGTACAGTATTTATCATTAATATGATTATTGCACAACTTAGTATAAAAGTCCTCATAGTTTTATTTTTTATGATACTATATTCGATTTTGTGTCGAATTTTCTAGTTTTCTAGAAATTGTTATTAGGGTTATTTTTTAATTAGTTTTATTATTTTTCTAGTTGTTCCAATCTTAAATTCAGCAAAATATATACCTGTATTTAAACTACTAATATCTATAGTTTCATTGGAGTGTTCTAGTTTTGTAGTTATAACCTGTTTACCTAAAATACTATAAACTGACACCATTTCTCCTTTTGCATTTGCTATGTTAAGTATATCGTTGGCTGGGTTTGGGTATAGTTTGATTTGACTAAGTTCAAATGTCTTGTCCGATAAGGTAACTTCAGCATCTTTACCAAAAATTTCGACTTCGGCTAATGCTAATGGATCTGAAGTTGTTTTAGATATTTTTACAATACCTCCAATAGCATTTCCTGTAGTAATGGTAAAAGCATTACTTGGTGCAGTTTCATAAAATTGACTAAAAGCTACGGTACCATTTGAATCAATTACTTCTACTGTAAAATTATTAAGTCTATCTGAACAGCAATCTGTTCTATTATATATTTTTATGGTTTCTATTTGGTAATTTCCATTTAAATCTACTTGCCACCAAGGTTCTGGATCTAGTGTTGCATCACCACTAGTATGAGATAGTGAACGACCACCCCAAGTACTATTGGTGTTCCCATCAATGGCATTTGACGCAGAACCATGACTTTCATAATCTGTAGATTGGGTTGCTGTCCCATACTTAGTTGCTAGGTTAACGGGAAGTTTACAATTTTCACTTTCAGTAATAGTGTTTAGAGAACCATTATCTATAATTTCACCACCACCACAGCTTATAATGGTATTTCCACTTGCAGTGGATTCAAGAATAATTTTATATTCCGTTTCGTTTACAATAATGGAGTTATTTCCTGTTATTACAATGGCGCGTTCTTCATCACTATCTAAAGGTCCTTCTGTACGATGAAAAGTAATTTTATGATTATTCCCATCAATATCTGCAATGTTATGTGGACCTATAGCTTCAGGTGATGGCATAATAGTCAATTCTATATTTTGGCCTGAACGATCTAATGGCACGTCCATTATAGGAGCATAAGTAAAATCTCCTGTTGATTCAATTACTTGACCTCCACTATTAACATTAAAATTAGTTAAACCATTGCCTATAGATGTACAGTTTGTTACTGTAGCACTAGAGGCTAAATAGGTACGAACACCTCCTCGCATATTTTTTACTGTACAATTTTCTACAGTTACAGCGCCGGTACCACCATAGGAACGGATACCATCCTCAGAAAGCGGGTACATAACATCCATAGGTATTGGAATAGGAGACTCAAAAGGCATTGCAAAAGGAGTACCCGGTGCAGCAATTTCATAATTGCTACGGAACGGATAGTCGTATGGATTAGTGTCATTATAAAGGTCTGCACTAGGTCTCATTCTTCCTTCAACATAACAGTTTTTAATTAGATTATTACCTGCTCCATTTTGTATGAAGATACCATGCCCAAATGCATAATGATACATGGTTATACCATCTAAAGTGTTTCCATTTCCACCACCTTCAAGACCATTGATAACTATACCACAACGTTTACTATGGTTAAATGTGCGGTCTGATCCTATTCCATAAATACTTCCATAGCCATAAGGGGAAGAACCTCTAATAATTAATTCAAAATCTAGTAACTGATTGTTATTTCCAGAAATACGCATTACTGCAGCACCTTTTAATCCATATGCAAGCGTAGGGTCATTATTATAAGCACTATAATCAGTAACCTCTGTTAGACCACTCGCATAATAATCTTCAATCGCTCCATTTTTAACGATGTTATCATTTCCAGATATAATAAAGTAGCTTTCTCTAATAGAGCCAACTAATGCATTAATTCGTACTCCTGTCATATCAATGGTATTGTTAGAACCTGAACAATTAATTACTCTTGAATCACTTGGTAAATCATCCAGTTCATAGTCACCAGGTGCCAGAATTATTTCTTGATCACTGTTTTGTACAACAGAATGAAACTCTGATAAGGAGTTAACTACTACTTGTGTTTGAGAATAACCTTTAGAATAGTAAGACATTAAAACCACCATTAATGTGGTTAACCATTTTAGTTTTTTTAAATAAGTCATAATTAGTTAGTATTTGATTTTGATAATTAAAGATTCGCTAAGACATATTTAAAAGCATGATTTTTACTTAAAAAATAGTGTTAGAATTTAATCAAGATCTAATGAATCTAGTTTAAAACTCCTTAAAAAGAATCTATTTGTTAAAAGTACCTATACTTAGAGGAACTGTATATAAATCAAAATTCAAATGCTATAAATTATGGTCCATATATAGAGAGAAAGGTATAATTAACTTGGGTGTTTTGTATAAATTATTGTATTTAAAACGCATTTGAGTCCAAAACAAAACTTGTTTTAAAGTATGAGTTTTTTTGTTGTGATGATGTTTTTGAAGATTTCAATTATTAACTAAAATTAAATGAATTTTTAGTCAAATTATTTCAGGGCGAGACAATCTACCATAAGGCAATCTGGTAGAAGTGTTAAAGTTAGATCATGGATAAGTAAAGTCGGGAATAGAAAATTACGCAATCTATTATTTCTATGTTTGTTTAGTAAACAAAAGAAAGAGCAAGAAAGTGGCATAAATAGCTGTAGCAAATAAACAGATTAAACAATGTTTTATTATTGCTAAATCAGGTAAGCCATAAGATGAAATTTACGTTTCTGTAATGCTTAAATAATAAAAAAATAGGATAAAAAAACTTACAAAATCAACTACTTGAATTTATAAGCCCAATATAATAGTGTCTAATAATTTTGAAGAAATGACTTGTTTTTTAACTCTGTTCTTTGTTGTAGCCAGTTATTTTATTCCATTATTGGACAAAAACTCCAAAATTAGTTTCCCAATTTCTCTAGTTTTTTCTTCTGCAACAAAATGTCCTGCATCAAGAAGGTTAAGTTCAGCATCCGGTAAATCGCGCAGATAAGCTTTTGCTCCGTTAGAGTTAAATTTTAAATCTTTTGCTCCCCAAGCAATCAAAGTTTTTGGTTGATTTTCTCTCAGCATTTTTTGCCACTCTGGGTATTTGATTAAGTTGGTATTGTAGTCCTGAAAAAGTTGAACTTGTATTTCTCTGTCTTTTTCAGAGCTTAGAAATGCTAAATCATGTGTCCACGCATCAGGGCTTTGGATATTTATATTCGTCTCATTTAAATCGAATAAATATTGTTTATTAATAATGGCATCTTCGCCTGTTAAACTATAAAGAAAATCATGTTTTGCTTGCGATGTATCCGTTTGTGCCGTTCTAAAAAAATCTTGACGCTTAGGTGTTAACCCGTCTAAATAAGCATTTGCATTTTGCACAATTAGCGCAGTTATCCGTTTTGGATTTTTCATCATCATCCTATAACCTACAGGTGCACCAAAATCTTGCATGTACATAACGTAGTTCCTAATTTGAAGCCTATCAATTAGTTTCTCTGTATACCCTGCTAACAAATCAAAAGTATAGGTCGTAGTCTCGGGATCTAAATGTGTGCTGTAACCCGAACCTAAATTATCTGGTGCAATAACATGATAATGCGTTGCCAACATCGGAATTAGGTTTCTATACGAGTGTGAAGATGATGGGTAGCCATGTAACAATACAATGGTCGGCTTCCTTTTATCTCCTGCTTCTCTATAAAACAGTTTTACATTATCTATTGCTACATAATTATAAGTTGTAGCTGGGGGTAAAAAGAATGCTGTTTTAGGCTCTATTGTTGTATTCTTACAGCCTAGCATAAAGGCAGTGATACACATAATTAGTATAAATTGTTTCACTCTGTATTTCTATCTGTTCTGATTTCTCATGAAAATTCTAATGTTTTCTATAATAGCATCACCCTCTTCCTCTAAAGCAAAGTGCCCTGTATCGTAAATGTTATAATCTATTTTTTTTACGTCTTTTTTAAAGGCTTCGGCACCACTTTCAGGAAAAAATGCATCATTTTTACCCCAAACTATTAGTAATGGTGGTTGATGGTCCCTTAAATATTGTTGCCATTTTGGATATAGTTTTATATTATTCTGATAATCATAGAACAAATCTAAATTTATGGCATGTGCGTTAGGTCTAGATAACCTCATAAAATCTAAATTATAGGTATCTGGGTCTACAGTTTCAATATCTCTTACGCCATGTGTATATTGCCATTTTAAACCTTCTAAAGAAAATACAGGTAATAGAGCATCTTCGTTTGCTTTAGTTCTATTTTTCCAAAGCGCTTTTATTCCTGCCCAAGCTTCACCTAAACCTTCTTCGTAGGCATTTCCGTTTTGGTTTAAGATTGCTGTAATTCTTTCAGGGTGTGCTGTAGCTAATCTAAAGCCAATGGGAGCGCCATAATCTTGAATCATTATAGCATAAGAATTAATCTTTTTTTGCTCTAAAAATGAATCTACAACCGTTGCAATATTATCAAACGTATACTTAAAAGTTTCAGCATCTGGAAAATCACTGTTACCAAAACCAGGATAGTCAGGAGCAATTAAATGAAACTCATTAGATAGTTGCGCCAATACTTTTCTATATTGATACGATGATGCAGGAAAACCATGCAGTAAAACAATGGTTGGGTTATTTATATTACCTGCTTCCCTATAAGCAATGCTAATGCCATTAACTTCTAATGATTTATATTTTAATGTTGATTTTGGGCTTTCACTAATAGCTAGTGAAGAATTAGGACTTTTTATCTTTTCTAATGTTACCTGCTCTTTACAAGAGATAAAAAGTAGAAGTATACTTATGATTAAGACGATTTTTTTCATAATTTAAATTGTAACTTTAAGACATGTGAATAGAAAAGTCATAACCTGCATTCATACAGGTCATGACTTTTTTGAGTTTTTAATTTCTTCCGGCCATAATACCTCCGTCAGTATCCCAGATTGCACCTGTAACCCAAGAAGCTTTATCCGATAGCAAGAAAAGAATACTATTAGCAATATCATTTGGCTCCCCAATTCTACCAATTGGATGGAAACCATTGAAACCAGCTAAGGCTTCTTTAGCTTCTTCTTTACCACCAAATACTCCGTGATATACCGGAGTGTTAACAATAGCGGGAGAAACTGCATTCATGCGAATATTATCATCAGCCAGTTCCATAGCTAAGTGCTGCGTTAATGAGTGTAAACCTGCTTTTTGCATTGAATAGGCAGAAGAAGGAGTTGCTTTAATAGCTTGTTTAGCCCACATTGAGCCAACATTTACAATAGAACCTCCATTTGTAGCTTTCATTTTCTTGGCTACACTCTGAGTGATAAAAAAGAAACCTCTGTTTAAATCTAGGTAAGAATTATAATCTTCCAATGTGTGGTCAAGAAATGGTTTTGGACCAAAAATTCCAGAAGCATTTACAAGATAGTCTAGGTTGTCTAGCTCATCAATTTTTGTAATCAATGAAGTAACATCTTCTGTGTTGGAAATATTAGTAGTATGCTTAATAAGATTTGGTGCTTCTGCTATTTTGTCCACATTTCTTCCTACAATATGCACTGTTACGCCTTTTTTTAATAATGCATTGGTTGTTGCATATCCAATTCCACTTGTACCTCCGATAACTAAGGCAACTTTGTTATTTACATTTTCCATCTTTATTTTATTTAATAATTAGTTCCAATTTGGTTTTTTCTCTATTCCGTAACCATCGGATGTTGTAATTCCTGCTAGCGATTTTTCCTTAGCCTGTATTACTATGAAAGAGAATATGTTCTCTGTGTTATTTCTTATTGCTATTTCGGTATTACTACCAACTCTGACAATTGTTCCTTCATCAATATCTACATAATTGTCCCTTTCCTTGAGTAGCTATATAAATTTCTTCCCTTCAATTTTGAAATTGAGATTTGGTTGGTAAACATTCTCTGTCATTATGTAAAGAGGACCAAGTTCTAGTTTTGAATACCCCTTTTTTTGTTCTTTTTTATTCATATAAACATTTATTAAGACAGACAAGTCTGTCTTTATTTTTGAAAATTTTTTAAGCTATTAGTAAGGAACACAAATTCTTTGTTTCCTGTATAGGCCATTTTTTCTGATGCAAATGACTTTCACTCACAGCACTTTCGTATAGCAAATAGATTTTTCGAGAAAGTGACGTTACATCTTCGATTTTATTTTTATCTAAATTCTCTGTTACTAATTTTGTTATGAGTTGAATGAAATTATTTTTTTGTTTTTGTATTTCACTTCTGATTATTTCGTTATCCTTTGGTATTTCTGAAACGGTTTTAATACACCAACAGCCATTAAAATCATTGGTCTGAAAGAATAACTCTAGAAAATCAAAAATAGCTAGTATTTGTGTTTTTCCTTTCGGTTTGGAAGTTGTGAACATTTCAATATCTGCAATGAATTTTGCGTCTTTGAATCTAAGGTAGGCAAGACAAATATCATCTTTAGACTTAAAATGACTGTAAAGTGTTGCTTTTGCAATTCCTGCCTGTGAAATAATTTCATTTATTCCAGTAGAATTATATCCATTCTTATAAAATAAGGATGAAGCTGTTTCAATGATTCTATTTCTTACCTCTGAGTGTTTCACATTGCAAATATATAAAAACATTTTTAAAAAGACAGACTTGTCTGTTTTTTTAAAAAAAATTAATACTTAGAAAATTAAAAAGCTAAGTTAGCGTTACAATTTTGTCTAATGTTTCGTCCTGAAATATAGCTACAGGTTAAAATTGTTTTTAAGCTGATACTTTATATCCCATATTAGGTGTTTTATAATCTAAAGATAAATGCAATCTTATTTCGTTGTATAAATTAATTGCATTTTTTGTAGCTCTTATCGCATGAGCCTCATCAGTAAAGGTCTGATTGAGAGAGAATTTATCTTTTAGTATGCCATTTACACGTTCTACTATTGCATTTTCGTAACAGTGATTTTCTTATGTCATACTAATATCTATTCTATTTCTTTTTAGTATTTGCGTGTTCTAAGTGTAAGCATATTGTGTTTTCTAAGAACATTAAACAAAGTATCTCTACCCACTTTAAGGTTAGCTTTAATAAACCTATTATCTAATGATTTTATAAGTTTACGTACGCCTTCCCTGGGAAGGGATTTACGTTTTCTACTGACTATTTTTATAATTTGTTGTTCTTGTTTTAAACACTTATCAGCTCTAGATTTGTATTTATAATACGCGTTACGTTTTAAGTTTAAAGCAATGATTAATAGTGGTTAAAGACGTAAATTCCTTAGCTTTTTCTTTAGCTTTAATTAAGGCTAGATATTTAGATTCGCTGAACCACTTCGTAAGGTTTTGTCTTTTGTTTCCACTTTTACTCTGGTGTTCATTAAGTCTTTGCGATTATACTTTTTAATCTATTCATTAACAGTTGTAGGAGCAATGGAGTAGAGTTTACAAAGTTCAATTTATGTGTGTTTACCGGTTATAAGTTTGGCTAAAATTTTCAGTTTCAAAGGTTTTGAATACCGTCTGATTACTTTGTTATTTTTGTACATAAAGTTTAAAATTATCTACCATTTATTCAGGACGAGTCAAACTTGAAGCTAGCGGTTATACATTGTTATGAGCTGGATTTATACGTGAGTTTTACCAACCTAATTCAATTATGACTTTTTCTAAATTCTAATGGCGTCATTTTTGTTTTTTTCTTGAATAACTTTCCAAAAGATTGTGGATGTTCAAATCCCAATTCGTAAGCTATTTCATTAACGGATAGCTCGGTGGTTGATAGCTTTTCCTTTGCAAGTTTCATTATTTCTTCGTGTATAAAAGTCTGTGTGCTTTTTCCTGTGATTGCTTTCAATAATCTTGTCAAGTAGTTGGGAGACACATTCATTTCCTTAGCTATTTTTTCAACTTTCGGTAAACCATATAGTTTTAACATTTCATCATTTACAAAATTACCTAATATAAATTCAAATTGTTCTATTACGGAATGATTTGACTTTACACGTGTGATAAATTGACGTTGATAAAAACGATTTGAATACGTAAGAAAAAGATCTAAATGCGAAATAATTACGTTTTGGCTAAAATTATCAATATTTGAGTTATATTCTTGATAGATATCTTCCATAATCCGAATAAGTATTTTTTCTTCTTTTTCAGAAAGATGAAGTGCTTCGTTTAGCTGGTATTCAAAGAAATCATAATTTTTAATTTTGCTAGCCAAAGTCGTATTCCACAAAAAATCTGGATGAAATATAAGTAGCCATCCCGAATGGTTTAGTTCGTTTGCACTTTCAACTTCAATAGACATTACTTGATTTGGTGCTACAAATGCCAGAACGCCATTATCAAAATCATACTCTTGTTGTCCATATCCCATCTTACCTTCGTAAATACGTTTCAATGCTATGCAATAAAAACTGTGCGTTACATTTATAGATGCACCAGCTATGTGTTTAATATCTTCAAAATTAATGACGCTCACTAAGGGATGTTTTGTGCTGGGGAGATTATTAACTTTATGGTACTCGCTAATACTGTTGATATGAACAATTTTTTTTGACATTTATGACTCTATTTATTATACAAAGTAGCAAATTCACCCGCAAAGTCCAAAAGACTCTGACTACCCATTTTTGCTGGTTTATTATTATCGTAGTTTTCAGTCAGACGACCATTCTCTAAACTGTGATACATTTCAGTAAATAGGCTGGCTATATTAGTAGGTATTCCATTTTGTTCCATTCCTTTTTTTATGTCTTCGTCTGAAACAATTGTCCACTTCAAATCTGGTTTTCCAATTTTTAGTCCTAATGCCGTTGCAATTTCTTGTCCTGTGTGTTCCGAACTTGCTATATATCTAAATAAGTTACTTTTATTATTTTCTAATTCGTAAGTTGCAACCTCTGCAATGTCTTTAGACGATACAAGTGGGAATTTAGTAGTACCGTAGTTGGCTAAGATTTGACCTGTGTATTTTATCATTTCAATATAGTTATTAAGATTATAATAAAAATAGGTTGGTCTTAAAATTGTCAGACTTATTTTCGGTATTTGCTTAATGATTTCTTCAGAAAAATGAGAACCTAATATTGGACCTGTTCCATAATTTAAATGTCCTCCAAAACTACTTAAAAGTACAACTCTGTAAACTCCTGTTTTTTCAATTGCTTTTGCAAAATTAGCACTTGTTTGTCTATAATATTCTCGAATATCAGGTTGTGTGTAGTCAGGTGGATTCATTAAGAAAACAGCATCTACACCAGAAAAAGTAGAAACTAAAAAGTCTAAATCTAGTAAAGAACCTATTTGCGGTTTCCCATTGATACTTTCAATTTCCTTTTTTCGTTCTAATGAGTGACTTATAATTGTTACTTCGTGATCTTTTTTGATTAGGTTTTTAGCAAGTATTTTTCCGATGTTTCCTAATGAACTTGTAAGCGTTATTTTCATTTTATTACGTTTTTTGTGAGTCACAAAGTTCAAATAACGCTTATATATTTATGTAGTTAAATTAGGCTTTTCTCAAGCCAAATTCGATAATTTCATAATGTCAGTTATTAATTACGGATTTTTTTTAGCTTGCGCATAACTGTTTTGTATAATTTTACAGCTATGGGAAGGTTAGAAGTAAAGATAGTAAAAAGAGCTAACTTTGACGCTTTTGCGTCTGTGTCCGTAGGACACAACTAAACTTTAGTTGGAATTATACATTGTTGGGCATTCGTTTTTTTTAATTAAAAATACCTTAATCAAATACTATTTTACTACCGTAACTTCTAATTCTATTTTTAATGTTTCAAAAAGACTTTTTACTTCCAATACAGTACTTGCCTGTCTTATGTTATGTTCAGTTACCCAATTTTGGAAGACATCAAAACAGGTAAATAGCTCTTCAGATGAAGTTGTATAAATGTTTAATCTCACAATATTTTCACATTCATATCCAGCTTCCTTTATAACTTTTTCCAGATTTTCTATGGATAGAATTAATTGGGCTTTCATATTGGAAGTGCTTGATTTCCCATAGTCATCTATTGCTGTTTGCCCAGAAATATAAAGTGTGCCTTCTGGCTTTGTAACTTCAACTGCTTGTACATAACTTCTTTCATTTTGCCATTCCCACGGATTAATTATTCGTTTATTCATTTTTCTTCTTTTTTATTTTGTGCTAATGTTGACACAGTAATCAATAATACAATTGCTAATATTTTATTATTTCATAATTGTATTTTTTTTTGTACTACAAATGTTTGAATAATAGTATTAATCGAGCGTGACATACATCACAATTATAAAGAGGTAGATATTAAGAGGAAAGTCGGCTAAGTGTCTCACGCGAAACACCTAAATAAGAAGCTAAAATAATTTTGGGAACTCGTTGAAATAATAAGGGATATTGTTTAAGTAGTTGCTCATACCTTTCTTTTGCATTTGATGTTAAAAAAGATAAAATTCTATTTTGAGAAGCAATATATCCTGAGTTAGATTTTTCAAGAAAGAATTGTTTCATTTTGGGTAATTCAGCTGATAATTTTTGATAATTTTTAAAACTCAAGGAAAATACAATAGTGTCTTCAATGCATTGTAAAGACATTTTAGCTTTAGTTTGTGAGAAGTAAGCTGAAAAATCACTTTCCCACCAGTCTTCCATTGCAAATGAAACGATATGTTGTTTTCCGTTTTTGTCATCGTAAACTAATTTTATAAGCCCTGTAACAACTAAGTAACAATCCTTTACGTTTTCTCCTTCTTGAATGATAAAATCATTTTTTTTATATTTTTCATATGAGAAATGTGATAGAATAAATGAGAACTCATCATCTGTAAGAGCTATTAAATTTTCAATATGCTTTTTTAATTTTTCTTTCATTAAATAAGAATTCTAATTTTGATGACACTAGTTAAATGATGCCAAACGGTTTTGTTTATGATTAGTGGCGTGGTTAAGCAACTAAGTTAACAAATAAAAGCTGAATAGAAAATCCGATAGAATTTTTGTAAGTTGGCTAGAACAAGCAATTACTTATAGCTGTTGTTGGTAGGTGTAATTATTTGTTTATCAATTCGTTTTCCGTTTTTGTCAAATGTGTATAAATATATTTCTTGCTTTTCATCTATTGGTAGTTCAGTTTTCTTTCCTGATTTAATTATTGTAGTAAAATATGGAACTTTTTTAGTGTAATCATATCGGTTTGCAATCTCATTACCGAAGAACAATGTAATTTGAATATCATTTTCAGTTTTGTTTTTATATTGATATGAGGTTGTCATATTTTTCATTTGAATTTCATTATTATTGTTTAGAACTAAATAATCTATGGAGTTCAATCTTTCATCATCAAAATTGTTGCTGTTAATTATTCCATATTTTGATTTAATTTGTTTTCTGTATGAATTCAAGTGAGTTTGGCTAATAGTAAGTGGGTCAATATTATATTTGTTCTTAAAAACGGTAGCCATCCATTCTTTTCCTTTGCTTGTTGGTTTTTCAAGTATATGGTCAACTCCAGCTAAGACCACAACTTTACTGTTTTGGTTAATTAAAAAGGTTTTATTGTATAAATTTTCTGCTTGACCAATTTCTCTGTTTTTACTGTTGTCTGTGTTTTCATAAGCTATAAATTTAAATCTTAATTCTTTAGCCTTTCTTATAAGATTTGAGTAGTTCTGTTCACTCGTGTAAAAACCTGTTTCAAGTGCAGGATAGGAATTCGCTAAATTCAATATGGTGTCCTGTTTGTTGTTTAGTGCCTCCAAGGCCAGATAATTATAGCCTATTTCTTTTAAGTTTTTTAACAAATCGGAAACTAATATTCTATGATTGGGATAAAAGTGATTTTCGTTTATCATTACAATTTTATGCTTTTCAGCCTCTTTAATAATTGTATCGATAACCTGCGAATTAAAAACTGAATTTTCTCTTATTATTTCAGAAATAGTGTCATTTGGTTTAAATCTCGATTCGAGTTTGTTCAAATAGGTTTCATAAAATTCATTCTTTCCGAGAAATGAAGAAAACGTAAGTTCCATTTGTAGTTTAGACCATTCCTCTTGTTTGTCGTAGGTTGGAAATTCACTTATTTCATTGAGTGCAGCGTAGAATTTATTGGAAGGTTGATATTTTTTCACAATATCAAAAACTGTACTGATTTGTTTTCTATAAGTAGATCCTAACTCTAAACTCTTGAAAATATTGTTCAAATCAATTTCTAAAGTTCTTTTTGAATTTTGAGACAATGAGTTACCTATAAATCTTATTATCTGATTGTTAATAATTGTATCAAATACAACAAGTTCTTTTGGGTAATGTTGGGGACTGTTTTTAGAAATTGTTACAAAATACTCGTATGGAGGGTCATTAGTTTTACCATAAACTAAAACACTATCTAAAAGCTTAAATTTCTCATTTCGGATAATTTTCTTTAATTTCTTTTTGTTAGTTGTATAGGTTATATCCGCTGGTGTTTTAAAATATAGTTGCAGAGAATCATTTATTATATGAATGCTGTAATTTTTGATATATTTATTTTGCTCAAAATGCTCACTTATTTTTGGTGAACATCCAAGGAAAATCAAAAGTATTGATATGAATGATAGTTTCTTCATTATGTCTAGTCCTGAAATATGGCTACAGGTTAAAATTGTTTTTAAGCTGATAATTTATATACCATATTAGGTGTTTTATAATCTAAAGATAAATGTAATCTTATTTCGTTGTATAGATTAATTGCATTTTTTGTAGCTCTCTTTGCGTGCGCCACGTTATCAAAGGTTTGGTCAAGATAGAATTCATCTTTTAATATGCCATTTACCCGCTCTGCCATAGCATTTTCGTAACAATGATTTTCTTCTGTCATACTAATATCTATCTTATTTCTTTTAAGTATTTGTGTATACACATTACTGCAATACTGTATTCCTCTGTCTGAATGATGGATAAGACCTTTAACATTCTTTGCTTGGTACAGAGCCTTGTTTAAAGGTCTCACGCATCCTTTTAGTTCCAGGCTATTACTGAGGTCATATCCTACGATTTTCCTAGAATACATATCTGTTATTAGTGCTAAGTAACAAAATCCTTTAATGGTTCTTATGTAGGTAATATCGTTTACCCACACCTGATTTGGCCTTGTAATTTCCATATCTTTTATCAGGTTATTGTATTTATAAAAACGATGATAAGAGTTTGTAGTTCTGGCACTAGTTTTCTTTCTTAGTGTAAGCATATTATACTTTCTAAGTACGCTAAATAAAGAGTCTCTACCGACTTTAAGATTGGCTTTGTAAAACTCATTGTCTAACGATCTAATGAGTTTACGGACACCTTCTCTAGGAAGGGATTTACGTTTTCTACTGACTATTTTTATAATTTGTTGTTCTTTTATTAACCGCTTATCAGCTCTAGATTTGTATTTATAATACGCATCACGTTTAAGTCCAAAACAACGCGTTATAGTTGTTAAAGATGTAAATCCCTTAGATTTCTCTTTAGCTTTAATTAAGGCTTTATACTTAGCTTTTTTTTTAGTTCAGCTACAGATTTATAGCCTAAGTCTTCGGCTGCTACCTCAAGGTATGAATCTAATACCAAAGTATCTAAATCCTTTTTAATCAGTAGTTTTTTAAGCTGTTCAATCTCTTTTTGAAGAGCCTTAATTCTGGATATTTAGCTTCGCTGAACCACTTCGTTAAGTTTCGTCTTTTGTTTCCACTTTTACTCTGGTGTTCATTAGATCTTTACGATTGTATTTTTTAATCCACTCATTAACTGTTGTAGGAGCAATGGAGTAGAGTTTACAAAGTTCGCTCTTTGTGTGTTTACCGGTTGTAAGTTCGGCTAAAATTTTCAGTTTGAAAGGTTCTGAATACCGTCTGATTACTTTGTCATTTTTGTACATAATGTTTAAAATTATGTAGCCTTTATTCAGGACGGGTCAAAATTGTGGGCAACGTGTTTTTGTATGGTTTGTTGCGATTTTAAGCAATTTATTTTATAAATAATTACAGACAAAAAAAATCCGAGATGATTTTCGCAAGTAAGCGATTTTTAAGCAATAAATTATACAAGGTGTTGCCATTTCGTTGTGTTTTCAGTTTGTTATTATTCCGTAAAATTTGATTTTACAATTTTCTATGTTTTAATTATATTATTAGATTCTTGTGTTTCAATTAATATCTATGTTAGTTTGAAGTAAATGGAAAAAAAAGTTCCTTTAAAAAAATAGTAACTTATTTCTATAAAAAAAAGAACAATAACTATTATTAAAATCTTTTTTGAACACTTTTTGATTTTATTTGTTTTTAAATTGTTATTTTTTAGTAAAATTCGATTTCCAATTTTCTTCGTTTGAGTAAATTTACTTAGTTTTATTCCGCAATATTTATAATTCCAGTCGAGTGAGCAATTCCGTAACTTGCTAAATTCCGCATTCAGTTCGGTTTTATATTATTTATTCTTTTCTTCACTTTCACGGACTATTATAAAATAGATAACATAAATCCAGCCCAAAATTCCGTGTAATATAGCATAAAGAATTGATTTATTTCTGTCCCAAGAAACTACAATAGCAATTGCGCTCCCAATTCCAATTCCATTTTTAACAGCAGTTTGTGTTATTCCATTATTTCCGGTTTGTTGGCTAAAACATTCTAAAGAAAATAATAGTATAAAAATTAATGTCAGTTTTATTTTATTCATTCGTTTTTTGTTCCAGTTTAGAGTGCGCTTCGTCAATGTCTTGTCCTGAAATATGGCTACAGGTTAAAATTGAATTTACGCTGATAATTTATATACCATATTAGGTGTTTTATAATCTAAAGATAAATGTAATCTTATTTCGTTGTATAGATTAATTGCATTTTTTGTAGCTCTCTTTGCGTGCGCCACGTTATCAAAGGTTTGGTCAAGATAGAATTCATCTTTTAATATGCCATTTACCCGCTCTGCCATAGCATTTTCGTAACAATGATTTTCTTCTGATACTAATATCTATCTTATTTCTTTTAAGTATTTGTGTATACACATTACTGCAATACTGTATTCCTCTGTCTGAATGATGGATAAGACCTTTAACATTCTTTGCTTGGTACAGAGCCTTGTTTAAAGCTCTCACGCATCCTTTTAGTTCCAGGCTATTACTGAGGTCATATCCTACGATTTTCCTAGAATACATATCTGTTATTAGTGCTAAGTAACAAAATCCTTTAATGGTTCTTATGTAGGTAATATCGTTTACCCACACCTGATTTGGCCTTGTAATTTCCATATCTTTTATCAGGTTATTGTATTTATAAAAACGATGATAAGAGTTTGTAGTTCTGGCACTAGTTTTCTTTCTTAGTGTAAGCATATTATACTTTCTAAGTACGCTAAATAAAGAGTCTCTACCGACTTTAAGATTGGCTTTGTAAAACTCATTGTCTAACGATCTAATGAGTTTACGGACACCTTCTCTAGGAAGGGATTTACGTTTTCTACTGACTATTTTTATAATTTGTTGTTCTTTTATTAACCGCTTATCAGCTCTAGATTTGTATTTATAATACGCATCACGTTTAAGTCCAAAACAACGCGTTATAGTTGTTAAAGATGTAAATCCCTTAGATTTATCTTTAGCTTTAATTAAGGCTTTATACTTAGCTTTTTTTTAGTTCAGCTACAGATTTATAGCCTAAGTCTTCGGCTGCTACCTCAAGGTATGAATCTAATACCAAAGTATCTAAATCCTTTTTAATCAGTAGTTTTTTAAGCTGTTCAATCTCTTTTTGAAGAGCCTTAATTCTGGATATTTAGCTTCGCTGAACCACTTCGTTAAGTTTCGTCTTTTGTTTCCACTTTTACTCTGGTGTTCATTAGATCTTTACGATTGTATTTTTTAATCCACTCATTAACTGTTGTAGGAGCAATGGAGTAGAGTTTACAAAGTTCGCTCTTTGTGTGTTTACCGGTTGTAAGTTCGGCTAAAATTTTCAGTTTGAAAGGTTCTGAATACCGTCTGATTACTTTGTCATTTTTGTACATAATGTTTAAAATTATGTAGCCTTTATTCAGGACGGGTCAAAATTGTGGGCAACGGTATCGGCTATGAGTAGTTGCGTGGTTTAGCATTTAACTTTGCAAGTACACACCAAGTTGAAAATCCGCAAGGATTTTCAGAAGTAGGCGAGAACAAGCAATTACTTATAGGCATTGTTGTATGCAGTTTTTATTTTATATAATTATCAATTTCAGTTCTGTTTTTTAAAGAATATTTGTATGGTTTTGTTGATTTTTCTTCTTTAATTAAATTTAATTTTATTAATTCATTTATATCTTTACTAGCAGTTTGCCTTACAATCTCGTGTTTTTCACAATAAGACTTTAGTGTGATATTATTTTTGTTTTTTAAGTACAAATACCCAATCAAATCAGCTTGTCTTTTGTTTAATCCTTTATGTAATAACTCATAAGAAACAAGATTTGCTTTTTTTCTTTCTTCTAGTTTTTTGTCTCGATACTGAGTTAACTTTTCAAAAGCAACTCGTATATTTTTTATTGAATATGTAATAAAATAGTTTAAATCATTATTGTCATATTCAGTTTTTAAGAATGCTTTATCGTATTGATTTCTAGATTCTAAAATAACTCTTGATATAGATATGTTTCTAACAAGCGAATATCCTTTTTTTAATAAAAACCAATAAAATAAAGCTCTAGCTGTTCTTCCATTACCATCTTTGAATGGGTGTATAAATCCTATTAAAAAATGAATGATGGAAGCTTTTATTATTGGGTGAATAAACTTATTATCATCATTTAGAAATGAACATAGTTCTCCCATTAACCCTTCAACTTCTTTCCAATCTGGTGGAATATGTGCTATTTCTCCATCAACGTGGTCTGTGACAAATACTTCTCCTTTTCTGAAATCACTAGAATATTTTTCAGCATCTGTATTAGCTGTCATTATTTTGTGTAATTCAATTATAATTTTAAAATCAATTTTTGAATTAACATATTCAGAAATGTATTCAATAGCTCTAAGATTATTAAATATCATTTGTTCTGATTCGTTTCTGGGCTCTCTTCCAGATTTTAGCATATCTCTTGCTACTTCTGTCGTTGTCGCGGCTCCTTCTACCTGAGAAGATGCAACAGCTTCTTCAAGTAAAGAATTTTTAAAAAACTCAACTCTATCTGATGGAAGAATTGGATTTTTTTGAAGTTCACCCATTAATTTTAAATCAAAATCGTGCAGATTTTTAGATATATATTCAGATATAAAAAAATTAAAAGTGTAGCTCCCAAATTTTAATTTTTCATATTTGGTAGTTCGATAAGTTTTAATTAATGTCCAGTTTTCTAATTGAGATTCAAATGGTGTATTTTTTTTGTATTTTAACTCATCCCAATAAAGATATTTTTCATCAGATTTTTGAATAAATTCTGTGAACTCACCTTGAATAATTTTTTTAAGGTGTTTAATATTTAATTCAAATTTAGGTGGTTTCTCAAGTTTCATTGTAAACATTGTTAAAATGTCTTACAAAATTAACAATGTTTTGTTTCTGTTGCAAATTTATTAAGGTTAAATGTCTTGTCCTGAAATATGGCTACAGGTTAAAATTGAATTTACGCTGATAATTTATATACCATATTAGGTGTTTTATAATCTAAAGATAAATGTAATCTTATTTCGTTGTATAGATTAATTGCATTTTTTGTAGCTCTCTTTGCGTGCGCCACGTTATCAAAGGTTTGGTCAAGATAGAATTCATCTTTTAATATGCCATTTACCCGCTCTGCCATAGCATTTTCGTAACAATGATTTTCTTCTGTCATACTAATATCTATCTTATTTCTTTTAAGTATTTGTGTATACACATTACTGCAATACTGTATTCCTCTGTCTGAATGATGGATAAGACCTTTAACATTCTTTGCTTGGTACAGAGCCTTGTTTAAAGGTCTCACGCATCCTTTTAGTTCCAGGCTATTACTGAGGTCATATCCTACGATTTTCCTAGAATACATATCTGTTATTAGTGCTAAGTAACAAAATCCTTTAATGGTTCTTATGTAGGTAATATCGTTTACCCACACCTGATTTGGCCTTGTAATTTCCATATCTTTTATCAGGTTATTGTATTTATAAAAACGATGATAAGAGTTTGTAGTTCTGGCACTAGTTTTCTTTCTTAGTGTAAGCATATTATACTTTCTAAGTACGCTAAATAAAGAGTCTCTACCGACTTTAAGATTGGCTTTGTAAAACTCATTGTCTAACGATCTAATGAGTTTACGGACACCTTCTCTAGGAAGGGATTTACGTTTTCTACTGACTATTTTTATAATTTGTTGTTCTTTTATTAACCGCTTATCAGCTCTAGATTTGTATTTATAATACGCATCACGTTTAAGTCCAAAACAACGCGTTATAGTTGTTAAAGATGTAAATCCCTTAGATTTCTCTTTAGCTTTAATTAAGGCTTTATACTTAGCTTTTTTTTTAGTTCAGCTACAGATTTATAGCCTAAGTCTTCGGCTGCTACCTCAAGGTATGAATCTAATACCAAAGTATCTAAATCCTTTTTAATCAGTAGTTTTTTAAGCTGTTCAATCTCTTTTTGAAGAGCCTTAATTCTGGATATTTAGCTTCGCTGAACCACTTCGTTAAGTTTCGTCTTTTGTTTCCACTTTTACTCTGGTGTTCATTAGATCTTTACGATTGTATTTTTTAATCCACTCATTAACTGTTGTAGGAGCAATGGAGTAGAGTTTACAAAGTTCGCTCTTTGTGTGTTTACCGGTTGTAAGTTCGGCTAAAATTTTCAGTTTGAAAGGTTCTGAATACCGTCTGATTACTTTGTCATTTTTGTACATAATGTTTAAAATTATGTAGCCTTTATTCAGGACGGGTCATAATTGGGCACAACGGCAGACTGTCTAATAACTATTCCTTTTTTCAGTTATATTTTTAAGAAGTTCTCAAGTAATTTACAGGTGATTTTTGTATTTTTTAGTTATGAAATTCATACTTGGAAAAGACCGAAAACAGACCTGCCTTTTTCCTGTTTCTCTTGAAGATTCTATAGAATCTGAGAACAGCGTAAGGTCTATAGATCAATTTGTAGATTCACTTAACCTTGCAGAACTAGGATTCCGTTCAGACTTTACCGAAAACGGTCCTCCGGCCTATAACCCAGCTGTTCTTCTCAAACTTTACATCTACGGATACATGAACCGTATGCGTTCTTCAAGACAATTAGAAAAAAAATGCAGGCGTAACATTGAAGTCATGTGGCTGCTTGAATCGCTAACCCCAGACCACAACACCATCAGTAACTTCAGAAAAGATAATGCAAAAGCTATTAAAAAAGTGTTCTTTGCTACCGTGCAAATTGCACGCAATTTTGGGCTTATCGGAGCTACACTTATAGCAGGAGACAGTACTAAGTTTAGAGCTCAGAATAGTAAGAAAAACAATTTTAATAAAAAGAAAATACAGCGTCACATAGATTATATTGACAATAAATTAGAGCAATATAACAAAGCTCTTGAGCAAAGTGATAGTGAAAATGAGAAAGAAGATATTAAGAAGAATATTGATAAGCATCAAGGTCGTAGAAAAGAATACGAAAAACTAAATGTACAGCTGAATGCCTCTGGAGAACCACAAATTTCTACCTCTGATCCCGATAGCAAGCATTTAATTGTGCGTAACAATATTACTGAAGTTGCTTACTGTGTACAATCTACTGTGGACGCAGATCACAATATTCCGTTCGACTACTTGGTTACCAATAAAAATGACTCCAAAGCTATGGGACAGATGTTACAGAGAGCTAAAACCATTCTAGGGACAAATACATTTACGGCGCTATACGACAAAGGATATCATACAGGAAGTGAATTTAAAACTGCTAATAAACTGGGTATTAAAACCCTTGTTGCTATTCCTGGAATAGGAAGAGCATCGCAAGCTCCAGACCCTAACTATAACTCAGAACATTTTAAATATAATAAAGAACACGACACCTATACCTGCCCGGAAGGAAATATACTTAAAAGTAATGGAAGTATCTATAAAGCTCGTAATTACAACTTCAAACAATATAAAACAACCAAATGTAAAGCTTGCCCCGCAAGAGCATTATGCACCACGTCTAAAGTAAATGGAAAAGTAGTACAGCGCAGTGAATTCCATAAATATATTGAAGCCAACGTAAAGAGCGTATTGCAAAATCCTGATGCTTACAAAAAACGCCAAGCCATTGTAGAGCATCCATACGGAACCATAAAACGCCAGTGGAGTTTTGATCATATTATGACTAAAAAAACGATACAACGTGCTAGTGCAGATGTAGGATTTATGTTTATTGCCTATAACTTAAAAAGAATTTGGAATATCTTTAGAAAAACAAATACACCTCGTGTTCAAGCTCACAGATCTTTAATTAGGCTTTTTACAGCTATTCTAACAAGTTTTGAAGAACCCTACAAACAAAATTCAAAATATAGAATCTTAGCTCACGTCTAGTAGAAAAAACTGTATTTTAGTAGAAACATATAAAAACGCAGCAAGTTATTAGACAGACTGACGTGTTTGTATAAGATTAGTTGCGTGGTTTTAGCAACTAATTTAGCAAATACAAACCGAATAGAAAATCCGCGAGGATTTTCGTAAGTAAGCTTGCACTAGCAATTAATTTTATACGGTGTTAGCCTTAGTTATTATTCGTTAATTTTTTCAAATATTCCATTTTCATTCCGTTCAAAACTTGTTCCAACTTCAGAGTCGAGTAAGTCAATAAAAGAATCATCTCTTGACAAAACCGAACCAATAGAAACCAAACTAATATTTTCTAAATCTTCCATATATTCATCAGATTCGTCTCCTGATAATATTCTCCAACCAGTATCTACATAATCTCTTTCTTCATCCACTTCCATTGGTTCTTCTCTGTAAATGTAGTTAATTGGTGCATTTTCATACAATACTTTATTTGTAGCAAAGCATCTGTCGTAATATTTGTCTACCAAATTTGGTTCAGATAATCCTAAATCGTGGTCGATTATAT
The DNA here is from genome assembly GCF_007197735.1 of Formosa sediminum. Taxonomy (GTDB): domain Bacteria; phylum Bacteroidota; class Bacteroidia; order Flavobacteriales; family Flavobacteriaceae; genus Formosa; species Formosa sediminum. The sequence continues at coordinate 2,733,766 of NZ_CP041637.1, forward strand.
GCTTATATTTAAATTCTATTTCGTCTCCTGCATATAATTCGTGAAGATAAAAAGGATGATTATCCAAAGTTCCTTTAAACTTTCCTTTATTAATTTCTGTAATCTCAACCCACATTCTTTCTGCTCCTGGATGTTCAGGGTTAGAAGACTCAAATTCAAACGTAAGTTTCACGATATTTCCAACCTTAAGGTTATTTAATATTTCTCTGCTTGGTTTGTAAAACGTGTATATATTTTCTTTTGCTAATTTTTCAGAGTCAGTTAATTTCCAACTTCCCATTTTGTACCCAAGTGAATTTATTCTCCTTAAATCAAATTCCCATTTTTTGTTTAGCTTACAGAGTTTAATTACTTTTTTTACTAAATCATTTCCATTTCTATCAACTATAATCTAATGTTCAACTAATTCTGATGAAAGGCTTTCAAAAGCGATTCCCCATTCATTATTTTCTATTAGTTCTAATCCGTTTTCAAGCTGTTTTTTTAATCCATTAATGACATCTGAATTTTATTCATTAGTTAATAATTCAGATTCTACATATTCAAAAAAGTCTTTTACTGCTTGTTTTCTTTTTCTATTATTGAATATCATTTCTGGTTTTTTCTCTAATTAAGGCTAACGTTTAATATATGGCAAGTAGGGCAGTAGAAAGCTATACACTTTCGGTTTTGCTCTGAGCCAAATATTTATATTTTGTTTTTATTTTTTCATCTTAAAAGCCAAATTAAAAATTTGGCGGTGTTTGTTAAAGGTAATGAACTTTCGGTTATTACGAACGCCCTATTTGCTATATATAGTGTTAGGCGTAGGTTTTCTTCTATCTCCACTTGTTTACGTGTTCTGCTTTTTCTTCAAATTGAGAGGATAAAGATTTTACTCTTGATTTCAATAAGGCTTTCCTTCCGTCAATTGTTCGTGTAAAGATTAATTCACAATTGCCAACAAGCCGTTGCCATTGGTTTTTAAAAAATTCTGCCAACTTCTTGTTCTTACCTAATATTTCAGGAACTGAATGATAATCTTTTTGCTGTAAAAACATCATAAACATATTCTTTCTAATTATTACATACCTAGGATTGTCTATAGGGTTAATAATTTCTTTTAGCGAGTTTACGAAAGTTGATTTTTCAAATGTTGTACCGCCTTCTAAATGACAAAAAACTGAACCCCATTCATCTATGGTGGTTTTAACTCTTAGGTTGGAGTTATTCGTGTGAATTATTCCCGCTTTTATTAGTGAATTTAATAAAGCATTTCCTATTTGTTGGATGTCTTTAGAAATGTCTCTGTACTTAAAGTATAGCCTTAATGTTTTTAACGTAAATCTTCCGAATATAGCTACACCAGTTGCTCCAATTATGGCAAGATAAAAATATAAGTCTTTGGTAGACCTAATATTCTTAGCTGCTCGCCCTAGACCTTGTAAACTTTCTATTCCAAAACCAACTAGCCCTGAGCCTAAAGTAGCTAATAGATTTCCGATTGTTTTATAAAAGTATAGTGATTTTATGGCCTTGTATTCTTTCTCTTCCTTAAATGGAATTTTAATTTCTTCCACAAGAGTTACTCCACTTTTTAGTGCCACTTCCCACCTTTGTTTTAAACTTTCTCTATTGGCAGCATAAGAAAACATTTCTTTATTCTTTTTCTCTGCTTCTTCCTTTAAATATATGTTTTCGGGTAAATTTAATCGATTGGTTCCGTTTTCAATTCCTGCATTTTCCTTAAATGAAACACCAACAAAACCTCTAAATCTTCTCTTTAATAATTCAAAATCATCTCCACCCGTTGTTGAAGTTTGGTCTATTGTAACTAAATGCCAAATATTACCTGTTTTATTAATGTTGCCATTTTGTGTTCTAATGGCTCTTCCTCTCATTTGATTTGAAAGAACAAAAGAACCTACAAAACTTGCTAATATTAAAGAATTAATTGCTGGAGCATCCCAACCTTCACCAAGTAAAGATTTAGTGCCTATTAGAACTTCAATTTCACCAATTTGAAAAATTTGTGTAACAATATTTATTATATCGTTTTTTAATTGCTCAGATTGATTAATGCGAATGTAATTTGCATCATAAGGAACTGTAGAAGAATTGATTTTTGTAATACCTAATTCTAGCGCTTTTGTTTGAAATATTGTGAATGCTGATTTGGGAATGATAATAATTGAACCCGTAAGAACACCAATTTTTTTATGATCAATGTTCTGTCTTCGTAGTTTTTCAAAAATTGGAATTATGCCTATTTTATTTAATTCGATGTTGTTTTCTGAGGTGTTAACGAAAAATTCTTTGCGAATATAATCAGATAGAATTACCATTCTTAAATCTTTACCAAATTGAGTGTATTCAAAATCAACAATTTCTTTAATACCGTTTAATTTACTAATACTTGAAGTTAAAAAACCGGTAACCTTTTTATTATGCGAAAAGTTAATTTTCTTTTTTTCGATTGCTCCGTATCTTCTTAATCTGTTTTCAAGATTTTTTTTATGCTCTTCAAATTGAGTAAAATGCTCTTTTTCTTTGTATAAATAAAAGTCTAAAATTGTTTCAATCCAGTTGTAATCAAGTTTCGGAATTGTTAGATTTTTATCTCCAATTATTTCTAAATGTGTTATAGGAATCTCTTTTTGGTTAGCGTTTAGAAAAATAAGACAAGCAGAATAGTAGGGGAGATTAGTATAAATCCAATCTAATTGATTTGTGGGATTAAGCCAAATAGGGTGGTTTTCTATTGCTTTTACTAACGTATCGTCTTGTTTTATTTCAGAAAATAATCTTTCAATATTTTCTCTAAACTCTCTTATGTTTTGGTTTTCCTTTTCTGTAGGAAGTGTAAAATGAATATAGTCTTGGTGAGGGCATAAATCACCTTCAATAACTAATTCGGGAACTGAAATTTCGGCATCAACTGGGCCATTTAATTCAAGATATCTTTGCCATTCCGTAATTGACACATCATAAGGAGGTGTTGCAGTTAGACCTACAATAATAGGTTTGATACCTTCTTTTACTTTTGTTAATGTCTGCCACCATTCGTTTTTTAAATGGTGAGCTTCGTCTACAACTATAGTTTTAACCTTTTGTACTTTTAATTTCTTAACTATGTTTTCTAATTCTAAATTAGTTGGGATTTCTTCTTCAATGTCTTCTATATCCTCTTCGTTTTCCTTCTTTTTAATTCGTAAATTATTACAAGCTGCGTGCAAACCTTGGTAAGTTGCTACCGTAATAAATTTAGGATTTCGAATATCTCTTGAAATCCAATCGGGCGTAATGCTTTCTTGTAAAAATAACTCACAAAATCTTTGAATCCATTGGTTCCTAATGGCTATCGTTGGTGCAAGAATTAATGTTGGTTTATTTAGTCTAATAGCAACTTCTAGTCCAAGTATTGTTTTTCCTGAACCTGGAGGAGCAATAATATGTAAGTGGTCGTCAGATAAATGATTTTCTAATTCATTAAGCACACGTTGTTGATATTTTCTCCAACTGTATTTGAATTTAATGTCTTTTGGAAATTCTTTCAATATTCTTTGTGTTTTTTCAACTTACGCCTAACGTGTTTGTGTATGGTTAGTTGCGTGGTTAAGCAACTAAATTAGCAAACTTTTACGAACCCGAGAAAATTCCGCAGGAATTTTCGCAAGTAAGCACGTAAAAAGCAATTAATTATACACTTTGTTGTACGCAGTGTTTTAATCAGTTAAATGTTTTTCTCTACTTTTTATTAGAAAATCAAAATTTCTATATTTTCTATATCTTTTTGTGTTCAGCTCTTTAATTATTTCTTGAATAGATTCTTCATTTTCAAGATTTTTCAAGATTCTTTCGTTTTCCATATACTTAAAAAAAATTGTATATCTTCTTACAAGCTCTTTCTTAAAATCTTTAGAAATAAAACCTTCATAGCCATCAATTAATTCGTGGTTTTCAATATTTTTGTAAAACACAAAACCATCAAATACATCATTATATTTATCTACATTAGTGATTTTTTGTAAATCAAAATCATCATTTCCAAAAATTGAATTTTTTAAATCAAAACCAGTATTATCAATTTCTAAAAATTTAAATGAAGCATCCCATTTTCCATCTTGAATGAGTTCATAAATCAATTTATTCTCTTCGGTGTAAAAAATGGGTCTATTTGATAAAACAAAAAATGCACGTTTACCAAAATAATCTGATAAGTATTTCCCTGTATTTTGTTGAATTGCTCCATTATTATAATGTGAATGAACTTTATATGCGTGTCTAATATTTAAAATAATTAGAGCTTTTTTATTATCGGAACTTATTTTTTGGTACTTATTAATGATATTACTTGCAATTAAACTATCTCTTGGTTCAATTTCAATTTCATATTCCCTTGTATAGTCTTCAACTGTTTTTACGTTTTTCCAATCAAATTCAGAATCTGAAGGGTAAAGAGAAATTTGATTTTCAGAATTATCGTTGATGTCATAAATTGTTTTTAAGAAATAGTGATAATTGTATCTATCCCAAACAGGATAAAATTCAGAATTTTGTTGAAATTCGTTCAGTTTCTCTTCTACATAAATACTGTCTAATCCTCTTGTTTTAAGAAAATCGGTTATTTCTGGCTGAAGATTTATAACTCCGATTTCAGTAAATACGTTTTTTACATTTTTCTTAAAATATTCGTCAGATAATATCTCTTTTATCAATTCGTATTGAGAAATGTCGCTATGGTCTCTTTCACACAGAATTATAATGTCGTGTTCTTTAAACTGTTCTATAATGTAATCTTTAGCAGATTTTTTTTCTACTTTTTTCAAAAAGTCAACATATGGTTTAATATCAGAATTTTGAGAATATCCAAAAAGAGGGATTAAAAGTATTAATAATAGATTTCTCATAATTTTCTAGTAAGTTCTGTTTTCCGACATTGCGTACAACGTGTTTGTGTAAGGAACGTTGCGATTTTGTACGCGAGGATTTTCCGCAGGAAAATCAGCAGCAAGCAAAATTGCAAGAACCAAACGATTGAACTAAAATAAGCAATGTTTTTTACACGGTGTTATGTACAGGTTTATTTTCTTTCCACCATAAGAGTAAAAACCCATAGTTCTACATGTATTTTTAACCTTAAATATCAAAATAGGTAGTAGATATTTTTAGAAGGTTTAAGGGTTCATATTTCAGCTCAAACCATTGGTTTATTATGTTTTTGTCGCAAAAAAATATACCTGGGAAATCTCTTTTACCAATATGACTTTCTCAAAGTTCAGATTATTTTAAAAATCCGTCAAAACTTAGAGTTTGCTATATTTTCGATGTAGAGAATGTTTTTAGGAAAGTTAAAATTCAGAGTGGTATTTTGCAACATTTTTTATTCCGCTAGAGTGAAATTCATAGTGTGTTTTTCAATTCAGCATTTCAATTTTTCCTTACTTAGAAATCTAAAAACTTTAAATTAAGTAGGATTTTCATTGGTTTGGGAACTTGTACATAACGTGTTTGTGTAAGGAACGTTGCGATTTTGTACGCGAGGATTTTCCGCAGGAAAATCAGCAGTAAGCAAAATTGCAAGAACCAAACGATTGAACTAAAGTAAGCAATGTTTTTTACACGGTGTTATGTACAGGTTTATTTTCTTTCCACCATAAGAGTAAAAATCCATAGTTCTACATGTATTTTTAACCTTAAATATCAAAATAGGTAGTAGATATTTTTAGAAGGTTTAAAGGTTCAGATATTCAGCTCAAACCATTGGTTTATTATGTTTTTGTAGCAAAAAAATATACCTGGGAAATCTCTTTTACCAATACAACTTTCTTAAAGTTCAGATTATTTTAAAATCCGTCAAAACTTAGAGTTTGCTATATTTTCGATGTAGAGAATGTTTCTAGGAAAGTTAAAATTCAGAGTGGTATTTTGCAACATTTTTTATTCCGCTAGAGTGAAATTCATAGTGTGTTTTTCAATTCAGCATTTCAATTTTTTCCTTACTTAGAAATCTGAAAACTTTAAATTAAGTAGGATTTTCGTTGGTTTGGGAACTTGTACATAACGTATTTGTGTATGGTTAGTTGCGTGGTTTAGCAACTAAGTTAGCAAACTTTTACGAACCAGAGAAAATTCCGCAGGAATTTTCGCAAGTAGGCAATAACAAAGCAATTAATTATACACGGTGTTACCTGCTGGCTTTTATTGTTTTCAATTCGTATTTATTCATTCCGCAATGTGAATTCAAAACCTTAAATTCTTCATCGCCACGTTTTGTCAAATATTTAATAAACTTCTTTTCGTAATCATTCCAAGTTCCGCCAATTGGTGTTTCTCGGCAAGTCTTGACTAGACTAAATATCTGTCTTCCTGATTGGACAATCATTCCACCAGGTTTTGCTCCGATATTAAGTGCTTTAACACGATTAACAAATTCTTTTTGAGCTAATTGGTGTTCAACTAAATTTTCTTTAGAGGTCATTTTAATCAACTCAAATGTTTTGAGAGCATTAATTTCGCTCTGATAAGTAGCAACAAATAGAGTGAAATGTTCGTAATAATTAGGTTCAGAATTTTTCGGATAATTTTTGTTAGAGTAAGCTTCTATTTTCTTTAATCCAACATTTTCAAAAATTTGAGCGTGTATTGGCTTTTCTAAATTGGTAATATCTAAGGTTTGTTTTCTTAAATTCTCTTTTAAAACGTCTTTTGCAAAAAGTTCAGCAGATATTGAGTAATCAGTATTTAATTCCAACTTTGTATTTCGTTCGGCTTTGGATTCGATATTCGACTCCGAAATCTCTTCAGGTTTTTGCTTTTCAGCTTTCTCATTACAAGAGCAAATAAGCAGAGTCATTAGAATAAGTATGTTGTTTCGGATTCTCATTTTTCAGCTTGCAGGTAACGTGTTTGTGTATGATTTCGTTGCGTGTTTAAGCAATAAAGTTAGCAAATAAATCACAGATAGAAAGTCCGCGAGGACTTTCGTAAGTAGGCTATAACTAGCAATGAATTATACACGTTGTTGTAGCCAGTACTTTTTTTATGAGCCCCAAATTTCTAGTTGAGCCATACTTCCTAAAATTCGTTCATACATTGGGATTGCTAACTCGTAAATATTATTATTAATTCTATCTCGATTTGATACTTGTTGTATGTCAAAACCTGGTTGTGGTAAAATTATATTATAACTCCAATTATTAATTTTGAAATTATCAGCTAAGGTGTCCCAAGTAGCTTGACTAGTTTGTATTAATTCTGAATTACCCTGAATACGTTCTCTAAGTCTGTCTATTAATGATACAGAAGAAATCCAATGGATACTTCTCATTGCTTGCGTAAAAAGAATATCACAATCAGCTTTTCTACGACCTGGATTTTCTCCATGTGAGGCTTTACAATGAATGAAATGTACTTGTTTAGTATTTTGTTGAAACCAAATTAAATCTGCAATTTCATGAGAACCATCATCAAGTATTAAAACATCACTATTAATTTCAAAATCAGTATTAATTAATTCAATTGTTTTGTTAATTACAGGAACATTACCAGCTACAGGTGCTTCTTCATATCTCTCAGCACGTATATTACAACCTGTCCAATCTTTTACTTTCCAAATGCTTGTAGGTAAGTTTTCAATTGTTGTATTAGGTGTTATTTTATTTCTTCCTTCAACTACAGAACCGCTAGGCATTATTAAAGAAGGATAATATTCATTTAAGATTTCTTCTAGTGATTTTTCGATGATATCATTTTCACTTTTGTCAGCTCTAACACGAATTTCATTATCTGTAATTAGTGACCAAATTTTATCTTCAGTTAGGTTCATTAATAACTCACATTCAAATTCATTTATTTTAAGTTGACATTGTAATTGATTATTATCAATATCCAAGTTTAACGGAATAATTTCTGGAATGCAGTTTCTTATTGGGTCAATATCATTAACATGTATAATTGTAGAATAAGCTCGAAAGAATAAGTCGTTAGGGATTATGGCTATTGGTAATTCCTCTATATTATTAATAGGTTCAGAACTAGCTAAAAATGAAAGCCCAGGCAAATTAGTTATTACAGGTCCATCTTCAATTAGATTGACTAATGAATCACACCAATTTTTAAACTCTTCAGATGTACCTCTTTTCATAGCCCAAACACGTCCATTTTTTGTAGCTATTCCCCAAGTTTTTTTTAGCCCTAATTTTAACAAAGCATGACCAGTACTAAAGACTCTTCCTTCACTTGCTCTAACTGACGCTTGGACACCACTTCCAATTACTGTTTTATATGATGGTTGAGATGCTCCTTGAGAAACAGCATTTTTCATACCAACCATAATGTAATCACTTTGTCTAAATTGAGATAGAGTCTTATAAAGTCTGCTATGTGGTAATCTTTTTAAATCAGATTCAATGAGTTCTTTTTTAAATGAAGCAAGTGCCTGTTCACTAGTTGTTAATTCAAATAAAAGATTGCTATCAGAATGATGATATAATAAATGAACATCTAAAAAGTCTTCGATATGAATCTCACCACTTGCCCAGTCCAATGGTTTATGATAAGCAGTTACAATGATTAGTGGTGAATCATCATTTTGTTGTTCAATTCTTAGAATTTCAAAAGGGTCTTTTGCATTGATTTCTCCAACATTTTTAAATTCGAAATTATTAGCTGTTTCATATATTAAAGCACTAAAAAAAACATTAAGTTCTGGCATTTGAAAATCGGCCTCTTTTGCTTGACTTGACTTATAGTGCCTAGCTCTTTGCATTTGTTCGTCAATTAGTTGAGGAATAAGTTTTCCCCAAGTTTCATCCGATTTATATAGTTTATATACTTCACCTTTGACTTCGTCTTTATTAGCAATAAGTGTGGCATTTCCTTCTTGGTCATCAGGTTGTCTAGAAATTCGACCAAGAAATTGAATTGTGTAAGGAATAGAACGAGGTGTAGCATGTAGAACAGCTACCTTTAAATTTGGTATATCTAATCCTTCACTTGCTATTCCAACACAAACTAAACCATCTAACTCATTATTTTTTACCTTTGTTACTAGCTGAGAATTAATATTAGCTGAACGCTTTGAGTGAATATAATCTACATTAAAACCGTTTTCATTATATAGTTGAGTTAATATAATAGAATCTTCTATTCTATCAGTTCTTATTAAGATTGAAGCATTAGGATTTAATTCTCTCTCTTTTTGAAACACCTCAAAAGCGGATTTCATGAGTGCTTCGTTTGTGTTTTGGATGCCAACTTGTTCGCCAACAAAATTAACTTCTCTCATTATGTTATCTTCCAAAGCTCTGTCAATAGAATAATGGTAAATCAATTTAGCTTTCATTCTTTTCCTATCTCGCCTAAAGGGTGTTGCAGTAAAAAAGACTCTTTTTAAATCAGAATAAAAATCGTTTAGTTTACGCCATGTTTCTGCAGGTTCGTGATGAGCTTCGTCAACTAGGACAGCATCTATTAAATCGACTGGAATTGGTTCAATGTCCTTGTAATATGGTGATATACTATTCGGATGCGCAACAATGACATCATATTCATTTAAAATTAGCTCCCATTGTTCTCTTGTTTTTTGTCTTTTTGTTACTTCGTAAACTTTTAGCTCTTCAATTTCACTTTGAAGACAATTACTGTTTTTCAGAACTTGTAAAGTTCTAAATTGTTCAGCTATTTGCCTACGAAGAATTTTAGAAGGAACTACGATTAGTATTTTTTGTAGATTTAATTCAAAACAAGTAGCCATCATCAATGCCGTTTTTCCTGAACCGGTAGGCATACTAATTAAAGAAGCAATGTCATTTGATGATGTTGTAAAATGACTTTTTAGTGCCCAAATTGCACCTAATTGGCACTTTCTTAATCCATTTCCTTCTTCTGGTTGTAGTTTAAATAATTCTTTATTTTCAATAAAAAAAGCCATGGATTAAATTTTTGAAGTTGGTTATTTGTATTGGCTACAACGTGTTTGTGTATGATTTCGTTGCGTGTTTTAGCAACTAATTTAGCAAATACAAACCGAATAGAAAATCCGCGAGGATTTTCGTAAGTAAACCTGTACTAGCAATGAATTATACACGGTGTTGTGCTTAGTTATTTTCCTTACTTTCTATTATTATTGTTCTTGCTATTTGACTAATTATTTCAATTTCTATTCTTAATTTGTCAATATTCCCAGGTGATGGATTAAAAGGAACTGCTTTAGATTCATCAAAATCAGGATTGGAATGAACAATAGAGCATCTAGTCGAGTATATTCTTTTTGTTAATTCTCCAAAGAAATTTCCTTCCTTTTCAAAATCGATTGCAGGTAATTTTAACGGTTTTACACAATCAAAAGTTAAAGGCTCCGAAAAGTGTTCGATTAATTCTAATTCCTCAATAGATTCCTTTAATTCTTCCCTTCTAATATATTGCTTTAATACTCTTTCAATTTTTACCTTATCATTTGTATGTCGGTCATTTTCTTTTTTGAACAGATTTATTGCAGTCGTTACATATTTATCAGTTTTTATATGAAAATCTGGTTTAAGCAAAATCTTTTTTACTTCTTTAGAAACTAAGTCGTATGCACTTTTGTCTGAGAAATATTCAATAATATGGTAATAACAAATGAATTTAAAAGGTAAAAAATCTACCTTTTCTGCAATATGAAAATATTGAATTAATTCAGGAATATATTTTTTATAAACCAAGTTAAACTTTTCGGAAGGTAATTCATTCTTTTTTCTACGTCTTCTGAAATATCTTCTTAATAGACCATCAATATTTACTGTTTCTAAAGCTATATCATAATTATATTCTATATCAAATAATACAGAATTTATAATACTACGGACGTCATTTATTACTCCATCTGGACTCTCTTTTTTAAAGTTCTCTATCTTTAGAATAGTGGGTCTTCTTCTTGAATATCTAAAAGCGCCTCTAACGAACTTAATAAATTTCGGTAAGGTGTTATCTTCTCCGATTTCTAAAAGAATGTTTAAGTCATTTTTGAAGTAATTCATCCCAATGTTACAGACAACAGCTCTGTTTACATCTTCATCAAACTCGATATTTCTGAATGAAGTTCTGTAAGATATTGTGGTTAAAAGTACTTCAATTGTATTTTCATATTTAATAGCAAGAAAGTCAGTAAAAATAAAAAGTTCTTTTCTTAAAAGGTCCGATATTAAATCAATGTCGTCGTCAGGTTTTAGAACTATTTGAAACTCAGAATTACCTTTAAAACCTGAAACATAAATTCGGTCTTCTTTTTTTATTCCTTCTTCTAAATAATGAAATTGTTCTTCTTTCAATTCAAAAGTCAAATCCTTAAATTCATTCTCTAAAAGTTCTAATTTTTCTTTCATTTAGTTTTTTTGGTAATTAAGCACAACGGTCTAGTATAAGAATAGTAGCGGATTTTTATACACTAACTTTTCGGTTAAATACAGACCTTTATTATATTTACTTACTTTCATTTTAGCGATTAATCCGCTATTATTTTTATACATTGTTGGCAACTGGCTTTTTTATTCAGTTCCATTTAAAAACCTTGTATCGTTCATATTATGTTCGTTTTCATAAGTTCCAGTTTTTTTGAAATAAAAGTATCTTAATCTTTCCGAACACGATTTATAATTGTCATATCCTGTCACAGAGTATTTCAGCATTTTTATTGGTTTAAAGTCGTTTTTATCAAACCTAAATCCTTTTCCAAAATATTCAATTCCGCCATCCGGATAATCTTGATATTCGCTAAATACTTTGTTTATTAATAACCCTGCTAAAATTTCATTTCCGTTTTCCGAGTAAAACAATGTGTCAACAATTGATTCTTTATACTCAAATTTTTCGGGCAAATCAATTGCCCAATCTCTTTCAATTGTGTCGTTATAAATTTTTCCATTAAAATATCTCAAAGCTAATTTTGCTGGTCTTTGTATGGTTTTAACTTTTATTAAACTGTCAACTAATTTTTGAATTTTAATTTTATCAAGCTCATAATTTTTTTGGTCAACTTTTACGTTATAAACAAATTCTTTTGGCGTTGTTGTTTCTGTAATTTTTAGACCATATTCTTTTGTTATATGAGTCATTGACATAACTGCAAGTGGACAACTCAAAACTAGAAGAAACCAAACACTAATTTTTCGGATGTTTTTTTTGAATGAAAGAAAAATGAAAATGATTGTTGCAAGAAATAGAATTATTGAAGTAATAGTTAAAGTGTCTATTATATTTCCTAAAGCTGAACCACCTTGGTCATTTGAAATGTGAAAAATTGAAACTAGTATTCCAATTATTAAAATTCCATATAAAATCTTGATTCCGTGTTTCATTTTTCAGCTTGTTGCCAACGTGTTTGTGTATGGTTAGTTGCGTGGTTTAGCAACTAATTTAGCAAACTTTTACGAACCAGAGAAAATTCCGCAGGAATTTTCGCAAGTATGCAAGAACCAAGCAATTAATTATACACGGTGTTAGCTACAGGCTTTTTTAATGCAAGAATTCTTTTCTAAGTTTTTCGCTGGCTTTTTCTAAAGAATTTATCTGAATAGTTATAAACTTATTTTGCTGAATTAACATGTTTTTAATTCCATGCGACGCTCTTTCCAAGTTTTTGTAAATATTTATAACACTTGATGTTGTAGTCCAAAGATTTCCGGTATTCTCATCAAATTCTATATGTTCTGAATGTGCTTTGTCTAATATTTCTAATGTTGGTATTAATAAATTTTGAAATTGAGCTTCAAAAATTTTATTAGAATTTAGATTTTTTATTTGTTCAGATTTTGTGTTTATTTCAAATAATTTATAAAAAAGAGGATTGTTATTTTCTTTCAGATGAACTAAACTAGTACCAAACAAATCAGCCCAATGATTTAATTTTTTAAAATAATTTTCTTTTTGATTTGATTCAAATATCTGTTTACTTTCAAGGTCTTTATTAATCTGTGTGAATACATCATTAATAATACCACAAGAATCTAGAATTTTTTTGAACTCATTTAATGTTTTTATTTTATCTTTTTGTGAATAAAACTTGAGATAAGAAAGTAAGTAATTTTCTTTATCAATCTTCTCTGCCATAATTTTTAAGTCATATGTTGGATATTTCATCAACGGGACAAAATTAACACCTGAATGTTCAATATCTGAAATTAGTGTTTTAATATTTTCATTTTGACCTTTTGAATTTTCAATTGCGTTGTCTATTAATATTGAAAAATAAGCCAATCTATTTTCTAAATCTTCCTTGTTAGTCTTTTTTTCCTTTTTTTTATCATTTACTAATTGTTTAATCAAAACAAACCAAGCAGCAAGAGCTCCAATTAAGGCTAAAATAAAAGGGAAGACAAAATCTTTTATAATGTTATAAATAAATGAATTTTCGATATTTTCTGAAGCTAATTGTGTAGATTCATTTAATATATATTCGTTCATCGTTTTATTTATGTTTAATTATTGCTATGAGTTCCTCTAGCTTGTAGCTAACGGACTTGTGTATGAAACGTAGCGTGTAAAAAGACACTAACTTTTCGGATAAACACAGAGCCGAATTTTTATATTTTGTTTTTAATTTTCTCTTTTTAAAAGCCAAATTAAAAATTTGGCGGACTTTAAAAAAGCACAAACCTTTTAGTTAAACACTTATTAGCTATGTTTTATACACCGTGTTGTGTAACGTTTTTAACTCACTATTTCTTCTAAAAATGTTGTTCTAGAATATTTAGATTGTTCAATTATAATTTTTTTAGCGTTTAAAAATTCAGGATTCTTAGACTTTTTGAAAAGATGTTTTTTAACCTTTAAATTATTTTCTTCAAAGTGTAAAACAGTATCAAGACCATCTAAATTTTCAGCAACCTTACGACTAAGGTTTTCAATCCTTTTAACTTTAAATTCGCCTCTAAACTTAACTTTTTCATTTAGGTCTTTCTTGTAATTTTTAACAAATCCAAAATAAACTAACGCAATAGCTGAACCAATGAATAATAAAACAATTAATATCATAATTGGACTTTGATACATTGGTTCAGCAACATCGTCTAAATTTCTAATATTTTTTTTCTTATCGAAAAATTTAATAAAATTCCAAAATTCTGGAGGAGCAAATAAAGCACATATACCTAGAATCGGTGCAATAATTGATGTTGTCTTAAATTTGGTAAACCCTTTTTTATATTTTTCTTCAATTATTTTTATTTCACCATTAGTCAATGGTATAATCTTATTTCCCATATTTTATGTTTATGTTACACAACGTGTTTGTGTATGGTTAGTTGCGTGGTTAAGCAACTAAGTTAACAAACATTTACGAACCCGAGAAAATTCCGCAGGAATTTTCGCAAGTAAGAACTTAAAAAGCAATTAATTATACACGGTGTTGTGCGTAGGCTTTTTCATATTCAATTGAATAAAGATTTACCAAAATTTTTAAACACATCAATATATGATTTTTTTCTATTCGTTAAGGCTCGTTCTGGATATAATTCCGCTTCGTTTTTCAATTCTGATGCAATTTGTTTTAATTCCTCATTATTAAATTCACAATCCACATAAAATTCTTCGTCATCTTTGGCATTCGGATTGCGAGATTCTAAATCAAACGTTATTCTTATCCGTTTTTTATCCGCAAATTTTTTAGTTAGTTCAAATTCCAAATTTGGTTCCATAAACACAAGTGAATCAGTATCTGTTTCTATGTCATTCGAAAGTTGCTCAAACCATTCAATAATGTCTTTTAAATCTCTAACCAAAAGCGAAGGGTCAACAGTTTCCCAATTTCCACAATCACTTTTTATTTTTAAATAAACCAACAACCAATTTGAATCATATTCACAATCAGTTATTTCAGGAAACTGATAATTCGTTATCCTAAATTCAACTGTTTGGTTATTTATTCCTTTAAATATCATTTAATTCAGATTGTTTTTTCGTTCGTAAGTAGTTGGAAAGTTTAAATTCTAGCTCGATTTTCGTTGGTCTGACAGCTTACGCACAACGGTTTTGTGTATGATTAGTTGCGTGTTTAAGCAACTAATTTAGCAAATAAATCACAGATAGAATATTCCGCAGGAATGTTCGTAAGTCGGCAGTGACCTAGCAATTAATTATACACGGTGTTACCATACGTTTTTTATTTTTCATTCGGTGGTGGTGGTATCGGCATTTCAATTCGGATGTATGGATAATCACTTAACTTAATTTTCAATGGAAGACTATCGCCGTTTTTCCGATTCAGCTCGTTAAATTCAGTTGTTATTTTTATAAGTTGTTTTTTGATTTCTTCTTTTCCAAATAGACTATCTTGATAATAAAAAATTAAAGCTTTGTCTATATTTTGAGAATAGTCAGATTGTTTTTGGGGATTTAGGATATGATTTCGTAAAACAGTTTTTAAACTATCTAAAGGCTTTTCAATTTGGTCATTTATAATTACTGAATTATTTTCGATTGAGATTACATTTTTTCCTGAATAATCTGCTATAATATTTGATTCTGAACACATTTTAAAAACTAAAAGATTGAAGTCGTTTTTGTCAGAACTAAATTTCAGAACAGGTAGTTTTCCATTGCAAGCAATTCTATCCGCTATTTTAATCAGTTCGCCATAATCTTTGATAGAATCCAAATAAATTTTAGTCAGAGTCGAGTCCTTCTCAAAATTCGTAATTCGTGGATAATAAAATTCCGCATTTTTCTGTTCCACTTTAGTATTGTCAGTTTTACAATTATAAAACAAACTCACTATTATCAATATGATTGCGGTTTTTCTCAAATGTATGGTAACGGTCTCGTATAAGAATAGTTGCCTGGTTAAGTATCTAATTTAGTAAACAAAAACGTGCCAGAGGAAAATCCTCTGGATTTTCCGAGTAAGCAATGACCAAGCAATTATTTTTATACATTGTTAGCAATAGTTATTTTACTTTTTGTTCGAATTTGACAGACATAGTTCCATTGGTTGCTACAATCTCATAAGTTCCATTTTTAAGTGCTAAATTACAATAGTCGGTTTTATATTCAATTTCTATAACATCAATTGGAATTGAAACATTTAAATCTTCTCCTTTATTATAAGCAAATATCATAATAGGAAAATCCAAATTTAAATCAGAAATATTAATAGCCACATTATTATTCCCGTTTTTAAATAACCAATTTGGTCTATTACTAATGTATTTTGTTAATGGATGAAAAACAACAATATCAATCCATCTGTCATTATTTTTATAAGCAAAAGGGTTTGAGTTTTTATCAAGAAGAATGGAGGGATGCTTAAAGTCAAAAGATTGAACAAAAATATTGCTATAGTCAAAAGTACTTTTTTCAGAGTAAAAAACTTGGTCAATCGTTAGCGGATTAATTCCAGTCAATTTATGTAATCTTCCAGCTAATGATAAGCCACCAAAAAAACTAACATTTCCTTCAATAGCGTGGCCTGAACCACAATGAATGAGATTCTTTTCAGATGGTTTTTGTTTAATTATTTTATAGATATTGTTCGCTTGGTCTATTTCTCTTTTAGCCCCTCCTTCATTACCAGTTGTTTCATATGGATAAATTGCGTATCCAATTTCTTTAGCTGTTCTTATCAAATTTCCGAATTGTGGGTTTTTAGTGTAATAACCTGAATTTTGAATAGGATATTTTCTTGAGTTTAGCAAAGAGTCTTTTTTATCACCATTTGTGAGGGCTTCAAGAAACAAGTTTTTGTAACCATTATTAAATAATTCTTTTAGCAAAGATTCTGTGAATACTCTGTGAGATGCGTTATGGTGAGATTCATTTATAATAACAATTTTGTTCTCTTTGGATTGATTAAGTATGTAATCTTTTGCTTTTGCAGCTTCATAAAGATTTTTAATTGAATCAAATTGAAACTGGTTATAACCAATAATTTTTGGAGTAAATTCTAAATCCCAATATTTTAATGCATTTTTATGGTCAGTTTTAAAGGAGTACTCTGTTGCGTAACTTTGAAAGTCAGGTTCTAAAGCGTCTTTTTTAGATTCACTTTCTATTTCGGCTTTAAACTTATATTTATTGTTGAATGCAATATCTTTTTTTTCATTTCTTATAGATTTACAAGAAATAAAAAAAAAGATAATTGTTACGAAATATATTGTTTTGTTCGCCATAATTATTGCTAACGTGTTTGTGTATGGTTAGTTGCGTGGTTAAGCACGTAATTTAATAAATAAAAACCGAATAGAAAATCCGCGAGGATTTTCGTAAGTAGGCAAGAACCAAGCAATTAATTATACACGGTGTTGTAGTGCGTTTATTCTTCTACAGGATTTGGTAAGTCTTCTAGAATTTCTTTACGATTACAATTTCTAAGATAAAAATATAAAGAAGAATCAATAATCTTTAACATTTTTCCGCCTCTGTCATAATCCACAAAAGGGGGATTTATTTTTTTGTTAATTTGGTATTGTGTTATATTATGTAAAAATGCACCTAAATCACTTGACCTCACATCATCTGGTCTATGATGTATTTTTCTAATTTCTTCAAGAAGCGAAGACCTACTTAAGCCACTTTCTATATTGTCTAATTGAAAGGTTAGTAATAGTTGAATGAAATAATAAGGAAAAGCTAAAGAAGCTTTTCCACTTTGTGTACTTGTTTTTCTACTAATATCTACAAAAGATTCAAAATTTCTATTATGCCTAACACCATATTCATTTGATTTTATTTTCAACGCTTTTACGAGATGTTCTTGTTCTAAAATTATTCTAGTTTCTGATTCTTCATGTACGTTAGCAGCAATACAACATTGTTTACAGATTTCCTGAACAACTCCAATACTATCGTAAGAACAATTAATAATTTGTGTTTTTATATTAGAGAAATCAACGTTCAAAAGCACTTCTCCTTTATCAATAACTTTTGAAAAATCGTTTTTTTCCCAAGGTTCGACAGGAACTTCACTAATTCTGTCTAATAAGTCACCATTAAATTGTACTAATCTATTTGCTTCTCTCCATATTCCTAAAATTATAAAGATAATTTGATGGTCTTGAAAAATTCGTAAGTCATATGCGAGACTTTCTTGAGTTTCTAGAGATAAATAGTGGAAATTTTCCAGTACGACATATTTTATCGATTTATTCTTTTGCAGTAATTCAGATACATCTTGCGCTAATTCAAGGTTGTATTCAAAAAAAATCTGTTTTTGAGTTGAAGATTGGCTATCTGTTTCATTTACTTCTGAACCTAGTCCAATTTCACCAATCATTGGAACTTTTACTTTGAATCCACCATTAATCTTACCTCCTTGTTGGTTGCCTGTGTGATTTGTTTCACTTTCTATATACCCGATATTTAATTGCCTTAATATTGATTTATAAATATCAATTGGATTTGTTTGAGGTGAGCATTCAACTTTTATATAATCGGTTTCGTCTAAGTGTTTAAGTATTAGAGTAGTTTTTCCTTGTTTTGATGAACCATAAACGATGACTTCATTTCCACCATTAATGGCATCTTGAAATTTCCTATCAACATTTTCTCTTTCTATATATGTTTTAATTAAAGTACTTTTTACTCCAAAAACATCAGTTACTTTATTTTTCATATGTTTGTTTTAATGCACTACAACGTGTTTGTGTATGATTAGTTGCGTGATTTAGGCACTGAAATTAGCAAATAAAACACAGATAGAAAGTCCGCTAAGACTTTCGTAAATTGGATAAAACCAAGCAATTAATTATACACAGTGTTGCCATTTCGTTGTTTTTTCAGAGTTCAGGTTATTAGATTCAGTTCTGTTTTTCATTTTTTTGAGGATTCGAGTCAGCAATTCATTCTACGTTCTGTCATTCAATTCCGTTTGAGTGAGTAATTCGTAAGAGGTATTTTCAGCGCTCAATTCGGTTTTGATTTTCATTCAGATTATAATTCCGCAAACTTGCTAAAAAATGCACTGTGGCTTTCATTTCTATATTTTGAATTTTCAATCAAATATCATAGGCCATATTAATTCAAATATAACTTTGTATAAAATAATTCCTGCTCCAATTCCTAAAAATAAATTCAGTTCGGTCTTTGGTTTTTCCGTTCAGCTTTCTTTTTCGTAAAATACATACTTATAAATCCAGCAGCTCCTAAAGCTAAAAACAATCTTTGAATCCATATGTTTATTTCAAACCCGAATTTATTAACAGGACTTTGATTTCCGAAAAAAGAATCTATTAAATATCCTATTAATAAAACTCCTACTATTAATTGTAAATATTTCATCATTTTTAATTTTAAATTATGTTCATTTTTGTTTTGTTCGTCAATGAATGGCAACGTGTTTGTATAAGAAAAGTTGCGTGTTTGTGTGCGAGGATTTTCCGAAGGAAAATCAGAAGCTAGCAAACGAGCAACTAACTTTGGTTTAGCTAAAACTAGCAATTTTTTTTATACGGTGTTACCTGTAGTTATTTTTTTCTATACACTATTAAATTATACTTAAATTCAGTTCCATCACTTTCTAAAAGTTCAAATACTTTCAATTCCGTTTGAGTGATTTCCGCAAATTCTATTTCGTTTTTTGTAAATTCTATTAAAGAACCAGATTCTCTTAATTGTTCCAAAAGACCTGGCGCAAGTTTGTCAATCGGAACATTGTATCTCGGTTTGTCATAAGTCATTCTAAACAACTTAAATTCTCGGTCATATTCCCATTTTCCAGATTCACAATTATCGGGATTATCGCAACCAATTAATTCATAAGTTCCGTTTTTTTCAATTCGCATACTAGGTCGCCAAATAACTTCATTAGCAGTAATTGTGTCATTTATAAAATGTGTAATTTCCGATATTGTTTTTCCATTACTATCCGTTAATTTATCAAATTCCCAAGTTCCAATAATCAGTTTCTCAATTTGTTCTGCGCTTTTCTTTGTTTTTGCATCATCTATTAATTCCAAGTAAGTTTTAGATGACTGGCAATAAGTCAAAATTGGAAAGAATATAATTGCAAGCAGGATGTTTTTCATAATTACAGGTAACGTGTTTGTGTATGGTTAGTTGCGTGTTTAAGCAACTAATTTAGTAAACAAAAACGAACGCGAGAAAATTCTGAAGGAATTTTCAAAGTAGGCAATTGCCAAGCAATTAATTATACACGGTGTTACCTGTAGTTTTTTATATTATCTTCTATTGTCTTCGCATAAAAAATCATGAAATTATTAATAGATTGATGTAGATTACTTGCTCTAACATTCAATTCATAAAGTTTTTCAAAATCCAATAATTCGATATTCCCATTAGCATTTTCAATCTTAATATTCTTAAAATCTAATTCTCCACTTTTACTATAATGAAATAAATATCCGTGAACTATTGTATTCCTTATTTTGTTTAGGTCTTTTAGTTTAACGCTCACTCTTTTCCAAATTTCCACTATTTCTGGATTTGAATATTTCTTAATTAAAGAATTTATTTTGTCAATTAATTTTCCAGCTGTAAAAAATGTAGTCAATTCCGTTTTTTGAACTTCATTCAATCCTAAGGCTCCATTTGTAAAATCTCTTAATCTGTTCTCTACTCTCTGAAAAAGCAAAACATATTGTCCTATTTGTTGAGTAAGATTGATGCTTAAACTACCTAAAGGCATTCCAATTTCATCAATTCCAAACTTTTCGATTTTCCCTTCCAATAATACTCCAATTGAATTATTCGGTTTATCGATTAACTTTATCATTCCTTGTCCTTTTTTAGTAAGAACAATTAGTCCAATATTAAAATCAATCCAATCTAATTTCATTCAGCGTATTTTTTAGGAATTACAGGTAACGTTTATGTATAAGAATAGTTGCGGGTTTGTATGCGAGGATTTTCCGAAGGAAAATCAGACGTTACAAACACGCAACGACCTTTGATTAAGCACTAAACCGCAATTATTTTTATACGGTGTTAGCGGTAGTTTTTATTATTCCTAATTCTATATGTTCTCAATAAATTTTCCATTTCTTTTGGGGTTTTATCGAAGTCACCAATTTTTATTTTTTCAGAACCACCTTTGAATTTATAATATAAATACGCTTCATACCTTTTTCCTGTATTAATATAAATTACTTCTTCATTTCTAATTTCTTTCCAATTTTTAAATTCGACATTTACTGTTCGAATTCCTTTATTACAAATAGTAATTTGTGTGTGATTATTCGTTGCTTGTCTAAACTCTTTTATTGCATAATATCCTCCAATTAGACTAAATATTGTTCCTTTTATATAACTGTCAGATGTTATTATTAAATAGACTCCAAGCCCAAGGCAAAGAAGCATTATTCCCATTTCGATTAAGTTTGTTGTTTTTGAATAATGAATTTTCGTTAAAGAAGGAACTGTATAGTCTTCTTTATATTCATCCTCTTTTTCGAATTTCTTTTCGAGTTCTTTGAGTTTTAATTTGTCCTTGTTATCCCTTATTTCTGTTTTTTCAAAAATATTGCCGTCCCTCCATATTAGCTTTTCTTGAATTGCTCTTTTCTTTAATTCGTGAACATTTCTAACATTTTCAAAAGCCCAAATTCTCCATTTGGTTATCATAAAACTCCAAATTAGCCAAGCTAAAACAAAACCAATTAAGAAAGCTATCCCAATTCCCCAACCAGGAATTAAATTCTGTTTTGATAAAAATAAGGCTAAAGCTGGACAACCAATAATTGTAATAAATACAGGTATATTCACAATCAAATGCCCTCTATTTATTGCTTTATCGACTGTTATTTGTTCTCTCATTTGGATTTTGGCTCAAATTACCGCTAACGTCAGACTGTCTAATAACTATTCCTTTTTTCAGTTATATTTTTAAGAAGTTCTCAAGTAATTTACAGGTGATTTTTGTATTTTTTAGTTATGAAATTCATACTTGGAAAAGACCGAAAACAGACCTGCCTTTTTCCTGTTTCTCTTGAAGATTCTATAGAATCTGAGAACAGCGTAAGGTCTATAGATCAATTTGTAGATTCACTTAACCTTGCAGAACTAGGATTCCGTTCAGACTTTACCGAAAACGGTCCTCCGGCCTATAACCCAGCTGTTCTTCTCAAACTTTACATCTACGGATACATGAACCGTATGCGTTCTTCAAGACAATTAGAAAAAGAATGCAGGCGTAACATTGAAGTCATGTGGCTGCTTGAATCGCTAACCCCAGACCACAACACCATCAGTAACTTCAGAAAAGATAATGCAAAAGCTATTAAAAAAGTGTTCTTTGCTACCGTGCAAATTGCACGCAATTTTGGGCTTATCGGAGCTACACTTATAGCAGGAGACAGTACTAAGTTTAGAGCTCAGAATAGTAAGAAAAACAATTTTAATAAAAAGAAAATACAGCGTCACATAGATTATATTGACAATAAATTAGAGCAATATAACAAAGCTCTTGAGCAAAGTGATAGTGAAAATGAGAAAGAAGATATTAAGAAGAATATTGATAAGCATCAAGGTCGTAGAAAAGAATACGAAAAACTAAATGTACAGCTGAATGCCTCTGGAGAACCACAAATTTCTACCTCTGATCCCGATAGCAAGCATTTAATTGTGCGTAACAATATTACTGAAGTTGCTTACTGTGTACAATCTACTGTGGACGCAGATCACAATATTCCGTTCGACTACTTGGTTACCAATAAAAATGACTCCAAAGCTATGGGACAGATGTTACAGAGAGCTAAAACCATTCTAGGGACAAATACATTTACGGCGCTATACGACAAAGGATATCATACAGGAAGTGAATTTAAAACTGCTAATAAACTGGGTATTAAAACCCTTGTTGCTATTCCTGGAATAGGAAGAGCATCGCAAGCTCCAGACCCTAACTATAACTCAGAACATTTTAAATATAATAAAGAACACGACACCTATACCTGCCCGGAAGGAAATATACTTAAAAGTAATGGAAGTATCTATAAAGCTCGTAATTACAACTTCAAACAATATAAAACAACCAAATGTAAAGCTTGCCCCGCAAGAGCATTATGCACCACGTCTAAAGTAAATGGAAAAGTAGTACAGCGCAGTGAATTCCATAAATATATTGAAGCCAACGTAAAGAGCGTATTGCAAAATCCTGATGCTTACAAAAAACGCCAAGCCATTGTAGAGCATCCATACGGAACCATAAAACGCCAGTGGAGTTTTGATCATATTATGACTAAAAAAACGATACAACGTGCTAGTGCAGATGTAGGATTTATGTTTATTGCCTATAACTTAAAAAGAATTTGGAATATCTTTAGAAAAACAAATACACCTCGTGTTCAAGCTCACAGATCTTTAATTAGGCTTTTTACAGCTATTCTAACAAGTTTTGAAGAACCCTACAAACAAAATTCAAAATATAGAATCTTAGCTCACGTCTAATAGAAAAAACTGTATTTTAGTAGAAACATATAAAAACGCAGCAAGTTATTAGACAGACTGACGGTTACGTATAAGAATAGTGCGTAGTTTGAGTGCGAGGATTTTCCGAAGGAAAATCAGAAGCAAGCAAACAAGCACTAACTTTTGATTTAGAAATAAACTTACGCATTATTTTTATACAATGTTGTACACAGTACTTTATTTCCATTTAGCTATTAATTCAGTCACACCGTTTTTAATTCCGCTATAAAATTCTCCACTTTTAAATTCAGGTATGATAGTTTTCTCAATTACTTCTTTGCAGATTTCGTCGGTTAAAATTAGTTCAGTTCCTAGTCCAGTTGCAATTCCGATTTGTCGACAAGGTTTACAGACAACTATTGTCAGTCCGTTATTTTTATTTGCTGCTCCAACTCTCCAATCATTTCCTAAATTAGTTGCGTATTTTTGGATTTCAACATAGGGTTTAATGCTGTCTACGGTTACAACTACAATTTGTCTCTTAGTCTTAACATCATAATCATAAAGAATTTTTGTTAATTCAGTCCGTTGTGATTCCGTGAATATTTGTCCGTAATCGTTTATAATTCCGATTGGTTTTGGAAAAATATCCATTTCCATTTCCAAAGAACATAATACTATAGTTTCTTTTGCTGAATCTTTGCAAGAAAGCAAGTTTAAGGTCAAAAGTAGTATTAATATTTTTGTTACGATTTTCATTTCAGGTATTGTGTACAACGGTTTTGTGTATGGTTAGTTGCGTGGTTAAGCAACTAATTTAGCAAACTTTTACGAACCCGAGAAAATTCCGCAGGAATTTTCGCAAGTAAGCACTTAAAAAGCAATTAATTATACACGGTGTTGTACGCAGGTTTTTATTTTTTCGATTCTCTGTATTTATATTTTCCATCCTTAAAAACTAAAAAGTGAGACATACTCAAAATATCTCTATTCCCTTTAATCTCTGTGATTAAATACCATTTTTCGTTATCAGAAGTCGTTATTGGATTTTCCCAATCAATTTCAATAAATTCAGGTTGTTGTTTTTTAACTTCGGTTACGTTTTGTTCAGCCTCAATATTGTCAGCCCATTCTATTGTATCATTGTAATAGTCTTTGCAACTAAAAACAACTACAAATAGAAATAAAAAAATAAAATTCTTTAGGTTGCTAAATTTCATTCCAACATATTATTTTTAATCAGCGAGTCCATTTCCGCTTGGTACTTTTCTCGCCATTCTTTTCAGTTTCTTTTATTTAGATACTTTTCAATTTCAGCGTTATAAGAGTCAATTCCACGTAATTGAGGTCCAGTTACAGTGCATCCAATATTCGATTCGTGAAATCCGTATTTTTCTTTTAATCCAATACAAGGAACTCCACATGGTAAAGGTTTTCCAACTGTCACGATTCTTGCTGAATTCCGCCAACTGTCAATCTTACCAGTCAAATAATTAAATCGATTAAAAAGTCCAAATTGCCATAATAAAAATCCAACAATTAAGATTCCAATTCCGGTTGTTATTTTCTTTTTGCGTTTCATTGGTCAACTTGCGTACAACGGACTTGTGTATGGAACGTAGCGTGCAAAAAGACACTAACTTTTCGGATTAACACAGAGCCGAATTTTTATATTTTGTTTTTAATTTTTCTTTTTTAAAAGCCAAATTAAAAATTTGGCGGACTTTCTAAATATACACAAACCTTTAAGTTTAGCACTTATTAGCTATGTTTTATACACCTTGTTAGCCACCGTTATTTATTTCTATAACTATTCTTTTCGGTTCAAGTTGTGAATGACTAAAATAGCACTTCCATTTTGAATTTTCCTCAATTCCTTCGATTGTATTTCCTTGTTCAATTACAACTCCATTTTCAAAAATATAATGTCCATAATTAAACAATAAGCCAGCAATTTGTTGTGCATCATAATTTGAAAATCTGAATTCAAAATCAGGAAGTCCTAAAGAATTTAAGCCCAACGTGTCCATTATCATTTCGCTCTCTGTTCCTTGAATATTAAACAACCTAACATTCATAAAAACATTTACATTTTGATAGTTGTTTTGGCTACTTTTTTCTAAAAAATCAATTGGTTTTAAAACCATTTCACTATTTCGAATCCATACAGCATTTGGTTCCATTGCTGAAATTACACTTGCTACAAATTTTTGAAAATACTCTATACGTTCCTTATAGTCTAAATTTCTTGACATCAGGTCAGTTAATAATAATTCGTAAGAACACTTTTTAACAGTTTCCTCTGCTTGAGACCAGCTCCAAGATTGTCCAAAGGAAGCGTTTAGTTCGGAAAAGTCAATTTTATTTTCGTCTGGGATAAATATAGTTGCTTGTGCAGGAATATTTCCTTCTTCAAATTTAACTTGGTAATCCTTAAACAAATAATGTCTTGAATTAGTTGGTTTGTCATTATTTTCGGGAAGTTCAATTTGTTTAAATCGCTTTTTTAATTCCTGTTCGATTTTTTCATCCTTAAATATTGGTTCACTTTCAAAGAATAGTTTTACCATTAACAATTCGGTTGGATTTTCGAATTGTTCTATTTCTTCTTTTTTTTCTTTCTTTTTTCTATTGAAATTGAATAATCTCATTTGTAGTTTGTCTGTTTTCTAATGGTGGCTAACGTGTTTGTGTATGATTAGTTGCGTGTTTTAAGCACTAAAGTTAGTAAATAAAACACAGATAGAAAGTCCGCGAGGACTTTCGTAAGTAGGCTAAAACCAAGCAATTAATTATACACGGTGTTAGCTGCAGTTTTTATAATCCTATGTTCAGTTTTTCCGAAAAGTCTCTTAAAAACTTGTAATTTACTTTTTGTAAAATATTAATTTTATCGAGTATATCATTCACATACTCAATGTCAATTGTTATTCCTCCGTGAGCAATTTGATTTCTTATTGCATTATGTTCATTTACCCAATTTTCGTTACCTAAAATGTGAGGCCATTCAGAACATTCTCCCCAAACCTGAATGAAACAATTCCAAATTCTATTTATAGTCCCACTTCGAGTTCTTTCATTATTTTCACAAAAAGCATCTGAAACGACAGAGATTGAATTCCAAAATGCTAAAAATTTATCTAATGTGTTTTCTGTATTCAAACCTTTTCTATACCAACTAAAAGCTCGTAACATTTTACTATTATCAGTATGTAAATTCAATTCTCTTGCTAATTCAAATGCTCTCTGAATTTCGCTAAATTCAACTATTGTTTTTATATTATAACTGACGTTTCTGTTTTCATAAGTATTAATGTCAAGTTTGCAATTTGTTATAACACAAAGTACGTCCAACATTTTTCCGATAAATAGTCCAGCAACTTTTTCAGCCCTTTCAGAGTCTATTGTTCGGACTGTAGAATTTATTACGTTATTTCTATGAGTAGTTTTTATATTGATGTCGCTGTCAAACACTCTTCCTAAATCCAATTCTTTTGTTGTTTGAAAATTAATATTGTTTTCAAACTTAATTGGTCCGTCTATAAAGAACTGAACTTCGTATATTCTCATTTTTTGTCAAATTGTAGCTAACGGCTTCGGCTATGATTAGTACGGGAATTGATTAGCGATTAATTTCCGATTAAGCACTTAGCCAAAACTTTTTATTTTGTTTTACTTTTTCATTTTTAAAGCCAAATCAAAAGATTTGGCGGACTTCATAAAAATACACTTTCCTTTTGATTAAACACAAAAACCCGTATTAATTATAGCCATTGTTGTGCGTAGGCTTTTCATATCTCTATTAAAACAGATTTTCCACTTGATTTATCTCCCGAAGTCCATTTCCAGTTTTCATAAAGCTTTATTTTTCCATTCTCTGTCAATTCAGGTTCTGAAAAACAAATTCCAGTCATTAACTCTCCTTTTGTATTGATTTGATGATAACTCATTTCTATTTTTCCATTATCGTCAACAAGTCCAATTAAATGTCCTCGAACAATTTGCCCTCCACTATATTCAGATGTTAGGATATTTTCATTTTGTTTATATTCAAAAATAGTTTCTGTAGTGGTTTCTCCATTGTCGGAATTTTCAAAAACTTTAAATCTTTTGTTATTATAATTCATTTTTGATTCCATATGCTTTTTTTGCACTTTCAATTTGTTCCGATTCCGTTGTTTCAGGATACAGAATATATTTTGGAGCGACAATTTTCTTAATCTGTTCTACATTGATTTTAGTTACAGTCGAGAAAGGGAAATTTCCACCAGTCATTTTGGTCAATATTTTTTCCATTTCAGAGAACTCAGAATCTGTTTTTTCAATAATTTTAGCTTTTCCTTTTATTTGAAAGCCTTTTTGTACCAAAATATCTATAAAACTTATGCAAACATTTGTATTCTGTTTTATATTCAGAACAGTTTGAGGTGAAGCTATATTTGCAACAATTATTTTGTCATTTTCATAATAATTGAATATTTCTTTTGGTGAAACATTCGGTATGTTTTCATTTGATACAGTTGCAAGCCAACAAAGAATACTTCTGTCTATAAATTCCTTTATTTCTGTTGTTAATTTCATTTTTTTAGGCTTACGCACAACGGTCTCGGCTATGAGTAGTTGCGTGGGTTATAAATTAACTTTGCAAGTACACACCTAATTGAAAATCCGCGAGGATTTTCAGAAGTAGGCGAGAACAAGCAATTACTTATAGCCATTGTTGTGCGTTCGTTTTTTATTTCGTTATGTTAATTTTAATTCCGTTAAATTCCGTTTTGTCTTTCAATTCGTATGTCGTTTTAGTTTCGTAATAAGGTTTCCACGTTTCTAAAATCAGTTCGTTTTCATCATTCCACTCTACTATTTTATAACCACTTGGAATTAGTCCTTCTTTAAGGTCATTTTTATTTTCTTTATTTTCAATTACAGACCAAAATACTCTGGAATATCCAAAACCACCATTGTCAAATTGATATTCATAGTATGTATATTTTTGATTGGGTGAATTTGATTCCGAGAGAATATTCAAATTCGGTTCATTTAGAGTGTGTTCCGATTTAAAGGCTTCCGCAACGTCATTCAAATCCGAATTGATTTTAATTCCAATTCCGATTATTCCAAGCAGAACAATTGCACTAATTATTAAAATCCACTTTTTCATTAAAATTCAAGATTTTTTACTTTATAGTTTGCCGAATATCTTCCAAATTCCAATTGAGATTAGGAAAGCAATTATAAAATCAATTAATAAATATCCATAATAAGTTTCAGTCGGATTTTCAGGACATTCAAAACACATTCCGCTCCATTTAATATGGAATGTCAAAGGAAAGCCATAAGTGTCATTTCCGTCAAATGGTGTTTCAATTTTCATTGTCACTAATGTTATGACAACGAATATGATAATCGTTAGAATTAATATTTGAATGACGTTTTTCATAAATGACGCACAACGGTCTCGGCTATGAGTAGTTGCGTGGTTTAGTACTTAACCTTGCAAGTACACACCAAACTGAAAATCCGCGAGGATTTTCAGAAGTAGTCGAGAACAAGCAATTACTTATAGCCATTGTTGGGTGTAGTTTTTATTATTCGGTTATTCTCTTTTTCAAATCCATTCGTTCGTGTAAAATTCTCGTGATTTCGATTGGATTCACTTCTGATTTGCGATAGAATATTACGTGTCGATTTGCTTTTAGTCCGAAAAGGTCAGATTTAATTCCGTCATAATTTTTTCCAAGTTCTGGATTGTCAGCAATGTCTTGGCAAATATCCAGAAGCATATTGTAATATCTGTCGGCTTGATTTTCAGACCAATTTTCAACTGTATATTCCCAAATTCCATTTAAGTCAGCTACAGCCTTATTGGTCAATTCGTATTTAGCCATTCTGTCTGCGTTTAGCTTTTAATTCCTCAAGATTTTTTTTAGGGTCGAAATCGTGAGCAATTCCGCTATCTATTCCTTCTTGAATAGCATTTCTTAACGCAATAACTTTACTTTCTTCATTTTCCAATAATCGAAGTCCAGCTCTGATTACTTCACTTACGTTTTTGTAACGTCCAGCAGAAACCTGAGTTTGTACAAACTGGTCAAAATAATTTCCGAGCGATATTGATGTATTTTTCATTTCGTTTTAATTTTATTCAAATATACCAAATTTTGGTAAAATACTCAAATTTGTAGATTTTCGCTCAAATTACACCCAACGTGTTTGTGTATGGAAAGTTGCGTTTTTGTGTGCGAGGATTTTCCGCAGGAAAATCAGACGTAACAAAAATGCAACGACCTTTGGTTAAGCACTAATTTAGCAATTTTTTATACACATTGTTGGGCACTGGCTTTTAATCAAAATATTGTTCAAAATCAGCTAATAATACTTCGTTTTCTCTAATTATCCATCTTTTAAAGGCCGTAAAATTTGATGACTTTTTTAAATGTCTTTTTATATGAGCTAAAAAAATAGCTTTATCATCATCGTCAAATCCATCCTTGTAATAATTGTTTAAATACTCTTGAAAATCAAGAATATCCTCTAAAATTTTATTTCTTAAATTACTAGCTTCTATAGTTTTTAATTTTGTAGTACCATTAAAAACCGCTTTCAATAATTCGACTGTTGAAAGTGTTGATGGATTTTGGTCTAAAGGCTCAATCGTAACTGTTTCTTTTGGAAACGGTTTCATTGTTATTTTTAATCTATTTTCTACATCCTCATTTATATCAGTACAGTCTATAATATCATCATAGTTATCTAGTTTAGTATTATTACAATGACTACAAGACCAAAATAGGTTTTCCCATTGGAACTTTAAATCCTTGTTGCTTTTATGAGGTCTAAAATGTTCTACATTTATTGTAACGGGTTCTTTATATCCACAGATGTAACATTTGTTTTTGAAATCTATTTTTGTTCTTTCTAATACGTCACCGCACTTATAATCACCATTTGCTTTTGCCTTTTCAGTATCTAAACATTCTGGTGCTGGTTGTGATTTTTCAAAATGCACCATAGTTTATTCTTCTTTTTTCTTTTTGGTTAATTCTTTTAGACTTAACTCTTGAAGTTTAACCATCAATTCATTAGAGAGATATTTTGGTGAATGAGCAAAATAGTTCCTTAAATCAATAAGAGTCTTTCTTTGTTGTGGTGTTAAATCGTCCTTTTCAATGAGTTTTTCGAACTCTTTAATTTTATTTTTTACTTCATCAGAATATTTATCAGATTTGAAGTAGCTTTCTATTAAGGCATCATAAGAATAGTTAGAAAGGTCAGTCGTCACTATTTTAGTTTCTAAATCGCATATTGTTGCATTTGAAATAGATGATAAAACAAATGGCGAATGAGTAGTTACAATGAATTGAATTTTAGGAAAAAAATCAGTTAAAAATGGAAGTATCTTTTTTTGCAAATCTACGTGCAAATGTGTTTCTATTTCATCTATAATTACAATTCCCTCCAAATCGTAAGCTTTAACGTTATGAGCTTCCATTCTCAATATTAATTCGGAAACGATACTAATTATTGCAGAATAACCGTCAGATAAATTATTGAAATTAAATGGTTCTATTTCATTAGTAATTATCTCAAAATTATATGATTTTCTGTCAAATTTTAGTTTCAGTTTTTCAAAGTCAAATATATATTTCAGTCGACTTTCAAACCTTTTGAACCAGTCATCAATTTTTTTGACTGTATCTAACTCATCATCATCTCTTGCAAAAGACCTATCTGCTTTAAGATTTACTAAATATTGGATGAAATTAGTATTGACTTTATCTTGAAGTCTGTATTTTTTCTTTAATTCTAGTTTATTAATACCTTTAGGTACATTAAGATTACTTAAACGTTTTGAATCAAAGAATGCAAGTAAAAACTTTCCGGTTTTTGAAAGGTTAAAAATTGACATTGAATCACTGGAAAACTTTAATTCTGTACCTCCAAAATTTGAAATAAATTGTTTGTAATGTGAAATACTATTTTCTATACTTGAGATTTGAGACGTGTTTTTTTCAGTTAAAAGCCTTTGTTCGGCACTTTTTAATGCTTTTACTTGGGAATCATAATGTTGGAAACCTCCATTGTCAATTTGATTCAAGTATTTGTTTATTTCGAGTAACAAACTGGTCTTTCCACTTCCATTTTTCCCTGTTAAAATTAAGTGTTGTCTCTTTTCTCTGGAAAGAGGGATTTTAAAATCCTTTATATTTCTGGACGAATTTATTTTTATTTCAGTAATGAAGTTTTCCATTTTGTTCTTTTTTCAGCTTGTGCCCAACGGTCTAGGCTATGAGTAGTTGCGTGGATTAGCGGTTAACTTTGTAAGTACACACCAAGCTGAAAATCCGCGAGGATTTTCAGAAGTAGGCGAGAACAAGCAATTACTTATAGCCATTGTTGTGTGTAGTTTTTATTTTTTAAAAATTATATTAATTAAATCTTCTAAATATGCTTTTATTTTCTGTGTCTCTGGATAATATTCACTTGGATGTCCGCAATAATTTCTCAAATCTAAATGCTTATCTAATTCTCCTTTTTGATGTTTTGTGATAAGTCCGATTTTATTTGCTATATCTAAAGTAGTTTTATCTTTCAGTCTCTCAAAATCTGAAACTTGTTTTATTGGTTTCTCTCTTTGATTAATTTTTTTTAGAGCTTCGTTTATTTGTTTGTATCCAATTTCTACACATTTGTTTTGTAAATTTCTAATCGCTGATGCCCATACAAATACAACTCCAGCTCTCATTGCTCCAACTTTGAAACAAGCAATACTTTCTCTTAAATAATCTCTTTCGTCCAAATTAGAAATTGAATCAAAAATTTTTTCAATTTCTACGGTATTGAATTTATTAGTGTCAATTATTACTCCCAATTTATCGATTGGTGAATAATTTATTTTGTCGCTTTTCCCACAAAGATTATAATAAAATTGAACTGTGTCCGAATTATGAACTTGCATACTTTTGAGTAGTGCAGGTAAAGATTGACCTTGTTCAACCATATGTTTAATGTAGCAATATCTTAAACTTATTAAAGTAAGTTCTTCTTTTATTTCTGCCTTTATTTTAGCTCTTTCTAATATTTTTCTAATACTAGATACAGAATATTTCGTGTCTTTTTTTTGACCTTCAAATAAATATTTTTTGGGTTTATAATGAACGTAATATTCTCGAAGAAGTTTTAATAGCTTATCAGAGAGATGAGGATATCTTATTCTTCCAGTCTTAGTATTTCTTACTCTAATTTCTTTTTTGTCAGATAGAATGTCTTTTGGTGTAAGTTCTAATAACTCTTCAACTCTCATTCCAGTAGCATACAATAATGTTATCAGAGTTTTGTGTTTTAAGTTTTCAAACGTTTCAAGTAGTTCTTTAATTTGATTTTGAGAAATTACATTAGGAATATGTGAATCTTTTAAAGGCAATCTTAATGAGTGAAAAGGGAAGTTTTTTCCAAGAATTTCATTAAAATATAGCTTAAATGACCAGTAACAATTCTCTATACTTGATGGTGATTGACTTTTCTTAATTCGATACAAGTATGAATCTATTTGGTCAAAATTTATATTTGCAGGTTCAATTTGACTGTAAAATTCAAACAATTCAGTCAGCTTTTGAGAATAGACTTTTTTAGTAGCAGGAATAAATTTCCTTTTTTCAAATTCCTTATTTAATAATTCTTCTGTTGTCATTTCTCAAATTACACACAACGTGTTTGTATATGATTTGTTGCGTGGTTTAAGCACCTAATTTAGTAAATAATTACCGACCAAGAAAGTCCGTGAGGACTTTCGTAAGTAGGCGAGAAGCCAGCAATAAATTATATACGGTGTTGTGCGTAGGCTTTTATCATTTCGTCCATTTTCTCTTTTGGATATTTCCAGTTCAACATTTTATTAGGTGAACTATTCAGTTTATTGTTTAAATCTCTAAATGGCATATTATCATAAGTTCCATAGTCTTTTTTCCAATCGTCCATTTGAAATAAACAGTTATTCAAAGAGCCACTCGTACTTCGGTCATTATTTGTTTCGCACAAATTAATTTCGCCAATTATTTTATCGACCAATGTGTAATCTGTTTTAATTCCATCATTATTCAACTGAAAATACAGAGTTTTCTTAAAAATAGTGGATATATTTTTCAAATCAGATTTTTTTACATTTGGTATAATCACAAGATATTTCGTTAACTTATTTATGATTAACCAGCATTTTTTATTACTCACATAAAATAGAGTAGCAGTCCAATTACCTAAAAATTCATTTTCTATACTAACCTCACTAGAAATGAATTCATTAGTTGTTTTTTCAAGTTTTCTAGTTGTAAAAATGTTTGTCTTAATCATTAAATTTTCTCTAAGATAGATTTTTGCATTATAGACAAAAGTCTAGCGTTTTTTTCGTTTAGTGAATTTATTAATTTTTACTTTAAAATCTAAAAAAATCGTTTCAATTTAAATTCCAGCGTAACGTTCCGCAAGAGTAAATAATTCGTGTGTAACGTTATTCAGTTTCTGATTAGTTATTTGTTTATAAATGTCGAAAGGATTAAATTTTAGCTTGATTTTTGTTGGTCTGTCAGCTTACGCACAACGGTCTCGTGTATGAGTAGTAGCGGATTTCTACTCACAAACCTTTCGGTTTTACACTGACCTTTGTTTTATGTTTTGTCTTTTGTTTTATCACTTAAACCGCTATTACTTATACACATTGTTGTGCTTTCGTACTTTATTTCGATTGTTTTCTTAATCCTATAACTGCATTAGAAATATCTTGTTCAGCTTTTTCATTGCTCCATTCTTCCCAAAATTTAATCGTTGCACTTTGTGGTTTAATTGTTGGTTCATCTATTAAAACTCTTGTTGGTAAAAGAGATGAATCTCCAACTATTAATGCTTCTCCAATATCGAGAATTGGAAGTACATCTGTTAAACCTGAAAGGTTATCAGGTAGAAGTCTTTTAATTACAGATTGGTCTTCCGCATTCGATAATCTTAATGATATAAAATTATTACACTGACTGAGAACTGTTCTGTTTACTTCTGCTGGACGTTGACTTATTACAGTTAAACTAACTCCATATTTTCTTCCTTCTTTTGCGATTCTCTCAAAATTCTTTAATCCTAATTCAGAAGCTGAATCTTGACTTGTTCTTTCTGGAATATATAAATGAGCTTCATCACATAATAAGCAAATAGGATGTCTTTTATCATTTGCTGTCCATTGTTGAACGGTAAAAACAATTCTAGCAACTAACCCTATAACTAAAGGTAAAACATCAGATGGAACTTCTGAAAAATCTATAACTTTTACACCTGCTTTGTTATTATTGTTGTTAGAACCTTGCATTAATGAATTACATAAATTGTTCATCCAATTAATGTCTAATTCATCATCTGAAACTTGAAACATAAAGCCAAGTCGTTTATCTTGACTTTTAGCTTCTAATCTTTGTATAAAACGAGTTAGTTTACCAAAAAATGGTCCTTGCTTTTCTCTGCCAGTTGAACCTTTGACCATTTCAACATCTAATTCCTTAATAACATTTAGAACATTTTCCATCTTATATGGAATTGGGCTGTCAATTGTGATACTATCTTTAAAAGTAGTATCTCCAATGCTTGCTAAGAACTTAATTTTTTCATTAAATACTGTTTTAGAAAAAATCATTGCTTGATTTGGTGCATTACTATCACTTCTATCTAAAAGCATTGCAAGCATTTCCTCATACGTTAAAAGCCAATAAGGAAGCATAAGAACATTATTTTCAAGATTGCCTGTTTTTCCTAAATCTGAAGGATTAGCAATTTTCAAATGTTGAATTCCGTCCGCTTTAAAATCTAATCCACTATATTCTCCATGAATATCGAAAAGTATTGAATTAGCCATTGGAAGTTTTGCTATTTGTTCAACCAGTTTTGCAACACACCAAGATTTACCTGAACCTGTACTACCAACAATTACAGCGTGTCTTTGAAATAATTTATCTCCATCTAAAAATGCTTCTGCATTTTCATCAATTGAGTATTTACCTAAAGAAAGTGGAACATCGTAATTTTCCTGAGAAGATATTGTACGCATAAATTTTGTTATGTTTTCCCCATCAATTGGAAAACAATTAGCTTCTATCTCAGGAACAGTATCTAAAGTTCGTTTAAAAACATTTTCTTTTTCTCCATGTTTGTCAATTAAAGTACCAATTAAATTTACTTTTAAAATATTCTCAGTAAGTAAAAAGTTGGTCATTCCTAAATCTTCGTTAACAGGACTTTCTTCGTCCGAAACTTTTCTTGTAATTCTATTTATTATTCCAATGAGATGCTGTCCAGCTTTTGAACTTTTAACAGCTATCAAATGATTTACTTGTAGTTTGCGAAGTTTATCTAACTCATCAACTTTAACGATTATTGTTGATGTATCTACACTAAATACTGTTCCAATTGTTTTAGATTCTTCAAATTTGAATATTGCCATTTTGTTATTCTATGAAATGATTAGTTTTAAGTATTCTCCCAATTCCCAATAGCTAGTGTTTTCAATAATTAATTCTCCAAATTTGGAAGAAAAAATCCGAGTATCTTTTGAATTAGCCTCTTCGATAAGCATATAGTTTTGACATTTATTGTCAATAATTGACTGCTTTGTTTTCTCAGTAAGTTCTTTGGTTATTACTATAATTGGTTTTTGATTTTTTATTTGTGCAATTAACTTCGGTTGAACGTGAATATCATTGAATCCATAACCAATACAGAGAAAACCATTTGCGTGTTCGATTTCAGAATCAGCTTGGGTAAAAATAGTTCTGTATGGCTCATTATGTGTTTCTGAATACTTACTTAATCCAGGTGTAACAATTAATGGGCTATATTCTTGTGGAATATTTTGTCTTATTGGTAACTGTATGTTTTCGTCTTCTTTTGATTTAAACCAATCTAAAGAGCCGTGAACTTTCCAAATATTTACTTGACCTTTATAGCCTCTAAGAGAAGCAAGATTATTTGATTGAATATTATTTGAAAAATGTCCAATTAAGTTTTGAGAATAGCCATTACAAATAACTGCTTTGGCTATGCTTGAAGCATATTCAGCAATTCTGTCATAATTGGTTGTTATTATTGTAACTTTTTTTCCTGCTGTGTCTAAAAAATGTTCTAAAAGTTTGGCTAAAGGAAAATCAAAGTCTTTTTTAATAAAATGTTCGTAAGCTTCTAAATCAGCTTTATTAACCAGTTCCCACGTTTTATTTACAATTTCAGCAAGTACATTTTCTCTTAATTGAAGTTTTGTTAGGGTAGTTTCTAAATCTCCTGTTTTGTCAAACTCTACTATGAATTCTTTGAATTGATTTTGGTCTTTTGAATCACTGAATTTAATTGATTTTTTTATGTAGTCTCCTAAAA
The DNA here is from genome assembly GCF_007197735.1 of Formosa sediminum. Taxonomy (GTDB): domain Bacteria; phylum Bacteroidota; class Bacteroidia; order Flavobacteriales; family Flavobacteriaceae; genus Formosa; species Formosa sediminum. The sequence continues at coordinate 2,770,483 of NZ_CP041637.1, forward strand.
CCCACATTGAAGGAAGATTAAAAGGAACAGATGCTCCACTTCCAAGAATTATGAGTGGTATATTATTTGTCCAAGCTTGTAGTTGTTTATAAATTGCTTCTTTTTCCATTCAATTTTTTTGGTTAGTTCTGCGGTTCCTCCAGTATGAAGCACAACGTATTTGTATATGGTTTGTTGCGTGGTTAAAGCACCTAATTTAGCAAATACAAACCGAATAGAAAATCCGCGAGGATTTTCGTAAGTAGGCTAGAACTAGCAATAAATTATATACGGTGTTAGGCAACGTATTTTATTCATAATATTCAATATCCCGTTTTACTATTCTTAACGGTTTATTGTCTTTAAATTCTGTTTTTTCAATCCAATTATTTTTGGAATCGTATTTGTAGATATAATTCCAAACTTCTTTTGGTTTGTCATCGTTTGGTATTCTGGAATTCTCAATTAAATCACCATTTTTATTATATTTCTGTGCCATAATTACAAAATAACTACTTCCTTGTGGTGTAGTTTTGTAATCTTTAAGTTCTCCATTGCTATGGTAGCTATATTCTATTTCATAATAAGTTGAATCGCTATCTATATTTGATTTTTCAAGTATCAAATTTTTGTTATTGTCGTAGAAGAAGATATTCACGTAATTCAAAGTGTCCCAAGTTTTATATTCAATTACTTGTTCTTTTTCCTTTAGATTTTGTTTGTTAAAACTTCTTTCTATAAGTTTTACGGGAACATCATTATATTTAAATTCATTTTCGGAAATCACATTGTTATCTGAATCATATTTTGCAGTATATGTTGCAAAAACAGTATCATTTTGAATCACTTTGCTTTTAATCGGTCGATTATTTTTATCACGTTCAATATTATATGTTCTTTTAAAATCATCGTTAGAAATTGTCCATTGAATAATACTATCTTTAGAATCATACTGAAACTCATATTCATAGAAAAACCCTTTACCATAATTATCAATTTCTTTTCTTTTGATTAGTCTATTATCCTCATCATAAGTATATATTATTTCATCACTTACTTTTCCATTTGCGTAAAATTCTTTGGAAGAAGTCAAATTTCCAAGTTTATTAAATTCTAATAATGAATTTCGGTCAAAAGATAATCCATTGATTTTTTCTCCAATTCTAAATGTATCTTTTTCGGCAATTAAGTTATAAAGTTGAGACTTAACAGACTTTACTTTTCCATTAAAATCATATACGGAAATATCATTTTTTTTGTCCGAAATGTTGGTTGATTTAGAGCAACTAAAAATTGAAATACAAATTATTATTAAAATTCCTAATGTTTTTTTCATATGTTGCCTAACGGTCTTGTGTATGGTTAGTTGCGTGGTTAAGCAACTAAGTTAGCAAACTTTTACGAACCCGAGAAAATTCCACAGGAATTTTCGCAAGTACTGAAGAACCTAGCAATTAATTATACACGGTGTTGCCAGTAGTTTTTTATTCCGTTCAATAGGGTTCAAATTTTGCGTTTTTAGGAAATCCGTGATAATAAACGACTTCTATTTCAAAACCTGTTGCTCCTTTCCAACGTTTAAAATTATTCCATTTCAGGGAGTCTAATATTTTTTCCGAATTAGATAGCACCAATTTATCCAATTCCGATAGTTTTTTATAAGCAATTTGTGAATCCAAATCTTTTGGAATTTCTCCATAAAATAATCGATAAACAGAATTTTTGTCCTTTTTCGTACGCTTATTAATTCCGTTTGAATATAAGCTGTAATAAACAGAATCTGAAACTTTTATTACAATCCGCTTTTTATATTCTTCGTTATTTAAATCCGTTTGCACATAATATTTCACAGTTCCAAAGTCCGTTTTCTGTCGTTTAATCAGTCCTTTGTTAGTCGAACAAGAAACCAAAAAAGCAATTACAACAAAAATTAATATTTTCAGCGGTTTGTTTTTCATTCCGTTTAGTTTTTTTTTCGCCTATTTAATTCAAGAAATGTTTTCAGTTCCGCTTAATTTAATCTTTCATTTAAAATTCAAAAAAAAAATCAAATTCTGTTTATTTTTTGTCGTTTTTCAATTTAAGTTACGATTTTTCTTAAATTACTGGCAACGGTCTTGTGTATGGAAAGTTGCGGTTTTGTGTGCGAGGATTTTCCGAAGGAAAATCAGACGTAACAAAATTGCAACTGACTTTGGTTAAGCACTAAACTACGCAATTTTTTATACACGTTGTTGTAAACTGTGCTTTGTTTTAATCGCAATATTTTTCAATTCGTTCTTGAGCATATTCAGCACCTAATTCTTTTGCTTTTTTCCAATTCGCACAAGCCTCTGATTTTTTCTCTTGATTATATTTTGTGTTTCCAATATTATAATAGGTCATTGCGTCATTCGGTTCTAATTCCAATGCTTTTTTATAATCTTTGAGTGCTCCATCATAATCTCCATTTTCATCTTTTACGGTTCCTCTATTTGTGATAGCAGAAGTAAAGTCAGGTGCTATTTCAATTGCTTTGTCATAATCAGCTATTGCCGATTTCCAAGTGTAAAGTTCATTTTTCACAATGGCTCTTGAATAATATGAATTCGGTTCTTTTGGATTAATTTCTAATACAATAGTCCAATTTGCAATTGCTCCACTCAAATTATTTGAATTATATAAATCTATTGCTTTGTTAAAATAATAATCCTCTTTTGATTCTGTAAACTCTGGAAGTATCGGCTCTTTATCAACTTCAGCTCCATAAGCATCAAACTTACAATCAAATTCATATCCTCTTTTTGCCATATCTAAAGCCCAATACATTAAATTGTCTTTTGTGATTGGAAACAAGTCTGTTTTACCTCTTAATTCATAACTCGCTTCCCAAGTCGTATATTCCTCCAACGAATATCCATAATTATCTTTCAGATATTCATTCAGCTTTTCAAGTTTTTCTTTTTTGTCAGATAGAAAGTGAAAATCGAGTTTTGTATATGCAAAATCAGTTAATTCACTTTTTTTCATATTCTCATAAACGTCTTCGGCTGAAACCATTTCCTTTCCAAAATTGTTCACGAAATTGTCCCAAGTAAAATATGTATTCTCCATTTCTTGACTGTAAGAGTTTGAAATTGAAAGTGTTAATATGATTTGAAGCAGTTTTTTCAGCATTGTTTACAACGTGTTTGTGTATGGTTAGTTGCGTGTTTCAGCAACTAATTTAGTAAACAAAAACGAACGCGAGAAAATTTCGCAGGAATTTTCCAAATAGGCAACGACCAAAGCAATTAATTATACACGGTGTTACAAGCAGTTTTTTTCAGAACGTTTTATATTCGTATCTAAATATTTCCTTTATTCCGTTGGTTGTTTTATCTATTCTTTCAATTCGATTTTGATTGTCGTAATTATAAATATATTCAGTTTTTATCTCTCTTTTTAAATTTTCCTTAATGACTTTTATTAATTGTCCTTTTGAATTGTAATTATTAATTTCAAATCGATACAATTTATTGTCACTATCAAATAATTCCATTTTGACTAAATTCTCATTTTTGTCAAAACTGTCAACTCTAAATATACTTTCATTTTCGTCACGATAATGATTCAGTTTGTTTTTACTTGGGAATTCTTCTTCGTCTAAATGTCTTTTTTCGCTGACCTTTGTTCCGTTATCATCATATTGAATTTTGGTAACATACTTTTTGTTATCAAGATATTCATAACGATATTGAACATACAAATGATTATTTTGAAACCTTGTTTCGAGAAGGTATTTCATATCATTATCGTGAGTGTAAATATTCTTTAGTTTAAGATTTCCATCTTCATCATATTCAGAGTAAAGTCTGATATTTTCGGGTTTAATAAATGCAGTTTTTCTAAATAGTAAGCTATCCTTTAATTTATACATTATTCTAACTCCATCCTTGAACTCATAGTAATATCCATACCTAAATGAATCATCTGAACTAAAATACTTTGTCTCAATCTCACGATTTTGGTTGTCATATTTTCGCAATGATTTTCTAACAGAGTTATTCTCCATTCCGATTTCACATACTGAATTTCCATTTCGGTCAAATTCGATTGACGATGAAAGTAAGGTGTCCCTTAAAAATTTGATTTTTTCAATTTTATGTTCTTTTATAAATTCAGCAGTCGATTTTCCCAAATCAAGTTTATTGAAAAGTCGTTCAGGTTCGTGTTGTATTTTTGATTGTCCGAAAGTAATTTGGGAAGCAAAAAGTATAAATATTAGAATTCGGTTCATTGGTTTGGTCAAATTGCTTGTAACGGTTTTGTGTATGGTTAGTTGCGTGGTTAAGCAACTAAGTTAACAAACTAATCACAGATAGAAAATTCCAGTGGAATTTTCGTAAGTCGGCAGTGACCAAGCAATTAATTATACACGTTGTTGTAGCCAGTTATTTTTTTATCAGATAGTTGCTAAACAATTCAATAACTTTTTCTTTTGAAAAATTCTTTTCGTTAATACCAATTCCATATTCTAATTTTTTTCCATTTGATAAATTTGAAAAGACTTCACATTTCCAAGCATTTTTGTCAGAATCACTTAATTTTTCCATTAGTTTTTCTCCTCCACCTTGATTGTAATATTCCTTTAAATCTTTTGGGACTTTAGGATTACGTCTTTCAAAGTCAGGAATAAACCGAATTATAATATCATTTAGTTCACTTTCAGAATTCTTATTAAAATCGCACTTAACATAAAATTCTCTTCTTTTTTTAGTGTTATCAAAATCTATGTTGTGAAATTTTGTCTCAATAATCGGATAAATTTTATCAAATTCTGAATAGGCTAAGTCCGATGCGTTTTCTAGTGTTATCATTAATTTTTTTAGATTATTGAATCCAGAGTTTCTATTTTTTAATTGGCTACAACGTGTTTGTGTAAGGAACGTTGCGATTTTGTACGCGAGGATTTTCCGCAGGAAAATCAGCAGCAAGCAAAATTGCAAGAACCAAACGATTGAACTAAAATAAGCAATGTTTTTTACACGGTGTTATGTACAGGTTTATTTTCTTTCCACCATAAGAGTAAAAACCCATAGTTCTACATGTATTTTTAACCTTAAATATCAAAATAGGTAGTAGATATTTTTAGAAGGTTTAAGGGTTCATATTTCAGCTCAAACCATTGGTTTATTATGTTTTTGTCGCAAAAAAATATACCTGGGAAATCTCTTTTACCAATATGACTTTCTCAAAGTTCAGATTATTTTAAAAATCCGTCAAAACTTAGAGTTTGCTATATTTTCGATGTAGAGAATGTTTTTAGGAAAGTTAAAATTCAGAGTGGTATTTTGCAACATTTTTTATTCCGCTAGAGTGAAATTCATAGTGTGTTTTTCAATTCAGCATTTCAATTTTTCCTTACTTAGAAATCTAAAAACTTTAAATTAAGTAGGATTTTCATTGGTTTGGGAACTTGTACATAACGGTCTTGTGTATGGCTTGTTGCGGGAAATCAGCTATGATTTTCCGCCGTAACCGAAATATAGTAAATTGCAATGAATTCCGATTAGGAATTCAGCCGCAATGAGCTATACACGGTGTTATATGCAGGTTTTAATTCCACGTTGTTAACTTAATCGTGTTTTTATTCAATTCCAAAACTTTAAAAATGTAACCATACACAAAATCTTTCCTATCATTTTTATTTTCTCCGTTTATGTATAAAATCAAATCTCCATTGATAATGTTAAATCTAAAATCATATTTTGTTTTCGAATTCTTAAGACAATAATGGTCGACAAGTTTTTGGTCTTTTTTAAATTTCAAAAAACAATTTTCTTTGGACTTGTTCTCTAATCTGGTTAGAGTATAGATTTTGTCTTTTTCAATCTTATGAATACTATTGTCATATTCCCAAAGTCCAATTAAAAGTTTATTATTTTCAATATTCAGTTGTTTTCGCTTTTCTTCCAATTTTATTAAATAATTACCGAAAATTTGTTTTTTCAGCTCCATAAAATTTGATTCTTCCCAATTACAAAATTTATAAATCTTGATTTGTTTTTCATCAATATCAAGAGTATAATAATTCACATAAGAACTTGTCCATTTTTCCGCACAACCGTCTTTAAATTCAAACGCTTTGGTCAGAAATTTGTCAATTGAAGAAATATTGATTTTAGTCAATTCAGTTTCGGATTGTTCAAGTTCTTCATTGTTAGGAATAGAAATTGTTGCGATTATTTTGTTTCCATTTTTCACAAATTTCATTTCCTCAACAGTATAGGATTCATCTCCATATTGATATCGAATAGTGAGTTCTTTGAATTCGTTTTTCAGTTGCAAAGTGTCGTTTGTGCTAAAGGCGAAAATCGAACTCAACGATAAAATAAATAATAATGTAAATATTGTTTTTTTCAATGTTTTTGTTTGAAGTTCGTTTTTCCCAACTTGCATATAACGTTTATGTATATGGAAAGTTGCGGGTTTGCGTGCGAGGAATTTCCGAAGGAAATTCAGACGTAGCAAACGTGCAGCGACCTTTGTTTAAGCCAAACACTAGCAATTTTTTATATACTGTGTTGGCAAATCGTATTTTAATCAAAGTAACCCTCAAATTTTATTGATTCTAAAATTCCGTTTTCAAATTGAAAAAAGAATAATGAGGTTTGCTCTAAATTCCCAAGAGTTACTTTATCAGATTCTATTTTAGTTTTTAATATATTTTCAAGTGTTCTTTTATTAATTCCGATGTTTAATGAATCAATGAACTTTATTTCAGGATTTTTGATAATTCCTCCAATAATTGATTCCCAGCTTTTTGCTTTATAAAATTCCAATTTAGTTTTGTCAAAAGTCAGAGTTTTCATTGTGTCAATAACACTTTTGTCATGATGGTTTTGATAAGGTTTTAACTCTATTTTGAATAAAGAACTTTTAAGAGCATAATTTTCCAATTCAGATTCAAAAGCAAATGCTAAACTGTCATTTTCTACAAACTGTTCCTCCGCAATGTTTTCCTCAACTTTTTTTTCCGTTTCGGTTTTTAATTCAATCGTTGCATTTTGTTCGACAATTTCAGCCTTTTTGGTTTCAGTTTGTTTGCAAGAAACCAATAATATTAAAATTAGAATCGATGTTAGTAAATGTTCTCTCATATGTTTGCCAACGGTCTCGTATATGAAAAGTAGCGAATTTTTAATTCACTAATTTTCGGAATTATAAATTACCTTAAATTTATAAAATTCATTTCGGTTAAGTAGTCAATTCGCTATTTTTTATATACATTGTTGGCACACGTTTTTTTATTCCATTTTTTATTCTAAATTTGTAACCATTGTATAAGGTTGTGTGATATGGTTATAAAAGATTATTATTCGCTTTCGGAAGCGGCAGAAGTTTTAGGAAAAAGCAAAGAAACTCTACGTAGATGGGATAGAGATGGAAAATTGGATGCTGTTCGTGAGCCAGTTAGTAATTATAGAGTTTATCGAAAAGAAGATATTAATTCTTTAATTGAGCCTTTACTATCCGAAATAGATAATAATATTGACAATACTGAAGTCCCTCTTAAAGATTATAAAGTACTTGAATTATTTGCAGGAGCAGGTGGCTTGGCAATCGGTTTAGAACAATCGGGAATTAAGTGTGCAGCTTTAAACGAAATAGATAAATGGGCTTGTAAAACATTAAGAGAAAACAGACCTAAATGGAATGTTTTACAAGGTGATATAAAAGAATTTAGTTTCACTAAATATAAAAATGAAGTTGAAATTGTAACAGGTGGTTTTCCTTGTCAGGCTTTTAGTTATGCAGGAAAAAAATTAGGATTAGAGGATGCAAGAGGGACTTTATTTTATGAATTTGCACGAGTAGTAAAAGAAGTTAATCCATTGATTTGTGTTGGTGAAAATGTGAAAGGATTATTATCTCACGATAAAGGGAAGACGTTACAGGGAATGATTTCTATTTTGGATGAAATTGGATATAATGTTGTACCTGTTCAGGTATTAAAGGCAATTAATTACAATGTTCCTCAAAAAAGGGAGCGATTAATTTTAGTTGGAATAAGAAAAGATATTGATGTTGAGTATGAATATCCTACACCATATAATGTTATCTATAATTTATCTGATGCTCTTAAAAAAGGTGAGTTATATGATAAAGATGTTCCAAAATCAGAAGGGTCTAAATACCCTGAACATAAAATACAGGTTTTAGATTTAGTTCCTCCTAAAGGATACTGGAGAGATTTGCCACTTGATATTCAAAAAGAATATATGGGTAAGAGTTTTTATTTGGGAGGTGGAAAAACTGGTATGGCGAGAAGAATAGGTTGGGATGAACCTAGTTTAACATTAACTTGTAGTCCTGCGCAAAAACAAACAGAAAGATGTCATCCTGATGAAACACGTCCTTTTACTGTTAGAGAATATGCCAGAATTCAAACATTTCCAGATGAATGGAAATTTGCTGGTTCAATTTCTCAACAGTATAAGCAAATTGGGAATGCAGTACCTTGCAATTTGGGAAAGGAACTAGGTTATTCTATTATTAAATTTTTAAATAGTGTTTATTCAAAGTCGAATAAATCAGAATCTTCAATTTCTTTGGCTAAGGTCGTATAACCTTTTTTGAAAAAATCTTCTGTATCCAAGTTTAAAATCATTTGGTCAAGATTAGAAACGAGCTTGTTATAGAAGTTTTCAAATCCTGTAAGCCTGTGCCAAAATTCTTTACCAATTATTACTGGAAACTGTTTGTCTATTTTTTGGTAATGTTGGCTTAATTGGTCTTCTTCACCATATAGAACACCTAAAATTAAATCAGAGTTGTTTAGGTTCATTGAATTTGTTCGTGCTAAATTGGTGACAGTTGTGAATTTTTTCAAAAGTGGATTTACGTCTTCTGAATTTATAGTGTTAGGTCCTGATTTGAGTTGACACCATTTTTTTCTATTATCAATTTTGTCCGTAAATTCAATATCCATTCCTTTTATTAAAGAACCTTGTGCAAGTCCAAGTTCAACAAACATATTTTGAATTCTCGTTCCAAATGAAGTGTTTATAGAAGTTCCTAAGATTCTTGGATAATATAGTGCTTTTGCTATTCCTATTGGCGTAAAATCATTCTCAAGTATTTTAGATAAGTATTTAACAATAATTGGGTTGATTTTATATGATTTAAGTTTAGAATGTGTTTTTAAAGAATTTATCTTGTGGTTTTCAAAAATTTTCTCTTTGAAGTATTCCGTAATTATTTCTAGTAGTTCGTTTTCTGTCATATTTCAAATATAAACTTTTTATTTTTTTGAAATACGAGATTCATCAAATGTGTGCCAACGTTTACGTATAAGAATAGTTGCGGTTTTGTGTGCGAGGATTTTCCGCAGGAAAATCAGACGTAACAAAATTGCAACGACTTTTGGTTAAGCACTAATCTAGCAATTATTTTTATACATTGTTGCCATTAGTTTTTTATTTCAGTCGTCGTAATAATCTCCGTCTTCCCAATCTTTTTTCCCAAGATAATCTCCACAAAAATTATAACGATTAATAGGTTTAACTTTATCCACATTTTTGCCGTGACTGAAAATCCAAATTTCATTTCCGACAATTTTTATGCGATTAAATTTTCTTGCGTCAGAAGCATCCATTGAACTTATAAAAACTGATTTTTTTTCAAAAACTTCATTTCCATTTTGGTCAATAATTCGGTCAGTCACAATTACTTTTTTGTGTTTTAAAGTCCAGAATAAAAACTTGCGTTTCTTTTCAATTCGTTCCGTTTTCAGAGTTACGCTTTCAATTCCGCAATCAATTTTTTCGGTCAGAGTTTTGTTTTGTATTTCAAACGTTTTTATTCCGCTATTCAGATTAATGAATACGAAAATCAGACTTAATGAAACTGAAAACATTGAATTTATTACGGTCATTTTAAATTAATGGCAACGGCTTCGGCTATGATTAGTACGGGAATAAATAGGCGATTAATTTCCGATTAAGCACTTAGCCAAAACTTTTTATTTTGTTTTAATTTTTCATTTTTAAAGCCAAATCAAAAGATTTGGCGGACTTCATAAAAATACGCTAAACTTTGGATTAAACACCAAAACCCGTATTAATTATAGCCATTGTTGTAACCAGTTTTTCATTTTGGGATATCTTACTTTAAATTCTTCCTCACTTAATTTGATTCCATTAAAATCTGGTTTTGTCGATTCTAATGTCATATTTTTCTTAAGTATAAAAACTCTGTCCGTATAACTCTTATTTGGCTTGAATGGTAATAATTCATTATGAATCAAAGTAGAATCAAACTCAAGTTGATATCCATTTATCCAAGCTATTTTGGCATATCCCATAGCTGGCTGAGATATCAAGTCTTTATAAAAAGCTGAGTCTCGATTCCTTTTCTTATGTTCTTTTGTAGCTAAAGTATTTATAGATTCAAATACTAAGTCTTTATTTTTCTCAAGAATTCCTTTGAAAAAATTATAGTCAATTTTTAAAGCAACATTTTTTTTCATTTTGAGAAAAATATTATCCATTATTTTCAGATTCTCATCGAGGGCTTGATAGTCCTTATTCATCGATTTAATTATTGTATCGATATAAATATGACTCTTGCCAACTTTGACTAATTCTTTGTATGTTTTATTTTTTTTAGGTCCACTTCTTATAGTGTAATCTATTTTGTTAAAAGAATTTATAACCTCTAAGTTGTCTGATAAAATTGCATATAATGGACTATTACGTTTATAACTAAATATATCCTTATTGAAGGAACATTCTTCTAAATCTATTTTTGCACAATTAGAGAATGCTTCTTTACTTTTTTCGATATTTTTTTCAATCAAAAATTCATACCAAGCCTCAGATTCAAAAGACTGCCAAATCATATTCAATCCATTTTTGTAAATGAATTCTTTACTATTATATTTCTTTAGTCTTTCTTGACCTCTCCTATATGATTCTTTTAATTCTTGCAATTTTTTTGGAATTGGTTACAACGGCTTCGGCTATGATTAGTACGGGAATTAAAAAGCGATTAATTTCCGATTAAGCAACTTAGCCAAAACTTTTTATTTTGTTTTAATTTTTTCATTTTAAAAGCTAAATCAAAAGATTTGGCGGACTTTATAAAAATACACTAAACTTTTGATTAAATACCAAACCCCGTATTAATTATAGCCAATGTTAGCAATAGTTATTTTTCAACAACTATTACGATGGTTACTACAAATATCCCTTGAGTTTTTTGATTTAATATTACTCTATGATTTGAGGTTTCAAAAAGTTCACGACCTCCCTTATCTTCAATGTTCATATTTATGAAATTTAAATCAGCCAATTCTTTTCTATAAGTTTTGATTAAATCATCACTTATCACACAAGCAATTTCGTTTTTTTCTGTAATTTGAATTCTATCTCTTTGTCCTTTTACCCAGGTATTATTTTCAGTTTTTTTCCATTCAGGGTTGATTTTCTTTAGATGAATGTTTTTGTCACTTACACTCAATAAAGAGATTATTTCATTTATTTTAATCTCATCATAATCTATCTTTACAGTAGGGATAATATTAATCATTTCAGGGTTTTCTTTTGAATACATAAGTTCAATGTTTTGTCCCTTATAATAATTTGAAATGTCATTGACGTTTTGGTCAACAATAAGTTCTTTTCCTTCTTTAGTGCTAAATTTAATGGTCAATGAGCTACTTCCTCCACCTTTTAATCTCTGAAAAGAAGTTAAATCTATTATCTCACCAGTAACTTTATGTCCAGATTCTTTGATGTTACCTTTTTTTTGGTATGAAAAGTTGATGAAAAAAACAAAATACATTACTAATCCCGGTAATATAAGTAGTGGAGTATATTTATATTTCTTTATTCCTGAGTATTTTGTTTTAACAACATAATCATTCCAGTTTTTAAAATTAAAAATAGCTTGAGCTAGTAAAATTGTAAATATTACTCCTCCTATACCAGCGATTATAAATGGAGATTTGTTATAAATTTCTAAAGGAATTAAGTAATAAAATAGGATAAAAGTTATTATTAATAATATTATCCAAAGTACTTTTATGTTTTTCATATTTTAAATTATTGCTAACGTGTTTGTGTATGAGCAGTAGCGGATTATGTGCGACAGCCTTTCGATTAGCAATATACTTTATTAAAATGAAAAACGGTTTAAGTAATTACCTAAACCGCTATTACTTATACACGTTGTTGGCAGCTGGGCTTTTTTACGTCATTATTCGTGTTCAAAAAATCGCTTGTTCATTGTTGAAATTACATTTTCTATTCCATCTTTTCTCAGCCATTCATATTCTAATGTTGAAAGATTGCCAGCTGTGTAGTGTAATTGCTTTTTGTTGTCTGTCGCAGCTTGGAAAACTACATTGGCAATGGTTTCAGGTGTATCTTTTTTTGCATTTGAATCTGCTTTCATTGCCGTGATGTATTGATTAAAAACTTCCTGATAATTTTGATGAGAAACCATTTGTGCATTATTTCCAAAGCTAGTTTGCATATAAGCAGGAACAATTGTTTTTATATTGATTCCAAACTCATTTAGTTCGTAGCTCATTCCTTCCGTCCACGTTTCCAATGCTGATTTTGTTGCTGCATAAACTGCTACAAACGGATACGGAATATTAGCGGTTGAAGATGTAACAGTAATAATCGTTCCGCTTTTTCTTGCTCTGAAGTAAGGAAGAAATGATTTTGTAACGAGTATTGTTCCTAAGAAATTAGTGTTGATCTGTCTTGTTAATTGTTCATCGCTAGCCCCCTCAAAAGCTCCCATAAGTCCATACGCTGCATTATTGAATAATACATCTACAGGACTTATTTTTTCTGCTTCAGAAGCTACTTGAGCAATTTGCTTGGCATTATTGATGTCCAACTTCAAAAGATGAATGTTTGGTAACTCAGTAAGTTCTGTTTCTTTTTCGGGATTACGCATTGTAGCAATTACCGTCCAACCATTTGCCGCAAATAATTTGGCAGTTGCTTTTCCTAATCCTGCTGATGCACCTGTAATAAAAATTGTTTTGTCCATTTTCTTTATTTTTTAATATAAATTGATGGTACAAAAGTGCGCAGATTAGAAATGAACCTATTTACCATATGGTAAAATCAGTTTAGCGAATATTTTTTCTTATTCTACTCAACGACTGTTGTGTGATTCCTAAATATGAAGCGATGTATGATAAGGGAATGCGATTGACAAGTGTTGGATATTTTTCCATAAATTCCAGATAACGTGTCGTTGCATCTTGTGAAACTAGCGGACTTACTCGTTCCAATTTTTGCGCAAGTGATTTATTCGTAATCTTTTGAATAATATGTTCCCAATCAATTATAGTTTCAGAAATTTCTTTCCAATCTTTGTTAGAAAATACAAGTAGCTTACAATCTGTTGCAGCCTGTATATATTCCGTTGAAGGTGCATTATTTAAGTTGAAAAGAAGATGGTTTTCTTCAATGAAAATTTTAGTGATTTCTTCACCTTTGTTGTTGTAATAACAAATACGAATAATACCCTCAATAATAAACCCGACTTGTTTCAAAACTTTTCCCGCTTCTGCAAAATAGTCGTCTTTGTTAAGTTCGATTTCTTTTGCTTTGCTTGTAATCAAGTCAATTTGCTGTTTATTCAAATTACTATATTGCAAGATGTACTCTATAAATTCTTTCATTACTGCAAAATAATATATCCTTGTTTTGCGTCATTTACCATTTGGTAAAAAGTGTATTTCTGTCGTTTTCGCCTTGCTGCCAACGGTCTCGTATATGGGTAGTGTGGGATTTCGAAGGCGATAGTTTCGAAATTCGCACGACTGCAAACGAGCCTTAATTTTATTTGTTAGTTTCGTTCATAAATATAATTATTGCGAGTGAGATAGAGGAACGAAACTTTAAATATTTCCCTAAACCCCGCATTACCTATATACATTGTTACCTAGCGTATTTTATTCGTTATTTTCTCGATAGCCTCGTCCGTTAAATCTCTTAACGTCATAATATGGTCCGTTTCTGTTTCCCAAAATTCTTTCGGTTCTCTCGCAGAATCAAAAACATTTTTTCCTCGAAAGAAGGGAATATCTCTGTCTATTCGGCTGTGAATAATTAGTTTCGGAATGTTTTTTATATATGCAATGTCTCTAACAGCAACGTAATCTTGATTAAAGTCTTCTGGACTTTCTTCAGCTTTTTCTTTTAGATATTCAACAGGTGCATAATCAATCGCTAAACTTTGAGCTGATTCCACAGTTCCGTCCAATACTAATAAATTTACTCTATTTTGATTGTCTTTAGTAATTTTTACTGCCATTTGTCCGCCTAATGACAGTCCATAAACGATTGTTTTTAAACTATCTTTTGTAGTTTTCCGAATAAAGTCTTGAAAAGCTATTTCCGTGTCCTTCATTACTCCTTTGTAATTAGGAATTCCAGTTGATTTTCCATAACCTCTCCAATCTAAAGCATAAACTCCAAATCCGTTTTCGATTAATGGCTTAATCAGACTTTTATAAGAACTCACGTTTCCGCCAGCTCCGTGAACTAAAAAAATATTTGCTTTTTTATTTCCAGTTGCCTTAAATTCATAAGTGTATATTTTTATCGAGTCCTCAATGTTTAAAATAGATTCAGAATAATCTATATCGTCCATATTAGCCATTTCTTTGGTTGGGAAATAGTATAATTTTGACTCGTCATTATTTACAATTGCTTTTATCATAGGGTTAGTTTGATAAAAATATGTTCCGATTCCAATTCCAATTAAGATTAGGATTAAAAAAGTCCATCCGATGATTTTCAATATTTTTTTCATTTGTACAAAGTTGATTTCATATGGTAGGTAACGGTCGAGGCTATGAGTAGTTGCGTGGGTTAGCACGTAACTTTGCAAGTACATACCAAGTTGGAAATTCTGCAGGAATTTCCAAAGTAGGCGAGAACAAGCAATTACTTATAGCCATTGTTGTGGTGTCGTTTTTTTATGCAGACATTGGTTTGACATTAATTTGCCCGCCAATCGCTTTCAAAACTTTCATTATTGTTCCAAATTGAGGTTTTGCTCCGTCGGATAAAGCTTTGTACAAACTTGGTCTGCTCATTCCTGTTTTTTCCGCAATTTTGGTCATTCCGATTGACTTGGCAATGTTCCCAATTGCCACAATTAAATCAGAACTGTCTCCATCTTCGAGAACAGTATTCAGATATTCAGCAATCATTTCTTCGCTGTCTAAATAGTCCGCTATGTCAAATTTTGTAGTTGCCATTTTATTTGTCTTTTATTCTGTTCCAGATTTTTTTTGCTTTTTCTATATCTTTTTGTTGGGTCGATTTGTCTCCGCCAATTAAAAGAATAACAATTTTATTTTCTTTTTCTTTAAAATATACTCGATAGCCTTTAGCATAATTGATTCGCATTTCACTAATTCCGTCACCAACAGGTTTACAATCACCAAAATGTTCATCGGTTTCGAGTTTCTGAATTCTAAAGAGAACTTTTGCTTTAGCTCTGATGTCTTTTAGCTTTCTAATCCACTTATCAAATTCAGGTGTCTTTTCGGTTATTATCATTTATAAAATGTATCCATTTAGATACAAAATTACATTTTTTTTTGGTTTATAAAAAGTAAAATTAGATTTATTCTAGAGTTCCGATAAAATGCACCACAACGTGTTTGTATAAGAAAAGTTGCGTGTTTGTGTGCGAGGATTTTCCGAAGGAAAATCAGAAGCTAGCAAACGAGCAACTAACTTTGGTTTAGCTAAAACTAGCAATTTTTTTTATACGGTGTTACCTGTAGTTATTTTTTTCTATACACTATTAAATTATACTTAAATTCAGTTCCATCACTTTCTAAAAGTTCAAATACTTTCAATTCCGTTTGAGTGATTTCCGCAAATTCTATTTCGTTTTTTGTAAATTCTATTAAAGAACCAGATTCTCTTAATTGTTCCAAAAGACCTGGCGCAAGTTTGTCAATCGGAACATTGTATCTCGGTTTGTCATAAGTCATTCTAAACAACTTAAATTCTCGGTCATATTCCCATTTTCCAGATTCACAATTATCGGGATTATCGCAACCAATTAATTCATAAGTTCCGTTTTTTTCAATTCGCATACTAGGTCGCCAAATAACTTCATTAGCAGTAATTGTGTCATTTATAAAATGTGTAATTTCCGATATTGTTTTTCCATTACTATCCGTTAATTTATCAAATTCCCAAGTTCCAATAATCAGTTTCTCAATTTGTTCTGCGCTTTTCTTTGTTTTTGCATCATCTATTAATTCCAAGTAAGTTTTAGATGACTGGCAATAAGTCAAAATTGGAAAGAATATAATTGCAAGCAGGATGTTTTTCATAATTACAGGTAACGTGTTTGTATAAGAATAGTTGCGGGTTTGCGTGCGAGGATTTTCCGAAGGAAAATCAGATGTAGCAAACACGCAACTACCTTTATTTTAGCACTAAACCGCAATTATTTTTATACGGTGTTGTGGTGCGTTTTTTATTTCTTTTTCCATTTTTTAAATCCGACGACATCATCTCTTATTTCTTTTTTCCATTCCTTTCCATATTTTTCAGTCAGATAGTCGAAAATTTTCCAATTATATTTTTCCATACATATTTCAGATGGTTGAATACAACCATAATCGTAAAATGAAACTTTAAATTTTTTCTCAAAATCAACATCGGTAAGAATATGCACTGGCGCAATTCCACCAGCGAGTAATAAAATCGGATGTCCATTTTTAATATCAGATTCAGCGAATTCAATTGCTTTGTTGCAATCAGTATCCTCACTGAAAATCAGATTGCCAATATTCCTAAATTTTTCTCTTTCAGATTCCGAGTTTTGTCCGTAACCTATAAAACAGGAAATTATTAAAATCAGTGTTATAATTTTCATATAATTACGAATTTCTCAAATGCACCACAACGTGTTTGTGTATGATTAGTGGCGTGTTTAAGCACCTAATTTAGCAAATAAAAACTGGATAGAAAATCCGCAAGGATTTTCGTAAGTAGGCGAGAACCAGCCATTAATTATACACGGTGTTACCATACGTTTTTTTATTCCGTTTTATTTAATTCAGATGTTTTCACAACAATTGTATTTCCCCAAATATCTCCTAATCGTTGATTTTTATCTGTATTTTTTATTGTTATAATTCCGATTAGTCCAAAAAAGAACATATCTATTGGGTCAAGTAAATGTCTTGTAAAAGATTCTCCAAAAGTCAGTTTTCGGTTTGTTCCGTTTTTCGGAATCGCTTTTAGTCCGACTAATGAATTTCCGATTGTTGCTCCGAAACCAATTTCAAGTCCAACAGTCATAATCAGCCAAAAAATAATTGGTATTAATCCAGGCAAACCATTTAAAGAATATCCACCTTCATCATTCGGTTCTCCCAATGTGAAAATTAAAAAGAAAGTTACTCCGTAAATTATTATATAATCTACTAATCCAGCAACAAATCGATTTCCAATATTCGGTTCAGTTTTTATTTGTATGGTTTGTCTTGATTCGTTCATTTAATAATCTGTTGCAATTATAAGATTTGGTTTTTCTCCAACTTCTATTTTTCTATAGTTTACAAAAGCTCCACATTCCAAGATTGCATTAAACAATTCAGGAACGTTTTCTTTTAAGTATTTTCCGTTTTCAATTTGTAAAATGGTCGGTTCATCAGATAGTTCGTCAACGCAGTCAATCCAAGCATCCATATTTTCTCCATAATAATCTGGAAAGTGCATTTCTTTTTTAAATTCAGCGTGAAATGTCTTCCAATTTTTTAATCTTTTCCCTTTAATTATGAATGTTTGCATTTCGTTCTTAAATGTATGGTAACGTGTTTGTGTAAGGAACGTTGCGATTTTGTACGCGAGGATTTTCCGCAGGAAAATCAGCAGCAAGCAAAATTGCAAGAACCAAACGATTGAACTAAAATAAGCAATGTTTTTTACACGGTGTTATGTACAGGTTTATTTTCTTTCCACCATAAGAGTAAAAACCCATAGTTCTACATGTATTTTTAACCTTAAATATCAAAATAGGTAGTAGATATTTTTAGAAGGTTTAAGGGTTCAGATTTCAGCTCAAACCATTGGTTTATTATGTTTTTGTCGCAAAAAAATATACCTGGGAAATCTCTTTTACCAATATGACTTTCTCAAAGTTCAGATTATTTTAAAAATCCGTCAAAACTTAGAGTTTGCTATATTTTCGATGTAGAGAATGTTTTTAGGAAAGTTAAAATTCAGAGTGGTATTTTGCAACATTTTTTATTCCGCTAGAGTGAAATTCATAGTGTGTTTTTCAATTCAGCATTTCAATTTTTTCCTTACTTAGAAATCTAAAAACTTTAAATTAAGTAGGATTTTCATTGGTTTGGGAACTTGTACATAACGTGTTTGTATAAGATTAGTTGCGTGTTTTAAGCACCTAATTTAGCAAATACAAACCGAATAGAAAATCCGCGAGGATTTTCGTAAGTAGGCTTGCACTAGCAATTAATTTTATACAGTGTTAGCAGCTGACTTTATTTAAGTTTGTCTAATCTTTCTTTTGCTTTTCCTAAAATTTCATCACTAAATAACATTTTATACTTTTCTTTAAGGATTATACTTTCAATTGTTAGGTCAAGTCTGTCTATTTCGTATAGTTTTATTAGTCCAGAATGCAATTTGTCAGTTCCTTCTTTAATTAGTCGATTAGCAGCTCCAATTGCTCCGTAACTATATATTTGATTGAGAATGATTGATTTATTAATCTTTGCGCCAGCTTTCAATGACAAATCGATTGAATCAATTAATTCGGTGTGTAATTCGTCTTCTAGTTTTATAAACTCATCCTCTTTCGTGTCTGTTAGTAATCCGTTTTTACTTAATAATTTTTCTCTGTCATAATTAGTGACTATTTCTTTTAAATTTTTAAATCTAATTGAAAACTGTTTTAATAGAATTGGGTCGTCGCTTTGAATTACAAATTCGTGATTGAAAAATTCAGCCGAATTTGTCCAATTATATGAGCCTGCTATTAATTTAGAATTGTCAAAAATTGCAAATTTATCGTGTAAAAATTTTCCGCTTTTTGTAGATAAAATATTTATTTCTCCACCTTTTTTTATAAACTCGTTATAATTTAACCTTTGATTTTCAAAATGGTCACTTATAATTATTTTAACAGAACAACCTTTCTCAAGTTTATCAGTTAATTGACCCAATAAGTCTTTACTTGTGAACCAAGCAACAGAAATTTGAATGCTATCTTTCGATTGTTCGATATTCTTCTGTATTTTATTCCTAATTTTATTGAAAGATGCGGTTGTCATAGTTTGCTGCTAACGGTCTCGTATAACCGTCAGTTACGGGTTAATATGCGTTAATTTTCGGTTTATAACTGGCTTTAGCAATTCCGAGTGGATTCGGACGTAGTCGAATCCGCCGTAATTGCGGTTATACATTGTTAGCTACAGTTTTTATTTGTCTATTAATAAGTTTGTCAATTCGTCTTTTGTTTTCTTGCTGTAATAATGAAGGGTATAAATTCATTAAGACATTTACAATCATTATAGTCAATCCGAATAATAAATTGTGAGTAAAACTTTTATAAACAGCAAAAAAAATCACGAAAACAAATCCAATGAGATGGCTTATTTCAGCAAGAGTCATTTCTTTCCGTATTTCAGTTAATTCCACTTTTTTGTTTTCAAGTTTTATTTTCTGATTAAAGAACTTGAAAAAGCTGTTTTTTACAATCCATTTAAAATACCCGATTCCGATTTTTTTATTCAGATTTCTGCTCACAATAAAATTCAGGTTTGATAATTTTTCGTAGTATTCCGTTTTCACAAGAATACTATTCAAAATCATTCCGACAATCCAAGATATAAAGGATATTGATATTCCAAATGTTAAATATTTAATCATAAACTTTCTTGTTCTGTCAAATTGTAGCTAACGTGTTTGTGTAAGGAACGTTGCGATTTTGTACGCGAGGATTTTCCGCAGGAAAATCAGCAGCAAGCAAAATTGCAAGAACCAAACGATTGAACTAAAATAAGCAATGTTTTTTACACGGTGTTATGTACAGGTTTATTTTCTTTCCACCATAAGAGTAAAAACCCATAGTTCTACATGTATTTTTAACCTTAAATATCAAAATAGGTAGTAGATATTTTTAGAAGGTTTAAGGGTTCAGATTTCAGCTCAAACCATTGGTTTATTATGTTTTTGTCGCAAAAAAATATACCTGGGAAATCTCTTTTACCAATATGACTTTCTCAAAGTTCAGATTATTTTAAAAATCCGTCAAAACTTAGAGTTTGCTATATTTTCGATGTAGAGAATGTTTTTAGGAAAGTTAAAATTCAGAGTGGTATTTTGCAACATTTTTTATTCCGCTAGAGTGAAATTCATAGTGTGTTTTTCAATTCAGCATTTCAATTTTTCCTTACTTAGAAATCTAAAAACTTTAAATTAAGTAGGATTTTCATTGGTTTGGGAACTTGTACATAACGTGTTTGTGTAAGGAACGTTGCGATTTTGTACGCGAGGATTTTCCGCAGGAAAATCAGCAGTAAGCAAAATTGCAAGAACCAAACGATTGAACTAAAATAAGCAATGTTTTTTACACGGTGTTATGTACAGGTTTATTTTCTTTCCACCATAAGAGTAAAAATCCATAGTTCTACATGTATTTTTAACCTTAAATATCAAAATAGGTAGTAGATATTTTTAGAAGGTTTAAGGGGTTCAGATATTCAGCTCAAACCATTGGTTTACTATGTTTTTGTCGTAAAAAAATAAACTTGGGAAATCTCTTTTACCAATACAACTTTCTTAAAGTTCAGATTATTTTAAAATCCGTCAAAACTTAGAGTTTGCTATATTTTCGATGTAGAGAATGTTTCTAGGAAAGTTAAAATTCAGAGTGGTATTTTGCAACATTTTTTTATTCCGCTAGAGTGAAATTCATAGTGTGTTTTTCAATTCAGCATTTCAATTTTTTCCTTATTTAGAAATCTAAAAACTTTAAATTAAGTAGGATTTTCGTTAGTTTGGGAACTTGTACATAACGGTTTTGTGTATGATTAGTGGCGTGTTCCACGCACCTAATTTAGCAAATAAAAAACGAATAGAAAATCCGCGAGGATTTTCGTAAGTAGGAGAGAACCAGCCATTAATTATACACGGTGTTCTACGCAGTTTTTATTTTCGGTTTTCAATTATATTCTTTTCAGTTTTCAGAATTCTCTTGGTTATTTTTCCACTTATTGAGTCTATTGAATATTCTCGTGTTTCTCTAAATTCTATTAAAAATTCATTTTCTTTTATTGCGTTATTGTCATATCCGCTTTCTTCTTTAATTCTGTATTTTAAATCTCCGATTTTTATTGGATTAATATTCCAAAAATCTTCTCCATCTCCACCAACTTGATAAAATACAAAACTCGAAATTGGCTTAAACTCGGGTTTTTTAAATGTAAAAAGATGAAGAGCGGTTTTGTAATCATATAAGTCAACAAATGCAATAGAAACAATATGATTATTTTCAAATACTTTGCATTTTGGTGAAATCAGGTCAGCTCGTTCAAATTGCAAACTGTCCTTTTTTTCAAGTCCAAAAATCCACTTTTCAGTTTCTGGGTCAATTAATTTGTCCGAATAATCAGAATTCTCAAATTCTGCCCAAAGATGGTTAAAATTCAAACAGTTACTTTTCAAATCCGTAAGTTTAGATTTTAACCTCTTTTCCGTTTCAATTTGTTCTTCAGCTTGGTTGTTTTCTATAATTTCTGTTGAATTTTTTGGCTGATTTTTAGATGTTTTAAATTCCGTTTTCTTTTCAACTTCATTTTTGCAGGAAGTTAAAATCAAAGTTAGAATTATTATTTTGAGTAAGTTTTTCAAATTGCGTAGAACGGCTTCGGCTATGATTAGTGCGGGAATAGGGAAGTAAAGGCTTTCCGATTCAGCACTAAGGCGAAGCATTTTGTTTGCTTTTATTTTTTCTTATTCAAAAGTCAAATCAAAATGATTTGACGACACTATAAAAATACATTAAACTTTTGATTAAACACTAAACCCCGTATTAATTATAGCCATTGTTGTAAGCAGTTATTTTTATTCAATTTCAATTTGTTTTGGTTCGTAATCAACCCATTTAAAATTTGAGTTTAACGGTCCAAATTCTGTTGCGTGTTTAATCGGCGATATAAGTGAGTTTTCTCCATTTTTTGTAATTCTAAACATAGCAGCAATTTCTAATTCCAAAAACTGTTCAACTGCTGCTGGTGTTAGAACTATATTATGTCCAACATAATCACTTTTTACGCTCGGATATTTTAATCCAGGTAATCCTTTCCAATTTATCACGAAATCAGCAAATGCTGCTGAAATCATATAGTCTGTATTTTTTTCTATGTCCTTTTTTGCGAATTGGTTTGAAAAAAAATCCAATATCAAACGAAATTGTTCCAAATTTTCCGGATGTTCTTTAGCTAAATTTTCTTGATGAAATTTAAACGATTTTTCTACATCTTTTGAGTTTTTTATAGAGTCTTTGTTAAAGACCATTTCTGCAACTTCTATGTCTTCTTTTATTCTCCATTTCCCAACTGTCATTACAAAATCAGCGTTATCAACTTTTACCTTATCCAAATTTCTAAATATTTGACTTGTTTCGAGCAAATTAATCAATCTTGGATGCTTGATAACATCTGACTCAATCGCACCATAAAAAAGTGATTGATGTTTCATATTAGCTCGACCATAAGATTTGATATTTTCATAATCGTTTCTTTATGAAATATCAGTTTCCGAGTAAAATATTTCGTCAGGTTTGTTTATTCTTGCTCGCTCAATATGATAACCTTTATTAAGTTTCGCTGTCAGAATTGGAATCCATTTAAGTTTTCTTAACTCAACAGATAATTTATTGAAAGAAACTTTTTCCAAATCAGCCGTTTCATATTCAGCTATTAGTTTTTTAATCTCTTCTACGCTTGGTAGCTCTGGAAATTTCGGTTGTTCTTTCATAATTGCTTACAACTAGTTATATACAAAACATTGTTAACGATTATCTATAAAATATTCCGGATAAACCAATGTTTATGTTGTTAATATAAAAGTACAGATAATATTGTTTTTAGTATGTATTTATTTAAAAATTTTGACTTAATAATCCTGTTGGAGACGTACTAGAAGTAGTCATGCTCTTTAAGGCTACGTCTAAAGGGCTTTTTATATGTAACAAATCCTTCTTGCTTACATGTGTGTAGATCATCGTAGTTTCAGGCTTGCTGTGTCCTAATAATTCTTGTATATATCGTATATCTATTCCTTGTTCTAATAAATGTGTAGCATAACTATGTCTTAATGTATGAGGTGTGATACGTTTGGTTATTTTCGCTTTTTTGCAACTGCGTTTTAAAAAAGCCCTTATACTTTCTGCACTATATTGGGGTTGGTTTTGCCCTTCAAAAACATATATTTTTGGTCTATAAGTAAATATATAATTGTTTAAAAGTGGTAAACACGATTCTGCTAAAATTATATACCTGTCTTTTCGTCCTTTACCTTGTTTAACTATTAATTGTCTACGATCTATATCAATGGCCTCTAGTTTTAAATTTACAACTTCTCCTATTCTTAAACCACACGAATATATTAGGGCAATTATAGTGCGATGTTTTAGGTTTTCTGTACATCTAATGAGATCTAGCATTTGTGATTGAGATAATACTGTAGGTAATAATTTATCTTTTTTGGGACGTAATAAGTCTAAATCTTGAATCTGGCAGTTCGGGTAAAAGGTTTTAAAATGTTTTACAGCACTAATTAATTGTCTGTGGGTACTTATGGCATATTTTTTTGGAACCATAACTTGTTCAACAAAATTTTCTACCACACGATTATCTAATTTTTCAATAGGTTTGCCATCATAAAATTCAATTACATCAGCCATCAATGTTAGGTAACTTGTTACTGTGCTCTCACTATAGCGTTTTCCGCGTAAATAATTTCTATAAGCTTTTAAAAGTGTTCTATGCGATTCGCAAATTTGTCTAACACGTTTTATATGTTTTGTCCTGTTTAACAAACTTACATCCAGGTTAGAATCGTTTATTAATGCATAATCTTTAAATATATCATGTATAAGGGAGATAGAATCTTCATTATATTTAATATACCATTGCCTTAAAGTTACACTCCATTGGGCATTGGGTAACAATTTTACACGTCTAATTAATACTTCATTATATTTGAAAGCCATACATATTTGATGTGATTTTTTATAAAATTTAGTTGAAATTTTAACTAAAGGTAATGTCATATTTTTTTGATTTAATAAAGGTAAAACATTGTAAATTAGTATTTTATTTTATTAATCAAAACTGAATTGAGATAAAATTTATAAAAAAATGTGCTTTTTATTTATAGGAATAAACGAGTTTGTTGTGTAATTAAAGTTAAAATGAAAAAAAACTAGATTCTGAAACTTTATAATCTTATTATATTAAAATTAGACCACTGAAGAGAAAAACTCAAAGGCCCGAACTTCTGCAAATGATTGTTTAGAGTGCTTTAACGGAAATGCACAATGTCCGCCATATTCTGGCATTTCTAAATATACGTATTTACTGTGTTTAGCTCTAGAAATAGGGTAGCATCGTTCGCCTAAAAAAGGATCATCTAAGGCATTAAGAATTAGTACAGGTGTTGTAATATGTTTTAATGTAAATTCTGGAGATACGCGTTTATAATAATCTTCTTTACCTAAAAATCCATGTATTGGTGCTGTAAAATAATCATCTATTTCATCAAAACTATATAACTTATTAATTTTGTCTGTATGAGCTAATTCAGGAAATTGTTTTACTTTATGTTTTAGTTTGTTTACAATTCCTCTTTTAAAATTATTTAAATACACTTTATTAAAACCAACTTTTAAAACATCAGAACACGTTTTAATATGTGTAGGTGCAGAAACAGCAACGGCAGCTTTTATTCGTAAATCTGGTGTTTGTTTTCCTAAATAATTTAATACTTGCGCGCCACCCATAGAATAGCCAATAAGATAAACGGATGCTATACCATGAGTAAAAGCAAATTGCACAACTGCATCTAGATCTTCTATTGATGCATGATGATACATTTTAGGCAGACGATTCATGTGTCCGCCACAGGTTCTATTATTCCATGCAAATATCGAAAAATCTCTTGCAGCAAAGTAGTTAGCACAACTGTTATTATAGGTACGTCTAGAATCGCCTTCTAAACCATGACATAAAATTACCGCTTGTTTTTTACTTTTTATAATATAATCTACATTTAAAAAATCGCCATCACTTAATTCTAACGTGGTGGTTTTATAATTGGGCGGATTTACATGCTTAACTTTTGCAGCATAAATGGTTGTATAATGTGGGTTTTTATTTATTAAATGAGGTGTTTTGTATTTAGATTTTGGTATTAAAGGCATTAAAATAGAGTTAAAAAGTAATTAAGTTAAGCGGTTTATGCTGTATTGAATAACAACGTTTAATTTCCAAACAATTGGTTAAGTACAGTGGTGCGATATTCAAAAATTTCAATTAATTTTTTTTCAATCATGATGCTGTTTGCAATATCTCCTAAAATACTAAAAGGTGGCTGATAGGTTACAATGTCTTTCATTAATGTGCCTTCTCGAGTTGCTTCTAAAAAATGCTGATGATGCCATATTTTATAAGGTCCAACACGTTGTTCATCTACAAAATAATGAGTATCTTTTACATGAGTAATTTCTGTAACCCAAGTCGTTTTTATTCCTAAAACAGGGGAGACTTTGTAGTGAATAATCATGCCCTCATACATCAAATTAGGTAAGTCTTCTGTAACGATATCAAACCCCATATAATCTGGCGTTATTGTTTTAAGGTTTTTAGGGTTAGATATAAAATCCCATAAGGTTTCTATAGGTTGCTTGAATGATTGCTGACGTTTAAATTGATACACTCCCATTTTATAACTTGTTTAGTAAACTTGGTATTAGTATTAACAACAAACATGGAATTTAAAACATTTTTATAAATTAAACCTTTGGTTTAACTCTATTTTTTGAAAAACTAATAGTTTATTTTTAGTAAACTACTCTCTTTTTTCAGCGTAGGTGAATCTTTCAAATTTTTCAGGTAACGTGTTTGTAATCTCTAATTTATTAGAAGATATAGTAGGCTTAACCCTAATTACTTTACTATCCTGATTTATGTCTACCGTATGTTCACTTTTAATATTAACAAAATCAATGTGTAATACTTTAAATTGATGTGTTCCTGGTTCAAAATTTATAATAGCATATTCTTTTGGTCTGATTTGTCCAAGTGCCTTATTGTTAATCCAAATATTTAAACGTGCAGTATTATCCAGTGTGTGTAATATGGAAGCATCGTTATAAATTAAAACCTTACCGTTCCCCAAATGGTCTAAATCTATCTCTTCAATATCAGATTTTATAAATGCATATTCAGAAGTTATAGGTTTTAATCCACAAGAATATAATAAAGTAGAAATTAAAATATAGAATAAAATTTTTAATGTTTTCATACAGTTAATTCGCCTTTACAGCCATGTTTTATATATCTATTAGTAAAAATTTTTTAGCAAACATAGGACATAGAAATTTTATATTCTATTACTAATTATTAAAATTATTATGATATATTATAAGATTAATACATTAATAATTAGTTTTTTAGAACTTACTTGTATGTTGTACTATAGCTCTAAAAAGGTAAGTGCTAACACATGGTTTTTAAATACATTCTAAAATTTATTTACTAATTATTGTTAAACGCGCAATAAGTTCAGCAAACGAGGGTCGCGATTTTACATCTGGAAGCATGCAATCTGCAATTAATTTTTGCCAAGAGGCTTTAAATTTTGGAGTTAATTCTGTTTCGGGAACTAGAGATAATAAATCTTCTAGTAAACAACCATAAGCACGGACTTCTACACGTTGAATATTTTGTGCCTGATTTGTGTTATTGTCGTAAAATGTAGCCGCTCCAAAATCGCCTAAGAGACAATCGGCTGTATTATTTATTAAAATATTATGGGCATATAAATCACCATGATTAATTCCTCTATTATGTATTTGCTCACAAACAGATGCGATATTTCTTGCAACTTTTAAAATATCTAAACTATTAAATACGGTTTCATCATCAAATACATCTCGAGTACACGTGGCAAAATTTGGCGGATTTCCTAAGTTTTTATAAGTAGGCGATATAAGAGTCATTATCAAGCCATTTTTTTGCTCGGGATGATTCTTGATTTTTCCCAACACAGGGATTAAACTTTCGTGTGCTCCGGCTGCTATAGAAACTTCCATTTCATCGTCAGGTAAACCATCGCTAGTTACATCGCCTTTAAAAATTTTAAGCGCAATAGCTTTGTTTCTAGAGATCCATTTGGCTTTAGAAATATGTCCAGAAGCACCTTCTCCTAATAATTGGTCTATTTTAAAATCGTCCCAAGTAAAGGCTTCAAAAGTAGTGTTTATTGGCTGTTTGTATGTTGCTGGATTTCCTCCAAAAGCAATCCAAGATAATTTAGGTAAATGAAATAACCAATCGGGAATTGTTGTTAAATGGTTCGCAGAAATTCTTAATAGCTCTAAATTTTTACATTGTGCCATTGTGTTTGGTAATGCTTCAATTTTATTTCCAGCTAGAGCACATTTTTGTAATTGTGTACAATTTCCAATACTTTGAGGTAGGGTTTTAATGGCATTATCTGTTAAAATTAACCAGTTTAATTTTGGAGGAAAAATATGCTCTGCCACCGTATGAATTTGATTAGATTTAAAACCTATCATATTTAAATTTGGGAAGTTTCCTAAAACTGTTGGGTATTCGGTAAAAGCATTTCTTGCAAAAAATATAATTTTTAACTGTTTAAGTTCGCTAATGCGTTCTGGTAAACTAGACAGTTTATTGTCTGATAAATCTAAGATTTCTAAAGTGTCTGCTAATTCTAATATTTCATCAGGAAAGGTAGTTAATCCACAGGCCAATTTTAAGTGTTTAGTGCCGTGTAGTGCTCCCGATTGTAATGCTTCTAAAGTATGCGTCATCTCAAAAATATTAGGTTGCAAACTTAATTATTAATATGAATTTGTCTGAGAAAATTATGGATTTTATAAATCGGATCTAGCTTATCTTTACAACGAAATTAAATATATTTGGTTTTTGGATGTAAAGATGAGCCTTAAATTTTATGAATAATAAAACTCTTGAGATTGAAATGCCATCTTTAATATTCAATCTTAATGTAAAAGCACACATATTAGATATTATAATTTATAGGA
This sequence comes from Formosa sediminum, assembly GCF_007197735.1. Classification (GTDB taxonomy): domain Bacteria; phylum Bacteroidota; class Bacteroidia; order Flavobacteriales; family Flavobacteriaceae; genus Formosa; species Formosa sediminum. The sequence continues at coordinate 2,798,815 of NZ_CP041637.1, forward strand.
AATAATCTTTTTGTTAACAGTGCATCATTTAAATTAATTGGTTATAAAATTATAGTTCAATTTTTAGGCCAGCAATGTAAGGATCTCGTATTATAAGCACTAAATACATTAATTACATATTAAAAATATACTCAAAACATGAACAAAATTTTAGCAGTTAGTTTAATTTCAATGTCCCTTTTAATGTCTTGTAAAGACGAAAAAAAAGAGACTAATGTAGAAGTAAAACAAGATGTACCAGCACAAAGTGTAACGCAACCACAATTAAAGTTTAAAAATAAAGCACACGAGTTGGTGTATGAAATGACTCAAAACGTTGGTGATTATAAGATGCTTTTAGATAAAAAAGATGTGGTATATACATTAACTTACCAAACACCAGATGGTAAAGAAGATATCATTACTGAAAAATATATATTTAATGGCGAATGGTCTTATGGTAGGTATACTAAGCATGAAAGAACCTTGCCAGAGTTAAAAGGTATTATAGAACAAGGTTATGATGGTAATGAGTATTGGTTAAAACAGGATGGTAAAATTATTACTGATATAAATGCCTTAAAACGTGTAGCTTTTAATAGGCCTACAAACTTTTATTGGTTTACTATGATGGCTAAATTAACAGATCCCGGCTTAAATTATGAGTATGTAAAAACACAAAAAATAAATGATATAAATTACGATGTGGTTAAGATCACTTTTAATTCTGAAGACGGTAAACCCAAAGATACGTATCAAGTTTATATTAATCCAGAAACTAAATTAGTAGATCAGTTTTTATTTACTGTTATGGATTTTGGTAAATCAGATCCTTTACTTATGCAATTAGAATATATTGATGTAGATGGTGTCTTAATTCCTGCAAAACGAAAATATAAAGCTTCTAATTGGGATGCAGAGGTAACAGATAAACCATGGATTAATGTTAATTGGACCAACATTAGGTTTAATAATGGTTTGGATCAAGCAACATTTACGAAATAATATGAATTAGTTTTAACCCTTGTTAATTTATAAAATGAATCTTTATGATTAAGGCTGTTTTTTTTGATATGAATGAAACTTTGTTAAACTTGAGTTTACTTAAGGCTCAGTTTGACAAGCATTTTGATGATGCATATGTGTTGAAATATTGGTTCACCAAATTACTATATAATTCTACCGTTATGGGAGTTATGAATTGTTATGAAAATTTTGGAGAACTGGCAGACGTTGCGTTAGAAAACCTGTTTTTTGAAAATGATAAACCTTTAAGCTCAGAAACTAAAGCAGAGATTCTTGGAGCATTTAAAAAATTACCAGCTTATAAAGATGTTGTGCCTGCTATAAATGCACTTAAAGCACAAAATATTCGTGTAATTGCAGTCTCTAATTCATCTTTACAAATGATAAAGGAGCAATTAACAAATGCTAATATCATTGATTTATTTGATGGATATTACTCGGTAGATGCTGTTAAGAAATACAAACCTTTTAAAGATATTTATCAGTATGTAGCCAAACAAGAAAATTTAGAACTTAAAAATATTGTTATGGTTGCTACACACGATTGGGATTTATTTGGCGCAAAAAACGCAGGGTTAACTACAGCTTATGTTAGTCGCAAAGTTGAAATATATCACCCGCATTATTTACAGCCCGATTTAAAGGCTTCTAATTTAGAAGATTTAATAGCTAAAATTATTACAATAAATTCGGATTTGTAACGTCTAATTTAATTTAAAACTGTTTATAAAAAACAGTATGGTTTATATAACTATACTGTTTTTTTTGTCTCAAATTCAATGATTTCTACAAATTATATAATGTGTTTAGTGTGATATAATTATGTGTATTTTTTTTCATGTTTGCACTTTTTTTTAATGCCTTATTGATGAAAAATACATTATTTAAGGTCTGTTATAAAATTGCAATTGTAAGGTCGAGATGTAAAGTGTAGTAGTTTTATGTTTTTGTATTTGTTTAAATAGTTGATATTCATGTTTTTAATGCAGATGTGTTGGTGTCGTAATATTCAAGATATTTACTTTGAAAAAAAAATAGATTTTAATTTGTATGTTCTTTTTTTATATATATTTATTTTATAATGTTTTAATACAGTTTACCTGATTTTTTGGGTCGCTATGAATATAAAAAAGAACCTTAAATGGGCAATTCTACTTACAGGTTGGGGGAGAAATGCTAGAGATATAATTGAAGCGTTTAATCAGGGACAATTAAAACGATCTGATATTTCATTATTAATTTATCAAGAAGAACCTTGTGGTGCAAAGGAGTTGGCAGAACAATATGGTATTGAAACTTTAAAAGTTGTTCGAGCAGATTTTGAAAACGCTATTGCCTATCAAGCCTTATTAACAACAGAAATTAAAAAGCGTGATATTGATTATATATTCATGCTTAATTATAAATACATCATCCAAAAGGATATGCTTTTAGCATTTCCAAACAGGATTATAAATATTCATCCGTCATTATTTCCAAGTTTTTTAGCCACAAAAACAGCTATACAAGATGCCTTAGATTTTGGAGTAAAAGTTACAGGGATTACCACTCATATTATTGATGAAAATATTGATGAAGGTGTAATCTTAGCGCAAAAAGCAATACGCGTAAAAGATAATGACACATTTGATACACTTTATCCAAAATTTGCTAAACATGGTAAAAAAATTATACTTAAAACCATTACTATTATTGAAAACATGCAATTAACTCTTTAGGTAATTCATGATTGTTAACTTAAACCTTGTTCAATCTTCTTTAATTAACTCTGCGTTTAATTAATATTAGTTTTTATTTTAAGATATGGTATTCAATTCTTTAGAGTTTTTTATTTTTCTACCTACGGTGTTCTTCTTGTATTGGGTAGTACTTAAAAACCATGTAAAAGCTCAAAATATTCTTGTTTTAGTTGCGAGTTATATTTTTTATGGGATGTGGGATTGGCGATTTTTATCATTAATTCTTTTAAGTACCATTGTAGATTATGTTGTAGGTATAAATATTTATAAACATAATGTTGCAGCAAAACGAAAACTTTGGATTTGGGTGAGCGTTGTATTTAATATTGGACTTTTAGGGTTTTTTAAATATTATAACTTTTTTGTTGATTCTTGGGTGCATCTATTTAGTAGTTTGGGATATACATTTAAAAGTACATGGACGTTACGAGTGATTTTACCTGTAGGAATCTCTTTTTATACATTTCAAACCCTATCGTATTCATTAGATATTTATTACAAAAAATTAAAACCAACAACAGATTTTTTATCCTTTGCTACGTTTGTTAGTTTTTTTCCGCAGTTAGTAGCCGGACCCATAGAGCGTGCTTCTAATTTAATGTCTCAAATAATTAGCAAACGTACATTTAACTATAACCAAATCGTCTCGGGTTTAAAATTAATTTTATGGGGATTATTTAAAAAAATTGTCATTGCAGATGCTTTAGGACCTATAGTAGATGATATTTTTTTTAATTATAATGCCTATCCTGCGTCTACATTAATATTAGGTGTAACCTTATTTAGTTTTCAAATTTATGGCGATTTTAGTGGATATTCAGATATTGCTATAGGGACGTCTAAACTTTTCGGAATAGAATTAATGTCTAATTTTAAATATCCAAATTTTGCTAGAAATGTAGCAGAATATTGGCAACGTTGGCACATTTCGTTATCTAATTGGTTTAGACATTATTTGTATATCCCGCTTGGAGGCTCTAGAGGTAATAGAATAACGTCTTTAAGAAATATTTGTATTATTTTCTTGGTTAGCGGTTTATGGCATGGAGCAAATTGGACTTTTGTGTTTTGGGGCGCTTTCCATGCTATAGCATTTATACCAGTATTTTTACTAGGGAAAAATGCTGTGTATAAAGATACTGTAATTGCACAACACACTTTATTTCCTACGGTTAAAGAAATTGCTCAAGTGCTAATAACGTTTGCTTTAGTAACTTTTTCAAGAATATTCTTTAGATCAGAATCCCTTTCAGATGCGTTTGCGTTTATATCTAGATTAGGGTCTCAATTTACATATCAAACCTACATTCATCCATTGGGTTATAGAATGATAGATTACTATATTTTAATTATTCTATTTGTGGTATATGAATATATAATTAGAAAAGATGAACGTGCTCCATTTAAGTTTAAATCTAAATTTGTACGTTTTGCAATGTATACTATTGTCATATTAGCTATGCTATTATTTTATGATAGTCAAGTAGATAGGTCTTTTATTTATTTTCAATTTTAAGACTATGAAAAAACTACTTCTAAAAATGCTGGGTTACGCTATATTAATTCTAATAAGTTTAGAAATTATAATAAGAGTATGTCATTTAACTAAAGATTATCCAGTACGATTTGTCGATGAGTATGGTGTAGAGAAATGGGTTCCAAATCAAGATGGGTATTCGGTAACTGGAATTAGACGACAGAATTTCTCTCAATATCACATTAATAATTCTGGATTTAATTCGTACAGAGAATTTACTCCCACACTTAATACTGTTGAAATTGCTTTAGTTGGAGATTCTTTTATAGAAGGGTTTCATCAAAACTATCTTAATTCTATAGGTAGAAAGTTGGAAGATGACTTAACAGATATTCAAGTATACGAATATGGTTATGCTGGCTACGACTTCGCAGATCAATTACATTTAATACATCAATATAAATCTACTTTCGATAAGATAGATTATGTGATTTTAGGTTTAAAATTTGAAAATGATTTACAACGCGGAAGTTATACAGTTAAAGCAGACCGTATGAAATTTGAATCTCCTATGTATAAAAATTTAAGGCAGATTAAATTATTAGTGTATTTACAAAATGTTGGGGCTTTAGATGATGTAAAACATTTGGTTTCAAATTTAGGTTCTAAAAAAAGGAAAAAGAAATTAGCAGAAAAATCTTTAACAAATCTAAACCAAGAGTACATTAAAAATTTTGAAACTTTAGTCAATAAATATGGTTATGATAAAACCCGATTTGTATTATTAATAGATAAGCAAAATACGGCTGAAGTTTTTTTAAATTATTTAGAAACACATGCTTATAAATATCTGGATTTTTCGGAGTCGCTAAGCAATTCAAAAACTGCAACCAATTTAATTTATGATAAACATTGGAACAATCATGGACGGACATTAGTTGCTAAATTAATTGCAACTTATATTGCTAAAGAAGAAAAACTAAAATCAGAATAAATCAATTTTAAACTCAAAACAAATCAAAATTTTTAGTGTATTAATAATTGGATTTTAAGGCTTTTAGAAGCAATTTAATTGTAAGGATATACTAGGATATTAATTAGAATATAATTTTAAATCTTATGAAATTAATTGTTTCCGAAATTAATAACGAAGCCGATTTTAACACCTATTTAAATGTTATAAACACATTTGAATATATTAATCCCTTTTATAAAATATGGGCGGCTAACCTTGAAGATGTATTAGAAGAAAAATTAAGATATTTTAAAGCTGTATCTAGTGAAGACGACACCCAATTATTAGTTGTAATGCCATTCTTAATTCTAGATATAGAGCAAAATGGAGTATCCACGTCTTATTTTGATGTGAAATCGCCCTATGGTTATAGTGGTCCTATTTTTAATGAGGACTTACCCGATGCAGATTTAATGATGTTTTGGAAATTAGTAGACCAATGGTACCTAGAACATAATGTCGTTACAGAGTTTATTCGGTTTAGTTTAAATAACAATTGTAAGCTGTATTCGGGGACTCTTATTTCTGCTTTAACCAACGTAAAAGGCGAAATTATTTCTGAAGAAGCACAATGGAATAATTTCAAATCAAAAGTGAGAAACAATTACCGAAAGAGTACTTCTGAGCAGTTAAAGGTGAAATTTGTACAAGGAGATTGTGATGCAGAAACCATTGCTTTATTTCATAGTATTTACATCCAAACAATGGCTCGTATACATGCGAGTAAAGATTATTTATATTCATTAAATTATTTTAAAAAAATTATAGAAATTAGTAAAGAAGAATTTTTAATTGTTTTTGTATATGCAGGAGACATTGCTATTTCGGTAGAACTAATTTTAATTGCAGGAGATACATTATTCTCTTATTTAGGAGGTACATTGTCTGAGTTTTTTAATTTAAGGCCTAACGATTTTCTTAAAATAAATGTGATAAATTGGGCTAGAGCACACGAGTATAAATATTATGTATTAGGAGGTGGGCGTACAGATGGTGATAATCTTTACCTGTATAAAAAAACATTTTTTCCAAAAGATGAAGATGTAATTTATTATACGGGAAGAAAAATTATTAACGAAAAGGTGTATAATAAATTAAGTGCAATGTATTTTGATACAGATGTAGAGCATGAAAATTATTTCCCCATATATAGAAAACCAATAGCTATATAATAAGCCGTAATTTTTAATAAATATATGCTTTTACTATCTGGTAAAATAGTTATCAAGTACTTCAAGTTTAACTTCAGCGACACCATCGTTAATTAGGCCAATTTCTTTTGCTGCCGCTTTAGATAAATCTATAATTCTGTTGTTACTATAAGGACCACGGTCGTTAATAATCACGACTACAGATTTATTATTACTAAGGTTAGTAACTCTAACCTTAGTGTTAAATGGTAAGGTAAGGTGGGCAGCCGTAAATGCATTTTTGTTATAAAGTGCACCGCTAGCGGTATAATTACCTTGTAATGAATCACTATAAAAGGAAGCTTTACCAGACCATATATCCTGTGCTGTACTTAAATGCGTACTTAGCAATATACAGCAAATGAGAAAACATTGAATGTAATATTTCATTGCATAAAACTTAAGTTAAAATATACCTAACTACTATTCTGTTTTTATTTCTAGTGGTTTTAGTATACCGTCAAAAGTAATACTATTTCTATTACTACTATTTACAAATAAAGTAGCAGAATCTGGACCATACATGGTTAAAGTAATATTGAAATTTTCAGAGTCATTACTAATATCAAACTTAATAGTTCCCGTGTGTTTTTTGTCGTTATATTTTAACGAATATTCTTTGTAAGGACCTTCAAAATTAATACCACCATCACCACCATAACTAGCAATATGCGCTACACCAAAATATGGCATATCGGCTTCTGTAATGGAGTCGTTAACTTTAAGGTAATTTGGGTTTCCTATTAAACTTATGCGTCTACCACCTTGAGTTGTGGCCCAGTCAGCCTCAAAAGTAAATTTAGAAGTTTCTAAAAGTGTTTTTACGGCACTGTATTCTTGTTCTTTTTTTTCTTGTTTAAGAGCTTTTCTTTCGGCTTTAGTTTGAGAGAACCCTAAATTAATACTAAACATTAATACAAAACAAGCAATTATATAGGTTTTCATGATATATTGATTTTTAGATTTATATAACAAATTATATACCAAAATACGAAATTATGTTAAAACACGAATGTCTATATAATTGTAGAGATTTAAATAAGACAGTTCTATTATTTGGTATTGCGTTTACTTAAAAATCGTTTTATCCATAACCCTGACTTTTTAATGGTGCGTTTTTGGGTGTTAAAATTGGTGTGGATAATGCCAAATCGAGGTTTAGTGCCTTCGGCCCATTCAAAGTTATCTACTAAAGTCCATATAAAATAGCCTTTTATGGGCATATTATTTTCAATTGCTTTAAAGGTATATTTAAAAGTTTTCTTGAAGTACGATATGCGCTGTTTATCATTTATTTTTCCATCGATTAATTCATCTTCAAAACACACCCCAGATTCTGTAATATAAATAGCTTTAACACCTGGATAGGCGTTAAATTTTTCTAACATTTTGTATAAGCCTTTCGGGTAAATTTCCAAGTTCATCGCGTTTAGTTTAACATTCCTTTTATCGGCAGGCACTTCAGTAGCAAACAAAATAGGAGGGAGTAAACTAAATTTAGCTACCACTTTAAAATAGTATTGTACCCCAATAAAATCGAAGTCGAATGGTAACATGTCTTCATCTCCAGGTTTCATATACTTCGACATAAAATTTAAGCCGGCAAAAGCATCTAAAGGATATCCCATACCTAAAGCGGGCTCAATAAAAAATCGATTTAATAAAGCATCAATACGTACGGCGGCATGTTTATGCATAACACGGCGGTTAAATGGACGCACATACGAACAGGAAAATGTAGTTCCTATTACAGCATTTTCAACATTTTTTCTAACTATCCGACCACCTAAGGATTGACAAAGTGCAGCATGATGAGAGGCAGGAAGAAAGTTTGAAATGCCTTTTTTACCAGGCGCGTGTATGCCCATATAATAGCCTAAACCTATAAAGCTCATGGGTTCATTAAGGATAATCCATGTGTTAACTTTATGGCCATATTCTTTGGTACAAAACTCGACATAACTTTCAAACCAATTTAAAATTTCACGATTTACCCAGCCACCTTTATTTTGTAAAGCTTGAGGTAAATCCCAATGATATAAGGTGATCCAAGGTTCTAAATTATGTTCTAAAGCATGGTCTATAACATGGTGATAAAATTGTACGCCTTCCGGATTTATCTTACCTTCTCCGTCAGGGAAAATTCTAGACCACGATAAAGAAAAGCGAAAACAATCTAGGTTTAAAGCCTTAACATGGGCTATATCTTCTTTATAATTTGAATAAAAATCTGTAGCCGTATTTCCATTTCCTTTTTTAAAAGTTCTTCTATTGGTAAACGTATCCCATATTGAAGGTCCTTTGCCGTGAGTGTTATAAGCGCCTTCATTTTGATAAGACGATATGGTGACGCCCCATTTAAAGTGTTTTGGAAATTGTTTTGATTTCACTTAGTATGTGTCTTATAGCGCTTGGTTATTTAAATACACGCCGATTTTAATACATAAAAATAGGTTTTACTAAGCCGGAACTGTAAACTTAAACTTTAAGAATAGATTAAGTTTTAACTTTAAATTCTTCGTTTTAATCTTCATAAATTTGAAGTATCTATTTTATGAATTTAAATTTAGAATAGAATAAACAGTACATTACATATGAGCCCAAGTAAATTGAATCACATAAAATTTTCGGTATTAGATTTAGTTCCTATAACTAAAGGCAATACACAGCAACAAGCCATGCATAATGCTTTAAATTTAGCACAACATGTAGAGGCTTTAGGGTATTCGCGCTATTGGATTTCTGAACACCATAATATGGATAGTTTAGTGAGTTCTGCCACAGTAGTTTTATTAGGATTTATTGCTCAGGGCACATCTAAAATAAAAGTAGGGTCTGGAGGTATAATGTTACCAAATCATGCGCCTTTAGTGGTGGCAGAACAATTTGGAACGTTAGAAACGTTATACCCAGGACGTATAGATTTAGGTTTAGGGCGTGCACCAGGAACAGATCAGCGTACCGCAATGGCATTACGTCGCGATAGGCAAGAGAGCGTTCAGGATTTTCCGAATAATATTCAAGAATTACAAGATTATTTTGAAAATGAAGATTTAGGGCATCCTGTAAGGGCGATTCCTGGCGAAGGTCTAGATGTGCCTATTTATCTATTAGGTTCTAGTACATTTAGTGCCGATTTAGCGGCGAAAAAAGGCTTGCCGTATGCGTTTGCAAGTCATTTTGCCCCAGCACAGTTATTCGATGCCTTACATATTTATAATAATGCATTTACTCCAAATTCTAAACACCAAAAGCCTTATAGTATGGCGTGTGTAAATGTTATTGCTGCAGACACAGATGCTGAAGCTAAAGTTTTAGCAACGAGTTTATTTCAATTGGCTATGGGGATTATAACTAATGTACGCCGACCTTTACAACCACCTGTACAATCTATGGATGGTATATGGAACGAGCAGCAACAAGCCATGATTATGAATATGTTGCATTATACATTTATAGGATCTAAAGCTACAATTGAAAAAGAGATTTCAGATTTTGTTGCCAAAACTCAAGTACAAGAACTTATTGTCGTTTCGCATATTTATGATCATGAGGCACGTAAAAAATCTTATGAAATATTGAGTGAAATATTTTAAGATGATTAAATAATAATTGGGTATTAAGCTGTATACTGAAGATGTTTGAGGCGTTTACCAACAAGACACCTTGTACCTACTATTTTAAAACCAAGGTTTATATATAAGTTTTCGGCTTTAGGATTGTGTTCTTCTACAAGTAATCCCAAAATGTTATGCTGTTTATAAACATAGGTTTGAATGATAAACTTTAAAAGCATTGCTCCAATACCTTTACCTTGTTCACTTTTTATTACAGCGAAAGAGTCAATATATATTTCGCCAGGTTCAGTTTCATCTTCAGGGTTTAAGGTTGAGTTGTAATGTGAGTTTATATATTGTTGTATGGACTGTCTTAATGATGCTAAACATGCGCCATCGTAACAATTAATAGCTGCTATAACTTGATGTTCATTTTCAACAACATAACAATTCTGATATGAATACTGATTGTTTTGCTGCTTTGTAAAGTGCTCTAAAAACGCTAAGGCTTCGTTGTAATCTGCAACTCCAATAAATTCATAAACAATAGTTTCCATAGCAGTAAGTAGTAACTCGGCAATAGCTTTAGAATCAGTACGAGTAGCTTTTCGAATATGCATGCTCTATATAGACTTAGAGAAATTTAATCAACACGAGTTAAATTCAAATCCTGAAAATCGAAACTAAAATCGATGTTAGGCGAGATGCCTTTCATTTTAATTCCAATGGCTTGACCTTCTTCATTTAAATGAAATGTAGCAAAAGCATCGCAAGGCATTCCTGTAAATTCCCATTTTACTGCAAATGTTGTTGCTTTATAAAAATACATTTGTCCGTTTAATTTTGGCGAACGTTTACACGTAAACCACAAAGCACCGTTCTTTTCAGTAACTGTGATATCTCCAAACCACGGATCGTTATAAGTTCCAGTATAAGTCTTGAAATCTATCTTGGTCTTTTTATTAGCTTTTACAGTATCCCAAACGGCTTTAGTTACTTTATCTCCATCTTGTTCTTGAGCTTTACTATAAGCATGTAGTTCGGTAACCCAATCTTTTTTGTCGAGTCCTAAATACATATCTAATAGCGTTTCAGAAACCGAATAAAAGGCATAACTACCAGGATCGGTATTGGTTAACACCACAATACCTAAATTAAGTTCTGGAATGAGCATAGTACGCGATAACATGCCTGTAATACCACCCGTATGACTCAGCATGATTTTTCCTTTAACATCAGATATTTTCCAACCTAAGCCATAAGCAGAGAAATGATTGTCTCTACGGCCATCACCATACATATTGTATCCAGTCATGGTTATTGGAGACCACATTTGTTTCTGTACAGTTTCAGAAAATAAAGTTTTAGACAAACTGTCTCCGTATTTTCCTTTATTAAGTTGCACCAACATCCATTTGGTTAAATCGTTAACACTCGCATTAATTCCGCCAGCAGCACCAACTAAATCTCCACCATCATAAGGTTCAAGTACTTTAATTTCGTTGTTGTAAGAACTATGTGGCATGGCAACATTAGCTTGTGCTGGAATACGGTTAAGGAGCGGTTTAGCTGTTGTCATCGCTAACGGATCAAAAATTCGTGTTTGTATAAAGTCTGCCCAACTTGTACCACTTACTCTATAAACCACTTCGCCTGCCACTAAATACAATAAGTTATCGTAATCGTATTTTGTACGAAACGCAGAAGTGGGTGTTTGGTATTGAAAACTTTTAATAATGTCGTCTATCGTATAATCTCCACCATCAGGAAAAATCATTAAATCACCAGCACCTAAGCCTAAACCACTTCTATGGGTAAGCAAATCTGTAATGGTAAAATTAGCTGTAACATAATCGTTATACATTTTAAATTCCGGAATATAATCTACCACTTTATCATCCCAGGATAATTTACCTTCATCTACTAATATCGCAAGTGCGGCTCCAGTAAATGCTTTTGAATTGGAAGCTATAGAAAATAGCGTATGTTCATCTACGTCTTCTTTAGTTTCAATAGATTTTAATCCATAACCTTTAGAGTGTACAACATTTCCATCTTTTACAATGGCGATTGCCATACCTACAGTATTATTAAGACCTAGAGTTTTTGCGACTAACGAATCTATTTGAGTAGACTGTACTGTTTGAGAGAACCCTGTAAAACTGATAAAACAGAAAAGGCTAAGACTGCAAATGTGTTTTAAATAAGACATGTATAAAGGTTGAATTTTAATGATGGATATAGTTTAAGAATTAAATGTAATAAAAATTAATGTGAGTGCATTTTTTTGGATGTTTAAGGTAGTAAAACGTTAAGTGCTTAAAAATGTGATATTTTATTATAATTACAAGGTTTTCGTGAATCATTTTAAGAATTACATTGATTATGTTTAAAATATCTAATAATTGTGTAAATAAATTGGTCTTTTATTCTTTTTCTAGAAATGTTAATATTTTTTCAAACGTTTGAAAAAATATCGTCATAAGTATTTGTAAAACAAGTAATTATATACTTTTTATAAAAAGTTAGTTTTTGTTAACGAAAATTCACGAAAACAGTACTTTTAATATGTATTAACTGTGCTTTAAGCCTATTTATTGTATTGTTCCAAAATCGTATAAAACCTAGCATTTGTCATGTTTTAAACCTTGCTTTCTGCTGAACTTTGAGATATAGATTAAATTATAGACTTAAATAAATATTTCAGTATGAAAGTAGCAGAGTTAAAAAACACAGACCTTCTTCATGAAGGATTTCAAAACGGAGATTGGAATACATCAATAAATGTACGTGATTTTGTGTACAAGAATATTACCCCTTATCATGGTACACACGATTTTTTAATAGGACCTAGCGAGCGTACTAAAAAGCTTTGGGAAGTATGTAAAAATGCAACAAAAATAGAACGTGCAAACAATGGTGTACACTCTGTAGATACAGACATTGTTTCAGGAATAGCAAATTTTGAAGCTGGATATATAGATAAAGAAAACGAGACTATAGTTGGTTTACAAACAGATGGTTTATTAAAACGTGCCATGAAACCTTTTGGTGGCTACAAAGTAGTACAAAAAGCATTAGATGAAATTGGTTTAAAGCCAGCAAATGCCGTAAACGAATTATTCTCTAAATATGTTAAAACTCATAATGATGGTGTTTTTGATGCTTACAATGCAGAAATTAGAAAATTTAGATCGTTAGGATTTTTAACAGGTTTACCAGACAATTATGCACGTGGAAGAATAATTGGAGATTATAGAAGAATAGCATTATATGGTATTAATAATTTAATTGATGCTAAAAAACAAGATTTAGCACATATTAAAGGCCCAATGACAGATGCTGTTATTCGTTTAAGAGAAGAAGTGTCTGAGCAAATTAAAGCGCTAAAAGACATGATTGCTATGGGTAATGCTTACGGTTTGGATTTAGGACGTCCAGCGCAAAATGCTCAAGAAGCTGTACAATGGACTTACATGGCTTATTTAGCAGCAGTAAAAGAACAAGATGGTGCTGCTATGTCTTTAGGAAACGTGTCTGCATTCTTAGATATTTTTATCCAAAGAGATTTAGATAATGAAGTGATTGGAGAAATTGAAGCTCAAGAATATATTGACCAATTTGTAATGAAATTACGTATGGTACGCCATTTAAGAATGTCTGCATACGATGAAATTTTTGCAGGAGATCCAACTTGGGTTACCGAAGCAATTGGTGGAATGTTTAAAGACGGCCGAACTAAAGTTACTAAAACGGCATTTCGTTTCTTACACACATTATACAATTTAGGACCATCACCAGAACCTAATATTACAGTATTATGGTCACCTTCATTACCAGAAAATTTCAGAAAATATTGTGCTAAAGTTGCTATTGATACCTCATCAATTCAATTTGAAAATGATGATTTAATGCGCGAACTAAGAGGATCTGATGATTACGGTATTGCATGTTGTGTCTCTTACCAAGAAATAGGAAAACAAATCCAATTCTTTGGTGCACGTACCAACTTAGCAAAAACATTACTTTTAGCTGTAAATGCTGGGCGTTGCGAAATTACAGGTAAGCAAATGGTAAAAGGTATTGCAGTAGATAATGATGAGTATTTAGACTTCGATAAAGTATTGGCTAATTTTAAAATTGCTATGAAAGAAGTGGCTCGTGTGTATAACGACTCTATGAATATTATTCACTATATGCACGATAAATATTATTACGAAAAAGGCCAGATGGCTTTAATAGATACTAACCCTGCCATTAATATTGCTTATGGTATTGCAGGTTTATCTATAGTAGCAGATTCACTTTCAGCTATTAAATATGCTAAAGTAAAACCTATTAGAAATGAAGACGGATTAACTGTAAGTTTCGAAATTGAAGGCGAATTCCCTAAATATGGAAACGATGACGATCGTGTAGATATTCTTGCTCACAATGCTGTTGAAGATTTTAATAATGAATTAAAACAATTAGCTGTTTATAAAAATGCAGAACCAACCATGTCTGTACTAACTATTACATCTAATGTCGTGTATGGTAAAAAGACAGGAGCTACTCCAGATGGTAGAGCTAAAGGTGTGCCTTTTGCGCCAGGAGCAAACCCAATGCATGGACGTGATACTAACGGCGCTATTGCCTCTTTAAATTCTGTTGCTAAAATAGATTATAAAGATTCTCAAGATGGTGTGTCTAACACCTTCTCTATAGTCCCTAAATCTTTAGGAGCTACAGACGAAGAACGTATAGATAACTTAGTGTCAACTTTAACTGGATATTTTGCTCATGGTGCGCAACACTTAAATGTAAACGTACTAGATAAAGATACATTATTAGATGCAATGGAACATCCAGAAAATCACCCACAATTAACTATTCGTGTGTCTGGATATGCTGTTAATTTTATAAGACTAACAAGAGAACAACAATTAGAAGTGATTTCTCGTTCGTTCCACGAATCTATGTAAACCGCACTCTGTGTATTTAACTAGAAGAGGTATTTAAAATTAGAACACATTAATATTTACTGTTTCCATAAAGTAATCTCCTTATTTAATGTTACTTAAATTTTTAATACCTCTTTTTTTAATTTAAAACTGAATACTTATCAAAACAACAGACAACATATTACAAGTTCATTCTCTCGAATCTTTTGGGACACATGATGGTCCTGGTATACGTATGGTTGTGTTTTTACAAGGCTGTAAATTAAGATGTCAGTATTGTCATAATCCAGACACAATCAATACACATGGTGGTACAGCTTATGATATTGAAACTCTTGTACAACGTGCAGTGAGAATGAAATCTTATTTTGGAGTACATGGCGGTGTTACTGTTTCTGGCGGAGAACCTTTACTTCAAGCAAAAAGCTTAATTCCTTTTTTTAAACGTTTAAAAGAAGAAGGCATACATACTAATTTAGATACTAACGGACGTTTATTAAATCATCCTACAAAAGAGTTATTAGATAATTATGCCGATTTAGTGATGTTAGATATTAAGCATATGAATGAAGACGGTTTTCAGAAATTAGCTGGAGCAAAAAATAAAGATACCACGTTCAATTTTGCAAAATATAGAGAAACCTCAGGAAAAAAAATGTGGCTACGTTATGTATTAATTCCTGAGCTTACTAATACGCCAGAATTGCTTCATAAATTGGGTAATTATTTTAAGGATTATAAAACAATTGAAAAAATAGAGCTTCAACCTTATCATAAATTAGGTATTCACAAATGGGAAGCCTTAGGTTGGGATTATGAGTTAAAAGAAGCAAGAGAAAATACCCAAGAAGAAATTGATGCTGCTGTAGCCATTTTAAACCAATATTTTAAAAACGTTAAAGCAAATTAAAAACAAAATTTAATTTACATCTCGAAGTCCATGAATTCACCCAGTGAAGGTATAAAAATAGTAAATGAAATTGCTCTAAATAAAGAAGGGTACTCGATTAGTAAAACATTAATTCTAGCTTTTTTAGCAGGTGCTTATGTCGCTTTTGGTGGTTTATTAGCCATTATTATTTCTGGAGGCTCTCCAGGTTTAGCTGCAAATAATCCAGGATTTACGCGGTTTTTATTTGGTGCTGCATTCCCATTAGGTTTAATTTTAGTGGTTTTAGTAGGTGCTGAGTTATTTACAGGCAATAATGCCTATTTTATTCCTAATATTTTAACTAAAAGACAAAAATGTCATGCCATGTTTAAAAACTGGAGTTTGGTATATTTAGGCAATTTTTTTGGAGCTATTTGCATTGCTTTTGTAGTTACACATTTAACACATCTGGTAAGTAGTGAACCTTATGTTAATACTGTATATAGCATTGCATATAGTAAGACTAGCCACAGTTTTTTTATCACATTTATAAAAGGAATAGGAGCTAACTGGTTAGTGTGTTTAGCGCTTTGGCAAGGTATTGCTGCAAAACATACTATTGGTAAAATTTTTGCAATTTGGTTACCTGTTATGGCCTTTGTTACTATGGGATTTGAGCACAGTATAGCCAATATGTATTTTATACCTCTAGCAATTTTTGAAGGCGCAGACATCTCTTGGAGTACATTTATTTTAAAAAATTTAATCCCTGCAACTATGGGGAATATTGTTGGTGGAGTATTATTTGTAGGGCTACCTTATGGATATTTATTTGGAAAAATAGAAGCCTAAATCTCACGACACAAAAGTTTATTATTTAAACAATAGTCATTTTTAGATAATATAATTATTATTATCTAATTATTTAATAACTTAATTTATGTAAATAATAATTATTTTTCTTAAAAAGTGTTAAATATTAATAATTAATCTTAACTTTGTATATAGTTAACAAATAAGCTCTTACAAACAAACAACTAAAACTTACTGAAGCCTCGATATATGCTATTGGGGTTTTATTATTTAAACCACTTAATTTTAATTTTTAATAGAGTTTTTTCTATTACAAAAACACCCCTTAAGTTATAATGCTTAAGGGGTGTTTTTAGTTATGCTTCAGCTATTTTTTGTTGAAGTATAGGGTGCCATGTATTAACTATTTCTAGCTCTCCGTTTAATTGTATATTGGTATCTTCATTAAAAAGTTCTAATTGAGTAGTAGGTTGAGTATTAAATTTTGGTATAAATTCTAATTTTAAAGTTTCAATTGTATGAGACGTGTTTCTAGCATTCCCATTTTTTCCAAATTTAAGTACTCTACATTCTTTATAATCAGATAATAACAACGTGTTTTCTATAGTTTTTTCTGCTGTGTTTTTAAGAAAAAACAACATATTTTTATTCGTATCAAGACCAATTATAAAATCAGCTCCAACTTCATGAGTGGTTATATTTGCTTGTTGTTTTGATGCAAGTGATTGCAAAGCTTTAAGCATTTTTTTGCTTTTTTTTCTACTATTTCGTGTTGATATGATAAAAGGTGAAGCGCATATAATTACAAATACAACGCTAAGTATTATAGTTCCAGTATTCATTATTTTGTGTTTAAATTTTATTATGTAGTATGTAGATTATGAAGTTTTAACACATAATCTTATATTGTGTAAACATGCGTATAGCATGCGATAAAACATAATATTACCAGAAGTAATGAAACGGATAGATTAAATCATTTTTACGATAATTAACCAGAGTATTGGTTTGATAGGTAGTATACTGTGAAATTTGTGCATTAACAATACGCTCATTTAATTTTGGACATAAATGAGAATTAAATACAGGCAATTTAGAATATTCGCTTGGACTTGTAGGACCAAAAGAAACACTAAAGTTATCTGCCTCAGAAGTTAAACTGAAAAGTGATTTGGTTACTGAAAAGACATCTTGATGTTTTTCAGAAATCGGAGTGTTAACAGCATATGTTTCAGATAGCGGGTGTGCTACGCTGTAGAGCGCAAAACAATATAAAAAGGTTAATAAAACCCCTCCAAAACATGTTACAATTTTTTTCACAGTGTAAATTTAGTCCTTTCAGGTATCTACAAAACTGCTTTAACAAATAATTATATATTCTATTTTCAAAATTATCAAACGATACTTGTTTTTTCTATGCAGTAAATTAATTGTGATAATACATCTCTTAAATTAAGAATATAATAATTCTTGATGTGGGATAGATTAAGCATATAGTTTTGAAGTCTTTTTCTGATAAGAATAGTTTAATTTTGTACTTGTAAATAGCACTAATATTTTATGAATTTTACCACATTCAATTCTTTTAAAAGTAGAAATTTCAGGTTGTTTTTTATGGGGCAATCGGTGTCACTTTTAGGAACATGGATGCAAAAAACAGCTGTAAGTTGGGTTATTTATAGCTTAACACAGTCCAAATTTATGTTAGGTGTTACCGTTTTTGCTACACTATTTCCAACGGCAGTAATGTCGCTATATGGTGGAGTTGTAGCAGATCGATATAACAGACATAAGGTATTGTTAATTACACAAGTAGTATCGTTAATACAAGCCGTTTTATTAACTGTTTCTATAGTGTTTTTTAAAGATCATGCCGTTTGGACTATAATTATTTTAAGTGCATTTCTGGGAGTTATTAATGGTTTTGATGTGCCTGCAAGACAGTCGCTTGTTCGCGAAATGGTTGATGATAAAGATGACTTACCCAATGCCTTGGCTTTAAATTCATCTATGGTAAATTTATCTAAATTGATAGGTCCAGCATTAGCGGGTTTTATTTTAGAATCGTTTGGTGATGATGTGTGCTTTGGTTTAAATGCAGTGAGTTTTATACCTGTTATAGGGTCTCTATTATTAATGAAGTTACCTGAACCCGAAGAACGCCCTAAAACAGATCGGAATATTAAATTAGAATTTAAAGACGCTTTTAATTACATCATTAAAACTCCTGAAATTCACTCTATTCTAATTTTTACAGGTTTGATGAGTTTATTTGTATTGTCTTATACCACTTTAACGCCTGCATTTGCTAAAGATGTCTTTAATGGTTCTGCATCTACATTAGGGGTTATTGATGGCGTAATTGGTTTTGGTGCATTTATTGGCGCTATTTTCCTAGCCTCTTTAAAAGCAGGTACAGATTTAAGTAGAATTTTAGCTATAAATGCTTTAATATTTGGCGTTGGTTTGGTTTTGTTTTCTAAAACAGACCTGTATTATTTAGCCTTAGTTTTTGCTGCTGTAGGGGCTTTTGGGATGATGTCTATTCGTACCATTACAAATACAATTATTCAAGTTAATGTACCAAACCATTTTAGAGGACGTGTAATTAGTATATACATTATGTCTTTAACAGGTTTGTTGCCTATAGGAAGTTTGGTTATTGGTAGTGTTTCTCATTATATAGGTGTCCAAAATACAGTCTTAATTCAAGGTGTATTGGCTATAATAATAACACTCTTTTATGGTAAATACCTTAAAAAAATTAAGCTTAAAAAGAAAGCTAAAGCAATTTTAGAGCAACAACCAGAACAAGGTTATGGTGTAAAATAATGTTTTATTTTTACGATTTTAATGCTTTCAAAGCAAATACCATTGGAATTTTAGCGTTTAAATGTTTAATGCGGAATTGTTTTGGTTGTACCTCAACGGTATGTTTAAAACAATTGTAAGGCGAATAATCAAATTCTTTAAACGTTTGTAATTGTAAATCATACTGAAGTAAACTATTTAAAACTTCACCTAAACTATGGTTCCATGTAATGGATTGTAAAGTCATATCGGTTGTTCTATCAGCATATGTTCCAGATTCAGTTTCAATAATAGGGTCAGATTTAAAATAATTGTAACTTATTTTATTAAAGTCATCATCAAACATCCATACCACAGGATGAAATTCTACAAATACAAATTCGCCTTTGGGTTTTAAAAATTTAGAAATTAATTGAGCCCATCGGTTTAAATTTGGTAACCATCCAATCGTTCCATAACTGGTATAAACCATATCAAAAGTGTCATTTAAATGATTGGGTAAATCGTATAGATCACAACATATAAAATTAGCGTCTAGTTGCAGTTGTTTAGCTAAGGAATTGGCTGTTTTAATAGCTACATCAGATAAATCTACACCTGTTACAGCAGCGCCTAACCGGGCTAAAGACAATGTATCTTGACCAAAATGGCACTGTAAGTGTAATATTTTCTTGCCTTTTATATTGCCTAGAAGTTCCAATTCAATTGCATTTAACGAGGAGTTTCCGTTAATAAAACCTTCAACATCGTAAAAATCTGAGGTGTAATGAATTTCCGTTTTAGCATTCCACGTAGCTTTATTTATGGCTTTATAATCGTTTTTAGTTTGCATTTTACAATTCCATTTAAAATGTTTGAAAGAACAAATTACACATAATTCCTAAAACTGCTTAGAAATGAAGTGACTAAACAAGCTTTTTCTAATTTTCAGAATTAAATAGGTCCTCTTCACTTCAGAAAACAAATACATTATCTTTGCCTAAAATTTACACTGTATTTTGAAAGATATCTTACTAATTACACCTCCATTTACTCAGTTAAATACACCTTATCCGGCAACAGCCTATTTAAAAGGGTTTTTAAATACAAAAGGCATATCGGCTTATCAAATGGATTTAGGAATAGAAGTAATTATAGAGTTGTTTTCTAAAAATGCGTTTACAGTGTTGTTTGATATTGCTTACGAGAATGATACCATCCAGAGTGAAAATGCACAGCGCATATATGCTTTAAAGGAGGATTACTTGAAGGTCTTGGAGCCTATTGTAGCATTTCTTCAAGGTAAAAATCCGACTTTAGCTCGACAAATCTGCACAAATAATTTCTTACCTCGGGCTTCAAGATTTAATTCTTTAGACGAATTAGATTATGCCTTCGGCACCATGGGCATGCAAGATAAAGCCAAACACTTGGCCACTTTGTTTCTTGAAGATTTATCTGATTTTATTATTGAATGTATAGACGATAATTTTGGTTTTAGTCGCTATGCTGAACGTTTAGGAATGAGTGCCAATTCGTTTAATGAGTTGTATGACAGTTTACAACAAGACCTTACCTTTATAGATGATATTACATTACAAATTTTAGATGCTAAATTAGAAGATATTCAGCCTAAAATAGTTTGTTTATCGGTGCCGTTTCCAGGAAATTTATACAGTGCGTTTCGTTGTGCTCAATTTATAAAAGCCAACTACCCGGAAATTGTTGTAGAAATGGGTGGCGGGTTTCCAAATACAGAATTACGGTCGTTAAAAGATATACGTGTGTTTGAGTTTTTCGATTTTATCACGCTAGACGATGGCGAATTACCTATAGAATTATTACACGATTTAGTAGTCAATACTAAAGATAAAACCACCTTCAAGTTTAAACGGACACTGTTATTAGAAAATAATGTTGTAGTGTATAAAAATGATAGTCTGATTCCTGATTACAAGCAAAGCGAAGTGGGTACGCCAGATTATTCAGATTTGTTATTAGAAGATTATATTTCGGTTATTGAAATTGCTAACCCAATGCACAGCCTTTGGAGTGATGGCCGTTGGAACAAACTCACCATGGCACACGGTTGCTACTGGGGAAAATGTACATTTTGCGATATCTCTTTAGATTATATAAAAATTTATGAACCCGTTGCGGCTAAGATTCTTGTAGACCGCATGGAACAACTAATAGCGCAGACAGGCGAAACAGGTTTTCATTTTGTAGATGAAGCCGCACCACCGTCGTTAATGAAAGCATTAGCTTTAGAAATCTTAAAACGTGACTTAACGTTAACGTGGTGGGCAAATATTAGGTTCGAGAAAAATTTTACGAAAGATTTATGCGTGTTGCTAAAAGCTTCTGGATGTATTGCCGTGTCGGGCGGCTTGGAAGTGGCATCAGACCGTTTATTAAAACTCATCGATAAAGGTGTGACGGTAGAACAAGTTGCTCAAGTGACCCGTAATCTAACCGAAAGTAATATTATGGTGCATTCCTATTTAATGTATGGATACCCAACACAAACCGAGCAAGAAACCATAGATAGTTTAGAAATGGTACGTCAGTTGTTCGAAGTTGGCGTTTTGCAGTCTGGCTTTTGGCATCAGTTTGCCTTGACAGCTCATAGCCCAATTGGATTAAACCCTGCAGAGTTTGGCGTAACACCACATTATAACGACATCACATTTGCAAATAACGATGTTGCCTTTTCGGATGTTACAGGAATCGACCATTCAAAGTTTAGTAACGGACTAAAAACATCATTATTTAATTATATGCACGGGATTGGGTTTGATTTACCACTTCAGGATTGGTTTGATTTTAATGTTCCCGATACGACTATAGATTCAGAATGTATTTATAACGCTTTACAAACGGAACCTAATTTTAGTGTAAAACCAACCGCTAAAATTGTCTGGTTAGGTAAATCACCGTTTGTCGAAGAGATATCTAAAACTAAAAAAGGGACCACATATACTAGTTTAAAACTTACATTTTACGAAAAGCAAGATACATTTCAGATTACCGTACCTCTAGAAGAAGGCGAGTGGCTATTAGATATGCTAGAGCAACTTAAACCTAGTAATGCGTCCTTAAAATCTTTTAATATGCTGAAGAAAGATTTTGAATCGCAATTAGAAAATTTTGAATTGTTTTGGTTTTCAAAACCAATTAACACATTAAAAGCACACGGTTTATTAGTCTTGTAAATAATTTTGACTTTAGGCTTTTCATTTTGCAATGACATTGCATATAATAATTTGTATATTTGAAACGATGAAATTTTTAACACTCTTATTTTCCGTGTACGTTTTAGCATTAAACTTTGCACCTTGCCAAGATAATGTTTCATTATGCAGTGATTGTACAACTAAAATTTCTCAACATTCAGATACAGATCAGGATCACAAAACATCAGACGATTGTTCTCCATTTTGTCAATGCCAGTGTTGTCATATTCATATCGTTCAATTTAATGTGATAGAGGTTAATTTCTATATTCCCGATATTTATACTAAACAGTTTCTTCATTTTGATAGTCATGGGAAAGACTATGTACAAACTTTATTACAACCACCTCGCGTATAATGTGTCCTGTTTTCACAGGGTTTTTAGTACATAATTCTTAAATACCATTTAGGAATACGTTTTAATTTATAATCACATTATAATCCATTTTGTATGATTAATAAAATCATTGATTTTTCAATCCATAATAAATTTATTATTGGTTTGCTTACGCTTACCATAATTGGAGCAGGAATTTGGAGTTTAACTAAAGTTCCTATTGATGCTGTTCCAGACATTACAAACAATCAAGTTCAAGTTATTACCCAAGCACCTAATTTAGGCACTGAAGATATAGAGCAATTTGTAACTTATCCTGTAGAAGTTGCAATGAGTAACTTACCAAAAGTACAGGAAATTCGTTCCGTTTCTCGTTTTGGTTTATCGGTAGTTACAATTGTTTTCGATGACGATATGGGAACTTATTTACCTAGACAATTAGTGTCTGAAAAGCTTTCTGAAGTTAGAGAAGATATACCAGAAGGTTTTGGTACACCAACCATGGGACCAATTACTACAGGATTGGGCGAAATATATCAATATACTTTAAAAGTAAAACCAGAATTTAAAGACCAATATTCAATTTCAGATTTGCGAACCATGCAAGATTGGATTGTACAACGCCAAATGGCAATGGTACCTGGGGTGGTTGAGGTAAATGCCATTGGTGGAAAAATTAAGCAATATGAAGTTGCTGTAAATCCTTCAGAATTAAATGCTATTGGCTTAAATATTACCGATATTTTTGAAGCCTTAGAAAATAATAATCAAAATACTGGAGGTGCTTATATCGAAAAAAATCATCAAGCTAATTTTATTCGTGGCGAAGGTTTAATACGCAGTTTAGACGATATTAAAACCATAGTGGTGTCGCATGCTCAGGGTGTGCCCATTACAATAGGAGACCTTGCTGAAGTAAAATTTGGTTCGGCCATTCGTTATGGTGCACTCACCCAAGATGGTGAAGGTGAAGTGGTAGGTGGTTTAGTAATGATGCTTAAAGGAGCGAGTTCTAACGATGTTATTAGCGCTGTTAAAACACGTATGCAGCTCATACAAAAATCACTTCCTGAAGGTGTCGAGATTCAACCGCTTTTAGACCGTAGTGTTCTAATTGATAAAACAACATCTACCGTTGGCTTCAACTTAGTTGAAGGTGCCTTAATCGTCATTTTTGTTTTGATTTTTCTATTAGGTAATTGGCGTGGCGGACTTATAGTCGCGTCTACCATTCCGTTATCGTTATTGTTTGCTTTTATTTTAATGTATGTTTTTGATGTTTGGGCAAACCTAATGAGTTTAGGTGCTATAGATTTTGGCATTATAGTAGACGGTGCTGTAATTATTGTTGAAGCTACTGTATTCATTTTCGTCGCTCAAGTCCTTAAAAAAGGAAAAATTACTGCTGAAGATAGAGATAAAATAGCTTCTAAAGCATCTAAAAAAATGATGAATGCCGCATTTTTTGGTCAGCTCATTATTCTTATTGTGTTTCTTCCAATTCTTGCTCTAGAAGGGATTGAAGGAAAAATGTTTAAACCTATGGCATTGACTTTTATTTTCGCGATGATTGGTGCCATGATTTTGTGTTTAACCTATGTGCCCATGATGTCGGCTTTAATACTTCGTGCACCAAAATCAGATAAACTATCGTACGGCGATACGTTTGTACATTGGGTAGAGCGTAAATACCAACCGTTATTACATTCAGCTTTAAATAAAGGAAAATGGATTGTTGGGTTTGGTGTATTACTTTTTGCACTTACAGTATTTGTGTTTACTAAAATGGGAGGTGAGTTTATTCCGCAACTAGATGAAGGCGATATTGCGTTTCATGCTATTTTAAAACCAGGAAGTTCACTTACAGAAACTATTGAAACGACGACAAAAATTGAACGCATTGTAAAAGCAAATTTTCCCGAGGTCGACAAAGTTGTGAGTCGTATTGGTGTCGCTGAAATACCTACAGACCCAATGCCAATGGATTTAGCCGATGTTATTGTAATTCTTAAACCTAAAAGCGAATGGGTTTCTGCAGACTCTAAAGACGAACTGATTGAGCAGATGAAAGCTGCTGTACAAATTTTACCTGGTGTTAATTACGAATTTACGCAACCCATGGAAATGCGTTTTAATGAACTGCTGGAAGGTGTGCGCGAAGATATTGCCATTAAACTATATGGCGAAGATATTTATGTGTTGTCTGATAAGGCTGAAGAAGTTACTAAACTTATTGCAGGGATAGAAGGGATAGGAGATATGAAAGCCGAAGCCACAACAGGATTGCCACAGATGACAATTACATATAACCGAAAGAAGTTAGCTCAATACGGCTTAGAGATTAATAGTTTAAACCAAATCGTTCAATCTGCATTTGCAGGAGGTAAAGCAGGTGTAATTTTTGAAGGCGAAAAACGATTTGATCTGGTTGTACGGTTACAAGAACAACACCGAACCGATATTACAGATGTACAGAATTTGTTTATAAAATTACCCGATGGGGCGCAAATCCCATTAAAGGAAATTGCAAACATCTCGTATAAAGCCGGACCTATGCAAATTAGTCGCGATAATACTAATCGTAGAACATACGTTGGTGTTAATGTTCGTGGTCGCGATGTAAAATCTTTAGTCACAGAAATTCAAGCAAAACTTGATGCCGAATTAAAATTACCTCCTGGATATTTTATACGCTATGGTGGTGCATTCGAAAATCTAGAACGTGCCAGTTCACGTTTACAAATGGTAGTCCCAATTGCTTTATTATTAATTTTTGTCTTAATTTATTTTGCTTTAAAATCATTTCCTCAAACACTCATGATTTACATTGCCATTCCTATGGCAACTATTGGAGGTGTGTTTGCACTTTGGTTACGAGATATGCCTTTTAGTATTTCGGCTGGTGTCGGATTTATTGTACTCTTTGGAGTTGCAGTATTAAATGGTTTAGTTATGATTAGTGGTTTAAATGAACTTAAAGACGAAGGTGTTATTAATTTAAAAGACCGCATTTTTGAAGGAACTAAACGTAGAATCCGCCCGATTATGCTTACTGCATTTACAGATGTGTTAGGGTTTTTACCTATGGCTATTTCAGCTTCTGCTGGAGCTGAGGTACAACGTCCGTTAGCTACTGTAGTTATTGGTGGGCTATTAACGTCTACGTTATTAACCTTATTCGTGCTTCCTATTTTGTATCATTGGGTAGAAGAACGTCAAGATAAAATTACGTTAAAACGTGCTATGGGACCCGCAATTGCTATTTTAGTGTTAAGTTTTGGAGTACCACAAACAGGATATGCACAGCAATTACCTATACAAGGACAAGAGTTAAGTATGGCAGAAGCAGTACATATATCTAAAACGCAATACCCTCTATTAAAACAAAAAGCCTTAGCAATAGATAAAGAAGAAGCGGTAAAAAAGACAGCTTTTGATTTAGGAACAACCAAACTCTATACTGGTGGAGAAGAATTACGTGATGGTGTTGGAGTGTATACTACATTTAATATGTCGCAAAATGAAATAGATATATTTAGTATTGGTGCCAAAAAACAATTACAAAATCAACGTATCATGTTAGCAGAGCGTGCTTACGAATTATCAGAATTGCAATTAGCGTTAGAGGTAAAGAAAGCTTGGGCTAAAGCTTATCAAGCTAAAATGCAATTTCAGTTGTACACAGAGTTAGATTCCATTTATACCAAATTTGAACAAGCTGTGGCTTTAAATTTTGAGGTTGAAGCCATTTCAAGATTAGAATATGCGGCGGCTAAAAATCAATATTATCAAATTCAGAATGCTAAAGCAAAAGCATTGAGTGAATATGGTATTGCTTTGCAACAACTTAACTTGTGGTTGGCATCAGATACGTTTTATATTGTACCTAATACATTTGTAACAGACGATAATTTAAGTTCAGATTCAGACATTGCTCAGCATCCTGCATATCAGTTGGCTGAGTTAGACGTAAAAGTTTCTGAAGCACAATTAAAAGCAGCAAAAGCCAATAGTTTGCCTAAATTTAATTTACAAGGTGGTTTACAAAAAATAGACGGCACTTCAGGTTTTTATAGCTACCAAGCAGGCGTATCTATTCCGTTTTTATCAGGTGTTAATCGTGCAGATATTAAAACAGCTAAAATAGATAAAGCCATAGCAGCATCTAATGTAAAATTAAAACAAAACCAAGTAGAATCTGAATATTTACAAGCAAAAGCACACTACCAACAATGGTTAGAAGCATGGACATTTTATAATACTAAAGTACTGCCTTTAGCCAAAGAACAACGGCAAGGCGCTTTAGTAGCTTATAAAGAAGGCGCTGTAGATTATAGCGGATTTTCACAACTTATAAAAGAAGCGATTCAATCTGAATTAGATGCACAAGAAGCGCTTTTAAATTATTTCAACAGTTTATTTGAATTACAATATTTTAATCAGAATTAAAATGAAAAAATTATTATATATCGGTGTGTTTACACTTTTTACTAGTCTTGTGAGTTGCGGTTCTAAAGACGCTAATACGCATGATTCACATGAAGACCATGATGCATCTGAATCGCATCATGATGAGCATGGTGAACATGAAGAAGAAAACGCAGTGCATTTAAAAACGTCACAGTTTGAAGCCTTAAATATGAAGGTCGATACGTTATCTCTACGCTCAATGGCTGGCTATGTAGAGGCTAATGGAGCATTAGATGTACCTCCACAAAATGAAGCAGCCATAACGACTATTGTTGGTGCTAATATTAGTGCGATAAAAGTAATTGAAGGCGATAAAGTCGAAAAAAATCAAGTTGTTGCTTATTTATCGCATCCAAATATTATTAAAATGCAAACCGATTATTTAAATGCTTTTAGTAATAGTAACTATTTACAAAAGAATTACGAACGTCAAAAAACACTGTATGATTCAGGAGTGGGTTCGGGTGCTAATTTTCAGAAATCCGAAGCAGAGTATCAAGCGTCTAAAGCTTTGGTAAACGGTTTAGGAGCTCAGTTACAATTACTACATTTAAATCCAAAAAGCATTCAAAATGGGACTATTTATCAGCAAGTAGCATTGCGTACGCCTATTGAAGGTTATGTTCAAAAAGTTAATGTTAAAACAGGCCAATATGTTGCACCTGAAACAGAAGTCTTTGAAATTGTAAATACACATCATGTACACGCAGATTTAATGGTTTTTGAAAAAGATGTACATCTTGTTAAAATTGGTCAGCATGTAAGATTTACAGTACAATCATTTCCTGAAGATGAATTAATTGCCGAAATTTATTCGGTAAGTCAAAGTTTTGAGGAAAATCCTAAAGCAGTACATGTGCATGCCGAAATTAAGAATGAAAAAGGTCATTTAATTCCAGGGATGTACATTAAGGGTAAAATTCAGGTTAAAGCATCAGCATCTTTAGCAATTCCAGAACAAGCTATCTACAAAGAAGGAGATCGTTTTTATGTGTTTAAAGCTAAAGCAGAACCTGAAGCATGGCAGTTTGAACCTGTAGAAGTTATACTTGGAGCAAAAGATGGGGAATGGCAAGCTGTTACTTTTTTAGAAACGCTTGATAAAGCAACCCAATTTGCATTAAATAATGCATACTATTTAAGTGCAGAACTAAAAAAAGCAAGCGCAGGACACCATCATTAAATTATTCGTTTATAACGTATCTCTTTTGATACTGATATGAAACTGCGACTTTAAACAAGTTAATCTGTTCATTTCAATAAAAAAAATATATAATGCAAGGAGTAGAAGCCTTTTTAGAATCTAAAAGTATTCGTGTCACCGCGATGCGAATACTTATTTGCAATTTTTTAGCTGAAAAAAAAGAAGCGGTAACGTTAAGCGATATCGAAAATGCATTTGATAAAGCAGATCGAACTACGCTTTACCGTACTATTAAAACATTTGAAGATAAAGAAATAGTACATCAAATAGATGATGGTACAGGAGTTACTAAGTATGCCTTATGCGAACCCAATTGCCATTGCGATTTAGAAACAGACTTGCATCTTCACTTTCACTGTACCCAATGTACAAGTACAGTGTGTTTAACAGATCATAAAATACCTAAAATAAAAGTGCCTAAAGGTTATGTGGCAGAACATGTTAATTTAGTGGTAAAAGGCATTTGTGATAAGTGTAATGCGAATTAATGCACTTCCATTGCATTAAAAAATTGGTCATCTTTGATGTATATTTTAATAAAAGTTACGATGAGTAATATACATACAGAACCAAATCAAGATCAAGGGCATTGTTGTGGTAATGCGCATTGCCAAACACAAGAGACTGCTACAAGTAATCCATATAGACCCGCATTACTAAGTTTTATATTATTACTAATTGGCTTAACTCTAGATTATTTTAAAGTTTCTTTTTTTACATCTGTGGTGAGGATTTTATGGTTTACTGCGGCATATATTCCTGTAGGTTTTCCTGTTTTAAAAGCGAGTTGGCAAAGTATAAAAGCAGGAGCCTTTTTTACGGAATTTTTTTTAATGACTATTGCCACATTGGGAGCTTTTGCGCTAGGCGAATATCCAGAAGCTGTAACGGTAATGTTATTTTATGCTATAGGAGAATTATTTCAAGATGCTGCGGTTACAAAAGCAAGAGGAAACATTAAAGCTTTACTTGATGTTCGTCCTAAAGAAGCGAATGTTTTTAGAGCAGGAAATTATATTTCAGTTGCTCCAGAACAGGTTGTCATAGGAGAAACAATACAGGTTAAAGTAGGAGAAAAAGTGCCTTTAGATGGTCTACTCATTTCAGCTAAGGCGGCTTTAAATACAGCTGCATTAACAGGAGAAAGTAAACCAAGTCGTACTTATAAAGGAGAAGAGGTATTTGCAGGGAGCATAAATCTAGAAGGCGTTATAGAAGTTAAAGTCACTAGAGCATTTAAAGATAGTTCAATTTCCAGAATTTTAGAATTGGTACAGAATGCAACAGCAAGGAAATCTAAAACAGAGTTATTTATAAGAAAATTTGCGAAAATTTATACGCCAATTGTGGTGTATTTAGCTATAGGTATAACAGTATTACCTTATTTTTTCGTATCAGACTATGTGTTTGGAGATTGGCTGTATCGAGCTTTAATATTCTTAGTGATTTCATGCCCATGTGCTTTGGTGATTTCTATTCCTTTAGGATATTTTGGCGGACTTGGAGCAGCATCTAAACATGGTATTTTATTTAAAGGCGCTTCATTTTTAGATACTATTAGTAAGGTTAAAACAGTAGTTCTAGATAAAACAGGAACTCTAACGCAAGGTGTATTCAAGATAAAGACTATTAAAACTTTTGGGATTGATGAATTAAAATTTATGAAATACCTACAAGCTATAGAATCACAATCGACACATCCTATTGCTAAAGCCATTATGAAGTATCCTACAAATGATTATTTTAAAGCCACACATGTAAAAGAACTAGCAGGAAAGGGATTAAGCGGAGTAGTAGATTCAAAAACTATTTTGGTAGGGAATGCTACATTAATGGCAACGTATAATATTGAAATTCCAGAAGCGTGTAAAGAGATAATTGAGTCTGTGGTATATGTTGCTTTAGCAGATAAATTTATGGGATATGTTATTATTGCAGATGAGCTAAAACAAGATGCTAAACAAGCTATAGAAAAATTACAACAGTTGGGGGTTCGTGATGTGATTATGCTATCAGGAGATAAAGATAGTATCACCAAACAAGTTGCTAGAGATTTAAATATTAAAATAGCTAAGGGCGAATTGTTACCCGAAGATAAATTGCATGAAGTAGCACAATTACAACAGCACAGCACACATAAAGTTGCATTTGTTGGAGATGGTATTAATGATGCACCGGTGTTAGCAACTAGTGATGTTGGTATTGCTATGGGCGGATTAGGTAGTGATGTGGCAATAGAAACGGCCGATGTAGTTATTCAAACAGATCAGCCTTCAAAAATTTCTCAAGCCATACAAATAGGACGTGCAACGCGTGCTATAGTTTGGCAAAATATTATTTTAGCATTTGGTATTAAATTAGTTGTTCTTATTCTGGGAGCAAGCGGATTGGCAACCATGTGGGAAGCAGTGTTTGCAGATGTTGGTGTAGCTCTATTAGCCATATTAAATGCAGTTCGGTTACAACGTATGACTTGGGATTAAGTTTTCTTTTAAGAAGGCTTATTGCTTTGTGTTGATGCTTTTTGGAGTTACTAAATCTATATTAAAAATTATGCGTGCATAATAAATTAAGTTATATTTGTTAGAACCGATGTATTAAAATTATGCAAACAAAACTTACTAATTTATTACAAATTAAGTACCCAATAATATTGGCTCCCATGTTTTTAGTCTCTAATGTAGCTATGGTTAAAGCAGCTATGCAAAGTGGTATTGCAGGTTGTATTCCTGCATTAAACTATAGAACTTTACCAGAATTAAAATCGGCCATAAACGAATTAAAAGCAGTAAAAGTAAAGGGTGGAGCATTCGGGTTTAATTTAATCGTAAATAAATCTAATATCAAGTATAAAGACCAATTAGAAGTCTTGTGTCAAGAAGGGTGCGATTTTATAATTACATCTTTAGGCAGTCCTGAAGAAACCATTAAAAAAGCACATGAAGCGGGAATAAAAGTGTTTTGCGATGTTACCGATTTAAAGTCTGCTCAAAAAGTTGAAGGGTTAGGAGCAGATGCAATAATTGCCGTAAATAACCAAGCAGGTGGACACCGTGGCGAATTATCGCCTAGAGCTTTAATTCAAGAACTGACATTACATTGTAATATTCCGGTAATCTCTGCAGGAGGTGTGGGAACTCGTGCAGATGTAGAAACTATGATTAAATATGGAGCAGCTGGTGTATCTGTTGGAAGCCCGTTTATTGCTTCGGTAGAAGCCGGGGTGACAAAAGAATATAAACAAGCCTGTGTAGATTACGGAGCCAAAGATATTGTGATGACTGAACGTATTTCTGGTACACCATGCACAGTAATAAACACGCCTTATGTTCAGAATATAGGTACTTCACAACCTTGGTATGAAAAATTATTGAATAAAAATAAAAGCCTTAAAAAATGGGTAAAAATGATGCGCTTCGCAATAGGCATGAAAGCCACAGAAAAAGCAGCTAAAGAAGTCACTTATAAAACCGTTTGGGTTGCAGGACCAAGTATAGAGTATACGAAGTCTATTTTACCTGTAAAAGATATTGTCTCTAAATTAGTAAACTAATAGCTGTTTTTAAAATCTTTAAATACTGTGGTTTTTAAAACGTCCCATTCGGCTTTCAATATCCCATAAATACAAGTGTTTCGTTTATAGCCATCAAGTAAATACAGATTCTGTCTTAGAATCCCTTCTAGAGTGCCACCTATACCTTCTATAGCTTTTCTAGAACGTATATTGCGTTCATCTACCTTAAATTCTACCCTTTCATATTCTAGGCGTTCAAAAGCATATTGTAACATTAAAAATTTCATATGGGCATTAAGTCCGGTGCCATGAAATTCATATCCAATCCAGGTTGAGCCAATATCTAAAACCTTTTGTTTCGCATTTATATTCATAAACCGTGTACAGCCTGCATAAGCATTTTTCGATTTGTCGAATACCAAAAATGGGATACAGGTATTATGATAGTAGCCATCTAAAGCCGTTTGTACATAGTTTTTTAAAGTTTCTTCTGTAGCAATATCTGTAGGTGAATATTTTACGAGATCCTCTTGCTTGGCAATTGGAATTAGCGACTTGTAATTACTTAAATCTAAAAGCGTGAGTTTTACACGACTATCTTCTAATTGTTGAATGTTCATAAGGAGGATGAATTTATCTGCAACACGTTTTGTACTTTTGTAGTTCTAAATATACGTTTTATATGAAACCCACAAAAGAAGATGTGCTTAAACAAGCCAATGCAGCTTGTAAAAACACACTAATGGAAACGTTGCAAATTGAAATTGTAGATTATACTGAAGACACTTTAGTTGCTAAAATGCCTGTAAACGCTAGAGTGCATCAGCCAGACGGAGTATTACACGGCGGTGCAACAGCCGCTTTAGCCGAAAGTGTTGGTAGTTTTGCCTCGCATATTTTTTTAGATACATCTGAGTTTTTTGTTCGTGGATTAGAAATTACTGCAAATCATTTAAAAAGTGTTAAATCGGGGAATGTTTACGCTAAAGCTTCATTTATTCACAAAGGAAGAACAACTCAGCTTATAGATATTCGTGTGACAGATGATGACGATCAATTGATTTCACTTTGTAAATTATCTACTATTACCTTACCCAAGAAAAAGTAAATGGATCAAGATACATTTTTTCACAGCCTAAACACACAGTTTCAGGATGCATTACCATTTGTGGCTTACAGAAAACCTAATGAGGAGAGAATTCAAGCCCTATTTCAGCATGATGATGAGTTACACGAAACCAAAGAGCTATCGGAATCTGGTTTTGTATTTGCTCCATTTGATGATACTTCGAAAATGATACTCTTGCCTTTGGCTGCATCAGAGTTAATTTACTGTGATGGTTTTAAAAGTGAACCCGTAGAACATGCTAATTCTAACTTTGAGTCTGCTTTAAATCAAAAGACGGCGTATATAGAAACCATTCAAAAGGCCATTACAGCTATAGCGGAAACCGATTTAAAGAAAGTTGTATTATCGAGACCTGATTATGTAGTTAAAGATAATCTAGAGGTTTTTGAAGTGTTTAAACGCTTATTGTCTACTTATAAAACCGCTTTTGTGTATTGTTGGTATCATCCAAAAATAGGATTATGGCTAGGAGCAACTCCAGAAACCTTATTAAAAACAGAAGGACAACGCATGTCTACAATGGCATTAGCAGGAACACAAGTGTATAAAGGTACTACAGATGTGTCTTGGGGAACCAAAGAGGAGCAAGAACAGCAATTTGTTACCGATTATATTGTATCTAATCTAAATACTGTGGTAGAACAAGTCTCTACATCTGAACGACGCACGGTTAGAGCAGGTAGCTTATTACATTTACAAACCCAAATTTCGGCACGTTTAAAAAAAGAATATTCTAGTTTGTTACATATTGTTCGTGCGTTACATCCAACACCAGCGGTATGTGGTTTGCCAAAACCCGAAGCTAAAGCCTTTATATTAAAGCACGAAAATTATAATCGCGAATTTTATTCAGGATTTATGGGGGAGTTGCATTTTAAAACACGACAAACCCGAAACACAAATCGTAGAAATGTAGAAAATAATGTTTATGCCACGGTAAAAACAGTAAGCAATTTGTATGTTAATTTACGTTGTATGCAAGTTTTACCAAACACAATAGCTTTATATGTAGGAGGTGGAATTACCAAAGACTCTAATCCGGAAGCCGAATGGGAGGAAACTGTAAATAAAACATCAACTATGAAAAAGGTACTTTTTTAATAAAATGTAATATACCTTAAGAATCACTATTAAAAAGAGGGAAGTTGGTCGTGTATAAATTTAAGAATGCTTAATTTTACAGCAGATAGATTATAATTTATAGTTCATGATATATTCAGCGATTCCTCTCGCACAAACAGTGATTCAACTGTGTAAAGCAAAACACATTAAACATATAGTAATTTCTCCAGGAAGTAGAAATGCACCTTTAACAATAGGATTTACACACGATCCATTTTTTACATGTTATAGTATAGTAGACGAGCGTTGTGCAGCGTTTTTTGCTTTAGGAATTGCGCAACAATTAAAAGAGCCAGTTGCAGTTGCATGTACTTCAGGAAGTGCGTTATTAAACTATTATCCTGCTATTTCAGAAGCATTTTTTAGTAACATTCCATTAATTGTACTTTCGGCAGATCGTCCTCCACATATGGTTAATATTGGTGATGGACAAACCATTAATCAGCCCAACGTATTTCAAAATCATATTTTATATAGTGCTAATCTAAATTTAGATGAACCTGTTAAAAGTACTAATCATGATTTTGTAGATGTATTAAAAACTATTGAGCACAAGTTAGAAGATGTTTTACGTCTTCAAAAAGATGTACAAAAGCGCAACGAAATCGCCATCAATAAGGCTTTAAATATTGCGATAACACAATCTGGTCCTGTCCACATTAATATTCCTTTTAACGAACCGCTTTACAATCGTATTTCAGAATTATCAGTTTCTCCTAAAATTATCGCAGCAGAGCCTCATGCTCTTGAAATAGATTTTGAAACCATTGAAGGTTGTGCAGATGCGTGGGATATTGCAGAACGCAAATTAATTCTTGTAGGCGTAAATGGACCCAATGAAATAGAACAGAAATATTTAGATCTTTTAGCAGAAGATGATAGTGTAGTCGTGTTAACAGAAACGACATCTAACATACACCATGAGGCTTTTTTTTCAGGAATTGATAAACTAATAACACCTTTAACAGATGCTGAATTTAAAGCCTTACAACCCGATATTTTACTAACTTTTGGAGGATTAATTGTATCTAAGCGCATTAAAGCATTTTTACGTCAGTATAAACCCAAACAACATTGGCATGTGGGGATGCATAAAGCTAACGATACTTTTTTTAGTTTAAGTAAAGTAATAAAAACCACTGCAAATCAGTTTTTTAGTGAATTACTAAACCGAACTACATTTTTAGATACCGGTTATAATGCTTATTGGAACGAGGTACAACTATTACGAAATGTAAAACATAACACCTATGTAAACCAATGTGTATATAGTGATTTTAAAGTTTTTGATGTATTGTTTAAAACGCTCCGTAAAGATTCTGTTTTGCAGTTGGGAAATAGTTCTACTATTCGGTATTCACAATTATTTAAATTGCCATACAATGTCGAGGTCTTTTGTAATCGCGGTACTAGTGGTATAGACGGTAGTACATCTACAGCTATTGGAAGCGCTGTGGCAACAAATAAACCTACTACACTAATATCAGGAGACTTAAGCTTTTTTTACGACAGTAATGCGTTGTGGAATAATTATATTCCTGCAGATTTTAGAATTATAATAATTAACAATGAAGGTGGTGGTATTTTTAGAATTTTACCAGGGCATAAAAACACAGAAAATTTTGATTATTATTTTGAAACTAAACATCAATTAACCGCTAAACAATTAGCAGAAATGTATAAGTTTGAATATCAAACAGCTTCAAATGAACATGAATTGCAATCAGAATTAAACACATTTTATAATCATTCATCTTCACCTAAACTATTAGAAATTTTTACCCCTTCTACAATCAATGATATTGTTTTAATTGAGTATTTTAAAGCTTTAAAATAATTGTAAGAGGCACCGTTAACTTTTAGCATAAACAACAACTAATATTATTACCTTTGCGGCATGATACATTTAGGAGAATACAATACATTAACAATATTACGCGATACAGAACCTGGATTGTTTTTAGGAGATAATGAAGGTAACGATGTTTTATTACCAAATCGCTATGTCCCAGAAACGTTTGAAATTGGAGACAATATTGAAGTTTTTATATATTTAGATAATGAAGAGCGTATTATTGCAACTACAGACAAACCCTATATAACTAAAGGAGACTATGCGTTATTACGTTGCAACCAAACCAACGATTTTGGTGCTTTTTTAGATTGGGGATTGGTAAAAGAATTATTTTGTCCGTTTAAAGAACAGGCCTTTAAAATGAAGAAAGGCGGATGGTATCTTGTTTATTGTTATGAAGACGAAAAAAGTAATCGTTTGGTAGCATCTAGCAAAACCAATCAGTTTTTAAGTAATAAAGATTTAACTGTACAGGCTTTTGATGAGGTTGATTTAATTGTATCACATCCTTCCGATATTGGAATGAATGTTATTGTGAATAAAACGCATACAGGTTTAATATTTAAAGATGATATCTTTCAGGATTTAAGTGTTGGTGACCGATTAAAAGGGATTGTTAAAAAAGTACGTCCCGATAATAAGTTAGATATTATGTTAGGTAAAATTGGGTACAGAAGTATAGAGCCTAATGCCGATTTAATAATGAAAGAACTTGAAGATAATAGCGGTTATCTTAATTTAACCGATAAATCTGCTCCAGAAGCTATTAAAGAAGCTTTACATATGAGTAAAAAGAACTTTAAAAAAGCTGTGGGAACACTTTATAAAAAGCGCTTAATTGAAATTAAAGACGATGGCATTTATCTCGTGTAATTGCCTTTAGAATAGATTAAAAAAAGCCTCAAACAGTAGTGTTTGAGGCTTTTTTGTACTTTGTTACCTGAGATTACAAGTTTAAATCTTTTTTAATAGAACGTGGTAACGCATCTTTATGCACCATAACAGATATGGTTTTTAATTTAAAGTAAGCTTCACTCATGTAAATATATCCGTCGTTAGATACGCGGTCTGAGTTTCCGCCCCAAGAATTTTTCACCTTAAAATAAGTATTTCCTTTTTGATCTTCAACCAAACCAACAATATGCATCAAATGATCGTCTGTAGTATCAAAATTTTCAAATTCTTGCTGGCGATATTCTGGAGTTACTTTTAATTCTTTTTCGATAGATTTTAAAGCAGATTCTGTATCTTTTTCATCTTTTGGCCACACCGCAACACCATATTTTGAAGAGAATGTTTTCTCACTTACGTCGCAATCTAATTCTACAGTAAAACCATTTTTTAGAGCATCATAGGTTATATCAAATAAATCTTCTAAAGGTACATTGTAAAAACTTCCGTTAGAAAAATTATCAGGAATATTTAGTATAAAAAATGTGTTGTAAGGTTTATGTGTAAAAGATGTCAGCGTAACATAGTCTTTAGCTTTTAACCCCGTCATGGTAAGAAATGTTTGTGGTGTATAGGCTACGCCTTCGTAAGTAAAGTTTGTTTTAACTTCACCTAATTTTTTATCTAATACTTTAGAAACATCAGTTTTCCAATTTCCATCGTAAGTTTTAGGGTTTTTAATATAACTGTCTAAAACCGTTTTTAAAGCACTTACAATGTCTGAATGATCGTGTTTAGTACTATTTTTTAATAATCCAGTATACGCCTCATTAGGCACTAACCCGTAAGCATCCATGCTGTTTATAACATCGTGAGCTAAACCACCTTCACTAAATTGTGCCTTACCTTGGCGCATTACATAATTCCATGATTTTAAAGGATACGTTTGTCTAACATTGTACATTTCAGATAAATCGATGTGTTTTCCAGTAGTTCTTAAAATTTCACTTTCTAAAAAAGACGATGTAGAAAAACTCCAGCATGTACCTGTGTTTCCTTGGTTTAAAACATCTAGTGCACCAAGATCTACTTTGGTTTCAAATTTATAAGCCTGTGCAAAAGTTACAGACGTCATGGTAAGTAGTAATAAGAAAATACTATATTTTTTCATTATGAAGTATGGGTTTATGTAAAATGATTTATTTTTGGCTAAAATAAGAAAAATGGAACAAGCAAATTGGGTAACTGTCAAAGAATATGAAGACATTACTTATAAAAAATGTAATGGTGTGGCGCGTATAGCGTTTAACAGACCAGATATTAGAAATGCGTTTAGACCAAAAACCACAAGCGAATTATACGACGCTTTTTATGATGCTAATGAAGATGTAAATATTGGTGTAGTTTTATTATCTGCCGAAGGGCCTTCTTCTAAAGATGGTGTGTATTCCTTTTGTAGTGGTGGCGATCAAAATGCTAGAGGAAAACAAGGTTATGTAGGTGAAGATGGTTATCACCGTTTAAACATATTAGAAGTTCAACGTTTAATTCGTTTTATGCCTAAAGCTGTTATTGCAGTAGTACCAGGTTGGGCTGTTGGTGGTGGACATTCATTACATGTGGTTTGTGATTTAACTTTAGCCAGTAAAGAACATGCCATTTTTAAACAAACCGATGCCGATGTTACCAGTTTTGATGCCGGGTATGGATCGGCGTATTTAGCAAAAATGGTTGGGCAGAAAAAGGCTAGAGAGATTTTCTTTTTAGGACGAAATTATTCAGCTCAAGAAGCTTTTGAAATGGGCATGGTAAATGCTGTAATTCCGCATGCAGA
Organism: Formosa sediminum; assembly: GCF_007197735.1. Lineage (GTDB taxonomy): Bacteria > Bacteroidota > Bacteroidia > Flavobacteriales > Flavobacteriaceae > Formosa > Formosa sediminum. Next base: position 2,837,807 of record NZ_CP041637.1, read on the forward strand.
ATTAGAGGCTACCGCTTACGAGTGGGCTCAGGAAATATTAGCTAAATCACCTACGTCCATTAAAATGCTGAAATTTGCCATGAATTTAACAGATGATGGTATGGTTGGGCAGCAAGTTTTTGCTGGTGAAGTAACACGCTTGGCTTACATGACAGATGAAGCTAAAGAAGGTCGGAATGCATTTTTAGAAAAGCGTAAACCGAACTTTGAGAAAAAATGGATCCCATAATAAATACATATGAGTAATTTTTCAAAATGGATTTCGGCTATGCGATTACGCACTTTGCCATTGTCTATTTCAGGTATTATTGTGGGGAGTTGTCTAGCTGCTTTCGATGGTTTTTTTAATACCCCTATTTTTGTACTAGCAATATTTACTACGTTAAGTTTACAGATTCTATCTAATTTAGCAAACGATTATGGAGATGGCATAAAAGGCACCGATAACGACGATCGTATTGGTCCGATGCGTGCGTTACAAAGCGGAGCTATAACAGCATTGCAAATGCGATCTGCAATTAAGTTAAATATTGGTATTACATTAGTATTTGCTATCGCATTAATTTGGGTAGCATTTGGTAAAGAAAACTTTGCTATGTCGGTATTTTTCTTTGTCTTAGGTGTTGCCTGTGTGGTCGCAGCTATAAAATATACAGTCGGAAATTCGGCTTATGGATATAAAGGATTAGGTGATGTATTTGTGTTTTTGTTTTTTGGATTAGTCAGTGTAATAGGGTCTTACGTGTTGTATGTTAAACAAATAGATTACATTACTTTTTTACCCGCAATAACAATTGGATTATTAAGTGCAGGGGTTTTAAACCTAAATAATATGCGTGATATATTATCTGATGCCAAATCGAATAAAAATACTTTGGTAGTAAAGATGGGGTCTAAAACAGCGAAACAGTATCATTATTTTTTAGTTGGAGGTGCACTAGTTTTAAACACTGCTTTTGTTATTATATTTTATACATCTCCTATTAATTTAATAGTATTAGTGGCTTACATTCCACTCATAAAACATTTAATAACCGTACACAAAAATAAAGTACCAAAAGATCTAGATCCGGAATTAAAAAAATTAGCACTTAGCACTTTTTTATTAGCTTTATTGTTAGGATTAGGGTTTGTTTTATAACTAAAATACCTTCAAAATTTGTTAAAAATAGTTAAGTTGAAAACTTATAAGGAGATACATTATAATATTTTGTATCTTTATGTAAGTTGATATTTTTATCAATAGTAAGCTTAAATTAGCTTTATTTTTGGGTACTGAGAAACTCAGACAGATTTAATAAATATGTCTGAGTTTTTTTAATTAAAATAAAAAACAATTGATATATGAAAATCACATTTTACGGACATGCAAGTCTTGGAATAGAAGTAAATGACATCTCAATTTTAGTAGATCCGTTTATCTCTCCAAACGAGAAAGCATCACATATTAATATTGAAACATTAAAAGCAGATTATATATTAATAACACATGCACATGAAGATCATGTTGCAGATGTCGAGGCAATTGCTAAACGTACTAACGCTATTATTGTCTCTAATGCCGAAATCATATCCTATTATGCAAATAAAGGTATAGAAGGCCACCCAATGAATCATGGTGGGAAATGGGATTTTGAATTTGGTACAGTTAAGTATGTAAATGCCATTCATTCATCTAGTTTTGCAGATGGATCTTATGGCGGTAACCCAGGAGGTTTTGTTATAGAAGGTGAACGTAAAAACATTTATATCGCAGGAGACACTGCATTAACGTTTGATATGAAACTAATCCCAATGCATACTAAATTAGATTTAGCAATTTTACCTATAGGAGATAATTTTACAATGAGTGTAGATGACGCACTCATAGCTAGCGATTTTATTGCTTGCGATAAAGTATTGGGATATCATTACGATACGTTTGGATATATTGAAATAGACCATGAAGAAGCCAAACGTAAGTTCTTCGATAAAGATAAAGACTTAATGTTGCTTGATGTGGGAGAGTCTATAGAACTCTAACTTATTTAAACACTATAATTTATCGCCTTAAAAGATGTATTACTATATTTTTTAAGGCTTTTTTATGAGTTTTTAGAAGCTACTAATTGTCTGTTTTGAGAAAATATTTAACTATTTTTGATACTATGATTACAGCAACATATCAAAAGTATATTCTAAATTTTAAAACTCCTAGCGGAACATCTAGAGGTGTACTAAAAACGAAAGAAACTTGGTTTATTCAGTTGGTTTCCGATGGTAAAAAAGGTATTGGTGAAACTGGTCTTTTTAGAGGTTTATCTATAGATGATAGACCCGATTATGAAGCCAAACTACAATGGGTTTGTGCCAATATAAATAAGGGATTAGAGGCGTTGTTAATTGAATTAACAGCATTCCCCAGTATACAATTTGGTCTAGAAATGGCTTTTAAATCTTTAGCTGGAGATACACCGTTTGCTTTGTTTCCGTCTAAATTTACATCTGGAACAGCTGCCATTGCTATAAATGGTTTAATTTGGATGGGAAGCGAAACCTTTATGAAGTCTCAAATTAAAGATAAATTGGAGGCTGGTTTTAGTTGTATTAAAATGAAAATTGGTGCCATAGACTTTCAAACAGAAGTTAATTTAATAAAGTCTATTCGAAAAGAATTTTCTGCCTCAGAGATCGAATTACGTGTCGATGCTAACGGGGCATTTAGTCCGGAAGAAGCTTTAGAAAAATTAAATGTCTTATCTGCTTTTGATTTACATTCTATAGAACAGCCCATTCAAGCGGGACAATTAGAAACTATGGCAAACTTATGTGCACAAACACCTTTGCCTATTGCTTTAGATGAAGAGTTGATAGGTATTAATAATCAGGAAGATAAGCAGAAGTTGTTAGAGCTAATAAATCCACAATATATTATTTTAAAACCTAGTTTAATAGGTGGTTTTCAAGGTAGTAATTCTTGGATTGCATTGGCCGAAAATCGTAAAATAGGATGGTGGATAACTAGTGCTTTAGAAAGTAATGTGGGCTTAAATGCAATTGCTCAATATACATATACTTTACAAAGTAATTTGCCTCAAGGCTTAGGTACTGGAGGATTATTTACTAATAATATTGACTCGCCTCTTCAGGTTAAAAATGGAACATTACTATATAATACAAACAAAAACTGGAATTTTAATTTATAGATATATATGTATATAAGTCAAGCTTATAAAGGATTAACAGATTGGTGGCGCTATATAGTAGGTGTACTGATTGCTTTAGTAGGAGTAATGATTTTTTCTACGCCCCATCTTATAGCAATTAGTTTAAAAACATTACAAGGAGATGTTGATGTAGCTCAATTAAAAGACACAAATTTTGTATTACAATTATTCGACCCTAATTTGAATTTAATTTTTATAATGCTTCCATTTTTAGGCGGATTGTTATGTTTGTTTTTAGCTGTTAAATTAGTTCATAAATTATCTCTATTAAACCTTACAACAACACGCGAGCGTATAGACTGGAAACGGGTGTTTTTTTCCTTTATACTTTGGGGTGTTGTGTCGTCTATATTTGTTGTTGTAGACTACTTTATGTATCCAGAGCATTATGTTTATAATTTTCAACTTAATAAATTTCTAATTCTTGTAGTTATAGCAATCATTCTTGTTCCTATTCAAACAAGTTTTGAAGAGTATATGTTTAGAGGCTATTTAATGCAGGGAATAGGAGTCATTTCAAAAACTAACCTTTTACCGTTATTAATTACCTCTATAATTTTTGGTGGATTGCACATCTCTAATCCTGAAGTTGAAAAATTAGGGTATATTATAATGATATATTATATAGGAACAGGGTTGTTTTTAGGGATATTAACTTTAATGGATGAAGGGATGGAGTTGTCTCTAGGATTTCATGCAGCAAATAATTTATTCACGGCATTATTAGTAACATCAGATTGGAGTGCGTTACAGACTTATTCCATATTAAAAGATATATCTGAACCAGATAAAGCCAATTTTATAGAAATTTTTCTACCTGTGTTTGTCATTTTTCCAATTTTACTTTTTATCTTTTCAAAAAAATACAATTGGACAGATTGGAAGCATAAACTTACAGGACGAATAGTTAATCCTGTAACAACACATGCTTTAGAAGCAGATTTAAATGAAGACATACAAAACAATAACTAAAATATTTTACCATGATAGCAGAAGTACAGAGTAATATACCAACTTACGATAAAATTCATTTAAAATTTAAATTAAACGGTCGTTATTACGATTCAGAATCTTTAAGTGAAGTTGCATATTGCTTTATAAAGGAAGGAGAACCTCACCAAAAAACATTAGGTGATTTTTTACAAGCTTGGTTAGATAATAACGATTATGTAGAAGTACAAACTTCGGGGTCTATTGGTGCTCCAAAAAAAATTAAAATTAAAAAACAAGCCATGGTAAATTCGGCTATCGCTACAGGTAATGCATTTAATTTGCGTCCAGGAGATAGTTTATTACATTGTTTGCCTTTTAATTTTATTTCAGGTAGAATGATGTTGGTTCGAGCAATGATTTTAGGTTTAGAATTAGATGTTGTACCACCACGTATTACTCCTGTTTTTGATGAAACGAAAACATATGACTTCTCTGCCATGATCCCGCCACAGGCTGAAAATTTATTACCTAAATTACATCATTTTAAAGCTTTAATTATTGGTGGAGCAGCTGCATCTCATAAGTTATTACAAGATATTCAAGGTATAGATACCCAATGTTATTCTACTTACGGAATGACAGAGACGGTAAGTCATATTGCGTTTAGACCTTTAAATGGACCTCATAAAACAGATTTTTATAAGGCAATGCCTAATGTAAAAGTTTCTACTAATGATAAAGGCTGTTTAGTGCTTGAAGCAGATTATTTATTTGATGGTAAACTTGAAACTAATGATGTTGCAGTAATGCATTCTGAAAATGAATTTAAATTAATTGGAAGAATAGATAATGTAATTAATTCTGGTGGTTTAAAGTTGTTTGCAGAACAAATAGAAAAACATTTAACTGGAGGTATTTCACAACGATTCTTTGTAGCAGGCTTACCCGATGATAAGCTTGGTGAGCGTTTAGTTTTAGTTGTTGAAGGCGAGGAGAGACCTATTGATTCTGAAGTTTTTAAAGATTTAAAAAAGAATGAAATTCCTAAAGAAATTATTTTTATTAAGAAATTTATAGAAACACCTAACAGAAAAATACAACGTAAGAAGACGTTGGAGTTGATATAGTATATTCAAAATAATATAATATAAAAAAGCCACTAATAATAGATTAGTGGCTTTTTTATACTTAACGCAGAACTGCTTTTTTAAATTTTCACAAAAGCAACACGTCTATTATTAGCTTTTTCTTCTGGCGTACTGTTTGCATTTAAAGGTTGAGATTCTCCTTTACCAACAACATGTAACCTATCGACTTCTATGCCTTGCTTAATAATTGTGGTTTTAACAGCATTTGCTCTATCTGTAGACAAGGTTAAGTTATTAGCTTCAGAACCATCACTGTCTGTATGTCCTATAATTTCAAATTTCCAATCAGGGTTTTCTTGTAAAATAGTTACCATTTGATTAATAATTCCTTGGGAATTTCCTTTTATTGTAGATTTGCCACTATCAAAAATAATTCCATTAGTTACGTACTCTCCGTTGGCAACAATTCTATTGTACATTTCGCCACCACCATGTGCAATTCTAATATTTTTTACAGCCAAATAAGGGTGTTTACTGTCGTTTTTAGAGTAAAACATTAAGCCAATACCTAACATATTAGGCGCTACATCAAATTTAGGGATGTTAGATATGCGCTTAGAGTCGTAATACATTTTAAATTTACCTTTGTAATAGGAAATAGCAATGTGGTGCCAAGCATTTTGCATTCCAACAGAAATACTTTCCATTTTAAAATTACTGTTAGCAGCCCAACCTTCAATTCTAGCAGCTTTTTTTATTTCAATTTCTGTATCGCTGGTTCTATAATCGTCGCTAAAATGTAAGTCATGTCTCATATACCAGATTTTTTATTCTTCTAAATTAGGTATCAATATGTCATACTCTATAGTAAATTCATCGCCTAAATAATCTTTAGAATTAAATAGAGGTTTAATAATATTACTTGTTTCTGCAACCAATATTATAGCTTTCTCTCCGTTAATTTTTACCACTTCAGCACCTCCTTTAACTAGGTCCCATCGAGACGGGAATTCTCCAATTTGTTCTGTACTTAAATCATCGTAAAAAATTACATTTTCACCTGGAACAAAACGAAAGTTTCGCCAAATTTCTGGACTGTCTAAGCTTGTAATGTCATCATTATCTGTATGAACCGTGGTTTCAATTTCGGTATCGCTTTTTTCAATATTTTCAATGTCTTCTTCATCTTCTATTTCAGAAGGTGCGTCTCCATTAATTGTTTTATCTATTTCTTTTTCTGCACTTTTTACAATGGCATCTTCAGCTTTTTCTTTAAGTTTTTTCCAAAGTTGTGCATGACTATCTACAGAAAAGGCCATTATAGTTACTATTGCTAGTAATACATTTGTAGTTTTTTTTCATAAAAAAATATAAGTGTTGTTGTTTTAATTAAAGAGTAAATTATAGCTTAAACTTGCAAAATACCTAAGTTAAATGGCTTTTCAATAGGTGCGTGGTTAGCAGCTTCAATTCCCATAGAAACCCACGTACGAGTATCTAAAGGGTCTATAATACCATCTGTCCAGAGTCTAGATGCCGCATAATATGGAGAGACTTGGTTATCGTATCTTGATTTTATTTGATCAAATAATTCAGCTTCTTTTTCTGGTGTAATGGTTTCTCCTTTAGCTTTTAAAGATGCTGTTTCTATTTGTAGTAAGACTTTAGCAGCCGAGTTTCCACTCATAACAGCAAGTTCTGCACTTGGCCAAGATACAATTAATCTGGGATCGTAAGCTTTACCACACATGGCGTAATTTCCCGCTCCATAGCTATTACCTATAATAATGGTGAATTTAGGAACTACAGAGTTACTTACTGCATTAACCATTTTAGCACCATCTTTAATGATACCACCATGCTCAGATTTAGAACCTACCATAAATCCAGTTACATCTTGTAAAAAAACTAATGGTATTTTTTTCTGATTGCAATTGGCAATAAAACGCGTAGCTTTATCTGCACTGTCGTTGTAAATAACTCCACCAAATTGCATTTCTCCTTGCTTTGTTTTAACGAGTTGTCTTTGGTTTGCTACAATTCCAACAGCCCAACCATCTATTCTAGCATAAGCGGTAATAATGGTTTTACCGTAACCTTCTTTATATTCTTCAAATTCAGAATTGTCTACCAAACGCGAAATAATGGCTTTCATATCGTATTGATCTGCTCTGCTTTTAGGAAGAATGCCATAAATATCTTTAGGATTATCTTTGGGTTTAAAGGCTTTTGTTCTGTTAAAACCAGCTTTATCGTAATCCCCAATTTTATCAATAATAAATTTAATTTTATCTAAAGCGTCTTTATCATCTTTCGCTTTATAATCGGTAACACCACTAATTTCACAATGCGTGGTAGCACCACCCAACGTTTCATTATCAATAGATTCTCCTATTGCTGCTTTTACCAAATAACTTCCTGCAAGAAAAATACTAGCAGTTTTATCTACTATTAAAGCTTCATCACTCATAATTGGCAAATAAGCACCACCAGCAACGCAACTTCCCATAACGGCAGAAATTTGAGTAATTCCCATACTACTCATAATAGCGTTATTTCTAAATATACGACCAAAGTGTTCTTTATCAGGAAAAATTTCGTCTTGTAAGGGTAAATAAACACCAGCACTATCTACTAAATAGATAATTGGTAATTTATTTTCGATTGCAATTTCTTGAGCACGCAAGTTCTTTTTTCCCGTAATTGGAAACCATGCACCGGCTTTAACTGTGGCATCATTTGCCACAACTATACATTGTTTGCCTTTAATGTATCCTATTTTTACAACAACTCCAGCAGAAGGACACCCACCATGTTCAGGGTACATATCTTCTCCTGCAAAATTCCCGATTTCTATACTTTTAGATTTAGGATCTAATAAGTAATCTATACGTTCTCTAGCAGTAAGCTTGCCTTTGCTATGTAATTTTTCAATACGTTTTAAGCCTCCACCTAGGCTAACTTTTGCAAAACGTCTTTTTAATTCTGATACTAAAAGTTTATTGTGATCTTCGTTTTTATTGAAGTTGATATCCATGTAAAAAATCAATTTGCAGCTAAAATACGAAAGTTTAAAAATATCTGATACATTTTAATTAATGTCATTTACAATACAAGGAAATATATTCCTAGGAATATATTATTTTTTTATTGTATATTTGTTTTAATAAAACCTTTAATTATATGAAAAAGAATAAAATTATCTATTATGTAGCAACGGGCCTTTTAACAGTTATATTATTGTTTTCGGTAAGTATGTATTTTTTTAAACATGATGAAGTCGCTAACATGTTTACCAATTTCGGATATCCAGCATATCTAATATATCCCTATGCACTGGCAAAATTATTAGGGTTGTTTGCAATATGGAATCCTAATTTTAAAGTGATTAAAGAATGGGCTTACTCCGGATTTTTCTTTGCTTTTGTTTTGGCTTTTTTTGCTCATATTATGATTAATGATGGCGGACATTTACCAGCATTATTAGCTTTAATTTTATTAATTGTATCTTATATCTTTAACAAGAAAATAAATTAATAACATGAAACATATTATTGCATTTGCAGGGAGTAATAGTAAGCAGTCTATAAATAAACAATTGGTAACTTATACAAGCAGTTTAGTTGAAAATTTGGATACCACAATATTAGATTTAAATGATTTTGAAGTTCCTATTTTTAGTGTAGATTTAGAGCAAGAAACTGGGTTTCCAGAACACGCTAAGCGCTTAATGAATATTATTAAAGAAGCAGATGGTCTTATAATTTCCTTAGCAGAACATAATGGTGCGTATACAGCGGTATTTAAAAATCTTTTTGATTGGATATCTAGAGTAGAACCCAAAACATTTCAAAATAAGCCTATGCTTTTAATGGCAACTTCGCCAGGAGCGAGAGGAGGACTTACTGTTTTAGAAATGGCGAAAGCACGTTTTCCTAGACATGATTCTAATATCGTAGCGACCTATTCATTACCGTCGTTTTTCGATAATTTTTCTGAAGGTAAAATAACTCATTCCGATTTAAATGCTCAATTATTAAAGGCGGTAAAACTGTTTCAAGAGGCTTTAAATCACTAAAAAAAACATACATGGGAGATTTTTCAAAAGATATAAATTCTACTTTTCCAAATAATAAAGTAAAAGCCATGCTGAATATTATTTATACAGCAAATTGGATCAATAGCTATCAGAATACTTTTTTTAAACCGTTTAAAATTTCATCTCAACAATATAATATTTTACGAATATTAAAAGGAGCAGGTAAACCTTTAAAGGTGCAAACTATTAAAGAACGTATGGTGGAACGGTCTCCAAATGTTACACGTTTAATGGATAAGTTGTTTGCTAAAAATTTAATATCACGTATTCCATGTCCAACCGACAGACGAGTAGTGTATATAGAAATTACCACGCAAGGTTTAGACTTATTAGATGAAATAGCAAAAACGAAGATGGGAGATATATTTAAGAATTTAACGGAAGAAGAGGCTGCTCAACTAAGTGATTTGTTAGATAAATTACGTTAATGTAACCATACACAAAATTTTAATATAGTTAATATGAAAACAATTTTACATACATCAGAGAGTAGAGGATTTGCAAACCACGGATGGTTACAAGCAAATCATTCGTTTAGTTTTGCTAATTGGCATAATAAAGACCGTATGAATTTTGGAGCATTACGTGTATTAAATGACGATATAATAGCGCCTAAAATGGGATTTGGCACGCATCCGCATAAAAATATGGAAATAATTACCATTCCTTTAAGCGGTGAACTAAAGCACAGAGACTCATTAGAAAACGAATGGAAATCGGTGCTTCCAGATGAAGTCCAAGTTATGAGTGCAGGACGCGGAGTAGAACATTCAGAAATTAATGGTTCTCAGGAAACGCATTTAAACTTATTTCAGATTTGGATTATACCTAATAAAGACAATGTAGAACCACGATACGATCAAGACACTTTTAATACTGCAGCACGAAAAAATCAATTACAATATTTAGTGTCGTCTATAGATTATGAAAAGGAAGGAACATTAAAAATTCATCAAGATGCTTTAATTTCGAGGTTGGATTTAGATGAAAATAACACTTTTCAATACTACTTAAAAAGTAAAAACCACGGTGTTTATATTATGGTAATAAATGGCGAACTTAAACTAGAAGCCTATACATTACAAACACGAGATGCTATAGGTATTTCTGAAACTTCTGTTGTAAATATGCTTGCTTTGGCAAAAACAAGTCTATTATTTATAGAAGTCCCAATGAAGATATAGTGCTTTTAGCTTTAAAAGCTGGGTTTTATGTGGTTATATAACTCCTTTATCTATACGTTAATCTAATTATCGAATATTTAAAACGTTTTAAAGTTTTAATTTTTCAGCAATAAATGCTTTATCTAAATTTGATTAATTAACAAAACCCGGTAATGAAATTATTTAGAGAAACTTTACTTGTATTATTTATTGCAATTAGTTTTGCAAGTTACTCACAAAATGCAGAGTTAACAGAACTTACGGATACTACAGAGCTTAATGAATTAAAAGAAGAATTAGATTCTACTAACGTTAGTTTTTGGATGGTTGGTATAGGATTTAATGCTGTAGACGATTCAGGAAATGTATTTAAAGGCGTTTTTGATACTGAAGAAGGATGGAACACCGTGCCTTACCCTTCAAGATTAAGTATTGGTAAATATTTTAAAAGCGGTTTAGGTATTGAAGGAATTTTTACTTACAATAAGTATAAAGAAGGTAAAATAGTGGATAATTTTCCTCTTGAAAAAGATGTAGATTATTTTGCAATAGACTCTAGATTAAGTTATGATTTAAACAAACTTATTGGAGAAACGGGTTGGTTTGATCCTTATGCAGGAGTTGGTCTTGGATATACTAATGCTAATAATAACGGTAGAGGAACCTACAATGCTATTTTAGGTTTTAGAATTTGGTTTAGTGAAAAGTTTGGAATGGATGTTAATTCTACGGGGAAATGGGGAATGAATCAAAATTTTAGGAACCACAAACAACATGCTATAGGTGTAGTATATAGATTTGATGTAGATAAGAAATTAAATAAAAAAGATCAAGAAAAAATAGATGGATTAGAAGCTTCGTTGTTAGCAGAACAAACACGAGTTCAAGATTCTATTGCAGATGCAAATAAAGCAAATGCCGAAGCAGTATTATTAGCTAAACAACAAGCTGAAGCAGCTGAAAAAGAAAGATTAGCTTTAATAGAAAAAGAAAAAGCTGAGAAGAAAAATAAAATTCAGGGTGAAATAGACAATTTAGATTCTATTTATTTTGCTTTTGATTCTTCTAATTTAACAACAACTTCTAAAACCGTCCTTAATAATTTATTATCTATTTTAAATACATATCCAGAATTAACCTTAGAAATTACTTCGCATACAGATTCTAGAGGTTCTGCAGCATATAATCAAGTCCTTTCTGAAAAACGATTAAAAAGTACTTTAGATTATTTATTAAATAATGGTATAGAAAAAAATAGAATAGAAGGTAAAGCCTTTGGTGAATCTAGATTGATAAATAGGTGTGATGAAAATACAAAATGTACGGAAGACATGCATAAAGAAAATAGACGATCTGAAATACATGTAATAGAATTTTAATTAATTAATATAACTGTTGACCCAAAAAAAAAGCTAACTCTTTAAGAGTTAGCTTTTTTTATTTTAATTGTTATTGACTACCTTTTTATAACGTTGTTTTCTTACCATTATAATTACTAAAGCAATAAGTACGCCTGATGTGGCCATACCAGCTCCAACCCAGTCTGCAGACGTATAACCATATCCCATGGCAATTGGCAATCCTGCAAAATATGCTCCAGAGGCATTTCCTATATTAAAGGCACTTTGGTTTAGTGACGACCCTAAAGTCTCAGAACCTTCAGATGCATTTATAATTGCGACTTGAATTGGTGTTGAAAGGCAAAATGTTACCGCTCCAATTATAAATGTCATAATTAAAACCATTACTTTATCTGAGGCTAAGAATGTATTTATAGCTAGACATACAGCCATAGCAGACAAAATTAAAATTACGGCATACATAGGGGTAAAACGTTCGGTTAATTTGGCTCCTAAAAAATTTCCAACAACCATACCTAATCCTGCCAATATCATTGCAATAGAAACCATCTCGGCTGGATGATGTGCAACATCTGTAATTAATGGAGCAATATAACTATACCAAGCAAAAAAGCCACCTGTTCCTATGGTAGTTAATAAAATAATTAGCCACAACTCTAAGCGTTTAAAAATCTTTAAATCATCAAGAAAATGACTTTCAGAAGATTGTTTTAAAAGAGGCATCCAAAACTTAATACTTAATACAACTAAAACACCTACAAATCCAACTAATAAAAAAGAGAGATTCCAACTAAAATGTTTACCTAGATAGGTACCTAGGGGTACACCAAGTAAATTTGCAAACGTTAATCCGCTAAACATTATCGCAATACCTTGTGCCGATTTTCCTTCTTTAGATAATTTTCCGGCAACAACTGCACCAATTCCAAAAAAGGCACCATGTGGTAATCCTGATAAAAATCTTAATATAATAAACGAAGAATATCCAGTAGCAAAAGCAGACAAGGTATTAAATATAGTAAACCATAACATTAAGCCTAATAAAACTTTATTAGCAGGCCATTTACTACCTATACTGGTTAATACAGGGGCACCAACAACAACTCCAAGTGCATAAGCCGAGATAAAGTGTCCAGCTTTAGGAATTGTTATATTAAATGCCGCTGAAATTTCTGGTAGAATACCCATAATTACAAATTCTGTTAAACCAATACCAAAACCTCCTATGGCTAATGTTAAAAGACCTTTATTCATAATTTAATTTTTTACTTACTAGAGCAGGCAAATGTAAGTGGACTTTTGTTTACAAGATTTATTTTCTATTTAAAAATTAGTTAAATCATGCTATAAATTCAAAATAAACATCAAGTAATACCACAATTTAATGGTTTTAGATGTAGTCTTAATTTCTATTTTATATCATATAAAATCTTCGGTTTTAATTTAAATAATAATGGTTTTGGGGTTGTAGCTGTAATCATATTAATTAAGTGTCGTTATTTTCTTATAGTTACAATTTTTATTATTAATAATGCAATCGATAACATTTTTGATAAAACTATTAGTTTTTGTCGATAAACAACATTATTTTTACTAAACAAATAAACTAAAAATAATATTTTAAAATTTTTTTATGAAAACAACCGACGTTATTGAAAAAAAGTCCAAGTACCGGTGGACAATCGTAGCCATGTTGTTTATGGCTACCGCCGTAAATTATTTAGACAGACAAGTACTTTCTCTAACCTGGAAAGATTTTATTGCTCCAGAGTTTCATTGGACTGATAATGATTATGGAACTATAACTGCATTATTTTCTCTTTTTTATGCCATTAGCTTACTATTTGCAGGTCGTCTTGTAGATTGGTTAGACACCAAAAAAGGATTTATGTGGGCCATTGGAGTCTGGTCTTTAGGAGCTGTATTACATGCATTTTGTGGTATTGCAACTTCTGGAATTTTAACAGGACATTGGTTTGTAGGGTTTGAAGAAGCAAGCCATTATATATCTCAAGTAGAAGACGTATCTCGTGTATTAAATGTAAGTGTTGCCTTATTTATTTTTGCACGTTTAGTTTTAGCGATTGGTGAAGCAGGAAATTTTCCGGCAGCAATTAAAACAACTGCAGAATTTTTTCCTAAAAAAGATAGAGCATATGCAACTAGTATTTTTAACGCAGGAGCTACAGTAGGAGCATTAGCAGCACCATTAATAATTCCATTATTGGCTAAACATTATGGATGGGAATCTGCATTTATAGTAATTGGTGCGCTTGGATTCATTTGGATGGGATGGTGGCAATTTGGTTATAATAAACCACATTTACACCCTAAAGTAAATCCTGCAGAATTAGAATACATTAATCAAGATGTAGAGCCAGTTAAAAAAGATAATGAACTTGGTAAAAAAATCACCTTTAAACAACTTTTTAAATATAAACAAACTTGGGCATTTGCTTTTGGTAAGTTTATGACAGATGGCGTGTGGTGGTTTTATTTATTTTGGACACCAGCTTACTTAAGCTCTGTATATGGTATGGAATCGTCAGATCCTGTTTCACAGTTTGCTTTATTTGTATTATATGCCATTACTTTATTATCGATTATTGGAGGTTGGTTACCAACTTATTTTGTTGAGAAAAAAGGGATGAATCCATATGCTGGCCGTATGCGAGCAATGCTTATTTTTGCTTTTTTTCCACTATTAGCTATTGTTGCTCAACCTTTAGGGCATGTATCGTATTGGTTTCCTGTAATTATAATTGGTATCGCAGGTGCTGCACACCAAGCATGGTCTGCAAATATATTTACTACAGTCGGTGATATGTTTCCTAAATCTGCTATAGCAACTGTAACAGGGATAGGAGGTTTGGCAGGTGGTGTAGGATCTACTTTTATTAATAAAGGATCTGGTATACTGTTTGATTATTCGGCAGAAACAAACATGAATTTTTTAGGTTATGAAGGTATAGAAGCAGGTTATTTTATTGTGTTTACATTTTGTGCTTTAGCTTATTTAATTGGTTGGATTGTGATGAAAACATTAGTACCAAAATATGAACCTATTACAGATTTAGAATAACCCCCAATCTATTTATGATTATATATATAAAGGAATGTGCATTAACACATTCCTTTTTTGTGTTTTTAATTGATTTAAATAAGAAACAACTTGTGAATTAAGATTTTAAATACCAAAAACAAATAATAGTTATAATTGTAATAAGAATGTTGTGGTAATAATTTAAAATTAGTACTAAAAATGCGATATTTGTATCTGAATTTGCGCAAAGGATAGAAGTAACATCCTTTTTTAATGCATAGCAATTAAAAAAGATATAACGAATAGCCTGACAGATTTTAATTTTTACTAAAACTGATGCGCTCTAAAAATATAAGATTTACAAATTATGGCAATGAATAAAAATACGGTTTTAGCTTGGGCAACAACCATTATGATTGTAGTAGGATTAGCTTTAATCGCTTTAGGAGCTTTTAGATATGAAGATGTAGCAGGCTGGGGATTTGCAGCTGTAGGCATTGGTTTTTTTGCTATTGCTTGGGTATTTAACGCATTAAAAGGAAGAGTATAATTATGAGTGACGATAAGAAAGTAATTTTTTCAATGTCTGGATTAACCAAGACATTCCCTGGTGCAAACACACCAGTTTTAAAGAATATTTATTTAAGTTTTTTTTACGGCGCAAAAATTGGGATTTTAGGTCTTAACGGTTCTGGAAAATCGACTTTATTAAAAATTATCGCTGGAGTTGATAAAAATTTTCAAGGCGATGTAACCTTTCTTCAAGACTATTCTGTAGGATATCTAGAACAAGAACCACAGTTAGATGAAGATAAAACGGTAATGGAAATAGTGCGTGAAGGTGCTGCCGAAACTGTTGCTATACTTGAAGAGTATAATAAAATTAACGACATGTTTGGCTTAGAAGAAATCTATTCTGACGCCGATAAAATGGATAAGTTAATGGCACGTCAGGCAGAACTTCAAGACCAAATTGATGCTTCTAATGCTTGGGAGTTAGATACAAAATTAGAAATCGCCATGGATGCTTTACGTACGCCTGATGGGGATAAGAAAATTAGTGTATTATCTGGTGGAGAACGCAGACGTGTTGCGCTTTGTCGTTTACTTTTAAAAGAACCAGATGTATTGCTTTTAGACGAACCTACCAACCACTTAGATGCAGAATCTGTACATTGGTTAGAACAACATTTAGCACAATATAAAGGGACTGTAATAGCTGTAACACACGATAGATACTTTTTAGATAATGTTGCAGGCTGGATTTTAGAATTAGATCGGGGTGAAGGTATCCCTTGGAAAGGAAATTATTCGTCTTGGTTAGATCAAAAATCAAAACGTTTAGCTCAAGAAAGTAAAACAGCTTCTAAACGTCAGAAAACTTTAGAGCGAGAATTAGATTGGGTACGCCAAGGTGCAAAAGGGCGTCAAACCAAACAGAAAGCGCGTTTAAAGAATTACGATAAATTAATGAGTCAAGATCAAAAACAGCTTGACGAAAAATTAGAAATTTATATCCCTAACGGACCGCGTTTGGGTACGAATGTGATTGAAGCCAAAGGTATTAGTAAAGGTTTTGATGATAAACTGCTATATGAAGATTTAAACTTTAACCTTCCACAAGCTGGTATTGTTGGAATTATTGGTCCCAATGGTGCTGGTAAAACAACTATTTTCAGAATGATAATGGGAGAACAAGAACCAGATAAAGGCTCTTTTGAGGTAGGAGACACTGCAAAAATTGCTTATGTAGACCAAAGTCACTCGAATATTGATCCGGAAAAAACCATTTGGCAAAACTTTAGTGACGAACAAGAACTGATTTTAATGGGGGGCAAGGAAGTAAATTCTAGAGCATATTTAAGTCGTTTTAACTTTTCTGGAGGCGAACAAAACAAGAAAGTAAAATTACTTTCTGGAGGTGAGCGTAACCGTTTACATTTAGCCATGACGCTTAAAGAAGAAGGAAATGTATTGCTTTTAGATGAGCCTACAAACGATTTAGATGTGAATACGTTACGTGCGTTAGAAGAAGGTTTAGAAAACTTTGCTGGTTGTGCTGTAGTAATTAGTCACGATAGATGGTTTTTAGATAGAATATGTACGCATATATTAGCTTTTGAAGGTGATAGCCAAGTATATTTCTTTGAAGGTAGTTTTAGTGAATACGAAGAAAATAAAAAGAAACGTTTAGGAGGTGATTTAATGCCCAAACGTATTAAGTATAAAAAATTAGTTCGTTAATTTTTATATACATATAAACATAAAAAGAGCCTATAATTATTTATTATAGGCTCTTTTTTATCTTTTAAATTTCTTTAATTATTGTTATATAAATGTCCTTCTGTAAAATCTTTATATTTTTCTTCTTGTACCTCAGTATCTAAATAATTTAAATTGGAAAGACGTTTGTTTTCTTCGTTTAATTTATAAGTTTTACGCATACCTAAAATTAACAATACCAGTAAAACACTTACGATAATTAATAAACTAATAACAATTTCTTTTTCTTGAATTAACAGTAAAGTATGACTAGATAGCTTGAATTGAGATAATACAATTGACATGATAAAATATATTTGTTAGACTAATAGCGTTTCAAATATAAAATAAAATATCAATACTTACACAATTAATTTATTAATTTTTTGAATACCAATCAAGTAGCGTTACTTTAATGGTCTTGTTTTTTGCTTCAATTAAGCTTTTAAAGTAATTAATATCGCTTAGCCCGTCTGTACCACGGTAATGATAAGGTATAACCTCTTTAGGCTTAAAATCTAAAACTGCATCTGCAGCATTTTTAACAGGCATAGTATAAGGTAAATTCATACATACAAATGCTAAATCTATATTTTTTAAATTACGCATTTCAGGAATATCTTCTGTATCCCCAGAAATGTAAATTCTTGTATCTGATTGAGATAGGAGGTAGCCATTACCTCTTCCTTTTGCATGAAATTTTAAAGCTTCATCACGTAAATTATACATAGGTATGGCTTCTATCTTTATATCTTCGTAAGTGGTCGTTTCTCCATTTTTAATAATAAGAGTTTGCTTTTTTAAGTCAGGAGTTAATTTATCTGCTACAGCTTGTGGAGCAATAATAGTAGTAGCTTGTTGTGTTACAGCTTCTAACGTTTCAATATTTAAGTGATCTCCATGGATATCTGTAATTAGAATAAGATTAGGTGTATCTTGTCCTTTAAATGCTTCTGCACCACCTACAGGATCAAAATATATCACGATGTTTTTCATTTTCATAATAAAGGTTGCATGTGAAATAGGTGTAATTTTTGTGTTTTGTTTAATTAGGGTTGTATCTAATTTTGGAACAAGATATCCTTTATAAGAAGTATTAAAACTATAAGTAGTTATAGATGATAATAAAACTGCAATAAAAAATATTTTTTTCATAATAAGAGTGTGTTTTAAATTTATAAAAATGCAAATTACTTTGTGTGAGCATTCATAAAATTAATAATAAATGTAGTAATAAATTCGCCTTTATGGTTAG
Organism: Formosa sediminum; assembly: GCF_007197735.1. Classification (GTDB taxonomy): domain Bacteria; phylum Bacteroidota; class Bacteroidia; order Flavobacteriales; family Flavobacteriaceae; genus Formosa; species Formosa sediminum. Next base: position 2,856,217 of record NZ_CP041637.1, read on the forward strand.
AATAATTTATACTACTATCGGTTGTACTAATATGTAAATAGTGCACACCTTTTCGTTTTCCAAAGTAATGTATAAATTTTTTAATTTTTTTGAGACTAAACCCTTCTGTATTGTCTGCCTTACAAGAGTTTATAATATTGCAATCTATTTGTATTCCAAAAGGGGAACCTGAAATTGTTTGTTTTACTTTTTTTAATTCTTTTTTAAATGTAGTTGTTTGCTTAACCTCAATACTTTCATAAGTACTAACATGAATTTGTTTCATTTTTTGAATGGTCTTTAAAATTGAATTAGAAATGGTTTGTTCGTGTAAACCAAATACAAAATAGTGTTTTAAAAATCCTTCAGCATAAGCATAAATAAATCCATTACCATTATGTTTTCCTTTTTTAGGTTTAAATTTAGTATGAGCACTTAAATTTAAAGTATTAATAGGTGTATTAAGTGCTAAAGCGCAGCCTTTAATAATACCATACGCGTTATTTTGAGTACCACCAACAATTATAGGTGTTTTACCTGATTTTTTTAAGGTATAAATTATATGTGTAATCTCTTTGTTTATTTTGGCTATGTGTTTTTTTGCTTTAGCAAGCTGTTTATCTATTGTTAAATCTAGAGTTTTTACTTTATTTAACTCTTTATCAAAATTTAGACTGCCAAGAATTAATACTCTATGAGGTATTAAATATGTATTAATCTTAAAATTTATTAACGATTTTAATGTTGCATCCCAAGTATAAGTCGTATTTTGGTAGCTTAAATGGGTTAATAAATTATTATATTCTGGTAAGCCTATTATAATATAATCAACATCTAAAGCGTTAATATATTCGTATATATTAGTGCAGGATGCTGGTAATAGTTTTATATGTTGACCAAATTTAGTTTCAGAAGAACGGATATCTAATAGTTTGGAAAGATCTTTAGATGTAAAAACGTTAAGTTTATCCATTATAAGTATAAGTTTTTTTAGATTTAAAAGTACTATTTTTTGTTTTATGAACTTAAAATTAATATTATTAGCAACGATATAAATTAAACATTTTATTAACAAATTACAGATTATTTAATTAAATTATGGAACAAAACACATCAAATAACGGCTTAAAAATAGCTCTAGGTGTTGCATTGGTATTATTTTTGGGAACAGCATTCTATACATTCGATCTTATGAAAAAAAAGAACGAAACAGAAGCCCAACTTAAAGCCGAGAAAGAATTAGTAATGACGGATTTAAGTAATATGGCAAAACAGTATGATGTTGCCATTAGTGAAAATGAGATTGCAAATACAAATTTAATTGAAGCACGATCAAGAATTCAAGGTTTAATAGACTCTCTTCAAATTTCTGAAACTAACGTTAAAAGTTTATGGCAATACAAGCAAAAATATTTGAATTTACAGAAGGAAATGGACTTTTTATTAGATGAAAATGATAAACTTAAAACTCAAAATAATTTATTATCGACGTCTTTAGACAGTACACGAACACGTTTAGAAGAACGTAATATGTTTTCTGATTCATTATTAGTTCAAAACTCAGCATTAGCAGAAGTTGTAGAAAATGCTGCTGTTTTAAATGCTGTTAATTTAAAAGGTTTTGGAGTAATAGAGCGTAGTTCTGGAAAACTTATTCCTACAGAACGTGCAAGACGTGCAGATAAGATTAGAGTTTGTTTTACTGTCGCTAAGAATAGTTTAGTGCAAGCTGGAGACCAAGAGTTATATATACAAGTTATAGATCCTAATAACAATGTTATGGGAGTTAATGAGCAAGTTATATTTGGAGAAAAAGCATTAAACTACAGTTTAATTAGTCGTTTTAATTACGAAAATGCCAGTTTAAATGTTTGTGAATTTGTCGCAACTGTTGGAGATGATAAGTTTGAATCTGGCCGATACATAGTAAATGTGTATAATGAAAAGGATTTAGTATCTACATCTGAGTTTACATTGAAGTAAATTTTATATACTTTTTAAAAAAAAAATACCGAATGATTAAAGCAATCGTTCGGTATTTTTTTTGTATTAGATTTATTATTATTCTACGATTATACCATTAATAATAACTGTATTAATTGAATTATTCCCAAAAGCATAAGGCAAATAACTATAGTTTGGGATGTCTTCTGTAATTATAACATTTGCTTTTTTTCCACGCGTTATACTACCAAACATTTTATGGGCTCCCATTGCATAAGCTCCATTTATTGTGGCAGCATTAATGGCTTCTTCAGGAGTCATTTTCATTTTTATACATGCGGTACTTACTACAAAATTCATATTACCACTTGGTGTTGTTCCTGGATTATAATCACTAGCTAACGCTAGCGGTAAACCGGAATCTATTATAGTACGCGCAGGAGTATAAGGAAGTCCTAAGAAAAAAGAACATGCTGGTAAAGCTACAGGCATGGTGTCGCTACCTTGTAATACGTTTACATCTTCAGGTCTCATAACCTCCAAATGGTCTACAGATCGAGCATTGTGTTTTACACCTAAAGCAACACCACCAAAAGCATTAAATTGATTGACATGAAGTTTAGGTACTAAATTATGTGCTTTTCCAGCTTCTAAAATTCGGTCTGTATCTTCTAAACTAAAGTAACCGTCTTCACAATATACATCTATATATTTAGCTAATTGTGCTTTTGCTATTTCAGGAATAGTGGTGTTAATTAACTCGTCTACATAAGCCGTTTTATTGTTTTTATATTTTTTTGGAACAGCATGAGCTGCTAAAAATGTAGGGCGTACTAAAATATTAAAATCGTGTTTAAGACGTTTTATAACACGTAAAATTTTTAATTCAGATTCTAATGTTAAACCGTAACCTGATTTTATTTCAATAGCACCTGTACCCATTTTCATAACTTCGTGTAAACGTTTTACAGATTGCTCATACAAATCGTCTTCACTTGTTTGTGCTAAAATTTCAGCAGAGTTTAATATACCACCACCTTTATTTGCTATATCTTCATAGGTTAAACCATTAATTCTATCTACAAATTCTTGCTCTCTATGTCCAGCATAAACTAAATGTGTATGTGAATCGCACCAAGCAGGTAATACAATTTTACCAGTTGCATCAATAGTTTTTTCAGCAATAATTCCACCAATATTTTTCATAGAACCATATTCAACTATAGTATCGTGTTCTATAAGAAGGTATGCATTTTCTAAGTACGGTAAAGTTTTCATTTCACTACCTGAAATTTTATAAATACCACGTGTTCTTGTTTGTAATAACTGCTTTATATTGGTAATAAGTATAGACATTTTTTAATGTATTTTAGACGTATAAATTTATGAAAATATTTTCACTTAGGGATGCCTAAAAGTGTATGGTTTATATAGGATTCTTATTTTAAGTATGTAAAAAAAATAAATTTATAGAAAAATAGTGCTTTAAATAAAATACTAAGTAATACTATCTTAGTGTTTATTTGTAATAACTGTTAAAATATTAAGATTTTTTAAGTTGTAATCTGTTTCTTATAAATATTTTCCTAGCGTTATAATTTATTAAGTATTCTGTCGTTTAAAACAATTAGAAATTCATAAATTTAACTTTTACTAAAACCAAATATTTTGTTGGTATAACATGATAGAAATTAGAGATTATATAGAATCTACAGTATCAATAAGCGATAAAGATTGGGACATATTTTCATCTAAACTTAAAACACGTACATTCAAGAAAAAAGAACGGATATTAAATGTTGGGGACACAGAAAATTATATATCTTTTATTGCCACTGGTGTGGCGAGATTTTTAATACCACATGAAGATGAAGAGAAAGATGTAACTTTTGGATTTTGCTTTGAGAATGAATTTATTAGTGCTTATGATTCTTTTTTAACACAAAAACCATCTTTGTATGCTTTAGAAGCTTTAACAGATTTATCTATGTGGAGTGTATCTTATACAGATTTGCAAGAGGTTTATAAGAGTACAGAAGTAGGCAACCTTATTGGTAGATTATCATCAGAACGGTTATTTTTAATTAAATCTAAACGCGAACAATCTTTATTAAACGAAACTGCAGAACAACGTTATATTAACTTATTTACAGAACGTCCAAACCTTATTAAAGACATACCTTTAAAATATATTGCATCTTATATTGGAGTAACTGCACAAGCTTTAAGTCGTATTAGAAAGCGTATTTCTTAACCCATGTTCATTTTATAATCGCATTTAATATAAGTTCTTTGTATTATAAAATTTTATCAAATGGAAATTATAGTCTTTATGATTATTTTGTGGTATTCAGGCTTGTTTTTTCAAACTTTCTTTCTGCATAGATATGCCGCGCATCAAACTTATAAAATGTCTAGATTTGGAGAAAAAGTATGTTATGTACTAACCTGGATCTGTCAAGGTTCTAACTATTTAAGTGCTTATGGTTATGGTGTAATGCACAGAATGCATCATGCCTATGCAGATACAGAAAAAGATCCGCATTCCCCAAAATATGATAGTAATGTATTTTCAATGATGTGGAGGACAAAAAACATCTATCAAGATATTAATAAACAACGAATTGCTGTAGATGCAAAATTTACTAAAAATGTGCCTCAATGGAAACGTTTTGATGATTTTGCGAGTTCGCGTATTTCTCGCTTAGTTTGGGCTTTTTTATATACCTTATTTTTTATATGTTTTGCTACAGCGTGGTGGCATTGGTTGTTTTTACCAATAGCATTTTTTATGGCACCCATACATGGTGTTATTATTAATTGGTTTGCTCACATATATGGATATGTAAATTTTAAAGTAAGTGATACTTCTAAAAATTTATTACCGTTTGATTTTTTAATGATGGGTGAAGGGTACCATAATAATCATCATAAATTTGGTGGTCGTGCTAATTTTGGAGGTGTACGTTGGTACGAATTGGATGTGACTTATTGTATTATGAAGGTGCTTGATGCATTGGGGTTTATTTCCATTAAAAAGAGTGCTTTGGCCCCTGTAAAACGCGAAGTTTAAATTAATAATTATAATTACGATATATACGTAATAAACTATCGGAAACTGTGTAATGTTGTTCTAATATTACACAGTTTTTGTTTTTCTCTTTTTTTAAACATGTTACATGTATAGTCTCTATTAGTGTTCCAGAACGATCTTCCACTGTAATACTACTAAGTTCGCGGTTATCGTAATTATAATTATAAGTATTAAAGCTTGTAAAATTATCTACACGTTTTAAAATCCTCCCATCTTTACTATAAAACATAATTTTTTCATTTTGTTTATGTTTTTTTTGAGAATAACAACTTATACGTTCTCTGTGGTTTGTTTTCCAACGGGTTTTACAATAATAATTGGGTAAATCTGGAAAAGTCTGCTTGGTAAAAAATAGTTTTTTTTCTGTAGTTTGAATAGTGTCTAATGTTGCATTTAAGGTGACAGAATAGTTTACTCGTCCTTGTTTTGTGAATTCTAAATATTGTTTTTTTAGTAAAGAAGAATCTTTAGAACTCTCGAATACAAAAGTACTAACAGTCATGTTTTTTATACCTGCTTGTAATTGATGCTTCTTTACGTAAGGTACAGAAGTACACGATTGCACTGCTATTAATATTCCACTTAAAATTAGAAAATATGCTAACCTATTAATTCTCATGCTTATAAAGATAAACTATTTTTTCTATTAACAATTTATAGTAATTAAAGTTCTTAATTTCATTTTCAATTCACAATTACTTAAACCCTAACTAACCTACAATAATTTAAAATGAAGTGTATTTGCAGAAAAAACAATGGAATTATTTTTATCTGCTTTTGGTGCATTATTTTCAATTATAAATCCTTTAGGTACAGTACCTGTATTTGTAGGATTATCATCAGAAAACACAAAAAAAGAACGTGCAGTTATAGCATTTTGGACAGCTATAAATGCTTTTATTATTTTACTATTATCCTTCTTTGCTGGTAAATATATATTGTCTTTTTTTGGTATAAGTATTGATGCGTTAAAAATTGCTGGCGGTCTTATAATAGCATCTTCGGGTTTTGCTTTATTAACAGGTAAATTTGCAGAACATAAAGGGATGAAACGAAAACGTGTTGAAGAAGATATACATAATAGAAATGAAATTAGTCTTACACCTTTAGCAATACCAATGTTAGCTGGTCCTGGAACAATATCCTTGTTAATTACTTACAATCAGGAATATTCAGATTTAGAAGATAAATTAATTATTATAAGTGCTTTAATATTTACTACAATTTGTATTTATCTAATTTTAAAGAGTTCGTATTTAATCGTAAAATTTTTAGGTGCATCTGGTATTAATGCTTTGTCTCGAATTATCGGATTTATTGTTATAGCTATAGGTATTGAATATATAATTTCGTCTTTAGTAAATATAATTTCGCTTATCGAGATATAACTAATTGTGGTGATGTGTTTTAGTGTTGTTGTTTCAAAAGAGAAATTTAAAAATAGTAAATACAGTAACTTTTAACTTCTTTTTAAATTAAATTTTCGGAAGAGTCGTTGGCGTTTTAAATATATAAAAGTAAAGAGGCCTAAGCTTCCACATACTGAAAAACCAGTAAATAGAGGTAAAGCAGTATGTGTTACATAGCTTCCTATAAAGGTAGCAATAGGAATGGCAACAACAGTCGCTATAAAACCTGTTAAGGCAGCTCCAATACCTGCTATATGGCCAATAGGTTCCATGGCAATAGCTCTTAAATTTCCAAATAGAAAACCTAAAGTAAAAAACTGTGCTGCTAAAAATGGTACTAAAACATACAGACTAGGATTTGATGTATTCCAAAATAATACCATATAAGTTGTAGAAATTAAGCTAAAAGCAGCTAACGATGTAAATGCTAATCTTCGCATACCAAACCGAACTACAAGCGTACCATTTAATAATGTAGAAATTCCGATAGATATTGCTAGACCAGCAAATACATATGGGAATTGTTCCCCAATTTTATACTGATCTATAAAAATATGGTGGGCAGAACTTAAATATACCATAAATGACCCTGTAATAAACCCAGAAAGTACAGTAAAAATCATAGCTTCTTTATATCGAATTAATTCGCTAAATCCGTTTATAAAGACATGTTTATTAAATGGTATTTTAAATTCTGGATGTAAAGTTTCAGGTTGGCGTTTCCAAAACCATATACTTACAACTATTGCAAAAAATAATTGAGTATAAAATATGGTTTGCCAATTAAAATGGTTTAAAATAAATTGGCCTAATGCAGGGGCAATTACAGGAACCAAAATAAAGAAAGCAGTTACAAAAGACATCATTCTGGCCATATAATTCCCTCTATGTGAATCTCTAATTATAGATATGCAAATTGTTCTAGGAGCTGCAAGTCCGATACCCTGCAAAATACGACCTACTAACATAAGTTCTAAACTTTTTGCGTTTATACAAATTATACTAGCTATAATAAATATACTAAAACCCACATACATTAAAGGTTTTCTTCCAAAACTATCAGAAAGCGGACCTAAAATTAATTGGCCAATACCAAAGCCTAAAAAAATCATAGTCACTAAAGATTGTAAATCTGTACTGTTTTGATTTCCAATAGCTATACCAATATCTGGAAAGGCGGGTAGTAAGGCATCTATTGATAATGCAACTATAGACATTAGGGATGCCATAAGTGCTATAAACTCAAAATGATTTTTCTTTTTGTCTTTTTGCATCGCACAAAAATACTATTTCCTTATAGATATGCTGTGTTTTTTAGTGTTATAAATCAGGTATTAATAAATCCATAATAAAACACCTTATTCAATAAGAATAAGGTGTTTTAAGGTTAAATATCTAGGTTGCTATTTAAAGATTCTAAAGGTTTAAAATAGCACGTACTTTAGCTCATGCATTAAAGCTTAAACATCTAATTTTACTTTTTCTAATGCTTTATTTATAAATTGTAATTCATCAGTAGTTAATTTTACATCAATACTTTTAGCATTAGAAATAGATTGTTCAGCATTTCTTGCACCAGCTAAGGCAATAGTTATACCTGGTTGCTCAATTGTCCATCGTAAAACCAATTGAGAAAGTGACGCATTTTTAGCTTCAGCTAGAGGTTTTAGTTTATCTAAAAACTCTGCCGTTTGTTTTATATTTTCATCTTTAAAAAAGGCTAATCCTTTTCTATGGTCGCCTTCAGCAAAAACATGGCCGGCTTTCATTTTTCCAGTTAATAAACCACGTTGTAACGGACTATAGGCTAAGATAGACATGTTATGTTCTAAAGTATAGGGAACCAGATCTGTCTCTATACCACGATTAACCATACTATAAGGCACTTGATTTGAAATGACATCTACATATGTATTGGCTTCTTTTAATTGGTCTACACTGTAATTACATACACCCGCATATCTTACCTTACCATCTTTTATTAACTGTGCTACAGCTTCCATACTTTCTTGAATTTCTGTAGTAACATCTGGCCAATGTATTTGGTATAAATCTATATAATCTGTACCTAAACGTTTTAAGCTATCTTCACATTCTTTAATGATACTTTTTTTACTTGCATTTTTATAAATGGAAATGTCTTTACCATTGTTATCTTTAGAGTTCACATAAAATTCACCATCAGTTGCATCCCAACGTAAACCATATTTTGTAACTAATTGTACTTGATCTCTTGGAAGTTCCTTAATGGCTTCTCCAACTATTTTTTCACTATGTCCCATTCCGTAAATAGGTGCAGTATCTATACTAGTAACGCCATAATCAAACGCAGATTGAATGGCTTTAGCGGCATCATTTTGCTCAGTGCCTCCCCACATCCAACCCCCGGCTGCCCATGCTCCAAAAGTAATTGCTGATAATTTTAAATCTGATGTTCCTAATGTTCTATATTCCATAATGTATATGTTATTTAGTCTGATAAATTTACGGATAACAATACAGAACAGAAACTCTTTTAAACTCTATTAACATTATTTACTTTATAATTCATCATAGTTTATCAGGTAGAATTATATTTACCATTTAAATTTAAGTTATGAGACATCACAGACATCCCGATATGCCACAATCTAAAAAAGCTTCTAAAGTGAGTATGGCACAAGCTTTTAAAACAATTATATGGCCCCGAAGAAACTTAGTATTTATTGGGTTAATTTTAATTGTGGTTAGCCGTTTAGCGAGTTTGGTATTACCTTGGAAGAGTAAAGTATTGTTAGACGATGTTATTCCAAATAAAGATTATAGTCAATTATATAGCTTATTAGCTATTGTTGGAGGCGCTATACTTGTACAAGCCATAACATCTTTTTTATTGACTAAAATATTAAGTGTACAAGCGCAATATTTAATCTCAGAACTACGAGCAAAAGTTCAGAAAAAAGTATTGTCGTTACCAATTAGTTTTTTTGATAATACAAAGTCTGGCGTATTAGTCTCAAGAATAATGACAGATGTTGAAGGTGTTAGAAACTTAATTGGCACAGGATTAGTACAATTAGTAGGAGGAACCTTTACAGCAGTTATATCCCTAGTATTATTAATAAGAATAAGCCCCTCAATGACCCTCTTTGTGTTAGTACCTATTGCTATTTTTGGGGTGTTAGCTTTAAAAGCTTTTAAATATATACGTCCTATTTTTAGAAAACGTGGCGTAATAAATGCAGAAGTTACAGGCCGATTAACTGAAACACTTGCAGGAGTTCGAGTTATTAAAGCTTTTAATGCAGAAGATCAAGAACATAAAGCTTTTGAAACTGGTGTAGATAAATTATTTCAGAACGTTAAAAAAAGTTTAACAGCAACTGCTGTAATGACCAGCTCGTCTACATTTTTATTAGGTATAGCATCTACAGGAATTATGGGTATTGGTGGGTATAAAATCATGCAAGGCGAATTAACTATTGGAGATTTTATGTTCTTTACGCTCCTTTTAGGTTTTATGATAGCGCCTATAGTACAAATGAGTAATATAGGGAGCCAATTAACAGAAGCTTTGGCAGGATTAGATCGTACCGAAGAACTTATGAATATGCAAGCAGAGGAAGACGACGAAAGTCGTACGCTTGAGATTGAAAACATGAAAGGAGATTTGGTGTTTAATGATGTCTCTTTTGCTTATGAAGCTGGTAAAAACGTACTACATAATATTAGTTTTAATGCACCTTCAGGTTCTGTTACAGCTTTAGTAGGAAGTTCTGGTTCTGGAAAATCTACAATTGCAAGTTTATCTGCCACGTTTTTAAATCCTCAATCCGGATATGTAGCTGTAGATGGTTACAATTTGTCTAAAGTTAAATTACAAAGTTTTAGAAAACATTTAGGTGTGGTACTTCAAGATGAATTTTTATTTGAAGGGACTATTCGAGATAATATTATGTTTCCTAGACCAAATGCTACCGAAAAAGAATTGTTACAAGCTGTAAATTCTGCTTATGTAAATGAATTCACAGACCGATTTGAGAATGGTTTAGATACTTTAATAGGCGAGCGTGGTGTAAAATTATCTGGAGGTCAACGTCAACGAATCGCTATTGCACGTGCCATTTTAGCCAATCCAAAAGTGATTATTTTAGATGAAGCCACTTCAAACTTAGATACGGAAAGTGAAGGTTATATTCAAAAAAGTTTAAATACCTTAACTAAAGATCGTACTACAATTGTTATTGCTCACCGCTTAAGTACTATCCGAAAAGCAGATCAGATTTTAGTTATTGAAGAAGGAAAAATTAAAGAACGTGGCACTCACGACGAGCTTATTGCAGCCCAAGGCCGATACTATGACTTGTATACTTTTCAAGCAAAAATATAATTTTACAATAATTTAAAAGACTTGATATTAAGCTTTTTAAAGCAGAGTATGTTTGAATTTTCAGTTTTTAATATTTATAAAAATAAAGTTGTTTTTTAATGGTATAATAGTTTTTTGCACGTATAATTATATATATTAGTAAGGTGTTATTTTATATAAAAACGCTTCATAAAAATGAAAAATATAATTCTATTGTGTATAAGTCTTTTTGTATGCTCCTATACAGTAATATCTCAAAAATTAGATGTAGATGAGATTGCAAATCAAATAAATGCTTATAAAAATGACAGTCGCGGACCCTATAAAGATATTCGGTGGTTTTGTACAGACGGTAGTATAAGGATGCCTAAAGATCCGTGTCCAGATAACATAGGTCCAGGAAATCAGCATGCTAGATATAAAGATGAAGTAGTTGCACTTGGCTTAACTAATCACATCTTTTTCGGTCAGATTTTAACATCTACTAGTAAAGATGAATTTTGGGATGCCAATCATAATAATTCAAGATTAAAACAATATCAAATAGATAAGTATTTAAGAGCTGTAGACAATGGTTGGATTAATAAAAAAAGTCAGTTTTACAGGGGTGCAATTCAGTATGAGGATGAAGAAGATTGGGGAATTAATTTTTATAAATGGCTATTGTCTAACGACGATTTGTTACAAGCAAACTATTTTTTAATTAGACAATCCTTAAAGGATATTCCTCATAACGGAGATGATAATATTGCGCAAAATATGCGAAGTCAATCAAAAATATTATCAGATCTTTATCCTCCTTTTATGGATTTAAGAGTTAAAATTCATGCACAACCTACTCTCACTGATATAGAAAAAGTTGAAGCGTTTAAAGCTAAACATATTAGTAAATTATCGGCTAATCAGGTTAAAATTATAGAGGATTTAATTGCAACCATGACGTTGTTTTTTAAACCTGTAAATTTAGCTGCTTTACAACAAAAAGCGACACTATTACAAAACACACCCTTTGGAGAAGAATTTAATGCTTATGTTATAGAAAATAACGATAGTGCTACTGCCTCAGATCTTATTCAAAATACTTCTGAATTGTTAGTTAAGCTTAGAGCTGCTATATTTAATGAAAAACGACCATTAGCACGTCTACAAATGTTAGACATATCTTTAAAACTTGAAGAAATTATCTTTAAAAAAGCGCCATTATGGCAACCTAACAATATTAAAGAACTCTCAGATAAAATTTGTTATTTAGGTATGGCTACTGCTGCAACTGGATATGTTGAACAGCATGAATGGGAGGCATTAAATTTAACTTTACCAGCAACTAAAACAGACGAAATTGCTTTAGGCGAATTAACAACGCTTTTACAACAAGCTAGAAGTTTAGTAGAGTGGAGTGCAGGTATGGTAAAAGCAAATTACCAAAAAGAAGTAGATATATATACTAGTTTTGAGCCTTTAGCCTATGGTTTTATAGATGATAAAATTAGAGGATCTATTGCCTTACATTTGGGGAAATCTGTAGGCGAATTAGGCGATTTAATTGCAAACGAATCGGCATTGACAAATAAAGTGTTAAGCATCCCTAACCAAAGTACAATTAGAGGATTAAACCCTGGATATGCATTTGGCGAATTAGTAGTTGTTACAGGATCTCCAGATGCTAAAGACGTGTCTTCTAATAAAATTTACGTCTTTCAACGTCCACCAGCAGATCTAAAACCTGTTGCTGGTATTGCTACTGTTTCTGAAGGAAATATGGTATCTCATGTTCAATTATTAGCTCGTAACTTAGGAATCCCTAATGCCGCACTATCTTTTGAAAATCTAAACGATTTAAAACAATATAATGGGGAACAAGTGTTTTATGCCGTCTCTAATAAAGGAAATGTTATTGTAAAGCTAGCCCAAGACATGACCACTGAAGAGCGTGCACTTTTTGAAAAAAAAGAACGTAAAGATGAAAAAATTGCTGTCCCTATTGAACAAATCGTGTTAGATGAATCTAAGGTTTTAAATTTAAGAAGTGTAAACGCCTCCAATTCTGGTAAAATTTGCGGACCTAAGGCCGCTAATTTAGGACAACTTAAAAGCATATTCCCAGAACAAGTTGTAGAAGGTTTGGTGATTCCTTTTGGAATCTTTAAAGACCATATGGATCAGGAGATGCCAAACCAAAATCAAAGTTATTGGCAATTTTTAACGGCAATGTTTTCAGAAGCATCAGCTATGGAATCTAGAGGGATGAGTGAAGCTGATATTGAAACTTATCAATTACAACAATTAGCAATGTTAAGATCTGCCATAAAACAGATGCCATTAAAAGCAACATTTGTGTCGCAAATGGAACACGATTTTAAAACTATACTTGGTAGTGAATTAGGAGAAATACCTGTTTTTTTAAGAAGTGATACCAATATGGAAGACTTAAAAGAATTTACAGGAGCTGGCCTAAATTTAACCCTCTTTAATGTGGTTGATAAAGCTAAAATTTTTGAAGGCATTAAAGACGTTTGGGCATCTCCATATACCGAGCGTAGTTTTAAATGGAGACAAAAATATTTATTAAATCCTGAAAATGTATTTCCATCTATTTTAGTTATACCAAGTGTAGATGTAGATTATTCTGGAGTACTTATTACTAAAGGTTTAACTTCTAGAAATAGTAAAGATTTAACTGTAGCATTTAGCCGAGGAGCAGGTGGTGCAGTAGACGGACAATCTGCAGAAACATACCTCATAAAAGATAATGGTGAAACGCAATTAATAGCGCCTTCAAGAGAGCAATATTACAATAGTTTACCAATTACCGGAGGTACATTAAAAAAGAGCACTTCATTTAATGAACCTATTTTAAATGCACAAAATATTAAAGTAATTAAACAATTGGCTGCACAAATTAGAGAAACCATGCCTAAGGAAACAGATACAGAATACAATGGTGCTTATGATGTTGAGTTAGGATTTAAAAATAATACTTTATGGCTATTTCAAATCCGACCATTTGTAGAAAATAAAAAAGCATTAAGTTCTTCATATTTAGAATCTATTACCCCAAAAATTGATACTAATAAAGCGATTTCGCTTTTTAAAACATTATAAATGAAAAATAAACTTGTATTAATTGTAACCGTATGTATATGTACTGCGTTTACCACGTTAACAGATTACCCTATAGATGGTTATGAATACACAGGTATTAAAAGATTAAAACGTTTAGAACTTATAAAAAGTGGAGAAATTGTTGAAAAACAAACCTTACCCGAAGGTGCTTTTAAATCGTATTTAGATATATCGTTAAATTTAAAAGATAAAGCTGCAGATAGTTTAGATGTCTTTTTTAAAGACAGTCCAGAATTTCAAAATGCAATAAATAATTTATTTAAAGGTTTAGATAAAAGTTATTCATTGACAGTATTAGATATCACCAACCCTAATGCTATTAAATATGCACACCGAAATGAAACTGCTGGTTATCAACCTGGAAGTGTTGGCAAATTGGCTGTTTTACTCGGTTTATTTGATCAGCTTGCTAAAATTTATCCAAATAATTACGAGAAACGGGTTCAATTATTAAAAACAAAAGTTGTTAAAGCTGGCGTTTGGGGTCTAACAGATGAACATACTATACCTATTTATAATATTGAAACTAAAAAACTAATAAAACGTCAGGTTATTGCTAGTGATGAATTTTCGTTATTTGAGTGGGCAGATCACATGCTTTCTGTAAGTAATAATGGAGCTGCAAGTATTGTATGGAGAGAAGTTTTATTAATGCAGGCATTTGGCGCTGCTTATCCAGAAATGACAGATGAAGAGGCCTTAACTTATTTTAAAACTACAGACAAAAAAGTATTGACAGATTTAGGAAATACGGTTGTCAATTTACCTCTTAGAAATCTAGGTATTTCCGCGGATGAATGGCGTTTAGGCAGTTTCTTTACTAAAGGAGCAAACACCTATGTAGGCGATAAAGGTGGTAGTATAGGCACTCCATTAGGAGTTATGAAATTTTTAATTCAATTAGAGCAGGGTAAAGTAATAGATGAAAAATCGAGTTTAGAAATGAAACGTTTAATGTACATGACAGATAGACGTATAAGATATGCTCAAGCTCCTGCTTTAAAAGATGCTGCTGTATATTTTAAATCTGGTAGTTTGTATAAATGTGATAGGAGTAAAGGTGAAGCATGTGGTAAATATATGGGAAATGTACAAAACTTTATGAATTCTGTTGCTATTGTAGAACACCCGGATAAAACGACATATATGGTTGTTTTAATGACCAATGTGTTACGAAAAAATTCGGCTACAGATCATATGAATTTAGCTACAAATATTGATAAATTAATTAGGCAATAAGCTTAAAATGTTTTTTATGTTAGCTATTAACTTTGCATTAGTTTCCTGAGTTAATACTGTTTCTAATAAAACTTTATATTTTAAAGGGTTAGATTTTTCTATAAGATACAAGACTGCAAATTTTAACTTTACATCTTTTCGTTTTAATAATTCGTGGTAGCATTCGGCTTCACTAAAAACTTTTAGGTTAAGTTTTTTAATTTTTTCTTCTGAATTTGACGTTAATATAACAGATTCTGCAACAGGGATAAGTTCTTTTTTAAGTTGACTATTTAAAATATTATCTAAAAATTCTACTGCATGTACACGTTGTTCTTCTTTACCATTCATGATGGTGTTTAAAATAGGATCTACATCTTGAGGTGGATACTTAATACCTAAAAATCTAAAAATACGTTGTAACTGTCGGTCTAATCGTTGTTCTAAAACATGAATTAAACCTATTCTTGCTTCGTTCTCTTCTTTTGTTTCGGTGGCAGTAGCTTTCTTTTTATATTGAAGTACAATTTGAGTATGTATTACTGCTAATGTGTTTTGATATAATTGACATTCATCTAAGATTTGATGAACAATATAGTCGTCTTTTATTTTTAGATTAGGATATTTCCATTTTAATCGTTTTAAAGCTTCTATAGCTTCAATTTTCACGGCATGTTCTGTATCATTAATTAAAAGCATTAATGTATTAATTGCTTTTTGAGATTTAAATTTTTCAATAGCTAATACGGTATATATGGCATCTTCAAAATCTATAGTTTCATTTATGATTTTATCAAATAATACATCAATAACAGGTTCTCCATAAGCATATAAGGCATTTATAGCGCAAGGTCTTGTATCTTTAACAGATAAATGTGTTATAATTGGAGTTATAAATTCAGAATTTAATGTTTTTGAAGCACTTCGTATAGCGACTCTAACAATGTCTATATCGTTGGCTTGTAATTGGGTATTTATAATAAAGTAATATGTACTTAATTTAGCATTTCCAATACTTTCTAGAATAACGCTTATAATTTCCTTTTTCAGAGCTTCATCTGTAAGGTTGGAATATTTAGAAAGTGCATTGTCAATTTTTTGTTCTAAACTAAATTTATATTGAAGTATAGGATTGTTTCTTAACTCTAAAGAAAGGCCTAAAAGCGCAGCATTACTAATAGTATAATCGTCACTATTAATATATTTTTCAAATAATTCTACTTTGTTTTTTTGATAATGTTTTAAGAGGTATCTAAAAGCAGAAGTCGTAACATTTTGATTGCGATCATGTACCATCTCTTCAATTTCTGTAGATAGATTCTCGGTTTTTAAGTAATATAAATTATCAATAGCCAAAGTTTTTACTCGTGGAGAAGTGTGGTGCAGAATATTTTTTATACCATAAAAAAAACGCTCATCTTTAACTTCTAATGTTTTAGTAAGCATGTTTATGATTTGGTTTTCTGTTCCACTATTAAACACTCGTATCACAGAATCTATAATAGAAGTTACTTTAATGTCTTGCTTTACAAGTTTTGTTTTTTTAGTTTGAGACAGATCTAGCAAGTTTTTAAAGGCTATAATATACTCTTGTCTTAAATAATAAATAAGTGTTAGCCATACAAGTATCAAGGCTATAATTATAATACTGATATAGGTTGATGATAAGTCTAAGCCGTTAATAAAAAATATTAAAATAAAACCTGCAATACCTGTTGCAATACTATCTACCACTACATCCGTAAATGTTTTTGTCTTTTTTTTAATGTCTATAGGAATGGGAATTGAAAGTAACTCTGTAGCTGATTTATTTACCGATTGTTTTAAACTACCATCTATAATTTTAATAAAAACCACTACCCATAATTGTGGTATTACTAATAGCAATATAGATCCTATTAAAATACCTGAAGGCAACCACAATAATGATTTTCCTACCCCAAAAGTTCCTACAATACGTTTGGTTAAAAACAGCTGAATAAGTAAAGAAATTACACTTAAAGTGGAAAGCCAAAATCCAAAAAAAGAGGTTAAATCATCTTGATCGTCAATAAGCCTAAATGCATAATCGCTATATTGGTAATCTACTAATTTTGCAATTAAAGCACTAAGCCCAATAACTAATGCTATTAAACTTAACAGTTTAGAATGTTTAATTAGTTTAAAAGGTGAATCGCTTTTAGGATTACTTCTAATTGAAACTTGAAATGGATTTAGTTTTTCAACTTCTGTTCGCCATATATAACGTGTTATAGCAATGCATAGAATTAAGAGTAGTGCTGCTACAAAAAGTAAATTTTGCGAATTCATGAATGTGGTAAGAACAGAGGTTAAATAGCCTCCAAAAATACCTCCAGCAATTGCGCCTGCTCCAATAAATCCAAACACACGTTTTGCTTCTCTAACATTGTATACAAGATTAGCTAATATCCAAAATTGAGAGGCTGTTAATAGTCCAAAAATGGCTACCCAAACGTAAGGAATATATAATAAAAATCCTGTAATTAAATTGAAATTAAATCCGATTCCGAAAACTATTAATGAAATAATAGATCCTATTAAAGTCTTGTCAATTATTATATTTAATTGAAATTTTTCTAGAGCTTTATCGTAAAAATAAGAACCAATAATAGCCAAAACAGCAGTAAAAACATAGGCTAATGGCAGTGCATCTGAAGATAATTCGGATAAGAACAGGGAATTAATTGTTGGTTTTACAATTAATAGCGTAGTAATTAAAATAAAAATATTTAACTGAAGAAGAAGTGTCTTTTTTAGTTCTTCTTCTTTAATATCAAAAACTTTTAAGACATGGTGTTTAAGAGTTTTTTTAAAAGACATTTAAATGTTTTATATATTAATATATTTCTACAAACAAATGTAATTAATATGCATTTTGTTCATGTAACTTCATTGTAATATTTTCTATTCCAAAAGAAATTATTTTAACGCTATAGTTTTAGTTTTGTATTTTTTTAATGCAGTTTCAATAGGCGTGACAAGATTTCTAATAATTTGTTCACCATCTTCATCATCTACCAAGGCGACTAAAATATATCGTCTGTTTGGATCGTTTCCCCATACTAAAATAGAATCTGAATGATAGGTTTTCCATGATCCAGATTTTCTGTATAACAAGGCCTGAGGTGCAATTTTTTCAATAACACTTACAAATTTATGATGTAAATCTGGGTTACCCATAATTTGTAACATTTGTTTAGAGCGTTTATCGTTAACAAGTTTACCAAATGCTAGTAAATAATAATATCTACACACTTGATCTACGGTAGCAGCATGACTTAAGTTTTTTAAAGGTTCTCGATTGGTATTGCCACCCCCACCATAACGTTTACCACACCATAAACCGCCACCACATTCTTCATCATAAAACATGTATTTAGGATCTGTCATCACAGATTCTATTTTTTTATACCCTAATCGATCAATCATTCTTGTAGATGCTGCATTATCAGATTTACTGATCATTAATCTTAAATCCGTTTTAATTTCTGGCGTTTCTTTAAGTTCTCCTTTATCTATAGCATCCATAGCAGACAATAAAATTGCTATTTTAGGTAAACTGGCAGCATACATCATATATTCTCCATTAACACTAGCATATTTAACCTGATTGGTATTACTTAAATCTACTATACCAACAGACATTTTGTTTTGGGCTATAAGTTTTTTCCAATTTGGATTTGCATTAAGTTGTTGTTCTAAATTTTTTTGTAATGTTGAATTTTTAAGTGTATTTAAAGGTTTTATCTTAGAATTGTCTACTTGTATAGGTAAGCCGTTTTGTGCTTCAATACACATGCTAAATGTAATAAGGAAGACTACAAACAATGTTGTTTTCATGTATATTTGATGAATTTATAGAATGTATGCAAAAGTATTTAATTAACTCATTACTAAAATGTTAAAATTTAAAAATCATAATATTAAACTTTATGAGTAAAATCAATGCTTCTTATGTGAAATAATACCTTAAACTGTTAATTTTTTAAGTAGAAGAATATAATTGCGGCTACTTATATATTATAACGGAATATTACCATGTTTTCGTTTAGGTAATTCCACCGATTTATCTTCTAACATACAGAATGCTTTTATTAATTTTCTACGGGTGTCTTTTGGCAGTATAATTTCATCAATAAATCCGCGTTGTGCAGCACGATAAGGATTTGCAAAAGCAGAGGCGTATTCGAATTCTTTTTCTGCTAGTTTTGCTATGGGATTATCTGCATTTTTAATTTCTTTTTTAAAGATAATTTCGCTAGCACCTTTAGCTCCCATAACAGCAATTTCTGCGGTGGGCCAAGCAAAATTCATATCTGCGCCTATATGTTTCGAATTCATAACATCGTAAGCACCTCCGTATGCTTTTCTTGTTATAACAGTTATACGCGGTACTGTAGCTTCGCTTAAAGCATACAATAATTTCGCGCCGTTAGATATAATACCATTCCATTCTTGATCTGTTCCTGGTAAAAACCCCGGAACATCTACTAAAACTAAAATAGGAATATTAAAACTATCGCAAAATCTTACAAAACGAGCTGCTTTTTTTGAACTATTTACATCTAAAACTCCTGCTAGACACAATGGCTGATTGGCAACAATACCAATGCTTTTTCCTCCCAATCGGGCAAAACCTACAATAATGTTTTCTGCATATTCTTTATGGATTTCAAAAAAAGAATCTAGATCTATAATGCCATAAATAATGCGTCTCATATCGTAAGGTTTATTAGCATTATCAGGAACTATAGCGGTTAATTCTTCTCGGATTTCATCTTGTAAATTATAGGACAATTTAGTTGTTGTTTTGGTATTATTTTGCGGTAAATACGACAATAGATTGATAATCTGATCTAAACATTCTACATCATTAATAGCTGTAATATGTGCTACTCCAGATTTAGTTGCATGTGTATGTGCACCTCCTAATGCTTCTGAGCTTACAGCTTCATTGGTTACCGTTTTAACAACATTTGGGCCGGTTACAAACATATAACTGCTATGTTCAACCATTAATGTAAAATCTGTAATGGCAGGAGAATAAACAGCTCCTCCAGCACAAGGCCCCATAATAGCTGATATTTGAGGGATAATTCCAGAAGCTTTTACGTTTCTATGAAAAATATCTGCATATCCACCAAGCGATTTAACACCTTCTTGTATGCGTGCCCCTCCAGAATCGTTTAAACCAATTAAAGGTGCTCCAACTTTTAGGGCAAGATCCATAATTTTACATATTTTTTCAGCGTGAGTTTCGGAAAGTGATCCGCCAAAAACCGTAAAATCCTGAGCAAAAATATAAACTAATCTTCCTTTAATATTTCCGTAACCGGTAACCACACCATCTCCAAAATAGAGTTCTTTTTCCATACCAAAATCTGTAGACCGATGCGTAACTAGTATGCCTATCTCTTCAAAAGATCCAGAATCTAATAAATAATCTATACGCTCTCTTGCTGTTAGTTTATGTTTAGCATGTTGTTGTGTAATACGATGTGTTCCGCCTCCTAAATATGCTTTTGCTAATTTATCTGTAAGTATGTTTGTTTTAGAATCCATATAATTTAAAATTTAATTATTAGGCAATCTGATCTGATTTAGATCTTTTTGATATTGTTTTAAAGCAATGAGAGCGGCAAGTCTAGCCTCTCGTTCAGTTTTTTCTTGTAAAATTTTAGGATTAAAGTAAGTCTTTATAAAATTGGTATTGAAGTTACCTGCTTTAAATGCAGCATGTTCAAAGACAAATTTCCCAAAACTTAGTGTGGTACTAACACCTTCAATATGATAAGCTTTAATTGCATTTAGCATTGTTAAAATAGCCTCTTGACGTGTATTACCGTAAGTGATTAATTTTGATAATAGAGGATCGTAATATATCGAAACATCTGCACCTTCAAACACACCATTATCTACACGAATACCGGGAACTTTTGGAATTTTATAAACATTAATTTTACCTATACTAGGTAAAAATTCGTTAAAAGGATCTTCTGCATATACCCGTAACTCAAAAGCATGGCCTTTAATCTCTAAATCAGCTTGAATAAGGTTTAAAGATTCCCCTCTGGCAATTTTTATTTGTTGTTCTACAAGATCTAAACCAGTAATACATTCGGTAACGGGATGTTCTACTTGTAAACGGGTGTTCATTTCTAAAAAATAAAACCTATTATTGTTATCTAATAAAAACTCTACTGTTCCTGCACCAATATAGTTACACGCTTTTGCAACCCTAATTGCAGCTTCACCCATTGTATCACGTAGGGCAGGAGTAAGTATAGAGGAAGGTGCTTCTTCAATAACTTTTTGATGACGACGTTGTATACTGCATTCGCGTTCAAACAAATGTACAGTATGCCCCAAACAATCTGCTAAAATTTGAATCTCTATATGTCTAGGAGAAGCTATATATTTTTCAATAAATACAGCACCATCTCCAAAAGCATGTGTGGCTTCACTTATCGCTCTATGCATTTGCGATTCAAATTCTTCTTCATTATCAACTATACGCATGCCTTTTCCACCACCACCGGCAGAAGCTTTTATAAGTACAGGAAAACCTATTTTTTTAGCTATTAAAGTCGCCGCTTTAACATCTGTAATTGCTTCTGGAGTACCAGGAACCATGGGGATATTATAATGTTTAACAGCTTCTTTAGCTGCTATTTTATTTCCCATAATTAGAATAGATTCAGATTTTGGACCTATAAAAATTATATTATTTGCTTCAACTTTTTTAACAAAACCTGCATTTTCACTTAAAAATCCATATCCTGGATGTATAGCATCTACTTGAAGTGCTTTTGCTATTTTAATAATTTTTTCTCCTACTAAATAAGATTTACTAGATAGTGCCTCGCCAATACAAACTGCTTCATCTGCATAGGTAACGTGTGGAGATTCTCTATCGGCTATAGAATAAATGGCTACTGTTTTAATTCCCATTTTTTTAACCGTTTTCATAATACGTAAGGCAATTTCGCCCCGATTAGCAACAAGTATTTTTTTCATATGTAGGGATTATAGGTTATTTAAATTCTATTAATACATCGCCTTTATTAACTGTGAGATCTTTTTTTATTTTAATGGATTTAATAACTCCTTCTCTAGGAGAAAGTATACTGTTTTCCATTTTCATAGCTTCTAAAACTAATAAGGGATCGTTAACTTTAACCGTATCGCCTTCTTTTACTAGAAGATCTAGAATTAATCCTGGCATAGGCGCTTTAATTAAATCTATAGTTTTAAAGTTGGCAGTATGAAATCCCATGGTTTCTATTAACACGTCTAAATCGTTTGAAATTTTTACAAAAAATGTGGTGTTATTAAGGATTACTGTATAAGATTTATCTAAGACATCTGATTTAGAAATTTCTGCATCATAAGAGATATAATCTTGAATAATATGAAAGTGATTAGGTTTGGTTTGCACAGCATCTAATTGCTCTACATGTTCTAATGTGAGGTTAAAATGATGCAAATCGTTTACGGTAACTTTGGTAGATTTACTCATGTGGTGTTTGTTTGTTGTATAAATATAACAAATAACACCGTAATTTTAAGGATTTGATATAGAGTTATTTATGAGTTAATAACTCTTTTAATGTGTAATTTTTATTTTTAACTAAAAAAGAAACAGCTTTTATAAAAGCAAGTGCTGTAATTAAAGCATCTCCAGCAGCATTATGTCTATCGCTTAAATCGATATCATAATTTTCTGCTAATTCGTCTAGAGTATACTTTTTCTTTGCATCTATAGTAGTTGAGTTGGTACGAGTTGCTTTGTAAATAAACATCGTATCTACTACACTGTTTTTTAATTTTGGAAGCTCTAAACGTTGCAGAGCTTTATTTATCATGGTAATATCGTAGAAGGCATGATGGGCGACTAAAATGGCATCTTCTATATATTCTAAGAACATAACAACGGCCTCTTCTTCAGAGACCGTTTCTATTCTTTCATTTTTGATTATGCCGTGAATTTTAACACTATCTTCATCAAAATAATCTTGTTTAATGTAGATTTCAAAAGCCGTGCTAATATCTATACTTCCGTCAATAATTTTAACGGCTCCTATACAAAGAATTTTATCTTTGTCGTAATTAAAACCTGTAGTTTCTGTATCTAGAACAACATATGTAGCTGTATTTATATCTATTGGCTTAGCATCTAAAAAACAAGCATTATAACGCGTCCAATAGTCAGGATACGAGTTCTCATTTTTATTAAAAAGCCATTTCATTAAATAAAATTCTTTAAGTTAAATTTAAGCTTAATTAGTTCTTGCACTTTTGCTACAGCTTTAAAGCAACGTTTAAGTTTCATTTTTTCTTCTTTAGAGAGTTCTGCTAAAGCAATAAATCGGCCGCTATTATGGTGTCTAAGACCATGTTTAGTTCTAAATTTTAATAATGCTTTTGAGGCGTAAGCACAAGAATAATATAATTCTTCATCTTCAGGCATAAGTTCTGCCAATTTTTCAAAACGCTCTGCTGTATTATTAATATTTATAATTTGATAGTGTATGGCGAGTAAACGTCCTGCATCTGTAACAGGCATAATTGCTCGCTTTTTTAAATCGAAATGGTCTTTGTGTTCTCCATCTTGTTCTACTAAAAACTGTCTAAAAAAGCCTAATGGTGATGGATTACGTAGTGAACATGCACCCAATTTAGATTGAAATATTAAATTTCCTTTTGTGATTTCGGTTACATGATCTGTAAGTTGCGTAATTAATGACTGCTCGCCATACGTGAAATTAAAATCAAAGAAAATAGAGCATAGTAGCAATTCTTCTTCTTCGGTTTCTCTAGACCAGGCTGAAAATTGATTTTCCCACTCGTCTATACTCAAGCAATACTTAGGATTTTTTGCCATCATTTCACTAGGGCAAAACTCAAATCCTATTGTTTTTAAACGTTTATTTACTTTTTTAGCTAGCGTTAAGAAATATGTTCTTACTTCTTCTAAATGATCATCGTCTGTATTTTCAAAAACAATGGCATTATCTTGATCGGTATGCAACAATTGCTCTTTTCGTCCTTGGCTTCCTATAGACATCCAAGCAAATTTAACTGGTGGAGCCTGATCCATTTTTTCTACACAACGCTCTATTACACGTTTAATCGTAGCATCATTAAGTTCGAAAATGATATTATTAATGTGTGTTAACGGAATATTTTGTTGAATATAACCTTCTAACAACATCATTATTTTTTCACGGATACGTTTTAATTCTTTAGTAGAATTAGAACGTTTTATGGCCTTCATTAATACAGACGGGTTGGTACCTTTCATAACAATTATGTCATGCTCAGAGAACACACCAAGTATTTTGGTATCTGGAGTACCATCTTTAGTCACCACAATCTGATTGATTTTGTGTTTCATCATGGTGATTTGTGCCTGTGCAATGGTTATATTTTTCTTATAACACTTTACAGGACTATTCATGATTTTTGAAACATCGTCTGTTATAGCAAAATTTCCTGTAGCGACATGTACGCGTAAATCTTTATCTGTAATAATACCAATAGGACAACCTTTTTCTTCAATAATAATAGACCCCACATTATTTGCGGACATTAATTTTGCGGCATCTTTTATACTAGAACTTTGTTTTGTAGTAATCACATTTTTAATGAGACGAACGGGTTGCATCTCAAACATATCTTTAGTGAAATCTAATTTTACATCGTCATCTAATAATTTCTTTTGAAATTCATTAGAGAAAGGGTTTTCTGTGTTTGATGCAAAGCTTTCAATTAAATATTGACGTACTTTTTTGTTATGATCTATAAACGGATTAAACATTTCAATAGGAATACAATATAAAATTGTTTCCTCTTCTGTAACTGCATTTATAGCATAATTTTCTTTTGCAAACAAAGGGCGTAATCCAAAGACATCTCCTTCATCAAACTGATCAATGGTTTCTAGTTTTTCGTTGATATATTTTTTTAATTTAACGGCCCCTTTATATATCATATAAAATTGGTCATGTAGGGGATCGTTAATATTATATATTACATTTTCTTTGTCTAAATATTTGATTTTTACCTCTTTAGAAATATCTAAGAGTTGCTCCTTATCTAGTAGGTCGAAAGGAGGAAAATTTTTTATAAAGTCGGCAACGCGATCTGCAATTGTGTTCTTCATCGTGTTCATCTAATGGTATTTTCGGGAAATAAAGATAGTACTATTATTTAAAATATGATTTCTCTTGATGTTTTTTTATTCCTTTAATTGAGAACCAAATACCAAGTAGTAAGGAAACAAAGGCGCCAGTCCAAATCCCTGGTATAAAATCAATAAAAAGAAAAAAATCGTAAGTTCCATGAAATAGCATAGCTAGTAATAATCCTAATAAATTATACTTAATTCTGTGTTTTGAAAACTTTGCTTTTCCCATAAAATATCCCATAATTATTGCAAAACTTGCATGTGCTGGGACAGCCGTAAATGCACGTAAAATACCAGATTGTATCCCACCTTGATAAACATATAATAAATTTTCTGTAGCAGCAAAACCCATAGATACCAT
Organism: Formosa sediminum; assembly: GCF_007197735.1. Taxonomy (GTDB): domain Bacteria; phylum Bacteroidota; class Bacteroidia; order Flavobacteriales; family Flavobacteriaceae; genus Formosa; species Formosa sediminum. The sequence continues at coordinate 2,881,903 of NZ_CP041637.1, forward strand.
TACGGCGTACATAATTCCGTCAAAGGGTTCGTTAAAATCTTTATTGGGTTGTGAAAAATAGCGCACTATAACATATTTACTAAATTCTTCGGTTAATGCAACTACTAAAAAAGCATTAATAAATTGATGTGTGATACTATAATCATCTAAAATTAAAGTATAATTATAGAGCAAAGATATTATGGTTGTTATAATAACACTTATCACCGCACCAAGAATAAAATTATAAAATAATAATATTTTAGGCTCTTTTTCATACATATCTTTATTATATATATAGATAATTATGGTAACAATAGGAGCGAGTGCCACAAGCAGTAAATTCATACTAAATTATATAGAGATTTTAAACCAACACAATATAAAGTTTATTAGGTAACTATAGATATAAAAAAATCTAATCTAGTAATTAGTATGTTTTTTTTAATAATACTTATAATAAATTGAGCGTTCTGAACTATACAGAACAAACTTAATTGCTTAAATTTTAGGCTAAATACTGTCTTGAATAGCCTTTAATACTTGTAAATAATAAGCCTTATTAGATGGCACAAAATATGCATTAGTTTCACTATGTTCTAAAAGTGTTTTAAAAGTATTAACGGTCACTAATTGCAAAGCTTCAACTTCGTCTTCTTGGGGTTTTAACGACGTTATATCTACAGGTAGTTTGGCAATGTAGGTATGATGAAATTCATTATCCTGAATGCCAGAATCATAATTTTGAAAACACGGAAACACACCTATTTTCTTTAAATCTGTAGTTTGCAAATCTAAACTTAGTTCTTCTTTAGTTTCTCTTATCGCTGCTGTTTCGATAGTTTCTCCTGCATCTACATGTCCAGCAACGGAAACATCCCACATACCAGGACATATGGCTTTTTTATAACTGCGCTGTGCCAATAAAATTTCTCCAGCTGTAGTATATAACCAAAGGTGAGCTGTATTATGATACAACCCTTTTTTGTGAATTTCGGACTTTAAAGCAATTTGTCCTGTTGGTTGTCCTTCTTTAGTAACTATATCTATAAGTTCATCCATACTTTAAATGTAAATTAAAGCCTCAGAATTTTCCGAGGCTTTAACTAAAATTATTTTATTTAAAATAACTAAACGTTTCTCCGTCTTTAATATTTAAAAGTGTTTCGTAAATAAGTTTAATTACATTTTCAACATCTTCACGGTGTACCATTTCTACTGTAGTATGCATATAGCGTAACGGTAATGATATTAGAGCAGAGGCTACACCACCATTGCTATAAGCAAAAGCATCTGTATCTGTACCAGTAGCTCTTGACAAAGCAGAGCGTTGAAAAGGAATGTCTTTAGCTTCTGCAGTATCTGTAATTAAATCTCTTAATTTTTGTTGTACAGCTGGAGCATAAGCAACAACGGGACCTAAACCAAGCTCTAAATGACCTTCTTTTTTTCGGTCAATCATAGGAGTGGTAGTATCATGCGTTACATCTGTTACAATAGCAACATTAGGTTTAATGGTTTGGGTAATCATTTCTGCACCACGTAAACCAATTTCTTCTTGCACAGAGTTTGTAATGTATAAACCAAAAGGAAGTTCTTTTTTATTTTCTTTTAATAAACGAGCCACTTCAGCAATCATAAATCCGCCCATTCTATTATCTAGAGCACGACATACAAATTTATCGCCATTTAATACGTGAAATTCATCTGGATAAGTGATCACACAACCCACATGAACACCCATTTTTTCTACTTCTTCTTTATCTTTTGCACCAACATCTATCGTTATATTATCTGGTTTAGGCGTTTCTTCTTTAGCTTTATCTCTAGTATGAATAGCTGGCCATCCAAATACACCTTTTACAATGCCTTTTTTAGTATGGATATTTACTATTTTACTTGGTGCTATTTGATGGTCACTTCCTCCATTTCTAATAACATATATTAAGCCATTATCAGAAATATAATTAACATACCAAGAAATCTCATCTGCATGGCCTTCAATAACAACTTTATAAGGAGCGTCTGGATTTATAACACCTACGGCAGTGCCGTAAGTATCGGTAATAAACTCGTCTACATAAGGTTTTAAATAATCCATCCATAGCTTTTGCCCAGTCCATTCGTAGCCCGTTGGGGCCGCATTATTTAAATAAGATTCTAAAAAGTCTAATGATTTTTTATTTAATATTGTTTTATTTGCCATGTGTAAAAAATTTTGGATAAAAATAATAATATTAATGCGATTAAAATGTTTAAAGCCATGTAAATTATTAATTTTGGAATAGTTTTTGGCTTGACTATTTGTATGAAAAACCTATTATATTTCGCACTACTTTGTCCCTGTTTTTTATGGGCTCAAAACTTTGATACTAATCAAGATAGTATAGAGGATACGTATGTAAAATTAGAAGGCGATTCAATTTTTAGAAAAAGTATTGATTTAGATGAAGTTTTAATTCTTAATAAAATTAATTTTATTGATAAAAAAGAGCATATTCAATATATTATTTTACGCCGAAAAACACTAAAAGTATACCCGTATGCTAAACTGGCTGCAGATCGTTTACAAACTTTAACGCTTCGCTTAGAAAAGTTAGATAAAAAACGTGATCAGAAAAAATATATTAAACAAGTACAAGATTATTTAGAAGACGAGTTTACTGCAGAATTAAAGAAAATGACTCGAACAGAAGGTCAAATTTTAGTAAAACTTATACATAGACAAACCGGTGTCACAACATTCGATTTGATTAAAGATTTACGAAGCGGCTGGCGTGCTTTTTGGTTTAATAATACGGCAAAACTCTTTGATATTTCACTGAAAGAAGAATTTGATCCCATGGCTTCTAAAGAAGATTATTTTATAGAAGATATTTTACAGCGTAGTTTTCAAAATGGAAGATTAGAACGTCAGAATTCTGTATTAGAATTCGATTTTTATGAGGCTGAAAACAAATGGGCTGAACGATTAAAAACGGTAAAATAATGAGTATTCAGTCGCCTTTAGAAGAAAAACTAAACACGATTACTCATGCTTTTGGAGCACTTTTAGGGCTTGTTGGGCTGGGACTTTTATTGTTTTATAATACACAAAATACAGGATGGACCATTTTTAGTGTAGTAGTATATGGCTGTTCTATTATTATATTATTTACGGCTTCTGCATTATATCACTCTGTTACTAAAACCTCTTATAAACACTATTTACGAATTTTTGATCATATAAGTATTTACTTACTAATTGCAGGAACGTATTCTCCCATTCTTTTAATAGCACTTAAAGATAGTTTAGGCTGGAATTTATTCTGGGTGGTGTGGGGGATAGCTGCATTTGGACTCATATTAAAGCTGTTTTTCACTGGTAAATTCGAAATATTCTCTACGCTTCTCTATTTAATAATGGGATGGCTTATAATTTTTGATTTTTCTAATTTAAGTGAAGTTATTGGTCCAGAAGGTATTAATTTACTTGTTGCAGGTGGTTTATTTTATACCGTTGGAATTGTTTTCTTTGCATTTGAAAAAATACCCTTTAATCATGTAATTTGGCATCTTTTTGTATTAGCTGGTGCTGTTAGTCATTTTTTAATGATTTTTTTACATGTCATCTAGTCTTTTAAAATGTCTTCGTAATCTTCAAAAAACGATTCAAATTTAGACATGTTTTCATTAAAAAACGTCATTACGATTTGCCAAGAATTTTTATTATGTATTGAAACCTTCTCATTTAATTGTACATATATTCTAGATATTTCTTTACCATTATCTAAAATAAATTCTTCTTCAAAAATAGCATCAGGTAAATAATCGGCTTTTAAAATTGATTTTAAAGATTCTAACCTTTCCCAATACTTAATTCTGGATTCTAAATCTTCTTCAACATCTAAAGCTACACAAGCCGTTTTAGTATCAAAATGAAATTTAAAACTAAAGCCTTTAATTTTAGTATCGTACAATATCCATTTTTTTGGAAATGATTTCCCAAAACTAGTCCAAAATAGTTCTCTTAATTGTCTTGATTCTTCTTTACTAAACATAATTTATACTGCGTAAGCAATAGCAACACCTGCTAAAATAGAGATTAATTTGGTTAAATTAAATTTATGATCTTCATTACTTTCAAATAAGATGGTTGTAGAGATATGAAAAAATATACCTATAACAATAGCATTAATATGGTAAATATAATTTTCCACTAAAGTTATATGATTAGAGACAAATGTACCTAATGGCGTCATAATTCCAAATAAAATAAGGAATCCCAAAATTTGTTTTTTATTATAATGCGATTGAATTAAAAATGTAGTAATTAATGTAGCTATAGGTATTTTATGTATTAATACGCCATAAATCATATCGCTATGTTTGTGTATCGGAAAGCCTTCTAAAAAACTATGAATACATAAGCTAATAAATAGTAACCAAGGAAAAGAGACATCGTTTTTGTGTATGTGTACATGGCCATGTTCTGCACCTTTGGAAAAGTATTCTAGCACGATTTGTAAGAGTATTCCAAACATGATAAATAACCCAGTTTGTTTAGACTCTAGATGATGATAGACTTCTGGAAGCAATTCAAAAAGTGTTAAAGCTAATAGAAATGCACCACTAAAAGACAATAATAACTTGATGTTAAATGCAGGTTTAGATTTGCCAAAATAGGCTAACATAATACCAATACATACGGCTATAATAGGTAGTAAATACGAATTCATTATTTAAAAAGCATGACTAATCTTTCTGATGTTTTAACATCAAATTTTTGTAATTTATAATTCCCAAAAATTTCAATTAAATGAACATTTGCAGCTTCAAAAAGCGCTTCAAAATCTTCTAGAGTAAAAGCTCTTACACGTTCTTGATAGTTATATGCCTTACTTTCAAAGATAAAAGAGATATCTTTTATAATATATCCATCTTCAACATAGCGTTTTAAATTAAATGTAATGCCATCAATGACTTTAGTTTCCTCAGGTACTAAATGTTTAATGACATACTCTGTGTTCATAAAATCAATAACACCAATCCCATAATCGTTTAAATCACTTTTTATCGCTTTAATGGTATCTAAATTATCTTCATCTTTTTCAAAATACCCAAAACTTGTAAATAAATTAAAAACAGCATCAAAAGTATCTGGATAAGGTTTACACATATCATGAACTTTAAACTGTAAGGTATCATTCTCAAATTGTTTAGCATATTCAATACTGTTTTCAGATAAATCTGCTCCGATAACATGATATCCTAAAGAGTTTAAATAAATTGAGTGTCTACCTTTACCACAAGCTAGATCTAAAATTTTACCATTTTCGTCTATATTTAAATAACGAGTTAAATTATCCATGAATACTTGGGCTTCACGATCGTCTCTGTTTTTATATAAAATATGGTAAAAAGGCGTATCAAACCACGATACATACCAAGTTGTGTTATCTTTTATCATCTCTAAACTATGTAGGGTGCAAAAATACTGTATTTTTGTCTTCTATTTAAAGTAAATAATGGAGAATAATTTTAAAATGGTTGCCAAAACCTTATTTGGCTTTGAAGAGCTATTGGCTAAAGAGTTAACTCAACTTGGCGCTCAAAATGTTGAAATAGGAGTAAGGAACGTAAGTTTTACTGGAGACAAAGGGTTTATGTATAAAGCAAACTTGTCTTTAAGAACTGCTATTAAAATATTAAAACCAATTAGAACGTTTCGTGTCGTTACCGAGCAAGATATTTATGACAACATCTATAAAATGCAATGGGAAGATTATTTAAAACCCACAGGTACATTAGCGGTAGATGCAACTATAAACTCTACTGTATTTACGCATTCTTTATATATTGCTCAGAAAACAAAAGATGCCATAGTAGATAAATTTAGAAATACTACAGGCACAAGACCAAGTGTAGATTTAAAATTTCCTGATTTAAAAATTAATATACATATAGATAGACAGAAATGTACCGTCTCTTTAGATACTTCTGGAGATTCTTTACATAAGCGTGGCTATAAAACTGCCACTAACATAGCACCAATTAATGAAGTTTTAGCCGCAGGATTAATTATGCTTTCGGGATGGGATGGACAAAGTGATTTTATGGACCCTATGTGTGGATCAGGAACTATTTTAGCAGAAGCGGCAATGATTGCTTGTAACATACCGCCTAATTTAATGCGTAAAGAATTTGCTTTTGAACGTTGGGAAGATTGGGATGTTGATTTGTTTGAAAAAATTGAAGAATCTTTACTATCTAAAACACGAGATTTTCATCATCGCATTATAGGTTTTGATAAGTCACCTTCGGCAGTTACAAAAGCTATAGAGAATGTTAAAAATGCACATTTAGATGAATTTATAACCATTAAGCATGAAGATTTCTTTAAAACACAAAAAGCAGGACATGAGAAATTACACATGTTATTTAATCCACCTTATGGTGAACGATTAAATATTGAAATGGAAGAATTTTATGGTAAAATAGGAGATACTCTAAAACAAAATTACCCAGGTACAGATGCATGGTTAATAACGTCTAATCTGGATGCTTTAAAATGTGTAGGGTTAAGACCTTCAAGAAAAATTAAACTTTTTAATGCCAAGTTAGAGTCTAGATTTGTAAAATACGTTATGTATGAAGGTAGTAAAAAAGCAAAAAAGCAAGTGTAACCACTTGCTTTTTTTTATATTTAAAAAGAAAATATTATTTATTTAAATGGAGTGTATTTAAATTTTTGCCCTCCAACAGATGCATCTGCCATTAAGCCTCCTTTAGTTTGTGTAAATACAGCAACACCTTCTGAGTATTTTGCATTAAAAGATTCTCCAGATTTAATAGCAGTTGCAGAGGCTCCAGCATCAAATTTAAATTTACCTTTCTGAAATTCTTCCAACTCGGTATTGGTTTCAAAGAAAATAACTTCTATTATAGCTTCACCACCGGCTTGTAAACCAATGTTAACTTTTTTAAGACTAGCCATTCCTAATTCCATACCTCCTTGTTTATAAAGTACTCCATTACCAGAAGCACCTCCAACTATAAATCCGCCTTTTCCAACATTCGGGAAAATTACGTATCCTGCAGCTTTATCAAAAAAGTTTTTTAATTCTGGTGTCGTTTTAAGTAACGTTTCTTTAGCAACTTCTGCATCTTTTATAATTTCTTTATCTTTTTCTGTTTGAGCAGAGCTGTAACTTGCGATACATACAATAGATAAAATTGTAATTAATTTCTTTAAATTATTCATGGTTAAATATATTTTAGATTAATATTATGATTAAAATTAAACATTAATTAACCAACAAAAAAACACGAACTGCAAAATGAAGTGAACGTGTTAAAGTTTGCTTTGATACAGTCAAAAACGGCTATTATTTATCTTTTTTAAAGAGCGGAATTAAATAGGTTAAAGAGTAGCCATACCCAAAACCAATATCTACACTATCGTAAGTTTTATAATATCCAGGAATGTAAAGGTTCTCAAAATTGTCGGGTTCTTGTTGCGACATTAAAACCTTAAGTTCAACGCGTGCACCGAGATATAAGTTAGTTGCAATCTCTACTTTAAATCCAGCTATAAGCTCTATCCATAGCGCAGACAAATCACTAAACTCTTCCGAATCGGAACTAGAAAATTGTGGTGCCCAATATTGATCCTCGGTATATACAGTATAATTATTTAGAGTATGACTAAAAGTACTAGCACCTACACGTAAACCGCTGTAAATCATATTTTTCATGTCTAACCAATTTTGGTATGCATTATAATCTATACCTGCTTTAAAATAGGTTCCTTTGGTTGTTACATCATAATAATCGGTACTGGTATTTTCATTCTCAGCCCCAAATTCTCCAGCAATATATAAGTTTTTAGAGAGTCTATAATCTCCCATAATTTCAAAACCTTCGTAATCCTCTTCAAAAGCTGTTCGTGCAAGTTTACTTAGTTCTACACCAATACGTAAACCGTATTTTTCTTTTATTTTAATTGAATCTTTAGTCGCCTGTTTTATACTATCGTTTTGTGCCATAGCAGTGGCATTAAAAAGAAACATACAAATACATGTACTAATGATAAAATTTAAAATGCTGTTCTGTTTCATCTTCTACAGATTGGTTATCGTCTACAGATCGTATTAATTGTATCCAATTATCACTATCTGACTCTAAATTAATACTTACGTTTCTATACACTGTTTTATAGCCACATGCACGAGAAACGTAAACTTGCTCCATGTCGTATGTTATTGTAATAATATCTTCATTACCAGTAACATAATCGTCGCTTTCATCATCTGGTGTATCATTATCATTAAGTACATACTCTTCGTAAAGCGAATATTGCGTGCTGTTTTCAGTGGTTTTAAGCGGAATCGCAATAGAATCGGTTGCTACAATATTGTAATCTGTTAACACCGAATCATTACCAACACCTTGTACAACTAAATTTGTAACATCTAATAATTCATCTGTATTTGGATTTGTAACATCATAAAACCGAATAATTAAAAGAGGTGTAGTTTCGGTATCATTAGAACAAATATCATCTTTTTCACAAGCTGAAAAACATAAAGCGAGTAAAAGAATGGTTATAAAAGAATATTTCATGATTGACTTATCTTTTTTCTAAAAGTACAACATTTTCTACGTGATGTGTTTGCGGAAACATATCTACAGCTTGTACTTTAGTAACTTTATAAACAGCTTCCATTAGGGCTAAATCTCTAGCTTGAGTGGCACTATTACAGCTTACATATACTATTTTTTTTGGCGCTACATCCAATAGCATTTGCACCACATCTTTATGCATACCATCTCGTGGCGGATCTGTAATTATAACATCTGGATGCCCATGCGTATTTATAAACTGCGTATTAAAAACATTTTTCATGTCTCCAACATAGAAATCTACATTGTCTATATTATTAGCTTTTGCATTTTCTTTAGCCGCTAAAATAGCATCTGGAACAGCTTCTACACCTACAACTTTTTTGGCTTGTTTGGCCACAAATTGAGCAATAGTACCTGTCCCTGTATATAAATCGTAAACAAGTTCTTCTCCTGTTAACCCTGCAAATTCACGAGTAACTTTATATAATTCGTATGCTTGATCGGAATTTGTTTGATAAAACGATTTCGCATTAATTTTAAACTTTAAGCCCTCCATATCTTCAAAAATATGATCGCGTCCACTAAAGCATAATACATCTTGATCGTATATCGTATCATTAGCCTTACCGTTAATAACATATAATAAGGATGTAATTTCAGAGAACGTTTCTGTAAGATAATTTAGCAGTAATTCACGCTTTGCTTTATCTTCTTTAAAGAATTGAATAAGTACCATTAACTCACCAGTAGATGCTGTACGTATCATTAAGGTACGTAATAAACCCGTTTGATTTCTGGTATTAAAAAACTCTAAATTGTTTTCTACAGCAAATGCTTTAACGGCGTTTCTAATTGCATTAGACGGGTCTGCTTGTAAATGACATTTGTTTAAATCTAAAATTTTATCCCACATGCCTGGAATATGAAATCCGAGTGCATTTTTATCTCCTAAATCTTCATCAGATTGAATTTCATCTAATGTTAACCAACGGCTATTACTAAATGAAAACTCCATTTTATTTCTGTAAAAATACTGTTTTGCAGACCCTAAAATAGGTGTAACTTCAGGCAATTCTATATGACCTAAACGGCGTAAATTGTTTTCAACTTCTTTTTGTTTGTAAAACAATTGGTATTTATAATCCATATCCTGCCATTTGCAACCGCCACATACACCAAAATGCTCGCAAGCAGGTGTTGTACGTTTATCAGACAATTTATGAAAAATCGTAGCTTTACCCTCGTAGTAGGCTTTACGCTTTTTATAGGTTTGAATATCTACCACATCGCCAGGTACTGCATTTGGTAAAAAAATAACCGCACCATCTGGCGATTTTGCAATGGTTTTCCCTTTTGCTCCTGCATCAAGGACTTCTATATTTGTAAAAACTTGTTTTCTATTTCTTCTAGACATGCGGCAAAAATAAGGTGTTTTTCGCTTTTGTTTATACGACTTCACATATTTTTTAGAAAGGATTTGTAATTTTAAATGAATATAAAGTATAACAAATTAAAAATCTTAGATTAATATTTCTATCCAGCTTTTATATTTAGTAATTTGCAATTCCTTTAATGGATGATTTCTCTCCATCTCAATACTACTTTAATATAATAAAAAGTGAGAATGTAGGAATAGCTAATTATCAATTTAAAATATATTAAAATGGCTGTATTAAACCAATTAACTTCACAGCAAGCAATAGACTTAGAAAACCAATATGGTGCACACAACTACCATCCACTTCCTGTAGTGTTAACTAAAGGTGAAGGCGTTTATGTTTGGGATGTTGAAGGCAAAAAATATTACGACTTTTTATCGGCATATTCTGCAGTAAATCAAGGGCATTGTCATCCCAAAATTGTGGAAGCTATGATAGCGCAAGCACAGCAATTAACATTAACTTCTCGTGCGTTTTATAATGATATGTTGGGCAAATATGAGAAATTCGCTTGCGAATATTTTGGTTTCGATAAATTATTACCTATGAATACAGGTGCCGAAGCTGTAGAAACAGCTTTGAAAATTTGTAGAAAGTGGGCATATGAGGTAAAAGGAATTAAAGAAAATGATGCAGAAATTATAGTATGTGAAAATAATTTTCATGGACGTACTACAACAATTATTTCGTTTTCTAATGATCCTGTTGCACGCGAAAATTTCGGTCCCTTTACAAACGGATTTATTAAAATCGAATATGATAATTTACAAGCACTAGAAACAGCTTTACAAGACAATCCAAATGTAGCTGGGTTTTTAGTAGAACCTATACAAGGCGAAGCGGGTGTATATGTACCAAGTGAAGGCTACCTATCTAAAGCAAAAGCTTTATGCGAAAAATATAATGTTTTATTTATTGCAGACGAGGTACAAACTGGTATTGCAAGAACAGGACAATTATTGGCTGTAAATCATGAAAATGTAAAACCAGATGTATTAATTCTAGGTAAAGCATTAAGTGGTGGTGCATACCCAGTAAGTGCAGTGTTGGCAGATAATCAAGTTATGAATGTTATTAAGCCAGGAAATCACGGTAGTACTTTTGGCGGAAATCCTATTGCAGCAGCAGTTGCTATTGCGGCTTTAACTGTGGTACAAGATGAAGAACTTGCAGCAAATGCCGAAACTCTAGGACAACTCTTTAGAAGTGAATTAGAAACATATATACAAACAAGTTCTATTGCAACGTTGGTTAGAGGAAAAGGTTTATTAAATGCAGTTGTAATAGATGAAGATGAAAATAGCGATACCGCTTGGAATATTTGTTTGGCTCTTCGTGATAACGGGTTATTAGCAAAACCAACACATGGTAACATTATTCGATTTGCTCCACCTTTAGTGATGGATAAAACACAATTGTTAGACTGTGTCTCTATTATAATTAAAACTTTAAAGCAATTTGAAAAGTAAATTTTCAACATACATTTAAACTAAAAAAGCGATTCTTAAATAAGAATCGCTTTTTTTTATATCAATGGCTTATAGGGTATTAAAATTCGTATCCGCCTTCTTCCATTCCTTTTTGAAATTGCTCTATAACCAAGTCCCAATCTGCAGTTGCAATACTATAAATAGAATATATTAAATACAATCCGTTTATAATTAACATTACTAAAGCTATTGTTTTAGCAGTATTCATCCCTTCTATATTATCATAGCCATCAGGGTTTAATTCGACATCTTTTAAGCTGTTATTAGCCATATAAAAAGCTATTCCTGATGGAATAACACCAATACCAGCAATGCAACAACATAGCAAGCCTAAAATTGATAGTACATAAATTGTTGTTGTTTTTAAATAAGTTCTTTCCATAAAAGTATTAAAGGTTAGTAGTTGAAAGTTTTATAATATAACTCATTACAATAATAACGATATTAATAATAAAAAGCCATTTTTTGATAGATTCTTGGTGTTTTAGTGTTTTAAAAGCATTTAAAAGTAAAAAAACACCCAACAAAATAAGGGTATATATTGCAGGATACATTTTAAACGCCGCAACAAAATTACCCTGATAAATTAAGGCCACAGCTCGTTGTAAACCACAACCTAAACAGTCGTAACCTAAATATTTTTTTGTTAAACATGGTAGCATGTAATCTTCTGGAGATAACATAAGTGTTGGGTTTGAATTACAAATATAGTATTATAAAGATGTAATTTATAGTGAAGATTTAGAAACTAAATTATATAAAATTGTAATTTTGAAAATTAAATTAAAATTTATGAAATCGTCCCAAACCTTAAATTATATATTTATTATATTCGGTATAATAGTATCTATGTACGCAAAAGTAGATGATGCAGAACATACTTACCTTTTAATTTTAGGCATTTGTAGTTTACTTTTTGGAGTGTTTAAAATTTCTCAAACCATACCAAGTAAAAAAGATCAAGAAGATAATTTAAATAGTGAAGATTAATAAAAATGGGATTTAAGAAAGGAGATACAGTTTCTGTTTTAGACGAAAATATGTCCGGAACAGTCTTAAAAATTTCAGGTAGTACGGTTTCCGTGGAAACTTCAGAAGGCTTTGTTTTAAATTTTGAGTCTCATGAACTTATTAAAATAAAAACAGACACTCAAATTGATGCACAACTTTTTAATGCGAGTTCTTTAAGTGAAGTTATTTCAGAAAAAGAAGAATATAAACCTAAAAAATCAGTACGAGTTAAACCCAAAGAGCGTTTTGAGCCTACTATGGAAGTAGATTTACATATCCATAACCTAACAAAATCTACTAAAAATATGGGTAATTACGATATGCTAACCCTTCAATTAGATACCGCAAAGCATAAATTAGAATACGCTATAAAACACAGAATACAAAAAATTGTATTTATTCATGGCGTAGGAGAAGGGGTTTTAAGAACAGAATTAGAATACCTTTTTAATCGCTACGATAATTTAAAATATTACGATGCTAATTATCAGAAATATGGTGTTGGTGCTACCGAAGTATATATTTTTCAGAATGTAAAATAAAATACAATTATTTTAAAACTTACAAAAAAAGCGAACACATTTCAAAAAATAAGTTCGCTTTCTATTTATATATAATGTAGGTATTATTTTTCTGTTCTTACATTATCCGGATTACAGCTAAATAATCGTTTTTGTTTAATTAAGTTGGCAATACCTTCAGGTAACATATTTTCCCAGCCTGGTTCATTGGTTGCTATTTTCTTGAGGACTTCTCTAGAAAATACAGAAAGAATCGTTGGATCGTAATCTGAAATATCTACAACTTTACCATTGTATTTAAAGAATTTATATAATTCTTTCATACGTGGGTGTACTTTTAGATTTTCACTATCTGTAATTTTACCATTTTCATCGGTCATTGGGTACAGATACACACGAAGATCTTTAAAGAATAATTTACCAAAGGCTTCTAAAATACCTCCACTTAAATGACGATAATATTTCTCATCAAAAATATCTATAAGGTTATTTACTCCCATGGCTAATCCCATACGGTTTTTAGAGTATTGTGAGAAGTATTCAACCAACTTATAATATTCTTGAAAATTGGAAATTAAAACCGTTTGTCCTAAAGAACATAATAGTTTAGCACGATCTAAGAAATCTTGTTCATCAATTTCACCTTCAGCCCTTAAATTGGATAATGTAATCTCAAAAATAACTTTTGTATTATTCTCATCAACTTTATTCTCTTTAATAAACATGTCGTACGACTTATGAAATAAATCCATGTTTACCTTAGTTACTGGTCTATAACTACCACGTAATGCTAAAATGTTTTTCTTATATAATACACGTGCTGGTAACACATTGTTTCCGTCCGGATCAAACATTACAGCATCTGTCATTCCATTTTTTACTAATTGTAAACTCATTAAACGGTTGTCTACATTTTCAAAAATTGGTCCAGAAAAATTAATGGTATCAATCTCTAATTGATCTTTATCTAAATGGTCGTATAAATATCGTAATAATTTTTTTGGTTCGTTATATTTATAAAATGCACCATAAATTAAGTTAGTTCCTAAAACACCAAGAGTTTCTTGTTGCAATCTAGCATCAGTCTCTTTAAATCTTAGGTGAAGTGTAATTTCGTTATATTCTTGATCTGGCTCGACTTGATAACGTATGCCAACCCAACCATGACCTTTAAATTGTTTTGCAAAATCAATAGTAGTAACTGTATTTGCAAATGAAAAAAACATTTTATTAGGATGTTTATCTCGTGTAATACGTTCTTCAATTAATTTAATTTCGTATTCAAGCATTTTCATCAAACGCGCCTCTGTTACATATCGGCCATCAGCTTCAACGCCATATACCGCATCACTAAAAGATTTGTCATAAGCAGACATCGCTTTTGCTATAGTTCCCGAGGCACCACCAGCTCTAAAAAAATGTCTAACGGTTTCTTGACCGGCCCCAATCTCTGCAAACGTACCATAAATGTTTTCATTTAAATTGATTCGAAGTGCTTTCGCCTTTAATGAAGGGATATCTTCAATCTTTTTGTCTCCTATCAGGGTGATTTCCATGTATAAATGTAGATTAGTATGTGTGTCTCATACAAAGGTATTAAATTAGCCTTCGAAACAAAAAAATAAGTCTATTTTTGTAGTAAATCTTTAACCGTTTTGAAAATTACTTTTTTAGGTACTGGAACATCTCAAGGCATCCCAATAATTGGTAGTAATCATCCCGTTTGTTTAAGTCAAGATCCTAAAGATAAACGACTACGCGTGTCGGCTTTAATTGAATGGGACGATTTTACATACGTTATTGATTGTGGTCCTGATTTTAGACAACAAATGCTAACTAATAACGTTCAAAAAATTGATGGAATCTTATTTACTCATGAACATGCCGATCATACTGCTGGTTTAGACGATATTAGACCCTTCTTTTTTAGACAAGGCGATATTGATATTTATGGACACAAACGTGTTTTAGATGGATTAGCTGTACGTTTTAATTATATATTTACTACCGAAAACAAATATCCAGGAGCTCCAAATGTTACCCCGCATAACATTATTAACGCTCCATTTAAACTTAAAAATTTAGATGTTGTTCCTATTAATGGAATGCACAATACACTACAAGTATTTGGATTTCGATTTAAAGATTTTGCGTATTTAACAGATATGAAAACTGTTGACGATGCTGAAATAGAAAAGCTTAAAGGTGTAAAAGTTTTAGTAGTAAATGCATTACGAAAAGAACCGCATATTTCTCATTTTAATCTTGAAGAAGCTTTAAATTTTATTTCTAAAGTAAATCCAGAACAAGCTTACTTAACACATATTAGTCATTTACTCGGTTTTCATGAAACTACCGAAAAAGAATTACCTGAAAATGTGTTTTTAGCCTACGACAACCTCCAAATAATTATATAATGAAGCAGAGAATTTTTATGTACCTCTTTATTTTTTCATTACTTCTAATTTTATTTCAATATGTAAATTCGAAGAATGTTTTTGAAGATGACATTAGAACTATTGAAAAAAGTAATGCAAGAGTAGAAACATTAACAGATTCTATTACGGTATTAGAAGATAAGATTTTTGAATTATCGCATTTTAATATTGAAAATAATGAAGATGCTATTACTTATTTTGAAAATAAAGGATTAAATGTAGATACCTTGATACCATTTATAAAAGATGCCATCTACAATAATAATGTAAAGGGAGGAAATCCTTTAATCCCTTATGCAGCAAACGAAGGAAAATCTATGTTAATAAATTCTATAAAAGTCTTAAACCATAAATGGTTAATTACTGATTTTTCTGATGGTATATTCTGGGGTGAATTACTTGTAAAATACGAAGTGATTAACCAGAATGAAGTTACTTTTGAAGTGATAGACTCCTTATTGTATCCGTTAAGATAATTGTATTACATATAAATTTAAAAGTCTCAATACATATAACTTATTGAGACTTTTTTTATTTAATTGTTAATCTAAATTAACTTAGATAACCATGTTTTAAAATCGTGAAAATTTTGAGGCGCTACACCATGTCCTACAGGATACTCATGATATTCATGCTTAATATGTAACCCATCTAACACAGCAGGTGTTTTTCTTGCCCAATCTACAGGTATTACCTGATCTACACTGCCATGTGAACAGAAAAAATTTAAATGCTTATAATCATCTGTATTGTGATTTGTAGGGATAATCGCAGAATTTATGTAACCACTTAAAGCTATAATATTATTAACTTTTTCAGGATAAGTTAAAGCTACAGCATAGCTTAAAATACTTCCTTGACTAAATCCTAAAAGTGTGACATTATCTTTATTTACAGGATAATGCTCAATCACTTCATCTATAAATGTTGCTATTAAATCTCTAGACGTTTTAGCTTGCTCGTCGTCACTCCATTTTCCGTTTTCTTCATCAAAATTAATAGCATACCAAGCGTTGCCATATGGTTGCATTGCAAAAGGTGCACGCACTGAAATTACATATAATTCTTGTGGTAATTCTGATGCAAATGCAAATAAATCGTTTTCATCGCTACCATAACCATGAAACATAATTAATAGGGGAGCGTTGGCCTTCAATGAAGAAGGTCTTGTTATGTGATATAAACTTAAATCTTTCATCTATCTAACGTTTCTAAACCATTCTTGAAAATATTCACCAATATATGGAACAAGTTTCTTTTGTCCCATTATTACATGGTAAAAAGCATAGAGCCAACAAGCAAAAGTTATAAACCAACATACAGTACCTAACCAACTATTTAAATATTTTTCTACAAGTTGAGAGATAGAAAGCATAATTACCAACCCTAACATTTGTCTGATATGAAATGAAGTAAATGTATTGCGTTTTTCAAGATTCATAATTATAGCAATAATTAATCCTACAAAAGTTAAATAACTAATTACGGCTAAATTTTTACCTTCATTAACGGTTTGTTTTATCATTATTTTGTGTTTAATACCAATTGGTTATTATTACATACTCCGTAGGTTTTTCCTTTTAATTTTTCGCCTTCAAAAATGGCGTTTTTGGATTTGGATATGATGTCTTGAGTTGTAAATATATATTGAGAATCTGGGTTAAATAAAGTTAAATTTGCAATATTCCCTACATTAATAGTTGTACTCTCTGCACCAAAACGCTGTTTTCCTTGAGTTAATAAAGCAATAGTTTGTTCTAGTGAAAATAAGTTATGTAATGCTCCAAAGGCACTTTCTAAACCTATAGTACCATAAGCAGCATAATCAAATTCTACTTTCTTTTCTTCAATATTTAACGGATTGTGATCGCTAGTAACCATATCGATAGTACCGTCTTTAACTCCAGCAAGTAATGCTTCTACATCACTGTTTATACGTAAAGGGGGTAACACCTTATAATGCGTATTAAACTCTTGTAAAACACTATCATTAAAGTATAAATTATGAATAGCTACACTACAACTAACATCTAATTGTTTTAATTTAGCTGCTCTAATAAGCGCTACAGATTTTGCTGTTGAGACCGTTGGAATGTGAAGTTTACCTCCAGTATATTCTAATAAAAACAAATCGCGAGCAATTTGCAATTCTTCGGCTAAAGCTGGTATACCTTTTAATCCTAAAGTGGTGCTGGTTATATGCTCATTCATCACACCTTTTCCAGCAATACCATTATCTTGAGGAAAAGAGCAAACTAATCCATTAAAATTACTTGCATATTGTAAGGCAATTTTCATGAGGTTTGCATTACTAATGGGCTTTTTATAATCGTAATATGCAACAGCTCCAGCAGTTTTCATGTCGTATAATTCTGCTAAATCTATACCATTACTTGCTTTGGTTAAAGCGCCAATTGGCAATACATTAACAGCGTGTCCTAATGCACGACTACTTACAAATGTAATATCACTATTAGAGTCTATAACAGGATTACTATTTGCATTTAATGCTACAGTAGTAAAACCAGAATACGCCGCAGTTTTTAATCCGTTAGCAATTGTTTCACGTTCTTCTAATCCAGGTTCACCAAAACTTACACTACTATCAAACCAACCTTGAGATACATGTAAATTGTCTAATGTAATTTCTTGATAATTGTTTGGATTTTCTAAAGAAGTTCCAATGTTGGAAATACTGCCTTGTTCTACTAAAATATCAAGAGTTTTATTGTGAAACTCACTGTTAGTATCAATAATAGTTGCAGATTTTATAAGTACGTTCATTTAAAATATTTTAAGATGAGCATTTCAAGCATCAAAAAGGCCAATGCAAAAATAATAAACCATTTCCATAGCTCGTTAATTTTTGTATTACTTTTTAAGGTATCAAAAAGACTCGGTATTGAGTTGCTAATAGTTACATGTTTAAGTGTAGAAATGTCCTGATATTCTAATTTACTTTCTTTTCGATCGTAATTAAAACTTATATTTTTAAGCGTTTCTAACTTGTTTTTTACACTATAAATACCAGCTTGTTCTGGATTATTTTGTGTAGTGATACTCACTTTTTTATTAAAGTATTGTTGCTGAGGAATAAAGTTTGTATTGGAATTCTCTATAGATAAAATTTCATCTTGATTTAGTGTAACATCAATATCAAAACTATTAAGATTACCAATGGTGTAAAACAATTTAGGATGTTGTAAACTTTGCATAGCCATTTTATAAAAAGTAGGAACTATAATAGCCCAATTTTTAAAATTTGACACGTCTGAATTTATAGGAGATGTAAACAAAAACAGATTAGAAAACTGCGTTAAAAATGGTGAACCATCTTCAAAACTTAAAGCCGCACTTCCGGCAGCTTCATTTACAGTATAAAACTGACTAACTTTTGGATATTGAAAATTTTGAACTTGTTTTTCAAATACATCATTTTTATAAATAGGATGCGAATAATTTATAGATGTAATACGTTTTTCAGAATTAAATAAGGTTTTATATCTGGTGTTATAATTAGCAAGTAAAGTACTATATGCACTTGTATTTAATTGAGTAGAAGGAATAACAATTAATGTTCCGCCTTGATCTGTGAACGTCTTTAATACATTAATTAAGCTGTTTGAAATGTCCTTAAGCTCATTTAAAATAATTGTATGCTGCGTTTCAATACTATTATAATTAAGGTTTTGTGCAGATGTAGACGTGAAATTAAATTCGTCTGGAGTAAAAATTTTACTCAAAAAAGCATCGTCGCTTTCACTAATACTTAATACATTAAGTTTAGAAGGTGTATTAATATTAAAATATAACGTATTGTCAAATTGTAAACCAGAATCTTCAATACTAAAAACACCATTTATCACAGTTTTACTAGGAATGGTAAATTGAGTTTCTGCTTGTTCTACAATCGATACTGCAGATTTTGCTATTAATTTATCATTATTATGTAATGCAATCGATACATTTTCTACAGGTTCGCCATAATTTTTTAAGGTTAAAGTTAATTCTGTTTGTAACGGATCACTCTTAGAAATATATACACTATCTAAAGCAATATTATTAGTATTAGTTGGTGTAAGTTTAACTAAATTAACCTGAATTAATGTGTCTTCAGGAATTGAAAAAGGAGACTCTAACTGTTGAAAATCTGATATAAAAACAAGTTGTTTTTGTGTGGCAGATGTGTTGCTAAATAATGATTTACTTTTTAACACAGCAGCGTTATAAGACAAAGGATTTGTTGTATAAGAGAGCTGTAACAAATCATTTTGTATGGCATTTATAGTGGTGTTTTTATACACCGCATCATGGGTTACTAAGGTGATCGTTTTATTAAAATCTGTTTCTAAAATTAAATCCTGTATAGCACGATCAAACAAATTACCTTGCGGCCCACGTTGTTGTAAACTAAACGAGTTATCTAAAAAAACTACAGTTTCTTTCGCACTATTTATAGTGTTTTTTTTGGATGTAAAAGGCTGAGAAAAAGCTAATATAGCACACGCAAGTAAAAGTAACCGTGTAAGTAAAAGTAACCATTTTTTTAATTGTGAACTTTTACGTGTTTGTTGTGAAATTGTTTTTAAAATGGCAACATTTGTAAAAGCCTCTATTTTAAATCTACGAAGCTGAAATAAATGAATAATAATAGGAATAATTAATAAAAAAAGAGCGTAAAGAAGTTCTGGGTGTTTAAACTGCATTCCTAAAATATGTTTGTCAAAGATACTAATTGCAGACATAATTAATAATAAAAATTTAAAATTCAATTAAAAACTTAATCGGTCTCTGTTTATCATATATTCTTTTAACAAAAAGTTATATTGTTTTTTTGTAACAGATTGTAATTTTGAAATACCAATAAAGAAAACAAATAAAATTCATGAAAAATCAATTTATGGCTTTAGCCTTTGCAAGTGTGGTACTTGTAGGTTGCGGCTCGACTAAAAAAGTGTCTAAGAATGATGCAGCAGAAACCACACCAATTGCAACCTCTATTAACCTTACTAAAGTTGTAAACGACAAAGCTCCAGTTACTATAAATCCAGGACGTTTTACTCAAGATACAGTAATTTATAGATTACCACGTGTTGTACAAGGAACTTATTCTGTTAGTGACTTTGGGAAATATATTGACGATTTTAAAGCATTTAACTACGATGGTGTAGAAATTCCTACTGAAAAAATAGATGTAAATTCTTGGGCTATAGCAAATGCAACAAATCTAGATTATATTACCTATTATGTTAACGACACTTTTGATATTGAAGAAAAAGGTGGAATAGGAGGAGAACAACCATTTTCACCTTCAGGTACAAATATAGAGCCGGACAACTATGTTTTAAATTTACACGGTTTTATAGGGTATTTCGATTCTTTAAAGAAAAACCAATATACGTTAGATGTTACTGCTCCAGAAGATTTTAAACGTACGTCTGCATTACAAAAAACAAATGAAGCACTAAGTGAAGATGGAAGCATTGTAACAACCAGCTATGTGGCACCTAGATATTTTGATATTACAGATAACCCAATGATGTATGGTAATCTAGATGTAGAAGAGTTTCAGGTAGGAGATATTAAAGTAGTTTTAAGTGTATATTCTCCAACAAAAGCCCATACTGCTAAAAAATTACGCCAAACAATGGAGAAAATGATGCAAGCTCAAAAAACATTTTTAGGCGATATTAATACCACGTCGCGGTATGATATTTACTTGTATTTAGCAGGCGAAGGAGAAGATCAACCTAAAGGATTTGGTGCCCTAGAACACAATACTTCTACAGTTGTGGTTTTACAAGAAGCTTCTTCTGAAGCAGCTTTAGACGACAGTATGATAGATGTAGTCTCTCACGAGTTTTTTCACATTGTAACGCCTTTAAGTGTGCATTCTGAAGATGTACATTATTTTGATTATAACACACCTACATTCTCTAAACATTTATGGATGTATGAAGGAATAACAGAATATTTTGCTACACTATTTCAAGTTACAGAAGGCCTAGTAGACGAAACTGAATTTTACTCTACATTAATGGATAAAATAGGAATGTCGTTACGCATGGACGATACTATGAGTTTTACCAAAATGAGTGAAAACGTTATTGAAGAACCTTATGCTTCTAACTATTATAACGTATATCAAAAAGGTGCTTTAATAGGTATGTGTTTAGATATTATAATGAGAGAAGAAAGTAACGGACAACGTAGTGTATTATCTTTAATGAAAGAATTGTCTATGAAATATGGAAAAAACAAACCATTTAATGACGATACTATTATTGATGAAATTACAGCAATGACGTATCCAGCTGTAGGTGAGTTTTTAAAAACACACGTTCAAGGTACAACACCAATAGATTATAATGTATATTTTAATAAAGTTGGTTTAATACAAGCAGATGGTAAAGTTGAAACTAACTTTTTATTAAATAATGGTAATTTAATTCTTGGAGGCGATCCAATTAAAAAAACTATATTCTTTAGCGAATTAGTAAAAGATAATAGCTTCTGGAACGATTTAGGTGTACAACCAAATGATGTTATTAAAAGTATAAATGGTGAAGACATGACCATTACTAATGCTAACGATATACTTATGAAAACAATTTCTATGCAAGAAGGAGAACCAATTACTGTGGTTTTAGATAGAAATGGAGAAGAAGTAATTGTTAAAAGTAATTTAACTACATCTTATACTACCGGAAAATTATTAAAACCAAATCCAGAAGCAACTGCAAAACAAATAGAATTGCGTAAAGCATGGTTAAAAAAATAATTAACAAAACATATTAATTTGTTACAACAAAAAGGTTCAGGTGTACATCTGAACCTTTTTTATTTTCTAGGATGAAATTTTTCAACAACTTCGGTTAAATGCTTTTTATCTAAATGCACATAAATTTCGGTAGTTGTAATACTCTCATGTCCTAATAACAGTTGAATTGATCTTAAATCGGCATTGTTTTGAAGTAAATGTGTAGCAAAAGAATGTCTAAAGGTATGAGGCGAAATGTTTTTATTCAGATTTATTTTTATTGCTAGCTGTTTAATTATCGTAAATATCATAGCACGCGTAAGTTGTCTGCCTCTTCGGTTTAAAAACACAGTATCTTCATGTCCAGTTTGTATGTTTAAATGCGATCGAACCTGTTCAATATATATTGTAATGTATTTAATTGTGGATGCAACTATAGGTACAAAACGCTGTTTATCTCCTTTACCAGTAACCTGTATAAATCCTTCATCAAAATACAAATCAGACAATTTTAAATGTGTTAATTCGCTTACACGTAAACCACAACTGTATAATGTTTCTAGCATGGCCCGATTACGCTCACCTTCATTAGTCGACAAGTCTATTGCTCCAATTAAATCATCTATATCTTTTTCACTTAATGTGTCCGGTAACTTCCTTCCAATTTTTGGAGTTTCAATCAATTCTAATGGATTATCAGTTCGGTAATCTTCAAAAACTAAATAATCAAAAAAACTACGAAGTCCAGAAATTAAACGAGCTTGAGATCGTGCATTTAAGTGTTTTGCGGCGTTGTAAACAAATTCTTGAATAATATTTGGTGTAATTTTAATAGGCGAAATGTTAATAACTTTATCTTCTAAATATGTTATTAATTTCTTTACATCTAGCCCATAACTATGCACAGAATTAGTTGATAATCCGCGTTCTATCCTTAAGAATAATAGGTAATCTTTTAATGCAGTTTCCCATTTCATGGTATAAATATATAATATTATATAAAATTGTTAATTAATATTTTAATACAAATAGTGCAGTTTAACGATAATTTCGTACCTTTAATCGTCCTAAATATATTAATTAATAACATCTACTTATTATGAGACGAGAAATTGTTACTGCAATAATTCTTTTAGTTTTCGTGTGTAAAAGTTTTGCACAACCTTTAGGTTTTGAAAATACATTATTTAATTTTGATCGATGGAAACCAGCTGCAGCAACAGCAGTTTTTACAGGAAGAAATGTACAAGAAGGGCTGAACTTAGGAGCAAGCTTGGCTATACCATTAAACGCTGCAAGTAATGTAGTGTCTACAGGTATATTATTAGATGCAAATTATTTATACCAAGCTCATAGAAACATTAGTATTGGGCTAGCATCTGGGTATGGTATTTATTTTGCTAAAGATGATAACCAAAGTTGGGGACCAATAACTAAAAACAGAGATTTTAGGTATATTCCAGTTGCAGCTGCTACTAGAGTAGCTATTTTAAATGGTTTTGTAATTGGTACAGATTTAGGTTATGCTTTTGGTTTAAGTGAAAACTGGGATGGAGGTTTTTATTTTAAACCCATTTTTGGATATAATATTTGTGAAGCCTTTCAGCTTAATATTTCATATTCAGGAATTTCGAATAATTGGACATGGTCTGCAGCAAGTTTAGGTTTTACGATTAATTTTAATAGTTAATGAATAGTATAAAAATGATTATATCATAATAAAATACTATTTTTAAGCACTAAAAAACCTTAAAAGATCAGGTTAAAAGTATTAATAAATAACTAATTAATTATGAAAAAGAACTACTTCACGCTATTGTTAATTGTTTTTGTATCAATTAGTGCTTTTGCTCAAACTGTTGTAAGAAAAACAACCACTTACAGAGCATTACCAACAGGACACTCAGGGTTAAATATTGGTGCTAGTTTTATGTTACCTGTTTACGAATTGAATGATTATGCTTCTGCAGGATTCTCAGCAGATATTAATTATTTATTGCCTGTTGCTCCATTATTAAATATGGGTATTGCTTCCGGTTATGGTGTAGTATATAATGACACCGATTATTTACTAGATTTTTATGAAAAAGAAGATGCACAATTTATTCCTATTGCCTTAGCAACACGTTATGTACCTTCTGCCCAAATTGAATTTGGAGCAGATTTTGGATATGCTATTGGTGTAAGCGATCAGTTTAATGGAGGTTTTTATTACAAACCTATGATTGGTTTTAATTTAAACGATATGATTCAATTGAATCTTTCATATACTGGTGTAAGCAACAACAGTTGGATTACTTGGTCGACACTTAACTTCGGGTTTATGTTTAATGTAAACTAAACCAAACAAAATATATTTTTAAAGGCGAAATTAAATATTCGCCTTTTTTTATGCTATATTCTTTTATACTTTTACTTTATGAAAAAAATTTTAATATTAAACGGTCCCAATTTAAATTTATTAGGAAAACGTGAACCTGAAATATATGGTAGTTTAACGTTTACTGATTTCTTTGAAAGTATTAAAAAAAAATATAATACAGTAGAATTATCATATTTTCAATCAAATATAGAAGGAGAACTTATTAATAAAATTCATGAAGTTGGATTTAGTTACGATGGTATTGTGCTCAATGCTGCGGCTTATACACACACTTCTGTAGCACTTGGTGATGCTATTAAAGGTATTGAAACACCTGTTATTGAAGTCCATATTTCTAACACCTTTTCTAGAGAAACTTTCAGACATCATTCTTACATTTCTGCGGTTGCAAAGGGAGTTATAGTTGGTTTTGGTTTAAAAAGTTATGAGTTAGCCATTCAAAGTTTTTTATAAATTATAAATTAAAATTAGAAGCACAAAAATAAAGCCCATCTAAAATAGATTTGCACACATTATTATTAATTACAATTTAAAAGATATTACAAGACGTGTACTAAATACAATTACAACCATTCTACTTTATCATCTATGGCATTGGGCTCACGTTTTGGAGCACTCCCTTCATAATGTCCCAAAAATAAAAATCCAAGACATTTTTCGTTATCTTCAAGATGAAAAAACTCATCCATAAAACCTATTAATCCAGGAGAACTCCAATAAGCTCCTAAACCTAAATTGGTTGCAGTAAGCCACATATTTTGAACGGCCATAGCTGTAGCGGCAACTTCTTCCCATTCAGGAATACTTTCTTCAGGATCTCTAGCCATACAAATAGCAATTATACCCCCTGCATTTTTAAAATTTCGTTGAATTTTATTGTATTTAAATTCTGAAAATTTATCGGTTGTCGCTTTAAATTTATTAGACAAAAATACACCTAACTCATTTTTTTTATCGCCTTGTAATACCTTAAAACGCCAAGGCTCTGTACGTTTGTGTGTAGGTGCCCAATTAGCCGCATTTAACAATTCTAAAATAACAGTTTTAGAAATAGGTTTATCAATATATTGATTTGGAAAAACAGAACGTCTGTTTTGTATGATGTCTTTTAAATTCATTATTATGTTTTTTTTTCAAAAGTAAGAACTAGTATTGATTTTATACTAAAAACACATTACAGATTGTATCTATAATACGCTGTTTAAGAAAATTTATTAAAAAAATAAATGATGATAATTTGTTCAATTTTATTGAAAGCGTTAACAATTGTAGCAAAAGAGTTGATGGGGAAATTTAATTTTTCCGATTGATTTTTAGATCATTTTAAGAACTTGTTAATTTGCTGTTAACCCTTATTGTTAGCTGCTTTTTGACTTATAGATTTGTTCTTATAACTCATAAAAAAACAATCAAAAAGATGAAAAATTTAATTGCATTTACAGTAGTATTTTTATTAGCATTTACATCAGTTAATGCTCAATCAGATTCTAAAGCATTTCAAATAGGAGCTAAAGCTGGAGTTAATTTTTCCAAGTTAACTGGCGATGATTTTGATGATGTTGATTCACGAACAAGTTTTAATGTTGGTTTACTTGCAGAAGTCCCAATTTCTGAACGTGTATCTTTTCAACCAGAAGTTTTTTATTCTGGTCAAGGTTTCGATGTGTTAGAAAGAGACCAAGATAATATTTTTGACACAGACGATAATGTGGAATATCAATTAGATTATATTCAAGTTCCATTATTACTAAAAGTATATTTAGTTGAAGGATTGAGTGTAGAAGCAGGACCACAATTTGGATTTAAAGTTCATGAAGAATTTGATAGTGAACCTAATTCTGATAATGGTGATTTAGAAATAGACAGTGACGATTCTTATGTAAAAGATTTTGATACTAGTCTAGCCTTTGGTACATCTTATAAGTTTGACAGTGGAGTCTTTTTAAGTGCACGTTATACGTTAGGTTTAACAAATATCTTTGAAGACGATACTCTTTTTGAAGATGTAGATGGTAAGAATGATGTTTGGCAATTTGGTGTAGGATATATGTTTTAAACCTCAAAACATACCCTCACAAAAAAAGTCTCAGAATTATCTGAGACTTTTTTTATATCATAATGTAAACATTGCCTATGATTTTAAAGCAGCTATAAAAAAAGGTGATTTGCACATAGTACAAATCACCTTTTATAAATACGTATATAAAAATAAGTTATAGATTAGATATGTATAACTTCATCATAAGCAGCAGCAACAGCTTCCATAACGGCTTCACTCATTGTTGGGTGAGGGTGAATTGCTTTTAATACTTCATGACCTGTAGTTTCTAATTTACGACCTAAAACAGCTTCAGCAATCATATCGGTAACACCTGCACCAATCATGTGGCAGCCTAACCATTCACCATATTTAGCATCAAAAATCACTTTTACAAAACCATCTTTATTACCAGCAGCACTTGCTTTACCAGAGGCTGAGAAAGGGAATTTACCAACTTTAATATCGTAACCTTGTTCTTTAGCTTTCTTTTCTGTTAAACCAACACTAGCAATCTCTGGAGATGCATATGTACACCCAGGAATGTTACCATAGTCTATTGGTTCAACATGCATACCTGCAATTTTTTCAACACATAAAATACCTTCAGCAGAAGCTACGTGAGCTAAAGCTTGACCTGGAGTAATATCTCCAATAGCGTAATAGCCTGGAACATTGGTTTGGTAATAATCGTTTACTAAAACTTTATCACGATCTACAGCAATACCTACATCTTCTAAACCAATATTTTCAATATTAGTTTTAATTCCCACTGCAGAAAGAATAATATCAGCTTCTAATACTTCTTCTCCTTTACCCGTTTTTACTGTAGCTTTAACACCATCTCCAGAAGTATCTATAGTTGTAACTTCTGCAGATGTCATTACATTAATTCCAATTTTCTTGAAAGAACGTTCTAATTGTTTAGAAACATCTTCATCTTCAACAGGAACAATATTTGGTAAATATTCTACTATTGTTACTTCAGTACCCATAGAGTTGTAGAAGTAAGCAAATTCAACTCCAATAGCACCAGATCCAACAACAATCATTTTCTTAGG
This sequence comes from Formosa sediminum, assembly GCF_007197735.1. Lineage (GTDB taxonomy): Bacteria > Bacteroidota > Bacteroidia > Flavobacteriales > Flavobacteriaceae > Formosa > Formosa sediminum. The sequence goes on from NZ_CP041637.1 coordinate 2,909,630, forward strand.
TTGTTCAGGCAAAGTCATAGCTTGTCTGTATCCTATAACTTTTTTGCCATCTTGTGGTAAATTAGGTAATTCACGAGAACGTGCACCTGTAGCTATAATAATATGGTCTGCGCTATATTCAGTACCATCTACATCAATTTTTTTGCCTGGTTTTAATGTTCCGTATCCTTCAATGACATCAATTTTATTTTTTTTCATTAAAAATTGAATTCCTTTACTCATGCCATCAGCAACACCACGGCTACGCTTAACAACAGCATTAAAATCTTTGTCGTATTCTTTAACAGACAAGCCGTAATCTTCTGCATGTTTTAAATATTCGAATACTTGAGCTGACTTTAAAAGGGCTTTAGTAGGAATACATCCCCAATTTAGGCAAACCCCACCTAAGTTTTCTTTTTCTACTATAGCAGTTTTAAAACCTAATTGAGACGCTCTAATAGCGGTTACGTAGCCTCCAGGACCACTTCCAAGAACAATAATATCGTATTTACTCATGATTAATTCATTAAATCGTTTAATGCTACGAATTTACGAAACCTAATCCGAATAATGAATTTAGATAGGTAAAAAAATAGATCTTTTGTTACCTTTGTTTTGTAAGTAACTATATATGAATATAAAAAGAATAAGTAATCCGCGTATTGTTATTATTGGCGGAGGTTTTGCTGGAGTTTCTTTAGCAAAAGTATTATCTAAACAAGACGTACAAGTAGTACTACTAGACAAACATAATTATCATAATTTTCAACCTTTACTTTATCAAGTTTCAACGGGTGGATTAGAGCCTGACTCTATTGCGTATCCCATTCGTAAAATTCTTCAAAACTATTCTAATTTTCAGTTTAGACTAGCAAATGTGTTAGAAATTGATCCGAAGAATAACAAGGTTATTACAGATATAGGGTTGCTTAAATATGATTACTTGGTTATTGCTTCGGGATCTGAAACTAATTATTTTGGAAATACATCTATTGAGACCAATAGCATGTCTATGAAAACAATACCACAAGCCTTAAATTTAAGAAGTTTAATATTAGAAAATTTTGAAGAAGCGCTATTAACATCTGATTTACAAGAACGTAATGCCTTAATGAATTTTGTAATTGTTGGTGCAGGACCAACAGGCGTAGAGCTTGCTGGTGCTTTAGCAGAAATTAAAAAAGGGATACTTCCTAAAGATTATCCTGATTTAGACACTCGTCTAGCACAAATTAATTTAGTTCAATCTGGAAATCGCATTTTAAAAGAAATGAGCGAGGAAGCTTCAAAAAAAGCTGAAGCTTTTTTAGAAAAATTGGGTGTAAATGTTTGGAAAAATACACGGGTATCTAATTACGACGGAAAAGTAGTTACAACCAATACTGATGTTGTGTTTGAAACCGCTACTATGATTTGGGCTGCTGGTGTAAAAGGCGCCAATATAAAAGGTATTGAAGGCGCAGATTTAGTGTCTAGGAGTAATAGAATTATTGTAAACGAATTTAATCAATTAAAAACTTACTCAAACATTTTTGCTATTGGAGATGTGGCTCAAATAGAAACCGAAGCGACTCCATACGGATACCCAATGATGGCCCAACCTGCCATCCAACAAGGAAAACAATTAGGCCATAATTTAAAACGCTTGTTGGAAGGTTTACCTTTAGAACCTTTTAAATATAAAGATAAAGGTGCAATGGCAACTGTAGGAAGAAATAAAGCTGTGGTAGATTTACCAAAGTATAAATTTCAGGGTGTTTTTGCTTGGTTTGTATGGATGTTTGTACACCTTTTCTTTTTAATCGGATTTAGAAACAGAATGATCGTATTTGTTAATTGGGTGTATAATTATATCCGTTTTGATAGAGAAGCACGATTAATTATACGTCCATTTAAAAAGAAATTAAAATCTGATGAATGATTAAGACTCTGGTATAAACTTAATCGCAGCACCATTAATACAATGTCTTTTTCCTGTAGTTTTTCTTGGTCCGTCATTAAACACATGTCCTAAATGACCACCACAGGTCGCACAATGTTCTTCAATGCCGTACATACCGCCACCGCCTTCAGAGAAAAGCACATTTCCTTTTATATAATTGTCAAAACTTGGCCAGCCTGTACCTGAATCAAATTTTGCATCACTGTTAAATAAAGGTGTATCGCAAGCTGCGCAAACATAGATACCATCTTCATAAATTTTATTTATCGGACTTGTAAAAGGTTGTTCTGTGCCTTCTTGTCTTAAAACACGATATTGTAATGGAGTAAGTTGTGCTTTCCATTCAGCTTCTGTTTTTACAACTTTATACGATGTGTCTTTGGATTCTTTTTTTTGAGAAAATCCATTGCAAGAAAAAAGACTAAAAGCTAAACATAAAATTAAAATGGGTTTCATAGTACAAATGTTTTTTTAATTGTCGTTTTATATGTTTATACTTACATAAGTTTTTCATAAAAAATGTTAAATCTATACTTATTAAAAAATTTTATAAAGAAAAAGAAATAGTTATGAATTCAATTTCTCGTATTTACATTATAGCTTTACTATTAGTATTTGGCTCTTGTGCTACAAATCCATTTACAGGTAAACAAACTATGGCTTTTGTTAAAAACGATAATTTATTTGCATCATCTTTCAAACAATATGATGCTTTTTTAAAAGAAAATAAAGTAGTTAAAGGCACAGAAGATGCTTCACGTATAACAAGAATTGGTCAACGTATTGCAACCGCTGCAGAGCGTTATTTAAATGCAAATGGTTATGCTGGTTATTTAGATGGATACAAATGGGAATACAATTTAGTTGAAGACGACACCAAAAATGCTTGGTGTATGCCAGGTGGTAAAATTGTATTTTATACAGGTATTTTACCTGTTGCCCAAACAGATGCTGGTATCGCTGCAATTATGGGGCATGAGGTGGCACATGCTTTAGCAAATCATGGACAGCAACGCATGAGTGCTGCTTACATACAACAGGGAATCGCAATTACAGGGAATATAGCACTTACAGATCAGGAAAGTCGTGATATGTTTAATCAGTATTTTGGAATAGGCTCTACCGTTCTAGGAACTTTACCATTTAGTAGAAGTCATGAATCTGAAGCCGATAGAATAGGAATTGTACTTATGGCTATAGCAGGCTATAATCCAGAAGCTGCCCCTAAATTATGGACGCGAATGGAAACAAGCAGTACCCCAGAGTTTTTAAGTACACACCCTGCAAATGCAAGTCGTATATCTGAATTGACTAAACTCGTTCCAGATGCAATAGCAGAAGCAAAAAAGTTTGGTGTTACTTCTTTTACAGACTAATAAAGTAACAATTTAAAAGCCTGTTATCTTTTATATATTATATATTTTAAATGAAAACACATCCAAAGGGGAGTAAGAAATTATTAAATGCTTGGGCATTTTACGATTGGGCAAACTCTGTATATACCTTAACCATTGCCTCGACAATATTTCCCATTTTTTATGGTGCATTATTTTCTACAGACACTAAGCAAGTTCATATTTTTGGTACTGATGTAAAAAATACGGCTTTAATATCATTTATTACAGCATTTGCTTTTCTTGTTATTGCATTTATGTCTCCGATACTTTCTGGTATAGCTGATTTTATAGGTAATAAAAAAGTATTTATGAAATTTTTCTGCTATACTGGTGGTTTAGCTTGTATAGGTTTAAATTGGTTTAGCTTAGATTACATCTATTTAAGTTTAACTTTTTATTTTTTAGGTTTAATAGGGTATTGGGGAAGTCTAGTTTTCTATAATTCATATCTACCAGATATTGCTTTTCCTGAACAACAAGATCGTATTAGTGCTAAAGGCTTTTCATTAGGTTATATTGGTAGCGTTTTGTTATTAATTTTTAACCTAGCAATGGTTATGAAACCTGATTTGTTTGGCATTAGCGGTACTGAAGGTGAAGCTGCAATGAAAGCCATGAGATACTCTTTTATAACCGTAGGAGTATGGTGGATTGTGTTTAGCCAGTATACTTATTATATTTTACCAAAAGGAGCTAAAACCGGGAATAAAGTAACTAAATCTGTATTGTTTAATGGCTTTAAAGAACTTAAAATAGTATTTAGAGCCATTAAAAGTAATGTGCGTTTAATACGGTATTTAAGAGCATTCTTTGTATATAGTATGGCTGTGCAAACCATTATGTTAGTCGCTACATATTTTGGAGAACAAGAAGTAGATTGGGGTGGAGAACAGGAGAAAACTATGGGGTTAATTGTTAGTATATTAGTTATCCAAATTGTTGCTATTGTTGGCGCTTTTTTAACCTCTAAAGCTTCTGCTAAATTTGGAAACATACAAACTCTTATTGTTATAAATTTTATTTGGATGGGACTATGTTTTTATGGCTATTTTGTAAAAACACCTACTCAGTTTTATATTACAGCAATGTTTGTAGGTTTAGTAATGGGAGGTATTCAAGCCTTATCTAGATCTACTTACTCTAAGTTTTTACCAGAAACAAACGATACAACGTCGTACTTTAGCTTCTTTGATGTGTCTGAGAAAATAGGTATTGTAATAGGTATGGTAATTTATGGTAGTATAGATCAAATAACAGGTAGTATGCGAAATGCCATTCTATTTTTATTTATTTTCTTTTTTATAGGTATTATATTATTATACCGTGTACCTAGAACAAAAAACATTCAATAACACTATAAACAAAAAAGCATCCTTAAAAAGGATGCTTTTTGCATAATATAAATTGTGTTTATTGCATTTCTATACTTCCAGAACCCGATACCTTAACGTCTTCTTCTTTAGGATTGCCTTTATATTCTATATCTCCAGAACCAGAAACGCGTCCTTTAAAAACTTCTATACTGACTACTTCTGCATCACCAGAGCCAGTTACTGAAGCATCTGTGTTTTTAGAAATTAAACCAAAACCATGAAAATCTCCAGATCCAGTTACATTAATATTTAAATTTTCTGTTTGCCCCTTTAAAGTTAAATCTCCTGAACCTGTAACGCTACTTTCTACCGATACCGTTTCAATATCTAATATTATATCTCCTGATCCTGTAAGTGACACATTTAAGTTTTCAGCATTAATTACATCTTCATTAATTATATCTCCAGATCCAGTTAATGATACTTTAGTAAGATCTTCAAAAGGAATAGTAATTATAATATCTCTGTTATTACTTGGATTAAGGTTAACACCATCTTCTGTTTTTACAATTAAAGTATTGCCTTGTACTTCGGTTAAAATATACGGCACTAAATTAGATTCTCCTTCAACAGTAATTTTACCTTCTGTACCTTTTACAAGAATATAATTCATAGAGCCTGCACAACTTACAATATCATAACCCGATGTAGTTCTGTGATCTGTAATAAAATCACCATTACCTTGAATGCCTTTACTTATGCTCACACAAGATGTTAGACTAATAATTGCGACAACTAATAAACTGATTTTTTTTAATATGATGCTTTTCATAGGTTTAATAAGTATTTGTAGTTAATTTTTTATAAATGAAATGTTTCCGTAATCCGAATCGATTTTTATGTTATTTCCTGTGTTGGCTTCACCGTAAAACCCTTTATAATATTTACCACTAGACTCAATGCGTTTTACATTAAATTCAAAGCCTTCTTGATCACGTAAATCGGCATAATCTAATTCTAATTCAAAATCGAAAAAAAAATGCGGATCGTAACCTATTTTAATACCTACATAATCTGAGTCGATGTACACATTATTTGCACTTGCAGTCAGGTTTTTAATTTTTATTGAGCCATAATCGGCATCTATATTTACAGATTTATAGACATCTCCTATTACCACTGTTAAATAATCGCCTTCACCTTTAAAATGATTTACCATATCAATAGTTAGACTTCCATAATCGCAGTTATACTTTACATTTTCACCTATTTCAACTTTACTGTTGGTGTAATCGGCTTCAATCAATAAATCTTTTGTTTTAGCTACTGTAAATCCACTATAATCCGCATTTATAATACCACTTTTTATGTATTCAAAATAAGAATTAGAGGTATAATCAAACTCAATTTCATTATGATCTGCCATTAATTCCTTAGTTGTAATTTTTCCATAATCGCAATTAATTTTAGCACGTCCTTCAAGTTTATCTAAATTAATGGCTCCGTAATCATTTTTCAGATTTACACTGTTTGTTATAGGTATTTTAACAACATAATTTATTTTCATATTTACATTATCTGAACCATTCCAATCCCACCATTTTGATTTTGATTTTGTAAAAATAGTTTTAGCAGACACATAAGTAGGTGATGCATTAAATGTTACTGAAATATCTTCAAGTTTATTTTGCACTTTATCAGAGTCGTTACCGTTAGTGGTTATAGTAATTTCAAATACTATACGGTTTTCATTCCAAGTTATAACATCTAGATTTCCGTAACTATTATCAATACTTAAAGTAGCATTACTGTTCACGTTAAATTCCTTTTTTATGACTTTTGTTTTTGTGTGTTTAGCTTTTACTGGAGTATTGGCTAACACCATTACAGGCATGAGTAAGAGAAATAAGATTAATTTATATGGTATTTTGATTATCATTTGATATATTTTTTAACTGTTTAACATTATCTATTGTTTCTAGAACATTTTCTAAAATTTCAATCCGGTTTTGAAAATTAGAAATCATAGCGTAAATAACACGTTTATCATGACCGCTATTGGATAAGTCTAATTTTAATTTATTATAATCGGCTTCTAGTATGTTTAATTGTTTTAAAGCGTCTTGTATTAAAGGTTGTACTTCTGGAGCATTTTCTTTTTCTAACTGTTTTAATTCCTGAGAAATTGTAGCATTAAAAAAACTTTGCGTTTTTGCCATTTCTGGAGAAACACTTGCTAAATCTGTTGTGTTTTCGGCTTTATTAAAAATAAAGGTTAATGTAATTAGCAATATAACAGTAGCTGCTACAGCCAAAAATGGTTTTACAAATACAGCATGTTTGTGTTTTATTTCAGGTGGCAACTCCGTTACATGCTGGTTTTTTAGCTTGGCTAAAAACCGATCTTTATGATGAGCATCAGGTGTTTCTACATCAAAATTACCTTGTAACGTTTTAAACAAATCGTCTAAATTAGTATCTGGTTTCATAGTCTTTATCTTTTAAACAACACGTTGTAATTTTTGTCTTAAGCTTTCTTTTGCTCTAGAAATTGTGGTGCGACAATTGGCATAACTTACATTCATTATTCCCGAAATTTCTTCATAATCATAACCTTCAATTAAATGTAAAGTAAGCGCTATTCTATAATTATCTTTTAGTGAATTCATGGTTTTTAAAATCAAATTCGCTTGTGCTTTAGCATCTTGATCTTGTATAGGATCTACATATGTGTCTTCTACTTTGTACATAACTGTATCAAATGGGACATCTTCATATTTATTATTTTTATTAAAGTGATGAATACTGTTATTAATAACAATGCGTTTAAGCCATGCACCAAATGTTTTAATATCGTTTAACGATTCTAATTTTGTAAATGCTGTTAAAAAAGAATCTTGCATAATATCTTCGGCTTCAAAACTGTTTTTTACAATTCTAAAAGAGGTATTATACATGGCTTTATAATATCTGTTATAAACTTCCAATTGCGCAGATTGGTCTCCAGTTTTACAAAGCGTTATAAGTGTATCAATATGTGTGTTGGCTAGTAACAACTACTATAAATAATAAATGGTTTATATTAAGATGAAGGTATTACATTATTGTTACAGTTTTTAAACTAAAAGTTTTATAATTTTCATGAACTTGGCATATTAATTGAAAAATATATACCACTAACAATATTAAACACAGTCATAATTGGCTGATTTGCAGAAATATAATTATTTTGTAGTTTATTAATAAAAATAAAACAATCTGTTGTGTAAATAAATTAATGACAGATTGACTTAAATATATATATGAAAAAATCTAATTTTTTAAGTCTTGACAGTTTGTCATTTCAGGAGTTCGATGAAAATTCAGAATTAATACCTTTAATGACCCCAGAGGACGAAGAAGAAATAAATAAAGAACAACTTCCAGACACTTTACCAATACTCTCGTTACGTAATACGGTGTTATTTCCAGGCGTTGTCATTCCAATTACAGCTGGGCGCGACAAATCTATTAAACTTATTAATGACGCCAATGCCGGAGGTAAAGTCATAGGTGTCGTGTCTCAAAAAGATGAAACTATTGAAGATCCAAGTGCAAAAGATATTTACGAAACCGGAACTGTTGCGCGCATTTTACGTGTTTTAAAAATGCCTGACGGTAATACAACCGTCATTATACAAGGTAAAAAACGTTTTAAAATTAACGAAGTAACAACTGAAGATCCGTATTTAAAAGCAACCATATCTGAAGTTCCTGAAATAAGACCTGCAAATAAAAATAAAGAGTTTCTTGCAATTATAGAATCTATTAAAGAATTATCACTGCAAATTATTAAGGAAAGTCCAAGTATTCCTACAGAAGCTTCTTTTGCTATAAAAAACATTGAAAGCAATTCGTTTTTAATAAACTTTGTAGCCTCTAATATGAATTTGTCTGTTAAAGAGAAGCAAAGTCTTTTAGAAGCTAACGATCTTAAAGAACGTGCTTTAGAAACGTTACGTTATATGAATGTTGAGTTTCAGAAATTAGAACTTAAAAACGACATCCAGTTAAAAGTTCAAAGTGATATGAACCAGCAACAACGCGAATATTTCCTACATCAACAAATGAAAACCATTCAAGAAGAATTAGGTGGTGTGAGTTATGAAGAGGAAATTGAAGAAATGAGAACCCGTTCTAAAGAAAAAAAATGGGACGAGACTGTTGCGAAACACTTTGAGAAAGAGTTAGCTAAAATGCAACGTATGAATCCACAAGTTGCAGAATATTCTATACAACGTAATTACTTAGATTTATTTCTAGATTTACCTTGGAATGAATTTAGTAAAGATAAATTTGATTTAAAGCGTGCCCAACGTATTCTAGATCGTGATCACTATGGTTTAGAAGATGTGAAACGTCGTATTATTGAATATTTAGCCGTTTTAAAATTACGTAACGATATGAAATCACCAATTTTATGTCTTTACGGGCCTCCAGGTGTTGGTAAAACCTCTTTAGGAAAATCTATTGCCGAAGCTTTAGGACGTGAATATGTGCGTGTATCTTTAGGTGGTTTACGTGACGAAGCAGAAATACGCGGACACCGTAAAACATATATTGGGGCTATGCCTGGACGTATTTTACAAAGTCTTAAAAAAGCAGGAACCTCTAATCCAGTGTTTGTATTGGACGAAATAGATAAGTTATCTAATTCTCACCAAGGCGATCCTTCTTCTGCGTTGTTAGAAGTTTTAGATCCAGAACAAAATAGTGCTTTCCACGATAATTTCTTAGAGTTGGGGTACGATCTTTCTAAGGTTATGTTTGTAGCCACTTCTAATAGTTTAAACACCATACAACCAGCATTATTAGATCGTATGGAAATTATAAATGTTACAGGATATACTATAGAAGAAAAAGTTGAAATTGCAAAACGACACTTAGTTCCTAAACAAATAAAAGAACACGGATTAACAGAGAAAGATATTAAAATAGGTAAACCACAATTAGAAAAAATTGTAGAAGGTTATACCAGAGAATCTGGAGTTCGTGGCCTTGAAAAGCAAATTGCTAAAGTAGTACGTTATGTGGCTAAAAACATAGCGATGGAAGAGGAATATAATGTAAAAATTTCCAACGAAGATATTATTGAGGTTTTGGGCGGTCCAAAATTAGAACGCGATAAATACGAAAATAATAATGTGGCCGGAGTTGTTACAGGTTTGGCGTGGACACGTGTGGGTGGTGATATCCTCTTTATAGAATCTATTTTATCTAAAGGTAAAGGTAATTTAAGTATTACCGGTAATTTAGGTAAAGTTATGAAAGAATCTGCAACAATTGCAATGGAATATATTAAAGCAAATGCAGAAGAATTGGACTTAAATCCAGAAATTTTCGATAAATATAACGTACACATTCACGTTCCAGAAGGTGCTACTCCAAAAGATGGACCAAGTGCTGGTGTAACAATGTTAACTTCTCTAGTGTCTTTATTTACACAACGTAAAGTAAAAAGTAGTTTAGCAATGACAGGTGAAATTACACTACGTGGAAAAGTTTTACCTGTTGGCGGAATTAAAGAAAAAATTCTAGCAGCAAAACGTGCCAGAATTAAAGACATTATGCTGTGCGAAGAAAACCGACGTGATATTGAAGAAATAAAACAAGAGTATTTAAAAGGTTTAACATTCCATTATGTAACTGAAATGAGTGACGTTTTAAAAATTGCTTTAACAAATCAGAAAGTAAAAAACGCAAAAACATTATAGTTTAAATTTTAAATATTACTTTATTATATAATCACAAAAGCATCTGAAACTTTATAGTTTAAGATGCTTTTGTCTTGTAAAAGCTAAGTATAATCGAATAACACCACTTCTAAAACATTATACAACTCTAAAAAATATAATTAATAAATCAACGTTTTAAACTCAAGATTTATTTAATTTGCAACTGTATGAGGCGAACATTAGCATTATTTTTTATGAGTTGTTGTAGTTATGTCGCATCCGCTCAATTGGGTGGAGAGTCAACTTATCAATTTTTAAATTTAGTGTCTTCTCCGCGCCAAGCTGCTTTAGGAGGTAAAGTACTTACCAATGTAGATTACGATGTTACACAAGCGTTATACAATCCTGCAACTATTAATGTTGAAATGGATAATCAGCTTGCCTTAAACTACACAAGTCATCTTGGTGTTGTGGGTTACGGTACAGCAGCTTATGCTTATACTTACGACAGACGTACACAAACACTTCATGGTGGGATTACTTATGTAAATTATGGTGAATTTCAAGGGTATGACGAAGATGGTAATGAAACCGGAACATTTACAGGAAATGAAGCTGCCTTATCTTTAGGATATGCTACACAAATTGGAGCATCAGATTTTTATGTTGGTGCCAATGTTAAATTTATCACATCGTCCTTAGAACAATATTCTTCTATGGGCGCAGCACTAGATTTCGGAATTTTATATGTAGACCAGAAATTAAACTTTAATGCTGCTTTAGTAGTACGAAATTTTGGAACACAAATCACTACCTATGCAGGACAAAACGAACCCTTACCCTTTGAAATAGATTTAGGTTTTTCTCAAAAACTAGAAAATGTGCCAATACGTTGGCATGTCACCTTAGAGAATTTACAAGAATGGCCTATAGCAGTTTCAAATCCTGCTCGCGTAGAAACAGATTTAGAAGGAAATCAAACCGAAGAAGAAGTAAGTTTTGTACAGAATGTGATGCGACATACCATTCTAGGAGCAGAATTATTTCCAGATAGTGGTTTTAATATCCGATTAGGGTATAATTTTAGAAGAGGAGAGGAGTTGCGTATTATAGACGAACGAAATTTCTCAGGCTTGTCTGCTGGTATCGGAATTAAAATGAATAAAATGCGATTTAGTTACACTTATGCCAAGTATTCAAGTGCAGCAAGTTCAAACTATTTCGGAATAAATATAGATTTACAATAATGAAAAAAATAACAATTGCTATTGATGGGTTCTCGTCAACAGGGAAAAGTACTATTGCTAAATTAATAGCAAAATCTTTGGGCTATATATATGTTGATTCTGGAGCAATGTACAGAGCTATAACTTTTTTTGCAATGCAAAACAATCTGATTTCTAAAGATCATTTTGACAAGGATAAACTAATAGCATCTTTACCACAAGCACAAGTGTCTTTTAAATTTAATGACTCATTAGGATTTGCAGAAGTTTATTTAAATAATCAAAATATAGAGAATAATATACGTACGCTAGAAGTGTCTAATTTAGTTAGTATCGTTGCTGCAGTTCCAGAAGTTAGGGCACAATTGGTAAAAATTCAAAAGGAAATCGGTCAAGATAAAGCAGTAGTTATGGATGGTCGTGATATAGGTACTGTAGTATTTCCTGATGCCGAACTTAAAATATTTATGACCGCATCTGCTGAAACTCGAGCATTAAGACGTTATAATGAATTAAAAAATAACGGCGAAAACATAACCTTTGAAGCTGTTTTTGAAAATGTACAGAAAAGAGACCATTTAGACAGTACACGTGCAGATTCGCCATTAATTAAAGCTGAAGATGCTATTGCTATAGACAACTCTAATGCAACCATTGAAGAACAATACCAAAACATCATCAAATTAATAGACAACATTATTAATAAGTAACAAAAAAAGAGTATTCATACTATGAATACTCCTTTTTTATATTTTAAACTTAAATTAAAGGTTTGGTATAATTAATTCTTGATCAGGATGTATTAAATCTGGATTTTTAAGAATATCAGAATTTGCTTTAAAAATTGTTTGGTATTTAGAAGCATCTCCATAATATTGTTTAGCTATTTTACCTAAAGTTTCACCACTTTTAACAGTATGTCTATGAAAAACACTAGTATCTTCAACAGTAATATTAGCCATAATATCTGTAGGGTTTTCACCTCCAATTGCTTTAATTTTATCCCAAAGTAAATTCTTTTCATATTGAGTTTTAGCCATTCCTTTAACTTTTAAAACCCCATTTTCTTCAGAAACATCTCCGTTTTTAATATTTAATGCTTCTCCTAAATCTAGAACATCTTGGTATTTTGCTTTTGCTGTCATAATAATTTGTATTTTTTTCTAATCACAATATATTAATTTTCTTTCAAGTTCCTGTTATTTTTTTAACAAATAGAAGTTAATATTAAACAACTAATTTTCAGTTATTTAAATTAAATTACAAAAATTAGGCTATATTAAAAAATATAATTAATTTTGCACTCCTTTTAGCGACAATTGGAAAGATAAAAGGAAAAGAAAATATAGTTATAACACTTCTATGTGGTCGTCGCTTAATTCTTCCAAAGACATATAGGATACAAGATGTAATGCAGGTGTAAGTAAAACTAAAACGCACATGTATTATTAATTTTTTATTAAATGGCTGAAAAAGCAAAACAAGCTGAAGTTGAAGCAACTGAAGCACAATCTGTAGAAGCTCCAAAAGTATCTGAAGCTCAAGCAAACCCTGAAAAATTCTTAGCAGACTTTAACTGGCACAACTACCAAGAAGGTATTGATGAAGTTGAAGATTCTCAATTAAAAGAATTTGAAAAATTAGTAGCAGAAAATTTCGTTGACACTTTAAATGACGAAGTAGTAGAAGGAACTGTAGTACACATTTCTGACCGTGATGCTATTATTGACATTAACGCTAAATCTGAAGGTGTAATTTCGTTAAACGAATTCCGTTACAACCCTAACTTAGCTGTTGGTGACAAAGTAGAAGTATTAATTGATGTGCGTGAAGATGCAACTGGACAATTAGTATTATCTCACAGAAAAGCTCGTGTAATTAAAGCATGGGATCGCGTAAATAACGCTCATGATACTGGTGAAATCGTTAACGGTTTTGTTAAGTGTAGAACTAAAGGTGGTATGATCGTTGACGTATTTGGTATTGAAGCATTCTTACCAGGTTCTCAAATCGATGTTAAGCCAATTAGAGATTACGATCAGTATGTAAACAAAACAATGGAATTTAAAGTTGTGAAAATCAACCACGAATTTAAAAACGTTGTAGTGTCTCATAAAGCGCTTATTGAAGCAGATATTGAAGAACAGAAAAAAGAAATTATTGGTCAATTAGAAAAAGGTCAAGTATTAGAAGGTGTTGTTAAAAACATTACTTCTTACGGTGTATTCATCGACCTTGGTGGCGTAGACGGATTAATTCACATTACAGACCTTTCTTGGTCTAGAATTAATCACCCTAACGAAATCGTTGAATTAGATCAAAAATTAAACGTTGTTATTCTTGATTTCGATGAAGATAAATCAAGAATCCAATTAGGTCTTAAGCAATTATCTAAGCACCCTTGGGATGCATTAGGTGAAGAAGTTAAAGTTGGAGACAAAGTAAAAGGTAAAGTTGTTGTAATCGCAGATTACGGTGCATTTATTGAAGTAGCAGAAGGTGTTGAAGGTTTAGTTCACGTTTCTGAAATGTCTTGGTCTACACACTTACGTTCTGCTCAAGATTTCGTATCTGTTGGAGACGAAGTTGAAGCAGTAATCTTAACTTTAGATAGAGAAGAGCGTAAAATGTCTCTTGGAATTAAGCAATTAACTCCAGATCCATGGACAGATATTACATCTAAATACCCTCTAGGTTCTAAGCACACAGGTATTGTACGTAACTTTACAAACTTTGGTGTATTTGTTGAATTAGAAGAAGGTATCGATGGATTAATTTACATCTCAGATTTATCTTGGACTAAGAAAATTAAACACCCATCAGAATTCTGCTCTGTAGGAGACAAATTAGATGTTGTAGTATTAGAATTGGATGTTGAAGGACGTAAATTATCTTTAGGTCACAAACAAACAACTACTAATCCATGGGATAAATACGAAACTGAATTTGCAGTAGGTACTGTACATACAGCTACTATCTCAGACGTTGTAGATAAAGGTGCAACTATTGATTTTAACGAAGATATCGTTGCTTTTGTTCCTTCACGTCATTTAGAAAAAGAAGATGGTTCTAAATTAGGAAAAGGAGATTCTGCTGAATTTAAAATTATTGAATTCAACAAAGAATTTAAAAGAGTAGTGGCTTCGCACACTGCTATCTTTAAAGAAGAAGAGATTGCAAATGTAAAAGCTGCTGTGAAAAAACAAACAGCTGCTGCTGCAGAATCTAAACCAACTTTAGGTGATGCTAATGATGCTTTACAAGCTCTTAAAGATAAAATGGAAGGAAAATAATTTTTCTAACTGTTTATAATTTAAAAAGCCTTCCAAGTTTGGAAGGCTTTTTTTATGTTTTATAGTTTAAGAAATCCCAAGTATTAAATATTTACATTACCTTTGTTTAGCAAATATGTTTAAAACAATATGAGTCAAAAAGTGTTACTTAATGCTACAGAGGTAAACATCATTCTTCATCGATTGGCTTGTCAACTTATTGAAAAACATAACGATTTTTCCAATACCGTTTTAGTAGGTTTACAACCTAGAGGTACGTTTTTAGCTAAACGATTGGCCAAGATTTTAAAAGAGGAGTATAAGATTAAAGATCTTAAATTAGGACTTTTAGATATAACTTTTTATCGTGATGATTTTAGAAGAAGTGACAAACCTCTTGAAGCAAATACCACAGATATAAGCTTTGTAGTAGAAAATAAAAACGTTGTTTTTATAGACGATGTATTATACACAGGACGTAGTATTCGTGCTGCTCTTACTGCTATACAATCTTTTGGGAGACCCGAAGAAATTGAATTATTAACGTTAATAGATAGACGTTTTAGTAGACATTTACCCATACAACCCAATTATCGTGGCCGACAAGTAGATGCAATTAATAAAGAAAAAGTAATAGTACAATGGCAGGAGCAAAGCGAAGAAGATGCTGTGTACTTAATAAATAATTAGAATAAGATGAGCGAATTAAGTGTAAACCACTTACTAGGTATTAAATATCTTAACAAAGAAGATATTCAGTTAATTTTTGAAACTGCCGATCATTTTAAAGAAGTTATTAATAGGCCCATTAAAAAAGTGCCTTCACTTCGTGACATTACCATTGCCAATCTGTTTTTCGAAAATTCAACACGAACCAAGTTATCTTTTGAATTGGCAGAGAAACGACTATCTGCAGATGTTATAAATTTTTCAGCTTCTCAATCTTCTGTAAAAAAAGGAGAAACGTTAATAGATACCGTAAACAATATTTTATCTATGAAAGTAGATATGGTTGTTATGCGTCACCCAAATCCTGGTGCTGGTGTATTTCTCTCTAAACATGTAAATGCAAGTATTGTAAACGCTGGAGATGGCGCTCATGAACATCCTACACAAGCTTTATTAGATTCCTACTCAATACGTGAACGTTTAGGTGAGGTTGAAGGGAAAAATGTAGTTATTGTTGGAGATATTCTGCATAGTAGAGTAGCACTTTCAAACATTTATGCATTACAATTGCAAGGGGCAAATGTTATGGTTTGTGGACCAAAAACTTTAATTCCTAAATATATTGATAAATTAGGCGTAAAAGTTGAAACAAATTTACGCAAAGCTTTAGAATGGTGCGACGTAGCAAATATGCTTCGTGTGCAAAATGAACGTATGGATATTAGTTATTTTCCTTCTACAAGAGAATATACACAACAATTTGGAGTAGATAAAGCATTACTAGATAGCCTTAATAAAGAAATTACCATTATGCACCCAGGACCAATTAATCGTGGGGTAGAAATAACAAGTGATGTCGCAGATTCTAAACAAGCAATAATTTTAGATCAAGTACAAAATGGTGTAGCCATTAGAATGGCTGTAATTTATTTATTAGCTTCAAAAATAAAACAGTAATTATGATTTTAAATACAGAAAGTAACATTACAATTGTTACTGCAGAAAATGAAACTCCTACTCAGTTAATAAAAAAAATGGAGGATTTGTATTCAAAATTTAAAAACAATAATGTTATTGTAAATCTAATGTCTTTAAACAAACTGACATTAGAACAAATTATTGAATTTCTTCAGATTTCAAATACACACAGAAAAGCAAAACATTCGTTTGTTTTAGTTTCAGACAAAACAGATTTAGATCAATCTATTGAAGAAATTGTTATAGTACCAACACTTCAAGAAGCTTACGATATTATTGAAATGGAAGAGATGGAACGTGATTTAGGTTTTTAATTATGCAATTAACTATTCTTGGTTGTCATAGTGCAACACCACGTATTTCTGCACACCAAACGTCTCAAGTATTAGAGATAAAGAATAATGTGTTTTTAATTGATTGCGGCGAAGGTACACAAGTACAATTAAGAAAATATAAGGTTAAATTTAACCGTATAAAACACATCTTTATTTCACATTTACATGGCGATCATTATTTTGGATTAGTAGGTTTAGTTTCTACATTTAGACTCTTAACACGGGAAACCGATTTACATATCTATGGCCCTAAAGGACTGGAAGAAGTTATTACATTACAAATGAAACTTGGCGGATCTTGGACCAATTTTAAACTCATATTTCACGAATTAACTTCTAAAGAATCTGAACTAATTTATGAAGATGATGCTGTTGAAGTTCACACCATCCCATTAAAACATCGTGTTTACACTAACGGGTTTTTATTTAAAGAAAAAGAAGGCGAACGAAAATTAGACATGAATGCTATTTTAAACGATAACATTGATGTTGCTTATTACAGAAAACTAAAACAAGGTGGAGATGTATATAATGAAAATGGTAAATTAATAAAAAATGAAACTGTTACATTACCTCCAAAAAAACCAAAAAGTTATGCCTTTTGTAGTGATACTGTATATACAGAATCTATAATTCCCATAATTAAAGATGTAGATTTGTTATACCATGAATCTACATTCTTAGAAAAGCATGAACAAAATGCCTTTCCTACTAAGCATTGTACCGCCAAACAAGCTGCAAGTATAGCTAAACAGGCAAATGCAAAACAACTAATATTAGGCCACTTTTCGACCCGATACGACGATTTAACCGAATTTAAAACCGAAGCCCAAGAAGTTTATGAGGCAGTAGATATTGCTGCTGCAGGTAAAGTTTTCAAAGTTTAATGCCGCTTTAATTTTTTAACTATGGAAGAACAAGATTTAAGTAATTATAGAAAAGTTTACAATAAAAAAGAACTGTTAATTAAAGATACTCCAGAGAATCCATTAGAACTCTTTAGAACTTGGTTTTTAGAAGTTGATCAGCATTTTTTAGAAGACGAAACAAATGCCATGACTGTTTCTACTATTGGATTAGATGGATATCCTAAGAGTAGAGTAGTATTATTAAAACGCTATACCTACGAAGGATTTATCTTTTATACCAATTACCAAAGTGAAAAAGGAAAAGCAATATTAGCAAACCCTAATGTTTGTCTATCTTTTTTTTGGCCTAAAGCAGAACGCCAAATTATTATTAAAGGTGTTACAGAAAAAATTGCTGAAAATTTAAGTGATGGTTATTTTGAATCTCGCCCAAGAGGAAGCCAATTAGGTGCTATAGTTTCTCACCAAAGCGAAGTTATAGAAAGTAGAGATGTTTTAGATTCTAAATTAAAAGATTTAGAACATAGCTATGAAGGTAAAGACATTGAAAGACCAGATTATTGGGGCGGATTTATTGTAAAGCCAGTAGAATTAGAATTTTGGCAGGGCAGGCCAAACAGATTACATGATCGTATTCGGTACAAGCTAGAGGACAATTTCGATTGGAAAAAAGAGCGTTTATCACCATGATCTAAACTTTAAAATACATTTCATTTTACAAATTCAAAATACTGTGTTTTATACTATAGTTAATCTTTTTATATTCAAAACTATAAGAATTGACATATAGTTAATGTTATTTTAATTAATTTTACTTATAATTAACTACCTATAAAACAGTAAATTATGAGTTGTATTAATCGTATCATTAACATTGCTTTTGCAGTATTGATAACGATTAACGCGTCTTCATGTAAAGACAAGCAAAGTATTAATTTATATAATAATACACCTGATACACTTGAAGTATCGACCATCTACCAATCCGTCGACAAAGACCGAGAATTAGCTGTATATGTAAATCCAGAAAATAAAAATGGATATATAACAGTTATAGATTCTAAAGACAATAAGGCTCACCTCTTAAAACGTATAGACAGTCCAGATGGTATTACATACAAGAGTAACGAAGAATTTATATTATGGACTAAAGGAGGGGACTTTACATGGAGTAAATCAGGAACTCTAATAACAAAGGGCCATTTAAAAACTACCCAAATACAATTAGAGCAAATTAATTCTAGTCCTAAATTTCACAAAACTAGTTATGGCAATTATGTGAGTTCAGATTTTTCGACTAATACTAATAGTTCAAATTGGATTGCTATTACTATTAAACCAATTAATCAATTTAAATCTAAAATCACCGTGCGTTCTAAATCTAATAAAAATGATAACACTTGTAATTTTGATGCCATTGGTACTGTAGTAGATAACAATATCTTAAAAGTAACAGAAAACCATAGAATATTGAAATTTACGTTTGGTCCTAATACTGTTAACATTGTTGCTGTACAAGATGACCATTTAGAAGCCTTAGTCCCTTTTTGTAATGGTGATCTGAATGTAATTGGAACTTACTCTAAATACGATGGTGAATTAGATACCAATAAAATCGACCATACAGCCTATTTAAAGACTTTATTTTACAATAATGTAATTTATACAATTAAAAAACAACAAGAGGTATTAACACTCCAGATTGATGGTATAACTTCAGAATATGCTGTAATTTATAATATTCCTGGAGAAATTATTAATGCTGAAATAGACGATTTAAATAATGACACATTTCCAGAAATATTAATTTATTCAGCTTCAGGAATGCATAAAATAGGGCAGGTCTATGGATTTTCAATACATGATGAAAAATCTATAAGTAAAATCAATATTTCTAAGACTGATGAATATCTTGAAGCCCATTCCGGATACCTTGGTTACGACGAATTTGCAATGGTTGAAGGTACATTTATACAGCGATTTCCTGTTTATGAAAATAATGTCGCTACAGGGTTAACCAGACAAATTCAGTATACTCTAGAAGGGAAACATGAGGCTACTAAATATTTGGTGGTCGATAAAGTTATCGAATATTAAAAATTGAACGTCACAAATTATAAACTCGAGACGTTCAATTTTTATTGTAATTTACTAAAATGTATTAAGTTAAGAGTTTGTATACACTTGATTTTCTTGCTCATTAACCCGAATAAATGTTGTGCGCTTAGTAAGTTCTTTTAGGCGGGCTGCTCCTACATAAGTACACGTACTTCTAATACCGCCTAATATATCTTGTAAAGTGTGCTCTACAGGACCTTTAAAAGGGACTTCTACAGTTTTACCTTCACTAGCTCTATATTCTGCCACACCACCTACATATTTATCCATTGCTGTTTCACTACTCATCCCGTAAAATTGTTTATAATGTTTGCCATCACGTTCAATTAACTCTCCACCACTTTCTTCATGTCCTGCAAGCATACCTCCAAGCATAACAAAATCTGCTCCAGCACCAAACGCTTTAGACACATCTCCAGGAACGGCACATCCACCATCACTAATAATTTGTCCGCCTAAACCATGTGCGGCATCTGCACACTCTATAATTGCTGATAACTGAGGGTATCCAACACCTGTTTTAACACGTGTAGTACATACAGATCCAGGACCAATACCTACTTTTACAATATCTGCCCCAGAAAGGATTAATTCTTCAACCATTTCTCCTGTAACCACATTACCTGCAATAATTACTTTATCTGGAAATTGTGCTCTTGTATGTTCTACAAATTTTACAAAATGTTCAGAATATCCATTTGCCACATCAATACATATAAATCGCAGTTGTGTATGTGCGCTAAAAATAGCCTTGAGCTTATCACTATCTGCTTGACTTGTTCCCGTACTTACGGCTATATAATTTTCAATACCGCTTGGAGCAGCTGCTAAAAAGGCATCCCAATCTTCTAAACTATAATGTTTTTGAACTGCTGTAAATAAATTTTGTTTTGCAAGTGCCAATGCTAATGAAAACGTACCTACAGTATCCATATTAGCAGCCATTATAGGTACACCTGTCCAAGTTGTTTGACTGTGTAAAAAGGTAAATTCGCGATTCAAATTTACTTGAGAGCGGCTTTTTAAAGTAGATCGTTTAGGGCGAAACATTACATCTTTAAAACCTAATTTTATGTCGTTTTCAATACGCATGTTAGTGTGATTTTAATATTTATAAGTATACAACTTAATTTATAATAAGAATATAAATTGGCAAAAAATAGCCCAAACAGCATTCTATTAAGAAAAATGTTTGGGCTAAATATAAGTTTTTAAACGGTTATTTAGAGGCTAAAAAGCTAATTTCCACATTTACAAATTTAGGTAAATTAGCAACTTCTACAGTTTCTCTTGCTGGAGCTGTAGCTTCATCAAAATACTTTCCGTAAACCTCATTTATTTGAGCAAAATTATTCATGTTGCTAATAAATATTGACGTTTTTATAATGTCTTCAAATGTCATATCTACAGCCTTTAAAATTGCTTTTATATTTTCCATAACTTGAGTGGTTTCAGTTTTAATATCATCTAAAACCAATTCGCTAGTTTCTGGATTAATTGCTATTTGACCGGATGCATATAACATACCATTTTTTAAAACAGCTTGGTTATATGGGCCAATAGGAGCAGGAGCATCGGGTGTGGTAATAATTGTTTTCATAATTATAATTTTATAGACTTTTATCTGATTGTAAACGTTTGTCGTATTTTAGGTCACTCAATATACTCGATTTTATTCCAATAAAGAAATACCACGACTTACTAGTACCAAAAGGCACCCAACTAAAATTCATTCGCCAACTTAATAAATCACGTTCTAAACGTAATTGGGTATATGTGAACCCCATATCTTTAAAATCGTAACCCGAAGACACTCCAACACTCCAACGGGGTGACAGTGATACATCTCCAGAAAACATTAAAGAATGTGAAGAGATTTCGTTATTACGGGTAGAATTAGAGTAATTAACAGCATAAGCTAAATTTAATGTCCACGGTATTTTGTACCTATAAAACTCATTCTTGTCCTCTTCATCTTCATCTTCTTCGTCTTCTTTATCATCAAAAAAACTGTTATTACTAAAATCTTGAGAAATACCAAAGAGGTCATCGTCACGACCACCACCACGAAGGTTTTCTTGTATCCCTTTATCATTTTCTTTAGATTCTCCACCAAATAATTCGTTAGATAACGAATAACTTAAAGTTAAGTTAGCACTAGTTAATCTAAATAAACTACCATTGTTATTTATATTATAAACATCTACTTTACTGTTGTTATTATCTAACGCATAAGGATCTAAAGTTGCACCAAAATTAATATTCATTTTACTGTCTAAAATAGAGGTACCACCACTTATTCTAAGCGGACTCCATTGTAATGAATCTCCAGCAAAATTGTAGGAAGTAGAAAAGGTTAAACTATTTAATAGCGTTACTTTTTTAGCTTCAGTTGCTGTACTATCATTATCTTTTACCTTTGCTTCTAAGTTGTTAGATATAGATAATCCTAATGAAGATGAAAAATTTTCGTTTGGGGCACCATATATAGATTCTTCAAAGCGTGAATAGGTTTCTAAAGCTGTTCCTTCTGTAGAAATTACTTCATAAGTATCATAATATTGATCAAATGAAGGCGTTAAACTATAGCTAATAGAAGGCGTCATGACGTGTCTTATTGCTTGAATTTTAGGATCTTTTCCTTCCTTTTTAAAATCAAACATTCCGTAAATAGTAGTACCTAAACTTGTACTAAAGTTATAAGTTCTATAAGCATCAAAACCATTAATTGTTTCTGTGACTTCTTCTTCTAAATCTTGATCATAATATCTATTAATGGTTTTAAATGTCCAATTTTCCTCAAAAGAAGTTCCCATACTTAAACTTAAATAATCAAATAACTTAAAGTTTGTACTTAATGGAATACTATGACGCACACCAGCTTCAGCATCTTTAAACATTTGGGGTTTAAAAAACAAAGAATCTGTAGTTTCGATTTGGTTTTCTGCATTCACAGAATATTGAAAATTAATATTTTCTATTATCCCTTTTTTGGAGCCTGTTTTAGGTTCGAACGGATAGACTCTTCCCACGCTACCAGACATACTAGGAAGCGACATATTTATGACTTCGGTTTGAGTGTTTTGGGAATGGGTTGCTGCGACACTAAAGTTTACTTGAGGATCTCCTGTAAAAGATTTAGAATACGAAACCGAAGATGATAATGTATTGTTTAAATAATTACCTGTATTTAGTTGATTTATAGAGGTTTGATAATACTTACTACTACCTAAGTTAACAGAGGCTGAAAAACTAGAATTAGGACTGGATTTTGAATCTTGACTATGAGACCAACGTATGTTGTAAATAGTAGATTTAGAATAATCCGGGAAGCCTTTTTCACTTTCAATTAAACTCTCATATCTAAAAGACATACTCCCACTAAACTTATATTTTACGGCGTAGTTACTCTCAATATTTAAACCATAACTCCCGTTAGTATAATAATCTCCTAAGATGGTTAAATCTGCATAATCACTCATAGCAAAATAATATCCACCATTTTGAAGAAAATAACCACGGTCACTATCTTCACCAAAACTAGGAATGATTATACCCGAGGTTTGTTTATCTGTTAATGGAAAAAAACCAAAAGGTACAGCAATAGGTGTTGGTACATCGGCAATAACCATATTTGTAGGCCCAACAACAACCTTTTTGTCTGGCACGTATTTAATTTTACTTGCTTTAAAATAATATTCAGGATTCTCTATGTCTTCTGCAGTTGTAAATTTTGCTTTAGCCATATAAATCACAGAATCGTTTTCTTTTTTAACTATAGGAGCAATAATATTAAATCCGCTTTGTTCTGTTTTAGAATTAAATATTAAAGCCTTCTGAGTATCAAAATTAAATCTAATAGAATCTGGTTCCACCACACTTTGTCCTTGGGTAAAAACAGGTTTTTGAGAATATTCTCCCAAGGAATCTTTTAAACGCCCAGCATAGACTTCATTTTTGCTATAATCTATAACAATAATCCCTGCTTTAATATTCATATCCTGATAATCTACTTCAGCTTCATTATAGAGATATAGTTTTTGTTCTAATTTATTAAATGAGGTAAAATCTTTAGCAGTATAGGTCACAATATCTGTTAAAAATTCCTTTTTTTGCTTCACACTATCATGTTTTACACTATCCTGCGCGCGTTCATTTATTTGGCTCACAGCCAGACTATCTACGCTAATAATGGGTGTGAAAATGGGGTCTTCTTCTGGGGTTGCTTTAACTACTTTTACAGGTTTAGGCAAGTCTTGAGAATAGCCAAAAGTGTTTATAAGCACTGTAAAACTTAAAGCTAAAAGTATTTGAAAGTAGTTTGAACGCAATGCTTTTAAATGTATTTTTGTAAAGTTTAATTTAGTATTTTAAAAAAGCCAAAATTACATATATATTTTTTGAGAACTATTAATATTTACTAAATTTTAATAATAATCAAAAGTGATCAGAGTTATAGTCTTTATGAAAACAAAACCTATATTTTTTATAGTCCCATTATTGTGTGTATTTCTATTAACATCATTTAAAAGTGATAAAACCCTTAATACCAACAAATTCGTTGTGGTGTTAGATGCAGGTCACGGAGGTGAGGATCCTGGAAAACCTACAAAATTTGGCTTTACTGAAAAAGATGTCGCGCTTAAAATTGTTTTAAAAATAGGAGCCGAATTAGAAAAAAATCCGGATATAAAAGTAATATATACTCGTAAAACCGATGTTTTTGTAACTTTAAGAGGACGTGCAAAAATAGCTAACGAAGCCGATGCAGATTTATTTGTTTCTGTACATTGTAACGCACATCACTCGCAGGCATACGGTACTGAAACCTATGTTGTTGGGGTTGCTAATACAAAACGTAATTTTGATGTTGCCAAATTAGAAAATGAAGTAATTCTTTTAGAAGATGATTATGAGACACATTATGATGGATTTAATCCCAATGCCCCAGAATCATTAATAGGCTTAACTTTAATGCAAGAAGACTATATAGATCACAGTATTCTTTTAGCAGGTATGATTGAGGATAATTTTTCAAAAAAATTAAAACGAAAAAGTAGAGGTGTTAAACAAGCTAGTTTATGGGTAATGCACAATACTTATATGCCAAGTGTACTTATTGAGACAGGATTTATTACCAATAACGAAGAAGGACATTACTTAAACTCTAATAAAGGACAAACAGAAATTTCTAAAGCTATTAAAGATGCTATACTTGAATATAAAAAATCGTTAGATTTAAATGTTGGAGAGTATTTAGGCACACAAAAAAAGCTTCCTGTGGTTAACGACGATATTGTATTAGAAGCTGAAGACACTAATGAAAATGATGTAATAGAATTTAAAATTCAAATTGCAGCGAGTTCTAAAAAATTAGAAACCAAAGCCTATAATTTTAGCGGATTAAGTCCTATATCAAGAATACAAGCAGGCAATTTGTATAAATATTACTATGGAAACACGTCTAACTATGCAGATAGTAAATCCTTATTAGCAAAAGCAAAAGCCAAAGGTTTTAATACAAGTTTTATAGTAGCTTTTAAAAATGGAGAACAAGTACTTTTAGATGAAGTACTAAAAACAACTTCAAATTAGGTAATTCTAATTTAATTATTTCTAATTTTGTTTATAAACTAAAAACATTGCTTTGAAGATAACAAAAGAAATCAAAATCGCCGTCCTAGTTATAGCAGGTGTTATATTTTTAATATTTGGGATAAATTTTTTAAAAGGAGAAAATTTATTCTCTTCATCAAGGACATTCTATATAAACTACAACAATGTTGAAGGTTTAACATTATCTACACCTGTAACAATAAGCGGGCTTCAAGTAGGTACAGTAAAAGACATTACATTAAAGGATGATGCGTCGTTAGTTGTTACAATTATTATTGATAATGACTATTCTTTTTCTAAAAACAGTACAGCAGAATTGTACGATACTAGTTTAATAGGAGGTAAATCTATAGCAATTATTCCTGCCTTAGACAATGCAGAATTAGCTAAAGATGGAGACTATTTAGTAGCTTCAAGAAAATCGGGCTTAACAGATATAGTAGGCGAGAAATTGGCGCCTTTACAAGAAAAAATTGAATCGCTAACACAAAATGCCGATTCATTATTATTAAGTTTTAATGATATTTTTGATGAGAGTACAACAGCAAATCTTAAAGGTTCTATTGCTGCTTTAGAAGAAACCATCTCTTCATTTAAATCGACCTCACAGTCTTTAAACGGCATTTTAAAAACCAATGAAGGTAATATTAATAATACCTTGGCGAACCTAAGCCATACATCAGACAATTTCTCAAAATTATCAGATTCTTTAGCCACTACAAATATATCTGGTATTGTAAACAGCCTTGAACAATCATTAGCATCTTTTAATAGTGTACTAGATAATGTTAATAATGGTGAAGGCTCATTGGGTAAATTATTAACAGACGATAAATTATATAACAATATTGAAGGAGCAACGCTTCAATTAGAGCAATTGCTTCAAGACATGAAATTAAATCCAAAACGTTATGTACATTTCTCTGTATTCGGTAAAAAACCAAAAGATTTCGATGCAGAAGAAAATCAGATAGATGATAACGGTGTATCCGTAGATGTCGAGACAACAAACAACTAACTAACACATGAGTATAATTCCTAACATACTATTTGCAATTATTTTAATTGCTGGAATCGGTTATTTTACATTAAACGTAAAGAAATTAGTCCGAAACATTAAATTAGGACGAGATGTAGATGTTAGTGATAATACACCAATACGTTGGAAAAACATGACCAGAATTGCTCTAGGGCAAAGCAAAATGGTAAAACGTCCAATTGCTGGTTTTCTTCATATTATAGTATATGTAGGTTTTGTAATTATAAATATTGAAGTTTTAGAAATTATTATAGATGGGCTTTTTGGAACACATCGTATATTTTCAGGACTAGGTACTTTATATGGTGTATTAATTGGTACTTTCGAGGTTTTAGCCTTATTGGTCTTTGTATCGGTAACTCTATTTTGGATTAGAAGAAACATTATTAAATTACAACGGTTTTGGAAATCAGAAATGAAAGGCTGGCCTAAAGCCGACGGAAATATTATTTTGTATTTTGAAATGGTACTTATGGCTTTATTTTTAGTTATGAATGCAACCGATGTACATTTTCAAGATATGCAAAACGGTAATGTAATTAGTCAATTTATTGCGCCTTTATTTAACAATTTTTCTCAAGCAACTTTACATATTATTGAACGTTCTGCATGGTGGTTACATATTATTGGTATTTTAGTTTTTCTTAACTATTTATACTTTTCTAAACATTTACACATCTTATTAGCCTTTCCAAATACGTATTATGGAAAAGTTAAACCCAAGGGCGAATTAGATAATTTAGAATCTGTAACTAAAGAAGTGATGATGATGATGGATCCTAACGCAGATCCATTTGCCACACCTCCAGAAAATGAATCCGCTGAAGAAGAGATTGTAAAATTTGGAGCAAGTGATGTTCAAGATTTAAATTGGGTACAATTATTAAATGCGTATACGTGTACAGAATGTGGACGTTGTACTAGTGAATGTCCTGCAAATCAAACTGGTAAAAAATTATCGCCTAGAAAAATTATGATGGACACTAGAGATCGTCTAGAAGAAGTCGGAAAAAATATAGATGCTAATAAAGGCGTATTAAATGATGATGGTAAACAGTTATTAGGCGATTATATCACCACCGAAGAACTTTGGGCGTGTACGTCTTGCAATGCATGTGTAGAAGCTTGTCCTGTTAGTATAGATCCTTTATCTATCATAATAGATATGAGACGTTATTTGGTAATGGAACAATCTGCTGCTCCAGCAGAGTTAAATAACATGATGACCAATATAGAAAATAACGGTGCACCGTGGCCTTACAACCAAATGGATCGTTTAAATTGGAAAGACGAATAGGTTTAAATATGCTTAAAGATTATAGATACAAAATATCAAAATAAAGAGACATGAACGAATTATTAAAAGTGCCTACAATGGCAGAATACATGGCTCAAGGTAAACAACCTGAAGTTTTATTTTGGGTTGGATGTTCGGGAAGTTTTGATGATAGAGCAAAAAAAATCACCAAAGCATTTGTTAAAATACTTAATCAAGCTAAGGTAGATTTTGCTGTTTTAGGTACAGAAGAAAGTTGTACTGGAGATCCTGCAAAACGTGCTGGAAATGAATTTTTATTCCAAATGCAAGCCGTTACTAATATTGAAGTATTAAATGCTTACGAGGTAAAAAAAATAGTTACTGCTTGTCCGCATTGTTTCAATACAATAAAGAATGAATATCCGCAATTAGGTGGTCAGTATGAAGTAATGCACCACACGCAATTCTTAAAATCGTTATTAGAAGAAGGAAAATTAACCATAGCTGGTGGCCAATATAAAGGTAAGCGTATTACATTTCATGATCCGTGTTATTTAGGACGTGCCAATAATGTTTACGAGGCCCCTCGTGATTTAATTCGGAAGTTAGAAGCCGAATTAGTTGAAATGAAAAACTGCAAAAGTAAAGGCTTATGTTGTGGAGCAGGTGGTGCACAAATGTTTAAAGATGCCGAAAAAGGCGATAAAGAAGTTAATGTAGAGCGTACTGAACAAGCCATAGAGGTAAAACCAGACATTATTGCTGCTGGTTGTCCGTTTTGTAATACCATGATGACAGATGGTGTAAAAGCAAAAGATAAAGAGGCAGAAGTAGACGTTATGGATATTGCTGAACTTATTGCAAATGCACAAGATTTATAGATGAAAAAGATTATTGCAACAGCATTTTTATGTTTAGTTTCCGGTTTTCTTTTTGCACAAGAACTGACTAAGGACGAATTAGTTGAAATCATTTCTAATGAATCTTGCGAGTGTATTAATGGAAAAGGATTGGATTTTAATAATATAGATAAACAGAAACTAGAATTAAATTTTGGTTTATGTATTATTGAAAGTTATACAAAACATCCTGAAGGCAGTGAACTGCTTAATATATCGTTTAATGATAATAAATCTTTAGAAGGTTTAGGAGAATTGGTAGCTTTAAAAATGATGACTAGCTGTCCAGATATTATGACTTTAATGGTGGGAAATTATTTAGAAGACGATTCCGTTGTAGCTGAAGCACCTCAGGATAACACCCTAGAAGGACTTACCTTTTTAAGTCTAAAATCAAATCAGCAATTTAATACATTATCCTTTAAAGATTCGTCTAATGGCAGAACGTACAATTTTTATGGTTAGAGTATTATGATGGTTCTCAATTACTTGAAAACGAAAAAAAACTTAAAAAGCAAGTATTAAATATTCAATTTAAAGAACAAGACTTCTACGATCCAAAAATTAATGATTATAGAAATTTTAAAATAATAACAAAGTTAACAGCACAATAAATGTTAGTAGATTTTAATACATTACCAGATACATCTAAGGTTTGGATTTATCAAGCTAATCGTTCGTTTACAGATCAAGAGCTTGAAGAAATTAAGTCTAAATTAGACGTTTTTATAGAAAACTGGACAGCTCACGGAGCCGATTTAAATGCAGGTTACGACTTAAAATATAAACGCTTTATTATAATTGGTTTAAATCAAGAAGTAAATCAAGCAACAGGGTGTTCTGTAGATGCTTCTGTACATTTTATTCAGCAATTAGAAAAAGAGTACAATGTAGATTTGTTAGACAAAATGAATGTGTCTTATAAACAAGGGGAGTTTGTGGCCTATAAAACGTTAACAGAATTTAGAAAAATGGCTAAAGATAAAGCCGTTTCTAAAAATACTATAGTGTTTAATAACTTAGTGACCAATATTGCAGAATACAAAGAAAATTGGGAAGTACCTGCAAGCGATAGTTGGCACAACAGATTTCTAAAATAATCTTATTTCAAAATAGTTAAGCTATTAATCTTTATAAATGTGTGATAAACCATTAACACACTTATTTTTCAACTTAAAAAAACCTAATACTAATTATGAGTAATGAGATTATCTTATTAAACATTTCAGGACAAGATAGGCCAGGATTAACCTCTTCATTAACCGATGTTTTAGCCCAATATGGTGCAAAAGTTTTGGATATTGGACAAGCAAATATTCACGACACCTTATCTTTGGGTATTTTATTTAAAATCAAGTCTAAAAAAAAATCTGCCGCGGTTTTAAAAGACTTGTTATTTAAAGCTTACGAACTTGGTATTACAGCAAAATTCACACCCATTACTTTAAACGAATATGAAAAATGGGTAACACTTCAAGGAAAAGACAGATATATAGTCACACTTTTAGGAGAACGTTTATCTGCTAAACAAATTTCTGAAGTTACTAAAGTGATCTCAGAAAAAAACTTAAATATAGATGCCATTACACGTCTTACAGGACGTTTATCTTTAGTTAAAGACGAAGAATATCCTAGAGCTTCAATTCAATTATCTATTAGAGGACATATTGAAAACAAAGCAGAATTTACAGAAAAATTCATGGCTATTTCTCGAAAATTAAATGTAGATATCGCTTTTCAGGAAGATAATATTTACAGACGAAACAGACGTTTAGTGTGTTTTGATATGGATTCAACATTAATTCAAACAGAAGTAATTGATGAATTAGCAGAATTGGCCGGTGTTGGTAATGAGGTTAAAGCCATTACAGAGTCTGCAATGCAAGGTGAAATAGATTTTAATGAGAGTTTTGAAAGACGCATGAAACTTTTAAAAGGGCTTAGCGAAGAAGTGCTTCAAGAAGTTGCTGTTAATTTACCTATCACAAAAGGTGCCAGAAGATTAATAGATACCTTAAAAAGTTATGGTTTTAAAACTGCAATTTTATCTGGAGGGTTCACTTATTTCGGACACTATTTACAAAAAGAATTAGGTATAGATTATGTATACGCTAACCAATTAGAAATTAAAGATGGTGTATTAACTGGAGGTTATCTTGGTGAAATTGTAGACGGTAATAAAAAAGCCGAGTACCTAAAAGATATAGCAAAACGTGAAGGCATTAATATTAGCCAGACTATTGCAGTTGGCGATGGCGCTAACGATTTACCTATGCTTAATCTGGCTGGATTAGGAATCGCGTTTCATGCCAAACCAAAAGTAAAAGACAGCGCACAAAGCTCTATTTCTAGTATTGGCCTAGATGGAGTATTATATTTACTAGGCTACCACGACAGATATATTGATTTGGTAGACTAGTTTAAACCCATATATTTACTTAAAAACTTCACTCCATATGTATGGGGTGAAGTTTTTTTGTTGTTAACTAAACTTAATAATTCTATCTTAAACTCTTTTAAACTTCATAGTAATTATGCTAATTTGGCTTATTATTTGCTGTTAAAATATAATTTATAAAAATTAAAATTTTATGCACAAAATTGTATATCTCACTCTTATATTATTTACATATCAATTTTCTTTCTGTCAAAATACTACAAACCCATTACTTACTAAAGATGCTTTAGCACAAAAAAAATGGGTAGATAGTGTATATAATAATCTATCACTTTCAGAAAAAATTGGTCAGCTATTCATGGTTCGTGCCATGACAACTGCAAATACCAGAGATGTAAATAATATTAAAACACTTATACAAGATAATCATATTGGAGGTATCATCTATTCAAAAGGTGGTCCAGTGAAATTAGCTAAGTTAAACAACATGTATCAAGGCATGTCTAAAGTACCTATGCTTATAGGTATGGATGCCGAGTGGGGATTAGGTATGCGATTAGATTCTACATATGCATTTCCGTGGAATATGACGCTTGGTGCTATAAAAAATAAACAGTTAATAGAACAAACAGGAAAACATATTGGCGAACATTGTAAACGTTTAGGTATTCATTTTAATTTTGGTCCGGATGTAGACATTAACACTAACCCTAAAAATCCTATTATAGGTAATAGATCGTTTGGAGAAAATCGAGAAGATGTTACCGCACATGCCATAGCGTTTATGAAAGGATTACAAAGTGCAGGTGTTATGGCTACAGGAAAACATTTTCCTGGACATGGCGATACAGAAACCGATTCTCATCATGCATTACCTACAATAAATTTTTCAGAAAAAAGAATAGATTCAATAGAACTTTATCCCTACAAACAACTAATTAAAAATGGATTAGAAAGTGTAATGGTGGCGCACTTAAATGTACCCGCTCTAGAATCTAAACCAGATTTTCCTTCGTCATTATCTGAAGCGATTATTACCAATTTATTAAAAGAAAAAATGGGTTTTGAAGGCCTAATTTTTACTGATGCTTTAGAAATGAAAGGTGTTGCAAATTTTAGTAATCCTGGTGATATTGATTTAGCTGCTTTTTTAGCAGGTAATGATATCTTGTTGATTTCTGAAGATGTACCAAAAGCTATCGAAAAAATTACTGAAGCTTACCAGTCTGAAATCATTACAGAATCACGTTTAGCATATTCTGTAAAGAAAATCTTAATGTCTAAATACAAAGTAGGCTTAAACCACTATAAACCTGTAAACACTACTCATGTAATTGAAGATTTAAATAGGTTAAAAGATGATATTTTAAATGAAGAACTATTTGAAAATGCAATAACAGTTGTTAAAAACGAAAATAATGTCTTACCTATTCGAGACTTAAACCAAAAAACAATTGCTTACATAAAATTAGGAGACGATAGTGGTAGTGCTTTTTTAAACGAACTAAAAAAATACACTAAAGTACATGAAGTACAATCTGATAGTTACGGATTTATAAAAACGAAATTAGATAATTATAACACAGTAATTATTGGGTTGCACCGATCTAATGCAAACCCTTGGAAAAGTTACGAATTTACACCTGATGAAATTAGATTAATTGAAAGTATAGCAGAAACACATACTGTAATTTTAGATGTTTTTGTTAAACCTTATGCAGTATTAGATTTACCTACATTAAATAATATT
This sequence comes from Formosa sediminum, assembly GCF_007197735.1. GTDB lineage: Bacteria > Bacteroidota > Bacteroidia > Flavobacteriales > Flavobacteriaceae > Formosa > Formosa sediminum. The sequence continues at coordinate 2,942,405 of NZ_CP041637.1, forward strand.
GAGAGTGTAGTAGTAAGCTATCAAAATAGTGAAGTGGCTCAAGAAAAGTCAGCTCAAATTATATTTGGAGCATTAGAAGCTAAAGGTCAACTTCCTGTTTCTGTTGGTAACGGTTTACATGCTGGCGATGGTATTGCTACTACAGCCATATCTAGACTGGGGTATACAATTCCTGAACGTGTAGGGATAGACTCTAAAAAACTCAATAAAATTGATGCACTTGCACAACGTGCCGTAGATGAACATATGACACCTGGAGTACAACTCCTTGTAGCCAGAAAAGGAAAAGTTGTATATTCTAAGAATTTTGGATCTCATACTTATGATAAAGATTCTGAACCTGTTAAAGACAACGATATTTTTGATATAGCTTCCATTACAAAAATTGTAGCAACATTACCTTTAGTTATGGAAATTGTAGAACAGGATAATGAAATTTCTATTGATACTAAACTTTCCGAATTAATTCCAGACTATATAGGCTCAAATAAAGCGAATATAACTTTAAAACAAATGCTTTCCCATTACGCACGCTTAAAACCTTGGATTCCTTTTTACGTTGCTACGTTAGATTCTACTAAAATGCCTAGTCATGCCTTTTATAGCAATGCACCAAGTGAATTATTCAACATTAAAGTCTTTAATAATTTATACCTAAAAAGAGATTATCCTGAGACTATGCAACAAATAATTAAGGATACAGACCTACTGCCAACGTTAAAATACAGGTATAGTGACTTACCTTATTACATTTTAAAGAAATTTATTGAAACTTATTACGACAGAACATTAGACCATTTAGTACAAAAGCACTTTTATGAATCTTTAGGTATGAATTTAACAACTTATAATCCCTATTTAAAATTTCCGATGAAAGATATAGTACCTACAGAAAATGACAATTATTATCGTCATGATGTCGTACAAGGCTATGTACACGATATGGGAGCAGCCATGCAAAACGGTGTAGGTGGTCATGCCGGAGTATTTAGTAACGTAAATGATATTGCTAAAATCATGCAAATGTATTTACAAAAAGGTTTTTACGGAGATAAACGCTATCTTAAGCCCGAAACTATAGATATGTTTAATACAACTTACTATTCTAATAAAGGAAACAGACGTGGTTTAGGCTTCGACAAACCCCAGTTAGGGACAAGCGGACCAACTTGTGGCTGTGTCTCTATGAAAAGTTTTGGTCATTCTGGCTTTACAGGAACCTACACTTGGGCAGATCCAGATGAAGAATTAGTTTATGTATTTATGGCAAACAGAACATATCCATCTGCAGAAATTAACATGTTATTACGTGAAAATATTAGAACAGATATTCAAGAACTTATTTACGAAGCAATTATAAATTAAGATGCGCATAGGAATAAATTGTTATCCTACATTTGGAGGAAGCGGCGTAGTGGCCACAGAATTGGGTTTAGAGTTAGCTAAACGCGGACACGAAATTCATTTTATCACTTATAACCAGCCAGTACGGCTAGATTTATTAAGTAATAAAGTACATTTTCACGAAGTAAAGGTTCCCGAATATCCTTTGTTTCACTATCAGCCTTATGAGTTGGCTTTATCTAGTAAAATGGTAGATATGGTTAAACTTCATAAAATAGAAATCTTGCATGTTCACTATGCTATCCCTCATGCATATGCCGCATTTATGGCTAAAAAAATGCTTGAACAGGAAGGGATTTATATACCGGTAGTTACTACACTTCATGGTACAGATATTACTTTAGTAGGCAGTCATCCGTACTACAAACCTGCTGTATCTTTTAGCATCAATATGTCAGATGCTGTTACATCTGTTTCTGAAAGCTTAAAAGAAGATACGTTTAGATTATTTAATATAAAAAAAGACATAAACGTAATAACTAACTTTATAGATATAGAGAAATACAAACATGCATTTACCGATTGCCAGCGAGGTATGATGGCTCCTGATAACGAAAAAATCATTACCCATATTAGTAATCTAAGACCCGTAAAACGCATTTTGGATGTTATAAAAATCTTCTATAAAATTCAAGAAAAAATTCCTGCTAAACTCATGTTAATTGGAGAAGGACCAGATAAAGAAGCTGCCGAAAATTTATGTGATGAATTAGGAATTACTGAAAAAGTGGTATTCTTTGGAAAAAGTAATGAAATAGATAAAATTTTATGTTTTAGCGATTTGTTTTTATTACCCTCTGAAACAGAAAGTTTTGGTTTAGCTGCTTTAGAAGCCATGGCGTCTGGTGTTCCGGTAATTTCTAGTAATACCGGAGGGATTCCAGAAGTTAATGTACATGGTATAACAGGGTTTTTAAGTGATGTTGGCAATGTTGAAGAAATGAGTGCTAATGCTATACATATATTGAGTGATAGCGATCGTTTAAAACAGTTTAAACAAAATGCTAAAGAACGATCGTATATATTCGATATACATAAAATCGTGCCTCAATACGAAAAACTATATAAAGAAACACTTGAAAAAAGTTTGCAATTATTATCGTAATCTTTTAAAAATTTCATAAAAACGCTTCAGTATATATATTATTCTGAAGCGTTTTTTAGTTAATTCCCCTTTTTAAGTTAATTCCGTTGTTTCTTGTATCAACAATATTTACATTTATTCCGCATAAATAAGACTTTCTTACTTCATTCCCCTATGACAACTGCAACAGCTATCAATTTAAAGCCATTACAACAAGACTTAGATGGCGAATTATTTTACGACGATTTAATGAAATCAATATACGCCACAGACGCATCGGTGTATAGACGATTACCTTTAGCGATTGCTTACCCCAAGCATGAAGCAGATCTTAAAACGTTAATAGCTTTTGCCAACACCAACCATATAACACTTATTCCAAGAACTGCAGGAACATCTTTAGCAGGACAATGTGTAGGTGATGGTATTGTTGTAGATGTATCTAAACATTTTACAAAAATTATTTCGGTTAATAAAGATGCTAGAACGGTAACCTTGCAGCCAGGTGTTGTAAGAGATTATTTAAATTTACATTTAAAACCCTACGGCCTTTTTTTTGCACCAGACACTTCTACATCTAACCGTTGTATGATTGGCGGTATGGTAGGTAATAATTCTTCTGGAACAACATCTATACAATATGGTGTAACCCGCGATAAAGTATTACAATTAAAAACCCTTTTAAGTGATGGTAGCGAAGCTGTTTTCGGTGATTTAACTCCAAAAGAATTTCAAGAGAAAATAAATTTAAAAAGCCTTGAAGGCGCTATTTACAAAACTATTTATACAGAATTACAATCTGAAACGGTAAGAGCTCAAATACATAAAGAATTTCCAAAGCCAGAAATTCACCGCAGAAATACTGGATATGCATTAGATAAATTAATAGATTCTGAAGTTTTTAACGAATCTTCAAAGCCATTTAATATGTGTAATTTATTATCGGGTAGTGAAGGTACATTGGCCTTTACCACAGAGATTACTTTACATTTAGATGTTTTACCTCCTACAGAACGTGTAATGGTTGCGGCTCATTTTAATAGTATAGAAGATGCACTCACAGCAACTACAACATGTATGCAGCATAAATTATATTTGTGCGAAATGATGGATAAAATAATTTTAGATTGCACTAAAAACAACCTAAAACAACAAGAAAATAGACAGTTTGTTGTTGGCGATCCAGAAGCTATTTTAATGTGTGAATTAAAGAGTAACGATAAAGCCGATGTCTTATTACAAGCAAAAGCTTTAGTTAGTGCTCTTGATCAGGAAGGACTTAGTTATGCTAATGTAATTTTAATGGATGACGACATAGATAAAGCTATTGAGTTAAGAAAAGCAGGTTTGGGTTTATTAGGAAACATAATAGGCGATAAAAAATCCGCCGCTTGTATAGAAGATACTGCTGTTGCTTTACCAGATTTTGCTAATTATATTAATGAGTTTACTGCATTAATGAAAGCCTACAACCAAAAAGCCATTTACTACGCACATGCTGGAGCAGGTGAATTACATTTACGACCGGTACTTAATCTTAAGTTGAGTGAAGATGTTATAATGTTTAGAAAAATTACAACTGACGTGGCACATTTAGTAAAAAAATATGGAGGCTCTATGTCTGGTGAACATGGAGATGGTATAGTGCGTGCAGAATTTATTCCGCTTATGATTGGCGAGAGTAATTACAAGATAGTAAAGCGAATTAAAACAGTTTTTGACCCCAATACTATTTTTAATGCCGGAAAGATTGTAGACGCATTTCCTATGGACGAAGCCTTACGTTATGTAGCAGATAGAAAGGAACCTGAAATTAAAACTTTAATGGATTTTTCGGCCTCTCAAGGTATACTTAGACAAGCTGAAAAATGTAATGGGAGTGGAGATTGTAGAAAACCTTCAGAGTTAGGCGGAACTATGTGTCCTAGTTATCGTGCTACAAAAAACGAAAAAGATACTACCAGAGCCAGAGCAAATGCTTTGCGTGAATTCTTAACGAATACCGAAGCGGGTAAAAACCCGTTTAATCATAAAGAATTAAAATCTGTTTTAGACTTGTGTTTAAGCTGTAAAGCGTGTTTAAACGAGTGTCCAAGTACGGTGGATATTTCAACCATGAAGTCTGAGTTTTTATATCAATATCAAAAAGAAAACGGATTTAGTTTACGCGCTAAAGTATTTGCTTATAATAATAAAGCTAATGAGTTAACAACTCATGTTTCAGGCTTGAGTAATTTCTTTTTTAAAACAAAATTTACTTCAAGTATTATTAAAAATGCCTTTGGTATAGCTGCAGAACGAAGCATGCCATTAGTCTCCTGTAAGAGTTTAAATAAACACATTAAAACAATTGAAAATAAAGTTATTAGAAATAAAATAAAAACACTTTATTTCTTTGTAGATGAATTTACAAATTTGTTAGACACAAAAATTGGTTTAGATGCAATTGCTTTATTACAAGGCTTAAACTACGAACTTAAATTTGTAAAACATGAAGAATCTGGACGTGCATTTATATCTAAAGGGTTTCTTGATCAGGCTAAAGATTGTGCGACTAAAAACGTAAACATATTTAAAAATTTAATCACAGAAAATACGCCTTTAATTGGTGTAGAGCCTTCTGCTATATTTACTTTTAAAGATGAATATATAATGCTTGCGGAAGATAAAGAGGCAGCAAAACAAATTGCAAAACACACTTATTTAATTGAAGATTTCTTGCATTCAGAACTTAAAAAAGGACATATAAGTTCAAATCAATTTCATACACTTCATCAAACTATAAAAATTCACTCACATTGTCACCAAAAGGCTATGAGTAATCAATTATCAACCTTTAAATTATTAAACCTTCCTAAAGGATATACAGCTACAATAATACCTAGTGGTTGTTGCGGTATGGCCGGAAGTTTTGGTTATGAAAAAGAACATTATAAAGTAAGTATGGCTGTTGGAGAACAAACCTTATTTCCAGCGGTAAGAAAAGCAAAGCCAGATGTAATTATTGCTGCAAATGGCACCAGCTGTAGACACCAAATTAAAGATGGTACACATAAGGAAGCTTTGCATCCAGTAACTATATTAAGACAAGCGTTACTCTAGAGAATTCTTTTTATTTTTCTTATCTTTTTTGTCTTTCTTTTTATTTTTATCTACAATTGTTATTGCAGCAATTAAATCTTTCATCTCCATATCTTTTATGTCTTCATCAACAAAAAAGGGGGATAGTTTATCATGATTGTAATTGTAAATTTTCCAACGTTTAAATTGATATTCAAGCGCTGTAAAATTCTCAACCCAATCCCCTGAATTTAAATACATTGTCTTGCCGTATTTATTTTCTTTAATTAACATTTTTGGCTGATGTATATGTCCGCAAATCACATAGTCGTATCCTTGTTCTATAGCCAAATCTGTAGCAACGGTTTCAAAATCATTTATATATTTAACAGCGCCTTTTACACCATTTTTTATGCGTTTTGATATGGAGTATTTTTCTCGTCCCATCTTATCTAATCCCCAATTTACAACTTGATTAATAAGAATTAAAAAATCGTAACCATAACCGCCAAGTTTAGCTAACCATTTTGCATTCTGAATAGACACATCAAAAATATCACCATGAAAAAACCAAGCACTTTTTCCATTTAATTCAGTAATATATTTATCTACTATCGAGAAATTACCTATACTAGAATCGCTAAATCGTCTAAGCATCTCATCATGATTACCCGTTATGTAAATCACTTCAACACCATCAGAGGCCATATCCATTATCTTTTTTATAACTTGCATATGTGATTTAGGAAAATAACGTTTGCTAAATTGCCAAACATCAATAATATCACCATTAAGAATAAGTTTTTTAGGATCTATACTATTCAAATAAGCATAAAGTTCTTTGGCATGACAACCAAAAGTTCCTAAATGAACATCAGAAACAACTGCGACTTCAATTTTTCTTTTAATTTTCAATAAAATAGGGGATTTATAGATTATTTATACAAAAATCCTAAACACATGTTACTTAATCTTAAACTCCTAATTAATTAATAAATAGTTTTTTGTAAAGTTATTGTTACTACACTAATTTCATTTTATTTAACTATTCATCACTTTCTATTTTATTTTTCGTAATAATACATTTAAATTAGCAAAAAAATAGTATTAGTTATGGCAGGAAATTCCTTTGGAAAATTATTTAAACTAACCACTTTTGGAGAGTCTCATGGTATGGCTCTAGGAGGTGTTATAGATGGATGCCCTTCGGGGATTACTTTAGATTTAGATGCCATACAAACCGAAATGAACCGCAGAAAACCTGGGCAATCGGCTATTGTTACACAACGTAAAGAACCCGATGAAGTTAAATTTTTATCAGGTATTTTTGAAGGTAAAACTACAGGAACTTCTATTGGGTTTATTATAGAAAATTCAAATCAGAAATCTCACGATTACTCGCATATAAAAGATTCATTTCGTCCGTCGCATGCAGATTACGTTTACGAAAAAAAATATGGTATTCGCGATTATAGAGGCGGAGGCCGTAGTTCTGCAAGAGAAACAGCCTGTCGCGTTGTGGCTGGAGCTATTGCAAAACAGGTTTTAAAAGGTATAGAATTTCATGCTTTTACTTCGTCTGTTGGCGATATATTTATGGAAAAACCTTATCAAGATATAGACTTTAGTGCTATTGAAAGTAATATTGTGCGTTGTCCGGATACAGAAACTGCAGATAAAATGATTTCTAAAATAAAAGAAATTAGAAAAGCAGGAGACACCATTGGTGGTACCGTAACGTGCGTCATTAAAAATGTTCCTTTAGGTTTAGGAGAGCCTGTATTTGATAAGTTACATGCAGAATTAGGTAAGGCCATGTTATCTATTAATGCTGTAAAGGGGTTTGAATACGGTAGCGGATTTTGTGGTGCAAAAATGAAAGGAAGTGAACATAATGATTTATATAACACTGATGGCACAACAAAAACAAATCTTTCTGGCGGTATACAAGGCGGTATAAGTAATGGGATGGATATCTATTTTAGAGTAGCCTTTAAACCCGTTGCAACTATAATGCAAACACAAGACACAATAGACAAAGCTGGTAATAGTGTTAAAATGGATGGGAAAGGCAGACACGATCCTTGTGTTGTACCACGAGCCGTACCTATTGTAGAAGCAATGGCTGCATTAGTAATAGCCGATTATTTATTATTAGATAAAGTCTATCAATAAATTAAAAACATAAATTTTAAAAGGTTTTTTATTCGAATTCATAAATCGATAGTATCATCGGTTAAATTCTAATACAAAACCTTTTATTATTTTTAGCAAACATCTAACTTAACCAATTATTTTAAAAAAACGTACGAAAATTACACTATGAAGAAACTTGCATTGCATTGGCAAATATTATTAGGAATGGTTTTAGGGGTGGTATTTGCCTTATTAATGAATCAATTTGAATGGGGAGCAACTTTTATCGCAAAATGGATTAAGCCCTTTGGAAATATATTTATAAATGCATTAAAATTAATAGCTGTCCCATTAATACTGGCTTCATTAATAAAAGGAGTTTCCGATTTAAAAGATATTTCTAAGCTCTCTAAAATGGGAGGAAAAACAATAGGTACCTATTTAATAACTACGGTAATTGCTGTATGTATTGGTCTTGCTTTGGTAAATATTATTAAACCTGGACATTCAATATCAGAAGAGACAAGAGCCCAACTTGTTGAAAATTATAAAAGCGATGCAGACTCAAGAATTGCACAAGCAGAAAAACAGAAACAAGCCGGTCCTTTACAAGCTCTAGAAGATATTGTACCTAGTAATATTTTTCAAGCTGCTTCAGACAACGGAAACATGCTTCAAGTTATTTTCTTTGCAATATTCTTTGGTATTGGATTAATCTTAATACCAGAAGAACAAGCAAAACCGGTAAAAGATTTTTTTGATGGTTTTAATGAAGTGATTTTAAAACTTATTGATATTATAATGCTTGCTGCACCTTATGGTGTATTTGCATTACTCGCAGCATTAGTGGTAGAAGCTCCAAGTGCAGATCTTTTTAAAGCCTTAGGTTGGTATGCATTTAGTGTGGTTTTAGGATTAGCAATTATGATGATTGTGTACTCTTTAATTGTTTATCTATTTACTAAAAAAACGCCTAAATTCTTTTTTAACGGAATTTCTCCAGCTCAATTATTAGCATTTTCAACAAGCAGTAGTGCTGCTACGTTACCCTTAACTATGGAACGTGTTGAAGAACACTTGGGTGTAGACGAAGAAGTTGCTAGTTTTGTTTTACCCATAGGAGCAACAATTAACATGGACGGTACAAGTTTATATCAGGCTATAGCTGCAGTTTTTATAGCACAGGCATTTGGTATTGAATTAAGTTTAGGAGCGCAATTAGGGATTATAGCAACAGCTACGTTGTCATCTATTGGTAGTGCTGCTGTACCAGGAGCTGGTATGGTTATGCTCGTAATTGTTTTAGCACAAGCAGGAATACCTGAAGCCGGTTTAGCTTTAATATTTGCTGTAGATAGACCTCTTGATATGTGTAGAACCACAGTAAATATTACTGGCGATGCAGCAGTTTCAATGCTCGTTGCTAATTCAGAAGGGCGACTACATGATCCTAAAGTTAAAGATTGGGACGACAATTATAAAACAAATTAAACATTAGCTTTAACTTATATTTAATTTTTATCATTACATTCATAAAAGCCTCTATTTAAATATTTTAAATAGAGGCTTTTAATATTATACTTTATGTAATTTCAAAAAAATGCACATACAATTTCACCTAATAAAACGTTAAATACTTCACTATAACTAAACGAATGTTTAGATTTGTATTATAAATACAGTTGTTTGTAATTTAAAATCATATCCTCAAAAAATAGAAGTATGTATCAATTTAGAATATACTAATTTACATATTTTTAATAGGATTAAAATTTTCAATATTATTTTAAAATATTGGTAAATGAGAATTACAAAAATGGTAACAAAAAGCATTAATTATGATGAAAGAAAAATTAAAGATAGATATTGTTTCAGACGTGGTTTGCCCGTGGTGTACCATTGGCTTTAAACGTTTAGAAAAAGCCATTTCTGAATTAGGTATAGAAGATCAGGTAACTATAGAATGGCAACCTTTCGAATTAAATCCTAACATGCCCAAAGAAGGTCAGCTTATTCAAGATCATATAGAAGAAAAATATGGTTCGAGTTTAGAGCAGCAAAAAGAATCACAACAACGTATGGCTGATGCTGGAGAAGAACTAGATTTTACTTTTGATTATTTTGAAGATATGCGTATAGTTAACACATTTGAAGCCCATATTCTATTAGAATACGCTAAATCTTTTAATAAACAAACAGCATTAAAGATGAGACTTACTGCGTCTTATTTTAGTGAAAGAAAAGATGTATCGGACAGAGATATTTTAAAACAAGCTTTATTAGATGTCGGATTAAATGCTGAAGAAGGCATGCTTTTATTAGATAACGAAAGCATGAGAAAAGAAGTGAAGAGTAAAGAAGTTTACTGGCAAAGTATGGGAGTAAATTCTGTTCCTACTATAGTATTTAACAGAACAAGTGCTGTAACAGGAGCACAACCCATTGCTGTATTTAAAAATGTTTTAAACGATTTGCTTAAAGCCAATTAAATAAACCCCATAAAAAAAACCTCATAAATATTATGAGGCTTTTTTATAATAGAGTAAAACTTTTAGTTTTTTAAAGCTTTCTTGATTTTTTTAGCATACTCTTCTGCATTATCAGTAAGATTAGAAGGGTTTTCTAAACTAGAAGTTACAACACTAACAAGTTGTTTACCATCTTCTTCATCTAAATTATAAGCTACAGTTTCTATTACAAATGTTTTAACCGTAGTTGTTGTTGTTGTCATTGGCATATAACTTCCTGTACTTACATAAGTCATTGGGTGACTATAGTACCCATAAAAACCACCGTAGTAACCTGGGTAAAATGCACCATAAGACGCCCCTGCATAATATCCACCATCTGTAGACGTTCTAGTAGCTTCAGAATAATCTTTAACTACACTCAACACTACACCATGGTATCCTTCTCTTTTAATTGTTTCTACTAAGGTTTTAGTTTGTGCTTCATCTAACTTTTTATCAGGATCGATATTTGGTAACTCTTTAAAGCTCTCTGTTGCTTTAAAATCACTGTCACGTAATTGGTTAGCAATAGCTTGTTCAAAAGCTATACGAGCTTGTTTATTATCTGTTCTAGCAATTACTAAAATGTTCTTCTCTTTTAAAGAAGGAGCGTTGTCTGCTTTCCAAGAATCTAGTACTTTAACACTAGAACAACTACTTAAAACAAAAGTAACGACTAGCAATAAAAGTGAATAATTTGATTTTTTCATAAGAATATTGAGTAAATTAATTGATTAATAGAATCCAAATGTATAAGGTATAATGTTTATTTAAAAGAAAAACTTGTAATAGTTGGTATTTATTCAAGGAATTTAACTTTTAATGCTTTTGTAGGAATCATACACGCTTCTTTTTTACCATACCATTTGTATCTGTTTTTTGCTATAAAATCATAAACATAATCTCTAATAAATTTAGGTATAATTAAGAATATACTTAACAAATTAATGGGGAAATTTAATTGTGAAGCAATCTTTAATGCTGCTGTAGATTTAGAATATAAACGATGTTTTGGTGTGTATAATAATATTGAATCTGTTTTTGAAGTATCTATTTTAAAAGCCGTTATTAAAGTTTTGGCAGATTCGCCTTGTAACGTAGTAAACTTAAAAATGTTTTTTTTATCGTGTTTAATGATAAATTGAACAGATGAGTCGCATAAATTACATACACCATCAAAAAGCACTAATTTCTCTTGTTTATTAAGACCTTTCATAAATTTTAATATTAAAACATATATCCAATAGCAATTCCGTACCTAAAAGAAAAGGCCGAAAATTTAGAACTTCTATTGACTTTTGAAAATTTAAAATCTGAATTAATTAAATCTAATATCGTGTAATCTTCTAATGCTTCATTTAAATCATCATAAAACTCATCAGGTAAATCTTTTGAATTTTTAAATTTAAAATTATAATGTCCGGCACCTGGACCTGCAATCATAAAATCAATATTAAAATGTTTAGATATTGGTAATTTATAACCAAACATTAATCCCACAGAAGATACACTTGTGCTCATATCAAATTCAAAGCTAAGATGTTCTTCGTATTGATTTATATAATCGCCATCAAAATCACTATTGTAGTTAGAATACTTAAAATAGGCTCCAAAGTAAAACCCTATTAAAGGTTTTCGTGCTGTACTTTTTAAATAGTAACGTATTTCAGGAATAATTTGATATCCTGTATAAAATATTTCATCGGTTTTAATATGTTCTCCATCTAAGCCAGATAATTTTACTAACCCTTCTTTTCCTTTATATCCTATACCTAAATTTGCAGTGAAATTTTTCCAAATATAGCGTTCGTAAGACAGTTGATAAACTGCGTTTAATATTTGTGGAACTTCAAAAGAGATTTCATTTGTATAATTATTATAAACTTCATCTGTATCGTAATTAATGTCTTGCGCGTATACATTAACAGAAATACAAGTTATTATTAGTAGGTTATAATAGAGATATTTCATAATGCATTATATTTCATTTAAGTTATAATATTTATAGCAAAAATTAAAATAACTTAAGTTTATTTTTTAGCTTCTACGAGTTCTAATTGATTCAAATCCACATTAGTAGTAAAGATACCATAATTTACGATGGCTTTGTTTTTTTCTATAGTATCAATTGTACCAATGGCTTTACCATCAATCATACGCACGCGATCTCCTAATTTTAAAGTAACTTTAGGTTTAGGAGCTTCTATAGCTTTTTGTTTTGCTATTTTCTTTTTTTGGCGTATAACTTCTACTTTTTTTTCAGCCTCTTTAACTACTTTTTGTTCTTTAGCTTTTTGAATTTTTTTCTGTTTAGCAGAGATGCGTTTACGTTTAGAGTTTTCAATTTGTACGACCTTAAACACCTCTTCAAACAGGTCTTTTTTACGCTTGTTTTCAAAGTATTTTTCAGAAATATCATTAAGTTTTTGTCCCAGATAAATTAAACGTTGGTTACTATCGTATAACTCTTGATAGCTTTCTAGTTTTTTCTGTATTTTGGTATTTATTTCTTCTAATTTTTCTGCTTCAGACAATTTTTTTTGTTCGTTTACTTTTAACGAACGTTCTGTTTTCTCTAATTTGGTTCGCTCTTTTTGAAGTTTTGCAATAGTTGCATCAAATCTCACTTTACTGCGTTCTATCTTCTTTTTCGCTTTATTAATTAAACTATAGGGAATGCCATTTTTTTGAGCAACTTCAAACGTAAAAGAGCTACCTGCTTGTCCTAAAACCAATTTAAAAATAGGTTCTAAGGTTTTATTGTTGAATTGCATGTTTGCGTTTTGCATATGCGGCAATTCGTTTGCTAAAATTTTTAGGTTAGAGTAGTGGGTGGTTATAATTCCGTAAGCTTCACGTTCATAAAATTCTTCTAAAAATGTCTCTGCAAGTGCACCTCCTAGTTCAGGGTCTGATCCTGTACCAAATTCATCTATTAAAAACAGTGTTTTACTATTACACTTTTTTAAAAAATAGTTCATTTGTTTTAACCTGTAACTGTATGTACTTAAGTGATTTTCTATAGATTGATTATCTCCAATATCACTTAACACACGATCAAAAATATACGTTTTACTACGTTCATGAACCGGAATAAGCATACCACTTTGCAACATAACTTGTAAAAGTCCAACTGTTTTTAAAGTAATACTTTTTCCTCCTGCATTAGGACCTGAAATTACAATAATTCTGTTGTCTTCGTTTAATGTTATGGTTTGCGGATAGGTGGTTTTTCCTTGTTTAGAATTTGTTAAATATAATAATGGGTGATAAGCATCGCGAAGAAACATGCTACGTTCTTCTGTAATTTCAGGTAAAATTGCATTAATAGATTTTGCATAATGTGATTTTGCAGCAATAAGATCTATCTTAATTAAAAAGGCTTGATAATCATGAAGTAATCCTAAAAACGGACGTATAAAATTGGTTAAATCTTTAAGAATTTTTACAATCTCTTCTTTCTCTTCGTACTGTAAATTATGTAATTCTCGTGTATATTTTAAAGTCGCTTCGGGCTCAATAAACACTATACTTCCAGTTTTACTACTTCCCATTATGGAGCCCTTAACCTTACGTCTGTACATGGCTTTTACTGCCAAAACACGTTTGTTTTCTATTACGGATTCTCGAATATCATCTAAATATTCAAAACTTTGATACATGTTTAAAGCCGAAGTAAAACTAGCATTTATCTGTCCCTTTAATTTACTCATAGACTGCCTTAACTCGTAAAGTAAAGGTGATGCATTATTTTTTATTTCACCAAAACGATCTACTATAGCATTTATCTTTTCAATAATCACTTTAGTAATTTCTATATGTGACGCACTCGCATATAAGTTAGGGTAGTAGTCTTCAAATTTCTTTAGGAATACTATAATTTCGTTAGTCGTTTGAGAAATTGTTACAATTTTTTTTAGGCTATGAACTTCTAAAAACGTGTTTTCAATTTTAAGAAGTTTTAATTCTTTAGAAATATCATCGAAACCATGATTAGGAATTCGGTTATCATTATAAAAAGACGATACGTACTCATGTGTTAACTGAAGTTCATGCAACACGTCCTCTTTATGCTTTAATGGTAATATTTCTAATGCTGATTGATGTCCCAAAGCAGTGATACAGTACTCACTAACTTGTTCTAAAACAGTTTGAAACTCTAAATCTTGTAAGGTCTTCTGGTGAATGTTTATCATCCTAAATTTTAAAACTTTTAAAAAGAAGCAAATTTACGGAAATAAATAAGTTAATGTCGTTAAATATAAACTGAAATTGTTAATACAATCATGATGAAAAGTAACAGTATCGCAAATAAAGGCATTACAAAACGTAACCATTTATTAAAACCAATTTTTACAATAGCTAGAGATGCCAAAATTAAGCCTGTTGGATTTATAAATGCAAAAAGCCCCATTCCAAATTGATATGCATTTACAACCAAATCCCGACCAATACCAACGCCATCTGCTAAAGGCGCCATAATTGGCATGGTAAGAACTGCCATGCCTGAAGATGAGGGTATAAAAAACGAAAGTGCACTATAAATATAAAGCATTGCATTAATAAATAACCCTTTGTTCATACCTTCGGTAAGTGAACTCGCGTAAAATAATAACGAATCACTAATTAGTCCGTCTTCCATTAAAACGGTTACTCCACGTGCAATCCCTATAATAAAAGCAACACCTAATAAATCGTTAGCGCCTTTTATAAAAGTATCTACAAAAACAGATTCTTTAATTTGTGCTATAATTCCTATTACAATTGCTCCAACTAAAAACACCGTAGTCATTTCTAAAAACCACCAATCTAATTGAGATACACCATAAATCATAACGATAAAACACATTAAAAATAAAATTAATATAACCTTAAATTTTAGAGTTAATGGTTGTTCTGGATTTAAATGTTTCATCGGAAACATACGCTCAATCTCTGTTTTCTGATCGAAAATTATAGATTTAGAAGGGTCTTTTTTAACCTTTTGTGCATATCTAATAATGTATGCTAAACAAATTACCAATCCTAAAGCTAATACTATTAAACGTGTTGTTAAACCTGTTGTCCAATTTATACCTGCAGCATCCGAAGCAATGATTGTACAAAACGGATTTACAGTAGAAGCTAACGTACCAATACAAGAACCAATATAAATGGATGCTAAAGCTACCATAGCATCGTATTTAGCAGCTAAAAATACAGGAATTAAAATAGGGTAGAAGGCTATCGTCTCTTCAGCTAAACCAAAAGTTGTCCCTCCAATTGCTATTAATATTGTAATTACTATAATTAATATGTACTCTCTACCTTTTAAAGTTTGGGCTAAGGAAGATATTCCTGCTTCAAATGCACCACTAAAATTCATAATTCCAATAAAACCACCAATAATTAACACAAAAAGTATAACATCTATAGCTTCCATAATCCCTTTTATAGGCGACTGAATAAAGGCCAATACACCTTGGGGTTGCGCATCTAATGTATGATAAGTGTTTGGTATACTTATTGGTTTCCAAATGTCTCCATTTGTAAACTTTTCTATTGGTATTTTGATGTCAAAATGATTAAGTGTTTCCTGATTTGCAGGTAATTCTATTGTTTCAGACTTTTTAACTTCAGTAAACGTATTAGCCTCTTTATTATAAGTTAATCTGTCGTATTTTCCAGCAGGAATAATATAAGTTAGCAAAGCAACAACTGCCGCTATAAGTAATAAAACAGTTAAAGCTGTAGGGAATTTAATGGCTTTCATAAAAGACATTTTTTATTTTTTATATACGGAAAGGTAATACTATTTTTACTTTTGAAGTTTAAGAATATAAATAATGGAAAAAAATATAAATTCAGATTGGGTTGATTTATTAGAAACTGAATTTGAAAAACCCTATTTTAAAACCTTGTGGAATTTTGTTGAAGATGAATATGCTTTACATACGTGCTACCCACCAAAATCTGAAATTTTTAACGCATTCAATACGTGTGCCTTTAAAGATGTAAAAGTAGTTATATTAGGGCAGGACCCGTATCACGGACCGGGACAAGCCAATGGGTTATGTTTTTCTGTAGCAGATGGCATACCACATCCGCCTTCTTTAAAAAATATTTTCAAAGAAATTGAAACAGATTTAGGCACACCTTATCCTGCTAGCGGAAATCTTGATCGCTGGGCAACACAAGGTATATTACTTTTAAATGCAACGCTTACTGTACGTGAACATGAAGCTGGTAGCCACCAAAACAAAGGTTGGGAAATATTTACAGATCAGATAATTTCATTAATAAGTTCTAAAAAACAGAACGTTATTTTTTTATTATGGGGCGGGTATGCTAAAAAGAAAATAAAATTAATTGATACAACTAAGCACAACGCCCTTACATCAGGACATCCATCACCTCTGAGTGCAAACAGAGGGTATTGGTTTGGAAATAATCACTTTAGTAAGACTAACTCCCTGTTGCTGCATAATACACAGGCTGAGATTCAGTGGTAGTTTGTCCTTGAGAATTTAACTTTGTAATAGATTCTGATTTTTGAACCTTTTCTTGACTTGATTTATTACAACTAAAAATTAATAGTAAAATATTAATTATAATGAGTAATGTTAAAATCATCGTTATAGTTAAGAGCATAATATAAATAGGTTAATTTAAGATAAAATTAAGAATTACTTTTAACGTGGCAAATTAATTACGTTAGTTTTTATGTAATCGATTTAATCTTATCAATTAAATTTAGATTAATTACCTAAATCTAAAATTCTATCTAAAGTATAACTTATTAAACGTTCTATTAATGCACCTGGGTTTTTACTAAATTGTCCTGTTGCGCGATTTGCGATAATTGCATTTAAAGATAGGGCATTATGGCCAAGTAGGGCAGATAAACCATAGATTGCTGCCGTTTCCATTTCGAAATTTGAAATTTTAAGTCCTTCAAAACTAAAATCATGTAAACGATCATTAAGTATCGGATCCTCTGTTTTTAATCTTAAAACACGACCTTGAGGTCCATAAAAACCGCTAGCAGTAGCTGTAACTCCAGATTTGGTTTTTTCAGATGAAAATAAAGTTTCTAAAGTTTTGCTATTGGACACCAAAATAGGCTGAGATTTATTAATGTTCCATTTTGTAAACTTAACAAAAGCCTCTTCAAAAGACGTATGTCTAATTTTTTCAATATCGTAAAAATGAAGCATCCCAGAAAAATCTAAACCATACGCACTAATCGCAAAAGAATCTACAGGAATTTCTTTTTGTAAAGAACCTGAAGTTCCTACTCTAATAATATTTAGTGTTGTTAAATGTGTTTTAAGTGTTCTTGTTTTAAAATCAATATTAACTAAAGCATCTAATTCATTTAAAACAATATCTATATTATCACAACCAATACCTGTAGAAACAATACTAATACGCTTACCTTTATAAAAGCCTGTTTCAGTTTTAAACTCTCGTTTTTGTATTGAAAACTCTATAGTATCAAAGTGTTTAGTAATTTTACTTACTCGATCTTGATCTCCAACTAATATAATTGTGTTGGCTATATGTTCTGGTTTTAAATTTAAATGATAAATACTACCATCTGGATTTAAAATTAATTCAGATTCTTTAATTGGCATAATCATTCGATTTTATAAGTTTATTTAATTTTATATCGAAATTAAAATCTTTTTTATTTACACCGCCATACACCATCTTATCAGATAATTGATTTTCAAAGTTTTGTGTGCTATTTAATGCGTTTATTCCAGACTCATTTAACTTTAAACTGTCTTTAGATTCAATAAAAAAGATTGACAATCTATCTATTAAACGTTCAAATTGTAAATCACCATACCCGTAAAATCCTTGATAATTTAAGGCATAACCTAATAAGTGATTTCTAGAATGTATGTCTCTGCAATTTACTAATTTAAGCACATTAAGCTCAAGTTCACTTAATCCGTTTTCAGAATTGGGAAAACGCTGTAGGTGTGCTTTTAAACAATTACTTAAATAATCAAAAGAAGAGTGTTTTACAATAAAGGGTTTAAGTAAATTATGATCTTTACCATTGTAAAGTTGCCATAAAGTACGTGCTAAATCTTTATCTTCTTCAGTTAATTTTACACGAGCTTCATAATGGTCTGTAAGTTGGGACGAACTCAATTCAGATAAGCCCTTTAATTCTTTAACACCATGTATACGGCCACTAGACACTAAAAACACGGGTAGTTTTATTTTTTTTTGAAGCAATAAACTAATTACAGCAATAAGATTTATATGGCAAAATAAATCGTATTCAAACCATAAAATAATTTCATTATACCGCTCACTATGATCTAGCATATCTAGATCTTGTTTTACTTTAAGAATGTCTGCTTCTATGTCATAAAATTCTTGTAAAAATTGCTGTCTAACTTCAATAAATTTATTAGAATTTATGTTTTCTATGGTTGGTCCTTCACATAGCATTTCATGCCATGTTAAAATATCGCCTTTAAATTCGAGCTCTAGAAGATAATTAGTAAGGGCACCTCCATTAGTAATGTGTAAGGTTTTAGATTCCATATATTATCCTCCTACACGTTTAACATTAAACCCTTTTTCTTTTAAAATAGACATTATTTTATCTCGATAATCGCCCTGAATAATTATTTTATCGTCTTTAAAACTTCCTCCAACGCTAAGCTCTTTTTTTAAATCTTTTGCAAGCATTTTAAAATCTTCTGTGGCACCTGTATACCCTTCTAAAATAGTAATAGGCTTTCCTTTTCGTTTTTCGTATTTACAAATAATGGGGTCGTCTTGAATCCATAAATTTGAATCGACGTGATTAGAAGGTTCCTGTGGTGTTTCTTCGTGATCTGGAAACAGGTTTTTAAGTTGATCTTTTAAATCCATAGCAAGGACAATATATATTATTAATCTTTAATTAAACCTAATTCTACTAAACGTTCATGTAAAAATTCGCCTGCAGTAATGTCTTCAAATTGTTTAGGATGAGCTGCATCAATACAGTTATCTAAAACATCAAGTTTCATATCGCTTACAGGGTGCATAAAAAACGGAATAGAATATCTAGATGTTCCCCATAATTCTTTAGGTGGATTAATTACACGATGTATAGTAGACTTTAATTTGTTATTTGTATGTCTAGATAACATATCTCCAACATTAATCATTAATTCGTCTGCTTCTGCAATAGCATCAATCCATTCTCCATCATTATTTTGTACTTGAAGACCACGACCTTGCGCCCCCATTAACAAGGTAATTAAATTAATATCTCCATGCGCAGCTGCTCTAACCGCTTCTTTAGGTTCTGTTTTAATAGGTGGGTAGTGTATAGGACGTAAAATAGAATTACCATTCTTTATATACGCATCAAAATAAGTTTCGTCTAAATTTAAATATAATGCTAAAGCTCGTAACACATATTGTGCTGTTTTTTCTAACATTTTATAAGCTTCTTTCCCAACATCATTAAACCTCTTTAATTCTGTAACTGTAACATTATTTGGATATTCCGAAGCTAATTTATCATCTTCTTCAACATATTGTCCAAAATGCCAAAACTCTTTTAAATCGCCTTCTTTTTTTCCTTTAGCATGCTCTTTCCCAAAAGAAGTGTAACCACGTTGTCCGCCAATACCCGCAATCTCGTACTTTGCTTTAACTTCTGCTTGTAAATCAAAAAAGGCTTTAACTTCTGAATATAAATCAGAAACTAATTGCTCGTTTAGAAAATGACCTTTTAAAGCTACAAAACCAATTTCTTCATAAGCTTTACCAATTTGGTCTACAAATTGCTGTTTTTTTATAGGGTCGTTAGAAATAAAATCGTTTAAGTTAACGCTCGGAATACTATTCATATATATCAGTTTTACTAGGGTAATACTACAAATGTACAAAAAACAATAGTAGTATTTTGAAAACAATTTTATGATATTATTACAATTTCAAGTCTCTTTTTGCATTTCTTTTAAATTACCCAGAGTTTTCTTATCAAGTAAAATTATTTAAGTAGAAACTAAAGTTCTCATCCACTATATTTAATGTATCTTAATAAATTAATCAAATTTGTTATTTTAAATCTCTCTACTAATATTTAAAAACAAATCATATTATATTGTTTAACAAATAGTTATATTTAGCATATAACTAAAAAGTAGATCGCTATGAAACCGTTTCTAAAATTAATTTTACCTATTTTACTGTTATGTATAGGTTGCAAAAAACAGCAAAATAACACCCCAGATTTAGCTGTAAAACCACCTGTTGCAAGTATTAAGCCAGATACTTTAATTACTCATGGTGATGTGCGTATTGATAATTATTTTTGGATGCGATTGTCTGATGAACAAAAAAATGCAGAAACACCAGACCAGCAAACTCAAGATGTATTAGGTTATTTAAACGCTGAAAACGACTATCTTAAAGCAGTTATGAGCGACACAGATTCTCTACAGACTGTTTTATTTGAGGAAATTAAAAACAGAATTAAAAAAGATGATGCTTCAGTACCGGTTACCAATAATGGTTATTCCTATTACACCCGCTATGAAGCTGGAAATGATTACGCTTATTATTGTAGAAAAAAACTCGGAGAAACTAAAGAAGACATTATTTTAAACGGTCCAGTATTAGCAAAAAACCATGCGTATTTTGGAATTGGAAGTCAAGATGTTAGTATAAACAACGAATTGATGGCTTATGCGATAGATACTATTTCTAGACGGCAGTACACCATTTATTTTAAAGATTTAAATACAGGTAAACTATTAAAAGATAAATTAGATAATACTACAGGAAGCGCGGTTTGGGCCAATGATAATAAAACAGTGTTTTACACCACCAAAGATCCGGAAACTCTGCGCTCTAATAAAATATTTAAACATGTTTTAGGAACGGCACAAACCGATGATGTTTTGGTTTACGAAGAAAAAGACGACACCTTTAGATGTTTTGTTTTTAAATCAAAATCTAATGCTTACATATTTATAGGCAGTTTTCATACTTTATATACAGAATACCAATTTTTAGATGCCAATGCACCAAATGATACGTGGAAGGTAGTGCAACCAAGAACAGAAAACTTAGAGTATTATGTCGATCATTATGCTAATCATTTTTATATCAGAACCAATAACGATGGCGCTAAAAACTTTAAATTAGTTGAAACGCCAATCCATGCCACAGAAAAATCGAATTGGGTAGATGTCATTCCACATCGAGACGATGTGCTTATTGAAGATTTCGATTTATTTAAAAATCATTTAGTTGTTAGCGAACGAAAAGCAGGTTTGCCAACTATTAGAGTGATGAAGTGGAGTGGAGGCGAGCACTATATTTCCTTTAACGACCCAACATATTTAGCCTATACCACATCTAATTTAGAGTTTGATACCAATATATTACGATATGGGTATACCTCTTTAACGACTCCTAATAGTACTTTCGATTATAATATGGACACTAAGGAGCAAGTCTTATTAAAACAAGAAGACGTATTAGATCCTAATTTTTCTCCAGATCACTATATTTCAGAACGACTTTATGCTACAGCTACAGATGGTACACAAATACCTATTTCTATAGTCTATAAAAAGGGGATTGCTAAAAATGGTTCTAATCCCTTACTTTTGTATGCGTACGGTTCTTATGGTGCTAATTCCGATCCGTATTTTAGTTCCAGTAACTTAAGTTTATTAGAACGTGGATTTGTATATGCTATTGCTCATATTCGTGGCGGACAAGAATTAGGACGCGATTGGTATGAGAATGGAAAATTACTAAAAAAGAAAAATACATTTACAGATTTTATTGATTGTGGAGAATTTTTAATAGCAGAAGGCTTTACAAGTGCTAACCATTTATATGCTTATGGAGGAAGTGCTGGAGGTCTATTAATGGGCGCTATTGTTAATATGAAACCAGAATTATGGAACGGTGTAATTGCTGCCGTTCCTTTTGTAGATATAGTATCCACTATGCTAGATGAGAGTATTCCCTTAACAACATTTGAATTTGATGAGTGGGGAAATCCAAAAAATAAAACCTATTATGAGTATATGAAATCGTATTCGCCTTACGATAATGTTGAAGCAAAAGCTTACCCTAATATGCTTGTCACTACAGGATATTGGGATAGTCAAGTACAATATTGGGAACCTGCTAAATGGGTTGCAAAATTAAGAGCACTGAAAACAGATGATAATCTACTAATACTGGACTGCAATATGAAGGTTGGTCATGGAGGAGCTTCAGGAAGATTTGAACGTTATAAACAAAGAGCTCTACAATATGCATTTTTACTAAAAATAGAACATAAAATATAACAGGTCTCCTACTTGTAAAATATCTTAAAAAACACATTAAAAGTCTGAATTTGTATTCAGACTTTTATGTTTTTTATGTATTAGGTTTTAATTAACATTAAATATTAACACTTTTTAGGAATGATTGTTGTTAGGTTTAGAATTAAAAAATTATTTTTGAATAGATTAATTCACCCTAATGAAACACGTTTTAATACCATTTGCTTTTTTATGCATCACAACATCTGTTTGGTCTCAAATAGATGATAAACCGCAGTTATCATTAAGTATACCGGCAATTGAAAGTGAATCGGGTGAAGCTACCGAAACTAAAAGTTTAAATATAAAACCATTAGAATCGCCAACGGCAGATGAGTTAGATGCTTCTAACAAAGTAAACGGATTAACTGTATTTAAACGCCCAGATTTAAATGTAGAAGAGGAGTTCTCTATGTTTAATAAGAAAAAATTCGCAAATCCAGCTGAATTATATAAAGACAATTTAAATAAACAATTAAAAATGCAAGATTCTGAAGCTGCAAATCCAAATGCAGTGGGAAGTTTAGTAGATCAATACTTTGGTGATTTTGAAACTAAATCTGGAACAGTTAATATTATTTACAGAGATCATCAAGCTTTTGATGGCGACCGTGTAATGGTTTATTTTAATGATGATATTATAAAATCCAACGTCCTACTTACTAATGGATTTAGTGGAATTACTGTAGAATTACAACCTGGTTTAAATAAAATTGAATTTCAGGCTATAAACACAGGTACATCGGGGCCCAACACAGCCGAATTTAGAATTTTAGACGACGATGAAAATTTCATTGCAGGAAACACCTGGAACCTAGCTAAAGGGGTTAAAGGATCTATTATTATAGTAAAAAAAGAATAATTTCTTCTTCACAAAACCAAATTACGCTTCAAAAAGTAAAATTCTCTTAACTATTTATTAAAATAGTTTTTAGTCTTGTATTAATCAAATCCAAATACTTACATTATATTTGTAGAAATATGATTTACTTAAATTTATTTTCTTTAAGTTAAAGTACTCATTTCAAACAAAATAATCTTCAATTTAAAACAAGTAGTAATTTATGGCTAAGTCTCAACAGACGTACAATAAAATCGAAAAAGAAAAAGCACGCCAAAAAAAGCGTGAAGAAAAATTAAAGAAAAAAGAAGCTCGTAAAGCCGAATCTAAAGACAGTCAAGGTATTCAATTTGCCTATGTAGACCAATATGGTAATTTAACAGATACGCCACCAGATCCATCTGAAAAAATAAAAGTAGAAGCTGAAGACATCGTTTTAGGTGTACCTAAGAAAGATGATAGTGATATCGAAGAAGTAGACCCAATACGTAAAGGAAAAGTATCCTTTTTTGATAGCTCTAAAGGTTTTGGATTTATTATTGATGCAGAAAACTCTGAAAAATATTTCTGTCACGTAAGTGGATTATTAGATACTATAGTTGAAAATGATAAAGTTCAATTTGAACTTGAACGTGGCATGAAAGGTATGAACGCGGTAAGAGTTAAGAAAATTTAATCTCTTAACCGCATTCATTTTTTTATCTTATTGAATCTTTCTCTTAACAAACCATTGACCTGCTAAACTAATATTTAGTGTTAGCATGTGATAATTTTCTTGAATAAGGCCATCATAAACTTGGCCTTTTTTACCGTAAGTATAGGCTATATTAAGCATTGAAAACCCATCGTAACGTAAAGGGATTCCTATACCCAAATCAAAACCATAATCATGAACTTTATGGTTATTAATCTCTAAATAACCAGAATCGTAATTAAAACCAGCGCGGTACTCTACAGTATTCCAAAATTTTAATTGATTACCATTCGGATCAAATTCAACTCCAACACCTAAAATATTTTGATCTACAAAAGTTCCTAATTCATCAGTCTGATCTGTATCATTCCAAAATTTCTTTGTATAATCTAAAGACACACTAACCTGATCCATAAATTCTGTTTGTATACCTACACCAACTTCTAGAGGCAATTCAAAAGCATCTAAATCTTGATCATATTCTATATCACTATCATAAAATTGAGACACTGTACGATTTTGAGTACCATCTAATAAACTAGGGAATGTAATAACAGAACCCACAGTAACATTTTCTAACGGAGAATACTGTATACCTGCTCCAAATTGAAAACCAGAATAACTATTAGTGTCATAAATAGTTAAAGTGTTAGAACCAATATAACTTCTTTCTGTTTCAATAATCTGACCAAACAAAACAGACCCTGTAGCTCCAATATTTAAATTATCTAACAACTTATAACCATAATTAAGTTTTAAATCGTTTAACCCACCCGAACCTTCAATATTCGATAAAAAGTAACTTGTAGAACCTTCTATATCTGTTTTAATATTAGATATACCATAACCCACACTAGTATATGGTATAAGCGTAACACTAACACCCGACTTTTTAGTTAAAGGAAACCCAAAAGCCATATTAGAAAAGTTAGCTACATTTTTAGTGTCTTTAGAGCCATCTTCTATTTGCACACCATATTCAGACTTTAACCCCACATCAAAGAAAAAAGTCTTTAACGGGATTGTAGCCATGGAGGCCGGGTTTAGATTATTTATAAAAGTTGAAGAACTATTAGCTATACCCGTATTCCCTAGACCAACTGTTTTCCCGGTATTAGATGTATTAAAAGTACCCATACCAAATAATGAATATGGAGAACTGGAAAGAGAATTACTTTGAGAAAACAAAGCTGTAGTAACTAAAAGGCAAAGGGGTGTTAATAATTTAGATATATTAATAGTCATATTCATCATCGTATATTGCATAGTTTAACTCTAAGGTTGTTTTATAATCAGTGTTTTCTGAATCTTCTCCTTCTAAAATGTAACGATCTACAGAATCAGTATAACCTTGGGAAGTTATTCCTAAAAATAGATTTTGAGGATTATCTTCATTTAATTTTAAATCAAGAAAATATTTTATTGAAATAACATATGTTACATAACCATTATTTAATCCATTTTCATCATCTGTCTGAATGCCATACACTGTACTACCTGTGTAATCTACCAAAGTCGTAGAGGTATCATTAAACTGATCGATTATATATACATTCAATGAATCTCTTACAGACAAGTCATCGTTATTTGAATTATGTTTTAATGATATTCGTAAGTAGGCATCCATAATAGAACCAGAACCATTTATAGTATTAATACGTTCTATATTTGGGATGTCAATTTTAGTCGCTAAACCCGAACCCGCTTGAATATAAGTTGTATTGTCTGTTGATTTGCTAGACACTTCGTCTGATTGATCTTGTAAACTCTTTAAATTAGAATTAATTGAAGTCTGAGAAATATTATGAAAACTATTTGCAGAATTAAACGTGATATCAAAATAAGATTCATCTCCATCTTCTACTATTTCATCGTCTGGTATAGTATAAAATATACGTAATTTAGAATTTGTACTAATTCCTAAAACCGTAGTATTATTATCGTCTGATACTATAGATATACCTTTAAATTCTTCTGTAAATTCATCAGTATTATTAATTATATTATCTTGAAGTTTTTCAAAGATATCTTTTCCAAAATCGTTGTTTAAAGTAAAATGAATTGAGTCTTCACGAATAGGAGTAGGTAGAAAATCTATATATCCAAGAGACGTTGTACCTATTTCAAAATCTGTAGTGTTATAGTAATAACTATCGTCATCATCCTGTGTTATTTCTTCTAAAACTTTATATACATTAAATTTCTGTCTAGACAGTGTATCATTGTAATAATAGTCTGTATAATCTAATATCAAGGCAACAGAATCAAATACAGCATCTTCATCTATATCAAAATTATCTGTATACATTTCTAAATAAGGAGTAGATTTAATTCCCCCTAAAACAGGATCTTTATAACTACCTATAAGGTATTGACTGGCACTAGAAATGGCTAAAGAATCAAATTTGTAAGTAGATGTTTCAACAGTAAACGTGTCAATGTAATATACTTTAGTTTCATTATTAATCCAATCCTCACCAATATCAGATATAGAAGTAGTATCTGCTTCACACGATGCTAAAAGCACTATAAAACAGCATGCGCCTAAAAGCGCTCTAAAAAAAATAGAATTCATATTTCAATTTTAAAATCTTGCGAACATAACATCTTATAATTTAGATGTAAAAATTGTTAGACAAAATACTATTATATCTCTTCAAACACTTATATTTATACTATTACACTTTACAACCCTATTCATCGAGCATGAGGCGGTGTTTGTATAGACAAACACTAAGCCTATCTACTTTATTTTTTAACCCTTTTAATAGCGTGTAAATTTGAGGTTCTAATTTAATACAAAACTGGCACTAAAATTAAGCTAGTAATAAATTATAATAAATGATTCTAAATATGATTACAAATTCAACAAAAGTTCTAGTGTTATGTGCACTAGCATTAAGTCTGTTTAACTGTTCAAGTGATGATGACGACGATAGAGGAAACTGGGTAGAGCGCTCTGTATTTGATGGTGTACCACGTAGTAATGTAGTTGGTTTTGTTATTGATGAATTAGGTTACATGGGAACTGGATATGACGGAGATGATTATTTAGTTGATTTTTGGCAATATAACATTGCAGGTGACTATTGGGTACAAAAAGCAGATTTCCCTGGAACTGAAAGAAGTGCTGCTACAGGATTCGCTCTAGATGGTTTAGGTTACTTAGGTACTGGATACGATGGAGTAGATGAATTATCTGATTTTTGGCAATATAATCCAAGTACAAATACATGGACTCAAAAAGCAGATTTTATGGGCGGTGTAAGACAAGCTGCTATTGGATTTGGTGCTAACGGAACTGGTTATGTTGGTACAGGTTACGATGGAGATAACGACAGAAAAGATTTTTACAAATACAACCCAACTACAGATACTTGGTCTGAATTAGTAGGTTTCGGAGGAGAGAAACGTCGTTTTGGAACTACATTTGCTATTGGTGATAAAGTATATATTGGTACAGGTGTAAGTAATGGATTATATAAAACTGATTTCTGGGAATTTGATCCAGCTACAGAAGTATTTACAAGTAAATTAGATTTAGACGAAGAAGATGACTACAGCATTACAAGATCTAACGCTGTTGGATTTTCTATTGATGGTTTAGGATATATTGTTTCTGGTTATAATGGAGGTGTTTTAAACAGTACTTGGGAATATGATCCAGGTAAAGATGAGTGGGAAGATATTACTGGATTAGAAGGATATTCTCGTCAGGATGCATTAGCGTTCTCTACAGGAACTAGAGCTTTCGTTCTATTAGGTAGAAGTGGAAGTTTATATTTAGACGATAACTATGAGTTGTTTCCTCAAGAGGATTACGACGACGAAGATTAATTATTACTAGCCTTTTATAAGGTTAATATTAATTGTTTGTTTTTTAATTTGTTTATTTTAAATCCCAAGATGTAGTGATGCACGTCTTGGGATTAAATTAATATGTTTATGAAGAATATTTTAAAATTTGCTTTTGGTTTTGGTTTAATAGCTATAATAGTTGTTATTTTTTACCAAACAAGTACAGAGTCTTCTTCAGATTATTCTACACGAATTTACACTGTAAATTCTGGTTTTGGATATGAAATTAGTTTACACAATAAAATCTTGATTAAACAAGATAATATACCTGCTATTCAAAACGAAATACCTTTCTGTAACGAAGACGATGCTAATAAAATTGCAGCATTAGTAATTGATAAATTAGAACGTAAAGTTGCTCCTACAATTTCAAAAATAGAACTACAAGAAAATAAGATTGTTTTAAATTGTTTAAATTAGCAGTAATCAATAATGGGTAAATCAATAAACCACCTATTGAGAAACTTAAAGAAAGAAGGCTTAATCCATATTGTAATTTGGGCTATTTTTTTATTTTTATTCTTTCTCCAAGTCTACTTTAATACTGGCAATTTTCCTTTAACGTTTCTTAATTTTTTAATTGTTGGAATCTTTGTTTTTTACCTCAATTACTTATTTTTAGTTCCTAAGTTTCTACTTAACAAAAAAAAATCTAATTATCTAACTTCCGTAATCGTACTTATTATTTTAGGAGTTATATTTATAGAACTTATACTACCTAAACCATCTTCATTACATCATATAGCCGGTCTTGATGGAATAAACAAACCAAACTTTATAATTTTTCGCTTTGGTTTACCTTTATTTTTCAATCTAATATTGGTAGTAATCGGCACCGCCATTAAGATGTATTCTGAGTGGGATAAAAACATTCAGCTTCAAAAAGAAATTGAATCTCAAAAATCATCTGCAGAATTACATTTTTTAAAAAATCAACTCAGTCCTCACTTTCTATTTAACTCTTTAAACAGTATATACTCGTTAACAAGCAAAAAATCTAATGATGCTCCTGAAGCCGTTATTACGCTTTCAGAATTAATGCGTTATATGTTATATCAAGCAGATAATGATTTTGTAAAATTAAGTGACGAGCTAGATTATATACAAAACTACCTTAAACTACAACGTCTTAGAATAGCCCGAAATCAAGATGTAACTCTTAATATTAGAGGTAGTGTATTGCAACAAAAAATTAGACCTTTACTATTAATTTCTTTTATTGAAAATGCATTTAAATATGGCACCGATTTTAAAGGGAATACATTTGTTTGTATAGAAATTAACATTAATGGTAACGATTTAGATTTTAAAAGTATTAACTTAATAGGCAATAGAAAACAAGATCCAGAAAATTCTGGTATAGGATTACAAAACACTAAAGAACGTTTACAATTGCTATATCCAAATCAACATAAATTAGAAATAAAAGAAGTTAGTAATCAATTTATAGTACATTTAAACTTAAATTTAACGGTATGAAATGTATAATAATAGATGATGAACCTCTAGCTATAGACATCGTAGAATCTTATTTAAATCAAATAGGAGGAGTAGATATTATTGCAAAATGTACTAATCCTTTAGAAGCGATTACACAATTAAATAAACAACATGTAGATTTGGTTTTTTTAGATATTGAAATGCCAAATTTAAGTGGAATAGACTTGGTTAAGTCTATTGAAAATTTACCTCAATTTATTTTTACAACGGCTTATCCGCAATACGCATTAGATGGCTTCAATCTTAATGCAACAGATTATTTAGTAAAACCTATACCGTTTCACCGATTTATTAAAGCTGTAGCGCGTGCTAAAGAAAAATTCGAGTTATTAAATTTGAAACCTTCTCAAACACAATCTAGCCCAATTATTGAACAAAGTATTACTAAACCAGAAAACGACTTTATTTTTGTAAAATCTGAATATGAAAATATAAAAATTAAAACAGATGAAATCACTTACATTCAAGGACTAAAAGACTATATTAAAATACATTTGGAAGGCTCTAATAAGGCTGTAATTACACTAATGAGTTTTAAAGACATGTTAGAAAAACTTCCTAGAAATAATCACTTTTTACGTGTGCATAAATCGTTTATTGTTAATGTAAATGCTATTAAAGCCTTACAAAAAACAAAAATTGTGTTACAAAACGATATGCGCATACCCATTGGAGAAACCTTTAAAAAAGATGTTTTAGAGCGCTTAGGGGTCTAAGCCTAATTCTGCTTTTATATCTTCAAGTGCTATAAATTCACCTGGATTTAAAGACTCTAAACCAATAGCTCCTACACGAACACGTACTAAACGCAAGGTAGGAAAGCCCACAACTGCAGTCATTTTACGTACCTGTCTAAACTTACCTTCGTTTAATGTAATAGAAACCCAAGAAGTCGGTCCGTGTCTTTCGTCTCTTAGTTTTTTACCGCGTTCTGGGAAATCAGGCGGTGTGTCTAATTTAAAAGCAGTACAAGGTTTAGTGGTATAGGTCTTACCATTAATGCCAATTTCTACACCATTTTGTAATGCTTTAATGGCTTCTGTAGTAATGATGCCATCTACTTGTGCGTAGTATTCTTTATCGACTTTAGAGGAGTTAATCAAAAAGCTAATTTTTCCATCTGTGGTAAGTAATAAAAGTCCTTCAGATTTCTCGTCTAATCTACCTATAGACATGGTGTCTTCAGGAAAGACTCCCAATTCACCCAATAATTTTTTACTTCGTTTTTTAGGGCCATTATTTACAAACTGACTTAAATACCCGTAAGGTTTATATAATTTATAGTGTTTGTGCATAACTTTAAATAGATGCTGTTAAGATTTTAAAAACCAAAGCTTTTGTTAGTTTTTCTCCTGCAGATTTTTCCCTAATCACATTAAAGTCTACTCTAAAATCACATCCCGATTTAAACGCACTACATCCATAAGCGGTTTTGCCTTTTACAACTGTACCTTGTTTACATTTCGGGCAAGTTAGCGTATCAGGCACTTCTGTTTTAACTTCTTTTTTAGCGGTAACTTTGGGTTCTAATACCAGTTTAAAATCATCATCAAAACGCAACAAACCTTCCACTTTTCCGGCATCAGTTTTAAACCCTTTTAGATTTACCGTTGATCCTTTTTGTAATAATCTGATGTATTGCTTTTCAGAAATCTTTTTATCGTTAAAACTAAAAGGCAACACAAAGGTACAACCCGATTTAAACGCACTACAACCATAAGCGGTTTTACCCTTAATTAAGGTGCCTTGTTTGCATTTTGGACAAGATTCAGCCAACAGTCCAGCTTGCTGTTTGGCTTCAACTTTTGCGGCTTTCTTTTTAGCTGTAGCTTCATAAGAAATATTGGCCCTTTTAGTCTCGCTGCGAACATCGTAAACCAACTCGTCTACCATGCGCTTCATATTATTTATAAACGTCCCCGCATTGTATTCGCCCTTCTCAATATCTTTCAATTGTTTTTCCCAAAGTCCTGTCAATTCAGCCGATTTTAATAATTCATTTTGAATAATTTCAATTAACTGAATCCCTGTGGTTGTTGGTAAAATTTGCTTTTTATTACGTACTATATATTTTCTTCTGAATAAAGTTTCAATAATATTAGCCCGTGTAGAGGGTCTTCCAATACCATTTTCCTTCATCAATTCTCGCAAATCATCGTCATCTACTTGCTTTCCTGCTGTTTCCATAGCACGTAGGAGGGAAGCTTCTGTAAACTGATTGGGTGGCTTGGTTTGTTTTTCTAAAAACGACGGTTCGTGTGGCCCTTTTTCACCTTTTACAAAGGTTGGTAAAATACCTGTTTCTTTTTTCTCCTTATCTGGCGATTCAAAAACAACACGCCAACCTTTTTTAAGTATTTCTTTTCCAGTGGTTTTAAAGTTAACATCGGCTGCTTTTCCAATAACAGTGGTGTTAGATACCGAACAATCGTCGTAAAAGACCGCAATAAAACGTTTTACAATAATGTCGTAAACCAATTGCTGATTATACTGTAAGTTAATCTGTATCCCTGTGGGGATAATCGCGTGGTGATCGGTAACTTTTTTATCGTTAAACACTTTAGCCGATTTCTTAATTTTCTTCCCCAGTAGTGGCGCTGTTAACGTATTGTAATTCGTTAGATTTTTAAGTATTCCCGGTACTTTTGGATATACATCGCTAGGTAAAAATGTGGTATCTACTCTAGGATAAGTCACTACTTTTTGCTCGTACAAACGCTGTACAATTTTTAGAGTGTCGTCTGCAGAAAATCCAAACTTGGTATTACAATACACCTGTAACCCGGTTAAATCGAATAATTTAGGAGCGTATTCTGTGCCTTTCTTTTTAGTAATAGATACAATTTCAAAATCGTCTTCTTTGACTTTATTAGCCAGAAGCTCTCCATCTTCCATTTTTAAAAAGCGACCTTCTTCATAACTAAATAAAGTCTCCCGATACATGGTTTGCAACTCCCAATACGGTTGTGGTTTAAAGTTTTCAATCTCTTGAAACCGATTTACCACCATCGCTAAAGTAGGGGTTTGTACGCGCCCAACAGACAAAACTTGTTTATAACCACCATGTTTAACGGTGTATAAACGCGTGGCATTCATACCTAATAACCAATCTCCAATCGCTCTAGAAAATCCGGCATAATATAAATTATCATAATCTTCAGAGGGTTTTAAATGCTCAAAACCTTCTTTAATGGCTTCTGTGGTTAAAGACGAAATCCATAAACGTTCCACTTTACCTTTATACTCCGCTTGGTCTAATACCCAACGCTGTATAAGTTCTCCTTCCTGACCAGCATCCCCACAGTTTATTACCACATCGGCTTTATCAAATAAGCTTTTAACAATTTTAAATTGTTTCTGAATACCTGAATCTGAAGTTACTTTAGTTTTAAACTTGTCCGGTAACATGGGTAAATTATTTAAATCCCAACTTTTCCAATGCGGTTTATAATCGTTAGGCTCAAACAAGGTACACAAATGACCAAATGTATAAGTTACCGCATAGCCATTACCTTCATAATAACCATCGTGACGAGTATTTGCACCTAGAACAGATGCAATTTCGCGGGCAACACTTGGCTTTTCGGCTATACAGACTTTCATTTTATTTCGTTAAATAAGAGCGTGCAAAATATAACTTTTGTCGCGGTTAATGAAACAGATTTATTAGGAGTTATCAACGAAAATCAAACTCTTTATAGCATTGTTGTATATATTGATATGTAAACTATAAATGACGGAAAAGGAGTTTAAGAGCAATCGTTATTTACTTCAACCCAATACCGATCAGGATCCTGAAAATACACTTGTATAATACCATCACGTCTTACATATCCTTTGTCAGGAGTGTCTTTCCAATCGGAATATGGTATGTTTAACTCCTCTAGATGAGCAATAAATGCTTTTATATCTGTTGTTGATAATGCAAAATGCACCGCTTTATTTGTTGTGATTTTGGCTCCTGGACGAGGAATTACATGGAGTTGATGATGCCCTCCTAAAGACAACCATCGCATCTTAGAAGCTGAAGCTGTATTTTTAATTTCTTTTAGTCCAAGCACCTTCTGATAAAAGGCAACTGAAGTATCGACATCTTCTACAGAAATAGCGACGTGGTTAAATGAAAAGTTTTGCATAATAATTTGTTCTAAAAAACTAAAGACATTACTTTACATGGGAAAATCACAGAGAAATATCCCACTGAATTCTAAATCTCCACTCGTCTGATAGTTGGTCTTCATACTGCTCAAAATCGAAATATGTAATCTCTGCGGTTAATTTATTTCTATGTCCTTTAAAAAACCAGTTCGCAGCCAACACATATTCATCTTCATAAGCAAAAGACATAGCATCATCAGGGACAAAATGCGCGTATCGTGTAGCAATCTCTAAAGGTTTTGGAAATTTAGACCATATGTTATTAAAAAAATAGCCGGCCTGAAAATAAGCTCCCTTTAAAGTGGTGGTTTTTAAATTAACATGGTCGTATATATCTTTAATATGAAATTCGTTTTGCCAAGACAATCCACGATACATAAATGCGGCTTCTAACAATCCTTGTTTTACACGGTATTGTCCATTTACACCATCTTCAAAACCATAGAGTTGCCCTCCTCCAGATTGAGAGAATCGCGTATAAGGACTTCTATTTATGGCAGCAGCTACAGCAATTAAACCAGTAAAATCTTTATGATAATCTAAATCAGACCCCGTAAAACCCAATTCGCGACCAAATAAATTATACTGTAAACGTCCCACATATAATAAATGGTCATCATCATTTTCTGTAGCTCCTCGACCAGCACCTGTTAAAACTGAAAGATTATACGTAAAATCGGCATATTTATGAGCAGAAACACGTCCGAAAAACTCAACACCTTGCTGTCTATCTAAAGTAAATGGTCGTGTTAATATAGAGCGTTCTACCATTTCTTGCTTCCCAGAAGATATTACACGTTCTCTGTTATAGTAAGTTTTCCATTGTCCGATTTTAATTTTAAAGAAATCCCATTTTTCAACCATTATCCTAAAATCCAAAAGGTTGCTTTGAGATAATTCATATTCCCAATAGTATTTTAACCAAGGCTGAAATGCATGACCACCTACTTTTAGCCGCGCTCTATTTATTTTAAATACACTGGCTTTATCTGCAAACGCTTCATCAAAAGTAATGGGATTTTGGTCGTTTGGCGTTGCAAACCGAAACTGTAAACGCGATTCGATATGTAGCAAAAACTTTTCGTCTGACGTTTTAAACTCAAAACCTTCATCAGTATATTCTACTTCTATTTTTTTAGAAGATGCCACTTTTGTAGAATCTTGAACAAGCATATCGTTCTGTGCATAACTAATCCCAGAAACCAAAACTAAACTGCTAAGCGCTACTTTATATAATTGTGTTTTTAATGCTATCATAAAGTTATTAATCGTAACTACGAATTTAAGAAACTCACTGTAAATTGAAACATTTTTTAAGAAATACGTGTCGTTTTATTTATCTATAACACTTAACGCTAGTCTTATTTTAAAATAATCTAATTGTTCCTCAAAATACTCGTAATACGCTTTTAAGGAGGTGTCGTCTTTAATGTTTTGTTTAGCTTGTTTAACGTCTTCAACTTCCCGTTTAGAGACAAAATCGTAAATATTTATATCTTTTCCGTCACTGTAAAGCTTAGCTATATGCGAGTAAATAGTAGTATCGCGAAGTTTTCGTTGCATAGATATTTCTTCTACAGACAACCCTTTTTTATACAAATCGTAAGTCACTAAATGTGTGGCGCGTTTTTTCTCTTTTTTAAGTTTGGCTCCTAGGAAATTTAAAATTTCTTCAATAAACTCATCACCATATGTTTCTGCTTTATGTTGACCCACACCACTAACATCCATAAGTTCCATAATGCTCATGGGGCGAACACGTTCCATTTCAATTAATGTTTTATCACTAAAAATAAGATAAGCTGGAATGTTTTCTTCCTTAGAAATCTTATAACGTAATTGGCGTAAACGTTCAAATAAACTATCGGTAGTCGCTTTGGCTTTACCGCGCTTTGTTTTAGTACGTTTCGGTTTCTCAACCGTTTTAGGCTCGGCAATGTGCACCGGTCGTGTTAAAGATACTTTGGCTCCCTTAAACAATACATTGTTAGAAAACTGGGTTAGTTGTAAGGCATTATTTTTATGAAACGCTATCTCGCAATACCCTTGATTAATAAGCTGAATCACAAAATGCTGCCAATCTTTCCAGGCAATATCCTTACCAATACCAAAGGTTTTTAGCTTATCGTAACCTTTTTCTAAAATATTGGCATTATGCGAACCTCTTAACACATCTAAAATGGTACCTATAGCTTCTTGTTCTTTTAAACGATACACAGCCGATAGTATTTTTTGAGCGATAATAGTACCGTCAAAAATCTGTGGCGGATTTTTACAAACATCGCAATTCCCACAATTTTCTTCTAAAAGTTCACCAAAATAACTCAAGAGAATTTTACGACGGCAAGTTGTGGCTTCACTAAATTGTTTCATACGCTCCAATTTAGCAATCTGTACATCTTCATTAGCTGCTCCAGAAGCAAACCGGCGTAATTGAATGACATCTGCATAGCTATGAAACAGTAGGGCATGGGCTTGCAAGCCATCACGACCACCACGACCAATTTCTTGATAATAGCCTTCTATATTTTTTGGCATGTTATGATGAATCACCCAACGCACATTAGATTTATCAATACCCATCCCAAAGGCCACTGTAGCACAAACCACTTGCGTAGTATCGTACACAAAATCTTCTTGAACCTTGCTACGTTCATCAAAATTTAATCCCGCATGATAAGCTGTTGCAGGTACACCATTACTATTTAATTTCTTGGCTAGTTCTTCTGTATTTT
Organism: Formosa sediminum; assembly: GCF_007197735.1. GTDB lineage: Bacteria > Bacteroidota > Bacteroidia > Flavobacteriales > Flavobacteriaceae > Formosa > Formosa sediminum. The sequence goes on from NZ_CP041637.1 coordinate 2,978,720, forward strand.
TTCTACTTAAACAATAAATTATTCCAGATTCGTTAGGTCGTTTTTTAACGAAACTAATAATTTGTTTCACTTTTTCTGTTCCCGAGCGCACTTCTAAAGAGATGTTTTGCCTATCGAAAGACGAAATAAATTGTTGCGCATTTGGAATTTGTAATTGGTCTAAAATATCTTGCCGTGTAGCTTTATCGGCAGTAGCCGTTAAGGCAATAATAGGCGTGTTTGGTAACGATTTTTTTAAAAACCCTAATTGCTGATACGAAGGTCTAAAGTCATGTCCCCAAGACGATATACAATGGGCTTCATCTATGGCAATACAGCTAACATAACGCTCGTTTAAAATATTAGATAAACCCGCCAAACTCTCTGGAGCAACATACAATAATTTTAAAGCACGATTTGCAACCTGATTTATAATATCTTGTTGCTCGTCTGCCGACTGACTACTGTTATAATAGTTTGCAGCTATTCCGTTAGCTTTTAAACCATCAACTTGGTCCTTCATTAATGCGATTAGCGGAGATACCACCAAGGTTAAACCTTCAAAAAGTAATGCAGGTACCTGAAAACACATCGATTTTCCACCACCTGTAGGCATAATAACTAAGGCATCCTGCCCAGACAACACATATTCTATAATATCTTGTTGCTGTGCACGAAAGGCGTCATAACCAAAGTATTTTTTTAAAGTTGGTAATAATAAATTTTTATAATCGGGTAGTGGCATGCATTTATTTTTCGAATGGCAAAATTAAGGGAAACAACTCATAAAACAGCCATACATTTTTTTAAATTTCTTTTGAAATAATTTGTTTATAAGCATAAAATTCAGTTAACTTTGAAGTATTAAAATAAACTTTAGGAGTAACTACCATGTAGTTTGAGAAATATCCTTTGAACCTGACGCTGTTGATACAGCCGGAGGAAAAAGTTAAGACTTTTCAAAATCATTTCACTAAAACCGATTTCGGTTTATCCTTTAAAAGTTTATGGAAATTTATCTAAATCAAGATTATGATATCTATAAACGTAAACAATGCTATTCATCAGGTTGCCGAAGATACTTCGCTTGCAGCTGTCGTAACTAAACTAAGTCCTGTTCAAAACGGTATTGCTGTGGCTATTAACAACACGGTTATTACCAAAGCTAAATGGAACAATACAAAGGTTTCTAATAACGATAATATACTGATTATTCAGGCCACTCAAGGCGGATAAGCACGTTTCCTTTTTACATATCAGCATCTTATTTTCAGTATTAATTTGTGTTAACACTAAAGCTGTTGCACCTTAATGTAATGCATAACCATGAAGAAAAAAGACACAGCACCAAAAAACGGTGTAACCAGACAACCGTTTCCGAAATCAAAAAAAGTGTATGTTCAAGGCACACTATTCCCTGAATTACAAGTAGCCATGCGTGAAATAGAACTCAGTGACACTGTAGATTCTATGACCAAAAACCGCACTAAAAATCAGCCGGTTACCGTGTACGACACCTCTGGGCCTTATACAGACCCAAACAAAGACATTAATGTGCACCAAGGTATCGAACGCATTCGCGAACCTTGGGTGTTAAAACGTGATGATGTTGAACAATTAGATGAATTTTCGTCCCAATATTGTAACGAACGTTTGGCCGATAAGAGCTTAGACCATTTAAGATTCTCGGAACTTAAAAAACCTTTACGCGCTAAACCAGGTAAAAATGTATCTCAAATGCACTATGCCAGACAAGGTATTATTACTCCAGAAATGGAATATGTAGCCATTCGTGAAAACCAAAAAATAGATGAAGCCATACGTTTGGCCGAACAACATAACGGACAAGATTTTGGAGCGTCTATTCCTCAAAAAATTACGGCAGAATTCGTGCGCGAAGAAATTGCTCGTGGTCGCGCTGTGTTGCCTTCAAACATCAATCATCCAGAAAGTGAACCCATGATTATTGGTCGTAATTTTCTAGTAAAAATTAATGCAAACATCGGGAATTCTGCAACCACGTCAAGCATTGAAGAAGAAGTGGAAAAAGCGGTTTGGGCATGCCGTTGGGGTGCCGATAATATTATGGATTTATCTACCGGAGAAAACATTCATGAAACTCGCGAGTGGATTATCAGAAACTCTCCAGTACCTATCGGAACTGTACCAATTTATCAAGCGTTAGAAAAGGTAAACGGTAAAGCCGAAGACTTAACTTGGGAGATTTTCCGCGATACATTAATCGAGCAAGCCGAGCAAGGGGTCGATTATTTTACCATTCACGCAGGAGTACGTTTACGCTATGTGCCTATGACGGCAAAACGCATTACAGGAATTGTATCACGTGGTGGCTCGATTATGGCAAAATGGTGTTTAGCACATCATAAAGAGAGTTTTTTGTATACTCACTTTGAAGAGATTTGCGAGATTATGAAAACTTACGATGTGGCCTTTTCTTTAGGCGATGGGCTCCGTCCAGGCTGTATTGCCGATGCGAATGACGAAGCTCAATTTGCAGAATTAGAAACCCTTGGTGAACTTACAAAAATAGCTTGGAAACACGATGTACAAACCTTTATTGAAGGCCCTGGACACGTACCAATGCATATGATAAAAGCCAATATGGACAAGCAATTAGAAGCTTGCCAAGAAGCCCCATTTTATACTTTAGGCCCATTAACCACAGATATTGCACCGGGTTACGACCACATTACCTCGGGCATTGGAGCCGCCATGATAGGTTGGTTTGGTTGCGCCATGTTATGCTATGTAACCCCTAAAGAACATTTAGGTTTACCTAACAAAGACGATGTACGTACCGGCGTAGTTACCTATAAATTAGCAGCACATGCGGCCGATTTAGCTAAAGGGCATCCGGGCGCACAACATCGCGACGACGCCTTAAGTAAAGCGCGATTTGAGTTCCGTTGGGAAGACCAATTTAATTTGGCTTTAGACCCAGAATTAGCACGCGAATATCACGATGAAACATTGCCTGCCGAAGGCGCTAAAATTGCTCATTTCTGTTCCATGTGCGGACCAAAATTCTGCTCGATGAAAATCTCTCAGGAAGTTCGTGATTTTGCTGCCGTAAACGAAATTAAAGACGACGAAGTGTTTGCAAAAGGCATGCAAGAAAAATCAGAAGAATTTAAAAATAAAGGTAGCGAAGTATATCTTTAAAACACTATTTTGGGGGTTACCGCGCTAACAAGCGCGGTCGGGCTTTCCGCTATATCTTTTGCAAAAAAGCAAAAGGATGCCGCTGCAGTCCCTAACCCAGAATTCCGTTTAATTGTACAGAAGTAATTTTAAACAAAAACATCTAACATTACTAAAAATAGCCTTATATGATTGTTGTAATAGCCCCTGAAACTGATATCCCACAAGAAATTGAAATTTTACATCAGTTATTTAATGCAGGTTTACAGTATTATCATTTAAGAAAACCAGAAAAGAATTTCGACGCACATGCCGAGTATCTTAATCAAATCGATACCGCATTTCATAATAGGATTGTAGTACATGATCATCATAACTTAATAAACAGCTATAATTTAAAAGGCATTCATTTTCAAGAACAAAAGCGCAAAGACCACATTGAAAATCCCGGACAATACTTTAAAACCCTTAATATGTTTGGAAAAACGATAAGTTCTTCTTTTCACGAACCAGAAGACTTGGCTGCTTGTTATTTTGAATTTAATTATCATTTATTAAGCCCTGTGTTTTCATCCATTTCTAAACAAGGTTATGAAGGTCGGGGGTTTGATGTTAACCATATCGATAAAACCATAATTGGTATGGGTGGTGTAACAGCAGATAATATAGACCGTTTTAAAACTTTAGGATACAAAGGCGTAGGTGTTTTAGGAGGTATTTGGAATAGTGAAAAGCCGGTGGAGGTGTTTGCTCAAATACAAAATCAGTTTAGCAACAAATGAAACATAAAATTAGAGTAACCAGAATTAAGATTTGTCTAAACTAAATTCAGAGGGCGAGATTGTTAACTTTCTTAAAAGTATTGTTTACATATCGTGGAAATAAATAATGAGACCCTGAACTGAATTCATGGTGACAATACAATCAACTTTTAGAAATAGAGTGACGTTAGTTATATCATGCAGAACGCGTTTCAACATCCTATTACGAGTATATATATGATTTAATAAACATAAAAATGAACACCAAAACATACATACTTACCATTGCCGGTTTGGACCCCTCAAGTGGCGCAGGAATTACTTCAGATATTAAAACGTTTGAGGCACACGGGCTTTATGGGTTGTCGGTATGTACTGCGGTAACTGTTCAAAACGATATCGATTTTAAAGATTGTATTTGGATAGAAGAATCTGTAATCATTAATCAGATTAAAATCTTATTTGAACGCTTTACTATTGCTGTAGTAAAAATTGGAATAATAGAATCTTGGGACGTCTTGTTAAAGGTTACCAATACACTCTTAACATTAAACCCAAACATTAAAATTATTTTAGACCCCATATTAAAAGCGAGTAGTGGCTATGATTTTCATCAACAAACAAATTTAGAAACGTTTACGCAAATTTTAGAACATTGTTATTTTATCACCCCTAATTATGATGAAATTCAGAAATTATTACCAAATAAATCTATTTCAGAAACCATTGCGTTTATATCTCAAAAAACAAATATTTATTTAAAAGGCGGTCATCGTAACGACAAAAAAGGGTGGGATGAAATTTACCATAGTGGTATAGTGCAAGTTAATTTTCAGCCTGGCGTACAAACCATCCAAGACAAACACGGTAGCGGTTGTGTTCTCGCTGCAGCCTTAGCGTCTAACATATCCAAAGCATTGGTTTTAGAAGATGCATGCCGACTAGCAAAACAGTATACAGAGCGTTTTTTAAATTCGAATAATTCCTTGTTAGGGACACATAATTACAAAAACTTATGATAAGCAAACTACATTATATTACACAAGGCGAAACTCCAGAACAGCATTTAGAATACATTCAAAACGCATGTAGTTCTGGAGCCGATTGGATACAATTACGCATGAAACATTTTGACGAGCAAGTAGTTTTAGAAACAGCCAAAAAAGCTCGAGCGCTTACCATGCATTTTCAAACACGATTAATAATAAACGATTATTATAAAATTGCAAAAACAGTCAATGCAGATGGTGTGCACTTAGGAAAAAACGATGCCTGTCCGTTAGAAGCGCGCGAGTATTTAGGTAAATGGTATCGCATTGGCGGAACAGCGAACACCTTAGACGATTGCCGCGAACTTATTGAAAAACAAGTAGATTACATCGGTTTAGGTCCGTTCCGGTTCACAACCACAAAATCTAATTTAGGTCCTCTGTTAGGGATTAGTGGCTACCAGCATATCATCAAGCAGCTAGATACTAATATTCCTATTATTGCTATTGGAGGTATTACTCTAAAAGATATACCAGAACTTTTAGAAACTGGAATCTATGGTGTGGCAATATCTGGAGAGATTACCAAAAATTTTAATACCATCTCAGCCTTTAATACCACATTGCAAGGACCAAATACTCAAGAACACGTTTATAAAATGCCTAAAAAAGAAGATAATGAAGACTGATAATTTAACAATAGCAGATAAAACATTTCAATCGCGATTATTTACTGGAACAGGAAAATTCAGTAATTCCAAAATCATGAGAGATGCCATTAGGGCTTCAGAAAGCGAACTTGTGACTGTAGCTTTAAAACGGGTGAATGCAACTGATTTAGGAGACGATATATTAACACATTTAAACCATCCGTCTATACATTTATTACCTAATACGTCTGGAGTAAGAACGGCCGAAGAAGCTGTTTTTGCGGCTCAATTATCACGAGAAGCACTTCATACTAATTGGGTTAAATTAGAGATTCATCCCGACCCTAAATATTTATTACCCGACCCTATAGAAACACTAAAAGCTGCAGAAATGTTAGTGAAAGCCGGTTTTGTAGTGATGCCTTATATTCATGCAGACCCTGTTTTATGTAAACGGTTAGAAGATGTTGGTGTGCAATGCGTTATGCCTTTAGGGGCGCCTATTGGAAGTAATAAAGGGTTAAAAACTTTAGATTTTTTAGAGATAATTATTGCCCAAAGTAATGTGCCTGTTATTGTAGATGCTGGCATTGGGAGTCCGTCGCATGCTGCGCAGGCTATGGAACTAGGAGCCGATGCTGTTTTAGTAAATACAGCCATTGCAGTATCTCAAAATCCTATAGCTATGGGAACCGCTTTTAAACTTGCAGTAGAAGCCGGACGACTGGCATACAACGCTAAACTTGCCCCGCCTAAAAATACCGCAGAAGCTAGTAGTCCGTTAACCAGTTTTTTAAATCTTTAAAGTATGAGTCATTTTAAAACCGTTTTAGATGCTTATAATTGGGACGATACGCTTCAAAGCATCTATAATAAAACAGCAGAAGATGTAAAGCGCGCTTTAGGCAAAGATAAACGTGATTTAGAAGATTTTAAAGCCTTAATTTCGCCAGCTGCAAAACCGTATTTGGAAAGCATGGCGCAACAAAGCCAACAGCTCACTAAAAAACGTTTTGGAAATACCATACAAATGTACGCTCCCATGTATTTAAGTAACGAGTGCCAGAACATTTGTACCTATTGTGGTTTTAGCATGACAAATAAAATTCCGCGTAGAACATTAACCGATGCCGAAATTTTAAAAGAAACAGCCTTTTTAAAATCAAAAGGTTACGACCATATTTTATTGGTTACAGGGGAAGCTAACCGTACAGTAGGCGTGCAATATCTTAAACATGCTATAGCACTTATACGGTCTCAATTTTCAAACATTACGATAGAAGTACAACCATTAGATCAAGATGAATATGAATTGCTTATTTCGCAGGGCTTGTATGCGGTTTTAGTGTATCAAGAAACGTATCATCGCGATGCGTATAAAAAGCATCACCCTAAAGGGAAAAAATCCAACTTCGATTACCGATTAGATACGCCAGACCGGCTTGGAAAAGCCGGTATTCATAAAATTGGTTTAGGGAGTTTATACGGTTTAGAAGATTGGCGTGCCGATAGTTTTTTTACAGCGCTACATTTTAAACACCTTCAAAAAACCTATTGGAAAACGAAATATTCGATGTCTTTTCCGCGGTTACGACCCTTTTCTGGCGGATTAGAACCTAAAGTTGAAATGACAGATAGTGATTTAGTACAACTTATTTGTGCGTTTAGACTATTAGATGAAGATTTAGAATTATCGATGTCTACTAGAGAAAGTGAAGTATTTAGAGACCACATTGTCAATTTAGGAATCACCTCTATAAGTGCCGAATCTAAAACCAATCCTGGTGGTTATGTTGTTGAAAAACAATCACTAGAACAATTTGAAATCTCCGACGAACGTTCTACCGAATCCTTTACAAAAATGTTAAAATCGAAAGGACTGGAAGTTGTTTGGAAAGATTGGGAAAACAATTGGCAATAATTATTAAATTTACAGCATGTTATATAAAGAAGAACATTTACAATATAAACGTCATTTAGCTTTAGAAGACATTGGCGTAGAAGGTCAGAATAAATTAAAAACAGCTAAAGTTTTAGTAGTAGGCGCTGGTGGTTTAGGCTGCCCTATACTTCAATATTTAACGGCGGCAGGTGTAGGAACTATTGGTATTATAGACCATGATAGTGTAGACCAAACCAATTTACAACGTCAAATTTTATATGGCTATAACGACATCGGAAAATTTAAAGTGTCTTGTGCTATTTCTAAATTAGAGCAGCTTAATAAATTTGTGAAATTTAAATCTTATATAGAGCGTTTAAGTAAGTCTAATGCCATAAAACTTTTTAAACAATACGATATTATTGTAGATGGTACCGATAATTTTAATACGCGTTACTTAGTTAATGATGCTGCTGTATTAGCCGAAAAACCAGTAGTGTTTGGGTCTATTTTTAAATTTGAAGGCCAAGTAACAGTGTATAACTATAAAAACGGACCTACATATAGATGTTTATTTCCTAAAGCTGCAGAACATACTTTAAATTGTGAAGAAGCTGGTGTTCTTGGTGTTTTACCTGGCATTGTAGGGTTATTACAAGCAAACGAAGTCATTAAAATGATTTGTGAAATCGGGGAGGTGCTTTCAGGAAAACTATTAGTATTTAATGCCCTAAGCATGAGTCAGAGTTTATTAACATACGATAAAACGGTTCATTCTCATGTGACTTATATTGCAGATGTCGAGGAAGATTTTAATATAAATTCATCTATGAAATCGCTGACTTTCGATGAATATTTAAAACATAAAGACAGTTTATTTGTGCTAGATGTAAGAACAGAGAAAGAACACAACATGTTTCATTTGTCTCAAGATTACCATATTCCGCTTAAAGAATTAGAGCAACGTTATTTCGAAATCGATACCAAAAAACCAATCTTGGTGTATTGTCAATCTGGAAAACGTAGTATACAAGCCATCGAAATATTAAAGGGTGTAAATATTAAAAATAAACTTTATAATCTTAAAAATGGTCTGCAACAACCCATTTAAAAACATTATTACCTATTAATTTCACCACCACACAACAAAACATTTTAATGTTAAACCATTAGGCTGTTTAACCCAACATAAAGGTGCTGTTTTATTAAGGATTAAAGGTTTTATTTTTTCTTTAAAATCAAAAAATGTTAACCACGGAACTTGCATTTCTATATTACATAACCAATTTAATTTTTTAGGCATGTAAAATTTACTGTCTTTAAAATGGCTTAAAGCATTAAAATGGATATAAACACCGGCTATACAATCGGGATTTAAATCACCAAACACATGTGTTATAGTATTATAAGGGACAAATAATTGAGCTTTAAAATAAACGTGTTGAGCTATAGTTTCAGGTGCTATTTTCAAATTATCTAAATATGGGATAGTTGCAGGGTTGTAGAGTAAAGGCAATTGTTTGTCCTTTAGTTTTGTAAGTTTATCTATTAAACTATCTTTTCTGTTAGGTCCAATCCAATGCTCATATTCAGTAGCACCAACTTCAGGATCATATAAATAAAATTTGTAAACAATTTCTAAATGAATGTACTGATTACCTTGTTTAAGAATACAATCAATTTCACCCAAAGTACGTTTGTTTTCTTGTATTTGAATATTTTCTGCAAGGATGTCTACATCATCTTGTAAACACAAGTCGAAACTTACAAATCGCTCAACAAGTTTTCCTAATCTTAACGGAACATTTACTACGGCATTAAAAGGGGGGACATCACTTTTAGAAAGCGTAAATTGTGTTAGTCCCCAACTATTCTTTTTTTTCCATAATACAGGTGTGGCTTTATACCCTATGTACTGTTTACTTATTGTTTGCATTAACCATATATTTCTGAATTTAAAGGTAATAAAACAGTATCCGTTTTAATATAAAAGCAGCTGTATTTTAAAATTAAAACAGTTATTTTAAAAGTAGGCAGTATAAAATAACCCCTTGACTTTGTTTGTTTTACATCAATTTTTTAGGCGTTTTTAATAATTTCTGAAGAATCATGCATAAAAACCCTAGAAAAGGCCTTATTTTTGCGTTCCTTAAAAACCTATTATAAATGTCAGTTACAGCTACAGATTTAGCAGAAAGAAACGCCGGAAAAGATTTATATAGTTATCAACGTGGAGCCATAAACAAGATATTTCAATGTTTTGAAGAAGCTCCAGAAGATTACCACTTATTATATCAATTACCAACTGGAGGTGGAAAAACTGTAATCTTCTCTGAAATTGTAAGACAATACCTTAAACATCATAATAAAAAGGTACTTGTTATGACACACCGTATTGAATTATGTAAACAAACATCAGGAATGCTAACTGAGTTTGGGGTGTCTAATAAAGTAATACATAGTAAAGCAAATCTAGACGATCAAGCCGACTTTAGTTGTTTTGTTGCTATGGTTGAAACTCTTAATAACCGTTTAAATGATGATAAACTAGATATTTCAGATATTGGTTTAGTTATTATTGATGAAGCGCATTACAATTCGTTTACTAAACTCTTTAAGTTTTTCGAAAAATCTTTTATTCTTGGGGTTACAGCAACGCCTTTAAGTTCTAATATTAAATTACCAATGAATGATAATTACAACGAGTTAATCGTTGGAGAATCCATTCAGTCATTAATAGAAAATAAATTCCTTGCACGTGCCGAAGTTTACTCTTACAATGTTGGTCTTACCTCGTTAGTAGTTGGAGCAAATGGAGATTATACCGTAAAATCTTCAGAAGACTTGTATACCAATAGCGATATGCTTAGCAAGTTAATTCAGGCCTATGAAGAGCGTTCTAAACATAAGAAAACTTTAATCTTTAATAACGGTATTAACACCTCGTTACATGTGTACGACACTTTCAAAGCAGCGGGATACAATGTTGCTCACTTAGACAATACAAATACTAAGAAAGAACGTAAAAAAATACTTAAATGGTTTAAAGAAACTCCAGATGCCATTCTAACATCTGTTAGTATTTTAACCACAGGTTTTGATGAACCTACTGTAGATTCTATCATATTAAATCGTGCCACAAAATCATTAACGTTATATTACCAAATGATTGGTCGTGGATCTCGTATTTTAAAAAATAAATCGACTTTTAATGTTATCGATTTAGGAAATAACTTCCATCGTTTCGGACCTTGGGGTGCAGATTTAGATTGGCAGAAGATATTTAGATCTCCTAATTTCTATTTAGACGGCATTATGAGTGACGAGGAGCTAGAAGAGAATTTTAGATACGAAATGCCAGACGACTTACGTGCTGAATTTAAAAAGTCTAACTCGGTTTACTTTGACGTTAAAAAAACCTACATAGATTCTATTAGAAAAGGAGAGTCATCAAAAGTCGTTTTAGAACGTTCAATCCATCATCACGCTTACATTTGTACAGAAAATAGCGAAGATATGTACGATGCCCTAGACTTAGCTAAAAAACTAGGAGACGATATTGATTACCGCATACAACGTTATACCAAGTGTATTAGTAAAAGTACTTATAACTTTGTAGAGTGGTTAAGAGATGATTATCGTAAAAAATTACGAGCTTATATCCGTGAACATTTTGATGATTTATTTGAAGAAATTAACGGTTATCCGCCAGAAGAATAGACTGTTCTTGCAACATCTAGGTGTATAAGTAGAGTAGAGTACTATTTTAAGTACTCATCTCGATGACCATTAAAAAATATAAAATACAAAAAAGCGTACTCAGTTTTATCTGAATGCGCTTTTCTTTTTCAACATCATCGTGCTCGAATGGATAAGAAAGCTGCAGCCTTCTAGACCTTAGGCCTCAGATTCCGATTTAAACGTCCAAGCTAAAATTCTGCTTTTCTTATTCCCCTGAGTCATAGCAATGGTTTTATGAGTAGCCTTTAATTTATCTAATTGTTTTTTTAACTTACTTAAATGTTCTTGTTTTGAAACCAAAGTTGTAAACCAAACCACTTGATTTTTAAATGCTTGACTTTGTTTTATCATACGCTTAATAAATAAAGCTTCTCCGCCATTACACCACAATTCATGTGCCTGTCCGCCAAAATTTAATTCTGCAGGTCCAGACTTTTTTAAGTTTTTTAATTTCTGTTTAGTTGTTCTTGTAGCTTCTTCTTCAGAACTAAAAAATGGAGGATTACACATTGTAAAGGAGAATTGCTCTCCAGATTTAATAATACCTTCAAAAATATTGGCATTATTAGTTTGCAAGCGAATGTCTATCTTTTTTAATAACAACGGTGTTAAACTAATATTTTGCTTTGCACAGTCTACCGCAGTTGTACTACTATCACTTCCCACCATGTTCCAATTATAAATTTGTGCACCAAGAATAGGGTAGATGGCATTAGCGCCTACACCAACATCTAAACCTTTAACAGCATCGGCTAAATTTTCAGCTTTCAATAAGTCATGTATATGGTGTATATAATCGGCTCTACCAGGAATTGGCGGACAAAGATACCCTTTAGGAATTCGCCAATCTGTCAATCCGTAATCGGCTATAAGAATGGCTTTATTTAAATGAAAAACCGCATCGCTTTTTTCAAAATGAATGGTTTTTTGTTTTGTAAGTGGACTAGTAAATACAAACGAATTTAATTTAGGATAAGCTTGTATTAAGGCATCAAAATCGTAAGATTTCTTATGCTTGTTATTAGAATGCATAGGTATAATTTATGACAAAGATAGACTAAAATTAACCAGCAATTTAGAAATCAAAAATTGTATTAAAAAGCGCTTTAATTTAATATACCTTTGCAAACAGAAATAAATACTATGGCAACATTTAAACACTTAGGTGTAAAACACGAATTTATACAAGGCTTAAAAGAATTAGGAATTAAACATCCATCAGAAATTCAAGAAAAAGCAATCCCTGTTTTATTACAATCCAAAACCGATTTTATCGGACTTGCACAAACTGGCACGGGAAAAACTGCCGCATTTGGATTGCCTATGCTTCAAAACATAGAGCCTAACTCCAACTATGTCCAAGCTTTAATTTTAGCACCAACTCGCGAACTGGTTCAGCAAATAAAAAAACAGCTATTTAAATTTACAAAATACTGTGACGCTAAAATATTTGTTGAAGGTGTTTATGGTGGGGAAAAAATAGACATCCAAATACAGAATTTAAAACGAACTACTCACATTATAGTAGCAACTCCTGGACGTTTAAACGATTTACTAGACCGAAAAGTAATTGATATTAGAAAAGTAAATACAGTTATTTTAGACGAAGCAGATGAAATGCTTAGCATGGGATTTAAAGAAGCCCTAACTAAAATCTTAACACATACGCCTAAATCTAAAAATACTTGGTTGTTTTCTGCTACAATTCCATCCGGAATTCAGCAAATTATAGACCAATATATGTCGCCTAAAGCCGTACGCGTAGTAATTAATAAAAACGAATTAGTAAATGCTAATATTTCACACCGTTATATAACTACAACAATTGAACAAAAACAAGATGTTATTGTAAACCTTTTAGAAGCACGACCAGACGATCGAGGTATAATTTTTTGTAGAACAAAAGCAGGAACCAAAACATTAACCGAATTTTTAAAAGAAGAAGGTTTTTCTGTTGAAGCTTTAGAAGGCGATATGCAACAACGTGATCGGGAAAAAGTGATGCGGGCGTTTAAAAAAGGGAATTTACAAGTTTTAGTTTCTACCGATGTTTCTGCTCGAGGTATAGACGTAAACGATTTGGCTTTTGTATTACACCACCAATTACCTGAACAATTAGAATATTATACACACCGTAGTGGCCGTACTGCACGAGCTGGAAAAACGGGACAATCTATAGCACTTATTTTAGGTAGTGAGCTAAAACGTATTCATGAGATGAATAAAGAATTGGGAATAAAATTTAAAGAGATTTCTATTTAATTATTAAATAGGTTTTCGAGCGGAGTCTAGAGCTTTTATATTCACTGACCCCAATTTCATTTGATAACTTTTAAGTTTAATAAATTTAAAAAGCCTTTATTCTAAAATAAGAATAAAGGCTTTATTATATATTGAAAATTAAATCACTAATCGTTTATTAAAGGTTTAATTACTTTTAAAAGTGTTTCTGCAACCAATTCAGACGATGCTGGGTTTTGTCCAGTAATTAAATTCCCATCGGTTACAACATGTACGCCCCAATCGTCTCCTTTAGAGTAGTGTCCTCCATTTTGTTTAAGCATGTCTTCAACTAAAAAAGGAACAACTTCAGTTAATTGCACAGCAGCTTCTTCAGAATTAGAGAACCCTGTTACATTTTTTCCTTTAACTAAAGGAAAACCCTCAACATTTTTTACATGTTTTAAAGCTGCTGGAGCGTGACACACAAATCCAATAGGTTTTTTAGCTGCGTTAAATGTTTCTATTAATTTAATAGAAGTTTCATCGTTAGCTAAATCCCAAAGTGGTCCATGACCTCCAGGATAAAATACAGCTTCGTAATCTGCCGCATTAACAGTCGATAATTTAACTGTATTTGCTATTTCATTTTGAGCTACAGCATCTGTTTCAAAACGTTTAGTTGCAGCAGTGGCCATATCTTCAGTAGCGCTATTTGGATCTATAGGTGCTTGTCCACCTTTTGGTGTTGCAATGGTGATTTCTGCGCCATTATCTAAAAGCGCATAATAAGGACTTGCAAATTCTTCAATCCAAAAACCAGTCTTTTTCCCTGTATCTCCTAATGTATCGTGAGATGTTAATACAAATAATATCTTCATAATGTGATGTTTTAAGTTAAAAGCATATGTCTGCTTAATTAATAGACCATGTGAACAATATTTTCAACATCTTCTGGCGTTAATGATTTATGTTCCCCTAAACCTAGCCAACCACGCTCTGTAAAGCGTTTAGAAATAATTTCGGCAGTACCATCAAAATCTTCAGTGTATTTAGACAGTTTTGTTTCAATACCCATCTGATTAAAAAATGATTCTGTTTTTTCTATTGCTGCATAAGCCTTATCTTCTACAGAGCCTTCGGTTATATTCCAAACACGTTCTGCATATTGTGCTAATTTTTCCTTTTTAGCTTCAAAATTATATTGATAATGACTTGGCGCAATTATAGCTAAAGTTCTAGCATGATCAATACCATATAATGCTGTTAATTCGTGCACCATTGCATGAACAGCCCAATCTGTAGGCACTCCTTTTTGTATGAGACCGTTTAGAGCCATAGTACAGCTCCACATAAAATTAGATGCAGCATTATAATCTGAAGGATCTTTAACAACTGTTGGTGCAACTTCTAAAAGCGTATTCATGATACTTTCGGCGAAACGGTCTTGTAATAAAGCACCAGCAGGGTAGGTTAAATACTGTTCTAATACATGAGTAAAAGCATCTGTAATACCATTAACCAATTGGCGTTTTGGAACAGATTTTATTACCTGTGGATCTAGGATAGAAAACTGCGGAAATAATCCAGCACCTCCCATGCCTAATTTTTCTTGTGTTTTATTATTAGTTATAACAGCTCCCGAATTCATTTCAGATCCTGTAGCTGGAAGTGTTAAAACAGTTCCGAAAGGTAATCCTTTTAATGTGGGTGTTCTATTTGCTAAAATATCCCAAGGTGTATCTCCTTTGTATAACGCAGCAGCAGACAGGAACTTTGTACCATCAATAACAGATCCGCCACCAACAGCTAATAAATAGGTAATATGTTTTTCTTTTATAACCTGTAGAGCTTCCATTAAGATTGAGTATTCTGGATTAGCAGGTATCCCACCAAACTCAAAATGCGTAATGTCTTTTAAAGCAGCTTTTACTTGATTGTAAATGCCGTTTTTCTTGATACTTCCTCCTCCATATAACACCAATACTTTAGCATCAGTAGGTAATTCTTCGGCTAACTTTACGATAGTATCTCTACCGAAAATAATTTTAGTCGGATTCTTAAATTCAAAATTATTCATAATCCTTCGTTTTTTAAATTATACTCCTATTTACTGTTGTTTGCAATCTGTATCTCTAGTATAAAATTGCTAGTATATTATTTTAAGTCTTTTAACGCTTCAATAATTGCACTTGGTTCAGATCGTGTTCTATAATCTACATTTACGTAATTCCATTTTACAACACCATCTGTACCTAATATAAATGTTGCAGGAATAGGTAAAATATTACCGTTACCGTTATTTATTTGCTCTAAATCAAGATTACGGTCTACACGCATATGTTCAGCTAAAAATTCTGGAACTTCCCAAGCTACACCGTATGCTTTAGCAACTTTTGCATCCTGGTCTGACAATACAGTAAATTCCATATTACTAATCTCGTCTTTACTTAAAGAACCATCCGGAACCTGTGGACTAATGGCTACAAGTGTTGCACCTAACTCCTGAATCTCACCTAATTTAGCTTGTAAAGCTCTTAGCTGTAAATTACAATATGGACACCAACTTCCGCGGTAAAATGTAACTACAACTGGTCCTTCTGCTAATAAGTCTTCTAAATTTGTGACTGTACCTTTGGCGTTGGGCAAATTAAAACTTGGTGCTTTCTCACCAACTTTTATAGCTAATTTACCTTGCTCTAATGCTTTAGCTTTTTCAATAATCTCATCAACACCTTTCATAAAGTCCGGATTAGCTTGTCTACCGGCTTCAATTTTAGCGTCTGTTTGTGCTCTTAAATTTTCCATGTTTTAATGTGTGTTTTTTATTTTTAAGTCTTCCTGAAGTATGAATACAGAAGCATTTTTTATCATCTTCTTATCATCATAATCATTATTCAAACTTCAGTCGAACACTTATACAATTACTAACTATGTATTAATTATAATTATGCTTTTACTATCATTTTACCTTTATTCTTTCCACTAAAAAGATCTATAAAAGCTTGTGGTGTATTTTCAAAACCTTCAACAATTGTTTCAGTATATTTTAATTTTCCTTCTGATAACCAACCTGATAATTGCGTCATGGCTTCTGGAAATTTTTCAGCATAATTAGAGACAATAAAACCTTGCATTAATGCACTATTTTTAACTAAAAAAGGTTGTACACTAAGTCCTTTTGGCAATTCGGTTTTGTTATATACTGAAATTGCTCCACAGATAATAATACGAGCAAAACGATTAATGCTAAACAGAGCTGCATCGGAAATTGGTCCGCCAACATTATCAAAATACACATCTATACCATCAGGACATGTGTCTTTAATTGCTTGTGCCATATCTTGCGTTGTGTTATAATTAATCACATCGTCAAATCCAAAATCAGATTTTAACATGTCTACTTTTTCGTCTGTACCGGCAATACCTACAACGCGTAATCCAAGAATTTTCCCTATTTGTCCAACAACACTTCCAACTGCTCCTGCAGCACCAGATACCAATAAGGTTTCTCTAGATTTAGGTTTACCTATTTCTTGTAGACCTAAAAAGGCTGTTAAACCCGTCATACCTATTACCCCTAAATAAGCGCTTAAAGGCGCACGGTCTGGACTAATTTTATTTAATCCCTCTCCATTAGATATTTGTTGTGTTTTCCACGCCAACATACCCGACACATAATCACCTTCTTTAAAGTTATTGTGTTTAGAGGCTTTAACCTGTGCTACAACACCAGAGGTAATAGGCTCGTTTAAGTTAAAAGGAGGTACGTACGATTTAGCATCGCTCATACGTCCTCTTAAATAAGGATCTACAGATATGTATTTGGTTTCTAATAACAGTTCGCCATCAGAAATACTTAATGTATTATCGTCTTTTTGAAATTCAAAATCTGATAATTTAGGCGTTCCTTCTGGTCTGCTTTTTAATATGATAGTCTGATTCATAATTTAATGTTTTAATCTATTATTTTAAATAATTGAGCCGTACTTTTTCTTACTTTAACTTGATTAGCTAACCAATCATTTGTCTCATCTCTATAACCAATTGGTAATAAAATGGCACTTCGCAATCCTTGTTCTTTTAAGCCTAAAATGGCATCTACTGCATCAGGATCAAAACCTTCCATTGGTGTAGCATCTACACCTTCGTAAGCAGCAGCTGCAATTGCATAACCAAATGCGATATAGGCTTGTTTTGCGGCATGTGTAAAATTCTCTTCGGCATCTTTTTGCGGGTAAGTGTTTAACAACATTTGTCTGTAATTTTCGAACCCTTCATTTTCATAGCCACGTACTTTATTAGTTAAATCGAAAACTTCATTAATGCGGTCTGCTGTATAAGTATCCCAAGCTGCAAATACTAATAAGTGAGAACAATCTGTAACTACAGATTGGTTCCAAGCCACAGGCTTAATTTGGGCTTTTATATCTGGATTAGTTACGACTAAAACTTCAAATGGTTGTAAACCACTAGAAGTAGGAGCTAAACGTATAGCTTCTAAAATACGATCTAATTTTTCTTGTGGTACAACTTCACCATTCATTGCTTTAGTAGCATATCTCCAATTTAATTTATCTAATAATTCCATGTGTAATAATTTGTATTAATTAAGTGTTTTTTATAGTTTAATACTCGCCCAAGCGGCTTGGTAAGCTTCGTTTAAGTGTGCTGTAGTTATTTTAAAATCGCCTCGTTTATGTGCATTTAATAAAAAAGCCAAAGGGTAAATACTAAAAGCATATAAGAGTTGGTGGGAAAGTGGCTTAATTACCTGTTCTGCAATACCACGGTCCCATAAATCGAGTAGGGGAGTTAAGTTTTTAATTCCATCTTGTCGGCTTGCTGTATCTATCATTGGTGTGTTTTCGCATTGTGATAAGAAAAACCCTTTCTCAATATCCTGTAATTTATAATCTGCCATACGTCTCCAAACCCTTTCAAAGCCAGACTCAACAGTTAGAGTGGGCGAATAAGTTTCGAAAGCATATTGCATATATTCCGCTTTTACTTCTTTATAAACCTGATTTACTAAATCTTGCTTGTTTTCAAAATAAATGTAAATTGTAGCAGGAGACACGTTTGCCATTTTGGCTATTTTAGACATGGGTGCCGCGTGAAATCCTTGGTTATTTACCAAATGAATGGTAGCTTTAACCAATGCTGCTCTTTTAATTTCACTTTTCTTTAAAACTGGCATGTTTTTTAATTTATGAGTCAAAGGTATAAAAAAAGAATAAACATTCATTTTTTAAGAATGAGTTTAAGATGAGTTTAACGTATTTCTTAATAGAAACATTTTAAATCATTTTAGGAAAGCATATATTTATCTGTTAAAAACAAAAACAAACTTTTAATAATGAACAGAATAGTAACATTTGGCGAAGTCTTAATGCGCCTGTCTCCATTGGGGAATAAAAAAATGAAGCAAACCAACTTATTAGAATATTATTTTGGAGGAACAGAGATAAACGTATCAATTTCATTAGCGAACTTTGGGAATAAAGTAAAACACATTTCATGCGTGTCTGACGATTTTATAGGCGAAACCGCTGTTGGATATTTAAGACAGTACAATGTAGATACTAGAGATATATACAGAACAAACAGACCTTTAGGTATGTATTTTTTAGAAGTTGGAGCCGTAATGCGACCAAGTACAATTGCATATAACCGTTCTAATTCTGCATTTTCGGGAGTTACTCCAGATATGGTAGATTGGGAAAAAGCCCTAGCAAAAGGAAATTGGTTTCACTGGACAGGAATTACACCCGGATTATCTAGAGGCGCTTACGAAACTTTAAAAGAAGGTTTAAAAGTCGCTAAAGCCAAAGGATTTACCATTTCCTCAGATCCGACATATAGAAGTGGTTTATGGAAATATGGTGTAGATCCTAAAGATGCTATTCAGGATTTAATGCAATATGTTACCATATTTATTGGAGGTGTTAATGAAATTAATGAAATTCTAGGCACAACATATGGTTACGATAACGACGATTTTATTGCTGCTAGTAAAGCCTTAATTGAAAAATATCCAAATGTTGAAAAAGTATTTGATAAAATTAGAATTGCCATTAATGCATCTTGGCAAAAAATTAAAGCCAGAATGTGGAATGGAGTAACATTTAAAGAAACCGAAGCTATAGAAATTACTCATATAGTAGACCGTATTGGGACTGGCGATGCCTTTGCAGCAGGAATAATTTACGGCTTATTAAACTACGACGATTTTAAAGCTATGGAATTTGCCAGCGCAGCTTGCGCATTAAAACACACATTTCCGGGAGATATTAATTATGCCACAGTAAAAGATGTAGAACATTTATTATCTGGAAATACTGGCGGACGTGTGGTACGATAAAATTAAAAGAGTGCGAGAGCATTCTTAATTTTCTATTTTACATAATATAAATTATAGAACATATTATAACAATTAACGGAATAGCGCATTTTTGAGCTATTTGACATAATTACAGATATAACAACACCCAAGTGTTTTATATCGGTAGTGATTATGTACAAGTTAATTGTGGGTTGTTAGAAGTTAATTATACGATTACAACTGTGTTCGAGCGTAGTCGAGAACAAACAAACTATGCTAAAGCATTCGTGGTATCATACTTAATTACGCATTGTTTCCAGAATTGATTTAAACGATTACAACGTGATGGTTTATACTTATGTATAAATCGTGTATTTGGAAAATTGTGTTGGGAATTTTATTTTATTGGATTCTCGTGGATTAATATTTTTTTCTTTATGATAATTTTTATAATCTTTATTGTATTAAATCTGGAATTAAATTAATTTATATCTGTCCGAACGCATTTTAAATGCTTTCTCACTTCCTTCCATCACATCACAAATCTCCTTCTTTATTTCTTCTCTTTCTACTGTACCTGAATGTAAAACAGATGTGAATTGACTTTCAGAATCCATTGAGATAATATATTCAGCATCGCCGTTAACAGGAATATTTGCGTTATGGGTAACTACAATAATTTGTCTACTACCTTTAGCTACTTTTAATCTATCTACTATTAAATCATAGACTAATCTATTATCTAAATCATCTTCTGGTTGGTCTAATAATAAAGGAATAGTTCCAAATGAAAGTAAAAAAGTTAATATTGCTGTAGTACGTTGTCCTGCGGAAGCAGTAGACAACGATTTAAACGTAATGGCGTTTTCAGGTTTATATTCTACAACTACTTCATCCTCTGGCATAAATAATTCTAATTCATCCATACCGGAATCAGTTATACTCTTAACAGCATTTTTAAAATGTCCACCAACTATATCAGCATTATCATCAAAATAATTTTTTCGGAATACATCTTTTACTTCTTTTATTTTCTGTTCTACATTACCTTGAAAACATAACTCTTTTAGCTTTTTAATATCTTCTTCAAAAGATGTGTCTTTACCTATAATCTTACGGACTTGTAACTCGAAACTTGTTTGATTTCTGAAAGGTTTAATTTTTACTCTAATTTTATCATCAGTTATATTATCATCGATAAACGTCTTACGTTTATCAGTTATATCTTTAGATAATTGAACAAATTCTTCCTGATATTTGGCTCTTTCCATACGTTCTAAACGTTCTTTTCCTTTTATAATATCGAGTGCAATTAATTCTTCTTCCTTAACTTCAATATCTTTTGATATAGCTTCATATTGGTCTATGTTTTCTACGCCTTCTCCTTCAAGTTCAGCTTTCTTTACATTATAATTAGTTATCGCTGTAGTATATGCTTGCTTCCATTGTGAAGATGTTAATTTAGTTTCTAAATCAGTTTTTATTTGTAATATAGATGTTATTAGTGCTTCATACTCCGTTGCTTTTGTAGATAGAGCTTCTTTTACTTCAGATAAAGTTGTTTTAATTTCTTCTCTATTACTTTCAGAAAAACTTACTTCATCTGGTTGTTCAATATCAAACTCCGTTTTTAGACCATCTAATTGATTAACTAATACTTGAATTTGTTCTTTATAATCGTTTAGTAATTTCTCTTCTTCCGCAAACGCTTTCTTTTCAGCCATTAATTCCTTAATACCTGCCTTATCTAAAGTCTCTAACTTCTTTTTTAAGTCATCAATATCAGTTATTAATTTAAGTCTTGATTTTAAACTTACTTGATGTGTTCTGATAGTGCTACAAGACTTCAAGAAATTCTCTTTAGCAACCTCCCTTTTATCCTTTAGTTGACTGATTTCCTCAACATTTAAATCAATTCTATCTAATAAAGCATTCGGGTCTTTTGAAATTTCAAATATTTGCTTTTGAGAATACTGTTCAAACTCTAAAAAGTTTAAGAACTCTTCATCCTCAATCTCTACCCAAACCCCTTCAACTAATTTATGTATTTTAATAGTTTGATTAAATGAAGAATTTATTTTTGATGCTTTTACACGATATAAAAAGTCTTTACGAACAAACTCTACTTCAATGGTAGATACATCATTAAACATACCTATGGACTCTGTTCCTCTTACTTCATTCGTTTTATAGAAACTATTATGTTCTTTTACTAAATCAGCAAAATTCTCAAGATTACTTGTTCGGTTAAATACACCTCTAATAAACCTTAAAATACTTGATTTACCACTACCACGACCACCAATTATAGCATTTAATTGTGGATTGAAACCAATTTTAAAAGGTTCTGTTCCTGTTAATGTAGTATTTGTTATGGTTATTGATTTTATCCAAAATTCTGGCTTATCCGTTACGGAAGTTGCATCATTAAAATCATTAACTACTCTATGTGATGGTAATAAAAACGCTTGTCTTAATCCTTCTAAAGAAGGTGTTTCGTCCATTTTTATAAACGTGAATCTTGAACCAATACCATTTAAACCGTGTTTAGAATTTTTAGGTTCGTGTGGATTATCTGAAAAAGTCAATATTGCTAAATCGTTTTCTTTGGATAGCCTAACTGTATTATACCATTTTTTTGCAGTAGCTTCATCAATTGGTAATGGCGAGTTCTCGTAATAATCATTTAGATAAGGTAGAACTGTTTTAATATTAGCATTGGTAAATTCATTCTCATAAAATAAAATGCTTTATGTACAACTTGTACTGCATTAATATCAACACGTTTATAAAAATCTATTAAGTTTTGATTACCTATTGATTCTAAACCATTGAACTCATCAATATGCGCTGGAATAACTATTCCTTGGTTTTTAAAAGCTATATCTGCTATTTCGTTAATACTCTTATCTGTTTTAGCCTCTTGAGCACCAAAATCATCTCTTTTAATTTCACATTGAATTAAAAAATCTCCAACATCTGTAGCACTTTTAGAAGGGTCAAATAATACTAATAAATGAATTTTAGAACTATCACAAGTAATTTCAACACCAGGAAATATGGTTAAATTAGTCTCTTTTGCAACTTCTTGAATTTCCTCAATACCATTAGGACTATTATGGTCAGTAACCGCAACACAATCTAACCCCTGTTCTATTGCTCTGTCAACCCATTGTTGAGCTGTTACCTCTCTATCTTGAAAACATTTACTTGCTCTTGTATGTAAATGTAAATCGCACTTATACCACCTTGCTCCATTAAAATCTTGCATATATAATAGCCCTATTGTTGTCCTTGAATTTATCACTTTTAAAAACCATAAATTATTTATTATCGTTTTTAGTATATAATCTAATTCAAAGGTAATTTTTTTAAAAGGAAATAAATTGGGAATTCTATAATTTGACTAAGAATTTAGTAAAAAAAATTCCCACTCCCCTCCTACATTCCTTCGAGCATTCTCCATACCCCCCCCTATTTTAAGAGGGATTCCCGAACAATCCCCGAAGGGTATTCGAGGAAACACCTTGATAATCAGTTATTTTACCGCTTTGAAATCTGTTTCCTTTGAGGGTTTAGTTATTTTTTTTCTTATCTTAGAATGGTGTAACCTATTAAACTACATCTTAATCACTTCTGCAACAACACCCTGAATTTTAAAATCTGTAGTTAATATTATGGGCTGATGCTTTGTATTGGTGGAATGTGGTTTCAGTACAATAGTACTACCGTTATGTCTAAACTCTTTAACCGTAGCTTCGTCATCAATTAAAGCAAGCACTAAATCACCAGTTTCAGCAGTCTGTTGGCGTTTAATAAGTAATAAATCGCCGCTATCTATACCTTTAGTATTCATAGAATCTCCTGTGGCTCGCAACAAAAAATAATCTGATGGGTTTTTAACCAATTGGGTTGCTATGGGGATTTGAGCCTCAATATGTTCTTCTGCAAAGGTAGGTAAACCACAAGCGACAGCACCAATTAAGGGAATGTTTACGGTATCACTATCAGGGTTTTTTGGACGAAACACAGCATCGTTAACATCTAACAAATCTCGTGCTTCAACGTTTAATATATGTGCAATTTCAAACAACAATTCAAGACTGGGTTGCCTCCTATTTTGTACATAAGCATTCACCATATTGTAACTCTTATTTAGCTTTTCGGCCAACCACGTTTGCTTGATGCCTTTGTCTTCTAATACCTCCTTAATACGATTCATATCAACAGTTTGATTGCCAGATACAAATATACATAATTAGTTAATACTATATCATAATATGAGATACATATTAACACTATTATGAGTTTATTTTAGTTAAAGTTTATTTCCATATACATTTAGATTGTATCTTTACCCCTCAATTATAAACACTTAAGAATGTCTTTTGAACGTGTACAAGAAAAGTTAAATATCCTTGCCGATGCCGCCAAATACGATGTGTCTTGCTCGTCTAGCGGTAGTAATAGAACCAATACTAATAAGGGTTTAGGCAATGCCTCTAATTCTGGTATTTGCCATACCTATACCGAAGATGGACGTTGTGTGTCTTTACTTAAAATACTGCTCACCAACCATTGTATTTTTGATTGTGCCTATTGTGTTACGCGTAAAAGCAACGATATTAAACGGGCGGCATTTCAAGTGCAAGAGGTTGTAGATTTAACCATAAATTTTTACAGACGTAATTATATTGAAGGGCTGTTTTTAAGTTCAGGTATTTTTAAAAGCGCCGATTATACCATGGAACGGTTAGTGGCTGTGGCTAAGAAATTACGATTAGAGGAAAACTTTAACGGCTATATTCATTTAAAATCTATTCCCGGAGCTAGTGACGAACTTATGCGGGAAGCCGGTTTGTATGCAGACCGCTTAAGTGTTAATATTGAAATCCCTACAAAACAAGGCTTAAAGCTTCTTGCTCCAGATAAAAACAGAGCCGATTTTATTAAGCCTATGGAAAAGGTTAAGAATGAAATCATTCAATATAAAAATGAAAAGAAACTGATTAAAAGCACGCCTAAATATGCGCCTGCTGGACAAAGCACGCAAATGATTGTAGGTGCTAGTGGCGAAAATGATATGCAAATCATGTACACCTCTAATTACTTTTATAAAAACTTTAATTTAAAACGGGTGTACTATTCTGGTTATGTGCCTATTAGTTACGATACGCGTTTACCACAAATAGGTACACCTGTACCCATGTTACGAGAAAACAGATTGTACCAAACCGATTGGTTATTACGCTTTTATGGCTTTAATATTGAAGAAATTTTAAATGAACAACATCAACATTTAGATTTAGATATCGATCCCAAATTAGGCTGGGCCTTGCGTAATTTACACGAATTTCCGGTAGACGTTAATACTGCCGATAAACGCATGTTGGCAAGAATTCCGGGATTAGGGATGAAATCGGTTTATAAAATATTACATGCCAGACGTTACAGACAATTAAATTGGGAACATTTAAAAGCCATAGGTGTGTCTTTAAATCGGGCAAAGTATTTCTTGATTTGTGCCTCGAACACCTTTGAAACTCGCGATTTAACGCCCGAAAAAATTAAAGGTTTAATCTTGCAAAACTCTAAAAGTAAGTATACCGATATGTTTAGTAATCAGTTAAATCTTTTTGGATAGACATCTTATGGAAACCACCTTGATTTACGATGGCTCTTATGATGGCTTTTTAACGGCGGTGTTTACGGCTTTCGAAATGAAATTAAAAGCTGTAACTATGGTAACCTCCGAACGGTTTCAGCAGCCCTTATTTGGCACCTACGAAACCGTAATAACAGACCAAGAAAAAGCCAATCGCATTTGGGCAGGACTGAAAAAGAAAATGACTGCTAACGAATTACGACGGTTTTATTACGCCTTTTTAAGTGAAAGGCCTACTATGGAAGACACTTTATATCAAGCCATAGTATATGTATTTGCGTCTAAAACAAACGTAGCCTCAGATTTTACTAACACGCATATTTTGGAAGTGTCTAAACTCACCAAACATGTAGGGCGCGAAAAACACAGAATGGAAGCCTTTGTACGATTTAAACTAACAAAAGATGGTGTCTATTTTGCCAATATAGAACCCGATTTTAATGTGCTACCGCTTATAAAAAATCATTTTAAAAAACGCTATGCCGACCAAAAATGGCTGATTTACGATTTAAAACGACAGTATGGCATCTATTATGATTTAGAACAGGTAGACGTGATTAGCTTAGAATTTGATACAGATTTCGACCCGTCTAAAACATCGACTGCATTGTTTGCAGAGGTTGAATTAGAATTTCAGCAATTGTGGAATGATTATTTTAAGAGTACAAATATTGCATCTCGAAAAAACATGAAACTACATATTAAACATGTGCCTAAACGCTATTGGAAATATTTAAGTGAGAAGCAGTAGAACGATATTAGTATATTGTTTTCTTATAATATTGTGTGTTTAAAATAAAAGCTTCTCGACTCTACTTCGACTTCGCTCAGTACAGGCTGCTCGAAGACCGATGTAATGACATATTATGTTTTTAAAGGGTGTTCGAGCATTAGTGAGAAAGCATAGTAAGATGCTTACAAAGCTTGCGAACGAAGTTTGAGGAGAATAATGATTTTGTTACTGTTAAAATTCTTAGGGTTATTTATAATACAAACTTCTCGACTCTACTTCGACTTCGCTCAGTACAGGCTGCTCGAAGACCGATTAAATCATGTGTTGAGTTTTTCATGGTGTTCGAGCGGAGTCGAGAACCATTTAACTTTACTTTTTATTCTTAAAATGTGAATCATTTTTACATTCTGATAATCTTGGTAATAGTTCCCAATTGTCATTTATTACAGCTTGCTTCTTATCATGAGACCATTTCTTTATTTTCTGTTCGTAATAATAAGCATCTTCAATATTTAGAAAATACTCCTGAAAAACCAAATGAACAGGTAATCTTGTTTTAGTATAATTTGCCCCTTTCCTAGATTGATGCTCAATAAGCCTTTTTACTAAATCCCTAGTACTTCCTGTATAGTAAGTACCATCTGAACATTGTAATATATATAGATATCCAGGCATAATGTTGTGTGTTTAGAATAAAAGCTTCTCGACTTTACTTCGACTTCGCTCAGTACAGGCTGCTCGAAGACCGGTGCAATGACATATTACGTTTAAGGGTGTTCGAGCATTAGTGAAAAAGCATAGTAAGATGCTTACGAAGCTAGTGAACGAAGTTTACCGAGAACTTAAGAATGTAATTATTATGTCAATAAATTTAATGATTTCTACACTTAACTAATCTAAAAGAGCAAAGTCGAGAACTAAACATATGATAATTAGTATAACATAAAAACAATATAATGCTATAACTAATAATACAATCTAAAATCTAGTAATTTACAGACGGCATAATGTCTTTGGTGTAATTCTTCAACTACCTCAAACATATCATCATCTTCATTAAATAAATTAAAAAACACCTTATCTAGATTTGCACTAGAGATGCCATTATAAGAATTTCCATAACCAGACACCCCTTTGGCGCCTGTAATATCTAAAAAATACTGTGCTTCCTCGTCGTCTAAATCTAAGACTTTGGCATTAGAAAAATGTAGAATCTTTCCGCTTAATCGGCCTTCAAAAAGTTCGGCAATCTCTTGTAAACTATAGTAATAATCGTTTAAACAAATGCTGTTGGCTTCTCCAGGCATCACCAGGTATATAATTTCATAATCCTTAAAATTATGGTCGTCTAAAACCAAACTGTTTAAACGTTCCTCTAAGCCTTCAATGGTGTCGCAGGTATTATATATACTTGCAATGCCGAAATTTATAACCAAATGTTCCAAACTTTCTTGAGCTTCAGTAACACTTTCGGTGTCTACATCAGGAACAGCTTCTAAGCAATAAATGAAATACTCTGAATCTGTTGAGTGGTTTTGAGGATATTTTGAATGTCTATCTAACAAGCTTATAAATTTATATAATTGTATGTATGGCGCGAAATTAAAACAACGCTTCTAGTTTTTACATTGTTTTTAGATAAAATTAAATTAAAGGTTTCTCAACTCTACTTCGACTTCGCTCAGTACAAGCAGCCCGCAGACCGTTATAATGAATACTATACGTTTAGGGTATTCGCACATATTTAAGACAGCATAATACGATATTGCAGAAGCAAGGAAACGCAGTTTACCCCTTTTCTAGCTGAACCTCCCTCCTAACTATAATTCTGCTTTTAATTTGGATTTCAATAATGCTACATCTAAAGATTCTAGCAACGGAATTAAATTAGGGTACATTTTTTTATGATAACCAAAACGTTTGTCGGTAAATTCTGCAATTGCTTTATCTTTACTCCAGTTTTCGAATACCATCCGAGATGCCGCAACAATAGCTCCTGTACGGTCTGAACCATGCCAACAATGTATTAATACAGGTTGCTCAGCCTGTTGTATGGTTTGTAATGCCGTAAAAATATCATCTACATCTAATTCTCCAGCTTTTAGTGGTAAATTATATAACTCTAAATCGAGCCCTTTTAGTTTTTGTTCATCTGTCGGTTTTCGTCTAAAATTTATAACCGATTGAATCCCTAATGATTCTAGGTCTTTCATCCCTTTTTTAGAAGGTTGTTCAGAGCGATACAAATTATCATTCAGTTTATAAAGATTATGAAAATGGGACGATTCTATCTGTTGAAACGGTAATTCTTGCGCATGAGATGTTGGTACGAAACATACAACACTTAACATGAATAAAAAGATAACCCGATTGTTTTTAAAAGTAGTTTGCATAAATGTATTTAATTCTAACTTAGTTATAACACACAAAGTGCTTAAAGAGATAACTCAGAACAGTGTTTATATTATAAATATGGTGTGTTTTTGTGTGACTTAATCAAAAACTCTGCCATAGCATGATTGTAAAGATCATGTTGTTTTGTAAATCTATAACGTTCGAGCGAAATCAAAAACAAAACATTATTATTAACCCATCTTTAATCATTCACAAAAAGATTAGTAAAACGTAAAAAGCCTACCAAACGGTAAGCTTTTTAAATGTTTAACTGTATTTAAATCTATTCGTCTTCGTCTAACAACAAATTTAAAGTCACGGTAATATTATCGCGAGTGGCTTTACTAAACGGACACATCTCGTGAGCTTTTTCTACTAAGTCTTCACCTGTTTCAAGATCAACACCTGGGATGTAACAATCTAGAGTTGCTTCAAGAAAAAACCCTTCTTTATCTTTACAGAAACCAATAATTGCAGTTACACTTAATGCCTCTTCATCTATCTCTACACCTTCACTCTTAGCAACAGCTTGTAAAGCACCTCCAAAACAAGCAGCAAATGCAGCTCCAAATAATTGCTCTGGGTTTGCTCCTGGTCCTCCATCGCCTCCCATAGATTCTGGTACAGATAAATTAAAATCAATAGGACTGTGTTCAGATTTTACATAACCTTTCCTACCTCCTGTTGCAACTGTAGTTGCTTCGTATAATGTTTTCATTATTTTTAGTTTTATAATTTATTACTAAATATAAGATGATATCTTATTTTAATACAAGTAAAACTCTTAAATTTCTATTAAATTATAATTTTAACTACACATACATACACACCAAATCTGTATAAATTAAACAGATAATTAGGTCTAAATATATTCTAAACCTTCTGTTTTTTAAGACTTTATTTTAATCGAAAATCACATATTATTATATCTTACTTTTAACTTATTCATTAACCCTTTGTTCTTACTATTTTTGGTATAGTTTAATAATCTTAATTATAGAGCTTTATAATATAAAAATAGAAAAGCCACATTTTACTGTGGCCTTTCCTGCTATTAATCAATAATTTGGGAGACAATTATTAATTAAGCAATTATTTTTTAAATGACATTAACATTAAACGTTCCATTTGATCTGATATAAAGAATAACTGCTTCATCTGAAGTATTAGATATCTTATGAGTAGAATTTTTTACCATCCCAAAATACGAGCCTGGTTCTAATAGTAAACTCGATGTACTTCCTTCCAAACTATGATTAATGGTTCCTTGAATAACTACTGCTCTAAAAACTGAACATAAACTCTTGATATTGCCATTAAAATGAGCAGGTATTTTAAGCATACTACCATGAAGTTCACCTGCGAAGTAATTTCCCCATAAAGCAACAGACTGCACTCCACTATTGTTATCAATCCAATTAATATCTGAAGCATTTAACCACACTAAATTAGATGCATGTACATTTAACGAATGTAAGTCTGTACTAAAAGCGTCACTTTTAGGCTGTACCAAATAAGGGCCTTTTTCAATTTCTATATAAGCCAAATTAGTAGTTCCTGAAGCAGAAGTAATATGAGGTTCGCCAGCAGGTTGTTGCCAATATGAAGCTGTTGGTAACCACATATTTTTAGCGTTTTCATCAGCATTATGTACAGCACCATAAATTACCACTCCTCTATACGTTATATTATGAATGTGTGGAGGCGAAGAAAAGCCTGTATTAAATTTTACTAAAAAACCAGATGCAGAAGTTTCTGTTCGGTCTCCCCACAATTGTCCTGCAGCAGGACTTTTATCGCCACGTAATGGATTTAACAGGCCCCAATTTACCTGATCTAAAGTAACGACATCATTATTAGACGTTTCAGTAAACGATTTTGATGTTTGCGCATTTGCACACACAACAGAAATGAATAATACATGTAAAATATATTTTTTCATGCCCATAAACATAATATTTTCTGACTAAATTTCAGTAAAAATTTCGTGTGCAGTCAGTCTTGATTTTGGAGTTTTTTCTGTAGCATTAAAATCTGATTCTGCACGATAGCCTATAGACACAGCTACTAATGCTGTATATCCTTTTTCTCGTAACCCAAACTCTTCGTCTAAAGCCTTTACATCTATGCCCTCCATTGGTGTGGCATCTATATTTAAACTCGCAACACCTAATAAAAAGTTCCCAATATTTAGATACACTTGCTTTTCCATCCAATGTTGAAGATCTTTTAAATCGTATTTATGTATTCCTGCAAATGCTTTTACAGCACCTAAAAATCCGTTTTTAATATCTGTACTAGGAAATCGACCATTTTTATCATCTGTATCTGCTATGTGTTTAAAGTACTCATCATCGGCATCTGTTTTTACACAGAATAAAACTACAGCAGATGCATTTGTAACTTTAGGTTCATTAAACTTAAAAAAGCCTTGTGTTCCTTTTGCTATACGAGCTTTCCCTGCTTCTGTTTCTGCAATTATAAAATGCCAAGGCTGAAGATTTACGCTAGACGGAGTCATTCTTAGCAAATTTTTAATTTCTGCCATATCAGATGTCGAAATCTTTTTTGTTGGATCAAATTCTTTAGTGGTATACCTCCAATTTAAAATATCTTGTAAATTCATTTCTATAAATTTATAATTATACTATCATTTTTATAGTAGCAAAAGTATGTATTGTAATTGTGCTTCACAATAACGGTCAAAAAGGATAGTATAAAAACAAAACCACAAATACATAACTTACAGGTGTTTAAAATCAAAAATTGACTATAAAAAGTATAGTTGCATACCTAATTATTGTATTATACCTTTGTAAATTAAAACGCAATTTTATGTTTACATTTAAAGGAAAAGATTATCCCTGTTGTGCAAGTTTAACCATGGGCATTATTGGAGGAAAATGGAAAACTGTAATATTATATCATTTAATTAAAGGGCCATTACGTTATAATGCATTACGAAAAGAAATGCCAACGGTTACCGAACGTACATTAAGTTTACAACTTAAAACATTAGAAGAAGATGGCATTATTAGTAGAAAAGTTTACACTTCTAAACCGCCTTTAAAAGTTGAATATGCATTAACAGATTTTGGCAAAACGCTAATTCCTATAATTCAATCTATAGCAGATTGGGGTGATTATGTTGTTGCACTTCACTCAAAAAACAGTTAATAATATATTATTTGTCTTTCTAAAACTATAAATCATAAACTCGATGTCATTGGTGTAAATTATATTAACAAATTCACTAGTATTATTAATAAGTTGAGAGGACGTTATTTTCAATCTAACATGTATTTCTCATAAAAACCAATTAAAAATATATAATTCGTAATTTCAGACTTAAACCGTAAAATAACTAAAGCGTAACTCCAGCTTTTCAACTCCATTTTTATATTTTAGAAGATTAAACGTTTTAATCTCCTTTATGAAAACATTTATTCCGCTTATTATAGTTTTAATATTGGTAAGTTGCAATACGTCTTCAAACCAAAAAAAAGAAACTTCAAATCTTCTAGAAGAACCATTACAAACAACTCCAATATATACTGTTCCAAAATTAGATTTAGCACATGCCAATAGGCTAGCCAAATTACCTTTACATTGTATAAATACAGAATATCCAAATAAATTAAATCAGACATTAGGAACACCTGAAGACTTACAAGAACCTCATGTGTTACACCCTGCTTTTTATGGTTGTTTCGATTGGCATTCTGCAGTTCATGGACATTGGAGTTTAGTACGTTTATTAAAATCGTTTCCAGATTTAGACAATGCAGATGAAATTAAACAACAGTTACTCAATAATATATCAAAAGAAAATATTGCTTTAGAAGTCGCCTATTTTAAAAGCAATCACAACAAAAATTACGAACGTACTTATGGATGGGCATGGTTATTAAAATTAGCAGAAGAATTACATACTTGGGACGATACTACTGCTAGAACATTAGAAACAAATTTACAACCTTTAACAAATCTTATTGCTGAAAAGTTTATAACATTCTTACCCAAACTTAATTACCCGCAACGTATTGGCACACATACAAATACTGCTTTTGGATTATCTTTTGCTTTCGATTATGCTAAAACCGTAAACCATACCGCTTTAAAGACGGCCATTACAGACCGTGCTAAACAATTTTATTTAACCGATAGCAATTGCCCTATGAATTGGGAACCTAGTGGTAGTGATTTTTTATCGCCATGTTTAGAAGAAGCGGCTTTAATGAAACGATTGCTTACGACAACCGAATTTTTAAAATGGATTCATACATTTTTGCCTGAATTAGAGGATAAAAATTATAGTCTAGAACCCGGTATCGTTTCCGATAGAACAGATGGACATTTAGTACATTTAGATGGTTTAAATTTTTCTAGAGCTTGGAGCTTTTATAAAATAGCTGAAGGGATGCCAGAATTTAATCATTTAAAAAACATAGCTCATAATAGTATTAATTATTCTTTACCAAGCATATTTTCTGACAGTTACGAAGGCGGACATTGGCTAGGAAGTTTCGCTATTTATGCATTAAATACAGTATCTAATTCTAAATAAAAAAGGGGTTATAGCCCTATATAATTTTGAAAAATTGGTTTAAAAACATAGGTCCAGGACCATTAGTTGCAGCAGCTTTTATAGGCCCTGGTACAGTAACAGTATGCACATTAGCTGGAGTTTCTTTTGGATTCTCTTTACTTTGGGCAATGGTTTTATCTGTAATTTCTACTATTGTTTTACAAGAAATGTCGGCTAGACTAGGTATTATTACCCAAAAAGGATTATCTGAAATTATTAGAACAGAAATTAAGCAACCTGTTTTTAAAATTTTAGCTATAGCTTTAATATTATCTGCTATCGTAATAGGAAACGCTGCTTACGAAGCTGGAAATATTAGTGGTGGCGTTTTAGGGTTAGAAACTATTATTGGACCACACAATTTATATCTTTTAGGTTATACTATTAATACACATAGTTTACTTATTGGTGGTATTGCTACTTTTATATTATACCTAGGAAATTATAAAATTTTAGAACGCATTTTAGTAGCCTTAGTAACACTAATGAGTTTGGCGTTTTTACTCACAGCAATTATTACCAAACCCAATCTAATTGCGGTCTTAAAAGGTGCTTTTATCCCTGAAGTTACTAAAGATAGTTTACTTACCATAATAGCATTAATCGGTACAACTGTTGTTCCCTATAATTTGTTTTTACATGCATCTTTAGTAAAACAGAAATGGCACACACCAAACGATTTAAAGTTTGCTAGAAAAGACACTATAATTGCAGTAATTTTAGGCGGTCTAGTTTCAATGTGTATCATGATTTCTGCAGCTTCTATACAAACCTCTGAAATACATAATGCAATAGATTTAGCTAAAGGACTAGAACCTTTATTTGGACATTTAGCAAAATACTTTTTAGCTATAGGTTTATTTGCTGCCGGAATAACCAGTGCTATAACAGCACCTTTAGCAGCGGCATTTGTTATGAGTGGTTGCTTAGGTTGGAAAGACAATATGCACACCTTAAAATTTAAAAGTGTTTGGGGAAGTATAATATTACTCGGAGTTATATTTTCATCTTTAGGAATTAAGCCCATTGAAATTATAACATTTGCACAGGTAACTAATGGTATATTACTACCTGTAATTGCTGGGTTTTTGATTTGGATTATGAATAAAACTTCTATTTTAGGAAATTACAAAAACACCCTAAAACACAATATTTTTGGAGGTATTATTTTAATAATTAGTATCTTGTTATCTGTTGCAACACTAAATAAAGTTTTTCAATTAAACCTGTTTTAAACATGCAAAATTGTATTGACATTAATGCTGATGTTGGTGAAGGTCTTCATAACGAATCTGAACTTATGCCCTATATCTCGTCTTGTAATATTGCTTGCGGTGGGCACGCTGGAGACGTTAAAACCATGAGAACTGTTGCCTTGTTGGCAAAAAAAAATGGGGTAAAAATTGGAGCACACCCGTCTTTTCCTGATCAAAAAAATTTTGGCAGACGCCCACTAGATATCTCAAGTGTATCCTTATTTAATTCCATAAAAAAACAAATAATAGCATTAATTGCCGTGTTAGACACAGAACATTTGCACTTACATCACATTAAACCTCATGGAGCGCTTTACAATATGGCTGCCGTAGATGAAAAGATTGCAAGCGTAATTATTGAAGTCTTAAAATGTTTGATGCTTCGAGTAAAATTATACGTCCCTTATAATTCTATTATCGCTACTTTGGCTATTAAAAATCAGATCCCTATTGTTTATGAAGCTTTTGCAGATAGAAATTACAACTCCAATTTAACACTTGTCGCTAGAACAGAGCCCAATGCATTGATTGACGATGCAAATTCTATGTATGAACATGTGTTTAATATCATTACTAAAGAACAAGTAAAAACCATAACAGGCTCTTTTGAAAGTATAAAAGCAGATACATTTTGTGTACATGGCGATACCCCAAAAGCTTATGAGTTATTACATGCACTCACCACGCGTTTGACGCATCAGGGAATAAAAATTAGATAACCGTATGGCTTTTAAACTTTCATACAAAGCCTATGGCGCACATGCTATTTTAATAGAATGGCCCAAGCAAATCTCTGAGTCTATTTTAGATGATTTACTTAAATTTAAAGCAACATTAGAAACTTCTGAACTTAGAAATATACAGGACATTCGCTCTGCTTATCAAACGCTTCTAATTGTATATAACACACCTATTATATTTAAAAAAGAGACAGAGTACTTAAAGCACTTATATACTTCTGTAAACTCACATCAAACAATAACAACAAACATTTGGAGCATTCCAGTGTGTTATAATGATATGTTTGGATTGGATTTACAGGTCATTTCAGACTCTAAATCCATATCAAAAACAGAAATTATTAAACGCCATTCTGAGCCAACTTATACTGTTTATGGTATTGGATTTTTACCTGGCTTTTTATATTTAGGAGGATTAGATCCAATATTAGAGATGCCTAGACAATCTACACCACGCCCTCGTATTGAAAAAGGTTCTGTAGCAATTGGCGGACAACAAACTGGTATTTACCCTAGTGATAGTCCTGGAGGTTGGAATATTTTAGGAAAAACACCGCTTTCTTTTTTTAATCCAACACTAGAGAAACCGTGTTTTGCTCAACCTGGAGACCGTATACAATTTTACTCTATATCTCTACAAGAGTTTGAAACCATTACCGCATTAGTTGAAGCTGATAGTTATGATATAAAACGTAGATCTTACCATGATTAAAGTTTTAAAACCAGGCTTATATGCTACTGTTCAAGATTTAGGTAGATTTGGGTTTCATGATTACGGTGTTCCAAATTCTGGAGTCATGGACGAGTATGCTATGAAAATTGCAAATGTTAGACTAGGAAACAATGTCAATGATGCTGTTATTGAAATGAGTATGATAGGCGGTGTATTTCAATTTGAAAATGATACATTAATCTCTATTTCTGGTGCAGACATGCAGCCAAAATTAAATAATATAACTATAGACACTAATAAAGCAATATATATTAAGGCTGGAGATATACTAAGTTTTAGTCGTGCTATTACAGGATTTCGAACTTATATTGCGGTAAAAGGAGGTATTAAAACACCTATTGTAATGCAAAGCCGAAGTATGTATAAAGGAGTTACTAAACAACAACATTTAGTAAAAAATGACATCCTACCTATAGCAGTTTACAACAGCGGAGCCAATTCTGCTCATGCCACATTAAAAGTAGATTTGGGGTATATCAATTCGGCTACTCTTTCTGCATACAAAGGTCCAGAATTTGAATTGCTAACAGATAAACAACAGCAACTCTTAGTCACTTTAACATTCTCAATATCTAAGCTAAATAACCGAATGGCCTATCAGCTAACAGAACCATTAAATCATAATTTAGATGCCATAATTACGGCACCTGTATTACCTGGTACAGTACAATTAACTCCTTCAGGAACACTTATTGTTTTAATGAAAGATTGTCAAGTTACAGGTGGCTATCCTAGAGTGTTACAATTACAACAAAATAGTTTAAATACTCTTGCTCAAAAGCAAACGGGGCAACAGTTTAGTTTTAAATTGCTATAGTTCAATCTAGATATTTTACTCCCTTTAAATTGGATATAAAACAGTCTACCAATTAAAATAATTCTAAACATTATACTTAGCATTCTTAAAATTGTTTTAAAACTAAAGAGTGTTTAAACATAAATTTAAACACTCTTTACTTACTTATTCCATTACAACATCAAATTCTACATAGTAAAATATACTTTTAAGGTACGATGTGTTAGTATAAACAAATCCATAATAATAGGTACCACTTTCCCATTCATTTGTAACTGTAATTGGATTAGGATCTGGTAAATTATTATCTTCTGTTGCTCCAATTTTAAGAGCTGCCCCATATAAATAATGGTTATTATAATTTGTATTATAACTGTTTTTTAATGTGCTTACCTCTTCATAACCAGAATGCGTAACAACTTCTGTGACTATCACTTTTGAAAAATCTATAGCTTCTACTGTTTCAGGTTTATGGTTAAGACTCTTTTTTATTAGCAGTCCATACATAATTCCATCGCCTTTAAGTCCACCAATTTGAATGGACGACCAAATAGATTCATTCAAACTAAAAAATGGATTGTCTTCATCTCTAAAGTCACCATTCGTGTAGAAATTATAAAAACCTCCAACGCCATCAACATCTATTTTATCTATACCAAAAACACTTAGATGTGGATTTACCTCAGGGTAATCTTCAGCATCAATTAATTCAATTGTTCTTACCTCTTCTAAGAAAGTGCCGTTTTGATCTGTAACTGTAATAATAAAATCATAAATTCCTTTTGGCGCTTCAGCAGGTATGTCAAAATGCTGATGCATTGTCGCATTTTTCAAGCCTTGATATTTATCCCATATCATCTCAAAAGACCAATCTGATGAATATGTTTCGCCTAGTCTTGGCTCAATGTTAATTTTAACAAGATCAATAAGTTCTCCAGCTAAAAATTCTGCATTAAAGTGAAAATCTTCTCCAACAACTCCTAATTCATTATCGTAAAGACCAACTTCAACTTCAGATATACTTGGCGTTTCTAAAATTACATCTACATCATCGTCTTGGTTACAAGATATACATAAAAGCGATAAGAGCATTGTGGAAAAAAATAGAAATTTTAATCTGTGTAGTAATTTTGTGTTCATTTTTTTTAATACATAATTGATTATTATGATCTGTTCTGTAATGCAATTTGTATGGCCTCTGTTAATATATATGGCACACTTCCCGGCCCTATAGTAAGTAACTTTGCCCCTGTAATTGGAATACCATTAAAGGGTCTGGTAAAAACTTTACCATCTGGAGTACGCTCAAAATAAGTGTATTGCTCTTCGCCTTCTATTTGTGTACATCCTTTAACTCTAAGGATCCCTTTTGGAAGCTTGTTACAAATTCTATAAATTTGGTTTACTTCTACGAGTACTGGTAAATCTACAGAACAAGACGACCAATGTGCCTTACGATGGTCTAACCTTTTAGTTTTGTATTTTGACGGATTAAGTTCTGGCAGCTCGTTTATATCTATGCCATCTATGGTTGTTATTTTTGCAAAAGGATTTAAAGTTTCTAGGTCTAGAATTACCTGTTTTTGTCTTTGAGTTGTAGTATGTTCTAAATGTGTAAGTACAATTAAAGACGACACCTGTACTTGATTTTTCTCAAGATCATTATGTGCACCACGAGTTTGCCAATCTGTAACATTAACTACCGAGATTTGTATAGGAGGTAAAAACCGATCATTTAATCCAACACCTAGAAATTCCATAAGTGTACAAGCATCTGTTGTACCATTAGCTTCAATTAAAGTAATTCCTTTAGGACGTTCGGGAATCCGATTTACATATTGCCTAAGTTCATCTATTCCGCTACAACATATACAACTTCCTGTAAGCGCACGTAAATATTTTGGTTCTAAAAGTGTTGTAAACTGTACTGCGTCTAGATTTGCATTTTCATAATCGTTTAGTACAACAAATGGATGCCAATTATAACTAATAGCATTATGGACTAAGTGTTTTAATAAGGTTGTTTTTCCTGCTCCTAGAAATCCAACAATGGTAATAATCGCTTCCATAGCTTAACTTGATATACTTACGAGTTCTATATTTACAATTATTTAAAGTGTCTCCTGCGATACAATATTTAAGAATTCTTGGCGAATTGCTGTATCCGAAAATTGTCCTCCATATTCTAAAGTTGTAGTGTAACTGCTTTGGTCTTTTATACCCCTAGACGATACACATAAGTGTTTAGCTGTTACAGAAACTATGACATCTTGGGTACCTAAAGCCTCTTGTAAATCGTTTAGAATTTGAAGCACTAAACGTTCTTGAACTAGGTTACAATTAGATCAATATCTTGCAAAAAACACGTCTAATAAACCATTAGCTATTATTACTGATATAGACGAAACTGTACTGGATAATAGTCCATATTCGGCAAAGTCAATTGAAACTGATAAAGGGTTTGATTATGACAGTTGGGATGAATGGGGCGAATTAGAATCTGCAGAACCATTAGCTGGAGCAGTCGATTTTTTCAATTATGCTGCGAGTAAAAATGTAACCGTTTTTTATATTTCTAATCGTAAAGAAAATCAGAAAGATGCCACCATTTCTAATTTAGAAAAACAAGGTTTACCATTTTCAGATGCAGAACATGTGTTGCTTCAAACAACGACTTCTAATAAGGATGAACGCAGAAGTAGTGTATTAAAAACACACGAAGTCGTTATGTATATAGGAGATAATCTTGGAGATTTTAATAGTGTTTTTGATCATAAGCCAACTTCAGAACGCCATAAAATTACAGATAGTTTAAAATCTAAATTAGGATCTACTTTTATTGTCCTACCTAACCCTATGTATGGGGCTTGGGAATATGGCTTGTATAACGAAAACCCTTATGGAATAAGTGAAAAAGAAAAAGATTCCCTTAGAAAAGCTAAATTAAAAACGTATTAATTTTTTAAGTTTAATGCGCTCTGAATCAGTAAATATTCAGCATTCAAATTTTATTTTCTTCACAACAATTCTCGCATAGTCCTTGTATGAGTACATGAGAAGCTATAATTTTTCTATTAGGAACTTTTGGAAAGGACATGCTTACAGGTAAACAATCTACTTTACCACATTTTAAGCATTGAAAATGCGGATGCACATCTTTATGTTCAGAGGCAGAGCAGCTTTTACACTTTGCATACCATTTAAGGCCTTCTTTACCTAGAAAATAATGTAGTTTACCATCTTCTTCCAGTTTGTCTAAAACTCTATAAATTGTAGTTTTATTAAATTGTGTATCGAGTTGTTCAATTAACTGTTTAGCAGAAATAGCTTCTCCGCTAGTATTGAACTCATTAAGTAAAACTTCTACAGATTTTGTTTTTCTAATCACGCCCATAATACAAATATAATATTTTTATAAAGCAACTAAGTTGCATTAACAGGATTTTTATTTAGATTTGCAACTTAGTTGCATTAATATCTTGTATGATTATTTTAAAACAAAAACCAGACGAATTGGGTGCGTTAGTGAGTACGCTTTGTTTAATACATTGCGTTGCTACACCTTTTATTTTTATTGTACAAAGTTGCGCTATCACAGCTTGTAATGAAACGCCAATATGGTGGGGAGTTATAGATTATTTCTTTTTAATAATCTCTTTTTTTGCTATATATCGTTCTGCTCAAACTACGACTAGTACTTGGATAAAACCAGCATTTTGGTGCAGTTGGTGTGTTTTGTTTTTTGTGATTATAAACGAAAAAACAACTTGGTTTTTAATACCAGAAAATACAATATATATACCTGCTCTAGCTTTAATTGGCTTGCACTTATATAATAGAAAATACTGCCAATGTAACACAGATAAATGTTGTACACATGAAAAATAAAGAAGAAATAATTAATACAGGAGATAATCATATTTCTACAAGTATTAATACACCATTACGCGCAGATGCTTTTAAAAAAACAGATGCTGAAAAGATTGCAAATATTCAGTTTCATTTTAAAGAAATTATGGAGGAGTTAGGGTTAGATTTAACAGATGATAGCTTGTCTGGTACTCCATATCGTGTTGCTAAAATGTATGTAAAAGAATTATTTTATGGCTTAAATCCGATTAATAAACCCAAATTATCCACTTTTAAAAATAAGTACAGTTATAATAAGATGTTAGTAGAACAACATATTACCATAGATTCTGCATGTGAACATCATTTTTTACCAATAATTGGATATGCTCATGTGGGGTACATTCCCAAAGATACAGTTATTGGACTGTCTAAAATTAATCGCTTGGTAGATTATTATGCGAGACGGCCCCTAGCCAAGTTATAAGATTGATAACATAGCGCTTTATATTCAGACGCCGTTTGTTGCCATAAAACAGCTAATACTGTGTTTTCTTGTGTCCTGAAATCTTGTTTGTAATTTATAGATTGGGTGTCACTTTTTACTGAATTATTTGATTCAGAAATTTTAGGTGCACAGTTATATAAAATGAATAGAACTAATACAGAAAGTATACGTTTCATAAAAAATATTTAAGTTAGAACAAAAATAGAAAAAACGCCTTTTAATATCACCCAGTCCGCTATAATATCCGCTACAAAAAATCAATGCCTTTAAAATCCAAAAGCACTATCATCTCCACGTTTATCTGCTCCACCTTCTAAATGACCATTAGAGAGCACTCGTATGGCATCTACTTTTCCTATTATTGGTGTTCTTTTTTCATTGATTATATATCCTTTAGACTTTAAACCTTCAATTAAATCGCTTGAAAACCCGTCTGGTTCAAAAATAATTTGATCGGGTAACCATTGGTGATGAAAACGCGGTGCATTAACAGCATCTTGCATACTTAAATTAAATTCGTAAACATCTAAAATAGTCTGTGCTACTGCTGTAATAATTGTAGAACCTCCAGGTGTACCTACAACCATATATAATTTATCATCTTTTTCTACAATTGTTGGTGACATACTACTCAACATTCGTTTTTCTGGAGCAATACTATTGGCTTCGGCTCCAATTAAACCAAACATATTAGAAACGCCTGGTTTTGAGCTAAAATCGTCCATTTCATTATTCATAAAAAAGCCTAATTCTTCAATATAAAGCTTAGAACCATAACCTCCGTTTAACGTTGTTGTTGCAGAAACGGCATTACCTTCATTATCTACAATAGAATAATGTGTGGTTTCCATACTTTCGTAAATCTGAACATCACCGTGACTGACTTCTGAAGATAATGTTGCTTTATCAAAAGAGAAATTAGACATTCTGTCTTTAAGATATTTGTCGTTTAATAACATATCGTATGGAATATCTACAAAATCAGGATCTCCTAAATAATAATTTCTATCGGCATAAGCGCGTCTTGAAGCCTCTGTAAATAAATGAACAGTTTGTGCAGAATTATGTCCAAATTTAGCAACATCGTAAGGTTCCATCATTTTAAAAATCTGATTCATCGTTACACCTCCACTACTTGGCGGACTCATAGATATAATTTTAAGCTCTTTATAATCAAACACAATAGGATCTCTCCACTTGGCTTCATATTTCGCCATGTCTTCTTCTGTAATTAAACCTCCATGTTCTTGAATATATGTGGCTAATTTTTGAGCAACTTCTCCTTTA
Organism: Formosa sediminum; assembly: GCF_007197735.1. Classification (GTDB taxonomy): domain Bacteria; phylum Bacteroidota; class Bacteroidia; order Flavobacteriales; family Flavobacteriaceae; genus Formosa; species Formosa sediminum. The sequence goes on from NZ_CP041637.1 coordinate 3,020,978, forward strand.
TAGAAACCATCTTTTCCTTCAGTCATAATAATTTCTAAAGTCTTAGCGAGTTCAGGATATTTGATCGTGTCTCCTTCCTTAAATAATTGACCGAATTTTGTACTTTCCCCATTTACTTCAATAAATCGGTTTCGTGTACCTTTTAATCTTTTTGCTTGTTTTTTTGTAACCACAACTCCTTTTTTTGCTAAAGCTATAATAGGTTCCATGATGTCATTTAAGGGTAGTTTTCCAAATTTTTCATGCACAGCCATGACACCTGCAACCGTTCCAGGAACTCCAGATGCTGTACCTCCAGACGTACTCATTTTAGGAATGACATTGCCTAAAGAATCTAAATACATGTCTTTATGTGCTGCTAATGGTGCTTTTTCGCGATAATCTAGCGCCCCCACTTCTCCATTATTTTTTCTATACACCATAAAACCTCCTCCTCCAAGGTTTCCTGCAAATGGATAGGCGACAGCCAAGGAAAGTTCAGTTGCTACCATAGCATCAAAAGCATTTCCTCCTTTTTTTATAATCTCTGTTCCTATTTTAGAGGCCTCTTCACGAGCAGACACAACCATGGCTTTTTCTGTGACCAAACCTGTGGGAACAGTGGCTTCTTCTTGCTTACAATTTGTAAAAATTAGTACGACTATGAATACATAAAGTAGTTTTCTCATAAGTATTTATTTTATTGTAATATGCTATTTGTTTTTAATATGTTTTAACATTAATTTCATAAGTTCGTTAGCGCCTGTAACCGCTTTTTCTTTTAGAAATTCACGCGGTGTATTATCTCCAACTTCAAAGACTAAAGCTTCTGCACCATGTTCTATGAAAAAATAATTTCTTGAAACTGTAGTTGGAACTAACTTATCATTCGGACTTATATTAGGATCGTAACCTTCTATATTTTCCCTAAGTTTATCTAACCAATCAGACACTAAATTTGGCATGTTCCCTTTTAATTTAGGATCTACGGTATAATAAATATCATCCCAAGTGGAATGAAAATCAATTCCGAAATAAAACTTTCCATTATTTTTAGCAACTAAGCCTTCCATAAAATCTTTTACTGCTCGGGTTTCTGGCTGATTGAAATTAGCCCAATCTCTGTTTAAATCTATTCCACCTGTATTATGTCTCCAAAAACCATTATCTACGCCATCTGGATTCATTAAAGGCACGACATAAGTTCCGAATTTCTTTCTGAATTTTTTAGCCAATTTAGAATCTGATGCAATAGTTTCTACAAAAGCTTTCATAGCCAAATATCCTGTAACTTCTGGTGGATGCTGTCTTGAAATAATCATGATCATGTTTTTAGAGTCTGTATTCCCTACACTAATCATGTTTAAATGTCGTCCCTCTGTACTTTTCCCAATAGTACGTTTTGTAATGTATTTTCTTTGGGTTAGACTGTCTATCCAACTATTTACTAGATGAGAATTTTGCAACTCCTGCCCTGCAACCCATAGTGTATCTGGACCAATATCTAAACGCAACTTTACTTTTAAGGGTAAAGCACTACTCCCAAATGTTTTGGTATTTCCTGAATCATATTCTTTATAACGCATAGAATCTAGAACAGACCAATGTATTCCATCTGTACTAAGTTTTGGGTAATACCTGTGTTTTATAGATTCTTGATACGTTAAAATTACATCTATAGTTTGCTTTTTCTTAGACCATACCTTAAACGCATACCACGGACTAATGTTTATAGGTGTGTTTTCTGAAGTAATTAAAGCTGTATACGTACTATCGTTATTTTGAGTAATTCCGTTTAATCTTGCACCTTCAAATTCATTAGAAAATACAACTCCGCTATTAGAAAATTTAAACTCTCCTTTCCATTGTTTTTGTACCGGTTTAGAGTCTGTGGCAACTATGCGTATTGGACCTTGTCCTTTATATTTTTCCTTCTGTCCGTACCCCATAGAAATACTAAACATAAAAAACAACAGTAATGAACTCTTCATCATTGAATTAAAAATAAAGCCGATTTTAATTTGTTTTAGATACATAAATAGAAGGAATTAATCTTTTTGACTATATTTTTCTGAGTAAATTTTAAAATTTTCTTGATGCGGTCCATCTAACGTTAACTTTTTTCCTCTAATAAATGCCATAGACAACGCATTAGACTGAATATCTAACGCATCTCCTTTAGATACAAATAGACTGGCATCTTTACCCATTGCTATCGATCCAACGCTATTATCTATACCAAGTATTTTGGCAGGATTTAATGTAATTGTTTTAAGCGCCTCTTCTTTATCTAAACCAAAAGCAGCTGCTGTTCCGGCGTAAAATGGTAAATTCATAGCATTAGATAAAGATCCTGAATGATTTAATGCCACTACAATTCCCTCCTTTATGAGTATGTTTGGTAAAGTATAATACGTATCATAATCCAAATCTGAAGATCTGGGTAAATTATATGTTGGAGGAAGTATAACTGGAATGTCATGTGCTTTTAAAAATGATTTCACTTTTAAAACTGCGTTTGATGCTTCCAAAGCCATATTTTTTACTCCAAACTTTTGAGCAAAAGATATACCTTCAATAATTTCTTTAGGTTCGTTAGCGTGAATAACTAGTGTATTATTGCCTGAATATAATCCTTCTAATGCCTCTAGCTTTAAATTAATTGGTTTTTCCTTAGTATCGTGATACGCTATAGATGCTACAAATAAGTTTTCAAGTTTTTCCCGTACGTCTTTATAAGATGGATTGGGTTGCATGTGAAGCGTATTCGTTTCTTTATCTACTATTGCTTTTAAAGACGAAGGCCAATGCAAATGAATTGCGGCTTCTTTTTTAAAGACTGCATCTTGCCAGTTCCAACCATCGAGCTCCATAACAGACGATGTTCCAGATATTACACCTCTAGGACGTATAGATTCTACATACAAAATACCATTAAACCGTAATGTTGGTATGTAAGTAGATCCAGTATCGTAGGCGTACATGGTGTTAAGATTAGGATTAAAATCGCCTTCTTCTAAAACATCGTTAGAGTGTGGAACGGCACTTATTTCCTGAATTCCGATAGTAGAATTTAGAAGAATAAAACCTGGATACACATGCTGTCCTGAGATATCTATAATTTTATACGTGTCTTTTTTGTCTCCTAAATTGTCTTCTGTTCCTAAATAGGTAATCTTTCCTTGATCAAAACCAACGGCTGTATTTTCTAGAACTTGACCGTCTCCAGTATGCACTGTTCCACCTCTAAGTAAAATGGGATCTGTTTGAGGTTTTGCAACTTCCGGCATCCATTGTGCTAACACATTATTTGAAAATGAAGCGGACATTATTAATAGCAATAGGGTATAGAATTTATTAGCTTTCATAATTTTTAATGTTTTAATTAATTGCCCATTTGAATATATTCACAATCAAATTCTGGTTTTTCTTTCGATATTTTTGTTGGATTTGCACCATTTTCTAATCCATCCATTTTACTTAAAATCCGAGCTCTTTCATTCTGCATAGTCATTCTAAGTGTTTTGTCTTTTTCAATATCAAAATATATGGCACCTTCAATTATTGTTTTTTCTGCTTTAGAATATATAGACAATGGCGGACCAGACCATAACACAACATCTGCAGACTTTCCTACTTTTATACTTCCCATAGTATCGTCTAAGTGTAATAATTTTGCTGGATTTAATGTTATCATTTTTAACGCGTCTTCTGGAGATGTATTACCATACTTTATAGCTTTAGAGGCTTCGTGATTTAAATGTCTAATGGTTTCTCCACTATCAGAGTTTATTGCCGTAGTAACACCAACAGTATTCATTATTGTGGCATTATACGGAATCGCATTTCGAGTTTCCCATTTAAAATTCCAACGATCTGAAAATGTACTACCACCAACACCATGTTCAAGCATTTTATCGGCTATACGGTAGCCTTCTAAGGCATGAGTAAACGTATTAATTGTAAAACTAAAACGATCTGCAACATCCATAAGCATGAGCATTTCTTTTTGCTGATATGAATGTGATGAAATAAATCGTTTCTCTGTTATAACTTCCAACATCGCTTCATGCACCAAGTTTTTTCTGGGCATAATGGCTTTCGCTTTTTGCTTCTTACTTAATTGATTATAAGTATCCCATTCTTTTTGATATTCTAACGCCTCTGTAAATGCATCTGTATAGAATTGTTCCATTCCCATTAAACTTCTAGGAAAGCGAATAGAAGGTGCACTTTTGGAGCGTTTTGGATTTTCTCCTAATGCAAATTTTATAAAAGGATCTGCATCTTTTATTTTAAGTCCTTCTGGAGATTCTCCCCATTTAAGTTTAATTAATGCCGACTGCCCTCCAATAGGGTCTGACGAGCCATGTAATAATTGTGCTGCAACAACACCTCCTGCTAAAGCTCTGTAAATACCAGGATCTTCAGAGTCTACAACATCTTCCATACGTACCATACTTGAATTTGGTGCCACTTCATTAATACCGTTTAAGGCAATATGCGAGTGCTCGTCTATAATTCCAGGCGTAAGATGTTTTCCTGTACCATCTATAACTGTAACATTCTTAGCAGACAAATGCTTTCCTATTTTTGAAATTTTACCATCTTCTAGTAAAATATCTGTTCCTTCTAATATACCCGTATCTTCATTTGTCCAGATGGTTACATTAGTTATTAGAATGTTTTCTGAAGTAATTTTACTTGTATTTCCAAAAGCTAAGAACGGATAAAAAACAGCGCCTAAGTTATCAAAATTACTTGATGATTCTTTCTTATCTTTTAACTTGCCATTCGTTATTTTTTCTGCAGACCACACGATTTCATCTTTAAAATTAAGTGTTCCTGTGCCTTTAAAAACAATTTTATTTGGTTCTGAAACCTGCCATCCTTTTAAATTATATTGAATATTATTCGTTACAAATTGTAAAACAGGAAGCTCTCCATCCATTCTAAAATCCGCTTTATTTTCAGATCCATCTGAAGAAATCAAGCTGGCTACATATTTTCCTTTTACAAGACTCAGTTTTAATTTTGTATGCAATGTTCCTACTTCTAAAGTATACTCTCCTAAAAGATTTTTATTTAAAACTTCATGAACTACATAAGGTTTCCCCTTTACCCAGTTTTCTAAAAGCAATGTTTGATTCTCTAATATATCGCCATCAGCAATGATAAAATTAGCTAATTTTCCTTTAGATAATGTACCAACTAAATCGTCAACTTTAAGGAGTTTTGCAGGGGTTGTAGTAAGACTAGATAGTGCTTTTTCTTTGGTTAAGCCAAATGCAACGGCTTTACGTAAATTTTCAAGGAAATTTGATGGATTTTCTTGCGGGTATGTAGTTATAGCAAACGAAATCCCTTCTTGTTCTAAACGAGATGGATTTGAAGGCGCCAATTCCCAATGCTTTAAATCGGCTAATGTAATCTTGTCTGTAATAACTGGATCTGTTACATTATAATCTGACGGAAAATTTATAGGAATAATTAAAGATGAATTTAACTGTTTAATTTCTTCTAAACGTTGGTATTCATTTCCTCCTCCTTTAATAATAAAATCCATATTAAATTCCTGTCCAATTTTACGCACCTGAATATCTGTTAACCAATCTTTAGCTTCAAAAATTTGTGGTAAATCTTTATGGTTTTCAATAGCCTCTAAAGTAAGGTCTGAAAAGGTTCGTGAAGGATTAGAGACATACCATTTTGCATCATAAAACGTTTGTCTTAATAAAGCAATAGATCCCATTGGAGAAATAGGATAATCTTGTGTAGAACTTCCCTTATCAAACGAATAATGACTAGCAACTATATTTTTTAATACCATGCTATTTTCGTTCTCATTTCCTAGAGCAACAAATGTTGCAGTACCACGTGCAATACCATCTGGTCGCATACTAGCAACGGCACCAAAACCTTGTGCTCTTAATTTAAGTGCACGTTTTTCATTAACTCCAAAATATGCTGCGCTATTATAATTAGATTTAATGGCTTCATTGGCATTATATGGTCCTTTTGTACTAGACTGAATTTGTTCTCTTTTTATAAAAGGATTAACACGTTTGGGAAGTTTAACTTCTGGTTGACCATAAGTATTGAACATGTCTATAAATGAAGGATATATATATTTCCCTGAGAGGTCTATTTGTGTATATCCTTTGGGGATTTCTGTTGTACTAGAAACAGATACAATAACACCATCTTTAATTAATAACGTCCCCTTCTCTACTGTAGTTGTTGGATTGATAATAATTGTAGCGTTTGTAAAAGCTACCGTTTGTGGTCTGGAATCTGTAACATCGTTTTTAGGAAAAGTTTCTTGACTATACCCTTGTTTTACAAACATAAAAATGCTGAATAGCACAAGAAACCTGTAAACTTTTTTATTGTTCATTTTTAAGTGTATTAAAAATTACCGTTATAACTTGATTTGCAGATAAAATCTTACCTCATTTACTTTAAAAATTTCATTCAAAACAGATGAGGTAGACTTTATTATACATTGGATTGTAGAGCATGTAACACTCCAATGTTTATCATAACAACTATTTAAGTTTTATTTAATTAGAGGCTGTAAAACGTCTAAATAATCTGTGATAGATGTTACAAAAGCTTCAGAAAATTGCTTTCTATTAGCTTCAGAAGCACGAACTTTATAATTAGCTTCTATTTGTAATCCAAATACTTTAGGATAGTCTGAAGACGTGTAACGTCTGGTATTATAACCTCCTGAAAAATAAGCTTCATCAGATTTTGGATATGGGTCTTGTAAACTCGGAACTGCAGGATAACCATTAGATTCGAAAAAAGTACCTAAGGCATGTTCTCCAATTAATAAGTCTTTAAGCGTTTGATTACCTGTCATGTTTAATAAATTCTGAAGCGAAGATTTAGCATTTATAGCTGTCGCACTCACACTGTTGCTTTCTAAATCTGACTTACGTAACATATACCCAAGTTCTAATCGTTTTACAGGATGACTTTGTCCATGTAAATCTATATAAAGTGCATAACCATATTGCTCTATAGCTTTAGATATTGCAGCTTCAATGTATTTATGATATTGCTTCCAAGTCGAATACATCATAGGGTTTTCGCAAGTTGCTACGTCCATATCACGATTTAAATCAATTTTAGCCCTTGCAATTTGAGATACAATTAAAAATGGTTTTTTTCCTTGTTTTTCAAAGGCATCACTTATTTCGTAAGCTAAAAAATTAGTGTTGTCATCTTTCTCCTTTGTACCACATGTACGATCTGGTATTTCTGTTGGAGAAATTAAACCACCATGAGGTACACTTATAACTAAAGGCATATTACCTTCTGTAGCTTCCAACCAACTTGGATCGAATATATCTTTTACAACAAGAGATTCATCTTTATCTAAAGTTGTCTTTTTGCTACTACACTGTATTTGAAAAAACACAGTGGTAGTTAGCAAACATAATACTACACTTTTCGTTTGGAAGACTTTCTTTAAAAAAGTCATCCCATACGCTGTAACAGATTTTGTTTTATTGATTTTCATAGGGTATGTTTAAGATTATTGATTTACCTCTGTAGCAGCAAACAATCCTGGTTCTGACGGAGCGTTTGTATTAGATAAAATTTCATCTTCTGGATATAACATACGTTCTACATTTTGTGTGCTTGTAGCTACATTTAAAGGAAATGGGACAGCAAGATCTGAATCTGTTTTTTGCAATCTACGTGTATCATCAAAAGCCATAAAAGTTGTGAATCCTGAAACATATCGCTCTTCAATTATTTCGCGAAGTAAAGCATCATCTGTATCTATATTATCCATATTTTCAATACCACCAGCATTAAAATCTTCAGGAGTATAAGCCTCATAAGTATAAGATTCTGAAGCAAAATTGGTGTTAAGGAAACTTCCTGTATTTAAAAATGCACGTAATGTATTTAAATGCTCTAAACCAGTAGTAAATCCGCTTGTTCTAAATCCAGATTCGGCTAAAATAAGTAGATTCTCTCTATACGTTATCATGGGTTGAGGTTCTAATTCTTGAGCAATACCAAGGTTAGAATCTCCTGTTGTTTGATCTATTGTATAATATAAACCTCTTGCCGTTTCGTCTGTTTTAGAATTGTTTCGAGACACACCACTTGTAGGATCTAATAATTGTTCAAGATAACTACCGCTTGTCCCTGTATAGGGTCCTGATTCTAATAAAATATAGTATTTATTTTTAGTACTATTTTCTCCAGTAATATCTAGCGGAACAAACATCATGTTATTTTCACTAGAAGAAATTCCGTTTAAAGCAGCTGCATAAGCTAAACTATATTCTTTGGTATGTGTATAGTAACGTGCTTTAAGCGTCCATGCAGATTCTAACCACTTTTCTCTATCACCATTAAAAATAAAATCTTCTAATACGCCATAACCTTCTGCATTTTCAAGTTCTGAAATAGCCTCATCTAAAAGCAGTTGTAATTGTTCGAACACATAAGTTTGATTATCAAAAGTTGGATTTTCAATATCAGTAAGTGCTTCAGAATACGGAATATCTCCAAATAACGAAGCGTACGTTCCTACCAAATGTGCTTCTACCACTTTAGAAATTCCTAACAACAATGGATTATCTGTCGTTCTTTCTTGAATTTCTCTTAAAGGAGTTAATACACTTTGGTATCCATCCCAATCAAATGTACTGCTTGTAACATTATATTGATAACGTTCAAATTCTGTTTGTTCATAACCAACCAATTGACCTGACCAATATCCAGCCATTCTGCTATAAGATCCCAATTGAATACCTATGTTAGACAATTCTGCTCCGTTTAAGAATAAACCAGCATCTATATCATCTAGAGTTAATTGATTTGGATTTTCGTTTAAATCGTCGACTACACTTTCACAACCTATAAAAGCTAAGGCTGTAAAAATTAATAGTAATATTTTATATGTTGATTTCATATGAATTGAATTTTTATAGGTTAGCTTGAATGTTAAACAAAACAGAACGCGTTCCTGGGTTATTAAAATAGTTCATACCAAAGGCATTACTTACCCCGTAATTGTTAGTTTCTGGATCGACATCAATAATATCTGTCCATAAAAATAAATCACGTCCTGTCACTGAAAAACGTAACGATTCTAAAGCTAATTTTTTACTTAATTTAAGTTTTGATAGTGTATAACCAATAGTAACATTACGTAGTTTGGTCCATGTGGCATCTTCTATATAAAGATCATTAGTTTTATTATAACCTAAACCTCCACCAATACCACGGTACCAAGATTCATCTAACAACACATTTCCAGCTCCAAAATTTTCTATATTCCCTCTAACTGTAGTTCCTGCTGCAAAAACATCTCCGTTAACATTTACCATATCTTCAGTCAGCATAACTTCTTTGGCTACGTTAGCATGATTTCCAAAACCATAAAGCACGATATTCGTACGGTTTATATAATCTCCTCCATGAGAATGCTCGAATAAGAAACTGAAATCAAAATCTTTATATTCTAATTTCATTCCTAAACCACCACGCCATTCCGGATTAGGATCTCCTAAAACACGACTTTCCGTATCTAATTGGGGGAATCCGTTAGCATCTAAATCTAAGCTGTTATCTGCATTACGAAGTGTCCCTGGTAAATAAAATGAACTCATAGCATAACCTTTAACCGCTTTAGAAGTTCCTCCAATATCAACTGTTTCTGCTCCTGCAATATCTACAACCTTATTTTTGTTTTTGTTATAATTTGTATTGAACGATAACTTAAGGTTTTCAGAATCTATTAATTTACCTGTAAGATCTATTTCAAGACCTTTATTTTCTATAACTGCGGCATTTTTATAATTGTAATTAAATCCAGAACTCGGGTTTGCCTTTACAGCAAATAAAATATCCTTAGTTTCATTCTCGTAATATGTAATACCTAAAGAAAACTTATTATCAAAAAATCTTAAATCTCCTCCAATTTCCCATTCCGTTTTAATTTCCGGTCTTAAATTAGAATTTCCTTTTTCAGAATCTACCATAAATGCTCCTCCAAATGAAGAGAAACCTGTAGTTGCTAGTGTCTCGAATTTGTAAGGTTCTGGTTGTATACCTACTTTTCCCCATGATGCTCTAAATTTTCCAAAACTTAAAAAATCAGAATTTAAGAGATCTGTAAATTGCCATGCTAAATCTACTGAAGGATAGAAAAAGCTCCCTTTTATTGTTGAAGCAGCTTCTAATGCACCTGATAGATTAATAAATAATTGTTCGTATAAATTTATTCCTAAAACACCATAACCACGGTTAGATCTTATTTTAGTTATATCTCTACTCCAAGATGTAGAGGATTGATCTGGATTTAAATCTGGTGTCGCTAAATCTGAATCTACTGCAAATGGGCTTAATATATTATAGTTAGACACACGATCTCTATCATTAATATTATATCCAAATGTTGCAGATAAACCAAAATCATCACTAAAGTCGTGAGTTGCAATTGCAATACCATCAAAATTAAGTTCTTTACTTACAATATCTGTTTGGCTCCAATATCCTCCACTTCTAGTACTACTTGCAGATCCTATTGGATAAAATTCACTTCGCGTATCATTATAGTAATCCATACCTCCTCTTAAAATAATTTTTAACCAATTAACAGGATCTATAGTTAATTCCGGATTCACAATAAATCGATTAACATCACTTGGGGCTTTTTGTTCATTTATTGTCCAAAGCGGATTATTATAAACAGGATTTTCAGCCTCTCCAAGATGTCTTCTATAAGAACGTTGGCGATTAGTATAAATATCTCCGCTTGAAGAAGTATATGTGCCCTTATAATCTGAGATATCAAAATCTGGAGAAGTTCTTAATAGTCCTAATAACACTCCATTGGTATTTTCTCCTGCCTGAACAATTCTATTAGATTTTGTGTTAGTAAAAGACACTCTGTTGTTCCAAGTTAACCAGTCTGTGACTTTAAACTTTGTGTTTAATCTTATATTTTGTCTGTCGTAATCATAATTTTCTATGATACCTTCTTGACCTAAATTTTCATAACTAAAAAAGTAAGATGCTTTTTCTCCTCCTCCACTTACAGAGATGTTGTGCTGAGAAAAAGTACCTGTTCTAAATACTTTATTGTAATTACTGTCTCTAAATGTTTCTTTAGAATTTTTTGTGATTACAGAATAATATTCATTTCCTGTTGTATTTGAGACAAAAGATCCTCCTGAAGTGTCTACAATATCTGCTTCTCCTGAACGGTTCGCTATTTTATCTCCCCAAGATTCTCCATAAGAGACATTATATTCACCATTTTGTCCTTGACCATATTCATTTTGAAGTTTTGTACGCACACTTATATCATCATAAGATTGTGTAAGAGAATATTGAACAGTCGGTTTTTTGTTTAATCTACCGCTTTTTGTTGTTATCATAATAACACCATTTGCAGCTCTAGACCCCCAAAGTGCAGCAGCAGAAGCTCCTTTTAAGATTTGTACAGACTCTATATCTTTTGGGTTGATATCATCTAAACGAGATTGTTGACTAACTGTAACACTACCAATATTATCATTACTAACGGGTATTCCGTCTAGAATAATTAAAGGCTGGCTAGCACCTTGTATGGTATTTGCTCCACGTATTTGAATTGATGAACCTGCACCAGGATCTCCATTAGATTTACCTATACGCACACCAGATGCTTTACCTGCTAATGAATTAATTATACCTGTTTCTCCTGATTTTTCAATATTCTCTGATTGAACAGAAGAACTTGTAGAACCCGATTTATCTTTTAATTGTTTAGTACCTATTGCGGTAATAAAAACTTCATCAAGATTATTTACTCCAGGAACCATTGATATATTTATAACCAATTCGTCTCCTACTGTTACTTCTTTGGTTTCATAACCCACATAAGAGAAAATTATAACTTTTCCTTTAGGAACGTCAAGTGAGTAATTACCATCAAAATCTGTCGAAACACCTTTCATAGAATCCTTAATTACAACACTTACACCGGGTAATGGCATATTATTTTCATCGGTAACCGTACCTGATATATTAATAGGAACCTCTTTATTTTGTTTTACAGATGGCGTTGTAGACTTTATTGCCGGTTTATCTTTTTCTATAAGTACAATTAATTTCCTCCTTACTTCAAAAGAGACATTACTCTCTTTTAATATAATATTCATTAAAGTCTCAATTTCAACTTTAACAACATTAACGGTTATTTTTTTATTTAAATCAAGTGTAGAATCTTTATAGAGAATGTTATAATCTGTACTACGCTCTATCTCATTAAAAATAGTACCAATAGAGGCATTTTCCATTTTCATTGAAATAGATTGGAGGGCATTGGCAGAATTCGCGTTGACTTGGAATAAGACAGCAAATAAAAATAGAGTAGATATTTTCATTTTCAGATCTATTTTTGCTCTAAAATAGTTTCTGTATAGTGCGTTCTTCATATTTTTAGTTGGGTTTAATTGGTTTATTTTAGCTATTAAATTATTCTGGAGCTTTGTTGGTGATGTTCAAGAAACTCCTTGTTATTATTCAGGTTTACTTCATATATTATTTTTTATTTTGAGTTAATATTATTTTTTCATGTTCTAAATCATATTCAAAATCTTTAAGTCTTTGAAACCCTTGAAGAACTTCTTCAATAGTTTCTGTTTTAAATCGACCTGTAAATCTTTCTGTTTTTAATGTTTCATCTTTAATCTCTATAGACACAGAGTAATGTCTTTCTAATTTTTTAGCAATGTGATAAAAGGTTTCATTCTTGAAATACAGAACACCGTCTTTCCAAGAGATATAGCGACTTACATCTACATCTTTAATTTTTATTTCTGAATTAGATGCTTTATAAAATGCTTTTTGGTTAGGTTTTAAAACTATGGCATCAACATCAGGATTATCGGTTTGAGATACCTCAACACGTCCTTCAACTAAAACGACGTGAGTTACGTCATCATTAGGGTAACTAGAAAAATTAAATTCAGTTCCTAATACTTGCGTCACAATGTCTTTAGATTTAACCATAAATGGTCTTAATGAATCTGATTTAACAGAGAAGTAAGCTTCACCTGTTAATTCTACATGTCTTTCTCCTGTACTATAAAAGGCAGTCGGGAAAGTAAAAGAAGATCCAGAGTTAAGATAAACCTCTGTCCCATCTGATAAGACAACTTCAAATTTTTTACCATAAGGTACATTCACTGTATTATATACAAGTGACTGCTTTTTATCATTTCTATCTATGTTTTGAGCTTTATATGTGATTTTTGTTCTGTCTTGCTCTGCTACATAAGTATCTGAACTAGAAATAATACTAGACGTATTTGTATTCAGAACCTCTTGTGTACCGTTTCCTAAAGTAATTGTAATTTCCTCTTGAATTTTTGTATTACTATTGGCCTGTTTTAAAAAGAAATAAGCAGAAGATGCTAGCACAGTTATAAATATAGCGGCATATTTTAACCAACCTCGATTTTTTTTCTTTAGATTAAAAAGATTGTCGAATTTTGAAAGTAATTCTGTTTTAAATAATTTGGCTTCATCTTTATTCTTATCTCTTGTAATTAAATAATGAAGCTCTACATAATCTTTATATGCTGATGGATTCTCCTTTATCCATGCAGAAAGTACTTGAATTTCTTCAGGACTAGCGGTTTTTTCCAAAAATTTGTTTATAATTATCGAAATATGTTTATTTTTTTTCATTTTAAAATGAGGATTGTCGAATTGTTATTAGTAAAACGATTGGTTTTTGCAGAACCCTTGCTTTTTTTAAAAAATTATTGATAATTTTGAGCGTATTACAGCAATACACATGAATAACCCTAACAAAACAGGCAAAAACACTGAAATAATCGCAATAAAAAAAAGCGATAAAAAAGTGTTTATTAAAATGGTAGAGTCACACTATGATGAATTGTATGTTTATTCTAAGAGTTTATGTCGTGACGAGTTACTGGCAAAAGATTTAGTACAAGACGTTTTTTTTAAATTGTGGGAAAAGAGAGAATCCCTTAATACTGATACTTTATTAAAAGGATGGTTATATAAAGCAATAAAAAATAAATATTTAGATCATATAAAAAAACACAGTCGAGAAACATTTTTTCTTGAAAAAACATTCTCAGATACATTATCTACCGTCGTTCAGCAAGATTATAACGAAAACCTAGACAGAAAGCTTGAATTATTAGAACAAGAAATCCAGGTACTCCCAAAAAAATGCAAGCAAGTTTTAATTATGAGTAAAAAGGAAGGCTTAACTAATATCGAAATTGCAAATTATCTTGGTGTTTCCTTAAAGACAGTAGAGGGCCATCTCACAAAAGCCTTCAAAATTTTAAAAGATAATTTAAATGGAAAATATCAGTTTTTATTTACATTTTTATCTTTTAATAAAAAGCACTGAAAGTATATTTTGAAAAGTATACCACTTTTTAAAATGATTAAAATATACAGTGAGCAAAAAAACTAATACTACAAAGTCAATCTTTTCTCAAATAAAAATTCACTCCAAAACAAATCTAAACATAATCCTAAAGTCCTCTTAAAGTTTAAAAAGCATTCTACTAGCTATTCTTAAAGTTGTAATTTTATTGAAGTAATTACGATTTTTGAAGTTGCTTTTTTTTTATAAAGATCGTAAGTCAACGAATAAAAACAGGAATTACAATCTGTTTAAACATATAAAAAAAGAATATGAAAAATATAAAATTAAGAGATCAATTAGTTGGTGCATGGACATTAAAAGAGTTTACTCAAGAAAATGAAAACGGAGAGACAAGTTACCCTTTAGATAAGGATCCTTTAGGCTTTATTATGTATACTCCAGACGGTTATATGTCTGCACAAATGCAGAAAAAAGACCGTAATTTATTTAAATCAGACGATATGTTTGCTGGTGAACCGGAAGAATATAAAAATGCTGCAAGTGGTTATTTGGCTTACTCTGGACGTTTTTCTGTAAATGAAATAAAAAAAACAGTGGCTCATGAATTAGATGTTAGTTTATTTCCTAATTGGTTAGGTAAACAGCAGGTACGTTTAATTAAATTAGAAAACAATATTTTAAATTTGGAAACCGAACAAGCTGTAATGTTTAATGGGGAATTACAAACAGCTAAAGTGGTATGGGAACGGGCTGTAGAAAACGTTTAAATAATATTTATTTGTACTTATTTAATAACAAGGTTTGTTTTACTTAAAATGATAAAACACTTAAATATGCAATCCGTTTAATTTATACACAATGAATGAGCAAGTACAATCTGTGATTGTTAATGACTTGGAAAATAATCCCGTAAATTTAATGACCAAGTATGGGCATAAAGTATGCTTATTCCTGATTTATAATAACGATTGTTTAGGGTGTACTGGACGAGCAATTCCTTTAGCGTACGAATTTATGCTACAGTTTCCTAACATTCAAGTAATCGGAATTCATGCCGATTTTAAAAACAGAGAAGGTACAAAAGACACGATAAAAAGCATCTTTACAAGTGGTGAAATTCCATTTCCAATCTATATAGACAAACATCACAAGGTTTACGACCAATTTCAATCTGAAGGCACACCTCAATGGCTGCTCTTTACGGAAAACGGCGAATTATTTCGTTCTATTTTTGGATCTCAAGATAACGCTCAAAACAGACTGTATTATGCATTAGAGAGTCTTATAAGCAATACATAAAAAAGTTACTTACTTTAATTTTAAGTGTTTAATATTTTAACTTTAATATCTATTTAATTAAGCCATTCCTCCATTTGCACCTATATTTTGTCCCGAAATCCATTTGGCTTCATCGGTCGCTAAAAACGCTACAACTTGTGCTATATCAATAGGATTTCCCAATCGCTTAAATGCATTTTTACTAGCCAATTCTTCAATAAAAGCTTCCGATTTTCCTTTTAAAAATAATTCTGTTTCTGTAGGTCCTGGTAATACACAATTTACGTTAATTCCACGCGCTCCTATTTCTTTGGCAAAAACTTTACTCATCTGTTCTATAGCTATTTTAGAAGCAGAATAAATGCCATAAGTAGGAAAGATTGTTCGTGTAACTGTTGAAGACAGATTAATGATACTTCCATGATCTGCTAATTTAGTAGAAGCTTCTCTTAACGTATAAAAAACACCTTTAACATTAACATTCATTTGCTTGTCAAACATATCGTCTGTTACATCTTCAATTTTAGCATTATCCATAACACCAGCATTATTAACTAAAATATCTATCTTACCAAAATGCGATAAAGAGTCATCAAACAAACGTTTTACATCCTTAATTACACTTATATCTGCCTGTACACATAAAACCTCGCTATCTAATGCTTCAAGCTGTTTTACAACCTTTAAAGCGCCTTCTTTATCTGATGCATAGTTAACAACAATTTTTGCACCCTTTTTTGCCAATTCTTTAGCAATTTCTGCACCTATTCCTTTAGACGATCCTGTAACAATCGCCACTTTTCCTTTTAAACTACTCATATTTAATTTTTAAAATAGTTAAGCGTATTAGTTATAGCTATAATTTAACTCGATTTTAAATTATAGCTATAATAAATATAAATTTAATTTTTAAAACTGTATGTTTTATATCACATTACAATTTAAATAAATACTACTTTACATGTTTATTGTTAATTTATTAAGTTCGCCTTTATCAATAATTCCGTTTAAGTTTTTATCTATAAAAACAGCTAAATAAAACTGAGATAAATCTGTGTTTTCCATACTCATCGTTTTATCATCATAAACGAGAGAATTAATTTCGAATTCTAAATGCAATAATGAATCGGATTCACTTAAAAGTTTTAATCTTTTGCTAGTTGAATCTTTATACATGGTATAATGATGACCATCATTCATAAAATATAAATGCTCGTAAGATCCGCTTCTATTTGCAGCTATTCCTGAACCTGAAGCAAAACAAGGCAAATATTGTGTTGCTATTCCAATTTTTACCTTATCGAACTCTGATTTATCTCTAAAAGCTGCAATACGTGCAGCATATAATAAGTTATTTTCAAGATTATATGCTTTATTATAAAAACGTAAAGAAAATGGGGCTTTATTTAAATTAACTGTTTTTGAAGCTGTTTTAATTGGAATTTCAGATTCATTTTGAAACACAGAAAGTTTCGTTTTAAAATTGTCTTTGTTAGTTTTTACCGACTTACAAGCTTGTGTAGTAAACACAAGTAGAATGGCTAAAAATTTTAATAATTTCATTTTTTTAAGACGTTTAAAAAAGGGTTAATTAATATAGAATTAAGCGCTACAACTATAAATATATACAGATATAAAATCTAATTAGAATTTAGTTTACTATTTTATTTCAACTTATTAATAGATAACTAAAATTCAATTTTACTATTAATTAGATTTGATTTATTCACGCATAATTTTATCTAATTTTCTACCTTTAGCTAATTCATCAACCAACTTATCTAGATATCTACATTGTCTGTAAATTTCAAATTCATCAGGTATTTCTTCAATTCGATATCCGCAAATTACGCCTTTTATTAAAGCTGCCTTCGGATGTAAAGTAGCTTCATTAAAAAACGTTTCAAAAGTCACTTTTTCATCAATAAGCGTTTGTATTTGATTTTCACTATATCCTGTTAACCAACTTATAACTTGATCTAACTCATTTTTAGTCCGTCCACGCTTTATTAATCGGTTTAGATAAAGTGGATAAATTGATGCAAAAATCATTTTTGCAACTTTTTCATTTTTCTCTGCTGTAACTTGCATATTAGTTTGGATAAATATTTTTATAAAGGTATTTAAACTACAATGCTAAACCTATAATAATATATTTGCACATGTTTTTTTATCACATTTAAGCATCTAATTTAACAAATAAAAACTGGATATAACAGCTGCTGCTGTACTGTACATTTACTTTATAAAACACAAAACGCGATACCCTATAAGCGTATCGCGTTCTATAACTAATTGTATTATTAAATTATTGTAAATCTTGCCAACCGCCACCTAAAGCATGATACAATTGTACTACAGCTTCTAACTCTTGAAGTTTGTCACTAACACCATCTAACTGTGCATCTAACAAACTATTTTTAGTAGTTAAAACATCTGTATAATTTGTGCTCGAAGAATATTCTAAAAGGGCTTCAGTATATTCTACAGATCGCTCTAAAGCAGAAATTTGATTGGACCGCGAAACCTGTTTTTCTTTCGCTTTTTTATACGAATAAAGCGCATTAGAAATTTCTCCTCCAGCAGTTAACCACGTTAATTTATAATCGTAAAAAGCTTGTTGTTGTACAGATTGATTAGTTTTTAAACGGGCTTTATTTTCTCCATTAGAAAAAATAGGTTGAGTTAAACCACCAATAAGATTAAAGAACACCGAATTATCAAAGAAATCGGTTAAATTTAAGGACGATAATCCTCCGTTAGCTGTTATTGTTAATGACGGATAAAAATAGGTTTTAGCCATATTTACATCTTCAAAAGCACTTCTAAATTCTAATTCTGCAGCCTGAATATCTGGTCTGTTTCTTAACAAAGTAGAAGGAATACCTAATTGCAAATCTGTATACGGAGATTGTTCCTTTAAAGTAGTACGTTCTATAGGCCCTGGCGCTCTACCAAGTAATATAGACAATGCATTTTCTGCCTCTAAAATACTTGTTTCAATATCAGGTATAGAAGTTTCTATCTCGTATCTACTAGCTTCACTTTGTACCACTGCTGCACCATCAACTACAGCCGATTCTTTTAAATATTTCATGGTTTCCTGATCCCCAATTCTATTTTCTAAAGTCTTTTTTGTAATCTTTAATTGTTCATCTAGTGCTAATAAATTATAATAAGCTACTGCAATATCTGATATAAGTTGGGTTTGTACTGCACGAGTTGCTGCTTCGGTTTGTAAAAACGAAGCTAAAACTGAACGCTTACTGCTACGAAGTTTTCCCCAAACATCAATTTCCCAACTACTACTTAATTGCCCTAAATAAGAGGTGGTGTTTAAATTAATACCCGTTACTCCTCCTAAATTTAAAGAAGCTTGTGAGGTTTGAGCTCTAGTAACTTGAGCAGATCCTTCTAAACTAGGTAAAAATGCCAATTTAGCTTGTACTAAACTTGCTTGGGCCTGGTTTATATTTTCTAAAGCTACTTTTAAGTCTAGATTATTTTGTAAACCTTCTGCAATAAGGTCTTGTAAAACAGTATCGTTTATTATCTTTTTCCAAGATAAAGTGGCAAACGATGTGGTGTCATCAATAATTGTATCTCTATATTGTTCAACAAAATCTTGCTTTGGTGTGCTATACTTTTTAGTAACTACACCACAACTTTGTAACGTTAATACAATTATAATAATAGGAATTATATAAGTTTTTAATTTCATGTTATTGTATTTATGAGTGTAATGGTAATTCATTTTCATCTTCATCATCTTCGTCTCCCCAATCGTGATTAGGCACTCCAACTATTTTTTCTTGAAGTGTTTGGAAAATGATAAAAAGTACAGGTACAACCATTATTCCTAATATAGTACCAATTAACATTCCTCCAATAGCACCTGTACCAATAGCTCTGTTACCTACAGCACCAGCACCTGTAGAAATCATTAACGGAAATAAACCGAAAATAAACGCAAATGATGTCATTAAAATAGGTCTAAATCGTGCTATTGCTCCATCAATACCTGATTGAATAATGGATTCTCCTTCTCGTCTTCGCTGTATGGCAAACTCCACAATTAAAATGGCATTTTTAGCCAGTAACCCAATTAACATCACTAATGTAATCTGTATGTAAATGTTGTTACTAATACCAAATAAATTCGCAAATATTAAAACTCCTGAAAGCCCAGCTGGAACAGATAACAAAACAGCTACCGGAAGTATAAAGCTCTCATATTGAGCACATAGCAAGAAATAAACAAATATAAAACATAACATAAATATATAAACGGTTTGGCTACCTGCTGAAATTTCTTCTCTTGTCATCCCTGAAAATTCATATCCATAACCGGTTGGTAAAGTTTCTGCGGCTACTTCTTCAATAGCGTTAATAGCGTCACCAGAACTATAGCCTGCATTAGGAGCTCCACTTATTTTTGCTGCCGTAAATAAGTTAAAACGCGTTAAACTTTGTGGTCCGTACACCCTTTTTAAGGTTATAAACTCAGTAATAGGTGCCATAACTCCATTGGCATTTTTAACTTTTATGGCATTTAAACTTTCTAGATTGGCTCTAAAATTAGGTTCACCTTGATAAATAACACGATATTGCTTACCGAATTTATTAAAGTTTGAGGCATATACACCACTTAAATACCCTTGCATGACACTTAATACGCCTTCTACATCTAAACCTGCTAGTTTTGTTTTAGCGACATCAACAACTACTTCATATTGAGGAAACGTAGGATCGAACGTTGTGCTGGCATACTGTATTTCTGGTCGTTTACTCAATGCTTCAATAAAATCTTGACTAACCTTATAAAGTGCATCTACAGTACCTCCACTTTGGTCTTGCAACTGTACTTCAAACCCGTTACTTAAACCAAACCCTGTAACGGTTGGCGGAGCAAAAAATATCATTCTAGCATCTTTCATGGTTGCTGTTTTTGCAAACAACTGATTAATGATATCTTGTACACTTTGTCCATCTCCCGTACGCTCATCCCAAGGTTTCAGTTTTAAGATAAACATACCATAATTAGACCCTGTACCACTAATAAAACCACGACCTGTAGCTCTTAAAAATGCATTTACTTCTGGTATGTCTTCCACTATTTTTTGTAATTCATCTAATACTTCATCTGTTCTTTCTAAAGATGATGCCGCAGGTAAACTTACATCGGCAAAAACAATTCCTTGATCTTCATCAGGTACAAAACCTGTTGCCGTAGTATTCATTAAATAAACGAACAACCCAATAAAAACAACAATAACACCAATAACAATCGCTTTCTTACGAATTAAAAATGTTAATGCATTTTTATATTTAGAAGTTGTTTTCTCAAAACCTACATTAAATGCCACATAGAAGCGTTGTAAATAACTTTTTGACTGATGTTCTTCGTGTGGTTTTAAAAGCAAAGCACATAAGGCAGGACTTAAGGTTAATGCATTTATAGCAGATAATATAATTGCTATAGCAAGTGTAATACCAAACTGTTGATAGAAAACCCCAGACGATCCGCTAATAAATGTTACTGGAATAAATACTGCAGACATCACCAAGGTAATAGAAATAATTGCCCCAGAAATTTCACTCATGGCATCTAAACTTGCTTTTCGGGCAGATTTATATCCCGAATCTAATTTAGCATGTACTGCTTCAACCACAACAATAGCATCATCTACCACTATACCAATAGCGAGCATTAACGCAAATAAAGTTAATAAATTAATGGTAAACCCAAATACACTTAAGAAAAAGAAAGTTCCCACAACAGCTACAGGTACAGATATAGCGGGAATTAATGTAGAACGCCAATCTTGTAAGAAAATAAAAACCACAAGAAAAACCAATAAGAATGCTTCTAATAACGTGTGAATTACTTTCTCAATAGACGCATCTAAAAAATCATTTGCATTTACCATTTCGGTATATTTTATACCTTCAGGGAAATTTTTAGAAGCCTCTTTTAAAGCCGCAAGTGACTGAGCAACTACTTCTTGAGCATTAGATCCGGCAGATTGTGCTATAGCGACACCAGTACCTGGTTTACCTTTAATGGTAGTAGATGTACTATATGATTGTGATCCTAATTCTACTCTCGCAACGTCCTTTAAACGTAGAATACGCCCATCATCTGTAGTCTTAATAATAATATCTTCAAAATCGGTTGCATTTTGTAATTTACCCTTGTATTTTAAAGTATATTGATAGGCTTGTTCACCTTGTAAACCTAATTCTCCTGGTGCTGCTTCTAAGTTTTGATCATCAAGCGCTGTAGTAATATCAGAAGGAATTAAACCATAGTTAGCCATAATATTAGCTTTTAGCCATATACGCATACTATAGTCTCTTGAACTAAATGCTGAAGCACTACCAACTCCATTAATTCTTTTTAATACTGGAATTAAATTAATTTCAGCATAATTCTGAATAAATTCTTCGTCATAAATATCGTTTTCACTGTATAATCCAAAAATAAAGACATTACTACTTTGTTGCTTTTCTGTAGTAACACCAGCCTGAGTTACTTCTGAAGGTAATAGGTTTGTAGCTGTAGATACACTATTTTGAACATTTACTGCTGCAATATCAGGATCTGTACCTAATTCAAAATATACACTTATACTAGCCGAGCCACTAGTTGCTGTAGAGGTCATATAGGTCATACCCTCAACACCATTAATTGCTTCTTCTAATGGTACAATAACACTATTTAATACGGCTTCAGCATTAGCTCCATCATAAGAGGCTGAGACCTGTACCGTAGGTGGTGCAATATCTGGATATTGAGATATTGGTAATGTTGTAATTCCAATAAGTCCTAAAATTAAAACGATTATAGAAATTACCGCCGAAAGAACCGGTCGCTTTATAAATTTATTAAACATAATTCCTACTATTTTAGTTGTTGGTAGTTGTTACTTTTTCAGTAATTTGCTGAAGCGCACTAATATCACTTTCTTTTACTTGAACTGTTTTTATTTCTTTACCGCTAGATAAACCTGAAATGCCTTCAAGAACTACTTGGTCTCCAGCTTTGAGTCCCTCTGTAACAATATAAGCCTGACCCGAATTTGTAGCTGTTACGGTAATTTTTGTGGATTGTACTTGCGATTGTTCGTTTACCACATAGACATATACACCACCTTGAATTTCATAAGTAGCAGATTGCGGGATAAGAAAAGCATCTTTAATTGTTCTAGGAATTTGAATGGTTGCGCTGTTACCGGTTCTCAATAAATTATCTGGATTATCAAAAATAGCACGCACATTAAACGAGCCTGTTTCTTCATCTACTTGTCCGCTAACCGTTTGAATTTTTCCTTTTTGGTCAAAAGCGGTATAATCTGGTAGTAAGAGCGATACTTCTTCAAGATTTTTAAATAGGCCTACTTTCGCAAATTCCAAATATGTCTTTTCATTAATTGAAAAATAAGCATACACTTGTTTAATGTTGGATACCGTAGTTAAAGGTTCTGAAATACTACTACTTACTAAACTTCCTAATTTATAAGGTAACGTACCGATATATCCCGAAACCGGAGCTGTAATTTTTGTATAGTTATAGTTAGTTTGTGCATTAGAGTAGTTGGCTTGTGCCTGTTCTAAAGCCGCATTTGCCGCAGTAAGTGAATTTTCTGCAGATGTTAACTCAAATTTACTTATAATTTCTCGTTCTACTAAAGGCTTTGCTTTCTCTACATCGACTTGCGCAGAACTTACATCGGCTTTTGCACTACTAATTGCGGCCTTTGTACTTAAAAGGTCTTGTTGATATTCAGGTGCATTTAATGAAAAAAGTACTTGACCTTTTTGTACATATTGGCCCTCATCTACATACACCTTCTCTATAAAACCTTCAATTTTAGGATATATTTCTATATTTTCTGTACCTTCAATGGTTACCGGAAATTCTCTGTAGGTTTCTATATTTTTGGTAGATACGGTTAGCACTTCATATTCTGACACCATATCTGGTTTAGACGATTTATTGGAATTACAGGAGAGCGTTATCACACTCATACACAATCCCATAGTTAGCACATGTAAATTAAAAGTTCTTGTTTTCATTGATTTCTATTTATTTCTTGTTATGTATGTCATGTTCTTACTTGATAAAAAACCGCTTAATTTTTGCAACTTTGCAAGTATTTTATTTTAAAATATTGTATCAAATATTATTAGTTTTAAAAGTCTTTTAATTATTAAATATATAAACGGACTTATTTTACATTAAAACAATAAGATTTTATAGATGGTTTATAAATTTAAATTTGACATTAAAATTCTAGTTTAAAACACTACGTCCAACACTTATTTGTATATTAATTACTTATTAACTTACAGAAAAACGGCAGTTTAAAATACAATTTTTATTTATAATTGGTTTAGATAGCACAAAACTATACACACTCTATAAATTATTGTGTATTAATATTTAAGTAAAAAAGATTATAATTTAAGTTTATAAGTTTAATACTTTTTATAAATATTATTTTTTTTCAAATAAATTAACACTTTTTACTATTACCCTACCAAATTAATATACTATTTTCGCCGCCCTAAAATAATTATCAAGAATCTCAAAGATTAAGAGATAGCAACCTGCAATAACGAGCAAGGTGCTAAATAGATAAGCCATTTACTTGGAACAAATGTTAACTCAGATTTCTACGTATTTGCTTCTACTACTCTTATTAAAAAGACATAAATATGGCTAAACGTATACTTCATAACACACCAAAATTTTCCGCATTAATTCCACTTTTCGTATTTGTATTTACCTTTTTAGGTGTAGGTATTTATCAAGATGATTTTTATGCACTCCCTTCTCCTATAGCCGTTATAGGCGGAATAATTGTTGCATTTATAATGTTTAAAGATGCCATTGCTTCTAAAATTAAAACGCTTCTTGAGGGTTGTGGAGACGATAAAATTTTAACGATGTGTTTAATATATTTACTCGCCGGTGCTTTTGCTGCGATTACTAATGCTACTGGTAGTGTAGACGCTATAGTAAATATGGGCCTAGATTATATTGCTATACAATATATATATGTTGGTATTTTTATTATTGCTGGTTTTTTATCGGTTTCTACAGGAACTTCTGTGGGTGCAATTGTAGCTCTAGGTCCAATAGTTGTTAGTTTTGCTGACAAAAGTACTGCAGATCTAGCTATTTTATGTGGAGCACTATTAGGAGGAAGCATGTTTGGCGATAATTTATCTGTGATCTCTGACACGACAATTGCAGCCACACAATCCTTGGGCTGTAAAATGAGCGATAAATTTAAACAGAATATTAAAATTGCTATTCCCGCAGCTGTATTTACTATTGTTGTTTTAATATTTCAAGGGCTAAATTTAAAAACAGAACAGATACAAACTGTAGCATATTCATACGAAATTATAAAAATAATGCCATATGTACTCGTAATTGTTTTATCAATAATTGGTGTTAATGTATTTGTTACCTTATTAATTGGAGCAGTTTCCGCAGCTGCTTTAGGTATAATTTATAATGACTTTACTTGGCTACAAGCCACTAAAATTTCTTATGAAGGTTTTACCAATATGACAGAAATATTTTTACTATCCTTACTTACTGGTGGACTTGCTGCGTTAGTTGCAAAACAAGGTGGTATAGACTTTATATTAGTAAACATTAAAAAGCTAATTAAAAACAAAACATCTGCTCAACTAGGTATTGCCACATTGGTTAGTAGTATAAATATGGCCATTGCAAATAATACTGTCTCAATAATTATAGCAGGACCAATTGGTAAGACTATTAATGATGAATACCAATTAGATAACAAACAAACTGCATCTATTTTAGATATTTTTTCTTGTATTACTCAAGGTTTATTGCCTTATGGGGCACAAGTATTAATGATTTTAAGTTTTTCTAAAGGAAAAATAGATTACCTCGATTTAGTTTCTAATACATGGTATTTACTTTTACTATTTATTTACACCATTTTATATATAAGTGTATGTCCGCTTAAATATTCAAAAAAACTATAATCTAATCTAAAACTAATACCAAAAAAGACTACTAACCTTATAAATTACATTATAAAAAATAATCGAGTTGGATTAATACAGTTAATTTTATAAGTGATAGCACTAAACTAAAAGCCACTAGCTTAGTAATTTCGAACAAATTAAAAAAACAATTATCTTATGAAATTATCCACATTAACAACACTATTATTTAGTATCGCATTTTTAGTATTTGCATGCGATAGCGACGACGATAATAACGACATATTAGATAACAACACGCCTGATACTGATGGTATCACTTATGCAAAAACAACAACCGCTCCTACAGAAATTTACAATGCTATTATTGAAACTTTAAATGCAAACGATAATATTGGGATTGTTGCCGAAGTTAATCATTCCGAAAATGCTACTAACGCTGGATTAACATTAGATTATACCAGAACAGTATACTTTGGAAACCCAACTTTAGGGACACCAATTATGCAAAATAATATTACTGCAGGTTTAGATTTACCCCAACGTATTTCTGTTTACACCAGTGAAGACGGTGAAACAATTGTTACCTATAATACGGTAGATTATATTATAAATAGACATGATCTTGGTAATGTTTCTACTACAGATATGATTGAAGATGCGCTAGCTAATATTGTAGCTTCTGCAACAGATGCTACACTTATAATTAATGATGTAGATGATGACGATCCAAATGGTATTGTTTCCGTTTCCAGTGCAAATGATTTTGAGACCACTTATAATAATATCATCACAACTCTAAATGGTTTAGAGCCGATAACTATTATGGCTGAATTAGATCACCAAGCCAATGCAGCTAGTGTAGATTTAGAGTTAATGCCTGCAAAGCTTATAATATTTGGAAACCCAGTTTTAGGCACACCATTAATGCAAGAATCTAGAACCACTGCCTTAGATTTACCTCAAAAAATGTTAGTCTATCAAGATGAAAATAATGAGGTAAAGATTATATATAACAATCCTGATTATATTGCAGATCGTCATGATATCGATAATAATAACGATACCATTGAAACCATATCTCAAGCCTTAGAAAACATTGCTGCTTCTGGAGCAGCAGAATAATAGCATCTTAATTACAAATTATTAAGCTCACAATTTTATATCAATTCAGCATCATTACCAATGAAAACATCCGTTTCAATAAATCCGGCCACAGAAGAACAAATCGCAGAATATAACCGATTAACAAAATCGGAAACACATACTAAAATCAATTCTGCACATGCAGCATATTTACAGTGGAAAACAACATCATATCAAGAGCGTGCCAAGTTATTAAATGCCTTGGCAGATGTTTTTGAAACTCATAAAGATAAATATGCACTTTTAGCTACCTCAGAAATGGGTAAAACGCTAGATCAAGCCGTTAAAGAAGTTGAAAAATGCGCGCTCATTTGTAGATATTATGCTGAACATGGTGCTAATTTATTACAAAATGTAACTGTTGATACAGAAGCGCAACAAAGCTATGTTACATTTCAACCTTTAGGTGTTATTTTAGCAGTAATGCCTTGGAATTTCCCTTTTTACCAAGCCATACGGTTTTTAGGGCCTGCAGTTATGGCTGGAAATACTGCAGTATTAAAACACGCGTCTAATGTACAAGGCTGTGCTTTTGCTATTGAAGAAGCTGTAAAACAAGCAGGCTTTCCTGAGGGAATTTTCACCAATTTAAACTTAGATTCTGATGCTATTGAATCGGTTATTGCACACGAAAACATTGTGGCAGTTACTCTAACAGGGAGTGCTCCTGCTGGTAAATCTGTAGCAGCTATAGCAGGAAAACACTTAAAGAAAAGTGTTTTAGAACTTGGAGGTAATGATGCCTATATTGTATTAGAAGATGCCAATTTAGATAAAGCCACGGATTTGGCAACACAAGGTAGAATACAAAACAACGGACAAACCTGTATTGCTGCCAAACGCTTTATTGTATTAGAAAGTATTTACGAAGCATTTATAAAGTTATATACTGAAAAAATGGGTGCTGCCAAAATGGGAGATCCTACAGATAAAGATACTGTATACGGCCCATTAGCACGAATAGATTTAAGAAATGAACTTCATGAACAAGTAAAGAAAACAATTGCACAAGGCGGTACATTACTATTAGGAGGCCATATTCCCGATAGAAAAGGTGCCTACTACCCTGCTACAATTTTAACAGATTTAAAACCTGGAATGGAAGCTTTTAATGAAGAATTATTTGGGCCAGTAGCATCAGTAATTCGTGCTAAAAATGAAACAGAAGCCATAGCACTTGCAAACATGTCTAAATTTGGATTAGGAGCTGGAGTTATTACAAGCGATGCTAAAAAAGGAGAAACTATTGCATTACAACTTGAAGCTGGTAATTGTTTTGTAAACAAATTGGTCGCATCAGATCCAAGATTACCATTTGGAGGTATAAAAACAAGCGGATACGGAAGAGAACTTTCGGAGTACGGTATTAAAGAATTTGTAAATATTAAAACCGTCTGGATAAATTAACACACTTACAAACAAACTACATTAAACCAAAAAACGTTCTGATATGGTGATCTTACAATCACAATCAGAACGTTTTACTATTATGTACGTCGTTTTAAAACTACATACTTTGCGTATAATAATTATAGTCTTTTAATACCACGTTTATAAATTCTTTATCATTTTTATGGGCAGATTTAATGCCTGTAACTTCAATAATTTTATTACGAAGTTTAAGTAACGTTTTATAATCATTTGCCTGAGCTGCCATATTAAACGTTTCTTTAATAATTCTTGCATCGTTATCAGACAATCGGATTACAGAAGGATAAACAGGAGTGTATGTCTCTGTAATTTTTTCTAAAATAGTATCAGAAAACTTCACTTGGTCTTTTAAAGATATCACAACTGTATCAGCCATTAAATCTCCAAAACGCTGATTTTTACTGGTGAAAATAATAAGAAAAAAGCCTATAAGTTTTCCAATAACAAAAATTAGAATTAATATTTCGTAATCAGAATCTAAGCCTAAAGCTGCTACATATATATAAATTAAGGAAAAGAAATTAAAATCTATTGTTCTTAAAAACCATCTAATGGTATAGTCTGTTATAGACGGCTTAAAACCTTCTATATTTATAACTTTAATTTGTAGTAACAACTTCCCTAGTGTTTGCCCATTTAATAAAATTTCTGAGTATAAGGAATAAAACGTAACAGGAATTAATACCAAAACATCTATGGCCTTTATAGACCATTGATCGCCTTCAAGCGTGTTTTCAATAAGATTGAAGTTTAAAAATTTATAGGCAAAATAAATATAAGCAAACTTTATAATATTGTCTATAATAAAGGTAAACAAGCGTTGCCCCACAGTAGCAATTGTAAAATTAATGTCTACATTTTGTGCTGTTTTTATTTGGAGTCTTTTCATGCAATGATTAAATTCGCCTTAATGAGAGAAGTCGCTTTTATAAAGCAAAATAAAGAAAAATGGCTTGAATTTGAGCAGATAAGTTCAAATAAAGAAAAAAAAAGTCCAGACGATATAGCTAATTTACACATAAAAATCATGAATGATTTAGTGTATGCACAAACGTATTACCCTAAAAGTAAAGTTACTGTCTATTTAAATAAACTTGCTAAAAGTAGTTTTAATAATGTTTACCACACAAAAAGACAAGAACCACATGTCGTACTAAACTTTTTTTTTAAAACAGTTCCACTACTTGCTTATAAACACAGAAAGTATATTTATATTTCTTTCATAGTATTCTTTATTTGTTTTTTTATTGGTTTACTATCCACATTTAACGACGAAACTTTTGCCAGACAAATACTTGGTAATAGTTATGTTACTCAAACCCTAGAGAATATTGAAAGCGGAGACGCCATGGCAATTTACAAAAGCGGAAGCAATTGGGGTACATTTATTGGTATTTACGACAACAACCAACGTGTGGGTTTAAACATGTTTTTATCAGGTATATTTTTAGGTATTGGTACTGGATTTTATATTGCCTATAACGCGATAATGGTCGCTGTTTTTCAAGCATTCTTCTATCAGTACAATAGTTTTTTTGATAGTTTAAAAGGAATCTGGATTCATGGTACTTACGAGATTTTTGGTATGATTATAGAAGCTGCTGCTGGTTATATTATTGGCGCAAGTATTTTATTTCCAGGAACATTAAAACGTTTTCAGTCGTTTAAAATTGGTGTTCGTGAAGCTTTTTATATTTTTATAAGCACCATACCATTTACTATTATTGCTGCTTTTTTAGAAGGATATATTACCCGATATTCTAATACAATGCCCGTTATAGCCTGTTTTGCAATTATACTATTTTGTTTAAGTACTATTAGTTATTACTACCTTATTCTACCATACAAAGTAGCTAAAAAACACGCTTTAAGATGATAAGAAAAACCTTAATATATATTGCGTTTTTACTTTTTCAATATGGATTTTCGGCCCATCTTAATGTTAATTTTCAAGAGGAAACAGATAGTGTTATAAACTCTAAAACCGTAGCTGTAAAAAATCATTTAGAATATACCACTAATTTAAAAGACAAATATAACGGTAGCGATTTTAAATATAATGATCATTTAAAAGCCACAAAAAAAGCTGTTACTACACCTGACTCTAGTAATTCTAGCGGGTTAAACATGCTAAAGCTCTTTGCAAATTTTATGACCTCTATATTTCCAATAATTTTAGGTCTTATAGTGGTTTTAATTATCCTTAAAACCGTTTTAGGCACAAACATTAGATTTTGGAATACAAAAACTTCAAATAAAAAAGTAACAGATCATGTTATTTATGAAGATGAGGACATCCACGATACCAATTTTGAATCTCACATTAAAAACGCACTGTCTCAACAAAATTACAGATTGGCCACGCGGTATTATTATTTGGCCTTGTTAAAAAAACTCTCTGATAAAAAAACCATAACTTATCATAAAGACAAAACCAATAGTGAATACATTTTTGAAATTCAGAATAAAAATATAAAAGATCAGTTTTCAAACATATCTTACATTTACAGTTATGTTTGGTATGGCGAATTTCCTATAGATGCGGCCAAGTTTCAAACTATAGAACAACAATACAAATCTATTTTTAATACTATTAATTGATTTTACCTTATCACATAAAAAAGCTTCTGCTACTTCTTATTTTATTCAGCCTTATAAGTTGCAATAAAACCAATTGGTATGAAAATTTTAAAGAAACAAGCAAAAGTCCTTTTGGAACTTACATAGTTTATAATGAAGCCGAAACTTTATTTAATACAGATGTTAAGTATTTAAAAGAGAATATTTACGATTATTTGTTTGAAGAAGTTCGTGACGATGATTTTGGCAATTATATTTGTATAAAATCTGAAGCTGCTAAACTTAGTAACGATGGTATAGATTATTTATTAAGCTATATTAAACAAGGCAATCATGCCTTGTTATCACTTAACTATTTTAATGAGCATTTAAAAGATACTTTAGCCATTACTACTGCAAATTTAGACGAGTATGTTTATGAACCTGAAGCATTAAAAAATTTAGATGGCACTTTGTTTTTAGAAAATAAAACTTTTAAAACACAACATTATTCTTACGATAGAAATATTAGAAAACATTATTTTAATTCTTACAATCCCAATACTACAGTTGTATTAGGAACAGTAGATATAAATGGAGAAAAACAGCCTAATTTTATCAAGGTTTATTACGGCAAAGGTTTTCTACTTTTACACACAAACCCCGTAGTTTTTACAAATTTTAATATGCTAACCGGGCGCGAAGATTATGTAGCAAATGTCTTTTCGTATTTACCAAAAGCTTCAATTTTATGGGATTCTCAAATTAAATCTAGTTCGTATTCAGATACTTCAGAACCACCACAAGACTCTATTTTTAATTACTTTTTAAAACATCCATCTTTAAAGTGGTTTTTAATGCTCACCGCATTCGGATTAATTTTATTTATGTTATTTAATGCCAGAAGAAAACAACGCGCTATTCCTATTATTAAACCGTTACAAAACTCAACAGTAGAGTTTACACAAACCATCTCTAACCTTTATTTAAAGGAAGCAAATCACAAAAATTTAGTCGATAAAAAAATCACTTATTTTCTAGAAAAAATTAGAGAACATTACTTAATAGATACCTCTAATTTAAATTCTACTTTTATTGAAACACTTGCATTAAAATCTAATAACGATTTAAATAGTACAAAATACTTAATACACAAAATTATAGATTTAAAAAAGAAAGCAGAATGCACTGATGTAGAACTTATGACTTTAAATACTATGATTGAAAAATTCTTAAAAAAATAATCCTATGGAAGACCAAATACCTACAGAACAACCTGAACATTTAGATTTTAAAAATAGAATAGATGTGTCTGAACTTCAAGAAGCCGTTTATAACATAAAGTCGCAGTTAAAAAAAGTTATTGTCGGGCAACAAAACATGATGGATCTATTAATTGTAGCACTCTTGGCAGACGGTCACGCCCTAATAGAAGGTGTTCCTGGTGTTGCAAAAACCATTACCGCTAAATTATTATCTAGAACAGTAGATGTCGATTTTAGCAGAATACAATTTACACCCGATTTAATGCCTTCAGATATTTTAGGAACTTCGGTTTTTAATGCTAAAATATCCGATTTTGAATTTAAAAAAGGACCTATTTTTTCGAGTATGATTTTAATAGACGAAATTAATAGAGCTCCTGCTAAAACTCAAGCCGCTTTATTTGAGGTTATGGAAGAAAAACAAATTACTGTAGACGGAGAAACTTATAAAATGAAAGAACCGTTTATTGTTTTAGCGACACAAAACCCAATAGAACAAGAAGGAACTTATAGATTACCAGAAGCACAATTAGACCGTTTTCTCTTTAAAATTAATGTAGACTATCCTACTGCTAATGAAGAGTTAGATATTATAATGAAGGAACAAGCTCTTATAAATGCCACTAAAATTGAACAAATACAGACCATTATTAGTGGTGCTAAAATTGAAACTTTTAAAGCTTTAGTTAATCAAATAAGTTTAGAAGAAAATCTATTAAAATACATTGCGAATATTGTAGTAAATACCCGAACTAATTCATTTTTATATTTGGGAGCTTCTCCTCGAGCAAGTATAGCAATTTTAAAAGCTTCCAAAGCTTTTGCTGCCATAGAAGGGCGTGATTTTGTAACACCAGAAGATATTAAAAAAGCTGCAATTCCGGTATTACAACATCGGGTTATTGTTACGCCAGAACGTGAAATGGAAGGGTTAACTAGCAAACAAATTATTGAACAAATAATAGAAACCGTAGAGATTCCGAGATAGATTAATGAAAAAATTATATCAGTCTTTATTTTTAAACAATAGATTGTTCTACATTTTAGGAAGTATTGCCGTACTTTTTATAGTGGGATATTTTATACCCATACTCTTTTACATTTCTAAAATTTTATGTCTTATTCTAGCGCTTTTAGTGTTAATAGATATAATATTACTATACAAAACTAAAGAAGGAATAACTGTTAATAGAATTTTGCCTGAGCGTTTATCTAATGGCGATGCCAATAAAATAACTCTTGAGATAACAACTAGTTATCCTTTCATTAGTCATTTATCTATTATTGAAGAGTTACCGTATCAATTTCAAAAACGCGATTTTATTTTTAAATTAAAGCTAAATCCCAATCAGCTTAAAACTTTGCATTACGATGTTAATCCTACAGCACGTGGAAACTATGATTTTGGACACGTTAATGTATACGCTTCTACCCCTTTACAATTAGCAACAAAAAAACACACTCTAGGAGTACCTAAGACCTTAAAATGTTATCCCTCTTTTTTAAAATTAAGAGCCTTCGATTTTAAAGCTTTTACCGATGCAACACTGTCTTATGGCACAAAAAAAGTGAGACGCATTGGACATTCTTTAGAGTTTGAACAAATTAAAGAATACATCGCTGGAGATGATATTAGGACTCTAAATTGGAAAGCAACTGCAAAGCGCAATCAACTTATGGTCAATCAGTATGTTGAAGAAAAATCGCAACCTGTATATTCCATAATAGACAAAGGGCGTGCCATGCAAATGCATTTTAATAATATTAGTTTATTAGATTATGCCGTAAATGCAACTCTTGCTATAAGTAATGTTATATTAAGAAAACAAGATAAAGCTGGCATGTTATCTTTTTCTAAAAATTTAGAAGATTTAATAGTCGCCGAGCAAAGGAATTCTCAAATGAATTTAATTTCCGAGGCGCTATACAATATAACAACAGATTTTTCTGAATCGGATTTTAGCAGTTTATACGCTATAATTAAACGTAAAATTACCAACAGAAGTTTATTAATTCTATATACGAATTTTGAAACTATGGATGGTTTAAATCGACAGCTCCCTTATTTAAGAGCTTTAGCAAAAAATCATTTACTATTAATTGTATTTTTTAAAAACACAGAGTTAAACACAATAATTAACTCTAAATCAGAAAACTTACAGGATGTTTACGATACAATTATTGCAGAGAAATTTATGTACGAAAAAAAACGAATTGTAAAAGCATTACAAAAATATGGTATTCAATCAGTTCTTACAGAACCACAAAATTTAACTGGAGATACCATAAATAAATATTTAGAATTAAAATCTAGAGGCCTTTTCTAGTTGTAATTTATAACTAAAGTCTTTTTTTTCTTCACCAATAAAAGAAAGGAAAGTATTACATTAGCCAATTAGCCCTAATTATAGATTAATATGAATTGGTATTTAAAAGTTATAAAACAATACGCAGATTTTAAAGGACGAGCACGACGTAAAGAATATTGGATGTTTTTCTTATTTAACATCTTAATAAGTTACAGTATTATTATACTAGGCTATTTATTAGATGTTTACATTTTATCCTTATTATCTTCATTATACAGTTTTGCTGTAATAATTCCTGGATTAGCTGTAGGAGTTAGACGTATGCATGATGTAGGAAAAAGCGGGTGGTATTTATTAATACCTTTTTATAACTTGTATCTAGTATGTACAGATAGTGAAACTGGTACCAATAAATGGGGAGACAATCCTAAAGGTTTAGGAAATGATAGTGTTATAGATGCTATTGGAAAAGAATAAACTTGTTTAAATATAGAACTTAATAAAGGTGTTATCTATCATGTGTGATGTTAACACCTTTTTTGTTACTTTAGCAATACTAACCTTAATTTAACAAATAAAATGAATTGGTATTTAAAAGTTATTAAAGAACATTATGCAGATTTTAAAGGGCGTGCAAGACGACAAGAATATTGGATGTTTGTATTAATAAACATGATTATTTCTTGGTCTATTTCCCTATTAGGTTACCTCTTTGATGTATCTATTTTTAGTATACTATCAGGTATATATTCTCTAGCTGTATTTATTCCTGGATTTGCCGTAAGTGTAAGAAGACTTCATGATGTTGGTAAAAGTGGATGGTTTCTTTTAATAGCTGTTATCCCTATTATTGGATGGATTTGGTTAATTGTACTTATGGCTACTGATAGTGAAGTTGGCCCTAATAATTGGGGAGACAACCCTAAAGGTATCGGAAATGATAGTGTTATAGATGCTATTGGAAAAGAATAAATTTTGATTATACGTATAAAAAAGGAGTTACCCGTTTTTTGAAAAGTTAGGCAACTCCTTTTTATATTTAATAAGATTATTTTTAGGTTTCTTTACGTAACACTTCTAATGGCGAGCTTTTTAGTACAGATTGGATATTACTTAATCCAATAACCAACACCAATAGCGTTATACCTGGTAAAAAGACCAAAAATGGAATAGCTGAAGGGATAAACGGCTCTTTAAACACAAAAAGAGCTAAACCTAAGCTACTTACTAATGCTAATATTAATCCAACTAAACTTCCTAAAAAACCTAAAAAAATATATTCAAAGGCTGAAATTTGCAAAATTTGTTTATTCTTTGCTCCTATAGTTCTTAATAACACATTTTCTTTTATTCGTTGGTATTTACTCGTTCTAATAGATCCTATTAAAACGATAATACCTGTAAACATACTAAAGAATGCCATAAAATTAATTACCCAAGACACTTTATCTAAAATGTCTTCTACAACAGTAAAAACTTGACGTAAATCTATAATTGAAACATTAGGAAACTGGCTCACCAAATCTTGTTGCAAATTCGCAGAAGTCGTTTCATCAGGCACTAAAGTAGTTAATACATTAAATTGTGGAGCATCTTCTAAAACTCCTACAGGAAATACCACTGTAAAATTTAACTGTACTTGAGACCAATCTACCTGACGTATACTTCCCACTATAGTCTCCATCAGTACACCTTGAACATTAAACACAACAGGATCTCCTACATCCAATTGTGCATCTTCGGCTAAATTATCTGAAATAGAAATTACTATAGGGTCTCCGGGATTCAATTTAGGCGTCCACTCCCCTGCTATTAGCGCTTCAGAATCTATTAAAGTGTCACGATAAGTAGTTCTAAATTCATGATTTAACACCCATCTTCTAATCTGTTGTGTACTATCTTGACGCATTGTACTCACCAAATTACCATTAATACGCTGCATACGCATAGTGACTAAAGGAATATCTCCAAGAACTGGCAAATCTTTAGATTTAATTTTTTGCGAGAGCGCTTCACGCTGATTAGGTTGTACGTCTAAAATAATAATATTCGCATCGTCTTGCTGCCCAACTTCTGTTTTAGCTAATAAAATGTCTTTAGTAAAGTATAAAGTACTTATTAAAAATGTTCCTAAACCAATAGCAATAACTAAAACTACAGTTTGGTTATTGGGCCTGAACAAATTCAATATACTTTGGCGTGCTGTAAAACTCCAATGTTTTGGAAAATAACGTTTTATAAGTTTAATACACCCCACAGCTACAGCTGCCAATAAAGCAAATGTAATAAAAGTCGCCCCTACAAAAGCTAGCGCATAGATAGCGTCTTTTATAAGCCATAAAGAAAATAAAAATAAAAACAAGAGTATACCAATATATACTGCAAACTTTACCCAAACGGGTTCTTGTGCTTCTTGGTCGTTAACTCGTAACACTTCTAAAGGCGAAACAAACCATGTACGTAATAAGGGTAAAAGCGCAAATAATACAGACATTACTAAGCCAAGTAAAATTCCGATAA
Source organism: Formosa sediminum (assembly GCF_007197735.1). Classification (GTDB taxonomy): domain Bacteria; phylum Bacteroidota; class Bacteroidia; order Flavobacteriales; family Flavobacteriaceae; genus Formosa; species Formosa sediminum. The sequence continues at coordinate 3,057,862 of NZ_CP041637.1, forward strand.
GAATTGGAACAACAGAAATTGAAACCTCTAAAGTAAAAGGTAAAAACTCTTGTAATAAATATGGAAATACCATTTGTAAAGCGACCCCAATTAATGCTCCTATAGCACCTCCAAGAACCCCTATACCAGCAATTTGTATTAAGAAAATAAGGAAACTTTGTAATCTAGAGGCTCCCATGCACTTTAAAACAGCTATAGCCTTTAATTTTTCTTTAATATAGATATGTACAGAACTTGCAATACCTATACAACCTAATAGTAATGCTATAAAGGCTGCTAAGTTTAAAAAAATTCCAACATTTTCATATCGTCTACCTAATCGTCTGGATGTTCCTGTATGCGTATCTAAGTCGGCATTTTCTATATCTAACATGGGTTCTAATGTATCTTCTAAACGTTTTAAATTTACCGTGTCGGACACTTTATAGAAATATTGATATTCTTTTCGACTTCCAAACTGAAGCAACTCTGTAGCCGCCACTAAATGTTTGGGAATAATAACAGGTGGTGCTACAGAACTTGAAACAGCAGAATTACCTGGCATAGATTTTAAAGCTCCAGAAATAGGAATTGTTAAAGCACCTATCTTAATAGAATCGCCTGCATTCACATTATACTGTAACATTAAAGTTGCATCAACTAGAGCTCCTCCTGATGCTTGATATGAAGTTGATGCTGTTTGAGGTTCTGAATCTATTTCACCATAAAAAGGAAAATGTCCTTCTATTCCTCGTACCTTCACTAACTTAGTCCCTCCATTTTTAGGGAAAGCAATCATAGACACAAAATTTACTTCGGAAGCTTCCGGTTTTAAAGAATCTATAATAGCTTGTGCACGTGTTGTAGGTTCTTGTTTAGAATCGATTATAAAATCGGCTCCCATTAATGTCTTAGATTGACTTTGTAAATTATCTTTTAAATTTGCACTAAACAATTGTATAGATACTACTGCTGCAATTCCTAAAACAATAGATGCCATAAATAACAGTAACCTTACTTTACTTGCTTTAGCGTCTCGCCATGCCATTTTAAAAAGCCATGGCCAATGTATGTGTTTTGTAGTTTTAAAATTCATTAAACTGTAGTTGGTTGATTTGTAATTATTTTTCCGCCTTTTAGTTTCAAAATATGCTGTGTGCGATTAGCCAACTCTAAATCGTGTGTTATAATGACTAAGGTAGTTCCATGTTCTTTATTAAGCTCAAATAATAATTTGATGACTTTCTCCCCAGTTTCCTCATCTAAATTACCTGTAGGTTCATCTGCAAATAATATTGATGGTTTATTAGCAAATGCTCTGGCTAAAGCCACACGTTGTTGTTCTCCTCCAGAAAGCTGCGAAGGATAATGATCTACTCGATCTGCTAAACCTACCTTTTCTAATAAATCTGAACTAATTTGGGTTGCATTTTTAACACCTTGTAATTCTAAAGGAACACTAACATTTTCTAGTGCTGTTAATGTGGGTAATAATTGAAAATTCTGAAAAATAAATCCAACTTTTAAATTACGTAATTGTGCGCGTTCATCTTCATTTAAAGTAGATAAATCTTGTCCGCACAACTCCACATTTCCTGCATTTGGCTGGTCTAAACCGGCACACAAACCTAGCAAAGTAGTTTTCCCACTTCCCGAAGGTCCAACTATAGAAAATATTTGTCCTGCTTCTACCCCAAACGTAATATTATGCAATACCGTTAATTGTTTGTTACCGCTACTGTAAGTCTTTTCTAACCCAGTTATCTTTAATATATTTGACATCTAATCTTTAATTTAATTTCCTTTTTATGTGCGAGGCTCAAAATAAACAATTGCAATCAAATCACCCTGTATTACACTACACTAAACTCTTAAAGTTTTGTTATTTTATTTTAGTTCTCCTACTCTTTTCTTGTGGTGAAAGTAGCTCTAAACAAGAAACTAAGACTACAAATACATCAACTACTGAAACCCCAGAGACTAAAAGTAAAACCATCTTATGTTTTGGAGATAGTATTACTGCGGGTTATGGTTTGGACGATACTAACGATGCTTATCCGGCCGTAATACAGCAAAAAATAGATTCTTTGCAACTTGATTATACAGTAATAAACTCTGGAGTAAGTGGGGAAACAAGTGCAGGTGGTAAAAGTAGAATTGATTGGGTTATTAAGCAAACACCAACCATTTTTTTACTTGAGTTAGGCGCAAACGATGGTTTGAGAGGTGTACCAATTTCTGAAACACGTGCTAATTTACAAGCTATAATTAATGTGGTTAAAACCAAAAGCCCTGATACTAAAATTATACTTGCCGGAATGCAATTACCACCAAATATGGGAACTACATATACAAGTAATTTTAAGCAACTTTTTATTGATTTGGCTATAGAAAATAATATTGGTTTTATCCCTTTTATTTTAGAAAATGTTGGTGGTATTTCAGAACTTAATCAGCGAGACGGTATTCATCCAAATATTACAGGGCATAAAATTGTTGCTCAAAATGTTTGGGAAGTTTTAAAACCTATGATACAGTAAGTTAATCCTTAAATTAGATTATATATTAAATATAGTCATTACAAAAAAAGCGCTGCCAATTGGCAGCGCTTTTTATAAATTATTATGGGTAGTATATGCGTGGTTTTTTACTAAATTAGTATCTTCTTTGCTAATCTATGATGGTAAAAATTATCCACTGTATGGTAATATTCCCCAATTAAAACCTTATAATTTTAATTTTGGTTTCATAAAAAAACCCTCTTTTCGTTTTGTTTTATATAATGTTAAAGTGGCCATTACACTCCATATTAAATTGGCAACAAAAGATGGTAACGCATTATAATAATAGCAGTTAATTGCTATAATAATCGCGCCAAAAAGATTTAAGTACTTAGAGTAGTTTACGTACTTATTATTTTCTATAAGGGTTAGTCCATATGCAAGAACTAATAAGCCAGAACCTGACCACCCTAATACATCTATTAACAATTTCATTTCACTAAATTTAATTCTTTTTTGTTGTTAAAATAAAGTGCAAATGTCTTGTAGAAGGTCGTATTTTAAATGATATAAAAGCTTCTAAAAATGGTAATTTTACGCCAAGTATTAAAAAACTATTTAAACCGATTTCTAAACTCTAAAGGTGTTACTTTTTGATGTTTTTTAAAGTATTTAACAAAATTAGTAGGCTCTTCAAAACCAAGTGTATACGCTATTTCTTTCACACTATCTGTAGTATGAGCTAACAAACGCTTTGCTTCTAAAATAATTCTAGAATCTATCATTTGTTTTGGCGTAATGGCCATAATTTTTAAAGTGGCTGCATTTAAACGCTTTTCTGTAACACGTAATTGTAAACAATATTTACTTACAGATTTTAAGACATGAAATTGTCTGTCTAATAGATCTCTAAATTTAATTACATATTCTAAATCTGGACCTTTATTAATGGTTGTTGTTTTTATATTTAGTCTTGTACGTTCTGCAACCAATAATAAGTTCTGAAGATAATTTCTAAGAATATCCGACTGAAAACTATCTGCATTAGTCTTTAACTCTGTTTTAATAAGCTGAAAAAAACTATTAAACGTTTTAGATAATCCACCTGTCATTTCAATATTAGAAACCGCATGTAAATCGTTAAATAACATACAACTTCTTAAAAATTTAGTATCTACTTCAGTTTTACAAAAAAAATTGTCGCTAAACATTAAAACTTCACCTTCTATTGGTTCAGAACTGTCAAAACATTGTACGCTATTTTTATCGACAAATAAAATAGAATTTGGTTTAATATCTACAGGATTAAAATCTACCATATGTTTTGGACTTCCCTTTTTAAACCAAATAATTTGATAAAATTCAGTTCTATGAGGTACAATTAATTCATTGAAAGATTTAGTATATAATTCCTTTAGGTTAACCACTTCAAACTCGTGAAGCACACCTGTCTTAAACCAATATTTTTTAATTGTCGATGTCACTTAATCTGCTAATTATTGATGCACAAACTTAAGTTATTTTTTAAAATTATATCTTATTTATAAGTAAAAGCATCAGGAATTATATCGATAACGTTAATGTTCAAACAGGTTAATCTTTAATTTTGAATGTAACCAAAAAAATAAAAACCATGTCATTACTCACCATTATATTAAGTATACTATTACCTCCCGTTGCCGTATTCTTAAAGCACGGTATTGGAACAACTTTATTGATAAGCATTTTACTTACACTATTAGGTTGGCTACCAGGTGTAATACATGCATTTTATGTTAACAGTAAATAAATATTATTATGAAAAATACAGATAAAAAAACAACTTATAATCCAGAAATCACAAAAGAAGATAAACAAATTTTAGGTGACAAATCTGGGAATTTAAGACAAGATAACGGAGCAGACGAATTATTAAAAAAACGTAAAAACGAACCCGATTTTGCTGCAGAAAATTTAGATATACCTGGTGCAAGTCCTGCTAGACCTTTAACTAATGGAAAACCACCACGTGATGAAGAAAACAAACACTATAGTTTAGGTAGTGATGATAACGAAAACCTAGAGTTAGACATAGATAATACTAAGGATAATTAATAGCACTATTTGATTTTATGTATTAAGGTTAGCCCTTATAGATGTAATATTTATAAGGGCTTTTTTTATGTTTATTCGGGTTTTGGTTTAAGAAAATCTAACTCATTTGTTTTTATTACAAACCCCAGCCTCACCATACTTGTAAATTTCTCGTATGCAATTAAACTTTCTGCCTGTCCAGCATACCACTCTAACATAATGTATTGATTGTTGGATTTAAAGGGATTATAATATAATCTTGTTCTTACGGCACCTTTCCATTCTAAATTTAAACCTTTACGTAATGCCGTTTCAAAACTTAATCTGTTAGGTATAAATTCATGAGCAACTCTCAATTCTCCTAACCCTACATATTCTAATAAATCTGGATTATCTTCCTGATACCCAAAAGGCGCCCAAACTTCTAAACTAACTGTGGTTTTAGCCGTTAAAGCGGTGGCATATTTTGCGCTTAATCTGTTCCAACTTCTTGAAGCTGTACTATCTCTACCATTAGACTCGTGGTTTAACATTAATGAAGCGACACCCTTGGCATGGTTTGTATCATCATAAAATACTTTACTAAGTCCAATTGTAGGATTAAAATTTATTTCCTGAAATGGACTTGAAAATTCGTAAATATTCCAAAACGCTTTTTGCGTATATGTTAAATACAAATATGAATCCCAAAATAAAGGATCTCTAGAAATTAATTGTTTAAAACTTATTTGATATTTAATATCGGCGGTATTAGATTTTATCGCTGTATTTGTAGGAATACCTGTAATTAAATAATTATCTTGATGAATTGTAAATGAAGGATCTTCCTTTAAACTTTTTTTGACTTGCTCTCGCGTGTAGGTTTGTGCATACACATTAGCACCTATAAATAATACTAATAAAGCAAGTAAGTGTTTTTTAATCATTGTATAATATATGTTTATTGAAATGTACCGCATTCGTTTTTTTTTATAAATCTAGTTTAATTTCAAGCAGTAACTGTTGGACTGAATTTCCAAACATCTTGCAAAATTGAGAAATATTATAAGCTTATAGTAATCTGTTTGGTTAAAGTTTTAATACAATCACAGCTACAAACAAAAAAAACAGCATCTAAAATTTAATTTAGATACTGCTTTTTATTTATGCCTAATTTATTTAAGAGATTTCATATCAATTACAAATCTATATTTCACGTCGTTTTTTGTAACACGTTCGTAAGCGTCGTTAATATTTTGCATATCAATAAGTTCTATGTCACTGGTAATATTATGCTTACCACAAAAATCTAACATATCTTGAGTTTCTTTAATACCTCCAATTAATGAACCTGCAACACGTTTTCGACCACCTATTAAACTACCGCCATGAAATGGTTTTAAAGGCTCTACTGCACCAACTAAAACCATAGTGGCGTCTATTTTTAATAATCCTAAATACGGATCCATCTCATGACCTACAGGAATAGTATTTAAAATAAAATCAAAACTATTTAAATGCTTTTTCATATCGTCGGCATTTTTAGATACTAATACTTCGTGTGCTCCTAATCGCTTAGCATCTTGACCTTTTTCTGGAGTGGTTGTTATCATAACCACATGAGCCCCCATTGCAGCTGCAAATTTAACGCCCATGTGTCCTAAACCTCCAAGCCCAATAATACCCACTTTATCGCCTTTTTTAACTTTCCAGTGGTTTAATGGAGACCAAGTTGTAATACCTGCACATAATAAGGGAGCGGTAGCAGCTTCATCTAAATTTTCGGGAACACGTAAAACAAATTTTTCATTTACCACAACAGCTGTTGAGTACCCGCCATACGTTTGTAAGCCTTCTAAATGTTTATCTGCACTATTGTAAGTCCACGTTGCTCCTTGTTCACAAAATTGTTCTAAATCTTGATGGCATGAATTACAACTTTTACAAGAATCTACTAAACAACCAACACCTACTAAATCCCCTACTTTAAAAGTTTTTACGTGTTCTCCTATTTCAGCTACTCGACCAATAATTTCATGTCCTGGCACCACGGGATATGTAGAGCCTTTCCAATCGTTTCTTACTGTATGAATATCGCTATGACAAACACCACAATATGTAATATCTATCTTAACATCGTCTGTTCCTACTGGTCTGCGTTCGATGTTTAAGGGTTTTAAATCTTCTGTTGATGCTGTTGCACCATATGCTTTTACTGTTGTTTTCAAATTTATGTGTTTTTTAGTAAAATTTTTAATTCAATCTCTGTATGTAATACTTTTGAAATTGGACAGACTGTTTTAGCTTCATGAGCAATTTGCTGAAATTCTTCTGCATCAATATCCGGAACATTCCCTTCTAAATTTAAAATGATTTTAGTAATTGTACCATCTTCAAAATTAACACTTGCACTAACGTTTAATGCTGTTACAGTAAAATTAGCTGCGTTAAGTAAAACACTTAATTGCATCGCAAAACAACCTGCATGTGCTGCTCCTATTAATTCTTCTGGATTTGTTCCTTTCATACCATCCTCAAAACGGGTATTGTAAGAATACGGTGTATGTTCTAGAACTTTACTTCCTGTTGTAATAAACCCTTTTCCATCTTTACCATTGCCTTTCCATTGCGCATCAGCTTGTCTTGTAAATTTCATAATAATTTTTTCGTTTCTATATTCGCCTTTTATTTAGTGGCATTAGGGTAATCTGTATAACCTTTTTTTCCGGGCACATAAAAAGTATCTTTATCCCAATCTGCCAATTCTAAATTATTTTGAAAACGCTCTACCAAATCAGGATTAGAGATGTATAATTTTCCGTATGCAACTAAATCAGCATCACCATCTTCTAAAACTTTATTACCTTTCTCTTTATCAAACGCGTTATTAATAATTAAGGTTCCATTGTATAACGGACGGAAGTGTTTTGCGATTTCTGTAACAGCAAACGGAACATCGGTAACATCTGTAAATGGTTCTGACAAATGCACGTATGCTAAATTATAATCGTTTAATTTTTTAATTATATATTCAAATGTTGGGATTGTTTCCTCATCCACAGTAATTCCGAAAAGGCCATGTGCAGATGGATTAAAGCGTGCGCCAATACGCTCTTGCGGTATTACTTCTTTTATAGCATCTAAAACCTCAAAAAAGAAACGGGCTCTATTTTCAATACTTCCTCCATAATCATCTGTTCTTGTATTAGAACATGCATTGAAAAACTGTTGAAATAAATAGCCGTTAGAAGAGTGAATTTCTACGCCATCAAACCCCGCTTTAACAGCATTTGCAGCTGCATTTTGAAAATCTTTAACGGTTTGTTTAATCTCTTCAATAGTCATCGCTTTAGGGGTAACAGTGTCTTTAAAGCCCTCAGGAGTAAAAGATTGAGTATTAGGATTTATAGCTGATGCCGAAACAGGTAATTCGCCATCATGAAAATCGGGATGCGAAATACGTCCCACATGCCATAATTGAATAAAAATGGTACCTCCCTGATCATGAACGCGTTTGGTTACTTTTTTCCAACCTTCAACTTGTTCATCAGAATAAATTCCTGGTGTATTTATATATCCAACAGCTTGTTTAGATACTTGCGACCCTTCAGTAATTATTAAACCTGCAGAAGCGCGTTGTTCATAATACAAGCCGTGCAACTCGTCTGTTGGCGCTTTTGCTTCATTATCGGCACGACTACGCGTCATGGGTGCCATAACAATTCTATTTCTAAGTTTTATATTCTTATTGTAAGGTGTAAAAAGGTGTTCTTGACTCATAGCTGTTTATTATTATAGTTATTCTAACAAATCTACAACACAGCTCTGCCAATTTCATTGACCTATATCAATTAGGATTTTTTTAACCCTTTAAAGTTTTACGTACACGACTTAAGTTTTCTGGAGTAACACCCAAATAATTTGCAATATCGTAATTTGCAACACGATGCTCGATATTTGGATAAGAGCTACAAAATTCAAGGTAGCGATCTTTAGTATTCTTTTCTTGAGATGATAATATTCTTTTCTGTTGAGAAATAAATGCTTTGGTAATTAAAACTCTAAAATAACGCTCAAATATTGGGGCTTCTTTATAAATGGTCTGAAGTTTATCGTAATGAATGGAGAGTAAGTCTGCATTTTCAATAGCTTCAATATATAAATTTGAAGACATTTTGTTATAAAAGGCATTAAAATCTCCTATCCACCAATTTTCTATCGCAAATTGAAGAATATGCTTACTCCCTTTTGCATCTAAATAATAGGCTTTTAAACAGCCTTTTACAACAAAATACTCATGCTTTACTTTAGTACCAGGCTTAAGTAAAAACTGTCCTTTGGATACCGATATTTCATTTAATGCAGAAAGGAATAATTCTAGTGCTTCCGGATCTGGAGCAACTAGGTTTTTAACATGTTCTGCAATGGCTGTATGCATAATTACAAAATACGGGAGGTTAATAAACCGTTTTATTATCTTTAATAGACCATGCTTTAAAAGGGGCTAATGCCATGTCTCGTTCCAACTGAATAAATGGAATACTACGTTTCTCGTAAGGTAACGGAATTTCTTTATAAATAAATGCATCATCAAAACCAATGTTGGCAGCATCCTCTTGATTACTTCCATAATACACTTTATCTGGACGTGCCCAATAAATAGCACCTAAACACATTGGACAAGGTTCGCAAGAAGTATAAATTTCACAGCCATCTAATTGAAAAGTATTTAGATTTTTACACGCATCTCTAATTGCAGTTACTTCTGCATGTGCTGTAGGATCGTTAGTAGAAGTCACTTTATTATTACCACGTCCAACAATTTTACCATCCTTAACTACCACACACCCAAATGGACCACCTTCATTATTGTTCATTCCTTTTAAAGCTGCATCTACAGCTTCCTTCATAAATTTTTCCTTACACATAATCTTTTTAATTTAACTAGAATACAATATTAAGGTGTATTCTAAACATCAAAAATGGTTGTTTTTATTTTAAAATCAATATAAAAATTTGCTTTTATACATTCTAATTACAAATCAATTTCACACTCAATAAATTATAAATTGAATAATTAATGTAATTTATAAAAGTAAAATTCATAGTAATATCTACGCTTAAAAAAAGCATAATTAATGCTTATTAATTAACCTAATACTTTTTTTTAAATCACTGAATACAATCCAGTGCATACTTAAATCTATTTGTTTTGGTTTTTCTTCTTTTTCCAAATAATATAAAGCACTACAATTAATATGGGTAAAATAATAAAAACAATTACATCAAACGGATCTGTAAAATCTAATGGTTTATTATCGTCCGGATTAGGTGTTCCTAATGGTAACTGTGCAAGTAAAGGATATAGTAAATGTGACATAATATTTTATTTTTTAGTATTTAAATACAATACATATTAAGAATTTAAAAGGAAGATACAGCAATCTTTTTACAATATATATACACTATAGCGTTTGCGTTAACATCTGTAATAATAGAGCAAACATAAGGCGTAAGTCTCGCCTACCTTTACCTTAAATTAGGCATTTTTTATAGTGTCTTAATTAAGAATTAAAATACAGAGATTATGAATACGGAAACAAAAAAAGATACATTTACAACCACTAATCCAGCTGATGGAAGTACACTCGCTACTTATAATTATATGAGTGACGAAACTGTTGATAAAAAAATTGAAGCTTCACATGAAGCTTTTTTAGATTGGAGACATCGCTCGTTTGAAGACCGCGGAAAAATTATACAATCTATAGGTGAAGAGTTACAACATTATAAAACAGAATTGGCTGAATTGATGACCGATGAAATGGGAAAACTGCTTAGCCAAAGTAAACAAGAAATTGATATTTGTACTGCTGTTTGTGATTTTGCTGCAACTCAAGCAGAAACTGAACTAAAAACAGAGTATCGAGAATTAGCTAATGGTGCTAAAGGTCGGATTAGCTACGCACCAATTGGAATTATTTATGGTATTCAACCCTGGAATTATCCATCATACCAAGTCATTCGCTATGCAATTACCAACTTAATGGCTGGTAACAGCGTATTATTAAAACACGCCTCTAATGTTACTGGTACGGCAAAATTATTAGAATCTGTTTTTAAAGCTGCGGGGTTACCTGACGGTTTATTTACTGTTTTAGTTATTAATCACGAACAGTCTGATGCGATTATTAAACACAAATTAGTCCGTGGTGTTACGCTAACAGGAAGTCCTGAAGCAGGAAAAATTATTGGAGAAAAGGCGGGATCTCAATTAAAAAAATCTGTTTTAGAATTGGGAAGTAATGATGCCTATTTGATTCTTGAAGATGCAGATATTGAACTTGCTGTTAAAGAGTCTGTAAAAGGACGTATATATAATAACGGAGAAACGTGTATTGCTGCAAAACGTTTTATAGCTGTAGATGCTGTTTATGATGCTTTTAAAGAAGCTTTCGTAAAAGCGATGTCTGAACTAAAAACTGGAAACCCTAAAGCGGAGGATACCGATTTAGGACCAATGGCTAGAGCCGATTTAAGAGAAAAATTACACGAGCAACTTACCGAAAGTGTTTCTAAAGGGGCCACTATTTTGTGCGGTGGCGAACTTATGACTGGAGATGGTTATTATTATCCAGCTACAGTTTTAGAGCATGTTAAACAAGGACAGCCTGCATACGACGATGAATTGTTTGGACCAATTGCTTCATTAATTAGAGCGAAAGATGATGAAGATGCTATGCGTATAGCAAACGATAGCCGTTTTGGACTTGGAGGCGGAATCTTTTCTAAAAATGTAGATAGAGCTGTTAATCTTGCAGAAAAATATTTCGATACAGGAATGATATTTATTAACTCCTTTGGTTTAGCCGATCCGCAAATGCCATTTGGTGGGGTAAAAGATTCTGGATTTGGACGCGAACATGGTGGTTTCGGTTTAAAAGAATTTGTTAATATTAAAGCCGTTACTATAGCTAAAAACTAAATGTAATAGTACATAATAGATTTAAAAAGCCCCTAAATATTAAGTTTAGGGGCTTTTTAAATTCTACAATTATCAATTTAATTGCTACTTTTTTATAAAAAATATATAATATACAAACAAAAATCATCAAAATATCACAAAAATAAAACAACTGTTAGTTTTAACTTATATTTAATAGTACAACACTTTCAAGATAATAGTAATACTATTAGATTTGCGGGAAACAGTTTTAATATATGATTGATTTACTTTCAACTTTCCAAATCGAAATTCCAAAAGGGATTTACCTTAAAGATCCAGAATCTTCCGCATTAGGAAAACGTATTATTGAAAGCAGTATAGTCCTTATAAACGAATACGGATTTGAGGATTTTAACTTTAAAAAATTAGGAGAAGTTATACAATCTAACGAGAGTTCAATTTATCGTTATTTTGAGAGTAAACATAAATTATTAGTTTACCTTACATCTTGGTATTGGAGTTGGATAGAATGCCAATTAATTATTGAAACTTATAGTAATAACGATGCTAAAGATAAATTAAAAAAAGCCATACATGTAGTCACTAGAACAGCCGAATTAGATCATAAATACGGACATATAGATGAGGTTTTTTTAAATAAAATTATTATTCATGAAAATTCTAAATCGTATTTAACTAAAAATGTAGATTCAGATAATAAAGATGGTGCTTTTATGCCTTACAAACGTGTAATTCAACGGTTATCAGAAATCATTTCAGAATATGACAAACACTATTCTTATGCCTTAAGTCTTGCAAGTACCATTGTAGAAGGTGCTTTGCATCAGCATTTCATTAAAGACCATTTTAAGTCTATTACAAATTGTGATGACAATAATTCCCCTTCAGATTTTTATATCGATTTAACATTAAAAACATTAGTTAATGGAAAGTAAAACATTAACGCCATGGAGGCGTTTTATAGGACTTTTAAAATTAGAGCGTAAAGACATTTATCAAATTGCATATTATGCAGTTTTTGAAGGTATTGTCGGACTATCGTTACCATTAGGTATACAAGCCATAATTAACCTATTGCAAGGGGCACAAACTTCTGCATCTTTGTACGTTTTAATTATTTTGGTTACTTCTGGAGTTGCATTTTCAGGTGCATTAAGGCTAATGCAAATGCGAATTATTGAAACCATACAACAACGTATTTTTACTAGAGCTTCTTTTGATTTAAGTTATCGTTTCCCTAAAATTAAAATGAGCGAATTGCGCAATTACTATTTACCAGAATTAGCTAACCGTTTTTTTGATACGCTTACAATACAAAAAGGATTATCTAAAATTTTAATTGATGTCCCTTCTGCCCTATTACAAATAATTCTTGCTTTAGTCTTACTTTCCTTTTACCATCCCTTTTTTATGGTGTTTGGGTTGTTGTTATTGCTTTTAATTTATGTTGTATTTAAATATACCGCAGAAAAAGGTTTAGATACCAGTTTGGTAGAATCTAAATACAAGTATAGCGTAGCACACTGGTTACAAGAAATTTCTAGAACTGTGATAAGTTTTAAAATTTCTGGACGCACTAATTTAGGTTTAAAAAAAACAGACTCCTTAGTAAACAATTACTTAAATGCACGTGAAAATCACTTTAAGATCTTAATGCTGCAATTTATTCAAATGATAAGTTTTAAAGTTTTAGTGACAGCAGGCTTATTAATAATTGGAGGACTTTTAGTGTTAGACCAACGTATGAATATTGGTCAGTTTGTTGCTGCCGAAATCGTAATTCTTTTAATTATTAGTTCGGTAGAAAAGCTACTTTTAGGTTTAGAATCTTTTTACGATGTATTAACGTCTATTGAAAAACTTGGTCAAGTTGTAGATAAACCATTAGAAGCACAACATGGCGAATCTATAAATCAAAATGGCGAATTAAAAATTGAATTAGCTAATGTGTCTTATAAATTACCAGAACAAAATAAACCAATTTTAAACAATTTATCTTTTACCATAAACCAGAAAGATAGAATCTGGATTAAAGGTGAAAGTGGTTCTGGAAAATCGAGTTTAATACAAATGATTTCTGGAATTTTAGAACCTACATCAGGACACATATATATTAACAATTTGTCATTAGAAAGTTTATTTTTAAATGAATATCGTGCACATTTAGGTTTATCTCTATCAGATGAATCTCCATTTGAAGGTACCATTAAAGAAAATGTTACATTTGGAAACCCTAACATCTCTAACGACACGATTTATGAGATTTTTGAGGAACTACGTTTAACAGAATTCTTAAAGCAACAACCTAAAGGTCTGAGCACAATTTTAAAGCCAGAAGGAAAACAAGTACCATACACCGTTATTCGAAAAATACTTATTGCGAGAGCTTTAGTAAAACAGCCTAAAATATTAATTTTCGAAGATCCTCTAGATCATTTCCCTAAAGATGAAGCGGAACGCATTATTAAACTACTAACAGACCGTTCACGCCCGTGGAGTTTAATTATTGTAAGCAATAGCGAACACTGGAAAGACACTTGTAATAAACAAATTACACTTAAAAATGGAAATATAATCAACGAATTCTAAACACTATGTTAAACATATCTAATAATCACGTTTCAGAACAATTCGACATTACAAAATATAAGTCGGGTGAGCATATATTTGGCATTCGGTATCATAGAGTTTTAAAAAAACTACTTCTAGGATTTTTTGGTATAATAGCCATTATTATGCTTTTACCATGGACACAAAGTATTTCTAGTTCAGGAACAGTAACAACTATAAAACCAGAACAAAGACCACAAACACTACAATCGCAAATACCAGGTCGGATTGAAGAATGGTTTGTACAAGAAGGTGATTTTGTAAAAAAAGGAGATACAATACTTCGTATTTCTGAAGTGAAAAGTGAATATTTTGACAATCAACTTACAGAACGTACTGGAAATCAAATTTCAGCAAAAACGTCATCAGTTGAAGCCTATAAAAATAAAGTTGATGCTTTAAGAAATCAGCTCTCCGCATTAAAACAAGAACGTGTTTTAAAATTAGAGCAAGCAAAAAATAAACTTATTCAGTCTCAGTTAAAAGTAACATCAGACAGTATAGATTTAGAAGCTGCAAAAATTAATACAGACATTGCAAAAACACAGTATGAGCGTACTATAGAACTACAAAAAGAAGGTTTAAAAGCTGTTAAAGATGTAGAAGATAAATATTCAAAATTACAAGAATCACAAGCTAAATTAGTGTCTTTACAAAATAAGTTTTTAAGTTCTAAGAATGAAGCCATAAACAGTCAATTAGCAATTTCTACAATAAATGCTACTTATAACGATAAGTTTGCAAAATCCCAAAGCGATTTATATACCGCTCAATCTACAGGTTATAATGCAGAAGTAGAAGTCTCTAAGTTAGAAAGTAGCTTAGCAAATTATACTAAACGAAGTAGTTTGTTATATGTAACAGCTCCTTTAGATGGTTACATAAATAAAGCCTTAAAATCGGGTGTGGGAGAAACCTTAAAAGAAGGAGAACAATTGGTTAATATAATGCCAGCAGATTACGAATTGGCGGTAGAAATGTTTGTACGACCAATAGATTTACCACTATTACATAAAGGTGAAAAAGTACGCGTACAGTTTGATGGTTGGCCAGCCATAGTATTTAGCGGATGGCCTAATGTCTCTTACGGAACTTATGGCGCAACCATAATAGTAATTGAAAACTTTATAAGTGCCAATGGTATGTATCGTGTGTTAGTTAAACCTGATGAAAACGACGTAGAATGGCCAGAAGCTATTCGTGTAGGGTCTGGAGCACACACTATAGCTTTATTAGAAAATGTACCAATTTGGTATGAATTATGGAGACAAATAAACAGCTTCCCTCCTAACTTCTATCAACCTGCTGGAGCATCAGATTCTTCAAAAGATAAAAAAGGATAAACATGCAAAAACTATTAATTTGTATTAGTATACTCTTTATAAATACTATGTATGCTCAGGAAACCGATAGTATACTATCCTTAGAAGAATACCTTGGATATGTAAAAAACTATCATCCTGTAGTTAAACAAGCACATTTAATGACCACCGAAGGTGAAGCTAAATTGCTAAAAGCTAGAGGAGCATTCGACCCAAAACTTTCTGTAGATTATAGCAGAAAGAAATTTAAAGGTACCGAATATTACGATAAGCTTAATACCGCTTTTAAAATTCCAACCTGGTATGGTATTGAATTAAGTGCTAAATATGAAAATAATGAAGGATATTATTTAAACCCAGAATATAACACTCCGGAAGATGGTTTATATAGCGCTGGTATTTCTTTAAACTTGGCACAAGGCTTACTTACCAATAAGCGAATGGCTACGTTAAAACAAGCTAAATTATACACCAAACAAGTTGAAGCCAAGCGTCAGTTAATGGTTAATGAGTTTTTATACGAAGCAATAACAACTTATTTTAACTGGCTTAAAAATTATCAAGCAAAACAAGTTTATGCAGATTATGTAGTTAATGCAGAAAACCGATTAAGTAATGTTAAAAAAAGTTTCTTTGCTGGAGAATATCCTGCAGTAGATACTTTAGAAGCAAGTATAAATTATAAAACTCGTTTAGTAGATTACGAAAAAGCCCAAATAGGCTATTTAAAATCAACTTTAGAAGTTTCCAATTACTTATGGTTAGAAAATAATATTCCTTTAGAAATTAAAGATTCTATTGTTCCAGATGTTTCCACAATTGATGTGATAGATGTCGTATTAAATAGCTCTATTTTAAACAGTACAGACGAGATGATAGAGAATCATCCCAAACTACAAGAGTTACAAACTAAAGAAGATATATTAACTGTAGACCGAAATTTAAAAAAGAATAATTTATTACCCGTTGTAAACTTAGAGTATAATTTTTTATCGTCGGAATACGAACATTTAGATGCGTTTAATACGGCAAATTATAAAAGTGGTTTAAAGGTTGTATTTCCCTTATTTTTAAGAAAAGAACGTGGTGATTTGGCTTTATCAAATATGAAATTACAAGATATTGCTTATGATATTTCGGTCACTAAAGTGACTTTAAAAAACAAAATTGAAGCAACCATTCAAGACATTGCTTCTTACAGAAGACAATATGATATTCTGATGGATTTGGTTGTAGATTATAAGCAGATTGTTAAGAGCGAAGAGCGAAAGTTTAGTTTGGGTGAAGGTTCACTATTTTTAGTTAATTATAGAGAAGCAAAATTAATAGAAACACAACTAAAACAAATAGATTCTGAGTATCAGGTCTTTCATAAAAAGTCAGACTTGTTAAGAGTTTTAAACACACTTTAAGGATATTTCAAAGTATATTAAAAATAAAAAAGCCTCTAGACAAATTGATCTAGAGGCTTTGTGTTTTAAATAAAAATTAGGCTTCACCTCTGGCAGGATATTCTTTATTTACTACAAAATCTATAGATCCAAGTATTGCTTTAATTTCTGGTCTAGCAAATGGCATAGATTGTATAGATTCGGCATACAAAGTACGGTCTGGGCGTATTAAAAATAATCCTGGCTCTATAAATGTATCAGGTTCATCTTTAATACCTTTAGAAATAAACAATCCCCAAGATCGCGCTTCATCTATAGAGAAATTATACCCTAAAGGCACATCGTCAATAGCCCAATCATTATATGTTGCTTCGGCAATTTCCTTAGTGTCAGAGCTTATTGCAATAACATTAACGCCTTTAGATTTAAAATCTTCAATATGTTTTTGTATTGTTTCTAAGTAAGTTTTACATACCGGACAATGTTTACCTCTATACACAACAAGCATTGTAAAATGTTCTGGATGTTGTTCACTAAGTGTCCATGTGGTTCCGTTTACTAAATTTATAGAAAGATCTGGTGTTTCTGTTCTTGGTTTAATCATAATATGCATTTTTAAATTAATTAAATTAAATACGTTTTATACGTTTATATTATAACGTATGGATGGCTTCTTCAATAGGAGTTTGCCCTTGTAAGATTTCAAAAGTCGATGAATTTGCAGCATTGTCTCTTAAGGCTTGAATAAGAGTTTGAGCAACATCATCGCGTGTAATTTCGCCACGTTTAGATAAATGTTTTGCTAATTCAATAGTGCCTTGCCCATCTTTATTATTAAGCGTTCCGGGTCTAACTATAGAATAATTAAGTGTAGATTTTTTCAAGTATTCATCGGCATTGTGTTTTGCTTTCAAATAGTCTTGAAGGGTTTCACTTTGTTCCGGTTGATCTGCTCCCATAGAACTTAACATGACAAACTTTTTAATATTTGCAGCTTCAGAAGCTTGAATCATTTTTATAGCACCATCCTGATCTACGGCTTCAACTTTTTTTCCGCCTGATCCTGCTGCAAAAATGACTCTATCTATACCTTCAACTGTTTTGGTGACGTCTTTTTCTAAATCGCCAAATACTGTTCTAATGTTATTATTGCTAAACCCCTCTTCCTGCTCATTTGTTCTCACCATTGCTACAGGTTCAAAATCTGCTGAGGTTTTTAAATAATTTACTATTATATGTCCTGTGGTACCTGTGGCACCAACTACTAATACGTTTTCCATGGTCCTAATTTTTAATGCAATTTACCCATAACATAGAATTTCAATTGACTTAAAAACGTCTAAAACTAACGCAAAACCTAAATGATAATTAAAGTTTTAAAACCAACAATAGGTTAAACCAATCATTTTTTCAACTATTTTCAATTATATTAGTGCATACAAATTTAACTTTTAATGCAGACACTCAAGCCCTCAGTATATCTCTTAATGGTTATGTGTTTATTCAGTATAAACGTTTTTTCTAATCCTTTTATACGTTTAGATTCCGAACGTTTAGCGATTACAAAAACCATGATTATTAATGGTACAGCTTCAAAACACACTCTAGAGGCTTATACTTTATTAATCCAACAAGCTAATATTTTATTAGACCGAAAAAACCCTACGGTTATGGATAAAAGTTTAATTCCGCCATCGGGAGATAAACACGATTATTTAAGTATTAGTAGATATTGGTGGCCAGACCCTGACACCAAGGATGGTTTACCATGGATAAGACGCGATGGAAAAACTAATCCAGACACACAAACAGCTGCTGTAGATAGAAAACGATTAGCACTTATGGGAAAAGGCGTGTATATATTAGGTCTAGCCTATTATTTTACCGAAGATGAAACCTATGCAAGTAAAGCAATTAGTATGCTTGATACTTGGTTTATTTCCCCTGACACGCGTATGAATCCGCATTTAAATTACGGACAAAGTATACCTGGACAGCCAAATACGAGGCCCTTTGGGATTTTAGACGGCCGATCTATTGTACAATTTATTCCTGATACAATAAATCTAGTATCTACTTCTGTGCAATGGACAACAAATCATCAAACACAATTAACAACGTGGTTAACTTCATATTTAGAATGGCTCACAGAAAGTAGTCTAGGTATAAAAGCAAGTGAGCTTTCCAATAATCACGGATCTTGGTATAAATTTCAAGTGCTTGCTCTAGCACGCTATTTAGGAGACACTCCTCTAGCTAAAAAAACCATTCGAGCTACAAAAGAGAGTTTAGACCAGATGTTAAATACGGAAGGCGGACAAATACATGAATTAGAACGTACACGGTCTTACTTTTACAGTTGTTTTAATCTCGAAGCACTAACTAGTATTGCTAAATTAGCAGACCCCATAGCTATGGATGTATGGGCTTTTGAAACACAGCATAAAAAAAGCTTATCATTGGCGTTGCAGTACTTAACACCAGTTGTTAAAGGTGAAACATGGCCCCATGATACTTTAAAAACAATAGACACTACAGATTTAATACCTATAGTTTCTGCTTTTTATGACAAGTACAAAACAGATCCTTATTATACCTTATTACAAACTCTCTTAACCCAAAACACACAAGTTTCATTAAAGGATGCGAACTTACAAGAGTTTTGGCTGTTTCATCCGGAATTTAACCTTAACTAAACTCTTTATTGTGATACAATAAAAAAAGCCCTTCTTGTTCTAAGAAGGGCTTTTTAATTTATAAAGTTTACTCTAATTAACTGTTTTTAATTCTATGTCAAATATAAGTACCGATCCGCCAGGAATGCCGTTATAATCATAACGCCCATAAGCTAAATGTGATGGGATTAATAAGGTTCCGCTACCACCTTCATTGAAATACGGAATTCCTTCTTGCCAGCCCGAAATCACTTGATCTAAATAAAATGACGTATCGGCTGTACTTTCTCCAAACACTTCACCATCTACAAAATAGCCTTTGTAACTTACAGTAACGTAAGATGTTTCTATAGGTTTTTCTCCTGTACCTTGTTCGTTAATTACATAATATAAACCAGAACCTGTAGCTTGTGCATCCAAATTATTTGCTTCTATATAATCTACAATTTCTTGTTCATTCTCTGCTACATAATCAATGATTTCAATATTAAATACTAATACAGAACCTCCAGGAATACCATTATAATCGTTACTACCGTAAGCCAAATGTGCTGGAATAATAAGTTGTCCGCTTCCGCCTTCATTAAAATAAGTAAGCCCTTCTTGCCATCCCGCTATTACATATTGCAAATTAAAAGACACCTCTTCATCTAAAGAAGAATCGAACACAGTGCCATCTGTATACATACCTACATATTTTACAGATACATCTGATGATGCCGTAATTGCAGCACCTTCACCTTGTTCATCAATAACGTAATACAATCCAGAACTTGTAGCAACGGCATCAATATTATTTTCTGAAATATAATTTAAAATTTCTTGTTCATTCTCTTCTGTATAATCTTTTGAAGACACGGAATCATCTGAACTACAAGACACAAATAGCAAAACAAATAGTGCTAAACATACTGATTTCATAAACGAATTTAATTTTTATTTAAAGCAAAAATATATAAATGATATGCCTAGACATTAGAAAAACTGTTAAATGATTTAACAATTTTTTATACAATAAGATATTAGTGATTTTTAATACGTGCTGGTTCAATTTCACTCATTACTGACATATATTATATAATTAAATAAAGAGATTTGAATAATGTTAAGCAAATAAAAGCGTTAAAAAACTATATTTGCGCCCATGTGGATGTATTTAGGCCTGTTATCGGCTGTATTTTTAGGATTACATAATTTATGTAAAAAACATGCGGTACAAGGAAATGAAGTATTTCCTGTATTACTAGGGACTATATCTTCTGGCTTCTTAGTATTACTTCCGTTTTACTTGGGTTCTGTGTTTGCTACAGATTATACCAAATCTATAGGATTTTTTATTGAATCTATTTCTTGGCAAACCCATGGATTTATCTTTATTAAATCGGCAATTATGGCTGCCTCTTGGGTGTTAGCTTACCAAGCATTAAAACATTTACCCATAACTATAGTTACACCAATACGCTCTGCAGGTCCCTTTTTTACTTTTATAGGAGCTATTTTTATTTACCAAGAACGGCCAAATCCTTTACAATGGATTGGTTTTTTTCTTATTATAGGATCGGTTATTCTGTATTCTAAAATAGGAAAAAAAGAAGGCATAGTTTTTACTCGAAATAAATGGATTTTTGCAATAATTACGGCTACTTTTTTAGGCGCTTCAAGTGGTTTATACGATAAGTTTTTAATCCAAAGCCTATCGCTAAATCCACAAACACTTCAGTTTTGGTTTTGCTTTTATACCGTTGCTATATTACTAATTATTTTAAGCTTTACCTGGTTTCCTTATGCAGAAAAAAGAGAAGCTTTTAAATTTAGATGGTCTATTCCTGCAGTTGGAATTTTATTACAAACAGCCGATTATTTTTACTTTAAAGCGTTACAAGACCCTGAGGCTCTAATTATGTTACTATCGGCCATTAAAAGAAGTCAGATTATAATTGCTGTGGTTATAGGTGGTTTGATATTTAAAGAACAAAACAAACGAAAAAAATTGGTTCCTCTAGCAGGAATCATGATTGGTGTGTTTTTAATATTATATTCTTAAACACCTAGCGTAGATTACAAAAAACCAGTTATAATTTCTTACAACTGGCTTAAAATTAAGAACCAACTTAAAAGGATTTAAAAAAACTATTTACTTAAATATGTATTTGCTACGGCTGCACGCTCTACCACATGAGAATGTAACGCACTAACTGCAACTTGAAAATCTGAACTAGAATTTAAAAACGTATAACCATCCATTTCTGAAGTAGCATAAGGCTCTATTAATGATGAATAAGTAGCATATTTAGATTGCATTTTACTTATGTTAAAATAATCATCTATAGTTTCTTGAACATACGTATTATATTTTGCTTTATAAGTACTATCTGCATATAAATATCCTATTAAAGGCCAACTTGTTGCATTAACATCAGAAAAATCTAAAGCTACTGCACCCCGACCATTTCCGTCTTTTAAAGCTTCATTATTATCCCAAGGTATCCAGGATAAACGCGCTGTATCTGGGTTATTATATAAGAAGTAATTATGCGTCATTCTGCCATAGGTATCCCAATTTTGAATTACCGTATTTACAGCTAAATATTTTAAAAATGTATCTGTATCTAAAATGGTTTCTAGATTATCTCGCCAAGCTTCAGGATCTGTAGTTCTATTAGTAGCATGTAATGCGGCAAATAGGTCTTCAATATCGGTATAATCGGCTTCATCTTCATTGGTTTTCTTTACAAAGTCGGCTTCAGTAAAAGAGCCTTCGGTAAAACTTGCACTATCACCATCTGGTTTATATAAATTTCCATCGTTATCAGTAAACTGTGTGTCTATTACAGTATCGTCTACTTCTTCAACTAATGTATATACTCCAAAATATTCAGGTCCATCTCCATGATCTACATAAACCGTATAAAATGCGGTATGCGATACAGCTAAACCAGCATCTCTAAATACGTCTGCTGCTACTTTTTCACGTAACATGGATTTATCGTCGTAATTATTCTTTAAACTCAGTTTTTTAAATCCATAAAATCTTTGGTTATCAATTTGCGGATAATCGTCTTCAAATTCATCAAAATCTAATTTAAACGATAATTTTAAAATGCCTGCAGACCAACTGGATTGTAAACTTGAATTTCCTTTAAACCGGATCCCTACACGGTACCACTCAATACCATTGTAAAACACTTCGCCTGGAACAAAAATAGGATCTTCGTCTGAACTACTTACAGTAGCATTACTTCGTGACCCAAAAGTACCATACAAACTTGTCATGTTCTCTAACATAGAATTCCAACGATCTTCTGTAATTACAATATCTAATCGTTTTACGGCATTATCTTCAAAAACTTCATCAAAATTTGGATCTGCATTTTTACTATGGGTGTCTTCTGTCCAATATGTAGCTTCAAAATCGGTGTCATCAAATACCACCTCGACCGTATCATTGGTTTCTGCGTCATCTGAATTACTATCACTAGAACATGAAAACGTAAAAATTAATTGTAAAACTAAAAGAGTAGTTAGTATTCTTTTTTTCATTTTCTCAGTAGGTTTAGTTTTTGTCTTGACAACAAAATTCCAAATTAAAACCGAAAAAAAATTAAATTTTAAGTGAAGGGCTTTAGCTTTTAAGTGAATACGTATTTCTACGGTTTAAACGAAATTGTATTTAAAAATAGTAACCCTAAAACTAGAAATATACTACTTAAAGATGTAACTAATTTCCGAGTATTCTAAGCCATAGCTCGGCTATTAAATGTTTAGCATCGTCTCTATTTTTAGGCGTTTCAACAAAATAAATATTGTTGTTGCTATCGGTTTTTATTTCGTATTGAAAAACAAAGTTTTGGGCATCAGGTTTTAAACTTAACGTTCCAAAACGTAAATCGTTAAAAAATAGTTTTTGATCTTGTTTAGAAATGGTATACCACCCTTTAGATATTGCAATCATGCGCTGTAGCTTGGCATTGGTTTTTAATGCATCTACATATTCATGATGTTTGGGATACCTATAAAATGTTATGGGTTTACTGTCAAAAAAAGAATAATGTCCAACAAAATACGCATCTTTAGTGTCTACATTTGCTGTCCACAATATGGTATTTAATGGTGAAGGTCGGGTATCTAAATCTGTATAAGAAATATTTTGATTTTGTAAAGCCAATTCAAAATTATAAAAAGCAATGCCTTTTAATACCACAGTAATTGCTAAATAGGCTGTACTAAAAAAAAGTCCCCAATTGTTATACACACGACGCTTTTTAGCGGTTTTATTTTGACGCATAGCTAAGATTACACAACCTATAAAAGGCAATGTATATAATGGATCTATTACAAATATGGTTTTATAAGCCACTCGTAAATCTAAAGGCCAAAACAACTGTGTTCCCCAAGTGGTATGCGCATCTAATAGTGGATGCGTTACAAAGGCTAGAAAAAATAACAAAGACCAATCTTTAATATTTTTATACCGTTCAAAACGAGAGACAATCCAACCAAAAATAGGTGCGAAAACCACTGAAAATAATATGGAATGAGTAAACCCTCTGTGCATTTCTAATGCAGTAACAGTATCGGTAACTTGTGAAGCAAGAACGTCCAAATCGGGAATAGTACCTGCAATAGCACCATATAACATGGCTTTATTTCCTGTTTTTTTACCTAAAACGGCTTCGCCAACTGCAGCGCCTAAAACAATTTGTGTAAGTGAATCCATATAATTACAAACATAGTTGAAGTTAGGCTACTAACCTCAACCCCTTAAAAAAATATACCATTTAAATGTATATATTAAAAATGAAAACCCAACCTTTAGTAACACTAAAAGTTGGGGTCTCTGGATTCAACAATTTATAAAAAAAACAAACAAATGCGTAATTAAAAAATGTATTGGTTATGCCTACAAATGCGCATCAAACCAAAAATCGAGTTCTATGGGAGCACTACTTTCACTTTCGTCTGGGTGACCTCCACCTTGAGACTGACCACTTGGACCTCGGCCTCCGCCTGGAGGACCACCTCTACGGCTTCCTGACTCGCGTTCATCGGTATCAAATTCATCAAAACCTGAAGATGCTATTTTACTAGGTTTTTCTTTATTAGTTGTAACAACACCTATTTTTAACTTAGAAAGGTCTTGATTAGCCTTTTCAATAATTTTATGTTTTGGAACCGTTAAATGATAATTTAAAATCCCTGTTCCAGTATTATAAGTATAAGCCGCAGTAACGTCTAAACTATTTAAAAGTACATTAAAGAAGTCTGTTTTTTCATTATGAATAAAAACAGCGTCTTCTGGAAAATTTTCAGAGACTAATCTATAAATGGCTTGTCTCTTTTGCATAACCTCAGCATCTGTTTGAAAATCTTCTGAAGCTTCTTCTTGAGGAAAACTAGACATTGGCAACGGTTCTTTTGGATACGTTATCCAAACCTTTTTCTTTTCTTTTCCTTTTACATCAAAATACACTGTAAGTCCATGATGTAATATAAACATAATGGTTCTTGGATCTTGAGTACTAATATCTAAAATAATGTTAGCTTTAGTATCGGTTACCAAATACTTTAAAGTATGGTTTGTTACAGTTATGGTATCTAATAATATAAGAGATTTTTCTGCATGTGCATATACAGAACCCATTGCTCCAAACACCATTAAGACAAACATAATTTCTTTCATTATACCATACTTTATATTATGATATAAATGTATAGTGAATGTTGAATGTTAAGAAACAATATATACTAATAGGCGTATTAAATCTATGAATAGAGCTATTATAAAGATGGGATTTTTAACCGTCCCCTTTTTTAGCCTTAATTGTTTAATGAATTCTGATTAATAAATTCTAGAAATGTTGGTTTATACTGTTCAGACACGGTAATACGTTGTTTGTTGATGATAATCTGACTACGCTCTATCACTTCTATATTTTTTAATGATACTATAAACGAACGATGAACACGCATAAATTCTGATTTAGGAAGTTCTTCTTCTAACGACTTTAAACTCATAAGCGTTAAAATAGGTTTTGGATTATCTTTTAACCAGATCTTGATATAATCTTTTAAACCTTCAAAATACAATACATCCGAAAGTTTAATACGCAATTGTTTATATTCTGATTTTACAAACAGAAATTCTTTTTTATCAGAAGAATCAGTTAAAATTTTATGAGCATTTTTAGATGTAGAAGAAACATGTAGTAAGTTAAACCAAGTTCTAGCTTTATTAGCAGCCGTTAAAAACTCGGCATAATCAAAAGGTTTTAATAAATAATCTAAAGCTTCAACTTTAAAACCTTCTAAAGCATATTGATCGAATGCTGTTGTAAAAATTATACGTGTATCTTTAGAAACCATTTTAGACAATTCCAAGCCTGTTAAGTCGGGCATTTGTATATCTAAAAACAACACATCTACGTTTTCATTTTGTAAATATTCTACAGCTTCAATAGCACTACCACATTTTTTTTTAAGCTTTAAAAAAGGGGTTTTATCTACATAACTTTCAACCAAATTAAGTGCCATTGGTTCATCATCTACAATTACACAGCTCAGTATTAGGGTTTCCATAAGGCTTATATTTCTATTTGTAAATCTACAAAAAATCGGCCGTTTACCACCTCTGCTTTAAAAGTATGTTTAGATGGGTACAATAATTCTAAACGTTTTTTTAGGTTTTGCAAACCTATACCTGATCCGCTTTTATCGCTTATTTGCTTAGGATAATTATTATTTACAATTTTAAAAATCACAAGATTATCTTTAATAGACATATGTATAAAAATCTCACTCTCTTTACTAGCAGAGACCCCATGTTTAAAGGCATTTTCTATTAATGAAATAAATAATAAAGGTGCAATTTTAATAGCATGTACTTCTGAAGGGAATGTAGATATAACCTGTGTTTTATCTGAAATACGAAGCTTCATAAGTTCTAAGTATTTCTTCATGAAATCTATTTCTTTAGAAAGCGGAACCAACTCGATATTTGTTTCGTATAACAAATAACGCATGAGTTTACTTAGACTATGAATTGTAGATTTTGCTTGTTCGGGAGAAAAATCGACTAATGAGTAAATATTATTTAATGAATTAAAGAAAAAATGAGGCTGCAATTGGTACCTTAAATGTTGTATTTCTGACTGTAATTTTACATTGGTAGCTTCCTTACGTTCTGCTTCAGTTTTAGCTAATCTTTTAGTTGTTTTTAAAGCTACAGCAAAAACTAATGGCGCAAAATAAGATAACATTTGCATGTAAATAAACATTTCAAAAGGAGGTTTACCATCGCTTCTTTTATCTTCTTTAACTAATTCTTGAAATATATTGGTACCAATAAGTTCTTTAAGAGTTAAAAACAAAGCAATAAAAAACAAATTTACACTTATAAATCTAACTGTTTTTTTAGTGAATAGAAATTTATCTATAAAGAGAAAATAATTTAAATAGAAAATCATGGCATAGAATACTAATGGCACCCAAAAATGTGCGATAATTCTATTAATATCGCGTTCTTCTTGATAAGACAGAAAATAAGGCATACTAAAAAGTACTAACCAAACTAGAGCATGCAAAAAAATACTAATGTATTTATTCTTGTGCATTATTGTATAATTTTGAAACGTGATATTCATAATGTAAATTAAACCCTATGATACATTAAATATAAGATACACGTGTGTTAAACATGTATCAAAAATAGTGTTTCTACAATGCAATCGGGAAAATTTTTAAAATTCAGTTTTTTTATAAACCGTTTTGCATTGGAAACACTATACTTGGTTTTAAAACGTTTAGTACGTTTTAATCTAATTTATGTTTATAAGACAGTGCATACTTACCTGCACCAGATATGCATAATGCTAACGCAGGTAAAGCATACAACAATATTAACTCGATAGCTAAACCACCTGTTTTAGATAACTCAAACATAGAGTCTGCATGTCTTAAAAATAAAGCTGTTAGCATCCCAAAAAAATAAACCAAGGATGCCAAACGTGTTCTCCATCCTATAACCATAAGAACTGGAGCTAGCAATTCTGTTATATAAACTCCGTAAGCCATTACAGCAGGTAGGCCTATGTCTGTTAACATGTGTTGAATACCGTCTATATGCCCTAGTTTAGCTACACCATGAAAAAGCATAAGTCCTCCAAGAGTTAAGCGAATAAGCAACAAGGCTAAATCTGTGTTTTTTTTCATCTTTTTTATTTAAAAAGTTACCAATTAATCTATATTTCTAACTAAACGTACATAATTATAATAACGTTCACCTCCTTCACTCACTGGCCCATTTTCATGTTTAGTATCAAAACGTACTGCACCAGCTCCATGAAAATCTAAACCTTCATTATTTACTGCACGACCAAAAGCCACATACCAAGCATAATAAAATGGTTTATCGCGCTGAAAACGAGCAGATGTACTTGTCCAGAAATAAGGATAATCTGTATCTCCATTCTCATTTACGATTTCAGAAGTATTAAAAATAGGATCTATAGCTGGCCCTTCTTTTGATACATCTTGAGCTGCAGGAGCATAATTATAATTTACTATTCCTTGTAATTCTTTTACATTAGGTAAACGCCAGTCTGAATATCCTGATACTTCTGCATGTTCTGCATATGCCAAAGCTTCTTTCCAATTTAAACCACGTCCGCTATCATTTTTAGTCCACATTAATCCTGTTGCCAAATCTGTAACAGTCTGATTGCCATTATCTTTAAACTGATTAATACCATACGTATTACCACGAACTGCACGAATGTGTTTTAACATGGGATTACCAGTGGGACGTTCGCCATTTCCTGGTGGTGGAGGTCTATTTTCCTCTCGCTTACCTCCTTTTGCTTTGCTAAGCTGGTTAACAGTGTCTTGATTATTATGATTCCCTGGAGGCGGACCTTGATGATCCCTATCTTTTGGTAATACTGCTGGATAAGCTTTTATATGACCTGTAGCATGATTTACACCAAAGGCTGCCGTATATTGCCCCTCTTCGGTATGACCAACATATGTGTTACTTGTCCAATACTGCTCACCTTTATCGACTTTCGTATTATTAACAAGTGAAAAATATGTAGGATCTATATAAGGCCACCCCATACTAAAATCACTAATAGAATATAGTTCTTTTGCTGTAGGCATTCTCCAATCACTGTAACCACCAAGTTCTAATTCTTCAGTATAATCTTTTGCACCTTGCCAATCAAATCCTTCTGATGTTGGAATTTCTTGCCACATTAATCCTGTATTATTATCGGTAACAGTGCCATCCCCATTTTTGGTATAAGACATAGGCTCACCTTTTAGATAATTGGCATCCTGACCGTATAAAGAATCTCCTAGAGCTAAATTTTCTAAAATTTCTCCATCTTCTCCATATGTACTTACTTGGCCTGTTTCTATTTGAACATACTTATATTGGTGTGTCTTAGCTTCTAAACTTTTATCAAGCTCATTTTTATTTTTACAAGATTGCAATACAACACCTAAGCATACAGAACATATAAGTACTAAACTGGTATTAATTTTTAATGTGTTCATCCTATATTTTTTTAAGGTAAAAGCTGTTTATTATTTGATCGTTCTAACCAACCTTACGTAATTTTTTATACGAATGGAATCTGCTGCATTTATAGACTCTAACAAATAATCTTCAACCTTTCCAGACTTTGGATCTGAACGCTGTGCTCCAGCTCCGTGCCAATCATAATATGTTGTAGCTTTACTATTATCCTTACTGTATGCTTTACCAAACGCTATATAACACGCTGTATATTTAAAATCGCCTTGTGTAGTACTGGTCCAAAACCAACTATCAGGATTAGTACAGTTAAAGAAATTCTCATTAATAGCTGGAATTGTTTTCTTTTCATAGTCTACTATGCTTTGCAATTCTTTGGTGTTTGGAACTCTCCAGTCTGTATATCCAGCAAGTGTACTATTTTTAGCGTAAATAAGCGACTCTTTCCAGTTATAGGTGTTTCCATCATCTACTTGTTGCCACATTAAACCTGTAGCTTGGTCTGTTATAGTTCCATCCCTATTATCGATAAAGTTATTTACACCATATACATTTTCTTTTCCTCTAACTGCTCTTACATAATTACCTGGATTTCTCACTCCCCTTTCACCATTATAATACAGACCTGTTTCGTATGCTTTTATATGTCCGTCTGCAAAATTAAAACCAAAAGCACCTTCTATTTCTATATTTTGAATAGGTCCTTTTACATATTTGGTACTTGACCAATACTGCCCAGCAAACGGCATTCTTTTATCATAATTAAAATCGAAATAATTAGTATTTATATAAGGTTTAGATTGTTCTAAATTTCTAGGATGAAGCTCACCATTTGAATTGAGCAGGGAATACAACTCTTTAATTGTTGGTAACCTCCAATCTGTATATCCTCCTAATTCTAATTGCTCTACATAGGTAAAAGCATCGTAAAAATTATAACGGGTATTAGCCGGTGTTTTTTGCCACATTAGACCTGTATTTAAATCGGTAATTGTACCATCATCATTGTCTTTATAAGCAGAAAGTTTACCAACATACTGCGCATCTTGTCCGTAATATTCATCAGTTTCACTTGGCTTGGCAATTTTTTCTCCATCGTCATTATAAAATTTATCCTGACCTGTGTCTGTGATAACAAAATGAATGTTAGTTTTATTCTGGGCATTTTTGCATGCAAAACACAATAGAATAACTAAAGAAAAATATAATTTTAGACTAAGGGTTTTCATACGTTCAGGTTTTAATGATTAACCGCTATTAAATTACTCGTAACGTAATGCTGTAATAGGATCTAATGCTGATGCTTTACGTGCTGGGTACCATCCAAAAAATATTCCAGTAATAGCACAGACAGCGAAAGAAATTACTATAGAATACAATGCTACACTTGTAGGCCAATGTAAAAATTTCTCTATAAATACGGTAGCACTAAGACCTAATACCACACCTAAAAGTCCTCCTGTAATACTTATTAAAATAGCTTCTATTAAAAACTGCATTAATATATCGGAGCCTTTACCTCCTACTGCCATTCGCAGTCCTATTTCTTTAGTTCGCTCTTTTACAGATACGTACATAATATTCATAATTCCAATACCTCCAATTAACAAGGATATTCCTGCAACTGCTACTAAAAGAACCGTTAACATTTCACTAGTAGAACTAAAGGTAGAAATCAACTCTTCCATAGAACGTACTGTAAAATCATCTTCTTCATTATCCATTAATTTATGTTGTGAACGTAATAGTTCGGTAACTTGATCTACTGCTTCAGAGGCATCATCTTCACTTACTGCTGAAGCCATAATTTGGTTTAAATAATCGATTGCCAAAATACGTTTTTGCACTGTAGTATAAGGCGCAACGACCACATCATCTTGATCTTGTCCAAACGTATTTTCTCCTTTTTCTTCTAATACACCAATTACTTTAAACGGGATATTATTAAATCGAATCATTTTTCCGACTGGATCTTGACCATCTGGAAATATATTTTCAACAACCGTTTGCCCAAGTAATACCACTTTTGCAGCTGATTTTACTTCGTTATCTGTAAACATGCTACCACTTTGTAAACCAACTGCTTTTATTTGCAAATACTCTGGATTGACACCAAATATTGTTGAAGGCCAGTTATTAGAACCATTTATAACTTGTCCACTTCCATTTACAACGGGTGTTACATGACTTAATAGACTGACTTGTTCTTTAATCTTTTCGTAATCCTTGTATATTAAGGTTTGTACGTCTCCACCACTTCCTCTAGCAGGACCTCTATCATCAGCTCCAGGTTGAATAGTCACCATATTAGACCCCATACTAGAGATTGTTTCTCTAATACTCGCTTTAGATCCTTCTCCAATAGCTAACATAGCAATTACAGACGCAACACCAATAATTATCCCTAACATGGTTAATAAAGTTCTCACTTTATTAAGCACAATAGCTTTATAAGCTATTTTTATTAAATTTAATACTCTCATAATTAATGATCTTCTTTAGGTAATTTTGCTAATTCTGCAGCTGCAGATTGTATATCATTATTCATATAATCTTTAATAATATTACCATCTTTTAATATAATGGTTCTACTACTAAAGGTTGCAATATCAGGCTCATGCGTTACAAATGTGATAGTAATTCCTTTTTTGTTTAGTTCCTGAAATAAGGACATGATTTCGTACGAAGTACGCGTATCTAAATTCCCTGTTGCTTCATCTGCAAGAATCATTACAGGATTATTTACTAAAGATCTTGCAATAGCTACACGTTGTTGTTGTCCTCCTGAAAGCTGAGCTGGAGTATGATGTAAACGCTCGCCCAAGCCTACCATTTCTAACGCTTTTATAGCACGTTCTCTTCGTTCTTCTGTTGAAACTTTACTATTATAAAGTAATGGTAACTCTACATTTTCTATTGCCGATGTTCTGGCTAATAGATTATAAGACTGAAAGATGAAACCAATTTTTTCGTTACGAATAGTTGCTAGTTGATTTCTGCTTAAATTTTTAACAGCAACGCCATCTATTTCATAAAGTCCAGAAGTTGGTTGATCTAAACAACCAAGTATATTTAACATTGTACTTTTACCAGAACCACTAGATCCCATAATAGTAACAAACTGTCCTTCTTCAATTGAATAGGAAATCCCTTTTAAGGCATGTACCGTCTCGGTACCCATTGTAAATTCCCGTTTTAAATCTTGTATTTTGATAATTTCTTTACCCATGACCTCTTATTTTTTTCCTCCTGGTGGTTTTGGCATAAATGGACTCTCTGATGATCCGCCACCTACTGGAGGGAAATCTGTATTTTCTTCAGCTTTTAAACTATATACTAATTTATCTCCTTCATTAAGACCTTCTAAAATTTGAACATTAACACCGTCACTTGCGCCTAATTTTACATGTTTAGGGGAAATCATACCATTACTTTGTAACACCCATACTACAGCACTATCATCCGATTCATTTTCATCTGATTGTGATCTAGGTCCGTTATCTCCTTCCGGATGTACCATTACAATTTTATTTTGTTCATCATACGCATCCATAACTTGAGGTAAAGGTTTAAAATTAATAGCTTTTGCCTCTGCTGTTAACACATCGTTTAACTCTAAAGTATAAATTGAAATGGTTGTGGTTAAGCCTGGTTTTAATTTAAGATCTGGATTATCGGCTTTTATAATAACGGTATAAGTAATTACACTAGATGTTTCTGTATAATCTAAACGCACTTGAGTAATTTTCCCTTCAAAAGTTTGCCCAATGTAAGCATCAACTGTAAAGGTTACACGTTGGCCTTCTGTAACGTTTCCTATATCGGCTTCATCTACATCTGCTTCAACTTGCATTTCTCTTAAATCTTGCGCAATTGTAAATAAGGTTGGTGTACTATAACTAGCAGCTACTGTTTGACCTTCTTCTATTTCTCTAGATAATACCACTCCATTTATAGGCGAATATATATTAGCGTAACCTAAATTTGTTTTAGCAGATTGTAAATCTGATAGACGTTGGATTACTGTTCCTTTAGCGGTTTCGTAATTATAGGTAGCATCATCAAAATCTGATTTACTAATCACTTTATTTTCAAACAATGTTTTTTGTCTGTTATATATGGTTTGCATGTAATTTTTTTGACTTACCGCATTATCGTAAGCTGCTTGAGCTTCTGTAAGAGCAGCTTTTAAGTTCGTTTTATCTAACTCTGCTATAAGCTGGCCTTCTTTAACCACACTATTATAATCTACGTAAATTTTCTCTACTACTCCAGACACCTGAGTACCAACATCTACTTGATTAATAGGCTCTATAGTTCCTGTAGCAGTAACCATAGTCGTTACATCGCCTTTTTTAACAGTTACCGTTTTGGCTTCGATTAAAACTGCTTTGTCTTTGCCAAAATAACTATAAGCGCCTACAGCTATTATAACAGCAACTATACTTGTTAATATAATTTTCTTATTTGTCTTCATGTGTTTAAAGTTTAATGTCGTTTCCTTGATAAAATTGAAGTAATTGGTGATATAAAATATTTAGATACTTAGCTTGTATATAATTAAGCTGTGCTGCTGTATATGTATTCTGATTAATGATTAAATCTGTTGTACTAAGCTCACCTAATTCATATTTAATTTTAGCTAAATTATAAGATTGTAATGCTGCTTCTTGAGAAGCTTCTGCTGCTATAATCTGTTCTTGAGCAGATAATGCATTTTGATATGCAGTTTCTACCTTTTTATAAATTTCTTTTTCAGTAGATTGTTTTTCAATCTGAGCTTTTTCAATATTTATTTCGGCAGTTTTAACTGCTGCTTTTGTTTCATTTCTATTAAAAATAGGAATGGATACACTTACGCCAACACTCTGATTGAAATTAATATCTAATTGTCTAGAAAAATTTATATCAGATATGCTTGTATATCCTGATCCCAATGTACCAACTAAAGATACTGTTGGCATATACGCACCTTTAGCGATATCTAAATCTTTTTCATTAATTTCAATATTTAGGTCGCTAGCATTCATTTCTGGCAAAACATTTAATGCTTTATAATAGATATTCATTTTATCCATTTCTAAATTAATTAAGGCCATGTCATCGTCTACATCTTCAATTTCAATTGTGTCTTCTGGTCCCAATTCTAACAGCTGTTTAAGATCAATAACGTATTGCTGATAATCGTTTTTAGCAGTAATAACATTATACTTATTTGTTGCAGCTTGCGATTGAGCCTCTGTATAATCGTTTAATGCTATAGAACCGGCATCTAATCTCGCCTTAGCACGTAAAACTTCTTTTTCTGAAGCTTCTAAATTCTTTTCGGCTATCGTAATTCCTTCTTTAGCATATAATAATTGAAGATAATTTTCTAAAATACTTATGATAATATTGTTTTTGGCTTCTTCTACCAAAAAAGAGTTTTGATCTACAAGTAATTTATCCTGTTTAATTTGATTTGAAATTTGACTACCTTGATACAGCGTCATAGTACTTGTTGCCCCTAAATTTGTAGAATAAACCTGATCGGTAACATAATCGCTTGTAATAGGGTCTATAGAATTACCATTTGTAAAGTTTTGAGATGCACTACCAAATAAATTTGGCAATCTAGAAGATTTAGACTTATCATAATTTACTTCTGATATATCTTTATCTAAATCAGCATCTTTTACTGTAATGTTATTTTCTATAGCATACGTAATACAATCTTCTAAAGACCATATTTTAGATTGATTTTCAGCTTCTTCGGTAGCCGTTTGTGCAAATGCTACTGCTACACTAAAAAAGCATAATATGTGTAAGATTATTTTCATTTTGTTTGAATGTGTTTTGTATTTACACTTCAAAATTGATGCTTTTGTCTTACTTTCAAAGAAGGTTATAGAAGTTTGCCGTTTATTACTATACCAAAACTACTTTTTTATAGATGAGATTTTTCAACTGTTTAAAAGATAAGTTGGTAATTATAAATTTTAACTCTTTAAATATTACAGATTTCTCCTTAAATTATACGATAAAAAAAGTGCTATTTAAGCTATAAATAGAGTAACTAGTTATTTGTTTTTAATAAGGTCTATTAAAAAAATAACGCTCATAAAGGGAATAATAATTGCAAAGGGTAAAGATGTAATAATTAGTAATTTTTGCACTGCATCTAACACATCTACATCTGGCTTAACATTACCTAAAAGGACTAAAGCCAAAGTGGTTAGAAGTATAAACCCAGACCAAATTATACGGTGTTTTTTACTGGGGTGTTTTGCACCTTGATCTGTAAACATACTTAATACAAATACTGCAGAATCTATTGAAGTAACTAAAAAACTAAAGAGTAGAAATAGCGTGGTAATATTTAACACCATTGCATATGGATAGTGTTGAAAAAATATAAAAATAGAAGAAAACACATTACCAAATTCATTATTATAGTCCTTCCACGAAGCAATAAGCTGAAAAGCTGAAGTTCCAAAAGCTGAGAACCAGAAAAAAGTGCCTAAAGAAGGAATTAGTAATACTCCAAAAAGCAATTGTCTTAACGTACGCCCTTTTGAAATACGAGCTATAAATATACCTGTAAATGGAGACCAGGCTAACCAAAATGCCCAATAATAAAAAGTCCATCCTGTTAAAAAGGATAATCCAGGATTATACTCGCCCAAAGCTAAACTCATAGGAATAAAATCTAACACATAATAGTACGTGCTTTTTAAAAATGAATTTAAAATATCTAGTATATTACTATGAATACATACAAAACATAAGATTAAAAATGTAACTATAATGTTTAATTTAGAAAACAGTTTAATTCCTTTATTAACACCTTGCCAAGCAGAATAACATGCAACACAGGACACAGCTATACATAATAAAACAATAGTAATTAATCCAAATGGTTTTTGAAATACATGAGTTAAGCCTCCTTTAATTTGAGTAGTCCCTAAACCAATAGCTGCAATTAAACCAAAAACGGTAGTTATAATAGTAACTACGTCTACCCCATTTTTAATTGTCCGACTTGGTACATAATCTTCTATCGTAGCACTTACATTAACTTTTTTATGTTTCACAAATAAAGTATAGCCAACAATCATTGCAAAAAAGCCATAAAAAGCCCAAGCAGTAACACCCCATTGATAGAACGTAAATTCTAATGCCAAAATTTCTGAATCTAAAGTAGATGCATACGGAGGATGTTGTTGCATAAACACAGGTTCTTGTACTGCCCTAAGTAATATACCCGACCCCATACCTGCGCTATATAACATGGCTACCCAAGCCCAAAGAGAGTATTCTGGCTTAGAATCTGGTGTTCCTAATTTTATTTTGCCAAAGGGAGATATGGCAATACTTAATAAAAAAAGCACACAGCCAAAACCTAAATACAAATAAAAATACCCAAAATTATTACGCACCCAAATAGATGTGCTTTCTATAGTATTGTAACTTATTTCGGTAGCAAAAAATACAATAAGAGTGCATATAAATAATATACTTATAGAACAGGTTAATACAATATGTTTTTGCAAATACTTAAAAATCAATTATGATTTAAATTAAATTAATAGGCGTCTTAAGTGTTTTAAAAACTAAATATATGTTTTTTATTACCACAAAAAAAAAAACACGAATCTTAAAATAGATTCGTGTTTTATAGTTAAAACATATATAGCTAACTATTATTCAGTAGCTTCTAATGTACGTTTAGATTTTCTATATAAATATTTAGAATATATATTACGTTTCACAAAACGATTAATTTTATCACTATTAATCATTTTAATATATACGGGTTTAGTAACACCAAAATACTCGTAAGTAGATCCGTCTTGAAACGTAATTTCTAAAACTAAATTCTTCCACTGGAAATCGGCTACTGCAGAATTATTAATGGTATCGTTATAAACTTCACTATTAGCCGCTCTAGTTTCTGGCGCTATACTTACCAAAAAATGATAACCATCTGTAATTTTACGAGTTTTAGCCTCAGCTTCTTCCACTAACGGATCGCCTTCTTGAAATTTATCTGGGTGCCATTCTTTTGCAAGATTACGGTACTGTTTCTTTAAAGTTTTTAAATCGGCATCTTTATCAACTTCAAAAAGTTTTCTGTATTCCGTTATACGTTTCATAATAATTATTTTTTTGAAGCGGCAAAAGTACATCTTAATATTCGAGTTTACATCATCTTTTTTAAATAAAAAGAAACTAAAAATCAAGGCGTTATATTTATGTGAGTTATATATTATGAGTATATGAGTAATGAAGTACCGAAAATAAGACAGTAAGGTTTCAGTTTATCTTCACCTTTAATTTGCTTCAAGTTCACCGTGTTTTAATGTTATAATTCAATGTAATATTATAAGGTAAATATTGACAGTTATTAAATAGTTTAGGTATGTTTTAAAAGTTTTATACACCGCTAAAATGGCTTTAAAAACTACTATTACAAGATATAGATCCGTACTTTTTTCTTTTTAATTCTAGAATTATTTAATTGTTCTACCAAGGTGTTTGCCAATTTTAATGGGACAGCAACAAAAGCACAATCTTGTTTTAATTCTATAATTCCTAATTGGTCTTTTGTTAATTTTCCCTGTTTTATAAATAAGCCGGCAATATCGCCTTTAGATATTTTATCTTTTCGGCCACCAGAAATAAATAAGGTGGTCCAGAATGGGGTTTCAAGAGGTGCATGTTTAGAAATATCTATACCTTTACTAGGTGTAATAAAATCGGGTAATATCTCCTGACTTGCTTTTAAAATATAAGCCGTGCCTTTAGCATGAACACGGGCCGTCCTACCGTTTCTATGTGTAAATTCTTCTACACTATGAGGTAATTCATAATGTATAATATATTGTAATTCTGGAATATCTATACCTCGAGCTGCCAAATCTGTTGCCAATAATACTTGACTACTTCCATTTCTAAAGGTAATTAAAGCACGTTCTCTATCTTTCTGTTCCATACCTCCCGAAAAACACGAATGACTAATATGATTCTTACTTAATAAAGCGCTCACTTGCTCGATACTATCTCTAAAATTACAGAATATAATACCTTGTGTACTCCCTATATGAAGCAACAAATCTATTAATGTTTGTTGTTTATCTTGAGTTGGAGAAATCACTGTTTTTATGGCTAATTTTGAAGAGTCTTTAGAAGCTAAAAAGTCTAAAATTACGGGCTGATGTAATTGTACGAATTTAGGCACACGAACCCCTTGCGTGGCTGAGGTTAATATGCGTTTATCAAGATTGGGTAATGCATTTATTATACCTTGCATTTCGTCTTCGAAGCCTTGTTCTAACGATTTATCAAATTCGTCTAAAATAAGCGTTTTAATAGAATCTCTAGAAAATCGGTCACTATTAAAATGATCTAGAATACGTCCCGGTGTGCCAATAAGAATGGCTGGGTTGTGTTTTAATTCTATTTTATCTTTAGACATTGGTCGGCCGCCATATACCGCATTCACTTTAAATCCGCTTCCCATTTCACGAACCACTTGCTCAATCTGAATGGCAAGTTCGCGCGTAGGTACAATAATTAATGCTTGAACGGCTTCTAATTGGATCTCTAAAATTTTTAAAAGTGGCAATAAAAATGCTAAGGTTTTCCCTGTGCCAGTTGGCGATAATAAAATGGTGTTTTCTGCATGTTCAATAGCCAAAAGCGCTTGTTCCTGCATAGGATTTAGTGCCCCAATATTTAATTTATTTAAAATATCTTGCTGGTCTTTTTGTGAATGGCCCATTTTAGTTATCTAGATGTTTTCTTTTTAGGATTTGTATCTTTAGAGATTGTTTCTGTATGCTCTGTAATATATTGAGACAAAATTTTATCGACTAACTCTTCTTTAGTTAAGTGATGAAATGTTTGATGAATCTTGTGTCTAAAATCTTCGGATAGATCACGATTAGGTTTTGTTTTAAAAATTTTATTGGCCCAAATTAAAGCGTTATTTTCTTCTATAGATTGAGCATTAGCTTTTTTAATTTCAGAAAATGTAATACCTAATTCATTCTCGAAATCTGCTATTTCATGTACTTCTTCTTCTTGAAGTATCGTTAAAGATAAGCCATTAGCTCCTGCTCTAGCCGTTCTTCCGCTTCGGTGCACGTAAGTTTCATAAACGTCTGGTAAATGGTAATTAATTACAAAGGCCACATCTTTTACATCTATCCCACGAGCTGCTAAATCTGTGGCTACTAAAATATCTATATAGCCCGCTCTAAATTGTCCCATAACGCGATCTCGAATCCCCTGTGTTAAACTTCCATGAATAGCTCCCGAAGAAAACTTATTAATCGCTAAGTTTTTAGCCAATTTGTTTACTGCAGCTTTAGTTTTACAAAAAATAATACCACGTTGTCCTTCCTTAGACTTTAAAAAATGAAGTAAAACGTCTAGTTTTTCTATAGGTTTTACAACTATATAATGATGATCGATTCCTTGATGTCCAACGGTATCCATGTCTGCTTCAATGTGAAGCACGTTTTTAGACATGTAATTTTGTATGAGTTGTTTGAGTGCACCTGGTAAAGTTGCTGTAAATAGTAATGTCCTTCTAGATTTAGGAATAGTTTTAATTATAAACTCTACATCTTCTTTGTGTGCACTTAACACTTCATCTGCTTCATCTAAAATCAAATACGAGATGGATGTGATATCTATGGTCTTTCGGGATACTAAATCTACCAATCGGCCAGGTGTTGCAACTATAATCTGAGTTGGTTTTTCTAATCGCTCTATTTGAGGTTTTAAAGGTACTCCTCCAAAAATAGATGCTATAGAAATCGCAGGACTATATTTTGCCAAATGAGTTAAATTTGAAACTATTTGCTGTCCTAATTCTCGTGTTGGTGCTAATATTAAAGCTTGTAAAGTTGGAGATTCCGAATCTATAATTTGTAATAAGGGTAAACCAAATGTAGCTGTTTTTCCTGTTCCAGTTTTAGCCAAAGCCACAATATCTTTTGAAGCATTTAAAATTAAAGGAATGGTTTTACTTTGTATAGGTGTTGGAGTAGTAATCTTTAAATCGGATAAAGCTTGAAGCAATACTTCTTGTATTCCTAATTTAGAAAAGGATTTAGACATAGTGTTATTTTCTGCAAAGATAACGACTGTTTGCTCGAAAATGCGTGCTATTCTGTTTTATTAGTAGGTTTATATAAAAATTGATTACATACGCTACAAACAACTATAAACACATTTAAATTTAAGGTATATAAAAAAGCTTGTTTATTAAATAAACAAGCTTTCCATTTAGCTACTAGTCAAACTTTATCTTAGGGAGATATAAAGTTTTTGCTTAAAAAATAGTTGGACTAATTAAATCTATCTTTTATGTTTAGATTACAAATATCTATTAACTTTTATACAATATTATTATTTTCAATGAAGTACATATGCTTTTCAGTGAAATCACAAAACCTTTAAGTAAATTGTTCGTTTTAATATGTCAATGGGAGCTATATTTGACTTCTATTCCTTTTAAAATACTTTAATTTGTATTAGAAACCATTTTAAATGCTTTTATAGCATTTATTTTGAGTGTTTTAATAGAGAGATAATAAAAATGAATAAATTAATACGTTTTGGAGCACAAATTGGTTTGTTACTTACCATTTGGCTTATTTTATGGTCTGGACAATTCTGGAAAACGCCATTTATTTTAGAAAACATTTCTGCTTTTATTGCCCAAATTTTAGTCGTTTTATTTCTGATATATATTGCTGCTCCAAAATATTTATTCACGAAAAGGTACTTACATTTTATAGGTATTTCTGTTTTAATTTTAATTTTAGCAAACTTAGCTGTATCCTATTTTTCACCACAAATAATTGAACCTATCCCACGTTTACGTGGTATGAATATGCCTCCAGATGATATGAATCCTCGAGAACCTCATAGACCACCATCTGAATTTCTTACCCAAAGTTTACTTATAGTTTTATCTTATATTCTTGCTACTGTTATTGAAGTTATTTATTACAATCAAAAAAATGAAGAAGCGTTAATTAAAAGTAAAGCGCAAACACTTAATACCGAATTAAAACTTTTAAAATCTCAAATAAATCCACATTTTCTATTTAATGCATTAAATAATATTTATGCCTTATCTGGTATAGATACAGAAAAAACACAAAAAAGTATTAGTTATTTATCCGATATGCTTCGTTATGTCTTATACGAGTGTGAACAACCTCTAGTATCGCTTCAAAAAGAGATGGATTATATCGATAACTACATCAAGCTTTTTAGATTAAAAAGTAGTAAAACATATCCAATTAAAACAGAATTTAATGTCTCTAATCCCAATATTATGTTGTCGCCAATGTTATTAATACCATTTGTAGAAAATGCATTTAAACATTCTAATATTGAAAAAATTAAAGATACTTTTATAACCATTTATATTGAAACAACAGCACAAAGTATTCTGTTTAAAATTGAAAACAGTATACCCGAAGCTCCAGTAAATAAGGATGAGTTAGGAGGTATTGGTTTAGAAAATGTAAAAAAACGTTTGGCAATAATTTACCCAAACACTCACGAGTTAAAAATTACAACTGTAAATAACACCTTTAGTGTGTCTTTAAAATTAGAACAACATGTTTAAATGCTTAATCATAGACGACGAAGAATTAGCTAGAACTTTAATAGAAAGTTATTTAAAAAAACTTGATTTTTTAGAATTACACGGCAGTTACGAGAGCCCGTTAGATGCTATTGGAACCTTAAAAGAAAAGACTATCGATGTAATTTTTTTAGACATACAAATGCCTGATTTAAAAGGTACAGTTTTTGCTAAAATGATTCCAGCAGAAACTAAAGTTATTTTTACTACGGCTTATTCAGATTATGCTATACAAGGATTTGAACTTGATGCTCTGGATTATTTATTAAAACCTATTACGTTTGAACGTTTCTTAAAAGCTGTTAACAAACTAAAAATAAACAATACAGACACTGTTAAATCTGAATACATTACAGTTAAATCCGGATACGATTTACATAAAATAAAATTAGTAGATATAAATTATATTGAAAGTGATAGCGAATATGTTGTTTTTCATCTAAACGGTCGGAAAATTATGAGTTATCAGACTTTAAAATCTCTTGAAAAAACCTTACCAAAAACCCTTTTTCTACGAGTACATCGTTCATACATCGTAAATACTGAAAAAGTAACAGGATTAAAAGGACGTGATTTACTCTTAAATGAAATTAGTATTCCCGTAAGTGATTCTTATTACGACACTGTAAAGTCTAAATTATTTTAAAATTATTGTAATATATAAATTGGGTTAAGGTTTTAATTCTTTTTGAATCTTGAAAAAATAACGATCTTTTTTTTAGAATTAATAAAATAAACACCAGTAAGTAAAACTGCTCCTGCAATTAAGGACTGTACACTTATCGTTTCATTTAAAACATACCACCCAAGCAGTAATGCTATTACTGGATTTACATAAGCTGAAGTCGCTACTTTTTCGGTAGAGACTTCTTTTAATAGAAAGTTAAAAGCTGTAAAAGCCACTATACTACCAAAAACAATTAATAAAATCATGGCTAGTTGTGCTTTACCACTCCATTCTAGCGGACTTGTCCAAGTTTCGTCTAAAACTAAACTACCTATTAATAATAGCGTTCCTGCAGTTAACATTTGGTAACCTGTTGTAACAAAAAAATGAGATGGTAAATTGGCCCTAGACACAAAAATACTAGCAAAGCTTATCCCTAACACACAAGAAAATATAACAGCTATACCTATACTACTCTCTTCACTAAGTACTAAAGTATCCTGACTAATAAGCAAATACATACCTACCAAG
This sequence comes from Formosa sediminum, assembly GCF_007197735.1. GTDB lineage: Bacteria > Bacteroidota > Bacteroidia > Flavobacteriales > Flavobacteriaceae > Formosa > Formosa sediminum. Next base: position 3,100,741 of record NZ_CP041637.1, read on the forward strand.
CCTAAACCCACTCCCATTAACGATTTGGATTGTATTTTTTTACCTTGAAGTATACGCATTAAAATTATTACAAATAACGGCTGTGTAGCAACTATTAAAGCTGCGAAACCACTATCGACATATTTTAATGCCCAAACAAAAATTCCGTTACCGTAAAACAAAAACAAAAAACCTGCAATTACACAATTTATAAATTGGGCTTTTGTAATTTTTAACGAAAACTTTAATATTTTAGCTATTACCATAATTAAAGTTCCTGCACTTAAAAACCGAATGGCCGCTAATAAAAAGGGAGCAACTTCAGTAACCACAATCTTATTCATTAAATAGGTAGATCCCCAAATCACATAAATAGCAAAAAATGAAAGAATTATTAAGATGCCTTTGCGAGGTTTACTCATAGTTTAAAACTGGATTTTATAAAAACTGAAAGTAAGCAATAAATAATTAAAAGCGATTCTATAAATTAAGTAAAATACACACAAATTTTATCTAAGTCATAGCTATAAAACACAAATACCTATACTATTAAATTGCTAAAAAACAAAGCAACTATTTTACAACCACTCAAATTAAAGACCTAATTTTTGATTAAATTTATAAATTAATTAATTTTTATGAATCCGACTGAATACGCATTACAAGAACGCATTCAAGAACTTACATGTTTATATGAGGTCTCATCTATCATTGTAAATGCTAATTATGAACAAATTGAAGATATTTTCTATGCCATTTCACTTAGTTTAAAAAAATCATTTCAATATCCTAAGTATACAGAAATTAGCATAACATATACTACCACTTATGTAGAAACCGGAAAGACAAATGCAGATTTACCAAGCATTACTGTACCTATAAAACTTTTTAATGTAACCATAATCCCTTTAATTTCGAACATAAAAAACACAAAGACAACTAATTAAATTTGAATACACTCAAAAATCTATTCTAAATTTAAGACGTAGAAACACACTTATAATGGGGAACTTATGTAAATATGAACAACATTTACGTCAGAAATTAGAATTTGGAACGATTGAATATGATGTAAACCGTGCTAAAATGCATGAAAAGAGACGTATAGAATATGTAACGTTTGTAAATGAATATCGTATTCTTAAAACAGAAATTTTTAAGCAATTATCAAAATTTCAACGCAAAGAAGTGAGTAACCTTAAAAGACTAAGATTTAGCATTTTGTGAAGCTAATTTCTTAGCCTTTTTATCTTTATAAATAATGTTTGCTATAAGAGAAACAATAATTAACACTATACCAAAAATAGACCAAAATGGATACGATTCTCCAAACACTACCACACCAAGAATCATAGTAAAAATAACTTCTACATATTTTATTGGTGCAACCTGATTGGTTTGGGCATTTTGAAATGCTTTAGTCATTAACAACTGTCCAAAATAGCCAAATACACCTAACAATCCTAGAAATAACCATTGCATACCTACCGGTGTAACCCAACTATTTATACTTAGTAACCCACCTACTATTGCAGAAATAATCATAAAATAATTAACTACAACTACAGGATGTTCTGACTTACCTATTTTACTTATAATAATGTAAACCAAACCACTAAATACTGCCGAAATAAGAATTATAATTAATCCAAATGTATCTAAATCCGAATCAAAACCTTTTAAAATAACCACACCTAAAAACGCAAAGACAAAGAAAATCCATTGTAAAGGAAAAATTTTTTCTCTTAAGATTAAGACAGCAAAAATAGCTGCAAAAATAGGTGCTAAATACCTTAAAGATACCGCTGTGCCTATTGGCAAATATTTAGTAGACATAAAAAATAAAGCCATAGAAGTTAAGCCTACTAAACCTCTTAAAACAAGTAATTTATTATTTTTACCTACTAAAGGAATGTTATTTTTTAATAGATACCCAAACGTAAAAAACAAAGAACCTAAAGATCTAAAAAACACAATTTGAAAGGCTCCAATATTATCTAAATATTTTACTGCGCCATTCATACAAGCAAAAGCTAAAGTACTTAATAGCATTAATTTTATAGAGTCTTTTAATTGCATAATATGCGATGGTTTAATTTTAGAATCCTTTAAATTCTAAAAATTTAAGTCGCAAAAATATACATTTATCGTAAGATTTATACCTGAATTCAATACGATTTATTTATAGTACGCTCTTTAAAATTTATTTCCACCATTTTTGAGTGTTTTCAGTTGTATTTTCCAATAAAATAGGCGCTCCAATACGTGGAGTAATTACATCTAATTGAAGTGTTTTTGCAGCTTCTTCTAAACGTTCAACTGGTTCTGTCCAACTGTGCATTGCTAATTTAAATGCTCCCCAATGAATAGGCATCATGTGCTTAGCTTTAACATCTATTGCAGCTTGTGCAGTTTCTTCTGGGTACATATGTATTTCGTGCCATAAAGTATTATATTGACCACATTCTATCATGGCAAAATCAAATGGTCCGTATTTATCACCTATAGTTTTAAAATGAGGTCCATAACCACTATCTCCACTAAAGAAAATATTATCATTATTAGATTTAATAACCCACGAGCTCCACAATGTTTTACCTTTATCTGTAAGCCCTCGTCCAGAGAAATGTTGTGCTGGAGTACATGCAAAAGTTAGATTTTCAAATTGTGTCTCTTGCCACCAATCGAGTTCATGAATCTGATGTTTAGGTATTCCCCAAGATTCTAAATGTGCACCAACACCTAAAGGCGTATAAAAGTGATCTACCTTGTCTTTAAGTTTAATAATACTGCCATAATCTAAATGATCGTAATGATCGTGAGAAATTATTACGGCATCAATATGTGGTAAATGTTCTATAGTTATTGGTAAATGCTCACTAAATCGTTTTGTACCTAACATAGGATGAGGTGCTGGTACAGCGCCAAACATGGGGTCTATTAATATATTTTTAGTTTGTATTTGAAGTAAAAATGTTGAATGACCAAACCAAAACATACGTGTACTTCCGTGATAGTTTATTAAATCTGAAGCAATTATATTTTCTACTTTTAAAGGGCGTTTAGGGATTGTCTTTTGCTGCTGATTTAAATATCCTATTAACATTTTTCCAAAATTTTGAACACTCATTTGCATATCTACATACCCTAAATTTATAAACTTCCCATTTTCATAATGATTGGTTGTTTTAAATAATATTTCTTGATCACTTGTAGGTCTTGCCCCAAATTCTGGACTGGTATATAAAAATATAAGTCCTACCAATAGCAATACTGCTACACTAATTCCAATTATGATTCCCATTTTTCTTAAAATACGTTTTAACATGATATAATTTTTTAATCGAATATTTATTCGGTTAAAATTTAAATTTTTTTAATTTTTTATAGCATCCCAAGCCAATAAAAACATAGTATTAGTTTCTGCTTCATTTAATTGTAAGGTTTTGGAATCTATTAATTTTACTGTTTCGGTTAAAAAAGCACTTAATAGTGCAGCTAAAATAGAATTATCTAAATTTTTAATTAGACCTTGACGTTTACCTTCATCTAATAAATCTAAGACCAAAGACGATTTTAAATTTCTTATTTCTAACGGAATCATCTTATAATAAGGCGATTGTTTTACTTGATTAATAAAACTCATTTCTTTACGATTATTAATTTCGAAGTTGACATAAAACAACCAAATGGCTTTAAATTTAAGCTTAAACGGTAAATCACTATGCATTTGATTTTGACTAGTTTGTGTGATTTTTTTTAGTAAATCCGTTGCAATACTACTAATTAAATCATTTTTACTTTTAAAATACACATATAAAGTTGAAGGCGAAATATCTACTTTTTTAGCTATTTGAGCCATTTTAACTCCCGCAAAACCATTCGTGTAAACCATATCTATGGTTACATTAATAATAGCCTCTCGTTTAAACTCGTCTTTTTGTTTCACTTTGCAAACATAGTAATTAATCGAATAAAAATTCGATTATGTAATATAAAAAAACTCGAGTGGGGATTCTCGAGTTCATTTTTTATAACAATGAGATTATTAAACCATTTTAAAATCTAATAATAATTCTCCTTCAATAGAAGCTTGTAAATGATCGCCTTTATGAATTTGACCAGTACCATATGCAGGAGTTCCTGTAAATATTAAATCGCCTGGTTGTAATGTAAAATATTTAGAAACAAAAGCTATAATTTCTTCAAAATTATAGATGATTAATCCGGTATTTCCTTCCTGTACAGTGTCTCCATTAATTTTTAAATCGAAATTAATATTGGTTAGATCGGAAAAATTAGATATAGCTTTTACAGGAGAAATTGGTGCAGCTCCATCAAATCCTTTGGCTAAATCCCAAGGGCCTTTACCTTCTCTTACATCGTTTAAAACGTCTTTAGCTGTATAATCTATACCAATAGCAATACCAGAAATGTAAGATGCAGCATCTGCTTCTGTAATGTTTTTACCTGTTTTACCAATCTCTACAACTAGTTCTACTTCGTAAACTAAGTTTTCTGTAAATGCAGGAAACTCAACATCTTTATTATCTTTTACTAAACTTGATTCTGGTTTAGAAAAGATAAGTTGTTTTCCATTTTTTGAAACGCTCTTTAAATCTTCTGTGTTAAGAACGTAATTTTTACCAATGGCTAGTACTTTCATGTGTTTGTATATTTAATAAGTTGTTTATTTATAAATCTAATAGAGTAGAATCATCGTCACCTGGAAGCTCTAGAGCTTTAACAGATTGTACTGCATTACCTGCAATACCTTTTATAGAACCATACATATCTATGGTATTAGTTACTACCTTTTCTATTTGCTTTTCACGTTGTTTCCATATGCGTTGCATAGATCTTTTTTCGCTTTCAAGATCAGATTTCATTTGTGTAAACCCTTCTACAATAGCTTCTATTTGCATTCTAAACGTTGTACTGGTTAGATAATCGTAAAGCAAATCCATTTTATCGCCTTTATTATCCTGAGCAACAATAGCGCGATTTAACTGAATTATAGATTCACGTAATACTGCGCAAAGGCCTTTAAATTCGTCGTAATTACATATCCAAATTCCATCTCGTAACCCTAAACGATCCATATCTGATGGCATCACTTCGGTTACTAATACACCTATATTTACTCCACGATCACGAATATCGGCTTTAAATTTTTCGATCCAACTGGGTTGAAAATCTTTTGTACGCTTACTTTCATAATAAATAGAGCCACAGTTTTGATCTGTTCTAGTATGCACAATTTGAATACAATCGCCTCCACGAGCTCCTTTTTTTATTTCTTCAATAGTATCTAATGGAAATTTGGCTGCCAACCACTCTTCTATTGCTAATTCTTGTGCTTCACCTTGCAATTGCATAGACCCTTGCTCCTGCTTACGTTTCATTTCTTCGGTAAGCTTTTTTTGAGCTTCAAGTTGCATTTGCATCTCTTTAAAACGCAATTCGTTTTTATCTTCTTCTATCTTCCTAATTTTTTCTTTTTCGGCTAACAACGTTTCATTTAGTTGTTTTTGAGCTTCGGCTTCGGCTTGTGCTTTTAATTCGCCTTTTTCACGCTTTAATTTTTCAATTTCTGCACGAGAACGATTTAATTCTTTTACCTGTTCAGACTTTTCATTTAATTCGTTTTGTAATGCTTTGAATTGTTCTGATTGTTCTTCGGTAATTTTATGTTTTATTTTAATTTCTATCTGACGCTTTTCTTCTTTTAAAGCAGATTCTAGACGATTTTGAAATAATTCATTTTCTTTTTTCTTTTTCTCTTCAAATGCTGCACGCTCTTTATTTAATTGCTCTTGACTTACATCGTAACGCTTTTTTTCTTGAGCTAACTGTGCTTGATACTTTTGTTTGATTTCATCTTCTAATTGATGCGATAATATATCTTGTACATCGATAGTCGTACCACAATTGGGACATTTAATTTGTGATTCTTGCTTCATCTATACGCTTTATATTATGGAGTGATTTTGGATTAATAGCTGTAATATGAAAATTCTTTTTCATATTAAAAAAACAGTTCAAATATAATTAAATTATAACGTTTAATATGCAGTGACTAAAGCTGATTTTTTTCAATTTCCAAAACTTTTTAATACCGTATTAAACTAAAACCATTTGTTTAAATGTAGCTACTAACTAAAATTTTTGATATTTAAAATGAGTAATGGTATCTGAGAATGATTGCTTATAGATTTACTATGCGATTGATTTAAAATACGCTTTAAAAAATCTTGTTCTTTAGCAATTACACACAACAAATCTAATTTTCTACTCTCTGAAAAAGCATGCACACCGGTAGCTATACCTATATCTGTTAATGTAAAAAAATCTGAAGAATAGGGCTTTAAAATGGATTTTAAACTTTCTTGTGCTGCTACTTGTTTTGATGTTAATTGCTTATCCCGATCTCTAATATGTAATACCGATATTTTTGACTGATTTAAAGCTGCCAATCTTAAAAGCGGATCTAGACCATAATCTGAAAATGGTATATCGTAATCTGTTGATAAACCAATTTCTTTTATTCTTCTATAATTTTTACGTTTTGGAACAGCTATAATCGGACAATTTACAACTCCAATTAATGATGCTGTTTTACTCCCTAAAGTCATTTCTTTTAATGTACTAGCCCCATTTGTACCCATAATTATACAATCTATTTGCAACGTTTTTACAACCTCTTGTACAGCGACGTCAAACAACTCATATTTAGATACACTTGTAAAAGTATGTTTCGGGTTTTTAAAAGTAGAATTAATTTTACTTAACACATTTTCTAATCCCTTTTTACTATTTTCTACTTGAGCCTGCTGAATAGCCGCTCTAGCTTTAGCCGAAGTAATACCTGTATATGGACCTGAAACTGGCTGATTATATACGTTAAACACATAAAAAATACAATCTAAATCTTGATATAAAGCAACTGCATACACAATTGCATTCCATGCATTTTCAGAAAAATCTGTGGGTAAAAGAATACGTTTCATATCTAAACATGTACTTAAATTAATGCTTTATAAGGGTTATAAATAAAATCGTTAACATATACTGTTAAAAAAAGGCAGTAATATACAATTACCACCTTTATGATTACAACACGTAAATTAATGATTTACACTATTTTGTATTAAAAATTTTTAACATTTAATATTAATAATGGCACATTAGATTTACTGCTAATTGTTTTACTATATGATTGGTTTAAAATACGTTTTAAGAAATCTTGCTCTCTTGCAATAACACATAATAAATCTAAATTTCTACTTTGTACAAAGGCGCGAACACCTGTAATAACACCAATATCGGTTAGCGTAAAATAGTTAGCAGAAAAATTGCTTAAAAGTTTTCTAAGGATTTCCGATTTTTCTTCTTGCTGAGTGGTTAACTTTTTAACCCGATCCATAATATGGAATACAGAAATTAAAGACGCATTACTTTTGGCTAGTTCCATAAGCGGTTGTAAGCCTTTTTCTGTAAATTCAATATCGTAATCTGTAGAAATACCTATTTCCTTTATGCCTTTAAATTGTGTATGTTTAGGAATTGCAATAATTGGACAATTCACAACACCAATTAATCCAGCGGTATTACTCCCAACTGTAATTTCTTTAATAGCACTAGCGCCTTTGGTACCCATTACAATGCAATCAATCTTATAATCTACAACTACTTTTTTAACAGCATCTTTAAACTGTTTATAAATAGACACACATTTATAGGTGTGATTAGGATTTGGATACGTACTTTTAACTTTTGCCAAAACATCGCGTAAGCCCTGTTTACTAAATTCTACTTGTGCATTATAAATAGATTCTTTTGCCATAGCCGAAGTTACTCCCATATACGAACTAGAATCTGGCTGATCGAAAGAGTGAATAATATAAAAATTACATGTTTCTTCTTTAAAAAGTTGTAATGCATACTCTATTGCATTCCAAGCATTTTCAGAAAAATCTGTAGGTAAAAGTATGTTTTTCATAATATTTGAATTATATATTAAAAATAATGAATTTCTAGGATGTACACAATGATTTTAGTCTTATATTAAATGAATTATTTAAAACCTATAAACCAATTCAATCTAATACATACAAACACAAACTAATTAAAACTTTAACAAATTAATTTATGAAAAATTTAAGTACTAAATATTTAAAAGCCGATTTAAAAGCCGGTCTTGTGGTCTTTTTAGTGGCACTACCCTTATGCTTAGGAATTGCCCTAGCAAGTGGCGCACCTTTATTTGCAGGAATTATTTCTGGAATAATTGGAGGTATTGTTGTAGGATTCTTTAGTGGATCTAATTTAAGTGTATCTGGTCCAGCTGCAGGTTTAACAGCAATTGTATTAACTGCTATTGCTACATTAGGCTCTTGGGAAGCCTTTCTGTTGGCAGGCCTTATTGCTGGTGGCATACAATTAATACTAGGCTTTTTAAAAGCTGGAATTATTTCTAATTATTTACCATCTAACGTTATTGAAGGTATGCTTGCCGCAATTGGAATCATTATAATTTTAACCCAGTTACCTCATGCGGTTGGTTACGATACAATACACGAAGGTGATTTCTTTCATATTAATAAAGCGGGAAAACACGATATGTTTTCAACTGTAATAGACGGTATAAATTATATGCATATAGGAGCTATAATTGTGGTACTAGTATCTTTAGGTATAATAATAGCATTTATGCGAGTTCCGGCTTTAAAGAAAATAAAATCCATTCCAGGTTCTTTAGTTGCTGTAATAGCAGGAGTAGCTATAAATGAAGTTTTTAAGGCTACAGGATCGCCTTTAACCATTACCTCTGCACATTTAGTAAGTTTACCAGTACCAGAATCGTTTGAAGCTTTTAAATCTCAATTTAGCTTACCCGATTTTTCACAGATTGGCAATGTAGATGTATGGGTTGTAGCCATAACTATTGCCGCAGTAGCAAGTATTGAAACCTTATTATGTATAGAAGCATCTGACAAACTAGACCCATTAAAAAGATATTCTAATACCAATACAGAATTAAAAGCACAAGGAATAGGTAATATAATAAGTAGTTTAATTGGAGGTTTACCAATGACTTCTGTAATTGTACGTTCTTCTGCAAACGTAAACTCTGGTGGTCGCACCAAATTATCGGCAATTTCACATGGTGTATTTTTACTAGTAGCGGTTTTAGCAATTCCATCTTTACTTAATAAAATACCCTTAGCTTCTCTTGCTGCAGTACTTATCGCTGTTGGTTTTAAATTAGCAAGTCCAAAAGTATTTATTCACATGTGGAATAATAGTAAGAAATTTCAATTTATCCCCTTTGTTGTAACCGTTATAGCCGTAGTCTATACAGATTTATTAAAAGGCGTTGGTATTGGCATGGCAGTAAGTGTTTTCTTTATTTTAAGAGGGAACTTAAAACTCGCTTATTTCTTCAAAAGAGAAAATCATACTGAAGGGAAAACCATACATATGGAACTAGCACAAGAGGTTTCTTTTTTAAATAAAGCCGCAATTAAGCAAACGTTTGCACATTTACCTAGTAACAGTCGTATAGTTGTAGATGCCTCAAACACAGTATATATAGATCATGATGTACTACAACTCATAAAAGACTTTGTCAATTTTGGTTGTAAGGATAAAAATATTACTGTATATTTGATAGGATTTCGAAAAGAATATAAAATAGAAAATTCCATTAACCATGTAACTACTATTTTGTCTGATAATGATGAAAAAGTTGCTTTACATGAAATAGAAGAAGGCTATAAAATTCCTTCAAATATTTTAAAAGTTAAGGAGTTGACCAAAGCTGGATAATGTTTTTAAAACACGTAATAAAAAAGTCTATAGCTATCAAGTTCTTGATAGCTATAGACTTTTTTATTACCAAATTATAATATAAATGTATGAGACAAAAGTTAAATAATTTATTAGTTAGACCAATTACCAAATTCGTACAAATTGAAAGTTTTGGCGGGATACTTTTATTTTCGGCTGCAGTAATCGCTCTATTATGGGCAAACTCACCCTTGTCTGATTCTTATATCGCACTTTGGCATTATGAAATTGGTTTTGAATTTGGAGATTTTCATTTATCGCATCATTTATTACATTGGGTAAATGACGGATTGATGGTTATTTTCTTTTTTGTGATAGGCCTTGAAATTAAACGCGAAATTTTATTAGGAGAATTAAACAGCCTTAAAAAAGCATCACTCCCAATCTTTGCTGCATTAGGGGGTGTGTTTATACCAATAGGCATTTTTTTAGCATTAAACACTAACCCAGAAACCCATGCAGGTTGGGGTATACCAATGGCAACAGATATTGCATTCTCTTTAGCCATTCTTCAGTTATTAGGAAATCGTGTGCCAATCGCTTTAAAAATATTTTTAACCGCATTTGCTATTGTAGATGATTTGGTAGCTGTATTAGCTATTGCTTTATTTTACAGTGAAAATTTAGACTGGAATGCTATTTTATACTCTTTAATTCCTTTAGCAATCTTAGCATATTTAGGATGGAAAGGATTTTATTATAAATATGTATTTTTAATTCTTGGAATCGTAATTTGGTTTTTATTCTTACAATCGGGAATTCACCCAACTATTGCTGGGATTTTAATTGCACTTACCATTCCAATTAAACAAAAATTAGAAATGGATCTTAGTATGTCTAAGATAGAATCTATAGCAACTACATTAATAAATAAACCCAAACGAAACAGTCCTATATTAACACACGACGAAATTAGTTTAATAGGAAGCATACAAAAGCTTTCTGGCAGAGTTCAATCGCCTTTACAGCATTTAGAACATAAATTTCATGGTTGGGTAGCATATTTTATTATGCCAATATTCGCATTATCTAATGCCGGAATTGTATTTAATGACATTGCACATTTAGATTGGGCCTTATCCTCTCACATCTCAATTGCTTTAATTTTTGGTAAATGTATTGGTGTAGTATCATTCTCCTACTTAGCAGTTAAGCTTGGTTTAGCAGCATTCCCACACAGTGTAAAGTTTAAGCATATTTTAGGAGTTGGATTTTTAGCTGGAGTTGGGTTTACCATGTCTATTTTCGTTTCTAACTTAGCATTCAAGTCTAGTCTAATGTACCAAGATGCTTCTAAAGTAGGTATCTTTATTGGATCTACCGTAGCTGGATTAATAGGTTATTTTATATTAAAATCTATTAAACCATCAGAAGATGCTAATTCTGTGGAAGACGTTCACTAAAAGATATATATTATATAAACAAAAAAGCGATCTAATTATTAGATCGCTTTTTTGTTTGAGACTATTTAAACGGTTATAATGGAATTTGCTGACTTAAACAATGAAGTGTTCCAAACCCCCAAATAAGGTCAATAGCACTCATTCCTATTACTTCACGATCAGGAAAACACTCCGCTATAATATGTAATGCTACTTGATCCTTACTATCATTGAATGTGGGAACCAATACCATATTATTTAAAATTAAAAAGTTAGCATAACTCGCTGGTATTTGAATTCCATCAAAAAACAACGGCTTAGGCATTGGTAGAGTAACTATGTTTGGTGATTTGCCTGTCTCTAATTTAGAAGCTTTTAAACGCTTTAAATTATCTTGTAATGCGGCATAATTACTGTCTTCAGGATTGTCTTCTAATACTGTAATTATAGTCTCTGCATTTACAAAACGGCACAAATCATCTATATGGCCATGAGTATCATCGCCCACAATACCATCTCCCAACCAAATTACATTTGTTATACCAAGAAATTCTTTAAAAATAGATTCGTAATCTGCTTTTGTAAAGTTTGGATTTCTAACTTGAATTGAAGGATGTAATAAACATTCTTCTGAAGTTAATAGTGTGCCTTTGCCATTGGTATCTATTGCTCCTCCTTCTAAAACCACAGGTTTTCCTTTGTAAACCACTTGGTGTAAAGGTGTTTTTAAAGTTTCGGATACAATTTTTGGAACTCCTCTATCTAATTTATGATTTGAATATTTTGCCCAACCATTAAAGTTGAAGTTTAAAGCAATGCGTTCGCCTCCTCTTTTCACTATAATAGGTCCAGAATCACGCATCCAGCTTCTGTTTGTTTTTAGAGCTATATACTTAACATTATTCAGATTAACGTGTGCTAACTCCAGTTTTACTTTCACACTTTCTTGTTGTTTTACATTTTCAACAATCAAGAAAACTTTTTCTACCGAAGCTATTTTTTTTATAATCTCTACAAATGCCCACTGTATTGCCTGAAATTTTCCAGGCCAATCATTTCCATTATACGGAAAACATAATAATATACCTTCTTGAGGTTCCCATTCTGCAGGTAATCTCACTTCTGAAACTACCATAACTAGTCTATTGCACGTTTTGTTAATTCACCAAAAGCATCAATACGACGATCTCTAAAAAATGGCCAATTCTGACGCACGTTTTCTTGTAAATCTAAATCGACTTCAGCAATTAAAATTTCTTCTTTATCATGAGATGCTTGTGCTAAGATTTCGCCTTGAGGGCCAGCAATAAAAGACGATCCCCAAAACTGAATACCATCTGTTCCTGGCAAATATTGCTCTAAGCCAATACGGTTTGCGGCTGCAACAAACACACCATTAGCAACGGCATGTCCTTTCATTACATTCATCCATGCACCGTGCTGATTTTCACCAAATTCATCTTTTTCTTTAGGATGCCAACCAATGGCTGTAGGGTAGAATAAGACTTCTGCTCCTTTAAGCGCTGTAAGACGTGCAGCTTCTGGATACCACTGATCCCAACAGATTAAAGTTCCAACCTTACCCTTTTTAGTTTGGATAGCTTGGAACCCTAAATCTCCAGGTGTAAAATAAAATTTTTCGTAAAAATGAGGATCGTCTGGAATATGCATTTTTCTATATAATCCTGCTTCGCTTCCATCCGTATCAATTATATATGCACTGTTATGGTAAATACCTGCCATACGTTTCTCAAAAAACGGTACAATAATAACGACACCTAATTCTTTTGCTAATGCGCTAAAGGCAATAAATGACGTGCCATATAAAGGCTCTGCGATAGCAAAGTTATCGACATCTTCACTTTGACAAAAATAATGACTACTGTATAATTCAGGTAAAAGAATAACTTCTGCACCTTGATTAGCTGCATCTCTTACCCAACTTAAACATTTTTTTAAATTATTTTCTGCAACGTCGTTCAGGTTTAACTGAACGACGGCTATTTTATATTTTCTTAAAGACATAACACTTTTAATTAATAGTGTAAATGTAACTATTTTATAAAAATGAAATCACAAAAAATAAACTAAGAATTTACATTAACGTGCTCTGTCTTAGTAAAATATTTTTTTCTAAACCAGAACGCAACTTTCACTAATAAAATTAATGCTGGCACTTCTACAAGTGGCCCTATAACTCCTGTAAAGGCTTGACCGGAATTTAATCCAAATACTGCAATAGCTACAGCTATAGCTAATTCAAAGTTATTACCTGCAGCAGTAAATGCAATAGCAGCTGTTTTATCGTATGTCGCTCCTGCGGCTTTACTAACAAAAAATCCGATTATAAACATTAATGCAAAATACACTAAAAGCGGTATTGCAATAATCACTACATCCATAGGGATTTCAACAATTAATTCTCCTTTTAAAGAAAACATTACTATAATAGTAAAGAGTAAAGCAATTAATGTTAAGGGCGATATAGTTGGAATAAACTTAGTATTATACCAAGTTTCACCTTTAATTTTCACTAGAATGAATCGGCTTAAAAAACCTAATACAAACGGAATACCTAAATATATAGCAACACTTTCTGCTATAGTAGCAATAGAGATATCTACAATAGCGCCTTCAAATCCAAAGAAAGGCGGTAATACAGTAATAAAAATCCAGGCATAAAAACTGTATCCAAATACTTGAAAAATACTATTTAAAGCCACTAATCCTGCACCATATTCACTACTTCCTTCTGCCAAATCATTCCAAACTAAAACCATCGCAATACATCTAGCCAATCCTATTAAAATAAGCCCAACCATATATTCTGGATAATCTCTTAAAAATGTAATTGCTAGAAAAAACATTAAAAATGGTCCAATAATCCAGTTTAAAACTAAAGAAATAGATAGCACTTTTACATCTTTAAAGACTTTTGGTAACAGTGCATAATTTACCTTAGCAAGAGGCGGATACATCATTAAAATTAATCCGATTGCTATGGGAATATTTGTTGTACCTTGACTATAAGAATTGATAACATTTGGAATTTGTGGAAAGAAATTCCCTAAAGCAACACCAATTAACATTGCTAAAAAGATCCATAATGTTAGATAATTATCTAAAAGACTTAATTTTTTCATTTTTGACATATTAATTAATTTTAGAAAATACGTAACTCATTTCTTGTGCTATTTGTAAACTTCTCTCAGTGTACTTTTCGGCTTGTTGCGGTGTATTGTCAAACGCTTTAGGATCTTCAAAAGTGATAGGAATTCTTTTCTCTGCGCCTGCAATAAATGGACAGCCTTGATCTGCCTGTGAACATGTCATGATTGCTGCAAACTCTGTTTCTGGATTAAAAGCATCATCAAATCGTTTTGAAAACCCAATTACTGGAGCCTGATTTATATCAAATTTAACCGCGTAAACAGGATTATCTGTTAATGATAATTTTTGAATACTAAAACCGTTATTTATTAATGTTTCTGCAACCATAGGAAACATAGCAGTAGCTTCTGTACCACCAGAATAACAGTATACATTTTTTATATTGAAAAAATGAGCAGCTGCTTGCGCCCAAATTTGAGACAAATGACTTCGTCTAGAGTTATGGGTGCAAATAAAATTTAATCTAATTTCAGATTGTGCTGTATGCTTTGCCTGAATATAATCTATTAAAGGTTGTAGCGTTTGCTTACGTGCTTCTGTAATTTGTGAAAAATTGAAGCTTTCAATGTGGTTGGAAATTTTTGTATACATAATGTAAAATTTAGCAACATCCTGAACCAGGTGTGCAAGTGTTGGTTGGTTGTGTTAATTCTCTTAAATTTTGTTTTGGTTTGTCTTGCGGAATGCCACAATTATCTTTAGCCAAACAATCTGTAAATTTTGATGTTAATTGAAACACGCCTTCTTTAATATCTAAGTTGTATTTCTGAATGGTTTCACCTTGATATTCAACTTCAATTTCTAAATTTTCATCTAATCCTAAAACACGTTCAGATAATTCTATTATCGATACTAATTTTTCAGGGTGTAAACGATGATCGTAATCATTTGCTTCCCATAATTGGAAATTTGCTACCGTTTCTTTTCTAACTGTACCACCACAGTCTATAAAATTTTTAACTACCTCTCCTACTTCTGTAACGTGAAAATGACTAGGCACTAATCCTCCATTTGGTAATTGAAAAGCGATTTGATCTAAATTTTCTAACTGTTTTTTAATTTCTGATAATGTCATATTTTTTTTATTAATTGTAATATTACGATAAACTGATATAAATTTTTTTAACAACAATCGGTATCTGTGCACGGTAGTGCCTGATCGAAAAATAGATTTAACATAGATTGAATGGCTTTCCATTTCTCTATATCTATACAATAGCATACACTGGTACCTTCAATAGTCCCTTTAATAATCCCTGCATTTTTTAATTCTTTTAAATGCTGAGAGATTGTAGGTTGGGCCAGACCTATTTCATCAACTAAATCACCACAAACACAAGTGCTAGATTTTATTAAGTATTCTAAAATACTTATTCTAGCAGGATGCCCTAAAACTTTTGCAATCTTAGCCATCTCGTTTTGTTTATCTGAAAAAATTTCAGATTTAGTTATTCCCATATCTCTTATATTTATTCATTGCAATATTACGATAATATACTATATGCAACAAAAAAAAGATAGCTATTTAACTATCTTTTAATATAAGTTGTATTGAAAAAAAAACTACCAATCTATAGGCATATAGTCTTTTAAAAACTTACCACACCAGTGTTTTCCAGTGTTTATACCATCGAAAAGCGGGTCCATAACTCGTGCTGCACCATCTACAATATCTAATGGTGGTTGAAAATCGTGCTCTTCAATTTTACGTTTAGATAACTCTGCCGGGTCTTCATCTGTTACCCAACCTGTATCTACAGCATTCATAAAAATTCCATCTTTAGCCAAAGTTGCTGCAGCAGTATGCGTCATCATATTTAGAGCCGCTTTTGCCATATTGGTATGCGGATGTCGATCTTCTTTATGAAAACGGTGAAATTTTCCTTCCATAGCCGAAACATTTATAATGTGTTTTTGCCCTGTATTTTCTTTCTGCATAATAGGAGATAAACGATTACATAACACAAATGGAGCTACAGCATTAACTAATTGTACTTCTACCATTTCTGTAGTTTCAATTTCGCCAAGTTTTAAACGCCAACTGTTTGTTTTACGTAAATCGACTTGTTGTAAATCGACATCCAACTCCCCTTCTGGAAATACTTCACTCGCTTGTAAGGAATTATCAAAACTATAAGGTATTTGAGATAATTGAGCAGAAGCTCTCAGTCCTATTCCGGGTTCTGGACCATGCCATGTTACTGGCATGTTTTTATTATCTGAAGCTGTTTGAGTTAACGTTTTTAATTCTGTAATACAGTCTACGTGATCCTTTAAAACGGTTTGTGCAAATTTTGGTAATTGCTCGATTGGTGTTTCCTCGGCTGCCATTAAATGTTTATAAAATCCTGCTGGACGTCTAACGGTTTGAGCAGCATTATTGATTAAAATGTCTAACCTATCGTATTTTTGTTCAATATAATTACAAAAAATCTCGACACTTGGTATGTGTCTTAAATCTAAACCATGTACATGTAGTCTATGTCCCCATTCTGTGAAATCGCTTTCTTTAGAAAATCGTAATGCAGAATCGGCAGGAAAACGTGTAGTTGCAACCACAGTTGCTCCAGCACGCAATAACATTAATGTAATATGATATCCTATTTTTAAACG
This sequence comes from Formosa sediminum, assembly GCF_007197735.1. Lineage (GTDB taxonomy): Bacteria > Bacteroidota > Bacteroidia > Flavobacteriales > Flavobacteriaceae > Formosa > Formosa sediminum. The sequence continues at coordinate 3,117,738 of NZ_CP041637.1, forward strand.
AGATCCTGTTACAACAGCAACCTGATTTTTTAAATCTGCGGTTTGAAAACGCTTGGCATAATTAAAATCACCACATTCCGTACACATAGTATCATAAAAGTGATGCAGTTTTGTATATACTTTTTTACATACGTAACAGTTTCTAGGTGATTCTAACTCTAATTCTTTATCTTCTTTTTTAGTAAGATCTATTAATTTTGGTGCTACAAATACAGGGTTTTCACGAGCAGAACGAATTCCAGTTTCTTTACGTGCATGTTTATCACGCTCAATCATTTTTCGTTTGGCTGCTTTTTTGGCGTCCTTACGTCTTTTTTGAAACTCGTCTCTATTAGGTCGTGTAATTTTTCCGGCTGCTTTCATTAAAGCAATACGTTTCTCTTCAGGAAGTTCAAACAATTGATTGGTATTGTTAACTAACTGCTCTAACATCGCAATACAATCATCCAGTTGGTCTTGATCTAAACCTGAATGTTGTCCTTCAGTTTTATCGTTCATGGTATATAACACTTTAAGCGCGCAAATATAGTTTTAATTTTAGTTGAAAATCCAATTTCATTACGACTAATCGTATTTAATTTAAATAAAAAAAGTACAGCGCTATACTGTACTTTTATTTAAGAATTTAAAAAATGAAATGTATAAGTGGTCTTATGGATTGGTAGACCATATACTAGATTCTTTTATAAATACACGTCTGTTTAATTTAAGTTGAGAAATAACCAGTTCAGCAAAATCTTCAGCTTGCATAACGCGTTCTGGGTTTCCATCTGTTAATTTTAAGTCTACGGCCATATCGGTAGCAATAGTACTTGGCGTAATTGCAGTAACACGTATATTGTGTTTTCTAACTTCTTTCATTAAAGATTCTGAAAGCCCGAGCACAGCAAATTTAGATGTACTATAAGCACTCGTCATGGCATTTCCATTTAAACCAGCAGTAGATGACACGTTTATAATGTCTCCAAATTTATGCTCAATCATTTGTGGTAAAAATGCTCTGGTTACATAATACATCCCCATTACATTCACTTTAATAATTTGCTCCCACTCTGCAACTTCCAGTTCCATAAACGAACCAAATTTGGCAATACCTGCATTGTTAATTAAAATATCTATTTTTTCAAACTGGCTTAAAACAACTTTAGCAGCAGCATTAACGCCTTCAATAGAAGAAACATCTGCCGTTACAGTTATAGCTTTAACTCCTAATGCTTTTACTTCTTCTGCAACCGCTTCAATATCTTTTTTTGTTCTTGCTAACAAAGCTAAATGTACGCCTTCTTCTGCCAAAGCCAAAGCCATTGCTTTACCAAGACCTTTACCTGCTCCTGTAATTAAAGCGTGTTGTCCTTTTAATGATTCCATATATAATGTTTAAATTTTAATTAAAATAAAGTCACTCAAAAATAAACATAAAAACACTTTTAAGAAAGCTTTTAACAATGTGATTGCGTTAAAAATTGGATAGATAGAATACATACGTATGGTTTAACTTCTTTAGTTTTGACTTAGCATAAACATCATATAACTTTTATAGTAATACATATTAAACTAAATTTTTTTTGATTTTTTTTAACAAGGTTATTTAACAATAAATCAAATATTTAGATATAATCTATAAAAAAATCAGAAATATTGTAAGATCTGTAAGTAAAATTTATGCGTAGATATAATAAATCAAAATAAATAATTATGAAAAAAATTTCAATCGGAGTAATCACTTTATGTTTAATGGCCTCTTGTGTTTCTAAGAAAAAATATGTCGCTTTAGAAGAAGAAAATGGTCAAATAAAAAGTGAGTTAACAAAAACCACAGTTGAAAAAGAAGAATTAGAAGCTAAGTTTAGTGAAATACAATCACGTGTAGATGCCTATAATTCGAAAATAAACACATTAACAGAAGAAAATGATTCTAAATTGATTGCCGTAGGTGATGCTGCAGTTATTTCTAACGATACTAAAAAGAAAATGTTAGAAACATTAAAGTATGTAGATCCAGCAAAATTAAGCGAAGCAAAAACACTTAAAGATTCTATGAATCTTGCTGTTTCTTACAATTTACATAAATCTTTAGATTCTAGTACACTTAATGAAGACGAAGATATTGCTATTGATATTAATGAAACTGTAGTTATGATTTCAATTTCTGATAAAATGCTTTTTAATACCGCTAGCTATAGAGTAAGCAGTAAAGCAAATAGTATTTTACAAAAATTAGCAGATGTAATTAATTCTGAACCTAGCATTGAAGTTATGGTTGAAGGTCATACAGATTCTAGAAGTATAAATACAGGCGCTATTAAAGACAATTGGGATTTAAGTGTTTTAAGAGCAACGTCTGTAGTTAGAAAACTTCAAGACGATTATGCTGTAGCACCAGAAAAAATGATTGCTGCTGGACGTAGTAGTTACCACCCTGTAGCAGAAAATGATAGTAATGAAAATCGTGCTAAAAACAGAAGAACACGTATTGTAATTCTTCCAAACATTAATAAATTCTTTGCTTTAATGGACTCTAATGAGTAATAAACAAGGAAACAACTTAGAACAAAAAAAGACTGCTAAATTAGCAGTCTTTTTTTGTCTTAAAAATGAAGTAATTCTTCCTATTTAGTAAAAATATATTTTTAGCTGTTTTACCTTTAGTATATTTGTAAAAATTATTTTTTTATGAATGTATTATTAAAAACTCTTCGCATTGTTGGCTTTTTAGAGGGGATCTCTTATATTTTATTATTAGGAATTGCAACCCCTATAAAACATTTTTTACATGAGCCAAAATATGTAAAATTATTAGGTATGCCACATGGCTTGTTATTTGTGGCCTATGTGGTTTTATCCATTTTAGTTGGTATAGAATTAAAATGGAACAAAAAAACTATGGGATTTGTTTTATTAGCCTCTTTAATACCTTTTGGAACTTTTATTGCCGACAAAAAGTATTTTAAATTAGCCGTATAATGAAAAATTTCGCTCACTATTTTTACGATTATTTTTTACAATTAAACTTTACTGAATCTTCTGCAAAGTACCTTAATATGTTGGCGCTTTTAGCTATTCTATTGGTCATAATTTTTATCTCAGATTTTATTGCAAGAAAGATATTATTACAAGCTTTTTCTACTTTCGCAGAAAAATCTAAAACAAAATTTGATGATTTATTAGTCAGCCATAAAGTCCCAAGAAATGTTGCGCACATAGTTCCTTTAATAATTACACTAAAATGCTTACCTATTGCTTTTATTGACTTTCCTCATTTTGAAAGTGCAGTAGAATTACTCTTAAAGCTATATTGTGTTATACTTGTATTATGGATTATAAGAAGTGTATTAAATACCTTAGAGTCTTTTTTTAAAACATTACCTAGATTAAAAGACAAACCTATAGATAGTTATATACAAGTGCTTATGCTGTTCTTATGGTTAATGGGTATAGGCTTAATATTTGTAATGTTAACCGGAATTAATGTTAAAACTTTTTTTACAACTTTAGGAGCAGCATCGGCAATATTATTATTAATATTTAAAGACACTATTTTAGGGTTTGTAGCAAGTATTCAAGTTGCTATTAACGATACCGTACGTATTGGAGATTGGATTACAATGGATAAATTTGGTGCAGATGGTACTGTAATTGAAATAAATTTGAATACGCTTCAAATTCAAAATTTTGATATGACCATTACTAACATTCCTACATCATCTTTAATTTCTGAACCTTTTAAAAATTGGAGAGGAATGAGTAATTCTGGAGGAAGACGTATTAAACGCGCTATTATTATTAAAGCCAAAAGCATACATTATTTAACAGATGATAAAGTTGAAGAATTAAAAAAAATACAACTACTCACCGACTATTTAACACAACGACAAGAAGATATTACATCTTATAATACTAATAATAATGCAGATAAATCTGTTTTAATTAACGGAAGAAACTTAACTAATTTAGGCGTATTTAGAAAATACATACAAAGTTATATTGAAAACCATTCGGCAATAAATAAAGACATGACAATCATGACGCGCCAATTGGCGCCAACACCTCAAGGATTGCCTTTAGAAATTTATGCTTTTAGTAGCGATAAACGTTGGCAAAATTACGAATATATAATGTCTGATATATTTGACCATAGTATTGCTGCTGTACCCTATTTTGGTTTAGAACTTTACGAGCTTTCTAGCTATACAGGAGAATAGATTGTATCTTCTAAAACTAAAAAAGGTCGAGTGTATACCCGACCTTTTTTAGTTTTGTTTTAGGTAATTTAGTTTACTTGTGCTTTTGCATCTTCAATCATTTCTTGATTTGCTGAAACTCCGATTTCTACACGGCGATTTTTAGATCGACCTTCTGCCGTAGCATTATCAAATCTTGGTTTTGTTTCTCCATATGCAGTTACATCAAAACGGTCTCCTGTAACACCTTTACTTTGTAAGTAAGACACTACAGCTTGAGCTCTCTTTTCAGATAATGTCATATTATACGCATCATTACCTGTGCTATCTGTATGCCCTTCTACTAATAAATTAGTATCTGGAAACTCAACAAAAACTTCTGCAATAGCATCTAAATTTTCTTTAGCTTTTGCTGTTAAATCTGCTTTATTTGTATCAAAAGTTACACCACTATTTTCATCAAATACAACTTGTATACCTTCTCCAACACGATTTACTTCTGCTCCTGGTAATGCTTCCTCAATTTTATCGGCTTGTTTATCCATTTTATTTCCAATTACACCTCCTGCAGCACCTCCTACCGCAGCTCCAATTAGTGCTCCAGTAACATTACCACCAATTAAGCCTCCAATTAATGCGCCTCCAGCAACACCTACACCTGCTCCTTTTTGTGTATTGTTTGCATTCTTTATTGCATCACAACTAATACTTGATAACGTTAATGTTATCGCTAATAATATACCTGTTATTTTTTTCATAATTAATTATTTTATAATTCTATACTGTCTGATGTTTTATTAAAAGTCATGATTACATCAAAAGCATTACCTTCATATTCTGATGGCACTTTTAAAATCATCATATTATCACTAATTTCTTGTATGGTTGCGCGGTAACCAGACGTTACGTTTTTAGCTTTAATACCATCTCCAACATATTTAAATTGAAATTGTGTATATCCATCTGCAGATTCTAAAAATGACCAGTGAATAGATTGTGTATAAGCCTCGCAAATAGAGCTATTTACATTTGTAGAGAATTTACCAGATCCGTTATTAGGTATAAATACCCATTCCCCACCTTTAAAACAAGACGAATCTGCTAAATCAAATAAAAAGGCTTTATATAAACCTTTATCTCCAATAAATTTAATATTGGTCACTTCCCAAGTACCTTTTAATAATTTTTTATTGGGTTGACTTCCTGTAGCTGACTTTGATCCTGAGCAAGCGCATACAAGAATACACAAAGTCATGTAAAATAATTTTTTCATGTGGTTATTTGTTTGATTAATATATCTCTAAGTTAATGATATTACTTTAATTACCATCTATAATTAATACGTAACTTGTAGATTTTTAACAGCTTATATGTTATGCTAATCGATCTTTAACAAACTCGATTTCAGTTTTGCCATGAGGTTTAGATTTGCCATCTTCTCCTAGATTTACCATAATTATATTATCTACTCTAATAATGGTTTCTCTAGTCATTTTATTTCGTACTTCACATTTTAATGTTAATGATGATTTTCCAAATTTTTCAACTGCAATTCCAATTTCAACAATATCACCTTGTTTTGCAGAACTCATAAAATTAATTTCCGACATGTACTTAGTTACAACTCTACTATTTTCTAATTGAATGATTGAATACAAAGCAGCTTCTTCGTCTATCCAAGCTAAAAGTCGACCGCCAAAGAGTGTTCCGTTTGCATTTAAATCTTCTGGTTTAACCCATTTTCTGGTATGAAATCTCATAATAATTATTTTTTGTGTAAAGATAATTTAATAATTGTTCATAACAAGGTTAACAAGTATTAGGGTTAACAAAATATTTGATGTAGATAATTAATAATTTTAGTAAAAATGTTTAATAATATGACAACAAGACACAACAATCTTAAGGCCATTCGTCCTACTTCCTACTTTGGAAAACTCAACGAAAACATGAGTAGTGACGAACGTTTTCAAAACGAAACATTACGACCAATTATTAAATTTCAAAAAGATTTATTTGTAGAAGTTTTTAAAAACTACATTAAAAAACACAAAAGCATGTTTTATGACTTAACTATTGCCAAGAAGGTTATTTACATAGAAAACACCATCCAGAAAGATATTAAATTTAGAAACTCTATTAAAGGTATGATTATTGGCCAATTTACTATTGAAGAATACTTATTATATATAGAAAACTCATCTGCACTAAATAAACGCATGATGAATATTGTAAAAAATCAGTTGGTAGACAACATACAAATTTTTGATATTCAGCTTAGTCAAGTGGTTTAAATTATAACTTAATTATATGAGCGATTCTCCATTTATATTTGTGGTTAATACATCGCTCATATAATTAAAAAAAGGTCTAACTGCTTTAAAAGCGGTATTAACGTGTTCAAGAAAGTCTGGTGCAAGCACTTCTTGGTCTGTAAATTTTTTAGAAAAAATAAACTGTTTTTTTCTAATGAGATCAATATCTGGGTGATTCTTATCAAACCCTTTTGGTGCCGTTTTAAGTTCCTCGCCTTCTATAGTTCCCCAAACCGATTTAAAATCTGGATTTAAAATAATAGTTCTTACTTCTTCTGCATCGACTTCAAATTCTTTTCTTATGCGTAGTAAATCTTCTTTGTTAGGATCCCAAAATCCTGTTGCTATAAACGACTCATTATTAGGTTTAATTTGTAAATAATATCCACCTCTTAATTTAGGTTTTACCCGATGTATAGTCCCTCCGAAATGGGTTTTATATGGTATTTTATTTTTAGAAAATCTCACATCTCTATAAATTCTAAACATTTTTACAGCATCTACTTCATCGTGAGTTTTAAGCAAAGTAAACAATTCATTGTACACTGCTTTCATGTCCTGTTCTACTGCTTTAAATTCAGTTTTATGATCTTGAAACCATACTCTATCATTATTTTTTTCTAGTGCGTTTAAAAAATCAAGTATGTTTTTTGAAATCATTGTATTTGGGTTTAGATGGCATAAAGATATAAAAAAGCCTCAGAATATCTGAGGCTTTAAAGTGATATGAAAATTTAATGTTACTCTACCAATTGATAGGTTTTAGAGACGATTTGATTTGATTTTTTATCAAATTTCTGAACAACAAAATTACCCTGTTCATCAAAATAACCAATTCCTGTTTCGCCATTATCTTTCATTACAAATTGAGATGTATCTCCTTCAGATTGCTTTACTGTAGTCATATCTGAATTTGCATGATTTAAAATTGAAAATCCATCATCGTTCATTTTAAATTCCATAGTTTTATCATCTAATTTATAAACCATAGATTTTTTATTGGCAGTAAATGGTGAATTATTAGTAATTTTAATTGTCTCTTGAACTTGTGCTTCTGTATTAGCTCTATTCTGATTTAATTTATTTTTATCAGCTTCATCTAATTTGACATCTTGTTCTACACGTCTATTAATTTCAATCGTGTTTTCTTTAATTTCTTTACCATTATTTGTTTTTGTAGTAATGGTTTTTGTTTCATCTAAAACATCTTTAGTAACTGTTTGAGCTTGTGTAGATGAATATCCTAAAAGAATGACTAATGCTATATATATAGATTTCATATGCTTAATTTTTAAGTTTGAATTATCATGTTTTATAATTAAATCTGGTAAAACAATTTATTCAACAATAGCACTGTTTAAATGTTCTGTAGGTTTTTTAGCCCAAGAATCTAGCATCCAACTTGCTTTTTCTAGCTCTCGAATATACGCTCCAATTAAATCGATGGTTCCTTCATCTGTAGCCTCTTCAGCTTTACTTACAACCGTTTTCATTTGATTTAAAATCAATTTATGATCGTTTAAGATTTCGTCTACCATTTCTTTATCTGATTGTAATGGTGACACTTCTGACAGCGCTGAAAGTTCTAAATAATCGGAAAGTTTACTTGTTGGGTGATAACGCAAGGTTAATATACGCTCGGCAATTTCATCAATTTTAGTTCTTGCATCTGTATATAACTCTTCAAATTTATTATGTAAATCAAAGAAGTTCTCACCTAAAATATTCCAGTGAAAGTTTCTTAATTTTTGATAATATATATGGTAATCTGCTAAAAGTGTATTTAATTCAATAACTACCGGAAGTAGTTTTTCTTCATTTATATTTAAGTAATTCATAATATTTGGTTTTTTGGTTAAACTTATTATGAAGTTACAATTTACATGTCTATCAGAACGACTTATTAACTGATTTTAACCTACTTATACAATTATTAAGTTAATTTAAGTTAATAATTTAAGCAAAATCTTAAAGGATTTAACATTAGTTATTATAAGATTTTTTATGTTTGAATACAAGTAATCGATTCAAATTCTACGGCATTTAAAACTAATCCTGAAGCTGGAGCTATATAATCCATAACTTCAGTACTTTCTGGCTTTAAACTTTCCTTAATATAGTCTAATGTTATTTCGTGTTTACCTAGTTTTATAAGTGCACCCATCATTAATCGAATTTGGTTTCTCATAAAACCTTTGCCTTTAACTCGTAACATATATGATTGTTCTGGGAAAAAACTTGCTGTTATTAAGGTGTTTTTAACCAATTCGCAAGTATCTATAGTTCTGTTAAAAACACCTGTTTCTGTAGGTTTGTAACAATAGGTTTTAAAATTATGAGCTCCCTCAAAAAGTTTAGCACCCTGTTTCATTTTATCTATATCTAATGGATCTAAAATCGTCGTCATAAAAGGAGCACAAAATGGATGACATTTTATTCCATGAGCAAATACATACACGTATTCTTTTTGTTTGGACGCGTTTATAACATTAAAATGTTTGTCGACTTCAGTAATAGATAAGGCTCTTAAATCTTGTGGTAAGTTATAATTAAACAGTTCTAAAAAAGCAACTTCATCTTCAATTTTATCTTCTAAAAACAGTTCAAAAGCGCCCTGTTGAGCAGACACCATTGCATCTGTTCGTCCTGAACCTAATGTTTTAAAAGGTTTACCATCCATAATATAACGCATGGTTTTGTCTATCATTAAATGAACCGTTTTAAGTTTAGGTTGCTTTTGCCAACCATGAAATCGATACCCTAAATATTGAATTGTAATGAGATAAAAAAAGCGTTTTTTCAACTGAAAGTGTATTTGTTTTTTAAACTAGCAAGTAACTTATTTTAGTAGACTTCACAAAAAAATTACTACCTTTTAAACCAAATTAACTAAAAAATTAAAATTATGACCAATGCTAGTAAACCACCTATTTGGTTTTGGGTTGTTACAGGATTTTATTTACTATGGAATGGTTTAGGTGTCAATCAATATTTAATTCAGGTTAACAATACCGAAGCTTTCCGTTCGCAATATACAGAAGCACAATTACAGGAGATGTTAAATACGCCAACTTGGGTTATGCGTGCCTATGCTGTAGCTGTGATGGCAGGATTTTTAGCCAGTATTTTATTAATGGCAAGAAGACGTTTTGCATATCCAATAGCATTAACTTCATTAGTAGCTGTTATTGCACAAATGAGTTATTTGTTTTTTGAAGTTAAACCGCCTAGTTTAATTATGCCCATTTTAGTTTTAGTATGTTCTGTAGGCTTAGTGTTCTTTAGTAAATATTCTAAATCGAAAAATTGGATTGCTTAATTTCCAAAACTAAACACAAAGGAGAATTTAGAACGCTAAATTCTCCTTTACAACATTATTATTTTTCTCTGCCTTTTAAAACTTCAATCACATCTTTTATTTCGAAACCTTTGGCTTGCAGTAAAATTAAATAGTGAAATAATAAATCGGCGCTTTCGTTTAAGAATAAATTATCGTCGTTGTCTTTAGCTTCAATAACCACTTCTACAGCTTCCTCTCCTACTTTCTGTGCAATTTTATTGATGCCTTTTTCAAATAATGACGACACATAAGATTTAGATGCGTTCGAATTTAATCGTCTGTCTTTAATAACATCTTCTAAATGCGAAATAAACCCGTAACTTTCTGCATTTGGTTCTCCCCAACAAGTGTCCGTCCCTTTGTGGCACGTTGGTCCTTTTGGATGTACAGAAACCAATAATGTGTCGTTATCACAATCTAGTTTTAGATCTACTAAATTTAAAACATTTCCACTTTCTTCACCTTTAGTCCATAACCTATTTTTTGTTCTGCTAAAAAAAGTAACTTGTTTAGTCGCTTTCGTTTTTTCAAATGCTTCGGCATTCATATACCCTAACATTAACACTTGTTTTGTAGAAGCATCTTGTACAATTGCAGGTACTAATCCGTCGTTATTTTTATTAAAATCTATATTCATTACTCTATATTTTATATCGTAAAATTTTACAATCTTACAGCTATATTATTATTTTTTAGTTCGGCTTTTAATTCTGAAATCGGAATTTCTCCAAAGTGAAAAACGCTAGCAGCAAGTGCAGCATCTGCCTTTCCGTCTTTAAACGTATCTACAAAATGCTGAATAGTTCCTGCGCCACCGGAAGCAATTATTGGTATATTCAACATATCAGACAATTTTGCTAAGGCGTCGTTTGCAAAACCATTTTTAGTACCATCGTGATTCATAGAGGTAAATAAAATTTCGCCAGCACCTAGGGTCTCTACTTCCTTTGCCCATTCAAATAAATCGATATCGGTTGGAATACTTCCTCCTGCCAAGTGCACTTTCCATTGTCCGTCTACTTGTTTAGCATCAATAGCAACTACCACACATTGACTCCCAAATTTATCGGCTAATTCCTTTACTAACGCTGGACGTTTAACAGCAGAAGAATTCACAGACACTTTATCTGCACCACATTGTAATAAGGCATCTACATGTTCTACAGACGAGATTCCGCCTCCCACAGTGAAAGGTATATTTACCTGTTCTGCAACATGTAATACCATGTCTAGCGTCGTACCACGCCCTTCTAAAGTTGCCGAAATGTCTAAAAACACCAACTCGTCTGCTCCTTTTAGCGCATACTGTTTTGCCAATTCTACAGGGTCTCCTGCATCGATTAAATCGACAAAATTTACACCTTTTACAGTTCTTCCATTTTTAATATCCAAACACGGGATAATTCGTTTTGTAAGCATATTAATTTATTGAGAGTTAACAACCAGTTGTTCTAAATCCTTCATACTGATTTTATTTTCGTAAATCGCTTTACCTATAATGACTCCTTCGCACCCTAACTCTTTTAGTTTTGGTAATTCTTCATTACAAGAAATTCCTCCAGAAGCTATTAATTTTATACTTGGATTTTGATTAATTATCTTTTTATATAAGTCGAAAGAAGGACCTTCTAGCATACCATCTTTAGAAATATCTGTACAAATAACATACTGAATTCCTTTACTCATATATCCTTTTATAAATGGCGTAACTTCTAAACTACTTTCTTCTAACCACCCACTTATAGCTACTTTTTCATTATTTGCATCTGCGCCTAAAATTATTTTCTGGCTTCCGTATTTTTGTATCCAACTTTCAAACATATCACTATCTTTTACAGCAATACTACCACCAGTAATTTGTTTTGCACCAGAGCTAAAAGCAATATGTAAATCTTCGTTAGTTTTTAACCCACCTCCAAAATCGACTTTTAAATTGGTTTTAGAGGTTATTTGGTCTAAAACTTTATAGTTAATAATGCGACTTGCTTTAGCTCCATCTAAATCTACTAAATGTAAATACTCTACACCTGCATCTTCAAAACTCTTTGCTACTTCTAACGGATTTTCGTTATATATTTTCTTGGTATCGTAATCTCCTTTAGTTAAACGAACACATTTGCCGTCTATAATATCTATGGCTGGAATAATTCTCATTAGTTACGTATTAATCGGTTTATGATTCTAGATTTAAAAAATTTTCAAGCAATTTAGCACCAGCAATACTACTTTTTTCTGGATGAAATTGTACACCATAAAAGTTGTTATGTTTTACGGCTGTGGTATAATTTCCGTTATAATTTGTAGTTGCAATAGCTTCTTTGCAATCTTCTGCATAATAGCTATGCACTAAATACATGTATGAATCTTCAGGAATATCTTTAAATAAATCAGATTTTAAATTAGAAATGGTATTCCATCCCATTTGCGGGACTTTTACCGTATCTGAAAACCGTTTTACATCCACTTGAAAAATCCCTAATCCTTCGGTTTGCCCCTCTTCTGTACTTTTACACATAAGTTGCATCCCTAAACAAATTCCTAAAACAGGTTGCTTTAAGGTAGGAATTAATTTATCTAGTTGACTATTTTTAAGCATTTTTAATGCCGAACTTGCTTCGCCCACGCCAGGAAAAATAACACGGTCTGCATTTTTAATCGTTTCTGGATTGTTAGACAACACGGCATCTATACCTAAACGTTTAAAAGCAAACTGAATACTTTTTATATTCCCGGCTCCGTAATCTATGATAACAACAGACGGCCGGTCTACTGCCTTAACAGAAAGGGAAGAACTCTCACTCGACGCCGTTAATTTCTCTTTATTTAAACTCATATACTTTTTCTTTTACAACATCCCTTTGGTTGATGGTAAAATCATTTTTTCTACATCGCGTTTTACGGCCATTTTTATTGCTTTTGCAAAAGCTTTAAATATCGCTTCAATTTTATGATGCTCGTTTGTGCCTTCGGCTTTAATGTTTAAATTACATTTTGCACCATCGGTAAACGATTTAAAGAAGTGATAAAACATTTCTGTTGGCATTTTACCAACCATTTCACGTTTAAAATCGGCTTCCCACACTAACCAATTTCTTCCGCCAAAATCGATACCTGCAGAAGCTAAACAATCGTCCATTGGCAAGTAAAACCCGTAACGCTCTATTCCTAATTTATTTCCTAAAACCGTGTTGAATAGCTCTCCTAAAGCAATGGCTGTGTCTTCAATAGTATGATGCTCGTCTACTTCTAAATCGCCATCTACTTTTATATTTAAATCTAATTGCCCATGGCGTGCAATTTGATCAAGCATATGATCGAAAAATGCAATTCCTGTTTCAATATTGCTTTTACCAGTACCGTCTAAATTTAAATCAATTTTAATTTTAGTTTCGTTAGTATTTCTTTCAATACTCCCGGTACGATCTTCAACTTTTAAATGCTTATAAATGGCTTCCCAATCGTTAGATTCTAAACTAATAAAATCATTTAATGCTTCACGTTTAACGGTAATTTCATCTGTACCAAGATTTGTATTATCGTTTATAAAAATTCCTTTTGCCCCTAAGTTTTTTGCCAATTCAATATCAGTTAATCGATCGCCAATAACATATGAGTTTTCTAAATCGTAAGCTTCAGAAAAATATTTTGTTAATAAACCGGTATTAGGTTTACGTGTAGCTGCATTGTCTTTTGCAAACGTTCTATCTATAAATTGTTCTTTAAATTCTACACCTTCATTTTTAAAAGCTTCAAGAATAAAATTATGAACTGGCCAAAATGTATCTTCAGGATACACCTCTGTTCCTAACCCATCTTGGTTGGTAATCATGACGATTTCGTAATCCAATTCTTTAGCTATTTTACTTAAATATTGAAAAACCTTAGGATAGAATTCTAACTTCTCGAAACTATCGATTTGCTCGTCGGCAGGTTCTCTAATAATCGTTCCATCACGATCTATAAATAGTACTTTTTGTTTCATTGTAACTTGGTAAGTGCGGTGATTAGCGTTTTATTTTCTGAAGGCGTTCCAACGGTTAAGCGTAAACAATTTTCGCATAACGGTTGCGTAGTCCGGTTACGTACTACAACACCTTCTTTTATTAATTGATTATAACGTTTAGTGGCGTCGTCTACTTTTACGAGTACAAAATTAGTATCTGACGGATATATTTTTTCGATATAAGCAATAGATTTTAAATCTGATATTAATTGGCTACGTTCAATTAAAATAGAATCAATTTCAGTATCAATTACATCGGTTTGTTTTAATAATTCTACTGCTTTATTTTGCGTTAAAACGTTAATATTATATGGTGGTTTTATGGTGTTTAACACTTTAATAATCTCTTCTGAAGCATAACAAATACCTAACCGTATTCCTGCCATTCCATAAGCTTTAGATAAGGTTTGTGTGATGACTAAATTAGGAAATTCTTCTAAACGATGTAACCAACTGTCTTGTGTAGAAAAATCGATATACGCTTCATCGATAACGACTATCCCTTCAAATTTCTTTAATAAAGTTTCTACTTCATTATCGCTAAAACTATTCCCTGACGGATTATTGGGTGAGCATAAAAATAATATTTTACTGTTCGCATCGGCCACTTTTAAAATTTGATCACTTTCAGGCTGAAAGTCTTCAGACAATAACACCTTTCTGGTTTCTACGGCATTTAAATTTGCCAACACTTCGTACATCCCGTAAGTTGGTGGCAAAATAATAATGTTATCTTGATTGGGTTCGCAAAAGGCTCGCACCAATAAATCTAACACTTCGTCGCTACCATTTCCTAATAAAATATTAGATTTTGAAACATTTTTAATCTCCGATAAAATGTTTTTCACCTCATTTTGTTGCGGATCTGGATACCGATTTACGCCATTATTAAACGGATTTTCGTTTGCGTCTATAAACACCATATTACTAGTTTCTTCTTGAAACTCGTCTCTTGCAGAAGAATATGCTTTTAGCGCTTTTATGGAAGGTCTTAAAAGATCTTGTACAGTTGCCATTAGTTATTTTTTAAATCGTTTAGTCTTAGAGTAACCGCATTTTTGTGTGCTTCTAAGCCTTCGGCAGCAGCCATTTGTTCAATAATTGGACCTAAATCTAAAAGTCCTTGTTCTGATATTTTTTGAAAGGTTATACTCTTTAAAAAACTATCTAAGTTTACGCCAGAATACGCTTTACTAAATCCGTTGGTAGGTAAAGTGTGGTTGGTACCAGACGCATAATCGCCAGCACTCTCTGGTGTATAATTACCAATAAACACAGAACCTGCATTTCTAATACCGTTTACATAAAGATCTTCATTTTTAGAACAAATAATAAAATGTTCTGGTGCATATTCGTTAATTAAATTAAGTGCAACTTCATCACTTTCAACTAAAATTAACTTTGAATTAGCGATTGCTTTTTCTGCTATACTTTGTCTCGGTAAGTTCTTAATTTGTGTATCAACTTCTTTTAAAACATCATCAATTAAAGCTTTTGATGTGGATACTAAAATCACTTGACTATCTGCACCATGTTCTGCTTGACTTAATAAATCTGAAGCTACATAACTTGCATTAGCACTATCATCTGCAACTACTAATAATTCACTTGGTCCTGCAGGCATATCGATAGCAACGCCGTATTTTGTAGCCAATTGTTTTGCCACAGTAACAAACTGATTTCCTGGTCCAAAAATTTTATAGACTTGAGGGATGTTTTCTGTTCCAAATGTTAATCCGGCAATCGCTTGAATCCCTCCTACTTTAATAATTTTTGAAACGCCACATAAATGAGCAGCAAATAAAATTTCGTTTGCAATTTTACCAGATGAATTTGGTGGAGAACACAACACTATTTCTTTACATCCCGCAATTTTAGCTGGAATGGCTAACATTAAAACAGTAGAAAACAACGGTGCTGTACCTCCTGGAATATATAATCCAATTTTTTCTATGGCTCGTTTTTCTTGCCAGCAGTTTACTCCAGGCATGGTGCTAACTTGAACTTTTTCTGTTTTTTGAGCCGCATGAAAACGCTCAATATTTTTATATGCAATCGTTATGGCTTCTTTAAGCTGTTCTGATACGTTTGCCTTTGCTTCTTCAATTTCTTGTTCTGTAACAATATTAGAATCTAAAGTCACCCCATCAAATTGAGTAGTATATTTAGAAATTGCAACATCCCCATTACGCTTAACATCATCAAAAATTTGAGTTACCGTATTTTCTATATCGTTTACGGTTTGTGTTGGGCGTTGCAATATATTTGACCAATCTGATGGATTGGGGTTTTCAATAATGTTCATTTTAAATGTCTTTAATTATAGAACCATATTATCAATAGGACAAACAAGGATACCTTCTGCGCCAAGTGCTTTAAGTTCATCAATAATTTCCCAAAATTTATTTTTGTCGATTACTGTGTGAACAGAGCTCCAGCCTTCTTGGGCTAAAGGTAAGACTGTTGGGCTTTTCATCCCTGGTAAAATGGTAATTATTTCTTTTAATTTTTCATTAGGTGCGTTTAACAACACATATTTAGAACGACGCCCTTTTAGCACAGAATCTATTCTAAATTTAATTGTGTTTAATATCTCTAAATTGTCTTTAGAAATTAATGGAGATGATGCTAAAACAGCCTCAGATTTTAGTAAGACTTCAACCTCTTTTAAACCATTTTTAAATAATGTACTTCCGCTAGACACAATATCAACTATAGCATCTGCAAGCCCAATGTTTGGAGCAATTTCTACCGATCCGTTAATAATATGTAACTGCGCGTTTACGTTATTTTTATCTAAAAATTGTTGCACCGTATTGGGATAAGACGTTGCAATACGCTTACCTTCTAAATCTTGCATATTATTGTATTTAACAGATTTTGGCACTGCTATAGATACTTTACAAGATGAAAAACCTAATTTTTGAATAATTTGAATGTCTCCGCCTTTTTCAATTAAAACATTCTCTCCAATAATAGCAGCATCTACAACACCGTCTTTTAGATACTGAGGAATATCTCCATTACGTAAATAAAACACCTCTACAGGAAAGTTTTTAGCTGAAGCTTTTAATTGATCTCTTCCATTGTCTATAGATATTCCTATGTCTTTAAGAATTTGCATAGACTCGTCGTACAGTCGACCTGATTTTTGAACTGCAATTTTTAGTTTACTCATTATTTTGGTTAATGTGTTTGAGTAAAATCATTCGGAGAAAATAAAAACCCCATCTGATTAACTCAAACGGGGTTTAAAAATATATTTTTATAAAAATTTATTCAATACACTTTCTGCTCGTTTAAGTACAAGTATGAAAATGATGATGATGAAATTGAATAAAGTTCATGTCTTTGTTTTTGTTCTTTACAAATATTCAGAAATTTAAAACACTTATGCAAGTTTTAAATCGAAAAATATCAATTTATTATTGATTTCCAAGTATAATAGGCATTCCACTATCTCCAGAACCGATTACTATAACTTTAGCATTTTGAGACTGCGATAATTTAACTGTAGCTTCTATCCCTTTGTCTTGTAGTATTTTATCGTTTAGAGACTCACTTAAAATTCTGTTTGCATCTGCTTTACCTTGTGCTTCAATAATTTGTTTCTGAGCTTCTTTTTGAGCCGTTACTAATCTAAATTCATATTCTAAAGATTCTTGTTCTTGCTTTAATTTACGCTCAATAGCATCTTTTATAGTAGATGGTAAAGTTACATCACGAACCAATATTTCGTTTAATTGTATGTATTGATCGTCTACAATATTTTTTGTTTCTTCAAAAATTTCTTGCTGAATCGCATCCCGCTTACTTGAGTATAATTGTTCTGGCGTATAACGCCCTACTACACTTCTTGCAGCCGAACGAATTGCAGGAAGTAAAATACGTTCTTTATACATTTCACTTTTCTCTTGATGCAATTTTCCTAAATTCTCAAATTGTGGTTGAAACCATGCCGAAGCTTCTAATTTAATATCTAATCCGTTAGAAGATAATACATTCATTCGTTCGTAAATTTCTTGTTGTCTTACTTCGTAAACATATACTTTATTCCAAGGTGCTACAACATGAAAGCCTTCTCCTAAAGGTGGTTCATCGGTTACAACCCCACCTCCAAATGTTTTATAAAGTACCCCTGCTTCACCAGAATCTATGGTTATAGCCGATTTAGAAATTAGAATAATTATAGCTACAATAGCTACAACAAAAGGTAATGCAATTTTAGGTAATTTGTCCATTATTTATATATTAAGTTAATCCGTTATATTTTCTTAAAAACCACTCTAAAGATAAGCAGAAAACAATGATTCCTAGCATATATTTCCAGTCTATTAATCCTTGTGTGGTTTTACTACTTTTTTGAATGGTTACATATTTTTGATTAGATAATAAATCTTTTAAAAGTGATTTATAATCTGCTATAAAATAAGAAGCCCCTTCTGTTTTTTGCGCTAACTGATTTAATTTGCCTGAATTGGCATTTAAAAACTGTTGCTCTACATTGTACTCTAAAATTGTAAAGCTTCCAGATTGTGATATATTTTCGTTAGTAGCACTAACAGTAAAATTGTATTCAGCAGCTGGTAATTGACTTAAATCGACTTGATAATTATTGTTTTTAAGAACAAAAGGGAGTTCTGTAACTGCTTTTGTTTCTCTATTTACTAATTTAATTTTTAGTGGTTCTCGACCATCAAACTCATAATTTTTATTGAAAAATTGTGCTCTAATTATCACATTATTTGTACCATCATAAAACGATTCAAAATCTACAACCAATCGTGTTTTTCTTTTAGTAGATGACAAATATTGTACCACTTTACTTATAAAATTATCGAATGTGTTAAAAGATTTTTTATTTAAATAACTTTGTGCACGCCATTGCCAAATATTCTCTCCTAATAAAACTGCTTCACGCCTACCTTGAGTCTCAAAAGTCGCTAATAATGGTTGATTTGTGGTAATATTACCAATTTTTTTATACAATAATATCTCATGTGGTCCGTAAAAAGATAGTTCACCGAAAGCGGATTGTAAAGGTGGAAATGAATTAAAATCTAAATTATCTACAATAAATGTAGTGTAATTAGAATTAAACACACCTTGATACATTTCGGTTTGCGACGTGATATCATGCTCGTAATAATCTGATTGATCGTTTAAAAAAAACCAATCTGTTTGAGCTCCTGAAATTATAAATGCATTTTTATTATCGGCTTTTATAGCTTCAAAAATAGACTTAAACTGATTATCTGGTTGGTATAAGATAAGCAAATTAAAATCGTTAAGTTTAGGATTTACTTCATTAGGATTTAAAATAGATACAGCACGTTGTTCATTACTTTCAATACTCTTTTTTAGTGTACCTAAATCTGGATGATAAAAACTTGAAACAATAGCTATATTCATTTTTTCATCTATAACTTCAACAGCAAAATGCTTAACGTTATTAACCTTATTTTTTTCAGATTCTAAAGGTTGTAGTATGGCTTTATAGGTAGTCACTCCAACATGACTTGCTGGTAAAGTAAATTGTAAAATTTCAGAATTATGAGTTGCTGAAAAGGTAATGTTTTTTGAAAAAATAGTTTGAGTTCCAGATGTTATAGAAAAGGTTGTATTTACGGGTGCTTTACCGTTGTATACCAATACAGTTTCTACTGGAAATTTATTTTTAAGATAAGCATATTTGTTTACATTTAGCTGTGTAATACTTAAATCTATATATGTGGTAGTATCTCCTAAAATTATGGGATATACTGGCTGATTATAGGAGGTATATGCATAATCACTACCTAATGTCTGATTGCCATCAGTAACTAAAATTGTAGGTGCTATAGTATTTTTGTAAATAGACTTAAGGCCATCTAAAGCGGCAGCAACATCTGTTTGTTTATCTGTAAACGTTAAAGTATCTAAAGCATTTAAAGTCTTCCCAAACTTAAAATATTCAATATCAAATTTTGTATTTAACGCTGTGTGAGATTGAATAGTTTGTAAAACCTGTTTCGCATTTTTATCTTGTTCTAGTTGAGTGGTAGAACTAGAATTATCTATGGCAACTAATAGTTTTGGTTTTTCTTCGGTTAATTTAAGTTGCTCGAATTTGGGATTTATAAGCAATAAAAGTATCAGAAAAATACTAATAAATCGTAAAAAAGCAAAAAGCATGTACAATTTCGACATGCTTTTTACTTTGTATTTATACTGAAATAAAGCCAATATTAGCGCTAAAATTCCAGCTAGAATAATATATAATAGGGTTTGTGTAGGCATAAATTAAGTTAACATTCCGCCATCTACGTTTAACGTCTGTCCTGTTACGTATGCGCTTAAATCACTTGCTAAAAACACACAAACATTAGCAACATCGTCTGGGGTACCACCACGTTTTAATGGGATTCCAGCTCTCCATCCTTTAACTGTTTCTTCATCTAACTTAGCCGTCATTTCGGTTTCTATAAAACCTGGAGCGACCACATTACTTCTAATATTTCTAGAACCTAACTCTAAAGCTACAGATTTAGAAAATCCGATAATTCCAGCTTTAGATGCAGCGTAATTAGTTTGTCCAGCGTTTCCTTTTACACCCACAACAGAACTCATATTTATAATAGAGCCTTTACGTTGTTTAAGCATAGTGCGCTGTACAGCTTTTGTCATATTAAACACAGATTTTAAATTAACTTCTATAACCTGGTCAAAATCTTCTTCACTAATACGCATTAATAAATTATCTTTAGTAATTCCTGCGTTGTTCACTAAAATATCTATACTTCCAAATTCTTTTACTACATCTTCTGCTAATTTTTGAGCTTCAGTAAAATCGGCAGCATTACTTTGGTAACCTTTTGCTTTTATTCCTAAATCATTTAACTCTGTTTCTAAAGCATTTGCAGCCTCTACAGATGAACTGTATGTGAATGCTACATTTGCACCATGTTGAGCGAAAATTTGCGCAATACCTTTACCTATTCCACGGCTTGCTCCAGTAATAATTGCTGTTTTTCCTTGTAATAATTTCATGTATAATTAAATAAAATTTATGAAAATCAAAGATACTAATTCAAAATTGACTAAATAAAAAAACCTCACAAATATTTGTGAGGTTTTAATGTTTACAACATAGTTGTATAATCTGTTAAAGCTTAACCTTATCTGTTGTTTCGTAGTTAAATAAATAATCTACATCCATTTCTTCAACTTCGCCTAATTTTTTTAAGGCGTTAAAATCGATATCTTTTTTATTTCCAACGACCATAACATTATAGTTTTCACCTTTAATATTATCATTAAAAAAGTCTCTTAAATCGCTTATTTCCATGTTTTTTATAGTATTATACATGGCTTCGCGATTGTCCTTTTCTATACCTAATTTTTTTAATCCTTCATATTCCCAAAAAATATTAGCTTTAGTAATGCGCTCGGCAGCAATTTTCTTTAATGCTGCATCTTTAGCCGCCTGAAATTGTTTTTCTGCTTCAGGCATATCACTCATTAACGACATCATGGCCTCTACAGCTTGATCCATTTTATTGGCTTGAGTACCTATATAAGCTAATACATAATTAGAATCGTCTAGTTTACCTGCAGTATTGTAACTTGAAAAAGCCGAATATGCTAACGATTTAGATTCTCTAATCTCTTGAAATACAATAGAAGATAAACCACTACCAAAATAAGCATTAAATAAACTTGCTGCAGCCATTTTTTCAGCATCAAACGTTTGGCCTTTTGCTAAAAACACCATTTCTGACTGCACCATATCGTAATTTGCAAAATAAACATGTCCGCCAGTTTCTTTCTCTACATATGTTGTTGCTTCCGGATAATCTTTAAGAGGCATGTTTAATTTATGCTCTTTATTTAAGGCTGCTACAGCCTGGTCTACATCTTTACCATAATAAAAAATACGCTGTTTATAGTCTTTAAGCCCTTTAACAATATCTACCAATTCTTGAGGGTCTTGAGCTTTAAGCTCAGAAGCTTTCATAATATTACGTAATCGCGAATTTTCTCCGTACTTACCATAATTTACAAGCCCATTCCATAAAATATTGCTTTTTTGAGTTTTACCATCTTGTCTTTCTTTTAAAATCTTATCAACATAATTTGCATAAGCTTCTGGATCAGATTTTGCATTTGTAATTAAATCTTCTAGCAATGCTAAGCCTTTTGGCAGATTTTCTTTCAATCCGCTTAGGCCAATATAACTTACATCATTACGACTAAACACATAATAATTTACACCTAATTTGTAAAATTCCTTTTTTATAGTTTCTGCAGACATGGTTTCTGTTCCTAGATATTCTAAAAACCCAACTGCTAAACTTAATTTTTTGTCATTATCTGTCCCCATATCAAAAATAATATCGAGATTAAATAAATCGTTAGTCTCATTCTCTATATATGAAACATTTATACCATTTTCTAATGTTTTTTCTTTGATAGCAGACTTATAATCCACAAATTTAGGTTCTAGCTCATCTGGTTTTATAGCTTGAAAATCTGTTAAATATTGTGAACTTTTATCTCTGTTTAAATTTACAGGTGTAATTCCAGGATTTTCAACCTTAACAATTGAGCTGTCTTCTCCTTTTCTTTTATATACAACTACATAATTGTCTTTATAAAAACGATTAGCAAAAGCAACTAAATCCTCTTTTGTTATGGCTTTTAATTCGTCTAAAAATTTAACTTGATCTTCCCATTTTTGATGATGAATAAACGCATTATAATAAGCTGATGCTAAAGCTGTACTGTTTTCATATTCTCTTGTTTGACTTAATTTTAAATCGTTTACAACAGCTTCAATTAACCAATCGTCAAACTCTCCTTTTTTAAGTTTATCAATTTGAGATAAAATTAAATCTTTAACTTCATCAAGGGTTTGCCCTTCTTGTGGGTCTCCATAAAACTGATGTAATCCATAATCATTTAAAAACATGGTATAACATCCTGCACGTTGCACCAATTGTTTTTGATTTAAGTTTAAATCGATTAATCCGGCTTCACCATTTGTTAAAATCATATCTGCTAGAGTAACAAATTTCTCATCTTCAGAATTAACACCATTACTTCTAAAAGCTAATGTAACTCCTTCTGATGTTGGTCCAAATACTTCTTTTGAAATGGGTGCAGTTATAGGCGCTTCTTCTGCAAGCGTTGGGTGCGACACTTCTTTATACTTTAATTTCCCAAATGTTTGATTAACAGAAGCAATAGTTTTATCAAAATTCAAATCTCCAACAAGCACCATAGCCATGTTATTTGGGACGTAATACTTGTTAAAATAATTATTTATATCTACTAAAGACGGATTTTTTAAATGCGCCGCAGTACCAATGGTTTGCTGTTGTCCGTATGGATGATTAGGAAATAATGCATCAAGCATTGCTGTATATACTTTTCTTCCGTCGTTATCTTGAGATCTATTGAATTCTTCAAAAACGGCTTCTAATTCGGTGTGGAATAAACGAAGTACTAATTTGCTAAAGCGTTCACTTTCTAGCGACAACCATTTATTTAATTCGTTTGCAGGAATTTTATTTTTATATACCGTTTCTTCAAACCAAGTATGAGCATTGGTTCCAGTAGCTCCCATTCCACTAACCATTTTATCGTATTCGTTGGCTACGGCGTAGTTAGAAGCTTCTAAAGATACTTCGTCTATTTTTTTATAAATTTCTAATTTTTTAACTTCATCTGTTTCTGCCCGATGAGCTTCGTATAAATCTGAAATTTCTTGAATATAAGCTTGTTCTTTTTCCCAATCTATAGATCCAATTTTATCGGTTCCTTTAAAAAGCATATGCTCTAAGTAATGCGCTAAACCTGTAGAATTACTCGGATCGTAGTTTGATCCAGCACGAACAGCTATGTAAGTTTGAATTTTAGGCTCGTCGGTATTTTTACTTAAATACACTTGCAAACCATTTTCTAAGGTGTATAAACGTAATCCTGTAGGATCGTTATTTATAACTTCATAAGAAAATCCATTAGGATCTGTTTTTACTTCAGTTTTAACAGCTAAGTCGGCTGTGTTAGGTTCTGTGTTCTGCTTACAAGCGAAATTAAAAGTCACTAACATACAGATCACAAAAAAAGTTTTGATGTGTTTCATATAAATTGTCTAGTATTAAAAAATCCGTTAACAAATTAGCGTTAACGGATTTAAATATAACAAAATTTATATAAAGTTTAACAGTTATAATACTGTTAATGTACTGTTTATCTTAAGCCAATTGGCCTAAAACTTCAGCGATTTTTTTACCAATTTCAGCTGGAGAATCTACTACGTGAATTCCACAGTCTTTCATAATTGCTTTTTTAGCTTGAGCGGTATCATCACTACCACCTACAATAGCACCTGCGTGCCCCATTGTACGTCCTGCTGGAGCAGTTTCTCCTGCTATGAAACCAACAACTGGTTTTTTACTTCCGCTAGCTTTATACCAATTTGCAGCATCTGCTTCTAACTGACCTCCAATTTCACCAATCATTACAACAGCTTCTGTTTCTGGGTCGTTTATTAAAAGCTCTACAGCTTCTTTAGTTGTTGTACCAATAATTGGATCTCCACCAATACCGATAGCAGTTGTAATACCTAAACCTTGTTTTACAACTTGGTCTGCAGCTTCATAGGTTAAAGTTCCTGATTTAGAAACAATACCTACATTACCTTTTTTAAATACAAAACCTGGCATAATACCAACTTTAGCTTCTCCTGGAGTAATTACACCTGGGCAGTTAGGACCAATTAAACGGCAATCTTTACCTTTAATATAGTCTGCTGCTTTAATCATATCTGCAACAGGAATACCTTCAGTAATAGTAATAATTACTTTAATCCCTGCATCTGCAGCTTCCATGATAGCGTCGGCAGCAAATGCTGGCGGAACAAAAATGATAGTTGTATCTGCTTCTGCTTCAACAACAGCATCTTTTACTGTATTAAAAACTGGACGGTCTAAATGTGTTTGACCACCTTTACCTGGAGTTACACCTCCAACTACATTTGTACCATATTCAATCATTTGGCTAGCATGAAATGTACCTTCACTACCAGTAAATCCTTGAACTATTATTTTTGAATTTTTATTTACTAAAACGCTCATTTTTGTTTGTTTTATTTATTTAAAAGCTTTACAAATGTAAAGTTTTAACAATTATCATTAAAGATTTTTTTCGACTTTATTTAAAATTATGGTTCTTTTTATATTCAGGTAAAATTATTGAATCTCTTTTAATTTTTCCATTAATTTAGGAAGTTGTCTAAGTAAAGCAAATTCTTTTAACTTATTCCTAGATTCTTCAATAGGGGTTCCAAAATATGTTTTACCTCCTGCGACAGACTTTGTAACGCCAGTTTGCCCCATAATTACAGCTTTTGTACCTATACGAATTCCACTGGTAGTACCAACTTGTCCCCAAATCGTAACTTCGTCTTCAATAACCACACAACCGGCAATTCCTACTTGTGATGCAATCAAACATTTTTTACCAATAACGGTATCGTGCCCTACCTGAATTTGATTATCTAATTTTGAACCTGCTCCAATTATTGTATCTCCCGTTACACCTTTATCTATAGTACACAAGGCTCCTATATGTACATTATCTTCAATTACTACTCGTCCGCCAGATTTTAACTGATCAAAACCTTCTGGTCGTTTTTTATAATAAAAAGCAGAAGCTCCTAAAATAGTTCCTGCATGTATGGTAACATTATCTCCTATTACTGCATCATCATAAATACTTACATTTGAATGAATAATACAATTTTTTCCAATAGTAACGTTATGACCAATAAAGCAATTGGGCTGGATAATAGTGCCTGCTCCAACTTTTAGTGACTCTGACACATTTTGACTAGCGCTTAGAAACGGCTTAAAAAATTGTGTTAGTGTATTAAAATCTCTAAACGGATCGTCTGACACTAATAAAGCTTTACCTGCTGGACACGCTACTTCTTTGTTTATTAAAACAATTGTTGCTGCAGATTGTAAGGCTTTATCGTAATATTTAGGATGATCTACAAAAACAATATCTCCAGTTTCAACCACATGAATTTCATTCATGCCTAAAACAGGAAAATTATCTTCTCCCACAAATTTGCAATCAATTAGTGCTGCAATTTGTTTTAATGTATATGGTTTAGGAAATTTCACAAGAATTATTCTTTAACTCTTTCTTTGTAAGTTCCTTTATCTGTTTCAACTTTAATTTTGTCTCCTTCATTAATAAATAAAGGTACATTTACCGTAGCTCCTGTTTCAACTGTTGCAGGTTTAGTTGCATTTGTTGCTGTGTTTCCTTTCACACCTGGTTCTGTTGCAGTAACTTCTAAAACAACACTTGCAGGCATATCTACAGATAAAGGCATATTATCTTCAGAATTAATTAAAACTGTTACAACTTCGCCTTCTTTTAATAATCCCGGATTATCTAATGCATTTACATTTAATGTAATCTGATTATAATCTTCAACATTCATAAAATGATATAAATCTCCTTCAGGATATAAATATTGAAATTTATGAGTTTCTACACGTACATCGTCTAATTTATGTCCAGCAGAAAATGTATTATCTATAACTTTACCCGATGTAACACTTTTTAACTTAGTTCTTACAAACGCTGGGCCTTTTCCAGGTTTTACGTGTAAAAATTCAACTACTTTATAAATATCGTGATTATATCTTATACATAATCCATTTCTAATATCTGATGTTGTTGCCATTTTATTTTTTTAATTTGATTTAAAATATCCTTTCATAATTCCGCGTTGTGAGTCTCTAATAAACTGGAGAATTTCATCGCGTTCTGGAGTAGCTTCCCACTCTGCTTCTATAATTTCTACTGCTTGAGTATTGTTATAATTTTTTTGATATAATACACGGTAAATATCTTGTACTTCTCTTATTTTTTCTGTGCTAAAACCTCTACGTCTTAATCCTACAGAATTAATTCCTACATAAGATAAAGGCTCGCGAGCTGCTTTTACAAATGGTGGCACATCTTTTCTTACTAAAGATCCTCCCGTAACAAAAGCATGATTACCTATAGAACAAAATTGATGTACTGCAGTCATACCTGCTAAAACCACATAATTACCTACTATTATATGTCCTGCTAAGGTACTGTTATTAGAAAAAATACAATTGTTACCCACAATACAATCGTGTGCAATATGGCAATACGCCATAATTAAGCAATTGTCTCCTATAACCGTTTTCATTCGGTCTGTTGTACCTCTGTTTATAGTAACACATTCCCGAATTGTTACATTATCTCCAATAATTGTTAATGTATCTTCGTCGTTATATTTAAGGTCTTGAGGAACACCAGAGATTACTGATCCTGGAAAGATATTACAATTTTTTCCAATTCTAGCACCTTCCATAATGGTTACATTACTTCCTATCCAAGTTCCTTCACCAATAACCACATTATTATGTATGGTTGTAAACGGATCAATAACTACATTTTTTGCAATTTTCGCACCTGGGTGCACATAAGCTAATGGCTGATTCATGTAACGTATTATTTAACTTTAGAAATTTGAGCCATTAATTCGGCTTCTGCACATAATTTTCCATTAGCGTAGGCATAACCTTGCATATGGCAAATTCCTCTTCGAATAGGTGTAATTAAATCACATTTAAAAATTACCGTATCTCCAGGAACAACTTTTTGTTTAAACTTAACATTATCTATTTTCATAAAGAATGTAAGATAGTTTTCTGGATCTGGTACAGTACTCAATACTAAAATCCCTCCTGTTTGCGCCATAGCTTCTACAATTAAAACACCTGGCATTACTGGAGATCCTGGAAAATGTCCTACAAAAAACGGTTCGTTCATTGTTACATTTTTCATTCCAATAACTCCACTATCTGTTAATTCAAAAATCTTATCAATCAATAAAAATGGAGGCCTGTGTGGCAACATATTCATAATTTGATTGACATCTAATAATGGTTCTTGATTCAAATCAACTAAAGGGACATTATTACGTCTTTCGTTCTTTATAATTTTAGCCATCTTCTTTGCAAACTGGGTGTTTACAAAGTGACCTGGTTTATTTGCAATAACCTTACCTCTAATTCGTGTACCTATTAAAGCCAAATCGCCAACAACATCTAATAATTTATGTCTGGCGGCTTCATTAGGATAATGTAAGGTTAAGTTATCTAGTATACCATTAGGTTTAACAGTAATAGAATCTTTTTTAAAGGCTTCTTTAAGTTTTTCCATAGTTTCTGCAGATAGTTCTTTATCTACATAAACAATGGCATTGTTTAAATCTCCTCCTTTTATTAAGCCGTGTTCTAAAAGCATTTCAATTTCGTGTAAAAAACTAAATGTTCTAGAGTTTGCTATCGTTTCTTTAAAGTCTTTTATTTGATTTAATGTGGCATTTTGAGTTCCTAACACTTTAGTTCCAAAATCTACCATAGTAGTAATTTGGTATTCTTTAGAAGGCATTAGTAAAATTTCGCTACCACTCTCTTCATTTATATATGAGATAACATCGGTTACTACATATTCTTCTCTGCAAGCTTCTTGTTCTATAATTTCTGCAGCTTCTAAAGCTTCAACAAAAAACTTTGAAGAGCCATCCATAATTGGTGGTTCTGCAGCACTAAGTTCTATTAAAACATTGTCTAAATCTAATCCTACAAGAGCAGCTAAGACATGTTCGCATGTTTGAATAATGACACCATTTTTCTCTAAACAGGTCCCGCGTTCTGTATTGGTTACATAAATAGCATCAGCCTCTATTACAGGTGTGCCTTCTAAATCCATACGTTTAAATGCAAAACCAGCATTTTCTGGCGCAGATTTAAACGTTAAAGAGACATTATTACCTGTATGCAATCCAACACCATTTAACGAGATACTATTTTTAATGGTTTTTTGTTTGATATCTGTGTTAACTATAGCCATTATTTCTTTTCTAATTCGTTTATTTCTTTAACTATTTTTGGTAAGTTTTTAAAATGTACATAGGATTTATTCCAGTCTGCATAAGAAAATGCAGGTGAACCTTGTAGTATTTCATTATCCTTAATATTTCTTCCTATACCAGATTGTGCTTGCACTTTTACATTATTACCAATAGTAATATGTCCAACAATACCAACTTGGCCACCTATTTGGCAATTTTCGCCAATTTTAGTAGACCCAGCTATTCCTGTTTGTGCAGCTATAACTGTATTTTTACCAATCTCTACATTGTGTGCAATTTGAATTTGATTATCTAATTTTACACCCTGCCTTATAATGGTAGATCCTAAAGTTGCTCTATCTATAGTTGTACCTGCACCAACGTCTACAAAGTTTTCAAGAATAACATTTCCTATTTGTGGCACTTTGTCATACTCGCCAGATTCGTTTGGGGCAAAGCCAAATCCATCGGCTCCAATAATACATCCAGAATTTATAACACAATTGTTTCCAATAATGCATTCTGAATAAATTTTAGCACCAGCAAAAAGGATAGTATTGTCTCCTATTGTTACGTTATCTCCTATATAAGAGTTAGGAAATATTTTTACGTTATCTCCCATTTTAACATTTTCACCTATATAAGTAAAAGCACCAATATAAATTTTATTGCCATATTTAGAAGAATCGGCAATATATGAAGGCTGTTCTATTCCCTCTTTACTAAGCTTAACTGAGTTATAATACTCTAATAATTTTGAAAATGCCTTATAAGCATCGTTCACTTTTATTAGTGTAGTCTCTAATTCATGCTCAGGAATAAATGTTTTATTTACTATAGTAATAGATGCCTTAGTCGTATATATATAATGTGTATATTTTGGATTCGCCAAAAAAGTTAGCGCACCGTCTATACCTTCTTCAATCTTAGAAAGTGTAGAAACTTCTACGTCGGGATTACCCACAACTTCTCCTTCTAAAATTCCTGCTATTTGTTCTGCTGTAAATTTCATCGTGGCAAAAATAGGAAAAATGTCCTAAAGTTTAGCTTTAGGATAACATATATAATATTTAGTAACTGGTTTTGAAAGCGCTTTTAGGTTTAATTGATCCGATGCTTTCACGATATCTTGAATCTTACCCGACTTGTATAAAATTTTGATTTGCTGACCGTTTTGCTGATATGCCTGATTAGTAATTTCGCCTTTAAACACAAAATAATCGGCCTCAAATTCACTAATGTTAAATGTAGACATTAATTCTTTTTCATGCTTTTCTAACTCGCTTTTCTTTATTTTTTTGTTTTTAACTTTAATTTTAAGCAAGTCTCTATTTAATATCATTTCGCAAAGATTACGCAATACAAAATCGTCGTGATATTGCCATTCTTTCATAGCCGAAATAATATCATAATCGTCTAGCTTAGAAAAAGTTTCTAATGTAAGCGTGTCAAAATCAGATTGATTAATCTCAGTTTTCAAAAAATAAGATAATGCTCTACTAGCAACCAAATCTACATTATTATGGGTTAATTCTTTTGCACGCTTTAACACTCTTATTAATAATTGTTCTGCTACAACACTCGTTTTGTGTAAATACACCTGCCAGTACATTAAGCGGCGAGCAACAAGAAATTTTTCTACACTATAAATGCCTTTATTTTCCACCACCAATTCATCATCTACAACATTTAACATCGTAATTAAACGTTCGCTATTTATATTGCCCTCTGCTACACCAGTATAAAAACTATCTCGTTTTAAATAATCTGCACGATCCATGTCTAATTGCGAAGAAATTAACTGACACATAAAGTTTCGGTGATACTCTCCTTTAAAAATTGAGATCGCAAGCGTTAAACTTCCGTTAAATTCATCGTTTAGCTGTTGCATAAAAAGCAATGAAATTTTCTCATGAGATATGCCATTTACAATACTATGTTCCATAGCATGAGAAAAAGGACCATGCCCAATATCATGTAAAAGTATAGCTATATTTAAAGCGATTTCTTCATCTTCAGAAATCGCAACCCCCTTAAAACGAAGTACATTAATCGCTTTTTGCATTAAATGCATACAACCAAGTGCATGATGAAATCTGGTATGATGTGCTCCCGGATACACCAAATAAGACATTCCCATTTGGGTTATTCTTCGTAGTCTTTGAAAATATTTATGCTCGATTAAATCAAAAATTAACGAATTTGGTATGGTAATAAATCCGTAAATTGGATCGTTTAATATTTTAAGTTTATTCATCTATATAGTTTAGAAATGCTTAAGATGATCTTCTAAAAATGTTTAAAACATCACAAAAACATTACAAATATAACGATATGAACAACATAAATATACTTTGGATTGATGATGAAATTGATTTACTTAAACCACACATTCTTTTCTTAGAGAAAAAAAATTATCAGGTTACCAAATGTAGTAGCGGCACAGAAGCTCTTGAAGTATTAGAAAACAGGACTTTTGATATTGTTTTTTTAGACGAAAACATGCCTGGTTTAACTGGTTTAGAAACTTTAAATGAAATTAAGGAAAAAAACCACACCCTTCCTGTAGTAATGATTACTAAAAGTGAAGAAGAGTATATTATGGAAGAAGCCATTGGTAATAAAATTGCAGATTATTTAATAAAACCTGTAAATCCAAATCAGATTTTACTTAGCCTTAAAAAAAACTTAGACCACTCGCGATTAATTTCAGAAAAAACCACATCAAATTATCAACAGGAATTCAGAAAAATAGCGATGGATTTAGCGATGGTTAACAGTTTTGAAGATTGGGCTAATCTCTATCAAAAATTAGTGTATTGGGAAATTCAGCTTGAAAACATTGAAGATGCTGGCATGTTTGAGATTTTAGAATCGCAAAAAACTGAAGCCAATTCGTTATTTGGTAAATTTATTTCTAAAAACTACCCAAATTGGTTTGACCATAATACAGATGCTCCTACCATGTCTCACACTTTATTTAAAAATAAAGTTGTACCAGAATTAAGCAAAGATCAACCTACATTATTTGTAGTTATAGATAATTTAAGATACGACCAATGGAAATCTTTCGAGCCTTTTTTAACGCCATATTATAAAAAAGAAGCAGAAACCCCATATTACAGTATTTTACCCACTGCAACCCAATATGCTAGAAACGCAATTTTTTCTGGGTTAATGCCAAGTGACATGGAAAAACTACATCCAGAATATTGGAAAAATGACACAGACGATGGCGGTAAAAACCTCTTTGAAGGCGAATTTCTTGAAGCACAAATGAAGCGTTTGGGGTTACAAAATTTAACCTGCGAATATCACAAAATAACTAATCTTAAGACCGGTAAAAAATTAGTAGAAAATTTTAAAAGCATGAAAAACAACGATCTTACAGTTGTGGTTTACAATTTTGTAGATATGCTTTCTCATGCCAAAACCGAAATGGATGTAGTTAAAGAACTAGCCTCTAACGATAAAGCTTACCGTTCGTTAACTCAAAGTTGGTTTAAAAATTCGCCTTTACTAGAAATTATACAACAAGCTCAACAATTAGGATTTAAATTAATTTTAACCACAGACCACGGTACTATTAATGTTAAAAACCCATCTAAAGTAGTTGGAGATAGAGATACGTCTTTAAATTTAAGGTACAAAACAGGAAGAAGTTTAACTTTTGACTCTAAAGATGTTTTAGAAATTAAAAATCCAAAATCTGTACATTTACCAACTTTAAATATGAGTAGCTCTTTTATATTTGCTAAAAATGATTTGTTTTTTGCTTATCCAAACAACTATAATCATTATGTTAGTTACTACAGAAATACCTACCAACACGGAGGTGTTTCCTTAGAAGAAATGATTATCCCATTTGTAGTTTTAAATCCAAAAAAATAAAATATCAAATGCATTTCAACTTAATATATCATTAGCAATTTTAAATTTTATTACTTATAATTGCATCAATAGATTATGCTAAACACAAGAAAATTTCAATTATCAGAGCTAGAACATGTTGCCAAAGATATACTTGAGAATGCAACATCAAAAACCATACTTTTTTATGGTGAAATGGGATCTGGCAAAACAACTTTAATTAAAACTTTAGTAAAAACATTGGGCTCTAACGAAGATGTAAGTAGCCCAACATTTTCAATTGTTAACGAATATAGTGTAGTTGATGGTTTGGTTTATCATTTTGATTTTTATAGATTAAATGACGAAGAAGAAGCATACAATTTTGGTATAGAAGATTATTTAGAATCTGGCGCTTGGTTATTTATAGAATGGCCAGATCAAGTAAAAAATATTCTAGCAAATGAAACTTGTAATCGTATATATATTGAAAGTTTAGACGCTACAACTAGAGCATTAAAATTTTTAACTAATTAATTTTTAAAAGTAGTTAAGATAAGACAAAAACACAAAAGCCTTAAAAAGTACGGTTTTACCGTAACACAAAACACAAAAAACGTTCTTTTTTAACATAATTTTAACATTTGGAGACAAAATCAATTATTGCATTCTATACATTTGAATCTTTAATTAATTAAATCCCTTATAATTATGAAAACTAAAAAATACGTTATTGCTATTGCAATAATTGGAGGCATGTTTTTTACTGCAAAAGCTACAAACTTAATTAACTTAGATGGCCAACAAACGACAAACATCGAAAAATGGAAAATTAAAATACCTACTCACGGATAGTAGAAGTATAATAACAGGAAGTATAATTGCGACTTTTATAGCAGCTACTCCCTATCTGTTTTATCTTTATGAGAGTGTGCCTGAAAATGTAAAAGTTTGGCACACTTTTTTATTTACTTATGAAAGTACATTTTATGGTGGTTTAGACATAGTAGCATGGACATTAACAGGAAAGCTTGTTCCGTTATTACTCTTATTTATATGGTTTTTTACTTGCCGCCATTGGTGGTACCATGTTTTAATTGTACCTATAGCTATGTATTCTTTTCAGATTTTCACCATTTTAAATGATGATATTAATTATGTAGACAGTAACCAAATATTATACTTAATGCCTATAATGGCAATTATAATTCCGTCTATTTATTTAATACGAGCTAGAATATTTCACAGTTTGAATACAGTTGACAAATCGTTACAAGATCTTGAAGACGAATTTAAAATTTCTCCAAGAGGATTTAAAGATAGAATGAAAGATTATTTTTAATCTCCAATATAAGATTTAAATATTATTTGTATTTTGACTACATAATTATAGGTTTAAAAACACATGTCTAAATCATTTTCTCCGTTTACACAAGAACAGTTAATTCCACAAGAAGAAACACTTGAACTCTATAAAAA
The DNA here is from genome assembly GCF_007197735.1 of Formosa sediminum. GTDB lineage: Bacteria > Bacteroidota > Bacteroidia > Flavobacteriales > Flavobacteriaceae > Formosa > Formosa sediminum. Next base: position 3,151,861 of record NZ_CP041637.1, read on the forward strand.
CAAAGGGCGTTTATACATAGGCATCCCAAAAGAGACTGCTTATCAAGAAAAACGCGTTTGTTTAACACCAGATGCTGTTTCTGCATTAATTTGTAACGGTCACCAAGTTCTAATTGAAGCAGGTGCTGGACTAGGTGCTAATTTTACAGACAAGGATTATAGTGAAGCTGGAGCAGAAATTACTACAGATACCTCCAAGGTCTTTTCTTGCCCCATGATTTTAAAAGTAGAACCACCAACGCTCGAACAAATTAAACTTATTAATCCGCAAACCATTTTAATATCGGCTTTGCAATTAAAAACTCAAGATAAAAAATATTTTGAAGCTTTGGCGGTTAAACGCATCACTGCCCTAGCCTTTGAGTTTATTAGAGATGAAGACGGACATTACCCAGCTGTACGATCGTTAAGCGAAATAGCAGGTATCGGATCTATAATAATAGCTTCAGAACTATTATCAAACATTAATCAGGGTAACGGTTTATTATTTGGAAATATTAGCGGTGTACCACCGGTAGAAGTTGTAATTATTGGAGCAGGAACTGTGGGCGAATTTTCTGCTAGAAGCGCTATAGGATTAGGTGCAAATGTAAAAATATTTGACAATTCTATTTCTAAATTACGTCGCATTCAAACTAATTTAGGACGTCCTATTTTCACATCAACATTACAACCCAAAAACTTAACAAAAGCTTTAAAACGCTGTGACGTAGCTATTGGTGCTGTTAGAGGTAAATCACGCTCGCCAGTTATAGTTTCAGAATCTATGGTGCAATCCATGAAAAAAGGCTCTGTTATTATAGATGTAAGTATTGATATGGGTGGATGTTTTGAAACCAGTGAAGTTACATCTCATAAAACACCTACATTTAACAAACACGATGTTATACATTATTGCGTACCAAATATTCCTGCAAGATTTTCTAGAACAGCCTCAATATCAATAAGTAATATTTTTACACCTTATTTATTGAAAATTGCAGAGGAAGGCGGACTAGAAAATTCTTTAAGATTTGAGAAAGGTTTAAAAAATGGGTTGTACTTTTATCACGGTATTTTAACAAACCGTTCTGTTGGAGAATGGTTTAATTTAAAATATAGTGATATTAACCTCTTAATTTTTTAAATGACACTTATACATCGAATTGGATATTATTTAGGCGGATTTTCTTTGGGCCTTATACTTTTAGCTTTTTTTTTAAGCGGAAAAAAAACATCGTGTAGTTATGGTTTAGATGCTCGTGTAATAAAAAACATTAACACAAAAAAGATAGAATATAGTGATCATGCTAAATCTATTATAGAGGCAAAACATTTAGACACTATTATACTTAATCACGTACTACATAAAGGAGATGTAAATTTTTCTAAAAGTAATACGTCAAGCGAACCTTGTAAGACCTACTATTTAAACGGCACTTTAGAAAAGAAAACCATTGCCTTAATTGTTAAAAATTGTAAAGAAACCGCAACGGTTGAAGATATTGAGATTTTAAAATAAAACTTTAGTTTATTAAAAAAGTCAGTCTACTTAGACTGACTTTTTTAATTTTAAATTATAATTGTTTACGTCTTTTTTTCTCTTTAGAGAGCAAATTTAATTCCCTTCCGGTCTGCCCTGCTACAGAAGTGTTTTCTTCTGCACGTCTAATTAAATATGGCATTACATCTTTTACCGGTCCAAAAGGCACATATTTAGCAACATTATAGCCAAAGTTAGATAAATTAAAACTAATATGATCGCTCATACCATATAACTGCCCAAACCAAACACGTTTATCTGAATTTTCAATTCCTTTTTCAGCCATTAAATCCATTAATAAATATGAACTGTTTTCATTATGAGTTCCATTAAAAATAGCGATATCATCTAAATGCTCTAAAACATAAGCTATGCCTGCATTAAAATTTAAATCTGTGGCTTGTTTACTGTCACAAATTGGCGTTGGATATCCTAATTTTTCTGCACGTTCATTTTCTTTCTCCATATACGCACCACGAACCAATTTATATCCCAAATAAAATCCTTCAATTTTTGCTAAAGCATGCTGCTGTTTTAAAAAATCTAATCGATCATGACGATACATTTGCAACGTATTAAAAACTATTGCTTTTTCTGTATTGTATTTACGCATTAAATCCGTAATTAAATTATCTGCTGCATCTTGCATCCAACTCTCTTCGGCATCAATTAATAACAATACATCTTTTTCTTTAGCAGCCTTACTAACCGCATCAAAACGGTCTTTAATTCGGCTCCATTCCTCTTCTTCTTTTACTGTCAATGTTTTTTTAGCACCTATTTTCTCAAACAACGCAATTCTACCAAATCCCGAAGGTTTAAACACAGCAATTGGGATTGACTTTCTATCGTCTGCAAAATTTATTATCTTCAAAGTAATTTTAAGCGCAGCATCAAACTCCTCTTCAGACTCTTTCCCTTCTACAGAATAATCTAAAACAGAACTAACCCCTTTTTCATACATTTTATCTATAACAGGCAGGCAATTTTCTTCATTAACACCGCCACAAAAATGATCGAACACTGTGGCTCTAATTAAACCCTCTACAGGCAACTTTGCTTTAATTGCAAAATTAGTTGCAGCTGTACCTATACGTACTAAAGGCTCAATTGAAATCATTTTGAAAAGAAAATATGCTCTTTCCAATTCAGAATCACTTTTTAGTGCAAAAGCAATTTCAGTGTCATCAAAAATGATATGTTTATTCATTAACTAAAACTTTTTGTAAATATAATGAAGCCGAATTTACTTTTTTACAAAAAACTCCTTATTTTCACGGTTATTTTTTACATCATTTTATGAAAACTATAGAAAGCAACTCAAATAAAATTCATTTTAATCTAAGTGCATACCAACATGTAAATGCACATATTGAAAATAGTAATCCCTCTAACATATTTATTTTAGTAGATGAAAACACTCATGAACTTTGTTTACCACATTTATTAGCTGAAATTAAAACGACTAAAACCATTGAAATTGTTGAAATTGAATCTGGTGAAATAAATAAAACTATAGAAACTTGCGTTGGTGTTTGGAATGTGCTTTCTGAACTTGGCGGAGATCGAAAGAGTCTTGTAATAAATTTAGGTGGTGGTGTAATTACAGATTTAGGTG